>NZ_JNFG01000216.1 GCF_000729995.1 Caballeronia sordidicola | reverse complement strand
TGAACGGTGTCCCGGACGGTTCGCGGCCGACGCGTTCCCAGAGTTCATCTCCGAGCAGCCGGAAAGCCATCGTGCAGGCGAATAGCTTTGAAATACTTTGGATCGAAAACCGAGTGTCGGCTTGGCCCGTACGGAAGACTTCGCCGGCCGGTGTGGCGATCGCCATGCCGAAGCTGTTGGCCGGGACTTTTGCCAGTTCGGGAATGTAGTCAGCAACGCGACCCGCGGTGCGCCACGGTTCGATCTCGCGATGAATCCGTTCGAGGATCGCTTGATAGTTTTGAGTCATGGCGGATGGGTCAGAACGTCAATCGGTGGGCTTGCGATGATACTTCAGAGAGCGTGCGCAGCGGGTGTGGAAACGAAAAAGCCCGCGTTGTAGGGGACTCCGGACAAGGCGGAGGTTGTCGATTAAGCAATGACGTTGCCAGACGCGCGGCATCGTGGCGCCAAGCTCCGCGTGCAGCCATCTCAGTTCACCGGTGCTTGCCTCCGTCAGGTAGTTCTTGAGCGGAGAAACATGTCTTGAGCCGTCAGCACCACAATTGCAGGCCTTCCATCGTTCGCGACAATAGAAAACCTTTCCCAGCGCGGTCTTCAGCTCCGAGCAATGACTATCGTGCAGGCGACGCTGTACGCCGCAGTCCACACAGGATCTACGCGACGCGCAAAAACGTTCGATCTGCTCGACAACGAACTCCTGCTGCACACAATTGAGCAATGACTTGCCTTCGGCGAGTGACAGTGCCACGTCTCCGGGTGTCTGGTCTTCGATGTGCCTGTGAACCGCATGACCACAACGCGCTTCACCACACTCCCATTACCGTTATCGAACTCAAGAACGATCGTGCATCGCATGGCGGCTCCTAGTCTCGTAGTTAGGGAGTCGATACCCTTCCGCGCTCGTCTCCCAGCCTTTTTAACGGCTTCCCTCAACAGCCGCTAACCGGAGCACCGGTCCAGCCGATCGCAATGGCGGCAATCCGCCATTCAGCTTTGCCAATTCGAGCTAACGCGTTGCCACGGTGCCTTCCTACAATAGTCCCGAGCCTTCGATCCGGGAGACCGCGCATGTTGCATGAGAACCGAGATATTCCCGTCACTTCGAGTGAATTCGTGCCTACGATCGACGCTGTAGTTATGGCGCTAGCGGGCCTAGGTCGACCGTCGGCCACGGTTTTCTATTCGCTCGGCGCGGGCAACGAGCGCTCGGACTTCGAGTTGTTCGGCCTTGCCGAGACGATGCATCGCATTTACCTGCCGCACTATTGCACGCTCGATCTTCTACATCCTTCGCATTGTGGCCGTCAGACCCGCAGCGTGTTGACGCTCGCCAGCGCGTGGCCGGATTCGGCGCGAGACAGCTCAGTTTATTGGGGACGATTTCCCCGGCCGCGTCGGGTGGTAGATGTGACGGAGGTGTTGCTGCGAGACAGCGCCCGCACGGTTGCAGCAGTTTCACCGGCGGCCATGGTGCCCGACGGGGGGTTCCGTGCTGATGAACTGAGCCGTTCACAGGCGCTGCAGCCGGTTCTTGGCGCGGCTCTGGTGGCGCTGTCACGTGGCGAACATTCGATGCGTACCGACACCGGCGGCCGGCCGCCCGGACGTATCACGAAGAGCAGATCGCGCTGCGTGTCCGCGATGGGATGTCGAACAAGCAGGTTGCCCGCGATGCTCCCCTCGCGCAGCCGACTGTCACGACCCATCTGCCGCATATGTTCCGCAAGCTTGGTGTCTCGAGCCGGACCGAACTGATCGGCGCCCTGTTCCCGTGACAAATACCACCCTCATGATGATGGACCCCTCGCATATGAATTTCACCAGCGTAGGACCCGCCGATGATGTGATGCTGCTCTATGCGGTCGCCGCATTGCGAGTCGAGCCGGCTGGCGCGGACAGCTGGTTCCGGCGTCGCCCTGGAGCACTCGCGGCGGTGATCTCGCGCGAGGAGGATGTCTCGGACATCCTGATGCGACTGCCTGATTGCTGGAACATCGTCGACGGCGCGCGCTGTATCGGTCTGCATGATGAGATCGACATTCTCACCGGTGACCCGCGCTTTAAGCGTGGCTTTGATGAGGCGAACTGCGCGATCGTCGGCCATGCTGACGGCACACGCTTTGCGCTGCTGTTGCAGATCAACGCCGCCGAAGCGGTGTTGCTCCCTGAACGCCCGTTCAGGGAGCGCGGGGCGTTCGAACGCTGCCTCTTGCCGGATGGTCAGGTCGAGTCCTGACTGACGCGACCGCTGGAATCATCTTCTACATGTTTTCCCTTAGCCGTCGCTTGCCTGCCGATTTGCGCTAACGACGCGCAAACCTGTCTGGCACAGTCGTTCCATCCCGATTGTCAGCACTGTCCGGGGGCACCTGAACTCCCCGGTAACCTACGAGAGATTGAAGATATGAGTAGCGATAAAGCAATCGTCGTCAGCGACGCGGTCCAGGCTTTCGTTCGGCGCGACTTCGGACTGTTCATCAATGGTGGAGCGCAACGCGCGCATTCAACACGGCGGCTCGATGTCTTCAATCCGGCGACGGGCGAGCGGCTTGCCAGCGTGCCGGATGCGGATGCGATCGACGTCGACAACGCCGTCACGAATGCGCGCGCCGCATTCGATGCGCGCATCTGGAGCGGCTTGCGTCCGGCCGAGCGCGAACGCATCCTGTTGCATTTCGCCGACCTCCTGGAAGCCAACGCGGAAGATCTGGCTCAGCTCGAAACTCTGAACCAGGGTAAGTCGATCAACGTGTCGCGCGCGGTCGAAGTGGGTGCGACGATCGAATACGTGCGGTATATGGCCGGCTGGGCGACCAAGATTACCGGCGAGACGCTCGATGTGTCGATTCCTTTTCCGCCCGGCGTCCGGTACACGGCGTTCACACGCAAGGAGCCGGTCGGCGTGGTGGCGGGCATCGTGCCGTGGAATTTCCCTTTGATGATTGCCGTATGGAAGCTGGTGCCGGCGCTCGCGGCGGGGTGCACGATCGTCATCAAACCCTCGCCGGAGACGCCGCTTACCGCGCTGCGGCTCGCCGAACTGGCACTCGAAGCAGGGGTGCCACCGGGTGTGTTCAACGTCGTGACGGGCGGCCGCGAGTGCGGCGCGGCGCTCGCGGCGCATCCCGGCCTCAGCAAGATCTCGTTCACCGGCTCGACGCCCACTGGCAAACTTGTCGGGACCGCCGCAGTACAGAACATGACGCGCTTTTCGCTTGAACTCGGCGGCAAAAACCCCGCCGTGATGCTGGCTGACGTCGACGTCGAACAGGCGATCCAGGGTGTGCTTGTCGGCGGCTTTCTCAACCAGGGGCAAGTGTGTGCCGCGGTATCGCGGATCTATGTACACCGCAGCAAATACCAGCAGGTCGCCGACGGCCTTGCCGACGCTGTGAACGCCATGACAATCGGTCCTGGTCTCGACCCGGCCGCACAGGTCAATCCGCTCGTGTCGGCGCAGCACCGCGACCGGGTTCAGCAGCATATCGCGCGTGCGCAGGCCGATGGCTTGCGTTTTCTCGCCGGTGGCACGCCTGTTGATTTACCGGGTTTCTACGTGAGGCCCACCGTGATCGCCGACGTGCCGCACGACGCCGCGATCATGCGCGATGAGGTATTCGGCCCCGTGCTTGCGGTCGTGCCGTTCGACGATACCGCCGACGCGCTTCGCCTCGCCAACGACTCTCCATACGGGCTTGCCGCGAGCGTGTGGAGCAACGACCTGCGCGCGGTGATGAACCTCGTGCAACAGATCGACGCAGGCACCGTCTGGGTCAACTCGCACGTGCCGCTCGATCCGGGCATGCCTTTCGGCGGCTACAAGCAGTCGGGCATCGGCCGTGAGTTCGGCAAGTACGCTATCGAAGGTTTCACTGAAACCAAGTCCGTCTGCATCGCGCACTGAGCCGCGCACGAGCTTTCACGAACCGGCAAGCAAACTGGAGCCAAGCCGACGGGGACGCACGATTCAGCTTTCTGGCACCCGATGCTGCACCCGGGCGAGATGCAGCACCGCCAACCGATCCGCAATGTGTGCGCGGCGCTGGGTGTTATGTTCTCGACGAGCATCACAAGCGGCTCGTCGACGGCCTGTGGAACGTCAACGTCGGTCATAACCGAACGAGGTCAATCGAACCCGATTGCATACGCTGCAAAAACTATAGCTCGACGGGCACGGACGCCGTGGAGTCGGCATTCAAGCTTGCCCGCCAATACTTGAAACTTGAAGGCAGGTGGATCACACCAAGTTCATTTCGCTAAACCAGGGTTATCACGGTACGGATTTCGGCGGGGCATTGGTGAACCGGAACCCGGCCAGATCTGTACGGAGATGCTGGAGCGCGAAATCGTGTTCCAGGGCCCGGATACCGTCGTGGCATGTATCACGCGCCAGCGCAGGGTGCAGGCGGCGTGATTGAACTTCCTGAAAACTATTGACCGCTGATTTACGAAGCGTGCAATAAATATGGAGTACTTTTGATTTTCGATGAGATCGTCACGAACTCAAGGAGCTGATGGTCGCACTCGATCTGGTCAAGGACAAGATGACGCGTGAGCCGATCCACCTGGCAACCTATGCCAACGCAGTGGCGGAAATGTCTCGAGCACTTGGCGTGCTGTCGCGTCCGGTCCGCACCACGATTATCCTCTCGCCGCCGCTGGTGATCGACACACAGCGTCTCGATGCGATTGCCGCGGCACTCCGCAACTGGCTGCGATGAGGTCATGCCCGGTGAATGACGATGCCCGGCTGGAGACATCTGTCTTCAGTCTGCCGGCAGATCGGTGCGTGAGATGGCTTTCAAGTTTGTCGCGCGCCGTCATTATTGTATAAATTTTGAAAGACTGGGTGCGACGCATACTCACAAATCGGCATAACGATGCTGCGTTGAGCCGACGGCGATGGATTTGTCTTTCCAGATTTAATTTGTCATTCTAGATTGATAAACCAACACGACTGCACTCAGCCAGGACTCCGCTACGCAACGCGGGTTTGGTCTTGCGAATGGGGTGCTGAGTCGCCACATACGAAATCGTGCAGCATATCGAACGTGAGTAGGAGGGTACGATGGAATTTCGGATCAGCATGCTCGCCGACGTGCATGATCATTCGTCGGCCGTGAGCGGTTGGGAGCAGGTGTATCGCCAGATCACACCGGGACGTTTCCAGAGCACGCTGGTCCAGGCCTCGTCGAGCGACTTCCACTTTTTTCGTGAGTCGACCAATCGTCGGGTCGCGCAACAGGGGATCGCGCCAACAGGGCAGTCGTCGATTGCGGTACCGCTGTACGCGCCGCTCGTCGGCACCTTCCAGGGACAACGGTTAGACGGCTACGCACTTCTGTTGTTGGGCGCCGGCGAGGAGTTCCGGTTTCACACGCCGGAGTCGACGCACTTTACTGGCATCAGCGTGCCGACCGACGCGATGGACGAACTCGTCAGCGTGGTGGTCGGCGAGTCATGTGCGCGGCAGATGAAGCAGAACGTGCTGCGCCTCGGGGATGAGCAGGGAGTGATGTTGCGCGAACGGCTTGCACCGTTTCTCGACGCAGCCGAGCGCAATGCCGGCGCGTTCGCCCATCCGGGCGCAGCGAAGGGTTTCAGGGATGAATTGATCAGTGTGCTGTTTGGTCTGCTCGAGAGCGCGACCGGCGAGCCGCGCCGCGACCTGACGCATGCCACGTATAGTGACATCGTGCGTCGTTGTGAACGCATTGTGCAGGAGAATACCGAGCAGCCGATCACAGTGCTCGACCTCTGCCGCGCGCTGCGCTGTAGCCGCCGCACCTTGCAGACCAGCTTCCAGCGGATCGCCAACGTTACGCCTGTCGAGTACCTGCGTTCTATCCGGCTTAACGCCGTCCATCGCTTGCTACGTTCGACGAGTGCGAACGATTTGCTGGTTGGTGATGCCGCGGCCCGCTGGGGGTTTACGCACCTTGGCTATTTTGCACGGGAATATCGCGACCTGTTTGGAGAATTGCCTTCACAGACGCGGCGCTTGCGGTAGGCAGGAGGGATTCATCACTCTTGCGTCATCACGCGCTGCACAATCTTGACGTTCGTTGAGATTTGCTTCGTCAGCTTGTCCGTGTCGTCTGCAAGCCTTTTTATTTCGGCGGCAACAACGGCAAATCCGCGGCCGCTGTCGCCTGCTCTCGCGGCCTCGACCCGAGCGTTAAATGAAAGAATCGATAGAGCACGGATGGTTCTCAGGATGTCGGCAACATCGCCAATAATGGTGTTGGTGGATGCCGTCATTGCCTTCAGCCGCTTCTCCGATGCGATTTGTGCAGCGCGTTCGCCTTGAACCTCTACAACGAGACCCTCCAGATAAAGCAGTTTGCCATTGTCGGTAAACACGCCTCCACCCATCTCCCGAACCCATACCGTTCGTCGCATGGCGGTTCTTATTCGATAATCGACTGTCCACATCTCCCGTTTCTGAAGGGCTGATTGAACCGTATCAAGAACGTATCCTTCGTCCTCAGGCTCGGTCAACGAGGGAAGCGTACGTACTGCGTTGCCCACGAAGTGAGATGACGGGTAGCCCGTCAAAGTTTCGATCGAGGGCGTCGCATAAACCACCGTGAAGTTTGCATCGTTTAACTGACGATATAGGAAGCCCTTCATTCTTCCCGTGATGCTCCGGACAATCGACAACTCGTCGTCTTGTACTGGTGTGCCGGCGCTTTGTTCGTTCCCATAGGAATCCATACTTCCCTTTTTTCGTGGTACTGGCACATTGCCGGGGCCATCACGCAGGGCTACGCGATGCCCCCAGATCCCGATTGCCGGTGCTAACTCCTCTTGCCGTCAGACCACTGCCAGATAGTGTTTCGTAAACCGGTCCGTCAGGATGTGCCACGAGATCGGTGTACCTTTCTCGATGAACCAGCTATCGCCTGCCTTGTAGTGAACCGACTCGCCGGTATTCTCATCGCGCAGCGTACATTCGCCCTCGATGACGGTGGCATGCTCGCTAAACGGGTAGACCATCTCGAACTTGCCCTTGGTGCATGCGAAAAATCCCGCACTAACGGGTGCGGTCGGTGTGCCAAAGTGAATGTGACCGAACGCCTTGACGTCACCCTCGATAATGGTTGACCCCAGGTCGGCGACTGTGCCCCACGGGTCCAGAGCCGGCGGTTGTGTGC
The DNA here is from genome assembly GCF_000729995.1 of Caballeronia sordidicola. Taxonomy (GTDB): domain Bacteria; phylum Pseudomonadota; class Gammaproteobacteria; order Burkholderiales; family Burkholderiaceae; genus Caballeronia; species Caballeronia sordidicola_A. The sequence continues at coordinate 56,568 of NZ_JNFG01000216.1, read as the reverse complement.
CCAATTTGATACTAAGCATGTAGTTCTCCATGTGTACGACAGTGAAAAATCTAGCGGCGTCCTTTCCAGAAACCGCTAAGCTGGTTCCATGCTTTCCCGCCAGTGGTCACGACGGCGCGCAGGTTGTCCTTGGCAAAGATATTCAGGTGCGGAATCGAGCTCATCAGATCGTAGCGGCGTGAACCCTCGCTCATTCCCTCCGCGAGCACCCGGCACACGATATGGCTCGGAGTCACGCCGAATCCCGCATAAGCCTGCACGTAAAACACGTTGGGGTGGGCCGCAAGCGTTCCGATCTGCGGGAACAGGTTCGCACCACAGCACAGTGGACCACCCCACGCCAGATCGATCTTCACATCCTTGAGGTACGGGAACACCTTGAGCATCAAGCTGCGATTCCACGCCTTCAAGTCCTTGGGGATGTAGTCGATCAGTGCCGTCGCGCTACCGAAGAGCAGACGGTTTTCATTGGTGACGCGGTAGTAGTCAATTACAGGCCGGATGTCGCTATACGCGCCCCGAATCGGACTAATGCGCTCAATGAGTTCGTCGGACAGCGGTTCCGTGCACAACTGAAATGCATAGGTGTTGACGGTCTTGCGGTGGATCTCGGGTTCCATGCCGTTAAGAAAGGCGTTGCACGCCCATAGCATTTTCGAGGCTCGCACGGATCCCATCGCGGTGCGGACGGTCACCCGCTCGCCGTATTCGACGTCGATGACCGCGCTGTTTTCGAAAATACGTGCGCCATGGCTCGTGAGTGCTTTCGCTTCACCCAGCAGAAGATTCAGCGAATGCACGTGACCCGCACCCATGTGCAGAAGGGCGCTTCCATACACATCGGAGCCCACCACCCTCCTGACATCCGCTCCAGTCAGCAACTGCACGTCGACTGTCGGATCAACAGCCTTGAAGCTTTGTTCCCAGGCGCGCAGTGTCTTTTCCTGACGCTGGTTGAAGCCGAGGTACGCATAGCCGAAGCGGAAGTCCGCGTCGATATTGTACTTTTCAATACGCGAGCGAATGATGCCTGCGCCCTCGTTGCTGATCTTGAAGATCTGCTGCAGGCCTTCCTCGCCGACATGCTTTTTGATCGTGTCGAGATCGTGACCGATCCCGGCCATGATCTGGCCGCCGTTGCGCCCGGTGCCGCCATAGCCGAGGTAGCGGCCTTCGAGCACGACGATATTGGTGACGCCGCGCTCGGCCAGTTCGAGCGCCGTATTGATCCCGGAGAAGCCGCCGCCTATCACGACTACGTCGGCGTCGATGTCTTCGTTCAGGCTGGGGAACCGCAGGTCGTACTTTTTGGTTGCAGCATAGTAAGTCAACGAATCCAGATTGTTCATTTCCACAGTATTTCTCTAGCTCAGATGAGGTCCGGAAGGTGCTCGCGACGTTGCGTCGTGTGAACGAGGCTAAGCTTGCGGGTTTTAGAGTTTGGAACTGCCCAGCCGCGCGAAGCACGCAGGATCACGACGCTTGAGCGCTCTGGCCAGGGCGATGCCGATGATCGCGAAGACCGGAAGCAACGCTGTAAGCGCATAGGACAGTACGACGCTGGCGCCTGTCAGCACTGAGAAGTTCGCTACGGCGAGAACCAGCACTACAGTCAATGCCAGACCCGCAACGAGCGGGAACACGAACGTACGCAGCCGGCCTTCGGAACCCGAACGGACCCTCAAGAAGAACGCGATTACCGCCGCGGACGACAGCGCCATCAGCGCAATGATGCAGAGCGTCGCGACGTTGGTCAGCCAGGCAAACAACGTCAACACCGGATCGGTCCTGGCGACAACAAAGGCGAGCACGACGATAGCGGCGAGGACTGTCTGAATGGCGGACCCGATGTGGGGACTTTGATGTACTCGGTGAGTACGGCCGATCACCCTCGGCAGCAGGCCCTCGCGACCCGCAGCAAAGAAATAGCGCGACGCCGAATTATGGAACGCGAGTAATCCCGCATAAACGCTGGTGATGAACAGAATGCTCATCGCCGTAGTCAGGGTCTTGTTGGCGTAGTGATCTGACAAACTGTACAGAAACGTTGTCGGGTCGGACAATGAGGTCAGGGTTTTGACGATCTTGTCGGAGCCCGCACCAATTACCATGCACCACGCCGAAAACGCGTAAAACACGCCGATCAGCAACACCGAAATGTAGGTTGCGAGCGGCACCGTGCGGTGCGGGTCCTTCGCTTCCTCGCTATAGATGGTGGTGGCCTCAAAGCCAATGAAGCTCGCGAAGCAGAACAGAAAGCCGATCGCTGGCGTACCGCTGAGAAATGCATGCGGGGTAAACGACACACCATTGATCCCGCTGTCGCCTCTGGCCATCAAGATTGCCAGATCGAGGATCAATACAACAATGTATTCGCCGAACACCAGTACGCCCAAGAGCTTTGCGGACAGGTCGATTTGCCGGTAGCCAAGCACGGCAATACTGGCCATTGCAACAAACGAACAGGCCCACCACGGAGCGTCGATGCCGAAGCGGCTGCTCAGTAGCCCGGATACGACTGCTCCAAACATGCCATAGAGGCCGATCTGCATCGTGTTGTAGCCGAGCAGGGCAAGGAGTGCCGCTGCGCCACCAGCGGTGCCGCCCAAACCGCGGGCAGTGAACGCATAGAAGCCGCCCGCGTTGGTAATGTGGCGCGCCATCGCCGTATAGCCTGCCGAGAACAGCAGCAGTATTGCGACTGTTGCGACCAGTAGGGCAGGCGTGCCCGCGCCATTGCCTAGCATGATGCCGATCGGAAAACCCCCTGCGATAGCGACGAGAGGGCCCGCGGCCGAGATGACAAAGAAGATAATAAACCCAAGACCTAACGCGCCTTGCCGAAGCTCGGTGGATTCGGGTGTTTCAACTGCGACGGTCATTTGCTTTACTCCAGAATATGTGGCGGCTCCGGAAAGTCCTGATTCTGAACCCGGTTTCACGGCGGGCTGCGCTGCCTTTCCCCAACCCGTGCCTGATGCAATTCACTTTAGGGAGTCAAAATGGCAGCGGTGAGCGCAAATTGGCAACGCGTGGCGTCGGCCCAGAGAGCGATGCGAGTCCTTTATCCATTGGACGCCGCTTCAGAATTTGGACCGCATCCGCTTTCGTTTTTCACAGGGTATCAATGCGCCTTTCGCTACTCGGACTTCAGGATGCCATCCTTGGAAAAGAAGATGGGTGCGCTTATTCCAGCGCCCGGCACGACCAGTGCGGTTAGTGAGGCACGGTCCGGTCGCTGCTTCGCTGTGAAGCGTGCGCCGGCAGAGGACCCGTTGAGCACGAACCCATCCAGGCCAACGCCGAACACCTGATCCCCCGACGCGATGAGCTCCGTGATAGACCCGTTTGAACCCGAGTCGACGGAGGTCCACGTATCCCCGCCGTCATGGCTGCGGTAGAGGTGACCAAGCAGTCCTCCGACAAATATCGAACCGTCCGCTGCCGCAGTGCCCGTCCACAAGCTGCCCTTGTTGCCGGTTTGACGATATTCCCAAGTGGAACCGCCGTCGCGTGAGCGAAGCACGATGCCCTGCTCAGCGGCAATGAAGAGCGTGCCCGAGCCATCGGCGAAGATCCGGTACAGGTTGCGATCAGCCTTGCCGCCGCCGGGCGGCGGCGGTAGCTTCGAGACGTTCCAGGTGTGGCCGCCGTCGGCTGTTTCCAGCAGGAGCGACCACAGGCCAACCGCCCAGCCGTGACTCGCGTCCTTGAAATACACTGAGAAGAGCGGCTGGTCGATCGATGTAACGGCACGCTGCAGCGTCCAGGTTTCGCCGCCATCGACGGTGTCGAGAATGACGCCCCACTGGCCCACAGCCCAGCCGTGCTGTGGGTCGGCGAAATAGACCGCCGAAAGTGTCGACGAGGCCGGGACTGCTTTCGCCTGCCTGTAGGTATGGCCTCCATCGTCGGACAGTACGACGATGCCATGCTCGCCGACGGCGACGATCCGCGAACCGGCGCGTGTTGCGTCCAGCAGCATCGAGTGGGTTGGGTCGCCCCAAGGGTGTGCGGGCAAGACCGTTAGCGGTGCTGCTGTGCTGCCGTCCGTCTGCGCGAAGCTACTCACGCAGACACAACACAGCGCGGCACAGGCAAGAAGATTTTTGATCATTGAGAAACCCTTGATGTTATGTCCGACATGCTCAGTGGCCCAGCAGACCCGGCGCGCGCACCGGCTTGCGGCGCGGGAACCAGCGCTCAAGCAGGACCGCGAGCGCCGGTAAGGCCGTCATCGCCATCACCAGGTTGACGATGAACATGAACGCGAGCAGCTTCCCCATGTCGGCCTGGAACTTCAGCGCGGAGAAACTCCAGGTCGCGACGCCGATCGCGAGCGTGATTGCCGTGAAGATCGTCGCCACGCCGACCTCGAGCATCGCGTGCTCAACCGCCTTGACGATGGTCTGGCCGTTCGCCATGTGCAGTTGCAGCCGGTTGTAGATATAGAACGCGTAGTCGACGCCGATCCCGACTGCGAGCACCATTACCGGCAGCGTCGCGACGGTCAGGCCGATCTGCAGCTCCTTCATGAACCAGTAGCCGATGAAGGTTGCAACTGTCAGCGGCGCACAGCACGCCACCATTGCGCGCAGGTCGCGATAGGCGAGGAACACGAGGATCAGGATCGCCGCGTAGACGTAGAGCATCATCGGCAGCTCGCTTTGCGCCACCTCATCGTTGGTCGCAGCCAGCACTCCGGCATTGCCTGCGGCGAGCCGGATCGAGACCCCGTCGAGATGGTGCGACGCACGGTATTGCTTGACGTCCGCCAGGATGCGGTTAAGTGTCTTCGCCTTGTGATCGGTTAGGAACAGGTGGACCGCCGTCATGCTGCAATCCTTGTTCATGTAGCCCTTGACCCGTCCGATCTCAGCCGATAGTCCGCCGTAGTTGCCCGGATCAATCGGCACCACATTCATTTTCGGATTGCCTTCGTTATAGCCTTCGTTATATGTGCGCAGCATCGCGGGATACGATTGCACCGAAACGACCCCCGGCTCGCTTTGCATCGCCGACGCGAAGTCATCTTCGAACACGCCGACTGCAGGACTGTCGCAAGCAGCGCCCGCCGACTCGAACACAATCGTCAGCCAGTCAAGCCCGACGTCGTAGTTGTTCGCGATCGACACGGCATCGCGGTTGAAACGCGCGTCCGCACGCAGCTCCGGTGCACCCGGCTGGAGCGTACCGATCACGCGGTCGCGGCTTTGCCACGCTGCCAGCACGAACACGAGTGCCGTGATCGCGACGACAACGTAGGCGTTCCTCGGTTCGGCGACCCGCGCCAGCTTGCGCAGCCACGCCGAGCGGCGCTCGCGCTTGTCGAGTGCGCGATCGGCGTACGCCTTCGTGAAATGGAAGCAGGACGCAGCCACTGGCAGCATGATCAGGTTCGTGACGATCTTGTAGCCTACCCCGAGCGATGCCGTGATCGCGAGCTCGCGCACCATGGGAATCGGAATTAGTAGCAGCGTGATGAACGACACCAATGCGGTGATCAGCGCCAGCGTGCCGGGTATCAACAGGCCGCTAAAGCTGTGGCGCGCTGCGTCGAGCGAGCTGCGCCCGTGCGACAGTTCGCGCACGATGTAGTTGACCTGCTGCACGCCGTGCGACACGCCGATCGCGAACACCAGGAACGGCACCAGCACCGCGAGCGGATCGAGACCGAAGCCAAGCAGCCTGAGTGTGCCGAACTGCCAGACGAGCGACGTCAGCGAACACGCAATCGGCAGGATCGTAAAGCGAATGGAATGGCTGTACCAGTACACCGCAAGCGCGGTCAGCAGCAGTGCGACACCGCAAAAACCGAGCACGGCGGTCGCGCCGTCAGCGATGTCACCGATCTGCTTCGCAAAGCCGATGATCTGGATCTCATAGCCCGTGTCTTCGAACTGCTCGCGGATCTGCGTTTCGAGCAAATGGTTGAACGCGACGTAGTCGAGCACCTTACCCGCGCTGTCGCGCTCGTTCAGTTCGGCCGTAATCATCGCGCTGCCTTCGCCGTGCGAGACGAGGGTGCCGATATAACCCCCGTCTGTCGCCGACCGCCGGATCCTCGCGATGATTTGCGGCGTCAGTTGATCAGGCGTGATCGTACCGTCGATGACGGGGTTGGCGCGAAAGCCATCCTCGGTAATTTCATTGACGAACGCGTTGGGCGTCCACAGCGACTCCACGCCCTGCCGGTCAACGTTCGGCAGGAACATGACCGCCTGTGTCACCTTGTACAAGCGCGTGAGTCCTTGTGGCGTCCAGATATTGCCGTCGCGGGCGCGCACGACAACGGTGATGCGATTCGCGCCGAACAGATCGTTGCGATACTTCTGGAAGGTCTTGATGTACTCATGGCCTATCGGCATCTGTTTCTCGAAGCCAGCCTCCATGCGTAACTGCGCTGCGAACACGGCCATGATGGCGGTGAAAATCCCGATCGCTATCAGCACGACCGCACGATGTCCGAAAAACAGTTTCTCAAGACGGGTAACGAAGCGATTTAACACGGCCTATCCTTCAAAGATTTCGGTACGCGGACATGCGTACCGCTTGACTGCGCTGAACGGTTCAGAAATTGCGCGTTGCAAACATACCCACGAAATTCCGGTCGGCATACGGCTGGCCGACCGTGTTATGCCCGCCGAAGAACGCCGTGAAATTGATACCGGCCTGCCAAACCGTGGGGTTCTGGTTGAACAGCACGTAGAAGTTCAGCGACTTCGCACCTTGCAGGTAGTTCGCCGAGAAGGTTGGTGTGTACCCATACAGCGCATCGGAGAAAGTCACACCAGGTGTTACTTGCCAGCCAGGAATCAGGCTTCCGTCATACGTCCAGTTGAAGTCGACGGTTGCGCCCACCGAGCTAGCGGTACCCTGCGCTGCAACGATTGGGTAACCCAGGCTTGAGCCATTGTTCAGCCATGCGTAGTAACCGGCGGCTGGCACTTGCGTGACGCTTTGGCCGTCGATCGTGCGCGTCACGCCGCTCGAACTCAAACCGGGGTAGTAAATCCACGTCAACTCGGCGGTCAACACGGCCATGTCCGCATGGATGAGCTTCAGGAACGGATACTCGCTCTGTGTGAGATTGAGCTGCCCGTTGATGTCGTACTGGAGCTTCTTTCTGTCTTCCCATTGCTGGCAGTTGATGCCACTCACGCCATTGGTGTTCGAATCGAGCGGCCCATTCGCCCCGAAACAGCTGGACAATGCGATTGCGTCATGCGGACGGTATGACAGTTCGGTGCCGATCGCCCAATCTCCTAGCGCAAAGTTCGCACTCGCCCCAAACAGTTGGCGATTCTCGAGATACGACCACTGGTTCGAACCGTTGGCGAGTGTGGAAAGCACCGGCGACTTGTCGGTATAGTTCTCATAGTAGAAACCGAAATTCGCGTCGATGTTCTTCGGCTTGTAGTTAAGCTTCACGCCAAACTGAGGCTTGTACTCGCTCGGCAGTTGCGTGGACACGGGGATGCCAATCGAGTTATACGGCGACCCCGCATACTGGCCGTTCACCAGGCCCGAGTTGATCGTCGAGAGCGTCGTGGAATTGCCGCTGTTCGAGCCGGCGATGGTGCCCGCATCGACACCGCCCACGTTGAAGTTGTTGGAGTTGACGGTAGCCGGTACTGCACCACGCCCGAAATTATTGCTGACCGACCAGAATGTGCCTACGGGCGGATAGCGGTTGCCGTTCCACTGGAACTGGTAGTACCCCTCAGTGCTGAAGCCGTTACCCAGACCGGCCGCAAAGCTCAGCATCGGTGCCGGCAGCAGTGCCTGCTTGAGTTGCGACCCGGGATCAGGAGCTTCTGGATATCGACGGAGTTCGTCGCATTGATGCCGCCCGTCGCGAAGTAGCTCTCGCCCCAGTTGATGACCTGATTGCCCAGGCGCACGTGCGCGGGCCCGCCGCCAAGGTTGAAGTCCTTTTCAACCCACAGGTCGAGTAGTTGCACCGGATAGACCACCTGTGCCGACGCCGTACTGGAGAGAGGCGTTCTCGCGGTATCGCCGGCCAGGAAATCGTACATGGCGGTACCGCGTATCATGAACTTGTAGCCTTCGTTGGGCATCGTCAGTAGAAGCTCGCTCGTCGCGCTGATGTAGGTACTGAACGCCTGCCCCTTGCGGTAGTTCAGATCGCCGTCATCCCCGAAACCCCACTGGTTGACGTTGGCTGCCGCACCGCAACCGTATGCGTTCGGGTCGCCGGTGAGCGAGCAGCTCGGACTCTTCGTGCGAATGCCCGCGCCTGCCGTCAGATTCGAAACCAGCGAGCCGGACAGATCGCCAAAACCCGTCGTGAAGTCGTAGCCGTAAGCGCTTGACGACGCCGCGCCTAACACTGCGAGCGAAACCGAAGCCGCCAAGCCTACCCCTGTCGTTTTCATAGTTAACCTTATTTGTTCTGTCCTGATGGGCGGTCATGGAGGCACGCGCACACGAGGCGCGCGCTTCTCCAGCGCCACACGAATTAACGCTCGCTGATTGAACGCAGGTTCTCGGCCGAGTAGAAGTCGGATGAGAAGTGTGGATCGCTAGTGGTCTCGAAGTAATGCACGTCCTGGCCAGTACCGATCACAGATTGATCAGTGACGTAGCGCCCCGCAAGCAGGTTGTATTGGGCAAAGGGCTCAATATCACACGTGCCACCCAGTTCCCAGACCGGAACCGGATAGCCTTCCTTCGTTTTCCAGAGCTTGCCCTGCGCGTCGTAATCCTCGCCCACCAACGCGAGATATGTGTCTTCGTCGAGATACAGCACCTTTTTCTGCGAGATGTGCCGCATGTTCGACTTGAGCGTTGCCTCAAGCACATAGACACGGTGCAGCTCATAGCGCCGTGCTGACGGATCGACTCCATCTGGCTTGAATACGTCCGCCGCGCTCTTCTTGAAGTCGTACATCGCGAAGTCGTTGTAGGGAACGTACAGTTCCTTCTTGCCGACGAGTTTCCAGTTGAAGCGATCTATGTCTCCATTGAAGAGCCAGGGTTCGTCGACGGTGTACTGGTTTTCGAAGCCGATCTGCGGGGCGTCGTAGTCGTACGAAGGCATCCGGCGCACGCGCCTTTGACCTGGAAAGTAGTAGAACGTAGGGGATTCGTTGTCGGCGAAGTGGAATGTCTGGACGAGCCCCTGACCGGCCAGCGCCGGTGGCGTGTCGTAGGCGAAGTGGATCGAGAACAGCGAGTCGTTGGGCGCGAGCGTGTTGGCTCCCTTCTTGCCCCACGGGAAATACAAGGTCTGGTGGCTCGTCACCGAAATCCAGTCGGAGCTGCCCGCACGCGGGGACACCATTGTATTGACCTTAGCCCATTGAGCGCCCACACCGCGGTACCGGGTCAGGTAGTTCCAGACTGCTTCCTGGCCGGTCTTCGCACCGGGGAACGGGATGCCTGGAAGTACTGCGCTTTGCAGGTGATCACCATTGGCGTCGAGCTTGGCACTGTCCGCATTCTTCTTGATGTTGTCCTGCACCCAGTCCGGATAGCTGCAATCGCGATGGGTGGGATAGACGTCCATCTGATAGTTCTTGACCTGCTTGAACAGCGCAATCTGGCCCGGCGAAAGCTTGTCTGCGTACTTGTCGAGGTTAGCCACGGTAATCGAAAACAAAGGTTTCTCGTCCTTGTATTTCCAGTAATCGCCGCGCACCTTGCCCGCGCTCCATCCTGCTTGCGGCGTATCGTGGCCGGAAAATGCCGGTATCACTCCGTCGCTGCTCGCTCCCTTCTGCGCGCCCACGATCGTCAGATCATTGGGCGACTCCGCCCATGCAAGTGCAATCGACCCGCTGCACATTGCCAACAAAACCAGCTTTGCAAGTTGCTTCATTTCCCACTCCTCACGTCGTTCCAGATACGGTTGTTTCCAGGCTGCTGTGAAGAGGAATGTAGGGATACCAAAAAAAAGCCTTTAGCCCGATTTGGCAAACGATCGCGTAGGGTTTGCTTGTAGAGGCGGCAGACGCATGCGGCGAGCGATATGCACGCGGGTATTTAAGAACGGACTTTCATAGGAAACGCGGTGCTTACGCTACCGTCGTCGAGCGAAACCGAGGACACAGGGTCGCGGTGCGCTCCGCGCTAACGAAGGGTGAGACGTGGACCGTGGACCGTGGATTAGCGGATACGGACTGCTCAATGGTTGTCAAACGAAGTAAAGTCGTCCGAAAAGTGCTACTAAAGTCGTCCATTCAGGGGGACAGTTAAAAAGCGTGGGGTTCCGCTTCTGCCGCCAGCTGCAGGAACTCGAGAAAGCGGCTCACGTCCTCCGGTACTTCGTCGATGCGCGCTCTATAGGCTGCAAGCTTAGTTGCCAGATCACCATTGATCAGCGCGCATCGCATCTGTGCAAGCAGATGGGCGCCACGTGGCGTCCAGCGCGTTTGCTGACATTTGCACATGCGTGCGTTTATCACTTGGTTCACCGCCGATTCCGCCATGGCCGTCGAAATCGGCTTGTGCTCACGATAGTGCTACCCGCAGTCGATCGTCGAGCCGTGGTTGCTTTCAAGGTAAGCGAACAACTCGCCGAGGCGATAGTCGAGTTGCTCGAGGCTGCGCCCGAATCGCGGCGTCTGGGGCACAACGATGCGACAGAGCAGCGGGATCTGTCGCATTCGTTGCTCCGCTTTTGCAGCGTTCGCATGCCAGAAGCACCAGCGTAATTTGTTGACGTAATTTTGCAGCGCTTTCTTCGTGTACTGCTCCGTCTCGGACCGTGGCAGCAGACCCCTGACGATCTGCTAGAGATACCGCACCGGCATCGAGATGCGAAACCAGTCAAGGTTCGGCGTGGCGCTAAACGGGAACTGGCGATAGATGCTTTGCATCCCGCTGGCACCGTCTGTGGTTACTGAGAGTCGTGGTTGAGAGGTCCCAGCGTGCGTCTGGACAAGCGAAGCGAGCTGTTCGGTCAACTTCGGCAACTAGCTTCGCGCACACGCGAAGACGCGCGGCTTCTCCCCCGGCACGGCAAGACGTCCGGTGAGAATTTCGAAGCTCCTGGTTTCTGCCTTTCCCCTTCCTCGGACGCCAGATAAATCACATTGCGCAGACGCGACGTAAGGGTAAACACAGATTTGCGTATGTCAAAAGCTTTATACAATGACGAACATTAGCGAGGAACAAAGTATATTGCTATAAATTAATTTGCTGTCTTTCAGCAAACGGAGACGCCATGCAGATCGATTATCAAACGCTGCGGTTCGACTACGAGCGGGCCGCCGATCACGATGAGGGAACGCCGACACTCTATCCAGTCGTCGTCATCGGCGCGGGGCCCGTTGGGCTTGCCGCAGCGATCGACCTGGCGCAGCAGGGCGTGCGCACGGTGCTCGTGGACAATGACGACACCCTTTCCAGCGGCTCCCGCGCGATCTGCTTCTCAAAGCGTACGCTGGAAATCTTCGATCGCCTCGGCTGCGGAAATCAAATGGTCGAGAAGGGCGTGAGCTGGAACGTCGGCAAGGTGTTCCTGCAGGACGAACTGATCTACACGTTCAACTTGTTGCCTGAAACCGGTCATGCGCGTCCAGCGTTCATCAACCTTCAGCAGTATTACGTCGAAGGCTATCTGGCCGAACGCGCGCAGGAAACGGACAACCTGCAGATGCGCTGGAAGAGCAATGTCATTGGCCTTACGCAGTACGACGGCTATGTCGAGTTGCAGGTCGAAACGCCCGATGGCGTGTATCCGTTGCGAGCGCAGTATGTGATCGCGGCCGACGGCGCACGCAGTGCGGTGCGCAGTGCGCTCGGTCTCGACAGCCGCGGGCGGACCTTCAAGGATCGTTTCCTGATCGCCGATGTGAAAATGAAGGCTCCATTTCCGACCGAGCGTTGGTTCTGGTTTGATCCGCCATTTCACCGCAATCAGTCTGTACTGCTGCATAAGCAGCCGGACAACGTATGGCGGATTGATTTCCAGCTCGGCTGGGACGCTGATCCGGTCGCGGAGAAGCAGCCGGAGCGCGTGATTCCGCGCGTGAAGGCGCTGCTCGGTGAGGACGTCGAATTCGAATTGGAATGGGTGAGCGTCTATACGTTTTCATGCTTGCGCATGGACAGCTTCCGGCATGGCCGCGTGCTGTTCGCGGGCGATTCCGCGCATGGCGTGTCGCCTTTCGGTGCGCGCGGCGCGAACAGTGGCGTGCAGGACGCGGACAACCTCGCATGGAAGCTGCGGCTGGTGGTCAATGGCGATGCGCCGCCCACACTGCTCGACACCTATGCGTCCGAGCGCGAATACGCCGCCGACGAAAACATTCTCAACTCGACACGTGCAACGGACTTCATCACGCCGAAGAGCGCGGTGTCGCGCGTGTTTCGCGATGCGACGCTTAAGCTCGCGAAGGATTGTCCGTTTGCGCGGCGCATCGTGAATAGCGGCCGCCTGTCGGTGCCCGCAGTGCTGCGCGATTCGCCACTGAATACGCCGGATGAAGCCGCTGACGCATTCTCGTGCACCGTGGTTCCGGGCGCGGTCTGCACGGATGCGCCTGTGCAAGTCGATGGCAAGGACGCATGGTTCCTGAACCGGACCGGCGGCGGTCAATTCTCGGGCGTCTATTTCTGCGGGCTTGGTGATGACCTGTCCGCCTGTGCCGAGCGGCTCACCGCGTTCGCGGGTTTTCCGGTTCCAGTGCGCTTGCTAATCGTCGTACCACGCGGTGCGGCGGCGCAAATAGGGCACACGGCGCCGGGCGTGACGGTCATCGAAGACGTTGAAGGCATTCTCACGCATCGCCTTGATGCGCGGCCGGGCACCTTCTACCTGCTGCGGCCCGACCAGCATGTCTGCGCGCGGTGGCGCGTCCTCGACACCGCATCAATCGAAGCGGCCCTCAAACGCGCAACGTGCAACGGATGAACGACCATGAACAAGCTCAACATTGAATTGAACATTGCAGATCCGGACGCGTTCTACGAAAAGCTGATAGATACGCACAACGGACTGACGGACGAGGAAAGCCACTTCATGAATGCCAAGCTGGTGCTGCTCCTGGCGAACCATATCGGCGATGCGGAAGTACTGAGCGAAGCGCTTGCAGTGGCGCGCGCCGGCGTGAGCAGTGCCGCCGGGGCTCTGCAACAGCCTCACTGACTCGACATTCCCCATTCGACCGGAGACGCATATGTCGGAAGCAACATACGGCCTGACGAGGGCCGCTGGCACCGGGTATCAGTCCGGATTTGGCAACGAGTTCGCAACAGAAGCGTTGGCGGACGTGCTGCCCGTGGGACGCAATTCGCCGCAACGAGTCGCAAAAGGACTCTATGCCGAGCAGTTGTCCGGCACGGCCTTTACCGCACCGCGTGCTCACAACCGTCGCTCCTGGCTTTATCGCATTCGTCCTGCGGCTGTTCATATGCCGTTCACGCCGATAGCCAACGATCGTCTGGTCGGAGACTTTTCGACGGTGCCCACCACGCCGCCCAATCAGCTTCGCTGGGATCCGCTGCCGATGAGTGATGCGCCGGTCGACTTCGTCGATTCGCTGATTACGATGGTGGGCAACGGTTCGGCGGCATCGATGAGCGGTTGCGCGATTCACCTCTACGCGGCGACTGCTTCAATGCGCGACCGGTTCTTCTATTCGGCTGACGGCGAGTTGCTGATAGTGCCTCAGGAAGGCCGTCTGACGATCGCCACGGAGCTGGGTGTCATCGAACTGGAGCCGTTCGAGATAGCCGTGATTCCGCGTGGCGTGCGCTTTACGGTAGCACTGCCGGATGGACGTGCGCGCGGCTACGTTTGTGAGAACTTCGGCGCGTTGCTCGACCTGCCGGATCTCGGGCCGATCGGATCGAACGGCCTCGCGAATCCCCGCGACTTCCTGACCCCGAAGGCTGCATTCGAGGATCGGGAAGGCAAGTTCGAACTCGTCGCGAAGTTCGATGGTCACCTGTGGCGGGCAGATATAGGTCACTCGCCGCTCGATGTTGTTGCGTGGCACGGCAACTATGCGCCGTATAAGTACGATCTGCGCCACTTCAACGCGATTGGCTCGATCAGCTACGACCATCCCGATCCCTCGATCTTTCTGGTGCTGCAGTCACCCAGCGACACGCCGGGCGTCCACTCGCTCGACTTCGTGATTTTCCCGCCGCGCTGGCTGGTCGCGGAAGACACATTCCGTCCGCCCTGGTTTCACCGCAACGTGGCGAGCGAGTTCATGGGCCTCGTGCACGGCGTGTATGACGCGAAAGAAGAAGGGTTCGTGCCGGGAGGCGCAAGCCTGCATAACTGCATGTCCGGACACGGGCCCGATGCCGAGACGTTCCGCAGGGCGTCGAGCTCCGATACGACGAAGCCGCACAAGGTCGATGACACGCTGGCCTTCATGTTCGAGACGCCGCGCGTCATCAGACCGACGGCGTATGCACTTGAGACGTCGCAATTGCAGGCGCAATATTTCGAGTGCTGGCAGGGCTTGCAGAAAAATTTCCTGGCGGAATCGAAATCGTGAATGACATCAATCAGATGACCTGGCAAGCGACCAATGATCGGCAACGCAAGAGTTGGGTCGCTTCGGCGAATGAACCCGAGAGCGACTTCCCGATTCAAAACCTGCCGTTCGGGGTCTTTAGCAATAGTCAGAATGAGGCAGCGCGGGTTGGCGTCGCCATCGGCGATCAAATCGTGGATCTGACTGTCCTGGCCGACCACGGTCTGCTGTCGCATAAGCGCAAGACATTCGCGCGTTCGTCACTGAACGACTTCATTGCACTCGGGCAAACAGAGTGGCGTGCCTTGCGCGTGCAACTTTCGTCGCTGCTCGATGCCGGCAATGCGGTGCTGCGTGATAACGCGCTGCTGCGGCAGACGGTGATGGTTCCACAGTCCGACGCTCGCTTGCATCTGCCTGTCGACATCCCGGGCTACACCGATTTCTACTCCTCGAAAGAGCACGCGACAAACGTCGGGACGATGTTTCGCGACCCCAAAAACGCGCTTCTGCCGAACTGGCTCGAAATCCCTATCGGATATAACGGCCGTGCTTCATCGGTGGTCGTCAGTGGCACGCCGGTCAAACGGCCGAACGGCCAGACCAAGCTGCCCGAGGCCGAGCGGCCTGCATTCGGGCCGTGTCGAAAGCTCGATATCGAACTGGAGACGGGCTTCATCGTGGGAACGAACACCCGCCTGGGCGAACCGATTCAGTGCGAACAGGCAGAAGCGCACATCTTTGGCATGGTCCTTCTCAATGACTGGAGCGCACGCGATATCCAGCAGTGGGAATATGTGCCGCTCGGGCCGTTCAATTCAAAGGGCTTCGCTACGACCATTTCCCCATGGGTCGTCACCCTCGATGCGCTGGAGCCGTTTAGATGCGCTCAGCCGGAACAATCACCGGCGCCGTTACCTTATCTTCGCCATTCGGGCCGTCATGGCTTCGATATCCGGCTCGAGGTAGATCTGCACGGCGTGGGAGAAAGCGAGGCGAGCACGATCGCACGGACCAACTTCAAGTACATGTACTGGACGATGGCGCAACAACTTGCGCATCACACTTCGTCAGGCTGTAACGTGCGAGTAGGCGACCTGATGGGCTCAGGGACCATCAGCGGGCCGACTTCGGACTCGTGCGGTTCACTGCTCGAATCGACGTGGAACGGCCAGCGCCCCATGACGATGCCATCCGGGCGGCAACGCACGTTCCTGGAGGACGGCGACGAGATCGTGTTGCGCGGCTGGTGCCAAGGCGATGGCTACCGGGTCGGTTTCGGTTCGTGTGCGGGGCGGATCGTGCCCGCGTCGGAGAGTGCATGAGCGATCTCACGCTGCATGGTTACTTTCGCAGTTCGGCGTCGTATCGCGTCCGAATTGCATTGGCACTCAAGACAATTCGGTTTGATCAGGCGCCGGTGCATCTTGTGCGCGATGGAGGTGAGCAATTGCTCCCGGAGTATCGGGCGATCAATCCGGACGGACTGGTGCCGACGCTGACTCACGCGGTCAACGGCGAGGCGAGCGTCCTGACGCAGTCGCTTGCCATCGTCGAGTATCTTGACGAGCTATACCCGGAGCCGCCGCTGCTCCCGCGCTCGGCGCTCGATCGTGCTTTCGTGCGATCGGTTGCTTTGCAGATTGCCTGCGAGATTCATCCAGTGGCTAATCTTCGCGTCCTCAAATACTTGAAAGGGACCCTGGAGCTTTCGGAAGAGCAGAAGGACGCGTGGTATCGACACTGGATTGATCTTGGTTTCAGATCGCTGGAGTCGCGCTTGTCGACGGATCGGCGGGTCGGAAAGTTCGTCTTCGGCGACACGCCTACGCTTGCTGATCTCTGTCTGGTCCCACAGGTCTGGAACGCCCGGCGTTTCAACATACCGCTTGACGACTACCCGACAATCGTCCGGCTGGCAGATCATGCAATGAGCCTCGATGCGTTCGCCGCGGCCGAGCCTTCTATGCAGCCAGATGCCGAGCCGCGCCGGCACTAGTCACTCTCACATCAACCGCAGTTGACCCACCCGAAGCGCCACGACAAACGGCGCGTCGCGGCGAGCAGTTGTTGCGCGATCTCCCCTTGCGGGCTGCGATCGAAGTTTCCTGACGAGCCAATCAGCGCAATGACAAGGCGAATGCTGCCGGTGTGATCAAACACCGGCGCGGCCAGCGTGCCGATGCCTGGAACCGGCGCATCAAACGCGTGATCAATCCCGATCTTGCGAATTTCAGCGAGACGCGTGCGGTAGTCAGCGGGAAGGGCGCCGGCCGCCGGTAAGCCTGCAAGCCTGATCGCTTCCTGCGGCAAAAGACCCGCGAGCACGTCATCGGAAATGTGGGCAGCGAATACCCGGCCGATCGCGGTATTGACCAGCGACATGACGGTGCCGACCCGCAAGCTGACGTGTTGCGGCCGCGTGGATTCCTCCAGGCGAATCACGGTGGGTCCAAGGGGCCCGAGTGTCGCAGCCGCGACGCTCATGCCGGTGTCGGCGGCCAGCGCGGCGATCTCGGGTTCGGCATCGCGTGTCGGCGACAGACGCTGCAACGCGATCAGGCCAAGTTCCATGCTGAGCGGCCCGGCGTCGAAACACCCGCTGTCGTCGCGACTCAACAAGCCTACCTTCAGCAGACTCACCAAGTGCGGAAACGCCTTCGCCGCCGGCATCCCGGCGGCCGCGGCCAGATCGCGCAGCGACAGCGGCCGGCCCGCGGAAACCAAAGCGAGCAATAGTTCGCCGGTGCTGTCGAGTGCATTGATGCCGCGCTGCGCTTTCGCATCGCTTGCCAGTGAGACGGAGTCGTCCGGGCTTGCCGGGAATTCGCTTTGCATGATTTTAAGCAGGGTTCGCGAGCGCATTGGTTACGCGTCGAGCGGTTTCCAGCAACTGACGCGCGACCGGCCCATCCCAGGCGACATCGATCGAACCGGACGATCCGATCACCGTCAGCGCGAGTTGCATCCGATGTTCGGCGTCAAATACCGGCACGCTCAGGCTGCTGATGCCGGGGCTTGGCACATCGATGCCGCGTTCGATTCCGCGCTCGCGAATTTCGTCCAGGCGCGCTCGCCATTGCTGATTGATAGCAGATTCGCCGGTCAACTGCCGATCGCTCGCGCTCAGGCGAGACCGATTAGTCATTTGGCTCCGGGCCATGGCGGCGACTTGCTCGGGCGCGAAAAACGCGCAGAAAACGCGTCCAGTCGACGTCATCTCGAGCGACATCACCGTGCCGACGTGCAGGTTCACGTGCAGCGGAAATCCGCCACGCTCATATCGAACGATGGTCGGTCCCTGCGCGCCCGCGACGCAAACCGCCACGCTGAACCCAATGGCTTCGGCTAGCGCAGCGGCATGCGGAACCGCGATGCGGTACGCAGGCTGCTGCTCTATATGCATCAGGCCGAGGCGCAACGAAAGCGGGCCCGGCTCGTAGTTGCCGGTGAGCACATCGCGCTTGACGAGACCCAGCCGTGTCAGGCTCACGAGATACGTGTGGGCTTGCGCCGACGACAGTTGCGCCGCGGCCGCGAGTTCGCTCAAGCCCAGCGGTCCGCGATGCCGCGCCAATGCGTCCAGGAGACGGCCGCCCACTTCAACGCTTTGAATACCTCGCTGCTTCTTTTCCGCGGGCGCTTCCGCAACTTCATTGGCTATGCCTTCCGCCGGGGTTTTGATCAATTGGCTGCCTCGCACTAGAACAAGCAGATGGTATCCGATCAGCGTCGCTCATCCGGCAAACCGGAGTTTACCCTATCTTAGCTAATAGCAAGTCTATTTGCCATTGACAAATAATGTTATCAAGATGAAGATGACGCATCCCCACAGTCGTAGCAACGGAGACACACATGGCAAAGGCATTCGCATCCCAGGCGGACCTGGAAGAGAAGAAAATCACTTTCACGCAGCTGTCGGAAAACGCGTATGCGTATACGGCGGAAGGCGACCCTAACTCTGGTGTGATCATTGGCGATGATGGCGTGCTGATCGTGGATACGACTGCGACGCCGGCAATGGCGCAGGACCTGATTGCGAAGATCCGCAGCGTCACCGACAAGCCGATCAAGTACGTCGTGCTTTCGCATTACCACGCGGTGCGTGTGCTGGGAGCATCGGCCTATTTCGAGGAAGGCGCACAGCAGGTGATCGCGAGCCGCGGCACATACGAAATGATCGTCGAGCGCGGCGAGCAAGACATGAAGTCGGAGATCGAGCGTTTTCCGCGCCTTTTCGCGGGCGTCGAAACGGTCCCGGGTCTGACATGGCCGACGCTCGTTTTCGAAAAGGAAATCACCCTGTGGCTGGGCAAGCTGGAAGTGAGGATCGCGCACCTGGGATCCGGCCATACGAAGGGCGACACGGTGGTCTGGCTGCCGTCGCAAAAGGTGTTGTTCTCGGGTGACCTGGTCGAATACGACGCAGCCTGCTATTGCGGCGATGCCCAACTCGAACAATGGCCGGCCACGCTGGAGGCGCTGCGCGCGCTGAACGCCGACAAACTGGTTCCCGGCCGCGGCCCGGCGCTGCTGTCGCCGGCGGATGTGCACAAGGGCATCGACTATACGAAGGACTTCGTCACGACGCTGTTGCAGGCGGGCCGCGAGGCGTTCGAAATGAAGCTCGATCTTAAAGCCGCGATGGCCCACACCCGCAAATCGATGGACCCCAAGTTCGGCCAAGTGTTTATCTACGAGCATTGCCTGCCGTTCGACGTCTCGCGCGCGTTCGATGAAGCGAGCGGCATTGTCCATCCGCGGATCTGGACCGCGCAACGCGACAAGGAAATGTGGACCGCGTTGCAGGACTGATCCAGCAAGCCCGCTTTCGAAGGGTCCCCTCCGGACCTTTCGCTTCCTGTCCAAAAAATGAAGGCGCAGAGACGCCTCGGCGCTGCTCGTCCTGCAAGAAGGCCCGCAACGCACCTGGAGCGAGACATGAAAAAATCCCTCACTGCCGATGGCATCCCTTACGCGAGCGCTGCGACCGATGAACACCTGATGTTTCGCAAGGTCGCGTGGCGCATTATTCCCTTTCTGTTCCTCTGCTACGTCGTGTCGTTTCTGGACCGGATCAATATCGGCTTTGCCCAGTTACAGATGAAGCACGATCTCGGGTTCAGCGACGCCATGTACGGACTCGGCGCGGCAGTGTTTTATGTCGGCTATGTTCTTTGCGAAGTCCCAAGCAATATGCTGCTGGTCAAGTTCGGCGCCCGCAGGACGTTCACCCGCATCATGCTTCTGTGGGGGCTGGCGTCGGTATGCATGATGTTCGTGTCGAAGCCGGTCCACTTCTATGTGTTGCGGTTCATGCTTGGGGTGTTCGAAGCCGGCTTCTTCCCGGGCATCGTTCTGTACCTGACCTTCTGGTTTCCCGCTAACCGTCGCGCCGCCATGATGTCTGTCTTCTTTGCGGGCGTGGCCGTGGCCGGCGTGCTCGGCGGGTTGTTCTCCGGATGGATCATGCGCGACATGGGTGGCGTAATGGGCCTGTTCGGCTGGCAGTGGATGTTTGCCATCGAAGGGGCGCCAGCTGTAATCCTTGCGTTCATCGCGTTGCTCTATCTCGTGGATAAACCCCACGCAGCCACCTGGCTCACCGCAGCCGAAAAGGACCGTCTGGTTGCTCTCTGCGCACAGGGACAGGCAAAGGACAGTGCGCATGACGTACGCAGTTTCGCCGCGGCATTGCTCAACCCCCGTGTTTATCTGTTCGCGTTCATCTACTTTTCGCTGACGTGTGCGTCTCTCACGCTGAACTTCTGGATGCCGCTCATGATTCGCGATTTCGGAATCAAGGATGTCGTCTCGGTCAGTCTCTATACGGTGGTTCCGAATGCGATTGGCGCGATTGGTCTCGTTCTGATTGCGCGTCGTTCGGACCGTACTGGCGAGCGACGCAAGCACTTCGCGTTCTGCACCATCGCCGGGGGCCTGGCGCTTGCCGCACTGACCCTGCACTTGAACAGCTTTCCCGCCATGCTGGCGATTCTTTCCCTCGCGGCCGTCTTTATCTTCGCCGCGTTGCCGATCTTCTGGTCTGTTCCGCCGAGCTACTTGTCGGGCAACGCCGCGGCCTCGGGGATTGCATTTATCAGCAGTATCGGGATCACGAGCGGCATCGTGAGTCCATGGGTGATCGGTCAAATTCGCACGAGCACGGGAAGCATGGACCTCGCCATCTATCTGCTCGCCGGCCTTCTGATGCTGAGTGGAATCGCGCTGATGGCGGGCGTCAAGGCGGACTTCGCGAAGCAGGGATGAGCCATTCCTATATGGTTGCCACACTTCGAACAATTCCTTGCTCCGCTGGTGCCGATGAAACAGGTGCGCCCGCCTGGAAATGATTCATGAGCTGAAGGTTACGAGGGGAGTATCAGGACGAGCGGATGAACCTTGTGAGGGCGTCTCGCGCTTCCCTCTAGGTGCCTTGGCGCTGTGCGACCAACTCCACCGCGTAGCGCCGATAGATCCACCCCGAACCGGCCCCGGAGACGATCAACCCCGGAACCAGGATGATAACCAGCGCGAGTTCCATCACGGGGCCGTGGCGACCATCGTTAATTGCAAATGCGATTAATCCTGCGATCCCTTCGACCAGGATCGCACCCCCGCACAGCGTTACAACAATCCCAAGATGGGTACCTACAATGGTCATGCAGCGCCCGCGCGTGTCGCGCCAGGCTGCTCGCCAACTGAGTGGCTTGCCGATCGCGACATGACTGGGTAACAGGCTGAGTCTCACATTTACCCAGACTGCGACGATCACGATGACAAAGCCGCTTGTCGAGTACAAGGCACGCTCATGCCCGTGAATTCCGAGTAAGTGCAATGCAATTACGATGAAGGTCATGCCAACTATCGTCGCAATGATAATGGACGCGAGGAGGCCATACGCCAGCCCGCAATAACGCCAGTAATTGCGGCCAGCGAATGCGCTGAAAGTGGTCGCTTCATCACCGAGCAGCACATAGCGTACGGCCTGCACCACGATGGCATTCATGAGCAGGACGCTTATCAGCCACAATGCACCCATCGCGAGCATCACTGAAATGGAATGCGGTACGGGAATGGCCCTCAACTCATCCTGAGCGATGCGAATGAAGAAAATCGCCGCGATGGATGTGACGACGAATAAGGGGCGCTGCCGCGCCAAGTTCCACCCGTCGCGCCATGCGCCAGCAATACACTCTTCGAATGTGAATTTTTGCATCCCATTTCCTTTGTGCCATTTCGATGGCGTTCTTCTAGCGTGGGGTGTAAAGACGTGAACGCACCCAAATGCGTTCGGCCGGCGTGGGTCGTCACTTGCCGATTGCAGGAGACATCGTGCGGTCAATATCGACGGTTCGGTATGCTCGCCTATTGCGACTAACGAGCCAAGACTTATTTATTTCCAGAATGGATTTCGATCCACAGAACACGTCCCACTACTGCATGTCGCGACAGGCTTGAGTCCGAGCATCGATGAGATTCGTTGGCGATTATCGGCAAAGCTCCGGTAGAGCAATCGAAACACCGGCCGCAACGGTCGCACACGCAACGGTGCGACCATCCAGCCTCGGTTTACCAGTGTATATGCCGCGATCATGCTATCGATTCCCACTAGACATTCCCCCGATGAAGTCCAGCCATGCAGTTCCCGGTTGAGGGCTGCCAGGTCCTTGCCGAGCGGCGCAGGATCGAAACCCTCTTCTGCGATATCGATAAACTTCAGCTTGCCCAGCCGGTCCCAGCTTTCCAGGCGCCGCATTTCGGCCGCGCAGAAGTAGCAGGGGCCGTCGAAGTAAAGCGTCAGCGATTCGGTCATCGTGATCATTTTTCGCACCTTTTCTGTCAGAAATTTCTGTCTATACAGAAATATACCTGCCAGGAAGACGCGGTCAAGCGTTATTTCTCTCTTGACAGAAATAACGGAAATAACTAGAGTCCAATTCATGAAACTCACACCGATAGCCGAACGATTCATTCTTCATTGGGGCGAAATGGGTTCCCGATGGGGCGTCAACCGCACAGTTGCCCAGATTCATGCGCTGTTGTATCTGCTCGGCCGGCCAGTGGCAGCCGACGAAATCGCGGACACGCTTGGCGTTGCGCGATCCAATGTCAGCAACAGTCTGAAGGAGCTGCAATCGTGGCGGCTTGCACGCGTCGTTCACGTGATGGGGGACCGGCGCGACCACTTCGAGACATCGACCGACATATGGGAGTTGTTCAAGCTGATCGTCGAAGGGCGGCGCCAGCGCGAGATCGACCCGACGCTCACAATGCTGCGGGATAGCCTCATGAGCCCGGAAATCGCCAACGAGAGCAATGAAACCGCCAACCGAATTCGCGACACGCTACGATTTCTCGAAACGCTCACGACCTGGTCCGATGAGATGTTGCGGATGAAACCCGAAACACTGATGAAGACGCTTGGACTAGGCGCCAGAATCAGCCGAACTGTACGAGGCAAGAAGGGAAGCTGAGCGGAAAGTAAGGGCGCGGACGAGATGTCCGCTTTTTTGAATCCTGTTATTTCTGTTCTTACAGAAATAACAGTAATTTAGAGAATAAAAATGAATCTGATCCTGTTGTCGATTTTTCAGTTTGTGTGTCCGGCTGCGCTCGGCGTGATGGTCATGGTGTATCTGCGAAGCGTGACACAGCGCTTGCTGGTGGACCTGTGTGGAACCGTCGATCGCGCGGACTTCTGGGTGCGCGTCACTAGCGTCCTGATGGCCACCGCACCGCTGGCACTGGTCCTGCTGGCGGCGCAGAGCCCACTGCGATGCACGCCCGACGATACCGCCTGCGCACTGAACGTCCTGCGCCAGACAATCATCTTTTCGCTGGTCGGCATTCTCATCTCGGTCGGCATCGTGGCGCGCGTGGTCGGACGCTACGTTCCGCGCGAGCCGCATATTTCCGTCGTCCAGTGAGCACGCGAATGAACATCCTGGTCTGCGGGGCGAATGGTTTTATAGGTCGTGCGCTGTGCACGCGGCTTGAACGCGAGGGTCATCGCGTATTGAGAGGCGTGCGGCATGCCGCGGCGAATGAGGTCCGTATCGACTATGCGAGCGACCTGCGCGCCGAGCAGTGGCTCGCACGGTTGCGTGGCGTTGACGCGGTCATCAATGCGGTCGGCATTCTCATCGAGCGAGGCAGTCAGACATTCGATGCGGTTCATCGGGACGCACCCATCGCTCTGTTCGAGGCGTGCCGTTTGGTGGGTATCAAGCGCGTCGT
Organism: Caballeronia sordidicola; assembly: GCF_000729995.1. Lineage (GTDB taxonomy): Bacteria > Pseudomonadota > Gammaproteobacteria > Burkholderiales > Burkholderiaceae > Caballeronia > Caballeronia sordidicola_A. The sequence continues at coordinate 32,866 of NZ_JNFG01000216.1, read as the reverse complement.
GCAGATCTCTGCTCTGGGTAGTGAAGACGGCGATACCGCGTATTTTCGGAGCAAGCGGGAAGCCGATATATTTCTGATGAGTTTGCCGATCGACTTCGATGTCGTGCGGCCGGCGCTCGTGTATGGCGCGTCCGGCACATCTGCGCGGTTGTTCCGGACGCTCGCGAGTTTGCCCGTGCACGTGCTGCCCGGCGATGGGGATCAGGTGTTTCGTCCCGTTCACATCAATGATCTGGCCGAGGTCGTCGCGCGTTTGCTCATGAAGCCATCAAGCGATCGGCGATGCATCGATGTCGTGGGCGCAACACTGGTCGACTATCGCAACATGCTCGCGACGTATCGCGCGGCCATGAAGCTTCCGCCCGCAATGTGCATCAAGATCCCTGTGCCGCTTGTCCGGGCAGTCGCAGCCATGGGTAGCTGCTTGCCCGGCTCGATGCTCACGCGCGACACATGGACCATGCTCAATCGTGGAAACACCGCGTCGGACGTGGCAGTCGCGTCGTTGCTCGAGCGACCACCGTTGGGCATCGGGCAGTTTATCGGAGCGGACGCTACAGCGCGGCGGCACGAAGCGCTTGCGTCGTGGCGGCCCGCGATTTTCCGGGGCGCGTTGTCCATTGTGTGGATTTGGACGGCCTTGGTCAGCGCTTTGATCTATCCGAAAGGGGCTGGCCTGGCGCTTCTCGATCACGTCCACCTGCATGGTCTGCTCGCGATCGTTGTGCTTTATCTGGCGTCGGCACTGGATCTTGGCATGGGCGTTGCCACGCTCGTCTGGCCGAGCCGCCGGCTTTGGGCGATGCAGGCGCTCATCGTCACCTTGTATACGATTATCGTCGCGACGACTTTGCCCGCCACGCTGCTGGATCCGCTCGGCCCGGTCCTGAAGAATCTTCCCATCATCGCGCTCCTGATCTCACTTCATAGCGAGGAGTTGCAATCATGAATATCTATCTTGCGGTCAAGGCGTTGCACGTGATCTCATCAGTGCTCCTCGTTGGAACGGGATTCGGTTCGGCTTTCTACATGTACTTCGCCAACCGCACGCAGTCGATCCCAGTGATATCGAACGTCACGCGGTTCGTCGTTCGCGCCGACTGGTGGTTCACGACACCGGCGGCGGTGTTTCAGCCAGTCTCGGGCGTCTGGCTCGCGCATATGGCAGGCTGGCCGTGGAGCACCCCGTGGCTGGCAGGGGCGCTCTCGCTCTACGTGCTCGCCGGGGCGTGCTGGCTGCCGGTGGTCTGGCTGCAACTCCGGCTGGCCAAGATGGCAGAGACGGCGTTTCGCGACGGCTCAAGCACCTTGCCGCAGAAATACTGGCAGTATGCCAAGCTTTGGGAATGGCTCGGATACCCGGCGTTTATCGCCATGGTCGCGGTTTATTTTCTCATGGTGCTCAAGCCGGCATGACCACCAGATGATGCATTCCGGCAGATTGGAGTGTGTGAGTTTGGCCAACAAGGGACGCTCGTCTTTCCACGCCGAAGGCGACATCCGAAGATCAACCTCGGCTTGAAAACGATCATTCAGATAAGCAGGCCGTGATCGGCTGATCAAGCGAATGCCGTTCCAGATTGTTGTCGGGACTGACCGCCTTGGAAGGGAAGTGCCTTGTGTTTGCCGCGAACGGGGGCTTCGTTTACGATCGCCACGCATGGAACTGCAATAGCTTTCCGGCGGAATAAATGCCACATGCCAAGTACACGAATCACGACAGGTAGCTGGGCGAATCAGATTGCGTTGAATATGATCGAAGCGGTGCAGTCGGCGCTCAGAAATCGATCTCGATTTCAAAGTTGACGTCTGAGTTGTCTCGATATTGCTGTTGTTACAATCCCGGTGACGACGCTATGGTTTCCAACACCGATCGCAAGGAAGCGTCCACTTGCGCTTGTGCTTGTGCCTTCGTGGCCGCAGGTCAAAGGGCAGCCTTCGAATGACCGAATAGGCACGCTTATGCCGGCTGTAATAACCCTCTGCCGACGAACCGGCGTAGTTGATTCATGGGGCAGGGTGGGGCCAGGAGCGGCCAGTCGACATCGGTACGTAGTTCGTTGGCAATCGATAAGGAAAGTGAGGCATGAATTGCCACGCATATTGGAAACGCATTGAACAGAAGCAGTATCGACAGCGTTGGCCACGGGTATTGGAGATCGAACGTTCAAAGGCCGGACGTGGAATACGACCGTTCTGTCGATAAGTCGAAATCCTGGGTGGGCAAGCCGGCCTAGGTCATCGTTCGGCCAGTTGCGGACGTTGGCAGCGTCTCCCTGATTTTGAGTAGAAGGCGGCATGGTTTAGCGCCAGCAAGATGCTAGCGAGATGAATTGATGGGGTGTGATGTCGCATTGGCGCGCTTGGTGTTGCAGAGAAACTTTCGAGATTGGCTGTTAGGTTGGCGCGAACGGTTGATCTCGATAGCGGCACACCAAACTCTGGAGCGGGTATCATTCGGGCCGGCATCGAGCAGACCGGTCGTCGGGCCCTCGGGTAAGACCAAGCTAGATATGGCTGCGGCCGACGATCAGGCTGCCCCATTCTTGACTACATCACCGAAATACGATCCAACAAGATCCGCCCTTCCGCCTATGAGTGACACTGTTTCTCCTCGCCGTACCCATCATGCTCAAAGCTATCGTGCGGATGTGGATGGACTTCGCGCTTTTGCTGTCATCGCTGTCATGTTGTGCCACGCTGGTTTCACGACGTTTCGCGGCGGGTTCGTCGGAGTAGATGTCTTCTTCTCGATATCGGGTTTTGTCGTCACCAATTCGATAGTTGATGATCTGAATCGGAACGCGTTTTCGTTCAAAGAGTTTTATGCCCGTCGCGGGAAGCGTCTGATTCCAGCGCTTTATGCGATGCTGGTGGCGACCTTCGTATTCAGCCTGCTGTTTTGCGTACCTGAAGACACGTTTCGGCTCGGAAAAAATATCCTTGCTGTCGCGACCATGACGTCCAATATCTTCTTGGCCAAGCAAACAGGATACTTTGCTCCTGAGGCAGCCGACCAACCGCTCCTGCACACATGGTCGCTGTCGGTTGAAGAGCAGTTCTACATTGTGTTGCCGCTACTCCTGGTCGGTCTCTATCGAAAAGCGAGAAGGTGGACGACTCCTGCTCTTGCCGCACTGGCGATCGCTTCGTTCGCGTTCGCAGTGCTGGAGGCGCATCGGGGATCCACCGGCGCGTATTATTTTGCTCAGTATCGCGGTTTTGAGTTTCTGATCGGATCTCTTCTGGCCGTATTCGAGAAAAGGCGTGCGGCGGCGAAAGCGGTTATCTTCGATGCCGTGTTCGTTGCGGGTATAGCGCTGATACTGGCAGGCGTATTGGGCGTCAGCGTGGCATCGCAATTTCCGGGGCTCGGTGCAATCGTCCCTTGCGGGGGAGCGCTGATCCTTATCTACAGTGGTCGGCGCGCTCGATACGCTCATGCTCTCTTGTCGAATCGCGTTGCTGTTTTCCTTGGCAAGATCTCGTATCCAATCTACCTGTGGCACTGGCCGATGTTTTTTGCCTTCAGGCGATTTGGTGCGCAGAGCGCGGTGGCTCTTGCGGTGGCAATGATTGCCACATTGGGACTCGCAGCGCTCACTTATTGGGTAATCGAGCGTCGAGCGCAACGCGTGTCAATGGGTGCTAATAAGACACTGCTGGCCTTCATTGCAGCCCCTCTGCTTGCGGCTGGCATTGTTGCGGGTATCGGCAAACTGACAGACGGTTTCTTGTTCGCTTATCCCGCCAGAATTCAAGCAGATGTCCACTGGTCGGGCACCGCGCTTTTTGACATGCCGCGAGCCAAGGATTGTTGGTCGAAGGTGGGGGTGACCGCCGCAACGGTCTGCACGCTGGGCGATCCGGCGAGCTCCGATAAGGCGGTCCTTTGGGGGGACTCGCATGCGTATCATTTGATTTACTTCTTCGACAAATTAGGAAAGGCAAGGCACATCGCGGTCCACGACCTGGCGTTGACGCTTTGCCCTCCGATCGAGAATGAACCGTTGCACGCGGGCTATCCGCCCTACGAGGACATTCATCAACAATGCGTTGCTCACAACCGCGAGGTTATGAAATATGTGATGTCGAACGATGAGATCAAAACCGTGTTTATGGCGTCCGCGTGGCAAAACTATCAAAACTATGCCACCGGGGAGAACGTGCAGCCAAGTGGACACGGATTCATGCCGGGCCAGTTGGAAAGGGAGTTGGGAAACACAATAGGGAAGCTCGTCGCAGCGGGAAAGCGCGTGGTGATAGTGAACGACGTGCCAATGATCCCGAACGAGTTGATCAACTGCGCGTTCTACAACGACTTGTTCTTCCCGGTTCAAAAGCGTGCGTGCCAATTCGATGCCCGCATTGCCCAGGATCAGCACGAGCCGATCAAAGCCATGCTGGACAGATTGAAGGACCGATATCCGCCGGTCGCTATCATGCACACGTTCGATGTTCCGTGCAGTAATGGGATATGCAAACTCGACTTTGACGGTCTGCCCATCTATCGCTACAACGACTATCATCATCTAAGCCTTGCCGGTAGCTCGTTATATTTCGGAAAGTATGTCGAGAAACATCCGGGCGAGGTAAGCGAGATATTCGGCGATGGCGACGGAAGGATGCAAGCGAGCAATGGCAACGTCGCAGTTACCAAAGTGGGCAGCCAATAGCATCCAGCCCCGCTAAGCAAACATCGCATGCGGGACCCTGCGACTGGCTGCTTTATGGACAATCGAAGGACCGCAGTGGCTCGACTACGGCTGTTCGACATCGGACCGAGGTCCGTCAGGGGGAGACGATCAGCGATGTCGCTTCCAATGGTCGAGGTTTAACCGCTGCGGAATTTCCCGGTCGGCGGAATACGCTCGTTGCGCGTGATCGAGCTCCAGATTTTTCCGAGGCTGCTAAACTTCGGTGTCCGCGTAACTGGCGAAAAATGGGGTTCACCATTGGGGAGCGCGGATTCTATCTGGCCGTTCGCCTGGGCCGCCGACAGTCGTCGGTACACCCTGTTTGAAAGACGCGGATACAAAATGCCCGACAATCCCCGCAATACCCTCGACCTCAGGTACGGAATCAATCCGCAGCGGACCGAAGCGGCACTCATCTCCGGGGCGAACTCCACGCCGCTTGTGTTGCTCTCGGGGTCCCCCAGCTATATCAATATCCTGGATGCCCTGAGAGGTTGGGCACTGGTGCGAGAATTGAGACGCCGTTTTGACCTTCCAGCCGCGGCATCTTTCAAGCATGTGAATCCCGCTGGGGTTGGACTCGGCGGTGATGCGCTCGACGATAACTACCTGCAAACTCATTTCCTTACAGCTGAATCGCTCTCGCCACTGGCGATTGCTTATTTACGTGCTCGCCACGGAGATAGGATTTCTTCGTACGGCGACTTTGTGGCATTGAGCGACGTTGTCGACGTTTCAACAGCCCGGGTCCTCAAGAATGTTGTGTCAGATGGTGTGATAGCGCCGGGCTACGAGCCCGCCGCCCTGGCAATCCTTAAGACCAAGCGCGCTGGCCGGTTCGTCGTGGCCGCGATTGATGCCGGGTACGAACCGACCGGGCCAGATGTCCGAGACGAGTTCGGTCTGATGCTCACTCAGAACCGCGATCCTTCGGAGGTCCCTGATCCACGGGCCTCGAAGATTGTGACGGCGAATACCTCTCTCGATGTGCGGGCCGCCGACGCGCTTCTATTGGGGGCGATCGTCGCCAGGCATACCCAGTCCAACGCAGTCGTCGTTGCAACGGACCGGTACACGACGGGTATTGGCGCCGGCCAGCAGTCCCGTATCTCAGCCACAAAGATTGCCTGCGAAAAGGCGGAAGCATACCTGCTCTATGATCATCCCAAGGTGCTGGGGTTGCGCTTCCTACCGGAGGTGAGCCGAGTTGAAAAATTCAACACCGTGGAGCTATTCCTTCGGTTCGACTTACTCTATCCCGAAGAGAGGGCGGTGCTGGACACAAAGCTCATTCCTGGATTTGTACCGCTGACTGCCGAAGAACGGCACCTCTGGATTGGAAACAAACGTCGGCTTTGTCTGGCGTCGGATGCTTTCATCCCGTTTCGGGACAATATCGATCGAGCAGCCCGAGCCGGGGTCACACATATCGTGCAAACCGGTGGTTCGACTCGCGATCAGGAAGTGACAGCCGCAGCGAATCAACACAACATTGTGATGCTGCACAGTGGAGCACGACACTTCTTGCATTGAACTGCTGAAGTTACCGTTTTTTATCGGGGATTGATTGCCCGTGTGCAAACGATCGGGCCAGCAACTGCTCATCGCCTATGGCGCGAGTTGAAACGCTGGCCTCTATTTTCTACCGGCTAGTACAACTCGGATTCGCCCTGGCAGCGGTCCTTCTCTGGTCGATGCCCTCCAGCCGGTCGTTCGCCGAATCCACCACTTAACCGGCCGCGCAAGCGTTGTAGCTGCGTGTCGATCCGCTATCCGACAATATCTAGTGCGGAGATAAATTGCTTTCTCCAACTGCTCTCAACTCCAAGATCCATAGCACAAGACCAACAAGTCCAAAAGCCATCTGACCCGCAGCAAGCGAAAGTACTGACCTTTCGAGCGCCGGCGCGACGAAACCCGTTACCAGCGCTGCGAGCAGAACCATCGTGAACGCCTGACAGGAGGCGACGAGGCCCCTTATATTCGGAAACAGGTCCAGCACCATTAACGTTATGCCGGGTGCGATAACCGACATGCCAAACGAGTAAAAGAGGAGCGGCGCTACGGACCAAGGCAATGCTGGTGCGTGAACTGTATGAAAGGCGACGTTGGCGACACTGGAGGCCATCATGATTGCAAAGCCTGCTGCGATCTGTGTACTTTGCGAGACCCTTCCGGCCATGCGCTCAGCACCGAGTGAACCGAGAAAGATGCCGGCGACCAACGGCATGAATTCCCACGCAAAGCCCTCGGAGGTCAGACCCAGGTGCGTACCGAGAAAAACCGGTGCGGCTGCGACATATAAGAAAAGGCCCGCGAAGTTAAACGCAATTGCACCGGCAGCTCGCTGGAATGTGTGCGATGCGAAAACTCGTCGATAGTCGCTCAGCAGTCTTTTCGGTTCGAGCGGACGTCGCTTTTCAAATGGTAAGGACTCCGTGAGGTACCGGAAGCAATACATCAGGAGCGATGCTGTGTAGATGAACAAAAAGACAAAGATTGCTCGCCATTGAAAATTTGTAACAATCCAGCCGCCAAGTACCGGAGCGACCGCTGGCGACAGCGAAAAAATCATGCTGACAAGTGATAACAGGCGTGCGGCGTGCGGGCCGGCATGGAGGTCGCGGATGATGGCTCGACCTACCACGGTCCCAGCGCCGGCTGAGACGCCTTGAAGAACCCGGAAAACCCAGAGCCAGTCGAGGTCGGGCGCCGCTGCACAACCCGCTGACGCAATCGAGAAAACTGCGAGCGAGCCCAGAATGACGTTGCGGCGACCCAATGCGTCCGATAACGCGCCGTGCCACAGGCTCATGATTGCGAAGGCGAACAGATAGGCTGTGAGCGTGAACTGGACCTGATGCGCTCCCACGTTAAATGAACGTTCGATGTGGGAGAACGCAGGCAGATACGCATCGACCGAGAGTGGTCCCAAAAGCGCGAGGCCGCCGAGCATGAAGGCAAGGGAGCTGATCTTTGCTTCTGTCATTGGGTTCAGTCCGGCTGGCTCTGTGTGTGTCGTCACGATTTTTCCTCAGACGGCCGGAATTGCCATTCCTCGTTGAACTGCAGGGCGCGCGCCAACCCGAGCAAGCCAGTCCTGCAAGGCGGGCTTTGCGGCCATGTGTTTGGACAGCACGTCAGCCAGGAACGTATTGGCCGTCACTACCCACGGATAGGCCGCAATATCGGCGATTGAGTATGCGTCGCCGGCCAGGTGGTGATTCCTCGACAACGCGGCTTCCATGACCAGCATCAGGCGGTCTGCTTCGGCGATGAAGCGTCGACTGGCCAATTCCGATTTTTCCTTCGAAAACTTCTCGAAGAAGCCAAGTTGACCAAGCATCGGCCCCAGTCCGCCCACTTGCCAGTTCAGCCATTCCAGTTGCTTGTAGCGGCCGGGACCGCAAGCGTCGAGAAAGCGGCCGTGCCTTTCTGCCAGATAGGTGAGAATCGCACCGCTCTCGAACACAGATAGGGAGCTGCCGTCGGTCAAATCATCAGTGATAGCAGGGATTTTGTTGTTCGGTGAAATCGCGAGAAACTTGGGTGCGAACTGTTCGTTCTTGCCAAGGTTCACAGCATTGACCTGATACGCGATACCGAGCTCTTCCAGCATAATCGAGACCTTCCGCCCGTTGGGGGTGGTCCAGGTGTGTAGCGTAATCATGGGGATCTCAGTGATGATCCCGTGGGTTCCAGGACGCACGAACGCGTCCCGGAACCCACGCGAAAGGCTTAAATTTGTGCGGTACCGCCGTCGACAAACAGTTCGATGCCGTTCACGAAGCTGCTGTCGTCAGATGCGAGGAATGTGACGGCCTTCGCGACTTCGGAGGGTTCGCCCAAACGCCCCATAGGCACTACCGAGGACAGATGTGCGAACAGACCTTCCCGATGCTCTGCGGGAACGAGCTCACCTAGGCCAGGCGTGCGAACCGGTCCCGGGCTGACTGCGTTCACGCGGATGTTCCGGGGTTTCAGGTCGAGCAACCACGAGCGGGCGAAATTACGCACCGCGGCCTTGCTTGCGCTGTAGACGCTGAAATTGGCCGTACCCTTCACCGACGTCGTCGACGCCATCAGAATCACCGAGCTACCATCACGCAGAAGTGGAAGCGCCTTCTGAACGGTGAACAGCACACCCTTGACGTTCACCGAAAAAATTCGGTCGAACTGCTCTTCCGTAATGGAGCCGAGCGGTAGCATGTCGCCGCCGCCGGCGTTCGCAAACAGGACATCGAGGTGACCGCCCTTTGCCGCGATTTCCTGGTACACCCGGTCCAGGTCTTCCAAATTCGAAGCGTCGCCGCGAATGCCCACTGCGGTACCGCCAATTGCCGCGACCGCTGCGTCGAGTTCTGCCTGGCGGCGGCCGGTGATGAACACCTTCGCGCCTTGCGCCGCGAATTCCTGCGCGGATGCCAGTCCAATACCGCTCGTACCGCCAGTTACCAAAGCTACTTTGCCTTCGAGTTTGCGCGTCGTCATGATTGACTCCAGTTCGTTTAGTGAGGCGGTGGTAGGGCTCTACTCGACCGCTGGTGACCACGGAGCTAGCGGTAGATCTCTACTCGATTGCCGGTGACCATTGGGCTCAATGTACGGCCCGCGAATCATTAGAAAAAGTAGCGAAATGCAAAAGCTTTATCTACTGTGGTAGATAATGAAGGTGACTAATCGCCGAGGCCCGACATCGGCATGTGCTCAAAGGGGCGCTATCTTTGGACCAGTTACTCGCAATCCGGGCGTTTGCCCGTGTGGTAGAAGCCGGCACTTTCACGAAGGCAGCCGACTCGCTGCAGATTCCGTTGGCAACCGTGAGCAAGCTCGTGCGCACCCTCGAAAAGCACCTCGGCGTGAAGCTACTGCTTCGTACGACGCGACGGGTCACGGTAACCACGGACGGAGCGGCTTACTACGAGAAAACGGCTGCGCTCCTCCAAAGCCTGGAAGACATTGACTCAAGCTTCCAATCTGCGCAAAGCAAGCCGCGCGGTCATCTGCGTGTCGATATCGGCGGCACGTTTGCCCGCCTGGTAGTTATTCCCGCTCTTCCCGACTTTCTCGCGAAATATCCGGATATCAGCATTGACTTCGGAGTCAGCGATCGACAGGTGGACCTGATTAGCGACAACGTCGATTGTGTTATCCGTAGCGGCGAACTTAATGACCTCTCGCTGGTTGCAAGATTGATTGGTAACGCGCCGTGGGTGACCTGCGCAACTCCCGGCTACCTTGAAAAGCACGGCGTGCCGCGCAAGCCCGGCGATTTGGAAACTGGCCATTCGATAGTTAATTACATATCGACACGAACCGGTCGACCGATGCCGATGAACTTCGCTCGCGGTAAAGAGATAATCGAACTCGCTGTGCCCCATGTCGTGGGGGTGAACGAAAGCAACGCACACTTTGCGGCGGCTCTGGCGGGCCTCGGGATTATTCAGACGTTCAGCTACATGGCGCAATCGCACATCGAAAAAGGTGACATCGTGCCGATTCTCGAGGACTGGAATCCCGCGCCATATCCGTTCTACGTGGTGTATCCGCCCAACCGATATTTAAGCAACCGGTTGAGAGTTTTCATCGACTGGATAGCCGGTCACTTCGTCACATGAACCGTCGAACAGGCCTTGGGAGCATATCGTCGGTCTCTGTTGCGTATTGATGTTCCGTCATTAAACAACGGGCTTTGACCTATGATGGCCGAGGCCGTTTACAACCGGATCTGACTTTTACGTCCGCTTTCAGCAAAGCCGAACTGCTCATGACAGTCGACGGCCTCGGTCCACCGCGTTTTGAACAGGTCGTTACGAAATGGCCGCAAGCGGGACAATATGAACGGCTGTTTGGCAGGACACCCGCCTAGCTATGCGAATCGACGAACGGCCGTTGTACCTTGGGAGCTGCCGTGGAGATCGCGCTGGGTCGGCGGGGCGAAGTGGGTCGTGAGCGGGAGTTCGCCGCGGGGCTCGGGCGTTCAGATGCTGCCAATAATCGCAGGTCTAAGTGCCGGCATGAGCGGTTGCTCCCTATCCATTAGCGGGCGTCTGCTGACCACCGGGGAGGGCGCCAGTCATACTGGATGCGAGCCGCGTTCTCAAGCTGTCCGGCTCGCTATCGTGCGCACCAATCTCATGTGGGAAAATCAAAGTGATGAAGAAGACAAGGATTTCGATCATTCTGTTCGTGCTGGCCGTGCTCAGCCCGCTGGCGCATGCGAGCCTGGCTACAGGTGCCCACGAGTTCAAGAACGATGTCAAGACGGCAGGAAAGAAGAGCGGGCATGTTGCGCGCGATGCCGCGCATGCTGTCGGCCACGGTACGAAGATGGCCGGTCATGCCGTAGCCGATGCAACAAGGCACGGTTATCACGCGACGAAAAAGTTCGTGACAGGGCACGGATAAAGGTCGCTTCGCGGCAACTGAGGCGGCGACTGTAGATCCATGACACGAACAGCCTGTTGCTCGCGTCATGGATGATCGCACTCTTAGCTGAGCCGATATCAAGTGCGACAGCGCCGTCGTTCTGCCGCCAATCTGTGATGTCCAGACCGTGGCCGGCGTTCGCCTGGCAGAATGTAAGGACACGTTGCTAACCTTCGCTCTCGCGCAACCGGTGGAGGGATTAGCAATGACAAGCATGTTCGTCCGTAGGGCAGGCGAATTGGATGTGCCGGCTCTCACGCAAATCCGCAATGATGCACACGCAATGAAAGTGGCGCACGGCGACTATGCGTGGGGCAAGGAAGGAGACGGATTTTCCGAGAGGTGGGTACGAAACAACGTCTCTGAAAAAGAAGTGTATGTCGTTGAGCTGGAAGGCACTCCGGTCGGAACGTTTTCGCTCGATCTGGACGGGGACAATCACTGGGGACCTCAAGAACCGATCGCCGGTTATGTGCATGGGCTTTCTGTGCGGAAAGGCTTTAACGGACGTGGAATCGGGAACTTCATGATTGATTGGTGCGCTAACAAGGTGAGCGGCTTGAACCGTCGATTCGTTCGACTCGACTGCGCCGTCCACAACGCAGGGCTATGCGTCTACTACGAGTCGCTTGGCTTTATCCGCGTAGGACTGTACCCGGAGCCAGAACCCGACGGCTATGTCTGGTCGCTGTACGAAAAACTGGCCCACTCGGTTTCGACCAGACGACCATGAAAATTGACCCTTGTCGGCGATAGATGCGTCGCAAAAACATTCTGAATGAAAAAGATCCGGATTGACCCATTTACTCTCGCAGTAGTGACGGATCTGATTTTGTCTACGCCTTCGCAGAACCTCAAAGAGACCCGAGCGCGAGCGCAAATCCTGGGCGAGAGAAAGACCGCATCACGCCGCAAGAACCGCCGGCCCCAACTCCGCAATTGCAAACTCCCGAACATGAGCGATGAATGACTTTAGCAACAACGGAGCTGGCCGTTGAGATGGCGTCAGCAACGCAAAATCCGTAACAAGCGAAGGCTCAAACGGCTTAAACACGACACCCGAGCCCCGATATCCCCACGCGCTGATCGCGTCGATCACGGAAACACCTGCCCCAGCCTCAACAAAGGCGCAAATCGCATGACCCAATTGGCATTCCATCTGCGCCCTCATCTCGACACCATGCGCCGCAAACAACGCGTCCATCCGCAATCGAGACTCCACACTGCGCGGATGCGCGACAAAACGCTCTCCGGCAAGATCAGCCGGCGTGATGATATCGAGCGCGCATAGCCGGTGCCCTGCCGGCAACGCACACACCATGCGCACGGAAATCAGCCGCTCGCCATGCGCGGTCGCGTGGTTCATGGAAAGAATGGCGAACCCGACATCGCAGCGCTGACCGATCACCCGGTCCACGACCGAGCGTGAAGAGTGCACCGCCAGCGCGATATGCGCCTCCGGGCGCGTCTTCAAGTAATCCGAAATGGCGTGCGGCAAAAAAGAGAGCGCAATCGCAGGCGCGGCTGCAACTTGCAATGTCCCGTGCCGCATGTCCCTGATTTCATCCGCCACCCGCGCAATGCGATCGACTCCGGCCAGCGAGCGTTGCACCTCCTCATAGAGCGCTTGTGCTTCTACCGTTGGATTAAGACGTCCCTTGACGCGGTCGAATAGCTTGAACCTCAGCGAGCTTTCCAGATCGGCAAGAAGACGCGTCGTGGCCGGCTGAGATATGTGAAGCATCTCGCTGGCGAGCGTAACCGTCTGATAAAGCATGACCGCCCGGAAAGCCTCGAGTTGGCGAATTTTCACGGAGACGTCCTATAACAAAACATTATCGTATTCGCAAAATAAAGCATTTCCCATCCGTTTTTTGCCTCCCTATTCTGCATTCATTCCAGATTTTAATGGGCAACGTTTTGTGGGCGCCAGCCGGAATTCCGGGCTTCCGGCCCATAACGGTTCCTATTGAACATCAAGCGATTGGCGGCCATCACACTGCCGATGCGATTCAAATAATCGACAAGGTTCATCGACCTATGCATAAGAACGCCGACTATCAGCAGGAGCAGTTCATGGCGGGAATGAATCAGCAAGGCGAGCCTCCCGTCGACCTGCGCATTCACGCGCGACCGAAGAAATCGGACTGGCTCTGGTATGGGCTGTTCGCTATTGCTCTGGTCCTTTTCTATGAACTGGTTATCGATAACCCTCGCTGGCAGTGGGACGTCGTCGGGCACTACCTGTTCAATAAGCGCGTGCTTGCGGGGCTAGCCAATACGCTGATCCTGACGGCGCTGGCGAGCGTGCTCGGCCTGTTTCTGGGCGCCGTCATTGCTGCGTGCCGCATGGCGGACAATCCCGTGTTGCGCGGCGCGGGCTATTTTTATATCTGGATCATCCGGGCCACGCCGACGCTTGCCATGCTGCTGTTCCTGTTCTTCCTGTCGGCGCTCGTTCCGCGCTTGTATCTGCCCGTACCGTTCCTGCACGCAACTCTGTTCGATATCGACACGAATACCATGATCTCGCGTTTCAGCGCGGCGATCATTGGCCTGGCGATGTATTTGGGCGGACATAGCGCAGAGATCTTTCGCGGAGGCCTTGCATCTGTCGATAAAGGTCAGCGTGAAGCGTGCAAGGCGATGGGCATGAGCGACTTTCGCATGATGGTGCACGTGGTCGTGCCGCAAGCTGTGCGCATCATCATTCCGCCGCTTGCAAACGAACTCATCACCATGTTCAAGAATACGTCGCTCGCCTCGGTCATCGGCTATGTGGAACTGCTCACAACGGTGCAGCTGATTTATTCGACGAACTTCGAAACGATTCCATTGCTCACCGTTGCATGCCTCTGGTACCTGTTCCTCACCAGCCTCGCCATGTGCGGACAAAGTCTTCTTGAACGCCGTTTTGGAAAGGGAGTCTAGTCATGGACGCCTCCAGCATTGCCAAGAATGCGATCGGGCCGGGCAACGCGCTGCTCCAGATTCGGGCGGCCACCAAGCAGTTTGGTGCGTTCACCGCGCTTAACGCCATCGATTTCTCCCTGAACAAAGGGGACGTGGTCGCCATCATCGGCCCATCGGGTTCAGGTAAGAGCACGCTGCTGCGCTGCATCAACATGCTCGAACTGATCGACTCGGGCACGGTGTCCTTCAAGGGCGAAGTGCTCGGCACCGAAATGCGCGGAAATCGCCGCATCCGTTTGCCCAAGAAAGAACTCGACCGGCAACGACGCTATTTCGGCATGGTATTCCAGGGCTTTCACCTGTTCCCCCATTATTCGGCGCTGGACAACGTCCTCGCGGGACCACGCATTGTCGGCCGCGAAGCTCGAAAGGACGTGATCGAGCGTGGACGCGCGCTGCTTGCGCGGGTGGGCCTGGCCGACAAGATGAACCACTACCCCGCACAACTTTCGGGCGGACAGAAGCAGCGAGTGGCAATAGCGCGGGCGCTCGCCATGGAGCCGGAGGTCATGCTCTTCGACGAGCCGACCAGCGCGCTCGATCCCGAACTCGTGAACGAAGTACTCGACGTCATGAAAGGGCTGGCGATTTCCGGCACCACCATGATCGTCGTGACGCACGAAATGGAATTTGCCCGCAAGGTGTCAAACCGCGTGGTCTTCATGGACGGCGGACGGATCGTCGACCAAGGCTCGCCCGAGCATATCTTCAATGGCGGCGGGACCGAACGCACCCGGCGCTTTATCTCGAATATGCCCGATTGAGACGGGCGGCAACGGGTTGTCGACTCAACCCCTGACATAACCGGAGATGTGATGGAACAAGACAAAATGATGCGGATTGGCCTGTCGATGCGTTACCTCGGCTATCACATGGCCGCGTGGCGGCACCCTGATGTGCCTGCAGGCGGCGCAATCGATTTCAAATATTTTCTCGATAGTGCCCGCAAGGCCGAAGCAGCGAAGCTCGACATGATTTTCTTTGCCGACGGTATCGGTGTTCGCGCATCCGATACGCCAAAGGGTTCGCTAACCCGCGATTCGAAGAACGCGGAGCTCGAACCGCTCACACTGCTCGCGGCCATCGGCGCTCACACCTCGAATATCGGACTGGTGGCGACTGCTTCTACTACGTATAACGAACCGTTTCATATTGCCCGAAAATATGCGTCCCTCGACCATATCAGTGGCGGCCGGGCCGGATGGAACGTCGTTACGTCCTGGTCCCAGCAGGAAGCGTGGAATTTTAGCCGCGATGAACATCTGGGCTATGACGAGCGCTATGAGCGTGCCGACGAATTTGTCGATGTTGTCAAAAAGCTGTGGGATAGCTGGGAGGACGATGCGTTCATTCGCAACAAGGAAACGGGTATCTTCTATGCAGAGTCCAAGCTGCATGTCGCCAATCACAAGGGCAAGCACTTCAGCGTCCGGGGCCCATTAAATTCGGCTCGCACGCCGCAAGGGCGGCCTATAGTCGTGCAAGCGGGCGCGGCCGAAGCGGGGCGCGAGCTTGCGGCTAAAAATGCAGACGTCGTATACAGCGCATCCTTCGATATATTGTCGGCACGCAAATACTATGCAGACCTAAAGAGCCGTTTGAGAAAATACGGGAGAACGGCTGATCAGATGCTGATCATGCCAGGCCTTACAACCTATGTTGGAAAGACGAGGCAGGAGGCGCAGGACAAGTACGATCAGTTGCAGGATCTTATCGATCCGTTGAGCGGCCTCGCAATCCTCTACAGCACGCTTGGCGACCTTTCCGGTTATGACCTGGATGGACCCGTTCCGGACATCAGCTCGGGCCCGGTCAGCAGCATTGGGGACGGACTTATCGAAATGGCCCGGCGCGACAACATGACGATCCGCCAGCTGTACAAGCATAGAGCTTCCGGTGGCCGACAGCTCATCGGGACAGCCGCGGATATTGTGGACGACATGGAGACGTGGTTCAGGGAGGGGGCGGCTGACGGCTTTAACCTTTGCCCCGCTATTTTGCCGAACGGCCTGGAAGACTTCGTTGAATTCATCCTCCCTGAGCTTCGCAGACGCGGCCTGTTCCGGACCGAGTACGCGTCGAGTACGTTGCGCGGAAATCTCGGACTCAAGCCGCTGCTGTTTGGCGACTAAGCGCCGCACCGCATGTAGCCCAACACCATGATCAATTTCGAGTAAGAGCCATGCCAATTTCGACCAACGTGAACGCGGACGCTTTCCGCCACGCAATGACGTGCTTTGCCAGCGGTGTCACCGCGATAACCACACGAGAGGCGGGCCTTCCGTCGGGCATGATCGCGACCTCGGTATGCAGCCTGTCCGTGGACCCCGCGACCATGCTGGTCTGCATAAACAAGTCAGCGTCCGCGCACGATGTCATTCTTCGAACGAAAAAGTTTGCCGTGAACTTGCTGTCGGCAGATCAGATGGCGGTCGCGAAGCGCTTCACATCGTCGCGCGGCGCGGAGCGTTTCGAATCGACACAGTGGCAAGACGGCAGCACGGGCTCGCCCACGTTGATCGGTGCGGTCGTCGTATTCGATTGCAACCTGATTGCCGTGCATGATGGTTTCACGCACAGCATTATGGTGGGTCAGCTGGCGGACGCAACCGTCAATGAAGACATGGCGACAGATTGCCTCTTGTGGCACAGGCGCGACTTCGCGCAGAGCACACTAAGGGCGGCGTAATCGGGTCAATGCAGTGATTGCGGTTCACTGGTTGAAAGCTACGTTTAGCAAGCTACGTTCACTCAGCGAGGTTTGACAAGAATGAATCCTTACCCTCTGACCAGCACGATACGCAAGTCCCGGAGTATCGTTCGGGCGGCGGCGTGTGTCTTTGCCTCGCTGTTCCTGGCTCAAGTCGCCTGGGGCGAGGGCACACCCAAGGTTCCAAACGTCAAGGCCGATGCCGCGCTCGCGGCGACCGTGCCAAAGTTTTATCGTGATCGCGGAACGTTACTCGCAGGAGTCAATCCTGACGTCGTACCGATTAAATTCGTAGATGACGATGGCAATATCGCCGGCTTTACACCAGAGCTCTTGTCTGCGGCCGCCGCCGTGCTGAACCTGAAGCTCGAACTTGTGCAATCCTCATTCGACGCACTGATTCCCGGGCTGAATGCAAATCGCTTTGACGTGTTGCTGTCGCTTGCCGACTTCACGTCCCGGCACACGGTCGTGACTTTCGTGGATTACCTGAACATGGGCGACACCATTGTCGCGTCGCCGGCCAGGAATGTGTCGCTGAAATCTCTCGATGACCTGTGTGGCCTCCAGGTCGCGCTACCGCGTGGCTCGGCTTCGGGACAGGCAAGTGCAAAGATCAGCGACGCATGTATCAAGGCGGGAAAAAAGCCGCTTACCGTCGCGACCTATCCCGACTCCAATATGACGCTTCTCTCGCTTTCAACCGGTGTCAGCGAAGTGGCGTGGGTGGACTCGCCAGTGGGCTATTACAACGCCAGCAAGGCGCCCGCGAAATACAAGGTCGTCTACTTTAATCCGCTGGCGCCATATGGCATTGGCTTCGGCGTCGATGAAAAGGGGAAGCAGCTGGCGGCAGCTGTTCAGCAAGCGCTTTTGAAACTGCAGAAAGATGGCGTCTATGACGCGCTGCTTAAAAAGTGGGGATTGTCTTCCAAAGACGGGAAGCCGCAGTTTCCCATCGACGGTGGAAAGCTGTAGCCGTCAACGTTGCAAGGTCCGGGCGACGCGGCCTCGACCGCAAGATGTGTGGCATACCCCCATACAGGCTGTGAAAACAGATCGAGACGCGATTTATGAAGGTTTAGGTGTCTCCGAGACTCCACGCTCTCAAGAGCCAAGAGTCTCCGGAAAAACGGTACCGTTTGACGCCTACGTTCCCGAGGCAGTCACGATTGCCAGGCTTGGGCAATAATGCGTTGCGCTCAAGTACGCCGTTTGCTGTGAGCGGACTCCGGCAGCGCTAGACGTCGGAGGATCGATAAACACTTGTGCGTTGTTCGATCCCGCGGGAGCGGTCAGCGTCATCGTGACTTTCCACCAGTTGCCCGATTTCACCGCGGTAAGAGAGGTCGCCTGTCCGCTGCCCCATGTCCCTCGCACTATAGCGCCCGTATTCGTGTTGAGAACCCACGCAAACTCGGAGCCGTTCGAGTCATCGGTCTGAATTGATCCGCCAGGAAAGACCGTCGCGTTCGTGGTAGCCAGAACATAGTCAGTGAAACTATACGATTGCCCACCCTGAACCCTGATGATTTCGCGGATATTCGACACTGACGAGCCATTCGTACTGGTAACCGTTGCCGCTCCCTTGTTCACTCCCGAGACGTCGGTCGCAGGCACGGCGGTGCCGCCATTTTGTTGCGCCCATGCATCCGGCGTGGCGAGACTCAGTGGCGAATTGACCAGATTGTTTGCATAGCAGGCTGCCGTCGCCTTATCGGCCGGCGGCCCATAAAAGCTTGCAATGCTCGACTGGATTGCGTTATCGGTCAGATCGGATGTCGCCTTGGTGATTATCGCTCCTTCGAAGAATTGGACAGGAGCACCGCTAGCGTCGCCGCCTTCCCCAAGCGACAGGCCGCCTTGCCATTGCCCGTTGAATGCATGGCCCGCATCGTTTCCAAAATTTAGGGCTTCCGGGGGAGCCTGGTCATAGAGTGCCGTAAGTACATTCTGCGAGGCAGACCCGCCTTTGACAACGAAGATATTCGACGCGGCTACCGGCGAGTATTTGGAGAGCACCGTGACGAACTTTTCCTTCGGAGGCTGCTGCGGGCCATAAAGATAAACTCCCGCTTCTGCGTCGACACCCGGCCAGTTGATATCGAGTGCGTTGCATACGGGGTCCTTGACGTTGGGTGCCTGGCTCGAATTGCCATCACAATATCCGAACACCGCTGCGTTGCCGTTTGAGAATGCCAGCGCGAACATTTCGCCTTCGACCTCTCCATGTGCATAGGTGCTGGGATTAGCACTGCTTTCCATATTCCCGTACGTCCCGCAGCAAGTGGAGGACTGACTATAGTGCGCGCCCGCCACCATGTATTCGGCGATGTCCGTGTCTCCAATCGACTGGTTCACCGTGCCGAACCGGTTGCGGTACGCCTGTCCCGCCAAAGTACCCAAGGCCGGAATCTGGGCGCCTTGCAGGGGCACGAAGCCGAGCTTTGCAGGCGTACCGGGCAGCGCCGGCAAGTCATTTCCGATCGATACCTGCAGCGTCGGCGACTGGGTGGTCAGCGGAGTGGGAGGCTGGAGCAGTTGAACGGTCAGCGTCCCGCTGGTTCCTGGAAGCGTGATCGTCGCGAAGCCGTTGAGGACCGGGACAGTCGTCGCCTTTTGCGCCGCTGTGCTGGTGCTCGGAACGGTCAACGACTCTGTTCCATTCGCGTTGAGCGTGAGGGTCGCCGGCACATTGCCGAACGCGCCGCCCTTGAGAGGAGCCACCAGGTCGATCTGATCGTATAGGTAGGTGACGGAGCAGGTTGTATTGTTGCAGAACGAGTCTGCGCTTTTGACATTGGCCGAGTTGATCAGCGCGTGATCGGCGCCGTTCGGCAAGTTCGCCGACGTATAGGGATAGACGTCCAACGTTGTATTATCGGACGCTCGTTGAACCTGGAATAGCGGACCCCTGTAGTTCTTTGTTAGCAGGCGTGTCACGCTGTGAGCCGCAGAACACGGCGTGTTGGCTGCTGCGGCAGCGTCGCAGGGTAGAGGGGACGCCCTTGCCGCGTCCGTTGCCGCGTCCGTTGATGTACTGTCATTTGACTGGGCTGCAGCAGTTAGTGATGCACTCGTGTTCGCCACGCCTGTGGCTTGAGACGCAGATGTGCCGCTGCTATCTCCGTTACATGCAGCGAGCGCAACAGTCATCGCCAACAAGACAGAAATTAATCCAACTCCTCTGGACATCATGAACTCCTCGTATGAACCATGCATTTTGATTGGACTGGAAAAATTAGTTATACGAACGTATTTACTTATAACCATCACTGATCAAGCAGGTGCTCTTCGGAACTTTCACTCATTCTCGGCGGGTTATGGAATGCACTACTGAATGACGCAGCTCACCTCCGGTCCATGCTGCGCCTTTATCGCACGCCATTCGATCGCGATCCCCCACAGGCGCAGCTCGTGGCCGACAGAGATGCTCTCAGACACGCTACGCTCGGAGTTGAGGTTGATCGTTTGGTAGACAGTGCAGATGCCAGCAAGCTGCGCGGCGGGCGGGCTGTCGAGCCGCACTGGCGGGCGGTCAAGCAGGATCTTGCCGACGGCTTGCGAAAAAATGGTGGCATGGTGTGAGCTGGCGGCGATGGCTAGTACACGAGGCTAGCGGTCACCAGCATCACCACCACCCGTTGCAGCGCTCTGCGACTCGGCATCCTCGTCTCCATTGTCGTTGCATCGATTGTCTGCCTAACGCGGACAGCAGCCGATGCCGCGAAGCGCTACGGCAGCCTCGCTAGGAAATAATATTAATACATAATATTACTTCGCCATCTCGGTATATTCCCTCATGCCTGAACGAAGAAATTGGACGATCGCAGCCCAATGGTACGGCGCGTGAAGCACGGAGACGTGCACGTCGTTAATATTATTGCTAATGCAAATTGTAATAAAACGACGGTTGCTCATCGAGCGCTCGCCGTCAGAGTGATTGAGCAGGTGTAGTAACGAAAGCATCCCTAAATATTATTGTTTTGAACCTCGTTAGGTCTGCGACTCACGGAAAATGATCCATTTCCGGTCAGATTTGTCTATGTGGCCACCTCCTGGCAAGACGCTACGCGACCAGGAATGACCGCTGTATTTCGGAAGCTGCTGTCTGCCGTAGTTGGCGACGAACGGCAGGAAAGGGTGTGCGCCGTGAAGAGGCGGCGCTTTCCAGCGGGTCTAAGTCCCGCCCCGCAATTGCTCCTGCCGGAAGCAACCGGACGACCTCGTCGAGCAGGACTATCGAGAGATCAAGCGGCGCACCCAATCGAACCGTCTGGGGTGCGAGGCGACAGCGGCGGGCGCGGGCGAGCCGGCCGCGTCCCGGCTTTCTGCAAGGCGCGACGAGGGCAGTCGCGCGAACTCCAGTGTCTAACCACTGGATGCCGCCGGGGTCTGAAAGCTCGACCTCTCAACCCGGTGTCCGGACGTCGGGGCGCATCGATTCCGGCGATCTCGCAGACGGATCGCAATCGGCTCTTCACTTACCGCAAGACCGCCGTTCGCTGCTCGAGCGCATGACCGCTGACATGCGGCCAGCGGAGTGTAGTATCGTGTTTGCAGGGTCCCCTGCGGGGCATTTTGCTATGTCTTCAGTGGCGCACAATTGACGGGACCCGTGGGGAACAGCATGAGGGGCTTGCTTCTGGCGTGGGCATGCGCGTGTATGCCGTCGGTTGCTGCGGCGCAGGGGGTGTTGTCTGCCCCCGTGCCTGAGGGCGCGGTTGCCACGAGGAACTATCTGGACCAGGCGAAGCGCGTCGTCGACGCTGCGGCGCAACCGGCTGCGCCTTGGAACGGACCACGTGACGGGCCACGCGCGCAGCGTGGGAAACGCATCGCCGTGGTCGCCGAGGATCTGCGCAACGGCGGCATCCTCGGTGTGATCGACGGTATGCTGGAGGCCGCCAAAGTCGTCGGCTGGAGCGTAAAGATATTCGACACCGGCGGCGTGCCGGAACTGCGGCTGAAGATGCTGGCGGATGCGCTGGAGAGCCGTCCGGACGGTCTGATTATCGTCGGTGGCGACGCGCGTGCCGTGCTGCCTGGGCTGCGACCCTTTTCCGAGCGAAACATTCCGATTGTCGGTTGGCACGCCGCGGCCCAGGCTGGTGCGGTGCCTGGTACGCCTGTGGCAATGAACGTCTCGACGGATCCACTTGAGGTCGCGCGCGTGACCGCGCTGGCGGCCATCGTGGAGTCCGGCGGACGAGCAAGAGTCATCATCTTCACCGACAGCAGTTACCGGCTCCCACAATCGAAGGCGGACGCAATGGCCGCCGTCGTGCGTGCGTGTAGCGGCTGCACCTTGCTCGAAATGCGCGACGTACCCATCTCGCGCAACCAGGAACTGATGCCCGGCATAACGCGCAGCTTGCTCGCGCGTTACGGCGCACGCTGGACGTATGCGTTGGCAATCAACGACATCTACTTTGACTACGCCGCTCCTGTACTGACCCAGGCCGGATTGCCGAACACCGCCTTGGCGATGCTGTCGGCCGGCGACGGGAGCGAGTCCGCCTTCCTGCGCATCCGGGCGCACACATTCCAGACGGGCACAGTCGCTGAGCCGCTGAATTTGCACGGCTGGCAAATGGTTGATGAGATGAACCGGCTCCTCGCCGGAGAAAGCGTCACGGGTTATGTGTTTCCGGTGCATCTCGTGACGGCGGACAACATCTCCGCGGACGGCGGTGATC
Organism: Caballeronia sordidicola; assembly: GCF_000729995.1. GTDB lineage: Bacteria > Pseudomonadota > Gammaproteobacteria > Burkholderiales > Burkholderiaceae > Caballeronia > Caballeronia sordidicola_A. The sequence continues at coordinate 10,358 of NZ_JNFG01000216.1, read as the reverse complement.
GTCTGCTTTACGACCCCGCCAACGGCTATCGCGACATCTATCGCCGCATTTGGGAACGGCCTTGAAACTCACTTTTCCGCACTCGCTTACAGCCCAGTGCGCGCTCGTGGTCTCCTGCCTCGCCGCCTTGGTAGTCGCGGTCGGCGCCACTACCCTTTATTCATTGGACGGTTCGGCGCACGCGCTTCGCCTGTTGGCCGACGACCGGCTGGCGCGACTGGAGGATGCACAGGATCTGGCGCAGCACACCCTGATGATCGAGCGCCTGGCGTTGCAGTTGTCCAGTGACGATACGGTCGACGCCGTGCGCGAGACGCATCGGCACGTCCTTGAACAGTTGGCGTCCTTCGACGGTCTGGTGGGGCGTCTCACCTCGGCGACTGCGCGCGACGACCCCGGTGGCGACACGCTGGCGCTGCATCGATCGAGCCAGCGCTTTCGCAACACGGTCAACATCGAGGCGCAGGTGCGCGAGACCGTGCTGCGCGAGCGTGCGGTGGCCGTGGCCTCGCCCACGCCCCGGCCCGAAGGGTCACTCGCCAGCCTCGACAATGATTTGCTCGCCCAGGCCGGCGCCCTGGCGGCCGCGGCACGCCAACAGTCGGACTATTTGACGCGCGACTACCGCCAAGCGGTGCAAGATCTGGCCGAAAGCTCGGATCGCACGCGCGCATGGGTGGGCGCCGAAGTCGCGCTGAGCCTGCTGCTCACCTGGCTGATAACCCGCGTATTTCTCGGTCGTCATGTCGTGGCACGGCTGCGCCGGGTGAGCCACACCCTGCGGCACGGTGACGTGGAGAGCGCGCAGAACGGCCTCCCGGTGCAGGGGGACGACGAGATTGCCGACATGGCGCGCGCAGTCGAGCAGTTCCTGGAAGACCGGCGCCAGCGCGGGAAAGCCGAGGACGAGCTAAAGCAGCTCAACGCTGAACTGGAGTCCCGCGTCGCGCAGCGGACGGCCGAACTGAGCAGGGCGCTTGCGGGCCGGACGGCGGAGATCGTCGAACGCAAGCACGCCGAGGATGCCGCACGGGCAAGCGAGCGCTTCCTGAGCAGCATCATCGAAAATATCCCGGATATGATCTTCGTCAAGGAGGCTGCGACCCTGCACTTCGTGCGCTTTAACAAGGCGGGAGAACAACTGCTCGGCTACAGGCGCGAGGAACTCATCGGCAGATCCGTCCATGACCTGTTTCCCGCGCATGAAGCTGATTTCTTCGCGCTGGACGATCGTACCGTGCTGGATTCGCGGGAAATGGTCGACGTGCCGGAGGAGCAGGTCCATACGCGCTACGGGGTGCGCATCGTGCACACGATGAAGATCCCGATCCCGGATGCAAGCGGCGAGCCGCAATTCCTGCTCGGCATCTCGCGCGACATTACGGAACACAAGCGTGCCGACGAGGAACTGCGGCGCTATCGCGAGCGGCTCGAAGAGATGGTCCTCGAACGAACAGCTGAACTGGCCGTCGCAAAGGAACACGCCGATGCCGCCAACCAGGCCAAGAGCGACTTTCTCGCGCACATGAGCCACGAGTTGCGCACGCCGTTGAACGGGGTTCTGGGTTACGCGCAGATCCTTGGCCGCGATAAGAGCCTCGACCAACGACAGATCGACGGGATCCGGGTGATCCAGCGCAGCGGCGAACACCTGCTTACGCTCATCAACGACATCCTGGATATGGCTAAAATCGAGGCCGGCAAGATGGAGCTCAACCTCTCCGACATTCCGCTCGACCGGTTCATCCATTTTATTGCCGAGACGATCCGGGTGAAGGCAACGGAAAAGGGGCTTGCCTTCGCCTGCGAGATGGCACCCGATCTGCCCGCGGGCGTGCGCGTGGACGAAAAACGGCTGCGCCAGGTGCTGCTCAATCTGCTCTCCAATGCAATCTCATTTACCGAAGAAGGGGGCGTGCGTCTGCGCGTCGGTTTCCTGCCGCCAGCGCGACTGCTTTTCGAGGTAGAGGACACAGGCATCGGCATAGACGATGTGCATCTGAAGGCAATCTTCCAGCCTTTCGAACAGGTGAGCGACGCTCGCCACCGGTTGGGAGGCACGGGGCTGGGCCTCGCCATCAGCCAACAGCTCTCGCGCCTGATGGGCGGCGAGATCCATGTCACGAGCCACAGCGGCGCCGGCAGCGCCTTCTCATTCGAGCTGAACGCGCCGGTGGTGGCGCCTCATGCGGCTGTTGCCTCACTGGAGCGGACGATAGGTGGCTACAAGGGAGCGCGCAAGACCGTCCTGGTCGTGGATGACGTGGCGGAAAACCGCGCGGTCGCGGTCGATATGCTCAGCCAGCTCGGATTTGACATGGCGGAGGCTGCTAACGGACTGGACGCTCTCGAGAAAATCAAATCCCTGCGGCCGGCGCTCGTCCTGATGGACATTGTGATGCCTGGCATGGACGGGCTCGAAACCACACGCCGCCTGCGCCAGATGCCGGAGTTCCAGGATTTGCCCGTCGTCGCAGTCTCCGCCGGCGCCTCCGGGGCCGATGCGGCGCAAAGCCTGGCGGCCGGTGCGAATGCCTTTTTGACTAAACCGATCGACTTCAATGGGCTGTTATCAAAGATCGCGGCCCTCCTGAATATCGAATGGAGCGACGAAATTCGCGCGGCGGAAGTCGCCGGACCCAGTGAAGCGGCAGTACCCGTTGCCGATCCCGCCATCGAGACCTTGATCGCGCCGCCGCCGGAGCAAATTGAAGCGCTGCATCATCTGGCGCGACTCGGCGACATGAAAGCCATTGCGCAGCACGCCGCCCACCTGCCCGAACTCGACGAGCGCTACCGTCCTTTCGCCGATCATCTTTGCGGGCTCGCAAAGGATTACCGGTCCAAGGCAATCCTCAGCTTTGTGGAGCGATATCTGATGAAGAGGCAAGTGCCATGACACGTGCGCGATGCAGCCCACGCTTGTGCCCAAGGCACATGGAGCAGAAGCGCTGCGATGAGCAAACCCGGGCGCAGTGGTGATTGCGACCAGTGCAAGTTCGGTTGAAGGGAGGAGGGTGGAAGGTGGTGGCGCCCACCTCTGCAAGGTCGAAGAGAACGACCTTTGGAACGTCAGGCCAATGCCAACGCACGCGTGATCACCCTGGTAGCGACACGCTGGTGATCTGCCGGTTCATACGTTGCGCCTGCCGATCGACCGCGTGCATCAGGAGCACTGTGCCAAGACCGAAAGATTGTACAAAAGACAATCCAGGTCCCGGTCGAGCAATCACGAGAGCTGACGTCGCCATGACTAACTCCTGAACGCCGGTCGAGCAAAGCGTACCAATTTGAAACAGGTGATGTGGCTCGCGCCCGGCAATGCGATCGATTTTGCGACAGGAGGAAGTGTCCATCGGTGGACGATTTACTGTCGATAACTAAGGGTTCCTTGAGCATCAAAGGTTAGATGCCTTGTGCGTGGAGCGACCAGCGACTGGCGCACAAGTTGCTTGATATATCGCCTTAAACAACATTAAGTTGTGTCAGCCTCGGACCGCGCAACCCGCTGATCCGACAAACCGGTTTGCGTTCGACGAGGTGGGCGTAACCCACGCAGAAGCGTTCATCGCTCTTTGGAAGTTTGGCTTGCAACAGATATAAGACGAGACAAAGAATGCAGGAAACATAACGTGAACGAAACTGTGCTGCGTAAATACAGCCAATCAATGCGTCGTGGCGCGCTAGTGAACTACGAGCATGTTGTCGACTCTGCCTGGAACACCGGTCTGAACGTGGCAGAGGCGGGCGGGTTCAGCAAGTTCGCTTCGCCAGGCCATGCTTTGCTACTTCGATGGCGTCCTTAAAAAATCGCCACGCGGCCTGTTTGCGTATAAACACTTTATAAAAGGAAAGTGCTATGCCCTCCATGATGAAAGCAGCTGTGTTCGTCGAACCCGGTCGTATTGAAGTCGTCGAAAAACCAATTCCCGATGTTGGCCCCAACGACGCGTTGATTCGCATCACCACAACCACCATCTGTGGCACCGACGTCCACATCCTCAAGGGCGAATATCCCGTCGCCAAGGGTCTCACGATCGGTCACGAACCGGTTGGCATTATCGAAAAACTGGGCAGTGCAGTGGTCGGCTACCAAGAAGGCCAGCGCGTGATCGCCGGCGCGATCTGCCCCAACTTCAACTCGTACGCCGCGATGGACGGCTACCCGTCACAAGACGGCAGCTACCTGATCGCCAAGGGCTTGTGCGGATGCCACGGCTACAAGGCGACGGCGGGTTGGCGTTTTGGCAACCTTATCGATGGCACCCAGGCCGAATATGTACTGGTGCCCGATGCCCAGGCCAACCTCGCCCCGATTCCGAACGGCCTGACTGACGAGCAGGTGTTGATGTGCCCGGACATTATGTCGACCGGCTTCAAGGGGGCGGAAAACGCCAATATAAAGATTGGCGACACTGTGGCTGTGTTCGCGCAGGGCCCAATTGGCTTGTGCGCCACGGCAGGCGCGCGGTTGCTGGGCGCCAGCACCATCATCGTGGTGGATGGCAACGAGGCGCGACTGGCCGTATCCAAAAAAATGGGTGCCGATATCACGCTGGATTTCAAGAAGTGCGATGTGGTCGATGAAATCATGAAACTAACCGGCGGTCGTGGCGTCGATTCGTCGATCGAGGCGCTGGGCACGCAGGGAACATTCGAATCGGCCCTTCGCATTCTGAAGCCCGGCGGCACGCTGTCTAGCCTTGGCGTGTACTCGTCCGACCTGAAAATCCCGTTGTCGGCTTTTGCGTCCGGCTTGGGCGATCACAAGATCAACACAGCGCTATGCCCGGGAGGGAAGGAGCGCATGCGCCGCTTGTTGAACGTCGTAGCCTCTGGCCGTGTCGACTTGGGAGAATTGGTTACTCACCACTACAAACTCGACGACATCGCCGCTGCTTACGACCTCTTTGCGAACCAGCGCGATGGTGTACTTAAGGTGGCAATCACGCCGCACTGAATGCCGAGCTTGGAGTCATGTTTGCGGTCAGACTGTCCGCCCCGGCACGGAGGGTCTGACGGGGGTTCTGTCGCAATAAGGATATCTAGGCGAGCAAAGTTTCCAATGATATGGAATACTTATTTGGTCAGCGAATAAAACAGATCGGCGGGAGTCTGGCCGTTACCGCTGTCTTTCAACTGCCCCTTCTTGATCATGTGCATCAGTTCGATGCCGCCCAGCAGGATGCGTGCGCACCGGAAGGTCTTAAACCCAAGCATTGGCCGAGTGCGACGCTTGATTGCCCGGTGATCCTGGTCGATGATGTTGTTCAGATACTTGTTTTGGCGGATCTTGATCGGTGTGTCGCGCTCGGCATTGAGGGCCTCTAGCGCGGCCAAGTTCGCGCCACTTTTGTCGATCGTGATCGTCTGTGGTTCGCCGTTCTGGTCAATCGACTTATCGAAATAACGTTGCGCCGCGGCCTTGTCACGCTGGCCTCGCAGCAGGAAATCGACCGTCTGTCCGGCCTTGTCCACCGCTCGATACAAGTACTTCCACTTTCCTTTGATCTTGATATACGTCGCATCGACACGCCAGCTTTTTCCCTCCGGGCGTTTGCGACGCCGGAACGCTTTTTCAAGAATTGGCAGCAGCTTGATCGCCCAACGATGCACGGTCGAATGATCGACCTCGATGCCTCTCTCTGCCATCATCTCTTCCAGGTTTCGCACACTCAGCCCATTGGCGACATACCAGCGCACGCACATCAGCATCACGTCAAACGGATAGTGAAGGCGTTTAAAAACACGCGCTAAGGCCGGCGTCAGGATCTGTTTCATTGGGCATGGGATTCGTTTTGTCGACGCAAATCATATAGCACCGCCTTAATGCGACAGAACCCGACGACTGCTCAAGCGAAGCCACGCATACCGCGAAGGCGTCTGTCGAGTCGATAGAGATTCCCGCCAACGCTCACCATTCCGACCGGTTATTAAGAAGTTCGAAAGCCTCGTCGATATAGAACGTCAACGGACGAGCCCCGTTTGCCTGGCGCCAATTCTCCTTGGCAATTCGAAGAGTTCCCATTGCCATCATGGCGTCCAGTCGCAGACCCGGCTTACGAGCCGGATCTGGCCACAATTCATACATCGCACCTGCCAGTACATCCTCCAGCTGAACAAAAAGCGCATCTTTGCGCAAGCGAAGTGCTTCTATTGATCGAAGGATCTGGTCCGCGATGAGTGACTCTTTAGTGTCATACATCGGGGCAAGGCTCAGAAATGTCTTCCTGGCGGCGTCCAGGGGCGACTGATCCGGTGATTGCTCGAGGAAGGTAGGGCGCAGCGCGTGCGGGAACTCACCGCTCTCATGCGCAAGCAAAACGTCTTCTTTCGACTTCAAATAGTAAAAGAAGGTGCGCCGCGATATGCCCGATGCCGCAGCGATCGCATCGAGCGTCGTCTCCTCATACCCATTCTCGCTGAAGAGTTTCAGGCCTGTTTTGGTGATCAGATCCAGCGTCAACTGGCGTTTGCGTTCACGCAGGCCGTTTGGGATTTTCTCTTTGCTATTCATCGTCACCATTCTGACAATCGACGTGCTTCTTGACAAGTGTGCACTCAGTGCGATAATTTACATCCAGTGCAATTATAAAGGAGTTCAACTTGTCAACTGCAAAAGTGTGGTTTGTAACCGGTGCGTCGAGAGGATTCGGCCGAATTTGGACAGAAGCCGCCCTAAAACGTGGTGATCAGGTGGTCGCTGCGGCGCGAAACCCGGCGGCGCTGGACGAACTCGTCGAGATTTACGGTACGTCGATCCTGGTCCTGCCGCTCGACGTAACAGACCGCGATGCGGTATTTCAAGCGGTCAATCATGCGCACTCGCATTTCAAGCGCCTCGACGTCATCCTCTGTAACGCCGGTTATGGCTACATGGGCGCGATCGAAGAATTAGAGCACGAGCAAGTAAAGGCGAACTTCGACACCAATGTGTTTGGGACGCTCTCGGTGATTCAGGCGGCGCTGCCGATCCTAAGGGCCCAGGGCAGCGGCCACATCCTGACGGTGTCGAGCATTGGCGGCATTATCGGTTTCCCGACCGGAGGCAGCTACACCGCAAGCAAATTTGTCATCGAGGCCATGTCGGAAGCACTGGCCGGCGAAGTAGCGGCGTTCGGAATCAAAGTCACGATCATAGAACCGGGCCAGTTCGCCACGGGGTTTCAGTCGGCAGTGCAATCCTCTTCGCCCATAGCAGCCTACGAGCCGATACGTCAGAGAGTTCGCTCGTCATTCAAACCCGAGGAGGTTGGCGATCCGATAGCGACCACCCCAGCGATTCTCGAAGCCGTGAACGCTGAACAGCCGCCGCTTCGTTTGGCGCTAGGCTCGGCAACGATCACAAAAATCCGGGCGACTTACGCGGCGCGTCTTAGCAACTGGGACAAATGGGAGGCTGTGTCGAACGCTGCTCAGGGCAAGCAGCAATCTTGATGCAGTGATCCAGGGAATCTCGTCGAAGTCCCGAGCGGTTGACTACCCTTTCAAAATCCGAACGGAAAAAACTATCTATGAAGTTTTCACTGAAGTTGCTATTTGCGGCGAGCTTGACCGTCGCCGCGCCGCTGACTTCCGCGTTTGCGGCTGATACCTATGCCTTGGACCCGGCGCATACGCAGACTATCTTTACCATCAACCATCTCGGCTTCTCTACGATTACTGGGAGTGTTCGCGACCTGAAAGGCGCACTGGTTCTTGACACGGCAAAGTTGGAAGACAGCACAGTCAAGGTGACCATGGCCGCGGACAGCGTCGATACGGGCTTCGCGGCACGCGACACGGCTTTGCATGGCCCGATGTTCTTCAACATCGCACAGTTTCCAACAATGTCGTTTACCAGCACACACATCAGAAAGACGGGTACCAAGACAATGGATATCCAAGGCGACTTCACCTTGCTCGGGATAACGAAGCGTCTGGTCCTCAAGACGACGTTCAATCGGGCAGCGCAGGATACGACCGGCACGAACGTTTATAAGGTCGGCTTCACTGCAACAACGACGATCAAGCGTTCCGATTTCGGGATGAAGGCTTATGTACCCTTCGTAGGCGACGATGTTCACGTGACGATCAATTTCGAAGGAATCAAACAATAAGCCTTTCGCCGCTGCGTTTTTGAATCGGGCGGCCTCAGAGACGGTGGGCCGATGCACGACGCTGGATCGATCTGCAGAAAGCCGCCGCTTGAAATCGCCGCTCATCAAACTGGTGTTGCATCAGTCTTGAGCATGTCAAGCATGTCTGAGTCAGGGTGTTGGAGTGGGAGAGCATGAGGATGAAACTATTACTGCTGGGTGCAACAGGGTTGGTGGGCAGCAAAACATTGAAGCTCGCGCTCTCCAGCGAGCTCGTTTCCACGGTCATTGCACCGACACGCAAACCGCTGGCCCCGAGTGACAGACTGGTGAACCCGGTCGGGCTAGACCTCGAAGAGCTTATTCCGACTCTGATGTCGTACAAGCCGGATGCAGTCGTTTGCGCGTTGGGAACGACGCAGGCAATAGCAGGTTCGAAAGAAGCGTTCCGTTACGTCGACTACGAACTACCTCTTGCATTCGGGAAAGCAGCGTATACCGCCGGCGTAGAGACGTATGCGATTGTGACCGCCATGGGCGCATCTCCCGATTCCATGAGCTTTTACTACAGGACTAAAGGAGAGGTTGAGAGGGATATCCAGAAAATCGCGTTCCAATCGCTTACGATCTGCAGACCCAGCCTTGTCGGTGGTGAAAGAAATAAAGCAAGGGCTGCAGAGGGAGCGGTGCTGGGGCTGCTTCGATTTTTCGCTCCGATCTTACCGAAGAAACTCCGCATCAATCCAGCAGATGCCATTGCTGCCAAATTACTTGATGCGGTCATCGTTGCAAAATTAGGGTGTCGTAGGATCAACTCGCAAGAGATGAACTGAGTTCGTTCAGATTTGTTACTTCGCCGTCCGAGCTTCGTGCTGTCAACCAAGAACCGACATTCGTACATTGGCGTCGCCCGCAAGGGAGAAAAATCGTGTGGGAACTGGAAGATCTTTTGACCCACTCGATGAGGTCTAACCAATTTTGTGAGGGTATTTTGTGGTGCAGTCGGCACTTCGCTCGCTGGCAACGAGTGGAACAATCGTACGGTTCTGCATCATGTGCGTCTCACAGAAGTCGCAAGCGTCAATAATCCGGCGTTCAACCAGCAGATTGGTGAAACCCAATCGCTGCTGCATCTCACTGCCGAATCGTCGCGGGCGCTGTTCGATTTCACGGTGAATAGCCAGGCGGCGATGATGGGGCTTGACGATATTTTCTACCTGTCCGCAGTGATTTTTATTTTGATTATTCCGCTGATCTGGATCACGAGGCCGGCGAGAGGCGGTCGCGGTGCTGTAGATTCGGGCGCGCATTGATGTCATCCAAGATACCTGACCGAGCAAACCGAGATCACCCTCATGCCTCACATGCACGCGTATGTACGAATGGCCCAGGCGAGCCGCCTACTACTGACGCTCAGCGTTCGGTCTGAGGCGTCGAACCCGCACCATCCAACGTCACCGCATCGGAGGGAAAAATTCTAACCGGACCAGTCGGTCGCGGCACTTCGACGCGTAAATGGGGCTCTGATTCGAGCGCATACCGCAGAGCCGGGTTACCCGAGCCGATGTCGAAGGAACTGGCTGAGCCATTTTTTTACGAAGAGCGCAAGGATCTTTCTGCAGCGGTCATCCGCTTCTCCGTCAGAACAGGTCATTTTTTGATCCTCGCGTTCTCGCGTTCGACTTCGCTCAGAGTCAGTCACAAGGAACCGGTCGGCCCTTATTCATTTTGACTGGCCGCCCTCATCCCGACGTTCGCAACAGGCATGGGAACGACTCCGGACGGAATAAGAGATGATCTGATTCATGCGGGGCAAATTTTTTATTAGCCATGCGAAGCCTTGGTGTTGGCGTAACTCAGATCCCCGGACTGATCACGCTAACCGCTCAGGTCGCCAAGCAAACGATCAAGCGTCTGCGGTGTGCCGGCCATCTCGATGATCGGCGTTGTTTCAAGTGCGACTGGAACGCACAGGGTTGGCAGCCACGTACGAATCAACCACTTTGCGGAATGCGGCACTGGCGGGTGACGGGTCGTCCGGCAACCATGCCAACGCCAAATCGACCAGCGGCGGAACCTCGTGCAATGTTTTGAATATGACATTCGAGCGAAACGTCTCTTTCACCCATTCGGGAAGAATCGCAACGCCGAATCCGGCGGCGACCAGAACGATAACCGAGTTGGTGTCGCGGGCCTCAGTCGCGAGGCGGGGCTCAAAACCCGCACGTCTGCAGTAGCTGAGAATGGCCTCCTGAAATTGCACACCTGCAACAGGTGCGA
>NZ_JNFG01000215.1 GCF_000729995.1 Caballeronia sordidicola | reverse complement strand
TTGTTCAACTCGGCTTGTGAATAACCATCCAGGCGTGTGCCTTTAGGGAAGTACTGACGTAGCAGGCCGTTCGTATTCTCGTTGCTACCGCGTTGCCAAGGACTTCGTGGATCGCAGAAATACACGTCGACCTCTGTGGCAAGCGTGAACGTCTTGTGGCTTGCCAGTTCGCGGCCACGGTCCCACGTGAGCGTTTGGCGCAACTCCTTAGGCAGCTTCTTCACCTGCTTGATCAGTGCCGACACGACGCTTGTAGTGTCTTTGCCTTGGACTTTCACCAGCATCACAAAGCGCGATTGGCGTTCAACCAGGGTCGCAATATGCGAGTTGTTCGAGCCCGATATCAAGTCACCTTCCCAGTGCCCGGGAACCGCTCGGTCTTCCACTTCGGCGGGACGTTCGCTGATTGATACAGCATCGATGATCGCCCCTCGGTTTTGTCCGCTGCCCGTGGCTTTTTTAGCGCGTCGCATCACGCGATGGGTGCGCAAATGCTCCATCAGCTCTTTTTTAAGGACGCCCCGGGCTTGTACATACAGGCTTCGGTAGATCGTTTCGTGTGATAGATGCATGAGCTTATTGACTGGAAACTGCCGTTTGAGCCAGCCCGATATCTGCGCAGGTGCCCATTGTTGTTTGAGCTTACTCGCCACGAGCATGCGTAGTCGCGCCCGGTTTGAAAGGGCACACGCTTTGGGCCGTAGCGCGCTCTTCCAGGCATTGGCGTCGGCCTGTTGGGCGCGGTACTTTATCGGGCCGCCGTTGCGTTCGATCTCCCGGCTGATCGTCGATGGCGCTCGGTTCAGGCTCGCTGCAATGCGGTTTGAAGACCAGTTTGCGCTCAGCCCTCGAGAGATCGCTTCGCGCTCCTCGGGCGTCAGTGCACGTGGCGAGCGCTTTCTTGGCGGCGGTGCGATCCCACCGCGCTTAGCAAGCATCCGATGCACCGAGCCCACTTCACGCTCCAGCGCCCGACTAATCTCGCTGACAGACTCCGCTGCGCGCCAGCGCTTCCAAATCTCCCCCTTCTGGGTCGACGTCAACCACGGTTTTGCTTGTCGTTTCATAGCCTCATCCTCCGATTTCCGTATTGGAACAGAGGTGTTGCATCGACCAGTTGAATCCGCCCCTTTCGCCTTTGCACAGCGAACGCAATTCGCTCTTGAGTTCACCGTGAATATCACCTCAACTCGGTTGCTCGCCGCATTTGTTTAACCACTTATATGAATCTGATTTTCTTCTAGTCAGCTATTCCAGGCTGGACCGTCTTCGTCTGCTTAAAGTCCTCTCCATTGATCCTGCTGGAAATGCTTATATTTCCCGCCGGGTGTTCGTGCAGGATGACGTTGATGATTTTCGGATCGGACCCGATCGAGTCGTGTGTGACCTGGATGATGTCCCTGATCAGTTGTTCGCGCTGAGCCTGCGTCAGGCCCTTCTTGATATGGCATTCGATGAAAGGCACGGTATTCCTCCAGAGTTCTCTATTTGAGGCGGTCGACAAGTTCTTTGTCGTTTGCAGCGCCTTCCACATATTCCGGAAGGTGCTCGCCGTGTTCGACGAAATTGATTCCCCGTCCTTCGCGGATCACAAAAAAGATGTCGTCGCGGGTCTCACCCGTTGCGGCGCTGACCACGCGCAGCAGGCCGGCAGCAAGTTGCCGCTTCTGTTCGTCCGTTCGTCCGTACCGCATGTCGCAAGAAATAAGGGCCATTCAAATCTCCTAAGGATTGCTATGCTCATTGAATTCCCGGATGTTTCACCGGGAACCGTGGTTCTGGACTGACCCTCGCCATGAGTTGCATCAACTCCTTGACCGGGTGTTCATCGATCGTTGAGACCAGGTGAATGATCTGGCCTCGAAGCGCCTCGTCCGCGTATTGCTCGCTCAACCAGTGGAATTTTTCGACCGTCCGTTCCCACGTGAAGGGCTTATCAAGGCCACCTTCGAAGCCGACGTGCTCCCTGGAGAAAACGCGGCCGTCGTTGCATTTGATCGTCACCCTGACGTTCAATGCCTGCGGATACTGCGCCGTGAATCCCGCGTCCGGCCGCACCGTCACTTTCGCGAGCAGCGCGTGCGCGTCGGCCGCCTGGACGCGCGCCGGTTCAAGTTGAGCAGGACCCACCTGATCATCAAGCAAGGCCACTGCAATCAGATACTTGAGGTTGTAGTCGGCCTGCTCCTTGGTCTGCGGATCATCCTTTGGGCCGAAGCTTCCGCCCCCCGCGATATCGAAGCCGCTCTGGAAGATGTCACACAGGACTTCGTCGACCTCATCGCTCTTCACGTCGTGCGTGCGCTTGAGATCGAGCGTTGCCTCGAGGACGGGCTGACCATGAATAAGCGAGCAGTACTTCTTCATGATCGTCTGGTGGATGATCTCCAGCCGGTGGTCATCCCAGTCCACGTCGATAGGCTGATCAAACATCCGCACCAGCCCGTTAGGTCCTTCGAAGAGGCGAAGGGGGCCCGTGAAACCACGTTTGGCAAGGGACGCGGAATAGACAGCTCGCATGCCCGTAATGGCCGGCGAAAAACCCTTCCACTGCGAGACCGGCTCGGAGTGGACACACGTCAACGACACGTTATCGACTGTCGCGATTGCGATTGCATGGGCGATTTGATCTGCATCGAGACCGAGCAGTTTGCCCGACCCTGCGGCAGCTGAGATGGCCAGTTGAATCGCATGATTGAACCCTTTCGCCATCACCGGGACAATCGCGGTGATGCGGCATCCAATCTCATAGGCCACCGCGAGGGCGAGCATGAAGTCCTCGCCACTAGCGCTCGCGTGATCAGCCGCAGCGAGAATGGTGCCGAAGTTGTCACTAGGATGACAGAGGCCTCCTGGAGACATATAACTGTCGAGGAGATCCACGTAACGGACAAGACCCGAGTTGTACAGCGCGGCCTGGTCTGGCGAGGTCGTGCCGCCTCCGATCAATGAGCACGATCCTGAGCGACCGTACTCGTCGAACTGCTCTCGAAGCGCCTTGAATTGCGTCCCGGGCAACGCTGCAATTGCGCAACCCAGGCTATCAAGGATATTTCGCTTGAACACACTCCGAGCCGCCGGCGTGAGGTGGCTCACACGCGCGTCGTAAGCGAACTTTCCGATGCGTTGAACGGTTGTGGGTGTACTCATAAAGGCCTCAGGAAAAGTTGCGGAGCTCGTGGAGCGGCATCGATGCGTCGATACGCAGGACTGGATGCAAATTCTCACCAATCACAATGGATATCAAGCGAATGGTTGGGATAGGGTTATCTGTCCAGCAGATACCTTCCTCCGCTTTCAAGCTAGCCGGGAGGGAAAGCGCCTGGCGCGGGATTGTTCGCTGTAGAAAACAATGATTTTTCACCAGGACGATTTCTCGAATCGACCAGCTGTCCTAGACTAGGTTCATCCGCAAGCCGCATTGATCAGCGAATTTTCGCTCCCAACTACCAGAGCAAGCTCATGCCATTAATCCGCTTCGACATTATTGAAGGAAGAACAGACGCCGAGATTACGGCCTTGCTTGATGCCGCGCATCGGGCCGTTCTGATCGCCTTCGCGGTTCCAGAAAGAGATCGCTACCAGATAGTCACAGAACATAAGCCTTCGCGCGTTATCGCGCAGGATACCGGCCTGGGGATCGAGAGAACCAGGAATGTAGTGGTCGTATCGGTGGTTAGCCGTGCACGGTCGCAGGCATCGAAACAGGTATTTTATGCAGAGCTCTGCCGAGAGCTCCAAGAGGCATGTAACGTTGAGCCGAGCGATGTGATCGTCTCCTTCACCTCAAACTCCGACGATGACTGGAGTTTCGGAAACGGAGTCGCACAATACCTGACAGGCGATCTTTGACCCTGGTGCCCGTGCTAACCACGCAGCTCATCGGAACAGGTCAGATGCGACCGCATCAGGTCGCTGAACGAACCAGCGAATTAACGAATTGTTTACCGGCCGGTCATCTACTCGCCTAGTTTTTCCATCAGGAAGTCCACAAAGCCGCGCACCCGCGAAGCCAGATGCCGGCCATGCGGATAAAGCAGGATGAACGGTCGCGAGCAACCGCCATATTGGGGAAGTAGTTCAGTGAGTGTGCCGTCCGCGATGTCTTTCTCGACAACGAACCGATACGTCTGGAATAACCCCGCGCCATGACGCGCCAAGGTCACGCCGGCAAGCACATCGCCTGACGACCCTACCCCTCCGAGCGTTGAGATTTCCACGCTGTTGCCGTCTTGATTGAACTGCCACGGTATGTTGCGGCCGCTGCTTGGCAACTCAAACTGGATGCACTCGTGGTTAGCCAGATCGTCCAGGGTTTTCAGTTTGTTGGCTCTCCGCAAATAGACCGGTGAGGCCACGACCACCAGTTCCGAGTCCTCGAGCTTGCGCGCGATCAGGCCTGAATCGCGAGGCGCACGTCCCCGGATCGCCAGGTCAAAGCCTTCGTCCGCGAAATCTATGTTGCGGTTACTGAGGTGCGTTTCGACAGTGACGCCGGGATAACGCTTGCGGAATTCTGCCAGCAGGGGAAGCACGCGATAGTGGGCATACGGCGTCGGCATGCTGATTCGCAGGACGCCGGCCGGCGTTGTCTGTTGCCCGGTCGCTTCCCGCTCCGCATCCGCCAGGTGGTTCAGTGCCTCCCGACACTGCTCGAAGTAGCGCTTTCCCGGGTCGGTCAGCCGGATTTGTCGCGTTGTCCGGACGAACAGTTGTACGCCGAGGCGTTTCTCAAGACCCGCTACCGTACGGCTCACCGCAGCAGGATTCACGCTCGCCGCCGCGGCAGCGGCCGTGAAACTTTCCAGCTCGGCAGCCAGACAGAACAGTTCGATGCTGCCCAACAGAACGCCTTCAAATTGACGCTGCATAGTCTCTCGATGTCATAAAAATTCGTGCTCGTTTCGACGCGACTTTGATCGCGTTTCGAACAGGGCCACCGCCGGCGAGGCGGACCGGCATAAACACATGACCTCCCAACCACGAACCGGTTCGCCGGTTTTAAGCGTCCCCTTACGCTCCATCGTACATCACGGTCCCGACGCGCCATTCCATGTTGCCGGCCACGCGCCCGATTTGTTCTTGCCGCGCAAGACTGTTTGTCCATGGCGGGTATTCGAACTCGACGGCCACGCGCCTAGACTGCGTTCAGCACTTCCAGATGCCGTCGATCCGGACGGTCAAGAGAGCTTAATCTACTTATTCAGAGGCTTACCATGAGCACGTCACAAAAGGTTGTAGTCATCACTGGCGCGTCGCAAGGAATCGGCGCAGAACTGGTCAAGGCTTTCCGGGAACGGGACTACCGCGTTGTCGCAACAGCACGAAGCATCAAGCCGTCGGATGACGCCAACGTTCTGACGGTGGCGGGTGATATCGGTGACCGTGATACGGCCCGTCGTGTGATTAGCGAAGGCGTGGCGCGCTTCGGCCGCATCGATACGCTGGTCAACAACGCCGGCATTTTTATCGCTAAACCTTTTACCCAGTACACCGAGGAAGACTACGCCGCGATTACAAGCGTGAACCTGGCGGGGTTCTTCCATATCACGCAGCTTGCGATTGCCGAAATGGAGAAGAACTCCAGTGGCCACGTGGTCAGCATCTCGACCACCCTGGCCGACTCGGCCATCAGCGGTGTGCCGTCGGTACTGGCATCGCTGACGAAGGGCGGCCTGAATGCGGCCACGAGGTCGCTCGCGATCGAGTACGCCAAGAGCGGTATTCGCGCCAACGCCGTCGCGCCGGGCATCATCAAGTCGCCGATGCACGCACCTGAAACGCATGCGGCGCTCGGCGCACTGCATCCCATGGGTCATATGGGCGAGATGAGCGATATCGTGAATGCCATCCTGTATCTGGACTCGGCGCCTTTCGTGACAGGCGAGATCCTGCATGTGGACGGCGGACAGATCGCTGGTCACTAAGCATTTCCGGGCGCCCGGCAGCGGGCGCCTTTTTAGTGAATCACCAGGGGAGAAAACGCCATGCCTATTGTCACCATTCAAGTTACCCGCGAAGGGTCCACGCCTGGACGTGACTCGGTCACAGCGGATGAGAAGGCTCAGCTTATCAAGGGAGTCAGCCAGGTGTTGCTCGACGTACTGAACAAGCCCCTTGAAGCAACCTTTGTTGTGATCGAAGAGGTGGATACAGAGAACTGGGGCTGGGGCGGACTACCGGTCAACGAATTCCGCAAGCAGCGAGCACTGAAATCGCAGTGAGTCTTGGATCGTCCGTTTGACGTCAGATGGATGGGTCATTGCGCAGGGCGTGGCGAAGCACTTTAAGTTAAAGTGCTTCGCCCTCTGGTTGAACACGATCGAAGCCGCGGATCGCTAAGTGACCGCGGGCGCGCGGCGCTTTTATTCCTTAGCTCAGCCGCGATCGGACAATCACTTTCCCCGCGCGCGCGCCGCAGTGCGCGCCTCGCCACCACGTCAACTCCCCGTTCACCACGACAGCCTCCACGCCGTCGGCGGCTTCGGTCGGCGTATCGTAGGTCGCCCGGTCCTTGATCGTAGCGGCGTCGAATATGACGACATCGGCGTGATTACCCACCTCAAGCGTGCCACGTCCGGACAAGCCAAAGTTCTTCGCTGTCAGGCCGCTCATCTTCCACACCGCGGTTTCCAGCGGAAACAGACCGACATCTCGACTGTAGTGTCCGAGCACACGGGGAAACGTACCCCACAAGCGCGGATGCGGCTTCTCACCTAACGCCAGCCCGTCCGATCCGATCATCGTTTCTTCGAATGACAGGATGCGCCGCACGTCGTTCTCGTCCATGCTGAAGTAGATCGCGCTTGCGGGTTGCAAGCGTCTGGACGCCTCGGAGCGGCTGACGCCCCACTCTTCTGCAATCTCCCCCAGATCACGTCCCGCCAGTTCGGGGTGCGCTTCACTCGTCGCAATGCGCACCCGGCCCTGAAGTTTCGTTTCGTCGGTGTGAAGCATGGTCGAGCTCGCGTCGTAGGGATAGCAATCAAGCGCGACGCACTGGCACTGCATGGCCGCACGGATCAGCGGCAACGTGAGCGTCGACTTGCCGAAGTTCGCCTCGCGCTGCAGCTTGTGATGTGAAATCACGACCGGCACGTTAAGCGCGCGGCCGATCTCGAACGTCTCGTTGAGGGAGTCGATACAGCCGTCGGCTTCGTTACGCATGTGCGTCACATAGACCGCGCCAGTGCCGGTTAACGGGCGGCACACGCTGATCACTTCCTCCATTGGCGCGGCGGAGGCAGGCGGATAGTATGTACCCGTCGAGATACCGATTGCGCCGGCTTCCAGTGCTTCGCTCAGCAAGCCCTGCATCGCTTCGATCTCGCCGTCATTGGCTGCCCGGTCGAGCGAATCCATTGTCATCACGCGCAGGCTGGTGTGACCCACCATTGCGGCTACGTTGACGGACGATGGAGAACGGCGAACCGCGTCGAGATAGTCGGCGAAACGCGAAAAGCTGGCGCGTGGAGCGTGTTCGTCACCGGTCAACAAGCTCAATGGCATCGGGCGCGGTGCATCGGGACTCAAGGGCGCCAGGCTGATACCACAGTTGCCGGTCACGACCGTGGTGACGCCCTGCGAGATCTTGCAGGTCATTCCCGGATCGAAGAGAACGGCGGCATCGTCGTGAGTATGCGAATCGATAAAGCCCGGCGCGACAATCTTGGCCGCCGCATCGATGATCTTCGCCGCTGTACATGCACGCAGGTCGCCGATCTTTGCGATGCGGCCGTCGCGAATACCCACGTCGGCATCAAAGCGCGGCCGACGCGTGCCGTCGATTACCGTGCCGTCACGAATGATGATGTCAAATATATCGGATTCCTGATCAGTCATGAAAGTGGCTCCATTGCGTCATTGTTTGGCGTGCGGCCGGTTGTGAATGGGCCATTTGGGCAGCTTGATTTTTTTATACGGTAACGCTGACCAGTCAGGACTGGCTGAACCGGGTGCGCCAACGTAGATGATCTCGTGAGCAATCGTGGAAAACGACGCGTGAAAATGCTGCGCCGACTTCACCACCACAATCTTCTTGCTTGCCGGGTCGCACCCAAGCTGCGTGAACAGGTCGATGTTGAGCGCCTGCGCGCGGCGGGTGGATAGCACGATCTCAATGCCCTGAAATTCGACCAGCGCACAGTCGCCGAGCGGAGATGGCGTGCCGGCCTGACCGGTCATTGTCATCTCAGGGAACACGGCGCGCACCAGGCATCGTCCATCGACTGGCGTACCCGACTGCGGCCCGATCTTGCCGCCAATCCGCAGATCCAGCGTGGCGCCTGCGCCGGCATCGAAAGCAATGCTGACCGCCACCGGATCCCATAACGGCCCGAGCGCCGCATCGCCAATGCCGCGCGCGAGCATGCGCTGCAGGATGAACGTCGAGTCGCCCGCTGCGCCGCTGCCCGGATTGTCCGAGCGGTCCGCCAGCACCACCGGCGCGCCGGCCGATGCCAGCGCGCGGTCGAGCGCCGCGTCGATATCGAGGTAACGCACGAGCAACGCGTCGCGCAGGGTGATGACCTCATCGGCGAACCGCCTTGCAATGGCTTGGGCCATCGGCGCGTCACCGTCCGCATAGACCAGGACCTTGGTGCCCATGTCCTTGACGTCGCCCGTCGCGAAGCCCTGCACGATCGAGATCGATAACACGCCGTCGTGCCCCTCCAGCGCCTGGGCGCGATCCGTCAGCGAACGGCCGGGTTCGCGCGTGGTATGAATCGGCACGACCATGCCGCAATCCACCACCGCCGCGACCGGATCGATTTCCCCCACCGCCACGCGCTGACAGAGATCGGCCAGTTCCAGCGCCCGCTCCAGCACGTCCGTATGCGGGTACTCCTTGAACATGATGAGCACGTTGGCATGGCTGACCATCGCTTCGCTCAGGTGCGCATGCGGGTCCAGCTCCGCACCGATCACGGCGTCAGGGCCGACTATCTGACGGACCTCGCGCAACAGATCGCCTTCGCAATCGTCATAGCCATCGGCCACCATTGCGCCGTGCAAGCCGAGCAACACGATATCTACTGGCATGGCCGTGCGCAGATCCTCCAACAGCTCGTCACGCAAGGTCTCATACGCCAGGCGCGTGACCACGCCGCCGGGATTCGCCGATGCAACAAGCCCTTCGATTACTGTCCAACCATACGTTGCGGACCGTTGACGCGCCGCCCATAAGGGACCGCCGAAGAAAGTCATTTCGTCGGGATGTTGCCCGGCCCGGAAATAGCCTCGATCATGGAACGCGCCGAGGCCTGTCGGGATGGGCGCGAAGGTGTTCGTTTCCGTCGCGAGGCTACCGGTAAACACACGCATCAGTTCTCCTTTGATAGTCAGGTTTGCAGGCTCGGCAGAGGTGGCTCGTTTGCCGGGCTCCACGTCGATGCCACCAGCACCGCCAGAATCGCGGCAATCAGCAGCAGCCAGAACGCAGCAAAAAACGAGCCGTTGAATGCGGCGATCAGCGTGCCCATGGCTACAGGAGCAATCGATCCTGCAATCTGTCCGCCGAAGTTCATCAAGCCCGTGGCGCTGCCGACCAGATGCTCGGGGAAATGCCGGAGTGGCGCCGAGAAAACCGTTGCATAGACGAAGTTGAACGACAGCGAAAAGAACGTCCAGTAGATCAACAGTAGCGAGATCATGGTGGTCGTAATCATCAATGCAAGAAACACTGCACTCATCAGTGCGCCCATCATGAGGAACATGCGTTCCTTGCTTTTGCCGTATTTGTCCAGCAACGCGCCAACCACATTCGTACCCGCGAACGCGATCAGGTTCGGCACGGTTACCGCGAGACTGATGTGAAGCAGATCGATACCGTAGGTCTTCATTAAATACGACGGCATCCACGACTGTACGCCGACATACAACATGCTCGTGAAGAACCAGATGGCGGTCAGCTTCCATGCCATCCGGATACGTAGCAGCGAGCGCCACAAATGCCGCGGCCGGTTCGCGACGCGCGCCCTTTGCTGCGCGACGCCGCCACGCAGGGAGAGCCACAGGATCACCGCGACGAACACGCCCGCGCCGGCAAGAATATGGAATGACCCACGCCAGCCCAGATGCACGACAGTGAGCGCAATCAAGCCTGATCCGGCCGCATTGCCCAAAAAGGTGGTTGAGATCAGGAACGACTTGGCGCGTGCCCGCTCAGGCTTGGGAAACACCTCGGCGACCGTCACTGAACTGGCCGGTGAGAAGCTGCCCTCGCCCATGCCGAACATGAAGCGGATGGCAAGGAGTGAAGCGAACGACCACGCGAGACTGGTCGCGCCGGTAAACACCGACCACATGACGATACATAACACCACGATGATCCGCGAGCCGAAGCGGTCCGACAGCCAGCCGCCTGCAAGCTGCATGAATGCATAACTCACGTAGAACGCGCTCAGCAACATGCCGGCTTGCCGGGTATCGAGGGCGAATTCATGGCTGATGGGAATGATCGCGGTGCTCATCAGGATCCGGTCCGCATAGCCGACGGCCCAGGCGAGGAACAGACCCGACAGGCACACCATTTTTTGCGTCCGGGAAAACACATACCCAGCAGACCCCGCAGACTCCATAAGCCCTCCACACCACGTTTGCTCTACGACGCACGAAATACACCGCCGCTGTCGGGGGCGCGGGACCGGCCAGCAGACCGAATATGAGGGCGCGTGCGGAGCGCGTCTAATGAAAATAAAATCCCCAAATATAACCCTGCGTTATAGGTGGCTGATAGGCAATCATAGGCAGCTCAGGCCAAGAGCCTTGTTCCAAACGATCGAAGCGTGTCGTAAGCTGCAGGGCGATGTCAATCCAGGGAGACTCAGGTGCGTTTGCGACATATCGAAATCTTCAGCGCAATCATGCTGACCGGGTCGACCAACGGCGCGGCCAAGCTCCTGCATATCTCGCAGCCCGCGGTCAGCAAGATGCTGCAGCATGCCGAGCAGTCCGCCGGTTTCGCGCTGTTCCTGCGCAGCAAGGGCAAGCTGGTGCCTACCCCCGAGGCGCTGCGCCTGCGCGAAGAACTCGGCCCGTTCGATGAACAACTGAAGCGGATTCGCCGCCTTGTCACAAGCCTTGCGCACGGCGCTGACCGCCCGTTGCGGGTTGCCGCTACACCGGCGCTCGCCCACCATGCGTTGCCCTCGGTCATGGCGCGCTGGTGCCGCGCGTTTCCGCAGTCCAAGTGCGAGCTGAGCGTCGCGCACACCCGGGAGATCGAACATGCGCTGCTGCTCGATGAGATCGAGCTCGGGCTGACCATGCGGCCCGTCTCCCATCCCAACCTGGTTGCCACGCCGGTCTGCGAAAGCACGCTCTGCGCCATTGCGCCGGCTGGCTGGTGGGAGGACGCCCTGCTCGACCAGCCGCTGACAGCAGACGATCTGGCGGGGCAACCGCTGATCACCATCGACCCGGACGACTACCTCGGGTCAATCCTTTCCGCGTGGCTCAGCGACGCTACTGAGCCTCCCGTCAGTAATCTGTCGGTGCAAACTTATCCGCTCGGGAAGTCGCTGGTGCAGCAGCGCATCGGTATCGCGATAGTCGACTCGTTCACGGCGAACTATCCCCAGCATCATCCGGACATCCAGATCCGGCCGCTAGCGATCGACGAGACCCTGACGGTGTACGCCGTGACTGAACACTCGCGGCCGCCGCCGCAATCGGCGGAGCGACTCATCGAGTTCCTGCGTGAGGACGCACCAACGGACGCACCCAGGTCGTCGGGTGGCTAGACCCGCTATAACTCACGGCTATAGCGCGGGCGCTGGTCGATATTGGACGCGGTTTGCGAGCTGCAGAACAATAAGCACTCGCTCAACCAACCATCGACCCATCCCATGCATGTGCTCGTACTCGGAGCAGGAGTGACCGGTCTGGCGACCGCCTGGTATCTGCGGGAGGACGGCCACACCGTCACTGTCGTGGAACGCAATGAGGACGTTGCGCTTGAATCCAGCTTCGCCAACGGAGGGCAGCTTTCCTACAGCTATGTCGCCCCGCTCGCGGGTCCAGGGGTACTGTCAAAGCTGCCGTCCTGGCTCTTGCGCGGGGACTCGCCGATCCGCTTTCGACCTCGCCTTGATCCGGACCAGTGGCGTTGGCTCGCGCAGTTTGTCTGCGCGTGCACGCAGCGCAAAAGCGAGTTGTCCACCCGGCGCTTGTTAGCGTTATCGTTCCTGAGCCGTGACCTCATGCGCCAACTGCAGGCGAGCGAACCCGACCTGCGATTTAGTCACTCGAATGCTGGCAAGCTGGTCGTGCATCGCAAGCGCGCTTCGTTCGACGCCGCTTTGCGCCTGCTCGATTACCAACGCTCGCTCGGCTGCGAACAGCAAGCCCTCGATACCAGCGAGTGTGTGCAGAAAGAGCCCGCACTGGCGCATCTTGCAGGGCAATTGCAAGGAGGCATCTTCACGTCAAGCGAAGATAGCGGCGACTGCTACCAGTTTTGTGTCGAGTTGACTCGTCTGTTGCGGGCACGCGGCGTGGAATTTCGGCTCGGTACGAACGTCACGGCCCTCCGTCACGCACTGGGCGGTCCATCCCGCGTCGAGGCGTTGGCCGGCGACAAAGCCATCGATGCCGACCAGATCGTGCTGGCAGCCGGCGCCGCCAGTGCGGCGCTGCTCAAGCCGCTAGGCGTGCGGGTTCCGCTTTATCCACTGAAGGGCTACAGCTTGACCACCCAGGTCGATCCGCACGGCAACGCCCCGCACATCAGCATCACCGACTTCGAACGCAAGATAGTCTATGCCCGGCTCGGCGACCGGCTGAGGATTGCCGGCATGGCGGACGTCACCGGTCGACGTGCCGATGTCGATCCGTCTCGCGTCGCCACGCTGCGCGCAGAATCCGCAGCGGCGTTTCCTGACGCCGGCAATTTCGATGAAGCGACGGTCTGGTGCGGCCTTCGGCCAGCCACGCCGCACAGCACACCGATCATCGATTCGACGCGCTACGAAAACCTCTGGCTCAACCTCGGACAAGGCGCACTTGGTTTTACGCTCGCGCTTGCAAGCGGCCGCTCGATCGCCGACCTGATTGCAAAGCGCCCCCCGGCGGTACCGCTCGACGGTTTTACACTGTAAGCAAAACCACGCCCTAGAAAATCTTGCCGGGATTCAGAATGCGCGCGGGGTCCAGCGCTTGCTTGATCGCGCGCATCGACGCGACATCCGCCTCGGAACGCGTCAGGTGCAGGAAGTGTTTCTTCTTGATACCGATCCCATGTTCAGCGGAGATGGATCCGCGAAAGTCTCGCGTCACGTCGTAGATAACCTGGTCGATCCTGTCGTGATCGCGCTTTGGCAAGCCGGGCACGTCCACCACGATGTGGATATTCCCATCGCCAAGATGGCCGTAGATCATGATCGTGGCATCGGGCCATCGGGCGCGCAGTTGCGCCTCGCAGCGCGACGCCGCCTGGCCCACTTGCGCGATGGAAAAGCTGACATCGTAAGCCGCGTGATTCGGGATGAAGCGTTGATATTCACCGGGTGCATCACGGATCGCCCAGAACGCCTGCGCATGCGCTTCGTTCGAAGCCAGTGCGGCGTCGGTCACTACTCCCTCTTCCAGCATCGCCGCCAGAAACTCCTCGAACGCGTCGCCATGCCGGACGGGATCGGTTCCAACACTCTCCAGCAACACATAGAACGGATGCGGCGAGTCAAGCGGAGCACGCAGCGTGTCCAGGTTGGCAAGCACCGTGTCGTAATACCCGGCCCACATGACCTCGAACGCCGATACGCCCGGAGCCAGCCCAGCCTGAGCGCGCCGGAGCAGCGTGGTGACGGCGTCGAAGCTGGGCAATCCACACCATGCTGTCGCCGTTGCCGTGGGCTTCGGACGCAGACGCAGCACCGCGCGAGTGATGACTGCAAGCGTGCCTTCGCTGCCGATCAGCAAGTTGCGCAGATCGTAGCCGCTGTTGTCCTTGATCATCTTGTTGAGGCCGCCCACGATCGCGCCGCTCGCCAGCACGGCCTCGATGCCCAGCACCTGATCACGCATCATGCCGTACTTGATGACGCGGTTGCCGCCCGCGTTGGTGGCGAGATTGCCGCCGATGGAACAACTCCCGCGTGCTCCCAGGTCAAGCGGAAAATAGAAACCTGCCGCGCTGGCCGCTTCCTGAACCACTTGCAGCGGCGTGCCGGCCTGAACCGTCATGGTGCCCGACACAGGGTCGATCTCCACAATCTGGTTCATGCGATCAAGGCTCAGCGCCACCTCGTCGCCACGCAGATTGGCGCCGCCCACGAGCCCTGTCAGGCCGCCTTGCGTGACGACAGGTTGTGCGTAGCGGGCGCAAATCTCGAGTGCCACTGCGACCTCGCTGGTGTCACGTGGCCTGATCAGCGCGAGCGGCACCGCGCTCGGCAGTCCGCTCCAGTCCTCAACTCGGCGATCGCCAAACTCATCGGGCAAAGCCACGACCTGAGCGCCGAGCGCTTCCCGTAACGCGCTGACTGCTTCGCCTGGTGCTGCGCTTTTTGCTGCGTTTACTTCCATGTCCTGTCTCCCTCGATGCACGGCGTCAGGCGCGCCGCTACATCCTCTATTCTGAACACCAAATGGTATTGCCGCTAAGAAACACCGCGCAGTCGACCCCGGTGCGTGCGATTCACCCTACCACTCCGACGGCGAAGCTGCTTACGAACCATCGCCAAAGGCTTACTCCATATTGCATTTTGTATCGTCCGGTTAGCTCGCCGGCTGCGCGATATGTCGCGCGAGCGTCCATACCGCGTTACCCCACGTCTGTGGCAAGGGTCTGCACCGGTTTTGCAGAGAGCGCAGTCGTTAAGGTTTGGTTACCCGCGGTAGCAAGTGGCTTTGGTCGAAGCTGATAACGTCGGAACAGTCATGCCGTTCATGCGACATGCCAAGTGCGTGGACAAGTGCATGGACGAATGCAGCTCACCGAAACCGAAGGAGAAGTATGAAAAAGATTGCAGCTATGGCGGCTCTCGCGGCCGCAACATCGTTACTTGGAGGATGCTGGTGGGGACCGCCGCCGGGCGGTGGCGGTTGGGGTGGTCCCGGACATGGCGGGCCAGGTGGTGGGCCAGGCGGTGGCGGTCCACAAGGCGCTGTCATCGTGCCGCATGCGACTTCTGTGACCTGAACATCCTTTTAACCGGGTCGGCCCGTTGGCCGACATATCCCACTTCTCCGCCATCCTTGGCCGAGGAACAACCCGGTGTCGCGAAGGGCCAGACGGCTCTTCCGATGCACGCCAAAAGACTTGCAGCGCCTTCCGCGTGCCATCGTTGTTTCATCGTTGTTAACCAGCGATACCCTTGCCATCGGACCAGCTCTCCACATACTTGACGAGTTCAGTCATGTCGCGAGACTTACCGTCCTGCATCGCCGCGTAGTTCCAGACCTGACGGGCAGTGTTGCCTACCCACATTGGCACGCCAAGCGCCTGGCACTCTTCCACCGCGAGTCCGATGTCCTTGCATACGCTACTGATCGGAAAGCCGAAATCAAACGTGCGCGACAACACCTGCTTCGGGAATTTATCGAGTGTCGCGCCGTTCTTGCCGCTGCCCGCGTTGAACACGGACATCATCACTTCCGGGTCGAGGCCTCCCTTCACTCCGGCTACGAAAGCTTCGGAGGTAATCGCAAACGCCGTCGACGAAAGCATGTTGTTCAGCAGCTTGAGCAATTGCGCCTGACCTGCCTTTTCCCCTACGATGAACACCTTTCCGAAGACATCGAATAGTTCGCGTACCTGAGCAATGGCTTCCGGCTTGCCCGCGGCCATCACGGCGAGCGTGCCTTTTTGCGCGCCGGCCGCGCCGCCGCTGATGGGGGCATCAACGGTTTCGATGCCTTTTTCAAGCAGTCCCGCAGCCACGTCCTGTTCCGTGCGCGAGCCGACGGTGGACAAGTCCACCAGGATCCTGATCGCCTTGCCCTCTTTCAATCCGTCCGCACCCAACGCAACTTCCTTGAAGATCGCAGGCGTGGGAAGACTCGTGAAGACGACTTGGGCGCTATCGGCGACTTCGCGCGCGCTGCTCGCCACTTGCGCGCCGATCGCCGATAACTCCGCCAGAGCCTGCTCGTTGCGATCGTAGATCACCAGGGAATGACCGTGCTCGATCAGGCGACGTGCCATGGGACGCCCCATGACGCCGACACCCACAAAGCCCAACTTAGTATGTTCCGACATGATGCTTCCTCGACAGTGATGAATGGTGTGCTCGCCGCACGCGTGCACTTATAGAGTTACAAGCAGGCGAGATGCATGGGCAGGGACGAATCGGGCGCGCTTTCCAGTGCCCATAGCGCGTCGATCAGCGGGCCTGGTCTGCGAGAGGATCTGCCGTATTCGGCGAGCTCCCTGAGCTTGTTTTCCAGGTCGGTGTCCGCAAGCGGCGCTTGCAGGCTGCCGCGCGCTGCATCGATACGGCGCGACATCGTCCCACCCGAGCGCAACGTGAGCGTCACCTGCGCAGCTTCGACGGAATACGCAGGGTCATCGACGAACTCAAGTCGGCTCGCGAAGGCTCGCAATAGAGGATCGGCTACGGTTTCATCGGTGAATTCAGCGAGGCCTGCGCGGCCTCTGGCAAGCGCGACCGCGACGCTGTGTTGCGCGCTGACCTGTGCTTCGCGGCCAAGCGTGATGTTTGGCCGGTCCGTTCGTGCGCGCAGCAATGGGTGGCCTCTGAGCGTGACGCGCTCGACATCGGCGAAAGAGAATCCCGGTGTCGCCGATAACCCCAGGCACGCCTCAATAACAGGATTGAGCACGACGCCGCACGGGTAAGGCTTATAAGTATTCGATAACAACGCCCATTCGCTTCCGAGCGTAGCGAATGCGGCTTCAACATCGGCGTCGGTGGCCTCGCTCATCACGCGCAGGAAGCCACGCTCACCTTCGATAGGTCGCTCGGGTCCAGCGAAGCCTTCTTGCGCCAGCAACGCCGAGAGCAGGCCATTACGGGCCGCATTGCCCACGCTGATGCTCTTCGACATGCTGCCCAGTGTTTCAACAAGCCCCGACGATTGCGCCGACGCATTGCCAAATGCCCAGGCGATTTGCGCAACGTCCAGATCCAGGGCCTTCGCAATAGCCGCCGCCGCGCCGAACACGCCGCAGGTAGAAGTGATATGCCAGCCTCGCTGATAATGCCCGGGCGACATGGCATTGCCCAACCGGCATTCGATTTCCACGCCGAGTACAAACGCCAGCAGCCACTGCTTGCCGCTCAACGGCGACTTCTGCGCGAGCGCGAACAACGGCGCGGCCACCGGTGCGGTAGGGTGAATGATGGTGGGCAAGTGGGTATCGTCGAAATCAAAGACGTTCGCGCTCATTGCGTTCAGTGCTGCCGCATTCAGGATGTCGGTTCTCTCCCCGCGCCCGATGAGCCCCGCTTCGCGCCCCGAACTGAAGCGGCAGTACACGCTGACAGCCTTACCAATGCCAGGATCCGAGCAACCCGCGAGCGCCACTGCGAAGTAATTTACCAAAGCACGCTTCGCCTCGTGACGCACCTTTGGCGGGATGTCTTCCCACTGTGTCTGCGCGACGAACGAGGCCAACGTACGCGTGAGGTCTTTCATGAACGTCTCATCCCTTCGTATAACAATGACTTTAGCCCGCCAGCCAGCCGCCCTCCATCGGCATCATGGCGCCTGTTATCTGACTGCCTGCATCCGAGCACAGGAAGACGACAAGATCCGCGACATGCGCCGCGCTGACGAATTCGCCGGTGGGTTGCTTGCCGGTGAGGAACTGCTTGACGGCGGTACTGTGGTCAAGTCCTTTCTCCTCCATCAACTGCTCAATCCGGCTTTCGATATTTGGCGTCTTCACAGTCCCCGGGCAGATCGCATTGCACGTAATGCCATGACCGACCGTCTCGACTGCAACAGCGCGCGTCAATCCGAGCAGCGCTGTCTTGGTCGTCACATAGTCCACGCGGTTCGGCGTGGCTCGTGACCCATACACCGAAGTCATGTTGAAAATGCGACCCCATCTACGCGTGCGCATGTCGGGCAGGATCAACTGAATGGCTTGAAACGCGGCCGTCAGGTTCACTGCCAGCGCCTGGTTCCATCGGTCGACGGGGAAATCCTCGATAGAGGCAAAGTGCCGGACGACCGCGTTGTTGATCAGGATATCGATGCCGCCCATGTGATCGCGCGCCGTGCTCACCAGCGTCGCGACGGCACCGGGGTCCGTCAGGTCCGCCTGAACATAGGCAGCCCTGACGGCGTATTCCTGCTCGATCCGGGCCAGGGAATCGCGCACGCTTTCCGGCGGTTCGAGTCCATGCAGCACGACGTTGCAGCCCGAACGAGCGAGGCCTTCAGCCATCGCAAATCCGAGCCCGTCGGATGATCCGGTAACCAGCGCAGATCTTCCTTTCATAAAAAGTAATCCTAATGAAATGAGAAACTGTCAGCCCGCGGTTTGCAATGACTACCCGGGCGGCGAACGCCCGGGCACACTCCTATTCGCTCGCGGTTTCGTCCAGCATCCGCATGGCCGCCTTCTCCGCATTCGCCACATGCAGGCGGGCGGCGGCTTCGGCTGCCGGCGCATCCCGCGCCTTCAGCGCTTTGAACAGCTTGTCGATTTCCTTGAGACTCGACGGCAACCGGTCGGGGTGCATCAGCGACGTCGCGCGCAGCAGGTTCACCCGCGAATAAAGACTGGTCAGGATCTCTTTCACCAACCCATTCCCGCAGTTGTCGAGCAACACGTCGTACAGATTCGTCTTGGCTGCGAGCACGCCGGCCTGGTCGCCCGTCATGGCCTTCGCCTTCAGCACCTTCGCGGCTTCACCAAACTGCGTGATGGCGTCGTCGCCCGCTATCCGCGCGAACTCGCCCGCTGCAAATCCCTCGAGCAAACCCCGTATGGCGTACAACTCCGATGCTTCGCTCTTCGACATGACCGCGACCATAGGTCCTTTGTGCGGCACGCTACAGACCAGCTTCTCAGCTTCGAGCCGGCGCAAGGCTTCCCGAATCGATGTGCGGCTCACACCCAGTGACTCGCACAACTCACGTTCCACCAGGCGCGCGCCCGGTGCAAAACGCCCGGACATGATGGCCTGGCGAAGGACGGTCTCGACCTGATGCCGTAAAGTTTCCGGTCGTATCAAATCCATTTCGGATGCCATGATTGTATTCCCGTCGGACGATTTATCAGTGACCCATGATACTCGAAGTTCCGGCTGAAACCGCCATTCCGCAAGCCTGTGCACCGCCGGACATTGCCTACACGTTGTTGCGTTCGAACTCATCGAGGGCAGTTTCCAGGATCGGCGCGGCAAGCACAGCGCCGTGTATGCCGATGGTGCTTACAATTTCCAGCACTTCCATGATCTCCTCGGCCGTTGCGCCGTAACGAAGCGCATTGCGCATGTGCAGTTTCAGGCCCGGCACGTAGAGGTGGGTTGCAGCGGCATCGAACGCGCAGTACATGAACTCCTTGACCTTGGGTTCCAGCACGCCCTCGCGCCACGGCACGGAAGAAAATGCCACGTAGGTTTCAAACAGATCGGGATCGAGTTCGAGGAAACCTTCCCACGACGAATGCCAATAGCCGCGATTCTCGATAAAGCTTTCCTTCAGCGCGGCACGGCGGGCATCGAGTGGCGCGGGACCGTGGCGTTTGCCCTCCTCTTCAAGTACCTCGATCAACACGGGCACACCAACGTTCGCAGCATGAATGCCCACGGTGCTCGCGAGTTGGATCACTTCGACCAGTTCCGCGCGCGTTGCGCCCGCGCGAAGCGCAGCGCCAATGTGCTGCGCCACGCCCGGCGCGTAGAGATGAGTCGCGGCGGTGCAGGCTGTGATTGCGACGAACGCCTTTACTTTGTCTCCGAGATGATTCTTCTTCGAGGGCACCGCCGAGAACGCCACATAAGCCTCGAAGAAGCTGGCATCGAGGCGTAACAGGCTCTCCCAGCTATCGCTCCATGTGCCGTGCACATGCGTGAATGCATCCTTCGCCTGCTGCTGCCGCTGCGTCAGGGGAGCCGTCATGACTTCAGCCCACCGCGTTCTGGTACACCGCTTCGGCGACCTCTTCTTCCCACATCGTCTTCCCGAGCGAGGTGGCGGTATGGACCATGTAGCTGTTGCGTCCTGCGCCGTGCCAGTGACGCTCATTAGCGGGAATCCATACCACGTCGCCGGTGCGGATGGCCTGCGGCTCGCCGCCATCTACGCAAACGAAACCGCTGCCGGACGTCACCTGCAGAATCTGCCCCTGCCCATGCGTGTGCCAGAAGGTACGCGCGCCCGGCGAGAAGAATACGTTCGCGATGGTGACATTGTCGGTCGTCGGCATGATTGAATCTGCCCACACGACACCGCTGAACGTAGCCGAACGCTGCTCCGATACCGCACCTTCGGCCCTGCCGCGAAACACTTTCATTACTGTTCTCCCGTTGAAGAATTCTTCGCATCCTTGAGACGTACGCCGCCCGATACGTCACCGATCGCATCCACCACGCGGTTACTGATCATGTCGCCGTATCCCAGCGCCGTTGCCAGTCCGAAACTCGCGAGGGGTCCCGATGAATTCAGCGAGGACACTCCAAGCTCGCGCACGCGATCGATATACAGCACGACGTCCTTCGTCATCAGCCTGGCGGTCAGGCCGCCCTCCAGGTAGTCGCCATCGACAATCTTCGGAAAGCGGTTCTGCGTGGCGAAGTTCACCCCGCTGCTGCTGTTGAGAACGTCGAGCAAACGATGGAGATCGAGCCCGGCCTTCTTGCCTGCGACCATCACCTCGGCGGTCGCCGACAGGCTTACCGCGTTCAGGAAGTTGTTGAGCAGCTTGGTCGTATGGCCCGCGCCGCTCTCGCCCATGGTGATTGCCTTCGTGGCGATCGGCTTGAAGACCCACTGGATTGCTTCGATAGCGGCCGCGTCCCCGCCCACCATCAACGTCAGCGTACCCTTCTCCGCTGCTGCGGCGCCGCCGGAAATGCCGGCATCGATGTACTGAACGCCGCGCTCCTTGAACAGCGCGTTGAGCCGGATAGTTGAACTCGCGGCGGCCGTGCTCAGGTCGATCACAGTCTGTCCTTCACGGCACGAGGCAAGGATGCCGTCCGTGCCTTCGACCACCGCTTCAACCACCTTGCTGTCCGGCAGCGACAGCAGCACGACATCTGCAAACCGGATCACCTCCGCGATCGATGTTGCGGCCCGTGCGCCAACTGCGAGCGCGCGTTCGGGCGAGGCATCGTAGCCCAGTACTTCAATGCCCGCCCCCACCAGGCGGCGCGTCATGCGGCCACCCATGTTGCCCAAACCGATGAAGCCAATGCGTTGCGTATTCATGAGTCTCTACCTAAGTTCAAAAGTCCACGTGCTTCGTTTCCGGTCCCATCAGCGCGCCGACCGTACCAATCACACCGCCGATACATAGCAGGACCACCGGCGTAAGCCGCAACGGCATGAACGCGCCCAGCCAGTTCATATAGAACGCATAAAACGACGGGATGATCACCGAGAGGCTGAAGCCCACGCCAAAGCCGGTGGCGCGAACGTCGGTCACGAAGCGCTCGTTGATGTAAGTCACGATCACGCCCCACGGCGAAGTGACCAGCACCGAGAGCAGCATGACCAGCAGCATGATGACCGGCAACGACAAGCCATCCACATTGGAAAGCACGTAGAGAATGACGGCGCCGACCGTCGCGATCAATGGACCCACGACTACGAAGAACGTTCGCCGCCCAATCTTCTGGCCGAGCATGCCCGAGCCGATATAGCTGAAAAACAGCACGAAATAGGACAGCAGCAAAGTAAGCGACATCTGGAAACCCGATAGGTGCAGCGTATGCACAAGCAGGCCCGTCGGCATGAAGATCGTGATGATGTTCTGCGTAAGCCAGAAGCCCGACATCATCAGCAGGACCTGCAGCAGGTTGCGTCCGCTCTTGCCGCGCAGCAGATCGGACAGCGGCAGTTTCTCCGGTTTCTTTTCGCCGGACTCGCTTTCCCAGATCTCCGACTCGGATACTTTATGAACGTAGTACATCGCGAGAATGGCCGCCAGGACCGCGCCCATGACGAACGGAATACGCCAGCCCCACTGCACATACGGCGAATGCAGGCCGCTGAGCGGAAACACGGCGAACATCAGCATGGCAACCAGGTTGATCGTCACGTAGGCCGCCGGGAAACCAGCGATGATCAGACCACCGACGAACCCGCGCTGCTCTTTCTTCGAATATTCAATCGCAAGCGGCATCGCCCCCGTGTAGCCGCCGCCGAGGAAAATGCCGTCGATAAACCGCAGGATCACGAGCAGCCAGTAGGAACCGATACCCAGCGTTTCGTAACCGGGCAGCAGCGCGATCAGTAGCGTGACAACGCCGAATCCGGAGACCGATAGTATCGACGCCCGACGTCGTCCCACGCGGTCCGCGACCATGCCGAACAGCAGCGCGCCGATCGGACGGCCCAGCAAGGTCGTGATGAAAACAAGCGACGCGAGGATCGCCTCCATGCCGGGAGCGAGATGCGGCGGCTGGAAGAAGAACAGCACCGGAGCGAGCACGACCACCGGCAGGTAAATATCGAACATGTCGATGAATTCGGAGAAGAACGCGCCCTTGATCGCGTTGCGGCGTTTCTCATCGACCGACTGCTCGGACGCCGCCCTTGCGGCGCCGTGTGTCGTGACTGCTTCCATGCTCGTCTCCATTGATGTCGTGTTGCATCGCTCGCGGATGCTTATCTAACGTTGTTATTTAACGTTGGACCTCAGCCGTGGGCGATGTCCGCTTCATAGGCCTTGATTGCATCGGTCGCCACCCGGAAGGCCGCGAGCGCGAGCGGCGCGCCGCAGTACACGGCCGCCTGCATCAGCACCGCGCGGATCTCCTCCTTCGTGACGCCGTTCTTGAGCGCGCCTTTGACATGCACGGACAACTCGTGATGCTGGCTCATGGCGGTCAGCATGCCAATGTTGAGCATGCTCCGCGTCTTGAACGTCAAGGTCGGATCGCCCCAGATCTCGCCCCACGCATATTCGGTGACGAGCTTCTGCATCGGCCGGTTGAAGTCATCCGCGTTCGCCCAGGACTTCTCCACATGCGATGGCCCGAGCACTTCCTTGCGGTTCTCGAAGCCCTTGTCAAACAGCGCGTTGTTATCTGCCATTGCTTATGTCCCTCTCGTTACGTGATTTCCAGTAGGCGTCAGGAGTGACCGTAGCCGACCATTGCCTTGATTTCGAGGTATTCGCGTAGCCCCGCTTCGCCCCATTCGCGGCCATTTCCCGAGTGCTTGTAGCCGCCGAAGGGCGCGGCGAAATCCGCCGCGGGATAATTCAGGTGGACACCGCCCGCTCGGAGCTGGCGGCCGATCTTGCGGGCGCGCTCGATATCGCCAGACTGTACGTACGCCGCCAGACCGTAATCCGTTCCGTTCGCAATCCTGATGGCTTCATCTTCACTGTCATAACCCATGATGGACAGCACCGGTCCAAATATCTCTTCGCGTGCGATGGTCATATCGGGTGTGACGTCTGCGAAGATCGTCGGCTTGACGTAGAAGCCCTTCGATAACCCGTCCGGCCGCCCCGTGCCCCCGGTAACGAGCCGCGCGCCTTCGTCAATCCCCTTCTGGATCAGCACCTGTACACGCTCGAACTGGTTGCGGTTGACCAGCGGTCCGAGCTGCGTGGTCTCGCTGTCCGTTGCGCCTACGCTGTAGTTCGACGCCGCTGCTTTCGCGATCTGCGCTGCGTCGCTCATCATGTGACGCGGCACGAGCATGCGCGTGGGGATAGAACAGGATTGTCCGGAATTGGTGAAGCACGCCGCCACGCCGCGGGTGACGGCATCGTCCAGGTTCACGTCGTCGAGCAGGATGTTCGCGGACTTGCCGCCGAGTTCCTGCGCCACGCGCTTGACCGTTTCCGCCGCCATCTTTGCGACCAGAATGCCTGCGCGTGTCGAACCGGTGAACGACACCATGTCGATATCCGGATGCGACGCGATCGCAGCGCCCACGCCCGGTCCGTCGCCATTCACCACGTTCAGCACGCCCGGCGGAACCCCCGCTTCATGCGCGACTTCGGCGAACAGCAGCGCGCTCAGCGACGAATACTCGCTCGGCTTGAGGACCATCGTGCAACCCGCCGCCAGTGCGGGCGCGATCTTCACTACGATCTGATTGATCGGCCAGTTCCAGGGCGTGATGAGTCCGCAAACACCTATGGGTTCCAGACGCACGCGCGTGGTGCCGCGCTGTTCTTCGAACTCAAAATTCTCCAGCACGCCGATCAACGCATTCAAGTGGGCCGGACCGCGGGCCGCCTGCCCCTTGCGCGCAAAAGCAATCGGCGCGCCCATTTCTATGCGCATCGCTTCGGCAAATTCATC
Source organism: Caballeronia sordidicola (assembly GCF_000729995.1). Classification (GTDB taxonomy): domain Bacteria; phylum Pseudomonadota; class Gammaproteobacteria; order Burkholderiales; family Burkholderiaceae; genus Caballeronia; species Caballeronia sordidicola_A. The sequence continues at coordinate 202,992 of NZ_JNFG01000215.1, read as the reverse complement.
GTATCGACGCTCGTAGATTTGAACGATGCGGCGAAGCAAGTCGATGCGCTCTTGTACCGATGTCGCCGAATAAGTGACGAAGGCCCGGCGAGCGGCGACCACCGCACGATCGACATCGGCCGCATTGCCCAACGCCAGCCGATCGATCTTCGCTTCAGTTGCCGGATCGATCAGGTCGAACCAGACCGGCGAGACCGGATCGATCCATTGTCCATCGATATAAAACTGTGCCGCGCGAGACATGTTCGTCCTTTCTACGTTTGCGGATTTATTCGTCGTTGGCAAGAAGCCGGTACATTTCGGTGTGATCCGTGGCCGGCGTCGAGCGTTGCGACACCTCGTCCCAGACCGACGTGCATGTCATGCCGAGCTTCATCGGATAACCCACTGCTTCGGACAATGCGCGTGCAATCTTCAGGTCCTTGTTCATCAACTGCAATGCAAAGCCGGATGCATAGGAGCCCGACAGCATGAACTGCTTCACCTTGTTTTCCGAGGTATTGCTGCGTCCCGTCGATGCATTCAGCACATCGGTCATGGCGGCCGGGTCGATACCGAAACGCTCCGCGATATGCAGCGCTTCCACCGTCGCCATCAGTCCTGCTGCCGAGACATAATTGTTCAGCGCCTTCGCCGCATGTCCCGACCCCGCCGTGCCGATATGCAGCACGCTCTTGCCCATGGCTTCGAGCACGGGCCTACACGTCTCCAGCACGGCCGCGTCGCCACCGGCGAGGATGGCCAGCGTGCCCTCCTTCGCCTTCTTCACACCGCCGGAAACGGGTGCATCCAGATAGTCGAGTCCCATCTCCCCGAGCGTCGCACCCAGCTTGCGCGAGCGCTCCGGCTCCGATGAACTCATGTCGATTACAACCGCGCCCTTGGGCAGGAGACGCGCCCACGCCGTTGCGTCGCCATCGAGCAGCACACTTTCCACGATCGCCGAATTCGGCAGCATGGTGATCAGTGCATCGAGCGATGCGGCGTTCTCGGCGTCCAGCCGCGCCGCGCCGACTTCCTTCGCCAGAGCATCCGTACGGGAGGCATCAGCATCGGCGAGAAAGAGTTGAAAGCCGGCCTTCGCCATGCACTGGACCATGGGTGTGCCCATCATGCCCAGTCCAATGAAGCCAATTCGTTGCGGTCGCGTCATCTTTCTCGCCTTCGTGATCGAACTAAAAATTGACGGGCGACGAACCCCTCGCCGCGCCTATGCGATAAGTCTATCCGATTGTATGACAATCAGTCGATCAACAATTGATTCGGGTTTTCCCTCGCTGCATTACTTCAATGCCGAAAAAGCCGTCGGTGAGAGAAAGACGTTCTCGATCCGCGCGACGATCATTTTCTCGGCCTCGCTCGCCGCGCGCTTGGCAATCCATTCCCCATCAGCCTGGAACGCGTTCCATTTGGTCTCGCGTTCGGCGAGGCTTTGCCACTTCAGCAGGTAGGTCAGCGCATGATTGCTGGGGCCGATCAACGTGGTCCAAAAGCCGATCTGTTGGATGCCGTATTTTTCGAAAAAGCCCAGCGTCGTGGTGCTGAACCGCTCCTGAAGAGCGGGCAGACGGCCCGGCAGGCAGTGATAAACGCGCATCTCTACAATCATGGTGCTGCTCTCCGTTGGTTAAGAATCAAAGTAAGGTGCGCTCAACGCGGCGCCACATCGAGGCGCGCGATCCAGCCTTCGGTTTCGCGGTCATGCGGTGCATAAACCTTGAGTACTTCAGGGTCGTGACCCGGCACCACATGATCGGGCGAGTCCGCCAGGTGCATGACCGTCTTGAAGCCCTCCAGCATGTCGCCGACGTTGTAGACGATCGGGTACGGCCGGTTCTCGCGTATGTTTGCGTAGAAATGAGAGGCGTCGGAAGCGAGCACGACCCAGCCGCGCTCCGTGTGGACGCGTACGACCTGCAGGCCATTCGAATGGCCGCCGACCCAATGCACGCTCAAGCCGGGTGTGAGGTGCGAATCGCCGTCGTGAAACTCCACGCGCCCCTCGAAAACCCGGCCGACCATCGCCTTGACGTCTTCCGGCTCGAATGGATGACTCAGTGCGTGGTGGCACATGCAGCGCCCCGTGCAATAGGCCATCTCCTTGTCCTGCACGTGGTACCGCGCCTTCGGAAAGAGCGCGCGGTTGCCCGCATGGTCGTAGTGCATGTGCGTGAGGATGACGTCGTCCACGGACTCCGGCCGGATGCCGATCCGCTTCAGACCATCTTCAACCGGGTTGGTAATGGTGCGCCCGCGCTGCTGCGCCATGCTGGTGTCGAACCCTGTATCTACAATGAATGTGCGGGACTCGCCAACGACCGCCCACACGAAATAATCGAGTGGCATGGGGACATCGTGCGGATCGCCGCCAATGAAATTCTCAGTGGAACGGCGCGCGTGGTGCGCGTACTTCACTGCGAAGATGCGATAGTTTTCAGGCGTTGGCATGACGAGAATTCCTTGCGTTCAGATTGCTTTGGGGTTGCATTCGAATGGACGCTATTTGAGTGCGGCGGCCGGACTGGTGTCCGCGTCGGGTGGGGTTTCGACTGTCGCTGCGCCAGCAATCTCTTCGAGTGATCGATTCTTGGTTTCCGGTCCAATGGCCGCCACGATCAACGCTTGCAGCAGTAAGGTGCCGGCAATCATGGACACTACGCCGACGATGCCGAACGATGCAAACGCCATGGCGACGAGATAGGGAACCAGGATGTTGAAGCCACGGCCGACCGTGTTGCACAGGCCAGAGCCGCGCAAGCGGACTTCCGTGGGAAAGAGTTCGGGCACATAGCTCGCCACGCTGAACGACGACAGCACGTAGATGCACGCAGTGATCGCAAAGCCGCACGCCGTGATCATGACCTGCGATTGCGCGAACGGGTATGCGACGGCAAATGCGATCCCGACTATCGAAAACGCAACAATGCCCCATTTCCGGCCTAGTCGCTCGGCGAGGCCGAAGGCAATCAGCGAGCCCACTGGACCGCCCGCGAACATCAACGTGGTCAGGCCCAGCGAGTTGGAAACACTATGTCCCTGTTTCACCAGGAAGGTCGGGATCCAGCTGACGAATGCGTAGTTCACCGTGAACAGTCCGATCAGCACGGTGATGCCGGTGATCGTGCGTTTGATCAGCCGACGCGAAAAGAGGTCGGCCAGCCGCGCAGGGTTCTCGGGTGCGGTGTCACGCGAAAGAAGGTCCACGGACACGTGCGGATAGTCTGGTGAGCCCGCGCTCACTCCGCAAGCCGTCTCGATCCGCGTCACGATCTCCTCGGCTTCCGTGGTGCGTCCACGCGATGCCAGCCAACGCGGCGATTCCATCATCGACTTGCGCAGGAACCAGACGATCAGTGCGCCTACGCCTGCAATGGCGAACATCCACCGCCAGCCGTAATGGGGAATGATCAGCCAGCCGATGAACGTGGAGAAGAACAGCGACGTGTTGATGATCAGGTTCAGGATCGTGCCGAAGCGTCCGCGCCATGTCGCCGGTATGAATTCGCTGAGTGTGCCGTAGCCCACCACGATCTCCGCGCCCATGCCCAGGCCCATCACCAGCCTGAAGAAGATCAGCCAGTAAATATTCGGCGACAGGGCGGCGGCTATCGACGCAAATCCATACACGCCGAGGTTGAACTGGTAGGAGAAGCGCCGCCCGAAACGGTCGCCGAGCAGGCCTGACAGCCACGCCCCGGCCATCATGCCGATGAACGTTGCGGAGACGAAACCCGCGTTAAGCTGCAGAGTTGATTCGCCGCTGTGGATCATTGCGGCGAGCACCGAACCGGCAATGTAGATGTCGAACGAATCGAAGAACATGCCGGCGGCAACGAGGCCGAGCAGCCGCCAGTGAAAGCGCGAGAGCGGCAACCGGTCGAGACGATACCCAATACTTGCTTCGGCTAGCATCGACATTTGTCTCCTGAGTTTTCCTGCTGGATCCCTGCTAGGCAGCCCATTTTTTGGATACGGGTTTTTAACTTATTATATGTCTATCATACAATCCGTCAAGAAGATGATCCTAGATCGGGCTTCTGGTGCGTCAATGCTATACGCGCATTGCTACAAAGCCCGTGATGCGTACTGCCTAAGAGTCACCGCCTGCACGCCCGCTTCTTTATTGAGATGGACGCGCGGAAAAGTGCGTTAGCGTTGGGGCCGTTCCAACTACAAAATAACTGAGATGACAACCGAACTGATGCGGTATGGCCGCTATCGCTTCCTTCTTTATAAGAAGTGGGACTACGCGCGGAACATGAGAACGAAAGAGCAGCAGGAAGCGCTAGACGCCGGAAAAGCGCTGTTCCGGGCCGCTAACATCGAGCACTGGGCGAGCCAGCCCGAGCTAGTGGAGCGGGCGCAAAAGTTTCTTATCGATTCGTTCCCGTCTTACCGGCCTAGTCCATACGGTGAAAGCCCGAAAAACATTATCGACGCGCTTTGCCGGGAACTGCGCAGCGGGGACGTGGTGATTGTGCGAGCGGAACCCGAGTACATCGCTCATGACGGTTTCGTTCCGGCGCGCGAATTCGACTATGAGGCGTATGAACGTGACATTGCTGAACGAGCCAGCAGCTACGCGGCTCGGTCGAAAGCATACCGAGATGACCTGAAGGCGTATAACCAGGAAATCGACGAGCGTATCGCACGGGAATCTCGGGCACGACAAAAACCGTTCCGGCACGTTGAAACGATGGCGGAAGCGCAAGCGCGTAACATTGCCGCGCGCGCCGCCAGTGAAAAGATAAGCGCGCTTGCATCATCGGTTGTATCCGTGGTTTCCGCTGTCGCGTCGGCGCTTCCATCGTCCGGTGACGATGACGCTTTCGATCTTGGCGAGGTGACGGCCGTTGGCGACGCGACCGCCCCACTAGGCGACGCAGCGCCGTTTGAGTACGTCAAGAACGTGACGGGCGATGATGTAATGTCGATGGCGGCGCGCGGCGTCAACGAGGCCCAAGAGGCGGATTGCTTCGCAGAGTACGAGCGTGCGTTAGATATGTGTGGTGCCGTGGCATATCCAATGGGTCTGATTCGGGGCATGGCGCTGTGCCGTGAAAACGCATTTGATAGATACCAACAATGCAGGGGTTACTAATGGCTTCAAATCATCCAAAGCGGTCCATAATTATAAATTTTTCAGCGGAAGATGCGCGGCTTTTGGTCTATCCGGTAGAGCGAGAAAAGACGCAATCCATCATTGCTGATGCGCTCGAAATTCCCATTCTTTTTGAAGAGTCAGCCGCTCAAATAGGCGGCAGATACCAGCTTGACAATGAATTCGCGCGTCGGTTTGGCGTTGCAATGCTCAATCTTTTGGCATTGTCATACCCGGAATTAAAACAGGACATTACCGCGTCGCAGACACCGATAGCCCGCGAATGAAGCATAGCCCAACCATGGGGTCTTTCTTCGTCCGTCGCGGCGCGACGGGGCTTTTGTCGCGTCGCGCAATCAACACCTTGCGCGGCCCGGCGCGCAGGTTGACCGGGACATCGCCGCTCGCTTGCAGCGCGTAATAATGCGTGCTCGGTGCTTTGCCATTTGTGCACCTTGTCGCTAACACCGAAAGCAGCAATCGGCATAGACCACGACCCCTAATGCTGGCGCCCAGCAACCCTGTCAGCCCTCACTCCAAGGCCGGCTTGACAATCCCTTCCAGTTGATAGATCTCAAGCTTTCTATACAACGTACTCCGAGAAACACCAAGCAAACGGGCAGCCTGCGCAAGATTGCCATGAGCGCCATGCACCGCGCGAGCAATGGCTACACGCTCCGTCTCTTCCAGACTGGTCGTCTGCAGCAGCTCCGGCTCCGCCGTGCTGACGCTCGCCGTCTCGGCGAGCAGTTCCGCAGGCAACTCATCAAGCCCGACCTCCTCGTCGCGCGAGGTCAACAGCAAGTTTTCAATGATGTTTCGCATCTCCCTGACATTGCCCGGCCAGGAATAAGCGCGCAACACGGCCATGACGTCGGGGTTCAGCCGCCTTGGGACAACCGCGTGGCGAAGGGCAAGTCGCCGGTTGAAATGGTCGACCAGGAGATCAATGTCGATGTCCCGCTCGCGCAGCGGCGGGATCCGTATGCGGGTGACGCTGATCCGGTAATAAAGGTCACCGCGGAACCGCCCGGATTTTACTTCGTCATGCAGATTACGATTGGTCATTGCTAACAGGCGTACATCGACGTGCCGTGGCTGCGTGTCTCCCAATCGATAGACAACGCCCTCCTCAAGCGCGCGCAACAGCACGGGTTGCAATTCGAGCGGCAGCTCGCCGATTTCATCGAGACACAGGGTTCCGCCGTGCGCCAGCTCGAACCGGCCGGGTCGTCCCTCTGCAGTCGCTCCTGTGAATGCACCATGCACGTGGCCAAACAATTCGCTGCCAATCAGCTCCTTCGAGGCCGCCCCGCAGTTGTACGCGACGAACGCTCCGCCCCCGCGTTCCTCGCCGTGTATTGCGCGCGCGAACAATTCCTTGCCGACTCCGGTCTCGCCCTCGATCAGCACCGGTACACGTCTGCGGGCAAGCTGGCGCCCCCGATTGACGGCGGCGAGCATGACCGCGCTCTGCCCGAGTATCTGGGCGAAACAATTGCGTTGAGGGTCCGCCTCGCTTCCGGCCTCGCTTCCTGCATGATTACCCGCCGCACCACCAGTTTCACCGCGCGTTCCGTCCCCAAACGCATTCATGCGCTCTGCAATCCGCTTGCCCGAGGACCGCGACCGGATCGAAGGAACGACGAGCATGGCGCCGATTGTGCTGCCCTCCACCACTACGGGGCTGAACCATTCGGCACGCAAGCCTTGCGGGAGGTGCCGGGCCCAGTCCTCCACCGCCGAGTTCTCGTCCATCCCGGGGAACCGCTCCCCTATGCCGACGGGAAGCGGCATTCTGCCCGTCGTATGGACGAGCCGGCCGCGCCGGTCGATGGCGATCATCCCCGCCGCGTCCGACGATGTGACCCGTTGCAGGCAAAAGGCCAACAGACGCATTTGCTGACGGGCGGACTGCTCGGCGAGCACCATTTCTATTTGCCGCGCCGCCGTAATTGCCAATGTGAGGTTATTGATCTGATAAGTCGAAGGCGGCCCGGAAATATCGAGTACACCGATGATCGAACCGGTTCCAGGTTCGCAAATCGGCGCCGCCGCGCAGCTCCAGGACTTGATCCCTTCGCAGAAGTGCTCCGAAGCATGAATATAAGTGGGCTTCCCGGTAGCGAGCGCGGTGCCGATGCCATTGGTCCCCGCCATTGCTTCACGCCAGTCGCCGCCTGTCGTCAAATGGATCTTCTCGCCGGCCGTCAACGTGCGCAGGTCCCCTGCTGCCTTGAGAATCACACCATCCTGGTTGGTCAGGAGTAGCATGGAATGCGAATCCGCGAAGAGATCCGCGGTCGCGGCGAAAAGGCGATCGGAGGCCGCCAGCAACTCCCGATGACGCCAACGCAAAGCCTCGACAGCATCGCCATGCACCGCAAATGGCGCGAGGCTTGCGGAAGGACTAACGCCGGACTCAAGGCTTCGTTGCCAGGATTCGATCAGAGCCGAAGGAACCGATACTGCTGACTCTCCCGCCAGGAAACGCTCCCAAGCGCGCATGGTGTCGCGGTCAGAGTGGAGAACGTCGGCGCGCTGCGCCTGTGCCATCAGCCCGTGCATCACTGCCTGATTGCCAGGACCCGATGCACTCCCAATTTGGTGTCTCGCCACGCGTCTCCTCCGATGCGATTGGTCAACGCAAAACCCCTTTAAGGCAGGCTTCGTCGCGACTCGCTTTTCTGGTATTGCGGCTGGCGCTTCTCGCTATTGAATTCTTATTGAATCCTGTCAGCTGGCAGCAACACCACGGACTAGTATATGCCTAGCTTTTGATCAGGTCCTCTCGGGAAAACACGCCCCAAGCAAGATGACGAACTATTCTTCCGCGAGACACATGGCAGACATACTCCGGGTCCATGCAGCGCTATTCCCGGCGAAAATGACTCAACGGTTATCGATGTAATAGCGGGCTATTACAAGGCGTGGTCAGGCGGCCGCGCGTCCGCTGAAATCCGGCAACGTACGTTTTCCAGCCTCTCAGGATCAAACCACACGATCTGATTCGGATACCGAATTATTTTATTTTTCCGTAGCCGGCCGCCGCGTGGCGACCGGCTACAGCACGACTATTTTCGGCCGAACAATTCGGCGCCACCGCCAAGCGCGGGACCGGCCGTGGGATCGATCGTCTCCGGTTTCTTGGCGATCAGCGTCTGGGTAGTCAGGATCAATCCTGCAACCGATGCGGCATTACGCACCGCGCTGTAGCTGACTTTCACCGGATCGATGATGCCCGCCTCTACCAGGTTCACGAAGGCACCCGTGCGCGCATCGAGTCCCATACCCGGTCTCGATCGCACCGCCTCGGACACAATCGCCTCGCCGTTCAGTCCGCAGTTGGTCGCGATGTGAAACAGCGGTTTTGTCAACGCCCGCTGCAGCAGTCGCGCGCCCTGCTGAACACTCCCCTGGGTTCGTGAAACGATCCCTTCAAGTTCGGAGGACACCCGCAGCAACGCCATCCCTCCTCCGGGCACGACTCCCTCGGCAATAGCCGCGCGCGCCGCGTTGATCGCATCCTCGATCAAATGAAGCCGGCGTTTCTGTTCGACCGGCGTGGCGCCGCCGGCCAGGATCATTGCGGTGCCCCCGGATAGTTTGGCGAGACGCACCTGGTACTTGTCCCGTTCAACATTTTCGGGCGCCATCTCGTACTGGCGCGCCACCTGCTGGCGACGCGCGGCGATGCCGACCGGATCGCCGCCACCAGCCGTAATGATGGTCTGGTTGGCCGAGATACGTACCTGCCGGGCACTGCCGAGATCTCGCAGTTCCGTGGTCTCGAGTTTTCCGCCCAGGTCGCGGGCGACCACCCGGCCTCCCGTAACAATTGCTATATCCTCGAGCATCGCCTTGCGCCAATGCCCGTATTCGGGCGGATGGATAGCCGCCACAGGAACCCCGCCGTTATCCCGCCAGGCGAGCAGGCTCACCACACATGCTGGAGCCACCTCTTCGGCAATGATCAGCAGCGGGCGCTTACTACTGCCTATGAGCGCCTGGATCGCTGCCACCTCTTCCACCGACTGCAGCCGCTGATCCGTCATCAGAATGAGCGGGTTATCGAGCACCACCTGCATTCTTTCGAGGTCCGTGACCATGTGATGAGACAGGTAGCCGCGATCGAAGGCCATGCCGTCGACCACTTCCAGACGCGTTTCGACCGTCGTTCCATATTCGACGTCGACAATGCCATCCGGACCGACCCGCTCCAGCGCTTCGGCCACCATCGCGCCTGTGACCTCGTCGTTGGCGGCCACGATTGCAACCGCACGCACCTCCTCAGGTCCGCTTAGCGGAGTCGCCGTGCGTTTGAGCGCCGCGATAACCTCAGTTACGGCGGCTTCGAGGCCTTGGACCAGTTCGACAGGGTTAGCGCCTTCCGCGAGACAGGCAAGACCATCTTGCACCAGTGCATCTGCCAGAACAGTCGCCGTCGTGGTACCGTCGCCCGCGACTTCATTGGTCTGCTTCGATACCTCCCTGACGACCTGCGCGCCGATGTTTTCGAACACGTCTTCCAGTTCGATCTCGTTGGCGATGCTCACGCCATCGCGGGAGATGATCGGCGTGCCGATTGGCCGGTCGATGATCGCATTCATCCCACGGGGACCGAGCGTGCCACGTACTGCCTTCGCAAGCTTGGCCACGCCGCGGCCGAGCGCCATGCGGGCCTCATCGTCGTGCAACATGATATTCGGCATGATTGCCTGTCTCCCTTTATGATTGATTGGTATGACGAATCAATTTAAATCGACCCGGCCACACCGATAGAACGAACGAAATGCACCGGCTTGACCTCCACTTCTTGCGTGCATCCCGACCCGTATCGAGTAGCCAGCAATCCCCGACATAGCGCGCTGTTGAATTCGGCGTTGACGCCAACCCGTCGCAAGGCACGCAGGTAAGCGTGGATCTGGCCGGCATCGAGCGGTGCGCCGTCCTGGTCGACAAAGGCCAGTTCGAGCGCGCCCGACCCGACTACCGGACGTCGCTCCAGATAGCGAACAACCAGCCGATGACCCGCTAAATCACAACGCAGCGCGGCTAGTTCCGCCACGCTTAGCCGCAGCAACGCCGCTGACTCATGCCCGTGATCGAGCAGATACGTCAGCAGCGCTTCCTGCCTCCGCTGGAAAGCCTTCACCATGAAGGTCCGGCGAACCTCCTCCAGATCGCCGCTGGCTTCACTACCGAAAGTAGCCTGGAACGACTGCCCAGCCGCGACGCCGCGATTGATCTCGTCGGCATACATGTGCTCGCCGAGGCCCACCGTGACCTTCCTGACCCACGGTAGAGCCGCGACGGCAATACGCATGTCGTCGGCCATCAGGAACGCGAAATTAGCGGCGCACCAGTAGGTCGGCAGGCGGAAATCAATGCGCACGTGTTCGTCGGCATCGACCTCGACGCGGGTGACGAAACCCAACTCCGTCACCGATTCGTCGAGTTCGGGATCGATGACGGATTCGAGCCGCGTCCACACCTCCGCGCTCCGGTCAACCATAGCAACGGCTGCCATGATGGTCATACCGTGGCCGTCTGACGCGTGGTGTCAGCCAGCAGCTTCTTCTGGGCTTCTATATCGATGCCATACAAGCGCGCCGCATTGAGCCCGAGGATCTTTTTCTTCGCTGTCAGGGAAAGTTGAACGCCGGTCTCCTTACTGACGGATTCAGGCAATTCAAACGCCATGAACTTCTCGATCAGCCACTTCGGCGACCAGATACCGTAGTCACTGCCGTACAGGATCTTGTCTTCGCCGACCCAAAAAAGCAGTTCCGAAATCACATGGGCGAAATACTCGGGGCGCGTGTGAATGAACGGCAACACCACGGCGAGGCCGCCATACACGTTGGTTTCCTGGGTCGCGATCCAGCAGAAATCGTCCAGGCGCGGCAAGCCGCAGTGCTCGACAATGAAGTTCAGGTTCTGGAAACTCGTCGCCGCGTCGTCGACGTCGGCAACATCGAAGGCGTCGCGGTTCAGCGGCAGGATGGTCGGGCCCTTGTGGACGTGGATATTCTTGATCCCCAGCTTTTCGCAGCGTTCAAAGTATTTCTGCACGCCCGGGTCTGACAGCTTGTAACCCTTGCTGTCACCGCGCCATTCAGCGGTATAGAGTTTGACGCCCTGGATCTTGTATAACTCGGACAATTCGTCCAGGCGATCGAGCCCGGCCTCGCCGTCGCGGGGATCGAACGCGCCGTTGACGATAAACCGGTTCGGGTATTTCCCCTTCAACACATAGTTGGACTCGGTCGTGTTAAAGCCGTTCTTGTAGAAGTCCGTCAGGTACGTCGGCTGACAGATCGCCATGTCGTCGTAGCCTTTGACGAACAGGTCCTCGTGCATGGCTTCCTCGCCGTACTTGTCGAATTTCTCCTTGGGCCACAAATACTCCTTGGGGCTCAGGTTCGAATGATAGGCATAGAAGCAATCGATGAACTGCTGGCCGTGCACATTCTTCAGGTTGGCCTTGCTGCCGTCCCAGAGATGAACGTGCCCGTCAATAATGAAGATCTCTTCTCCGTCCGCGGTCCGATACATGACATTGTCTCCGTGGTTGTGCGAGAGCGACCGGCTTTACGTCATGCAAAGCCAGTCGCAAGGTGCGATACGGTCCAGGGCCGTCACTCGTAAGCCATGGCGTCGTCCATATTGCCGAACAGCACGACGGTGTCGTCGTCTATCATCACCATCCGCCCGTAATGGGTCGACGTGGAGATCTCGAACAGATGCGGGGTCATCTCGCGGCCAAGCGATTCGCTGATCTCACTCATCTTGAACTCGATCTTCCCCTGCCCGTCTATGCGAATCATCGCGGGCAGGTAGGTCACCGTGATGCCGGGTTTGTGCGCCATCAACTCCGAAATAGCGCGTGCCTCGACACTATCGTTCATGGTGACGCCGCACTGATGGGAAATGGTCTGCTCGAAACGAACGTCCTTCATCGACTTGAAGATGTTGTCGGTATGCACTGACATCGTGTACTCCTCTTCCCGGTTAGGTCGTACTACAAAGGGATTTCCAAGGGATGGTTCAGGCCCGGATCGACAGTGGAAAATGAATGCCGATCTCCCGGGCAATCATCTCGGCGCGCTCTATCGAACTGTTCAGGCTGTCGTTGAACTGCACCACCTTGACATGCGGAATCGACCAGATCGGTTGGAGGTGCTTTGCCGCCTCGGCTGCCAGGGCGCCGTGCTTTTCAAGCCATTCGCCAAACAACTTGCGGTTGGCGTCCCCATGCTTCGGGTCGTTGGCAAGCATGTGAAACAGCTCGACCGCGTTGGCCAGGTTGCGCTCATAGTCGCCCTCGGCTGCGGAAACAACCGTAGGCGTCAGGAAGTCGTTTTGCGATGCGGCCATCTGCATGATGAAGCCGCTGCGAAACAGGTCGGCCACCAGCGGCTCGAACACCACATTCACCGCGAAGTACTTTTCCAGGAAGTCGGTTGCCCCGCCGATAGCCTCAATTGCCCGGCGTGTTTCCTGCCAGATCGGGTCGTTCAGCCAGTGCGACTTCCCGGCGTCGAGGTCAAGATTCGGCGCGTCCAGTGCGATCTCTCCCAGGTACAACGTCAGGTCTTGCGCAAAGCGCAGCTTGTACGATGCATTCGTGAGGATGGCGCTGTTGATCATCTGCGTCACGCCATAGCGCTGCGCGTGCATGGTCGCGGTACCCAGGCCAAACTCCGCATGCTTGTATGCGCCAAGATGCTGCTCCAGCAGCTTGAGCCACGTCTTGTCGAAACGCTTCACCGCGCCCGAGCGCCGGGCATTGCTGATGGCGCTGCTGATCATGCCAATGATGGTGGACTGGCGCTGGTAGTGCGTGCGCTCCCATTCCTCATCGACCGCGCGGAACTTGTGCCAGTCCGTGCACTTGGCGGCGGTCCATGTTTCCGAGTAGGTCGGCGTGCCGTCGGCGAACGAGATAATCCAGTCCTGTAGCAGGTAGCGCTTCGGGTCCGGCTGAACATCGACGGTCATGTCCTCATAGTGGGACGCCTTGCGCCCCTTGGGCTCGTAGTAGTTGTACTTGCGACTGTCCCACCCAGCGAACTGGGCCGCGCCGGCCGCGCCTGATGCAAGCGGTGCCGGTTGCTCTATTGTGGTGCTCATGTCGATCCTCCTTCGTCCTTCATTTATCGGAACTTCCGGTCTGAAGCCCTGCCAAGGGGCCCGTCAGCGGACGGCCTGGGTAAATTTGTCGAAATAAAGCCGCTCGGGCGATACGCCGGCCATTTGCAGCACCGGCATCACTGCGTCGATCATCGGTGTCGGACCACACGTATAAGCATCGATCTCGCCGGCAAGCGCTTCCTCGCGCAAGGTCCGCCCCAGCACCTCGTGAATGAAGCCGGTCTCGCCGGTCCATTCATCGCCCGCTTCAGCATGCGAAAGCGCCGGGATAAAGCGAAAGTCGGGCAGCTTCGCAGTGAGTTCGGCGAAGTCGTCGAGATAGAACAAGTCGTGACGAGTACGCGCGCCGTAGAAGAAACGCACCGGCCTTTGTTCGCCGCTCTGGACGAGATCGTTGAGGATCGACCACAGGGGAGACATTCCAGAGCCGCCGCCCACCAGCACCATCGGTCCAGGCTGTTCTTCCCGACGAAAGCACGTGCCGTACGGTCCCTTCGCCACCAGCCGGTCACCCGGCTTGAGGCCGTCATCGAGCTGAGAAGAGAACGCGCCATTGGGATACTTCTTGATGATGAACGCAAGGCTCGTCTGACCCCCTGGCTCGCTTGGAACGCTTGCCATGGAGAACGACCGGGTGATGTCCAGCCCCGGGATGGTCAGGTCAACGTACTGGCCGGCCCAAAACCGCAAGGGCTGGTCCAACTCCACTTCGAGCAGCCTGATGTCATGCGTGAGGGCAGTTATTTTCGCTAGCGTCGCCCCGAATTCCTTCACCGCAATCGAGCGGCGCATCAGGTCTTCGTCGTAGTTCAGCAGTTCCACCGTCAAGTCACTGAAGGCGAGTGTCCGGCACAGCAAGATGTGATTCGTCTCACGCTCATAGTCGGGCAGCGCGAAGGTTGAATACTTCTTCAACTCGACGTCGCCTTCGATTAACAGGGACTTGCAACTGCTGCATTGCCCTTCCTTGCATCCGTGCATCACCGAGATGCCCTGGCGAAACGCGGCATCCAGCACGGTCTCGCCCTCCGCGACCTCCATCTCGACGCCGACAGGCTCGAATCGCACTGTATGAACTGTCTGGTAGTCGATTGTTTCCGGCATGGCATCCCTCTTCCATTGCATATCGCTAGTCGTGCTCATCGTGCTCATCGTGCCCCCTGATTCGTCCGGGAGCGATACTCTCCCGGACGGCATCGCCTCTTCAATTCACCGGATTGATCTTGAAACCGGCTCGATAATCGGCGATGTGCTTCTCGCGCTGCTCGGGCGTCATCCCCCGCAACAGAACGATCGGGCTCTGGATGGTATGACCACGAACATGGTCAAGCGTCCACATGTTCCTGTCGTCGAACTGCAGATGCGGTTGCGGCACCAGGGTCTTGCCATCGCTGCGTACGAATCCGAGATCCTTGATGCAATCCGCCAGATCCCAGCCGTGGTAGCACTCTTCCCACTCGCGACGACCGCTGAAGCGTCCCATGGCAGGGGTCGGCCGCCCTTCATATTCCGAGGCGAACGCTACCTTGTGGGTCCAGCGGCAGAGCTCCGAGCAATAGGTGTACAACTGCCCTTCGACCTCGTCGACGACGAAGTCTTCCCGGATCAGGCACGGCACCAGACAGCTCCAGCAGCGGTGCGGGTACACATAACCGTTCTCTTGATCGAACAGCATGTTGGTCTCGCCCGGCGTGCTCTTCTTCGCGTACCACTTCCAGTAGTCGCCGAATTCGGCGTACCAGCCGGGGTACTTGTGCTCAAACCACTCGAAGTCCTTCTCGGTCTGTGCTTCGATACGCCAGAAGTTGACCGGCCAGCCCACGGAGAAGAACTGCGCGACCTTGTGGACATAGTTCTTCTTGACCAGTCGATCCCAGGCAGCCCCAACGTCATCGTGGTGAATCTTGATGCCGTATTTTTCCAGCGGCAGCATGTAGGTACGGTAGTAATCCTCATAGATCCACCGGTGCCACAACTCGACATACGATTCCTTGTTCTTGTCGCGGTCGGTGGTGCCGTATTCGATGAACGTGCCAATTGCCGCGTCCACAATCGCGTGGTTTTGCCAGAAGGCGTAGCGAAGATCGCGCTCCAGCAAAAGATGATTGTCCGGATCATTGATCACCGACATCACCAGCGAATGGCCATTGCCAATATGGCGGCTTTCGTCGGACTGCACCGAGAGGAACACCGTCGGCAACGCATAGTCGCCGTTGCGCGCGGCTTCAGACGGCATGGCGACAAACAGCGTGTTAGTGAACGCCGTTTCCGCTACCACCTGCAGGAACACGTTCGCCGCAGTAACCGCATCGCCGGTGAGGAAGCCTTCGGCAAACTGACGGCCGATCGTGGTCGCGTAGCACTTGCCGAACGCGGCCTCGGTGATATCGAACCCGGCCGGGTCGATATAGTTCTCCATGTACCACTTCTTGAGGTTCATCTGGATGGTCGAGTGACGGAACTCGTCGACCATCTGCATGGTGAAGCCGGTGCGCAATTCCTCGCCGGGTGCAAGCCGCCCGAGCATTGCCATCGAGCGCGCCGCCGAAATTTCCGGGAACGGAATGATCGCCAGGAACAGCTTCATCCATTCGACCCAGCGCGGCTGCACGTTGCGGAACATGTCGCCGCGCAACGCTGCATCCAACGCACCGTAGACGCGGTTGTCCTTTTCCTCCTGCATCGGAAAATAGGAGCGCAGCACCTGTTTCATCGGGTCGCGTGGCGCCTTGCTGATCTTGTAGTCCGTCGGGAAGGTCATCGCCTCCTGAACGTAACTGGGCGTCCAGCCGAGATCGGCGACGCGGCGTGCCGCCTCGCCGATGCTGATCCCGCGCTGGGACGTGATCTTGTTGAGGGTTAATCCGTCAGACATTGAGCTCTCCTTTTCCATTTCACGATTCACCGCCGTATTTCAGTGTCGTATTTCACTGTCATACCGCGGCGCTACGGGCAGGGCCGGTTGATGCCACGGCCGGAGTCAACAATCAACCACATAGGCCGGTGGTCACGGTCGCGAACAAAAAAATTGGCGCGGGAATGTTGGACTGACCGATATCCCGGTCCGGTCTTCACGATCCATGCCATCTGTCGTTTTTGTGTACTTCGGATCATCGACACTTGGGTCTCGATCTGCATTCATAGAGCGATTAGCGTGCCAACAAGGCTCATGTCCCGCCTTATAAGGCTGTGCGATTCGAGGGGTCATTTCCGCGAGGCGCCAACCCCTGATTCTGTTTTGTTATGCGACATTCGCATTCAGCGCACCTGTCCGATATTGGGACGCTCCCGGCTGCGAAGCGTTGCCGTTCAGTACGATTAGCGACGAGGCGGCGGCCCGTATATTCTTCCTATCAATAAGGATGCCAAATTATTAAAGTGAAACCGCCGACAACGGTTTGGGTCATCTACAGCCCCACGCCTCCACGCTGCTCCCCCGTATAGATCACGCTCTTGGCCTCATCGCCATTCGGCTTTTTTTCGGCGATGAAACGCGCGGCAAGAACCAGGGCGCCCATCGCGAAGTCCTTGCCGTAAGCCTCGATCATTTCGTCGCCGATGGCTCCCAGTCGTTCGAAGAACTGGTCCTTGGTGAGTTGTTCATGGGTCATGGATGTCTCCTTTATGTAATGGATGTTGCCCGCGCCCTTATCACGGGCTGCCGAAATGAAACAGCGCCTCCGGTAACGACACCAGGCCGATCTCGCCGGCCTCGGTGCCCATTGCCAGCCGTCCGCCGTCGGGCGACCAGGCGATGGCGCTCACAGGACTTGTGTCAGCCCCTTTGACGAACAGCACATCACTGCCGCCTGGCTGGCACAGCAGTACCGCGCCATTGTGGTAACCAACGGCAATCAATGGATGCGTAGGATGACAAGCAACCTCAGTGACCGGTGTCTTGCCCGCAATGCCGCATTCTCGCGGCTGGTTGGGATGGTCCTTGCCTGCAGGCGGGTCGAAGCGCCAGCAAACCGCACGCGGACCGCCGCTCGTGACCAACACGCGGCTGTCCGCCGAAAACGATAGCGACCGCGGTTGCCCCGGATAACCGGCCATCTCGATGTCGCCGCCGTCCGGCAAGCGCCACCCGTGCAAGGCGTTCTCCTCCATGCCGCTCACGAGATAGCGGCCGTCGGGACTCCATGCAACGTTGCGGTGATAGCCGGGCCACGCAAGCAAGCGCGGAACATGGGTATCGAGCGGCCATAGCGTCACGCCGCCGTGATGGGCGATCGCCAACTGATCGCCGGCGGGATTGAAAGCGAGAGCGGTTGCCGAACCCGCTAACGCGAGACTGGCCGGCTTCGTTCCCAGCCAGTGAACCCGGCGGCCGGTTGCATAGGCTCGACCCGACGGGCACGTGGCGACGAGATCGATCCACTCACCATCGACATCGACGAGGACCTCGCTCGCACCATCCACCTTCAGGTGGACCAGCCGGCCGTCGTCCCCACCGCTGAGAAATCCTCCTTCAGGATCGGCAGCAAGCGCTAGGCAGGTGCCGTCATGCACACTGAAGCGGGCTACCGGCAGCGGCGGTTCCCGCGCCGGGACGAAATCAACTCCACCACTCTGCCTGGGTTTAAGCGCAGGTCCACCAGGCCACTCACTCGCCGCGAGCGCCACCGACCCGTCGCCCAGCGCAAACCCCGCATGGCGACCCGTCGCGTCCCACGCAAGCGCGACAACGGGAGCGTCCGTCACCCATCGGGCGCCGAGCAATTCGATCAAAGGCGGCGCATTCATGAGTCGCTCGTGCAGTGCCCGACACTCTCCCGCAATCCGCGCCTGTCGAGATTGCGGCCGATGAACACCAGCCTGCTATCGCGTACTTCGTCCAGTCGCCATGGCCGGTCAAAATCCGTGTCCATCGTCATATGCACGCCCTGGAACACGAAGCGGCGGTCCGATCCTGCAAGGTCAACGATCCCTTTGGCTCTCAGCAGGTCCTGACCTTGCTCGACCACCAGTTGCTGCAGCCATGAGAGAAATCGGCTGCGTTCCAGCGGCTTCTCGACGCGCAGCGATACGCAATCTATGCCATGGCTGTGACGGCCGGGATCAACGGAGATATGGCGAAAGGGCCGTTCATCACGAGGTAGCTCGTCTGCATCGTTTGGCGCGTTGGTGAGATGAAGGCGCTTGAGATCAAACGCACCTCGATCAAGTAGCGTAGCCAGCGGCACCGCGCAGCGGACGCTGCGGATAAACTGCGCAGTCGGATTAATACCTCGTATGGCCGCCTCTACTGAAGCCAGGCCAGCCGCATCGACGAGATCCGTCTTGTTGAGCAGCACGGTGTCCGCCTGCGCCAACTGCTCCGCAGCCTCACGGCTGTCGGCCAGACATGCTTGCAGGTGCAGCGCGTCGGCTACGCAAATCACACTATCGAGTCGCGTGCGTTGACGAATGACATCGTCAACAAAAAACGTCTGAACCACGGGCGCCGGGTCCGCCAATCCTGACATCTCAATCAGGATGCCGTCGAAGCCGCCCTTGCGCTTGATCAGTCCCGACACCACTCGAATTAGATCCCCGCGCACCTTGCAGCATACGCAGCCGTTATTCAATTCGATGACCTCGTCTTCAGCGCCCACCACCAAGGCCCCGTCGATGCCGAGTTCGCCGTATTCGTTGACGATCACCGCATAACGCCGGCCGTGCTGTTCGCGCAGTATGCGATTGAGCAGCGTGGTTTTGCCCGCGCCGAGAAACCCGGTAAGCACCGTGACCGGAATTCGATTCATTGCCACTCCCCGGGTTTCTTGCTGGGCTCCGCCGTGTCGAAATTCGCCAGCTCGTTCTCAAGCCAGTCACGCTCGGCTTCGATAGCCAGCAACTCGTTTTCCGATGCATCCAGCCGCACCCGCAATTGCACTATGTCCCGGGTCCTGTCGGGCGTGGCGCCTTCGCGTTGCTCGCATGCCAGCGCACACGCCAACTCGATCTCGGCGCCGGCGCAGCGATTTTCGCCCCGCAAATAGCGGGAGTTAACTTCGGTCAATGCAATGACCAGGCGCACACGTTCGGGAATCGGCATTGAATCTTGCTGCAGCGCCACGGCGCCCTCCTTGTCTGATGGAACGCTATGGAATCAGCACTGCGCGGCCCCTGACCTTGCCGTGGTGAAGGTCCTTGAGCGCCTGGTTCGCCTCGCTCAAACGGTATTCCCTCGTCGCGAGATGGACCAGTCCACGATCGGCCAGCGCCATCAACTCGACCAACTCTGGATAGGTGCCGACCAGATTGCCGACAATAGTTTTCTCGCTGGTGATCATGTCGATGGTCGGCAACTCGATCTTCCCGCCATAACCGACGATGTAATAGAACCCGCCATTACGGGTCATGCTTAGGCCTTTGGCGACCGCATCACCTTCGCCGACAAAATCGATGACTGCCTCCGCACCATTACCGCTGGTCAACTCGAGCACGCTTTGCACTTCGTCACCGCCGCCCTTGATCGTATGATCCGCGCCGCATTCCTTAGCCAGTTGCAACGCGGTTTCCGAGCGGTCGACCACGATGATTTCCGCTGCGCAAAGAGCCTTCAATACCTGGATGCCGATGTGCCCCAGGCCCCCTGCGCCTATCACGACGGCATACTGGCCGGGCAGCAAATGACGCGACGCTTTCTTGGCAGCGCGGTAAGCGGTCAATCCCGCATCGGTATAAGGTGCGACATCCTTGGGCGCCAGCGACTTAGGCAGCTTGATCAGCGAACGCTCACCCGTCAGCAGATATTCGGCATAACCGCCATTGGCATTGATCCCCGGGAAGCTGCTGTCGGTCGCATGCATGTCGTCACCGCGCCGGCACGCCAGGCAGTGACCGCTTGTCACGAGCGGATGGCAGATCACCGCATCGCCCACCTTGACGCTCTCGACCGCGGAGCCCACTGCCTCGACCCAGCCGGCGTTTTCGTGCCCCATGATGTAAGGCAAGGCCACGTCGACCTTGCTGCGCCAGATGCCTTCGACCACATGCAGGTCGGTGCGGCAGACGCCCGCACCGCCAATACGCACGATCACGTCGGTGGCCCGCCCGATCTTCGGATCAGCGACCTCTTCGTAACGCACGAACTCGTCACGGCTCAATGATTCATCGTATTCATGCAGCACGGCAGCTTTCACGTTTCGTCTCCTTGTGTTTGGATGTTGCAGGCAGGCTCGCCGGTTCTTCCAACGCGTTTTTTTATCGCTTTCGTATAGGCAATCCGCATGGTCCATGCAATGTCCATGCCGATGACGCGTGCTCCGTCCGCACAGGTCGTGGACGCCTGATAGACAAAAGGAATTAATGGGGTAGATAGCCCGCAAGTAGCCCGCAAGGCGAGCTTGGGGATTCAACCACTGTCGCAGAATCGGACGCTTGATCGAGCGGCGGCTGCCGTATCTGTCGCGAAATGGGACATATGTACGGCGCGGATTTGCCAGCATCGCTTCACTGGCATCCTCGATGAAGGCTTTAGTGTGGTCGCATTTGAACGCTGCGCCGACGTGTCAGGTTACAGAAGCCGGTTGGTGGCGATTGACTACGTGAGCAGTCGCGCGCCGCCGACGCCAACCGTGTACTTGCAGCCGGCCGCCTCGTGGCCGGGATGGTCTGATGCCGTAGTTCTAGCGGATTTCCCTGGCCACGCTCTGCAACTGTTTGAACGCACGAAACCGCGCCTCGTGCAGTGCGGCGATGTCCCCTGAGTCCGACTCGTAGGTCTTGCTGATGTGCGACATCCCGGTCATCGCCGAGCGGACGTCGTCGAACTGGCCGCCCGCCACGCTGCCCAGCATCGCGGCACCGAGCAAGACGGGTTCTTCCGCCAGCGTGGCAAGCACGGGCTTGCCCGTTGCATCG
This sequence comes from Caballeronia sordidicola, assembly GCF_000729995.1. Lineage (GTDB taxonomy): Bacteria > Pseudomonadota > Gammaproteobacteria > Burkholderiales > Burkholderiaceae > Caballeronia > Caballeronia sordidicola_A. The sequence continues at coordinate 181,883 of NZ_JNFG01000215.1, read as the reverse complement.
GCGAGCAGTTGCCGGACGAGATCGAGCCGCCCCGCGCCGCCACTGATGACCACCCGCGCGATCGGGGCGCCGGCTGTGGTCTGCGCTTCGATGATCTGGCGAAGGCCGTAACCGATACTGCAAATACCGGCAATATAAAGCGCGACCAGACTGTCCAGGTCACTCTCCATTCCAAGGCCCGCGATCACGGCGCGTGCGTGCGGGTCAGCCAGCGGCGCACGGTTGCCCAGGAACTCCGGTACGACATGCAAACCCTTGGCGAGCAGCACGGCTCCCGACAAACTATCCGACGCCTGCTCCGCGAGAGCGGCGAGCATCACGGGCAATGATTGACCCGCTTGTGCCGCTCGATGTCGGGCATCGGGCGTGGCGGGGTGCATCGAAAGCAGTTGTTCAATCGCAGCGCCCGCCACCGATTGACCGCCCTCGTTGAGCCAGGCATCGGGCACCATCGCTGAAAAATAAGGCCCCCAGACGCCGGGTACGAAGACCGGGCTCCGCGTCGTGGTCATCGTGCACGATGAGGTGCCGAAGACGTAGCCGAGGTTGGCCTCGGGTTCACCATCGGCGCCCACCGTGCCGATTCCGCCGGCATGGGCATCGATCACGCCTGTCGCGACCGGCGTTCCGGCTCGCAGGCCGAGCTCCGCGGCGGCGTTTGCTGTTAGTCCGCTCCCCAACGGCGTTCCCGGGTCAACAACACTCTGGCCAATGCGTGCGAAGGCCTCGTCCGCCAGCACGCCGAGGCCAACGCTGCGGAAGTAACTCTCGTCCCAGCGCCGTTCGTGCGCGAGGTAGGTCCATTTGCACGTGACCGTGCAGGTGGAGCGGGACAGGTCCCCGGTCGCGCGCCAGGTCAGGAAGTCGGTCAGGTCGAAGAATTGCCATGCCGCCGCGAAGACGCTCGGCCTGTTCTCGAGGAGCCATAGCAGCTTGGGTGTTTCCATCTCAGGCGAGATCTTGCCGCCCACAAATTTCAGCACCTCATGGCCCGTCGCGTTGATGCGTTCCGCCTGCGCCACGGCGCGATGGTCCATCCAGACGATGATGTCACGCTCGGCTTGCTCCGAGGGGCCCACGGGCAACGGTTGCCCGCCTTCACCGAGCACGACGAGCGAGCAGGTGGCGTCGAAGCCAATGCCCGCGACCTGATCCGGTGACACCGCGGCCTGCGACAGCGCGTCCTTCACGGCATGGCAGACGGCGTTCCAGATCTCGCCGCTCGACTGCTCGACGATGGAGCCGCTCGCTTGATAGAGGGTGATGTCACGCTTGGCCGCGCCCACCATGCGGCCGGTCAGGTCGAAGATTCCGGCCCGGGCGCTGCCCGTGCCTACGTCCACGCCAACGACATAACGCGTGCTGCCTGTCACGCCCGAGGTCGGGTTTTCTAATGTCATAGCTCACTGCCTGCTCAATGCCAGTTATGGGGGAGTTCCAGGTAGACGGCGAGCTGCATCGGGCACAATCCGGGCTCGCCCCTGTCACGCGTTTCAAAGATCAACGCTGTTTGGAAGGATCACGAGATCGCGAATGGTCACGTTGCGCGGCCGCGTCAGCATGAAGAGTACCGCGTCGGCGACTTCCTTGGGCTGCATCAGGCTACCCGAAGCGAGCGCCTCGTCCATCTTCGCCTTCGGCCAGTCATCGAGCAGCGCAGTGACGACCGGGCCCGGCAACACCGCGCCCACCCGCACGCCATGTTTGGAGAGCTGGCGCCGGATCGTGTGGACAAAGGCTTGCACCGCGAACTTGGAGGCGGTGTAGATCGGCTCCCACACGACCGGGACCATGCCCGCAATGGAGCTGGTAAAAATGATGTCGCCCGATTTCTGCGCGACCATGTGCGGCAGCACGGCGTGGACCGAGCGGAACGCGGCGTTGATGTTGAGGTTCAGCATGCGATCCCACTCGTCCGGATTTCCGTCCACCACGTCGCCGCCAACGTAGGCGCCGGCGTTCGCATGGAAGATGTCGAGTCCACCGGCGAGGTCGAGGATCTTCGGCAGCATCGCAGAGACTTCCTGCGGCTGTAACAGATCCACCGTCAGTGGAAAGGCGTTCGGTCCCAGTTCCGCGCAGAGTTGCGCGAGCCTGTCCTTTGCCCGGTCGATGAGAACGACCTTCGCCCCTTCTGCGAGCAGCGTACGCGCGCACTCCAGGCCGATGCCCGATGCCGAACCCGTGATAGCTGCAACCTTTCCTTTCATTATGTCAGTCATTTGGTGATCCTAAGTTGCTGTAAATTACGCACGGCCATGCGAGACGCGGGACTGCCGGGCGAGCGAGTCGACAATCACCGCAATCGCCAGCACCGCGCCGGTGATCATGAAGCGCAGCGAGGACGACAGGTTCAGCAGCGTCAGGCCGCTCGCGATCGACTGGATCACGATGATACCCAGCACCGCCGAATACGCGCTGCCGCGGCCGCCGAACAGGCTGGTACCGCCAATCACCGCCGCTGCAATGGCGTTCAGGTTCACGTCGCCGCTGCCGGCCTGCTGGCTGGCCGAAGCGAGCCGCGCCGCAGTCAGCACGCCGCCGAGCGCGGCGAAACTGGCGCACAGCACAAAGGCGCTGGTGTAGATCGCGCTGACATTGATACCTGCCCGTCTCGCGGCTTCGTGATTGCCGCCGACCGCGTTCATCGACCGGCCCCAGCGCGTTCTCTTGAGTGCATAGTCCATCGCAACCGCGAGACCTAAGAAGACACCGAACATCAGAGGGACGCCTCGTCCCTGGTTAAGGTAGGCAACCACGACCTCCAACAGGACGGTGATGGCAAGGCTGCGCACGAGCAGGCTGCCCACAGAAGGCGCGGAGAGATTGGACGCGCGGCGGCGCTCACGGGTGCGCAGCCCGAGCAGCATCATCACGGCGCCCGGCGCCAGCGCGAGGAGATACGAAACGGCGGCGGGGATGATGATGAGTTGCCCGAGGTTCACCAGCGCCGAGTCGTAGGGCAGGTTGATCGACCCGGTCGCGCCCAGGACGTATAACTGCATGCCGAGGATCGCGAGCAGCCCTGCCAGCGTCGCGACGAAGCTCGGCATGCCGAGCCGGTTGAGCAGCAGCGCGTAGATGGCGCCGACCAGCGCACCCACCACGATGGCGACGAGGATGGCCAGCAGCACCGGCCAGCCGTGATTAACCCAGAGCATGCCTACCAAAGCCGAAGCGAAGCCGCTCATCGAACCCACTGACAGGTCGATTTGTCCCACCATCAGCACGCAGACAATACCCAGCGAAATCACGCCGACCGTCGAGCAGTCGAACAGCAAGTTCACCAGGTTGTTGGCTGAGAGGAACACCGGGTTCAGGCTCGTGAACACGGTCCAGATAATGACCAGGCCCGCGATGACCGGGAGAGATCCCAGATCGCCCGAGCGCACGCGTTCAACAGCGGCGCCAACGGCGCCGCTTACTCCGGTCGCGTGCTTGACGCGGACATCGCTGCGGTCGAGCAGCGTGGACGGCTTCGGAGCGTCTTGAGTTTCACGCTGCGGGGCGCCTTGCATTTCATTGCTCATGATCGTTCCTTTGACTAGACGCTCTGTTCGGCTTGACGGCGGCCGGCGCGACGTGACACGGCGTTCTCGGTGGCGCCGGTGATCGCGGCCACGAGCTCCTGATTCGATGAGTCGGGATAGAAGATGCCGTTGTTGCGGCCGAGCCGCAGCACCACGATCCTGTCGGCCACGGCGCGCACGTCCTCCATGTTGTGGCTGATCATGATGACCGCGTGGCCGCGGTCGCGTACCCGCTCGATCAGGTTCAGCACCTCGGCGGTCTGGGCCACGCCCAGCGCTGCCGTCGGCTCGTCGAGCATGATCAGCTTTGGATCCAGCAGCAGCGAGCGAGCGATCGCGACCGTCTGACGCTGGCCGCCCGAGAGCGAGGCGACCACGTCGCGCACACTTGGAATACGGGCCGACAGCTCGTTGAGTAGCGTCCAGGCCTTCACCTCCATGGCGACCTCGTCGAGGCGCAGCGGATTCATCTCTCGCCCGAGGTAGATGTTCGCGACGACATCGAGGTTTTCGCACAGCGCGAGGTCCTGGAACACCGTGGCGATGCCGAGGTCGAGCGCCGCGGCCGGATTAGAGAGCGTGACCTCCTTGCCACCGAACGTGATCGTGCCGGTGCTGGGTTGATGCACGCCGGCCAGGACCTTCACCAGCGTCGATTTCCCGGCTCCGTTATCGCCCACGAGCGCGACTACCTCGCCGGCATGCACGTCGAGCTCGATGTCCGTCAGGGCCGAGACCGCTCCGAAGTGTTTCGAAACGCCGCGCAGGCTGAGCACCAGCTCACCTCGCTTGGACCGGGTTGTGGAGTCGTCAGTCATGGGACGGATACCTCGTTAAGAGTAGAGGGACCCGGCACGAGCCGGGTCCCGTCCGGCATCGCGCCGGATGAGTTCGTTACAGTTCAGTTCGTCACGGGTCAGTTGGTGATCCCCAGCTTCTTGCACCCTTCGGCATAGCGGTCGGTGCACAGCTCCTTGGCGTTCGCGAAGCCCTTGTCGACCACTTCCGCCTTGAGGTTCTGCGCCGTGATGACCGCCGGCTTGAAGAGCTGGGACGGCGTGTTGAAGAGCGTCGTTTCACCCTTCGGGGTTTGCCCGGACAAGAAGCCGACAGCCACCTTCGCCGCCGCGGCCGCGACGATCTCGCTCGGCTTCAGGATCGTGTTGTACTCGTCGCCCGCGATGATCAGCTGGAGTCCCGCAAGCGTCGCGTCGTTGCCGGTCACCGGTGGCACCGGGTTGACGCCGGCTGCCTTGAAGGCCGCGACGGCCCCGCCACCCGTGCCGTCGTTCGCGGCCACTACGCCGACAATCTGCGAACCGAAGCGGGTGATCTGCCCGCTGACCCACTGCTGGGCCTTCGGCGGCGCCCAGTCCGGCGTGTCGTACTCAGCCAGCGTCTTGTAGCCGCTGCCCTCCAGGCCGGCATGGATGCCCTTCTTGATCAGTCCCGCTGCAGCGTCGGTCGGCGAACCATTGACCTCGAGCACACCGCCCTTGGTTGTCGGCACGCCTGTGGCTTTCAGGTGCTGGACGAGTGACTGCGCAATGGACTTGCCGATGCCCTCGTTGTCGAACGACACGTAGTAGTTGGCCGGCGTCGAGGGCACAGGCCGGTCATAGGCAATCACCTTGATGCCCTGGCCCTGCGCCATATGAACCAAAGACGCGGCGGCAGTGGAATCCACCGGGTCAAGGACGATCACCTTCGCGCCCTGCGCGATCACCGAGTTGAACTGCTGCTGCTGCGTCGACACGTCGGCATTGGCGTTCTGGTAAAGCACCTTGCAGTCGGGGCAGAGCTTGGTCATTTCGGCCTTGAAGCCGGGGAAGTCATGCTGTTCGTAGCGCGTCGATGCCTGGTCGGGCATCAGGAAGGCGACCGTGCCGCTGGGCGCGGCCAGCGCCACCGTGCTGCCTGCAAGGCCAAGGCCCACGCTCAGTACGCCGGCGCCGATCAGTTGGTTCGAAAGTCTGGTCATCGAATGTCTCCGTTTTTTTAAAAAGATTCCGGCGCAGATGCTGCCGTGGTTGGGCCTTGCTTGGGGCGGTGCGGCTTCTTGTAGAACTTCGTTAGCTTTTCCAGTGATCTCGGTGTCCCCGCAACTGCTGATCGTGTGTCTGCGCGTCAATTGCATTTGCACGGATAAGAGCCACTGGTTGCGTCGGAATCCATATACTCTGTAGTACACAATACATTCGTTTAGCCCACGCAAAAACGTTGCATACGTCGTGGAAGAACTTGGCAAATCCTTAGGCACCACAAAGACGCGTACGCGTCGTGCGATGCTACGTGCTAACCCCGCGTTCTGCGGTCTCCCGGCTAAAACACGCGCTAGCCGAACGCTTCCAAGGTTTGCGCAGCATCGGACGATTCAGTCGCGCTGGCAGCATTGAGCTGCTGATACGCACGCCAACGCGACGGGGACATCTCCTTCAGCAACAGGAACTGCCGGTTAAAATTCGAGAGATTATTAAAGCCGACCTGATAGCAGATATCGGTAATAGTCAGTTCACCCGACATCAGCAATTGGCATGCAAGGTTGATGCGCAGCCGGTTCACATACTGCACGAACGGCACGCCGGTATGGCGGCGGAAATATCGCGAAAAGGCGCTGGCGCTTTGTCCAGCGAGGTCGGCCAACTCAGTCTCGCGCAACTCTTGCGACAGGTTCTTGCCAATATAAGAAAGCACATGATTGATACGCGTCTCGGCATAGCGCGTCGGGTCCGCACGATAAGCGGCGCTCGCGAGCTTGACTTGTTCTGCGCTGTGCACGAGCAGGTCCAGCAACTCAAGAAACAACGTGATGCGCCGCATGCCTTGCGCGCCCAGCATCTCCCGCATGATCGGTTCGGCGGCCGCACCCGTTTTCGGTGTGAACAGCACGCCCCAACCCGATGCATCGAGCAAGGACTCCACGCACTTGAGCTCAGGGAACACCTTGATGGCGTTAGCGACAACCTCGGCATCGAATTGCAGGATCAGACAGCGTTCATCCACACGCTCGCCCGGCGACACATTGCTGACCCAGTTGTGCGGCAGATTCGTTCCCGTCATCACCAGATTGCCGGGCGCGAAGTTGCCGATGTAATCGCCTACGAAGTATTTGCCCGTCGTCGATGTAATGACCTGGATTTCATACTCGGGATGGAAGTGCCAGCGCACCGTGCGATACGGGTAACCGTGCGACCAGACCTTGAACGACTCATCGCGCGGCACGGCGACCAGTTCCAGGTCCGGCTGGACAATGTTGGCGCGCCGGGCGTCCGTGCGCGCTGCGCGGCAATAAGCGCAGGTTCCGCATCGACACGCGGCCGCGCTAAGAATGGTGTCCATCTGTCCTCCTCCTGACCTGCTCTTTTTCTGGGGCGGTTCGCATAAACCGAATTGCGCCTCGCCATGTGTACAAGTTAGCCCTGTCACGACTATTTCACCACTGAAATTGAAACCGCAAACTGATACTAATTTGCATTCGGGTAAGTCCGTAGGGCCTCAAGAGTCAACTTTTGTGCAACGCAGCAGCTTTGCGGGCGATTCGCACTAAACCCTCTCAATGTGATGTAAGCGCGCGCGTGGCGGGCCTGCCGGCAGTCCTCAAGGCCGGGCGAAATGCGGCGCGTGGGCTTAAGGAGGCGGCTAATAAGGCATGCGCGCGGCCATGGCGGCGGCAGAAGTGGGCGACGAGCAAGCCGATGAGGATCCGACGACCCTCGCGCTATGCGCGAGGGTCGCGCGTGACCTGGGTTATCCGGCCGCCGTCTTCATGCCCTCCGGCACGATGTGCAACCTCGTGGCAACGCTCGTGCATACGCGTCCGGGTGACGAGCTTATCGCGGACTCGGAGTCTCACATTTGCACCACCGAAGCCGCCGGCGCAGCGGCCATTGCCGGCGTAGCGATCAATCCTGTGTTCACCGAAGACGGCGTGTTCACCGGCGAACAATGCCTCGCCGCGATTCGTTTTCCGTCACGCACCGCACCACGCTCGGCCATGGTCTGCATCGAGCAGACAACCAACTTCAGCGGTGGCGCCGTATGGCCGCTGGATACGCTGCGTGGGGTGCGCGATGCTGCGCTTGGCGCGGGTCTCAAGACGCATATCGATGGAGCACGGCTATTCAACGCGACGTGCGCAACGGGCATTCCCATGCGCGACTATGCGCAAGGATGGGACAGCGCCTGGGTCGATCTCACGAAGGGCCTCGGCTGTCCTGGTGGCGCGGTATTGTGCGGAAGCGCCGATTTTATTCGCGACGCGTGGGTGTGGAAATATCGTCTGGGCGGTGCCATGCGTCAGTCGGGTGTGCTGGCGGCGGCTGCGATCTATGCGCTCGACCATCATGTCGAACGACTCGCCGACGACCATGCAAACGCAAAATTGTTCGTGCAACTTTTATCGGCCGAGCCGTCGTTCGTATTCACCGCGCTCGAGCCTGAATCGAACCTCGTGCTGTTCAGCTTACAGGGCCTGCTGGCCGATGCAGCCACCTTCGCCCGGCGCGCAATCGAGCAAGGCGTGCGGATTCGTGCGCTGCCCAATGGGCGAATCCGTGCGACGACTCACCTCAGCGTCGCACGTGAAGACATTGTCGCTGCGGCTGCGATCCTGATAGCCGCAGCGCGTGAGCTTCGGTAGAGCGTATGAAGGAGCAAGCCAAGCTAACGCACTTCTCGCTTACACGTCGAAAACCGGATGCGAAGCCTCGTGAATGACCGCCAAAATATCCTCTTTGGCGAGCAGCCCGGACTCATCCAGTATGCTCCGCAGCGGCCGACCTTCCGCAACCGACTGGCGAGCCAGTTTGCTCACGCGAGCGTATCCGAGTTTGGGCACGAGGGCGGTTGCCATGGCCATCGAATCCATCAGGTGTTGCTCGTTTCGCGCGATATCGGCCGTGATACCGGCAACACACTTCTGCGCGAACCGTTGAATGCCGTTGGTCAGCAGCATGATGCTGTCGAACACACGGGACGCGACTACAGGTTCGAAGTGATTGATCTCCAGTTCGCCATACTGAACCGCTTGCGCAACTGCAACGTCATTGCCAATGACAGCAAAACTCAACTGGATCATCGCCATTGGCAAGACCGGATTCACTTTGCCCGGCATGATCGATGAGCCGGCCTGAGCTTCAGGAAGGCGCAATTCCCCGAGGCCTCCTACCGGGCCGGAAGACAGCACCGTGAGATCCGACGCGACCTTCGCCAAAGACGCCGCGCAGGTCCGCAGTTCGCCCGAAATGCGAGAGAACACGTCCATGTTCTGCATCGCGTCGAACGGGTTTGACGGTGCCATATAGTCCACGCCGGCGATGCTTGAGAGATGCTGATAGACAGCCGATCGATATCCAGCGGGAGCGCCAAAACCCGTACCGATCGCGGTACCGCCAAGCGGGAGCGTGCGCAGTTTGTCGCGTACGGCCGCGAGTTCTTCCGCCAAGCGTCGGGTAAGCGACGCGTAGCCGCCGAACAGCTGTCCCAGTCGCATCGGCTGCGCATCTTGCAGACACGTGCGACCGAGATGGAGGATGTCGGCGAACTCCGTCGCCTTGGTGTCGAAGTGCGCGGCAAGCTGCCCTATTTCCGTGACGAGCGGTCCGAGCATCGCGTGCGTTGCAATCTTCAGAGCAGCGGGATAAACATCATTCGTCGATTGCGAACGGTTGACGTGGTCGTTGGGATGGATCACGTCGTATGAACCGGGTGCATGCCCCAGATGCTGCTGCGCCCGATTGGCGATGACCTCGTTGAAATTCATGTTCGTCGAGGTGCCGCCGGACCCTTCCAGCAGATCGGTGATGAGCGAGTCGTCGAACCGTCCTGCAATGACTTCCTGACACGCGCGCACGATCGCATCGCACTGCTGCGCACCAAGCACGTCGTTATCACGATTGGCCAACGCGGCAGCCCACTTGCATTGTGCGAAGGCGTCCCGGAACTCCGGATAGTGCGCGATGCTGAGCGCAGAGACGCTGAGATTTTCAACACCCCTTACCGTGTTGACACCATATAGTTTGTCACCGGGTATGCTGACTTCGCCAACGTAGTCGCTTTCAGTTCGTGATTCAGTATGAGCAAGCTTATTCATGTGAGTTCCTTTCACCAACAGTAATCAGTTCTTCAATGCCCCGCCCCAAGGCTTTCAGCCTGGGCAGGAAAGATGTTTCAATCACCTCGCGCGCCGTCTCGCATGCGTCTTCAAAAAACGCACTGTATTCGTCACGGCGCGCAACCAGATAAAGCGAGCGTTCAAGTCCCAGGTTATCCACCACATGCGTTGCTACCGCGCTCGCATACGCTGCGCCCTGCAGCAGGCACATTGGCGAAGTCACCGCCCATCCGATACCTTCGGCAACCATCGAAGTCAGGGCATCGGCGTTATCGAGTTCCAGACGGACCGGCATACGCAGCTCGATGCGGCGCAGGTAGCGCTCGATCTGCATGCCAACCTGCGAGTTCCGGTTAAACCGTATGATCGGCAGCGAGTTAGCCAGCGCTCGAACGTCTTCGACGGTCCGGACAGACTTGTGCCCGTCCTTCGGCGTGATGACAAGGTATCGCTCTGAAAAGAGCCGGTACCGCACCACGTCGTTGGCGTCCACCAGCGCGTCGCTCGTGACGATGAGATCCAGATCGCGCCGTAGCAACGCCTCACCCTGTTGAGGACTCAATCCCGTACGGATGGACAGTTGTGAAACCTTCTCCAGGAGGCGCTTGGTGAAGACCGATCCGCAAGTCGCCGCAAACGAGTCGACCAGTCCGATACGCAGGTCGGGCTTGATCCCCTGCCCTGCTTCGACGACCTGCGCCTTCAGGTTCGCGATTTCCTCGCTCAGTATCGCCCCACGGTTTCGTAACGCTATGCCGAACGGTGTCAGCGCCAGCGGACGAGTGGTTCGGTTGACGAGCACTACGCCGAGTTCCTCCTCGAGTTGGCGGATGATCTGGGAGACACCCGATTGAGAAATTCCCATCCGCGCCGCTGCTCCCGACATGCTGCCTTCTTCCGCGACAGCGACGAACACTTGTACCGCGTGCATATCAATTGGCTTGTTCGACGACATGATGGGCTCTTCCAAACGTTGTCCTTGCATGACATCGCAGGATAAGTCATCTTGCGAATCGCATTGGAGCGTCAACTATGGCTAATTCCTGGTGCCGTCCGACGAAGCGGCGAGTGCGGCACCACGTCCGCCTCCGGTTACAGACTCGCTTTCATTACTTTGTCCGGGCTTCATGTCCGACAGGTTTTCACTGCCCGTTTCCGGCGCAAACACATGGCAGAAGACGCCACCGAACACTAGTACACCGACACACACGCCGAGTGCCGGGTGAATGCCAACGTGTTGCACCGCCACCGGAAGAAGGAACGTGCTGATAGCCGAACCAAACCGGCTGGAGGCCACCGCCAGTCCAACACCGGATGCGCGCAGGTGAGTCGGGAAGAGTTCGGGCGGATACACAAACTCAAGATTGGCGGCCGCCGAGAGAATGCAGGCGAAGAGACCGAACGCGAGCATGGTTCCTATCGGCCCGAACCCAGCGTATGCAAGGACCGCCAGGGCCACCGCTGCAAGGTAGAAAGTTCCAATGAGAAATGCACGGCGCGACAACTTGTCGACAATCAACAGACCAATGATTGCTCCCGCGAAGAGCAGGACGTTATAGATAAGGCCTCCTACGAAGTTGTCCTTGACCTGTAAGGCCTGAAGCACCTTCGGAGAAAACGTGCCCAACGCGAAATACGGGACGACCTGACAGGTGTAGAAGACACAACCGACCAGCGTGTTCTTGCGCCAGCGTGGCGATAACAATTCCGACCATGCACCGCGCCGTTGCTGAGGCATAACCGACGGTTCAGGGAGGATGACTTCGGGCCCGAACTTGCGGTGAATGATTGAAAGCGCCTCGTCGCCTCGCCCGCGTTTCATCAACCACATCGGCGACTCCGGCACGCCCAGTCGGAATGGAAGAATGAGCAGTGCCGGGATCCCGCTCGCGGCAAGCATGATTCGCCACGCGTCGGGGCCAAGGTCACGGACGACGAACCCGATGAGGTAGGCGCCGACATAGCCCGCAGCCCATGCGGCTGCAAGCACGCTGAGCAAGCGGCCACGGTAACGGCGTGGCGAGAACTCGGTGACGAGTGACTTGCTTACTACGTAGTCGGCACCAAGAATCAGTCCCAGCAGCAGGCGAAGGACCAACAGTTGTACCGGCGAAGTCACGAAATATTGCGCCGCCGAGATGACCGCGAACAACAACATGTCGAACGCGAAGATGGTGCGCCGGCCGTACTTGTCCGCGACCGGACCGGCGAACATGCTGCCGAGAAACAGACCTGCCAGGGATGCCGCGCCAAGCAACCCCATCCAGAGCGGAGTCAAATGAAGCGACACGGATGCCATGGTCACTGCGATGCCGATGATCCCCAGCACGAAGCCGTCGCTGAACTGGCCTCCCGTCCCGCTGAACGCCACTCGCAGATGGAAGCGGCGCAGAGGAAGATCCTCCAGCAATATCTGTTTGCTCACTTTTGCCTCCTGAGACTTTTGTTATCACGGCGCGCGGTTCGTCGCCTTGAAAACAAGTGTAGAGAGTCAAATTCAAGAAAACAGCATGTCTGAAGGCAGTATCAATCAATCTAATACTATGTCACGCGGCGGCTGAAGTTAAGCGCGTGGAGTGGTTGTTGGGCGGAACCGTGCCGCTTTTGCCGTCGGGTGATTTGCGGAATCGCGAGCGATACGTGGGCAACCGCGAACAGAGAACACAGCGCGAAAACGTAGCGGATGCTAACCTCCGCAACGCCGCCGACGAGGATTGATACGGCTCAATCGCGCGGCCATGACGGAAAGTACACACCTGAGTGAAGCGGACTCAGACATCACAGGTTTGAACCTATAGTGAGAACAAGCTGTTGACTGCACAGTCGGCATGGCCAAGTCGGTAAGCTTGCCCCGTCCGTTACTCGGCTCGCAGCAATATTTACGGCACTAGATCATCTCCCCGGCCGACTGCCCTTCAGTGCCCTGTTCGCGCGTGACCAGGCATAAAAATGGCTATAGCCATGTCAAAACTACGTTTGCTCCGACCAGGATCTGGCCTGTGATCAACATACCAACGACGGACGAAGAGGCGGTGCCTCTAGCCTTTCCTATTGTGGGAATCGGCGCGTCCGCGGGCGGACTGGAGGCAATCTCCGAGCTCATCTCCACGATTCCGCGTTCGAGCGGGCTGGCGTTCCTTATCGTTCAGCATCTCGATCCGTCCCGTCGCAGCCTGCTGCCGGACATTCTGACCAAACATACTGCAATGCCAGTTGTCGAGGCGATCGAGGGGATGGCCATTGAGGCTGACCACGTCTATGTGATTCCGCCCAACGCCCGCATGCGGGTGGCGCACCGGCGCATCAATCTGCGGCCACGCGACGACATTCTCGGGCCACCCATGCCCATCGACGACCTGCTGGAGTCACTTGCCAACGACCAGGGCGCCAACGCCATCGGGGTGATTCTCTCGGGCAGCGGATCCGACGGTGCGCTAGGTCTCAAGACGATCCAGAACGAAGGTGGCATCACGTTCGCCCAGGACGAGATGACCGCCCGTTTTGCCAGCATGCCTCAGGCAGCCATCGGCACGGGATGCGTCGATATGGTTCTTCCCCCTCGGCAGATCGCAGAGGAGATCGTGCGGATCGGACGGCAGCCACATGCCGGTCCCGATCAGCCGATGCCGGCAACCCAGGCTGAGAAAAGTCTTCGGCACTTATTCCGGATGCTGCACAAGGCCTGCAACGTCGATTTCACGCACTACAAGCGCGGCACCATTGAACGCAGGCTCTCCCGGCGCATGGCGCTGCGTCAGATCTCGTCCGTCGCAGACTACTTAGTCGTGCTCGAATCCGATGCGACGGAAGTGCACGCACTCGGACGGGATCTGCTGATCCGGGTGACCGAATTTTTCCGCGACCCCGAAACGTTCGAAGCACTGGTCCAGACGGTATTTCCGAGGTTGCTCGGAGACCGCGAACCGGATATGCCGATCCGTTTGTGGATTCCCGGCTGTTCAACCGGTGAGGAAGTCTATTCGATCGCCATCTGCCTGATCGAATACCTGGGAGAACGCGCAGCGGCTACGCCGATCCAGATTTTTGGCACCGACGTGAGCGTCGATGCACTGGAGATTGCCCGCGCCGGACGCTATATAGAAAACATCGCGCGAAATGTATCGTCCCAGCGTCTGCAACGCTACTTTGTACGGGACGGCGATTATTACCGGGTCGACAAGCGGATCCGGGATCTCTGCACGTTCGCACGTCACAACGTTGCCACCGACCCGCCCTTCTCGCGGATGGATCTCGTCAGCTGCCGCAATCTCCTCATTTACCTGAATCCGGTTCTGCAGCGAAACGTCATGCCGCTGTTTCACTATGCATTGCGTGCCGACGGTGTGCTGATGCTGGGGCCGTCGGAAACGGTGGGCGCCTTCTCCGACCTGTTCGGCGTCATCGAAAGCAAGCGCACGAAGCTCTACAGCAAGAAGCCCCGTCTTGGACGCCCGGGTGGCCGTTCGCTCAGCCTGATGTCTTCGCCCGAATCGGCGGTTCAACCCACGAGTTCGACGCAGGATCGACGCGAGCCGCCGCTCGTTGAACGGCTGGGTCGCGAGGCCTCACGCAAGGCGCTCGCGCGGTATGCACCGCCCTATGTCCTGTGCGATGACGAACTGAACATCATCGAGTTTCACGGCGACACCGGACCGTATCTGGTCAATCCCGAAGGGCCACCGAGCAGCAACCTGCAACGGCTCGCCCGGCCGGACGTGTTTCTGGCCATCAGCGAAGCCGTCCGGCAGGCACGCCAGAGCGGCGCCCCGTTGCGCAGGACAGGACTGCGCATCGGACATCCCGAGAGCGCGAGTGATGCTGGCATCGAGGTGCATCAGATACAGATGGCCGGCGCCGATGGACGCTGGTTTATCGTCTTCTTTGAGGGCACGCCGCGACGGACAGCGGCAAGCGGTGAAGCTGCGTTCGCGGATGGTTCGATCAGGTCTGCCGTGCTTCGGACCTTGAAGCGGGGCCTCGCCCGAACAGGTGAGCAGGACCGCGGCATCCAGGACGCGGAGATCGCGCGGCTCAGAACTGAGCTGGACGCTACCCGTGAACAGCTTCGGGCAACGATCGAGGAGCATGAGAGCGCCCGCGAGGAGCTCAAATCGAGCGAGGAGGAACTGCTCTCCAGCAACGAGGAATTCCAGAGCACCAACGAGGAACTCGAGACAGCCAAGGAGGAGCTCCAGTCAATCAACGAGGAGCTTTCCACGACCAACGACGAACTGCGCTACCGGGTCCGTGAGCTCAAGACCGTCCACGATGAAGTCGCTCGTGCGCGCGACTACGCCGAGGCGATCATTGAAACGATCGCCGAACCGGTCTTGGTACTCGAGGCGGATCTGCGCATCGCGCGCGCGAATCGCGCTTTCTATGAGGCGTTCGCGACCGCGGCCGAGGCGACGATTGGCACGAAGCTGTATCTTCTGGGCAACCGCCAGTGGGATATTCCTGCGCTGCGCACGATGCTCGAAGAGATTCTTCCGACGAGGACCAGCGTTCGGGACTACGAGATCACGCACGAGTTTCCGCGCATCGGCACGCGCACCATGCGCCTTAATGCAATGCGCATCGCCTGGCCTGAGCAGGCGCTTGTCCTGCTAACCATTCAGGACATGACCCAACAGCGCGATGCGGTGACGCGGCTTGAAGCGGCGGATCATCAAAAGGACGAATTCCTTGCCATGCTCGCGCACGAACTGCGTAATCCCCTTGCTGCGATTCGCAACGGGATACAGCTATGGCAACGCGGGGACGCCGACGATGCGTCCATCAAGGCCGCTCAGGCTGCCGCCCAGCGTCAGCTCGCCAATGAGATCGGTCTGGTTGACGATCTGCTGGACGTCTCGCGGATTACGCGCGGCATCATCACGCTCAAGGAACAGCGCATCGATCTGGCTGATGCGGTTCGCCACGCGGTCGAAACGATGCGCTCCGAAATCGGAATGCGAGAGCACGAGCTGGTTCTCGAGTTGCCAGAGGAAAGCTTGACGGTCGAGGGCGATACGATGCGGCTTGAGCAGATCGTGACGAACCTGCTCGGCAACGCGATCAAGTACACCCCTGCGGGCGGTCGCATCCGGCTTTCGCTCGAACGCGAAAGGCACGATGCCGTACTGAGCGTCACCGACAACGGTATCGGCATGACTGCCGAGTTCATCCCTACGATTTTCAGGATCTTTGTTCAGGCGGAGCGAACGCCGGATCGCAGGGGCGCGGGTCTCGGGCTCGGCCTGACGCTGGTGCGGCGGCTTGTAGAGCTGCACCAGGGAACGGTGCATGCTTCCAGTGAAGGTCTTGATCGCGGCAGCAGGTTTGTCGTCCGGCTTCCGGCACTGCCGCCGGGCACCGTACCGGAGCGCGCACCGGACTCCGGTCGATCAGCAGAAGGGCCGAGCGCTAACCACCGGATCCTAGTGGTCGACGACAATGTCGACGCGGCGGAAAGCAGTGCTGCGGTGTTGCGGCTCGACGGACACGAGGTGCAGGTAGCCTGGGACGGGCCAGCCGCGTTGCAGGCCGCAGAGCATTTTCGCCCTGACGTGGTACTGCTCGACATTGGCCTGCCCGGAATGGACGGCTATGAGGTCGCACGACGGTTACGTACGATGCCGGTCGTGGCCGATGCTGTCCTGATCGCGCTGAGTGGGTATGGAGGAGAACAGCATGCGGAGCGGTGCCGGCAGGCCGGTTTCGATTGTCACCTGGTCAAGCCAGCCGCCCTTGAACAGCTTGAAGCTTTGATTGAGTCATGTCGCAGCAGGCGTACGCCTGCCAATAATGTGCCGTGAGCGCTGCGTGACAGGCGACCATCGGGCGCAGTCTGCACTGGAAAACCCCAGGAAAAGACGCTGAACTGACGGCCTGGCGGGTGCGAGCCACGCAAGCAAGAGATGGCTTTACTCAATGCCGTTTATCCGCAATGGCAATGTCGAGGGGCGGCCGAGATTCGCTAAAGATCCACCACATCAAGACCTAAAACCTGGACAACTGGCTCAATTTTCGGTCGGCGTAAGCGACTTGAGCCTGAAAGCTCCCCTTGATCGACCTGCGCATTAACGGCTACGCGTTCCATGCAGCCGCAAATAAAAGCCCATTTTGCAGTCGTCGGGTACGGGTTTTAGCACGCGAATCAGGAACCGGCAACGCACGATATGCCTGGCGCACTATTCCTGGCACGGTGCAGAGCCGCCGTGGCTCAAGAAAATGCCAACGCGGCCGATATCGAATGGTATTGAATTGAATTGATAGTTAATAAAATCCGCTTACCGGAATCGCCATGCACGGCACCTACAACTTATGGCTGGTCGCGCTGTCGCTGGTTGTCGCGACGCTGGCCTCGTTTACCGCACTGGACCTGTCAGGCCGCCTCTCCCTGCTGACACAGGCAGGACTGCGCCGCGCATGGCTCGCGGGGGGCGCCGCCGCGATGGGCATCGGCATCTGGTCGATGCATTTCATCGGCATGCTGGCGTTCTCGCTACCGATCGCCCTAGGCTACGATCTGGTCATCACTGCCGGCTCGCTCGTGATCGCGGTGCTGGTGTCGTACTTTGCGCTGTTTGTGATTACGCGCGCGAAACTGACGCCGCGACGCCTGGTCGCTGGCGGCATCTTGATGGGCTTCGGCATCGCCGGCATGCATTACACGGGCGACGCCGCGATGCGGATGAAACCCGGCATCCAGTATGATCCGGTGCTGGTCGCCATCTCGATCATGATCGCCATCGTCGCGTCCTGCGTCGCCCTCTGGATCGCGCGAACGCTGAGCGACGCGGATCAGCGCCACATGATCGCCAAACGTCTCGGTGCGGCCGTTGTGATGGGGGTTGCGATTACCGGCATGCATTACACCGGGAGCGCCGCGGCAGAATTCCCGCTCGGATCGATCTGCGGTTCGGCAAACGGCATCGATGGACACTGGCTGGCCGTCACGATCACGCTGTTCACGTTCGCGATCCTGACCGTGACGCTGATGCTGTCGCGCTTCGACGCCAGAACCACCCTGCTGGCCGGCTCGGTGTCGCAACTGAACGGCCAGATCGTCCGGATGGCGACTTTCGACACCCTCACCGACCTGCCGAACCGCCGCACGCTGACCAAACGCATCGAACACGCGATTCAGACAGCCAGACAGCAGCAGAACCTCTTTGCGATCCTATTCATGGATCTCGACGGCTTCAAGACCATCAACGACTCGCTCGGGCATACGGCGGGTGACGAGGTTCTGAAAGCCTTCGCGCAGCGGCTGCTGCATTGCGTACGCGGTGGCGACACCGTCGCCCGGCTGGGCGGGGATGAATTCGTGGTGCTGCTTGAACATATCGCGTCGCCGGATGATGCTGGCCACATGGCGGAAAGCGTGCTCGAACGCATGCGCAAAGGTGTCTGGGCCGACAAGCAACCCTTGCAGGTGACGCCGAGCATCGGCATTGCGCTGTTCCCGCAGGACGGCGAAACGGCCGACACGTTGCTCAAGCACGCGGACGCCGCGATGTACGAAGCCAAACGGAGCGGGCGCGGCACGTACCGTTTCTTCGAGGCGAGCATGAACGAGGCGGCCACCCGCACCCTGCAGATCCAGCACGCGCTGCACGAAGCGCTGGGTGCTGGCTATTTCTGCCTGCACTTCCAGCCGAAATTCCGTGGCGCCAACGGCGAACTGGCCGGTGCCGAGGCGCTGCTGCGCCTGAACCACCCGGAGATTGGCAGCTTGCCGCCGCTGGAATTCATTCCGGTCGCCGAACGCTCCGGGCAGATTGTCCAGATCGGTTACTGGGTCGCGCGCGAAACCTGCCGGCAGATCCGCCGCTGGGAGGCCAGCGGTCTGCCAGCGGTCAAGGTGGCCATCAACCTGTCGCCCCGGCAACTGACGCAGCCGGATCTGGTCGCGACGATGCTCGATATCGTCCGGTCCGAACAGGTCCAGTGCGACCGGATCATGTTCGAGATCACTGAGACCGTGGCAATGCAGGATGCGCCGCGAACCATCGAGATGATCGGTGCGTTCCATGCCAACGGCTTCGAGATTGCGATTGACGACTTCGGCACCGGCTATTCGAGCCTTGCCTACCTGCAGCGCTTCCGGGTGAAGCAGTTGAAGATCGACCGCTTTTTCACCAACGGGCTCGACGCGAACGGTCACGAGGGCAGCGCGATCGTCTCGGCGATCATTGCGCTCGCGCATTCGCTCGAGATGGACGTGGTGGCCGAAGGCGTCGAGACGACCTCGCAACTCGACAAGCTGAAGGGCCTGCTGTGTGACCAGATGCAAGGGTTCCTGCTCGGCATGCCGTTGACGGCGGAAGCGTTTGGTGCACTGTTGCATGCGCACACAGGCGCTGCGCCAACGTGATCGAGTGTCTCGAGCACGATATCTGATGTCTGCAAGGTAACGATCTCTCCCGTTCTGGCACAAGGCCCTCGGAAGCCGCTGGAACTGCTTCGCGGCACCCGCGTCATGCGGAGCCTTTTTTTGCCATGAAGCGCGCATCCGCGTCCACCTTGCATGACGCGCTCAGGTTCCGGGACTGGCCATTGCCGAGTTCGGTCGCATCGACAAGAGCTTGCACACTTTGACCTATATCGACGACGAAGCGAAACGCCGGGCACGTTGACGCAACTCAACCGCGGCGAAAGTCGCCACAGCGTCGCACGTGCCGTCTTTCACGGCAAGCGCGGCGCGCTTCGTCAGCATTACCGCGAGGGTCAGGAAGACCAGTTAGGCGCACTCGGCTTGACCCTCAGTATTTCGCATAGACGATGCCAAGGATCATCGCTTCGTCGTCGAAAACCTCCAGGGTGTCGGTAAGCTCGGTGATGGGGCCGGCGTTATTGACGAACAGTGCATAGGCGAGTATTCGACCGCTCTTCGCTTCAATGTAGCCCGCCATGTTCATGGCGACCATCTCGTCATTGGCGACGGTCGCGCCGCTCTTGACGAAGATGTGCTCCTTACCCACGACGTTCTTGCCGACCGCCGCGAGCGATCCGTCGACGCCGAGAATCGACAGCGCATCGCGATACACCGGATAGACAGGCAGGCGGCTCATTGCGGTCAAAAGTGTCGCGGTCGTGCGCGCGGTCGCCTGGCTGTCGGGCGTGCCGCTGCCATTGGTCGGGAAATTAAAGCCCGTGCCGTCGAGGCCGAGCGTGCCGGTCAGGAATTTACGCTCGGAGGTGAGCGCGTCTCCGACAGTGCGAACGCCTTGCGCAAGCCCCTGGTACATCAAACTCAAATTCGCGCCGGTGTTCAGGCTCACTTTCAGCACAAGCTTGGCGAATTCGGAATACGGCATAGACGTGAAGCTCGCGACCTGCGCCGCGCTCGCATAATCTTGCGTCGGCGGCAACGCGCTTGTCTGGTTCGGCTGCACGGCGGCCGCCGACACGGACACGCCTGCCCGGACCAACGCATCGATGAAGGCAGTGCGCGCAAACGACGGCGGATCCTCGACGCGCAGGATACTCACGTAGAGGCCGTTGCCGACGAGCGGCGACACGTAACCGAGCGGAATTGTCGCGGGCGCGGAGAGGCTTTCGTTGCTCGACAGCGTGCCCTTGCAGCCGGGCGCGGCGAGGCAGGACAGCGGCGCGGCATTCAGTGCGTCCCCGGACACGAGGATATCGGCATTGCTGCTGGCCGCTGTCGTCAGCGACGTGCCTTGCATTGTCATTGCGCTGGTGCGCGGGCGCCAGTCGAGCACGCCGGCCTGCCCCGCTGATGCGCCCGGCGAGAGCGTCACGTCGATCACGTTCTCGTTGATGTCGATCGGCGAGATCAGCACATTGCCATTCGGCACGCGAAACGCATCGAACAGGCGATCGTCGATGATCACGTCGCCATCGACCGACGTAATGCCCGACGCCCTGACCTGTTGCGCCAGGTCGTTCAACGCAGTCAGCGGATCTTCCGGTGTGAGAATCGCACCGCCAAAACCGCGCGCGTCGTTGTGATCGAAATCGGTGAAATCAACGGTACCGTCAGGCTTCTGCCGTCCGCCGAACGTGAGATCGCCGGACGCCTTGAGAATCAAATTACCCGTCAACTTGCCGGACGAATCGACAACGCCGCTGCTATATACCGGCGTGACGAAGCTATGATCCGCGCCGACCACGTTGAGCGCAGTCGCGACCGAATACAACTTGCGCACCGATGCAGTCAGCACGAGCTTGTCGGGTTGCATCGTCTCGAGCACCTGGCCCGTGTTCGCGTCCATCACGACCATCGACCACTGCGAATTCGCGCTCGTATAGCGCGGCTTGTGCATGATCTGCGAGATCGGATCGGCCGTGTCGTCGCTCCCGCAGCTAGCTATGAGCACGCAGGAAGCGAGCAACGCGAGAACCGCCGGAAAGGGTGCGCGCATGTCACTCCTTTCGACGGGCCTGTCCGAATGCAAAGAGCAACGCAGGGGGTTGCCACATCATTGCAGCTTCCAGAGTTGCGCCGCAATCTCGCCTTCGTCCTGGAAGGCGTTCAGAACGGTCGGGAAGCCTTCGAACACGGCATTGTTCATCGTCATGAAGAAGGCGATCCGGCGGCCGCTCTTAGCGTCGATATAACCGGCGAGCGCCTGTGCCTTGAGAAGCGGTACTTCGGGCGTGGTCGTGCTCAAGCCCACATACGTGCCTGTCTTCGCGTACACCTGCCCTTTGGCGCCTGCCAGCGTAGGGTCGGCTTCGAAGTCCGTGACGGTCGTGAGCGATCCATCGACGCCGAGCGAGGGCAGCGTAGCGACGTAGGTCGCATAGTCCGGCATCGATTGCATGCCACGCAGCATCGCGATAACGGCTTTGGCGTTCGCGGTGGTGTCGCCGCCACCGCTTCCGTCAATAAAATGATACTGGTCCGGCGATATCTTGAACGTCGAAGACAGTTCGCTTTGTTCCGTCGCAAGCGCAGCGGTCATCGTCCTCGAGCCGTTTTTAGCGAGACCGTAAAGCATCAGGGTCACGTCCGCGCCAATGTTGTAGCTGACTTTATTCACGAACCGGAGGTCCTGCGCATAGGGTGCGGAGGTAAGCTGAGCCACCTGCTGCGCGCTCGAATACGAGCCTTGCGCGGGCAGCAATGCCACCGGATTCGGCTCGACGGACGCCGCCGTCACCGTCACGCCCGCGCGCGCCAGCGCCTCGATGAACACCGTGCGCGCATAGGTGGACGGCTCGCTCACGCGGAACGTGCGCACCAGCGGATACGCATTGGTCAAAGGAGGCGCGACGCCCGCGGGCACCGTGCCGCCCACTTCACCCACGCAATTCGTCTGGCCGAAACACAGCGGCACCGCGGGAGGATCGGGGTTGAGCGTGACGGCGAAATCCGTCGTCGCCGCGGCCGTTGCCAGCGTCGATTGCACGGAGAATCCCGCGGACATCGGCCGATAGTTGAACGGCAGGAGCGCACCTTGCGCGCTCGAACTGAACGAGATATCGACAACGTCATCGTTGACCAGCATCGGCGTGACGTCGAAGCCCTCTTCTTCGCGGTACTGGAACGGATCGAAAAGACGGTCGTCGATGACGACATCGCCATTGACCGTCTTGATGCCTGCAGCGGCCACTTGTGCGGCAATGGCGTCGAATCCCGCAAGCGGGTCGGGTGTCGACAGAATGGCATTTCCCAGACCATCGGCTTCGTTGTGATCGAACGCGGTGAGCGCGATGGTGCCGTCCGGATTGGCGCGGCCGCCCATCGTCAAATCGCCGCTCGCCACCATGATCAGGTTGCCGTTGAGTGCGCCGCTTGCATCGACCGTGCCCTGCTTGTACACGGGCGTCACGTGTGTGTGCTGCGCGCCGAGCACGTCGAGCGCGTTGCCCGTAGAGAATATCTTGCGAACCGAAGCGATGAACACCTGCGAACTGGAATTGAGATCGTAGATCACGCGCCCGCTATCGAGATCGACGACCTGCATCGCCCAGGTCGCCCCGTTGTACGCGGGCTTCTGCATGATCTGCATGATCGCATCCGGGACGGCCGTGTTCGGGTTGCTGGAGCCGCCGCATGACACGAGAATGAAGGCCGCAGCAAACGCTGCCCATCGTTTGCACCTCGGGTCGATCGTTGCTTTCATTGCAGCTCTCCTGGTTCGACTGTTTTTTTGTCTTCGCCGCGCCCCGAATTACGGTTTGCCGAGTTCGCCGATCACCATTCGCGCGATCGTGTCAGCGGGCGCCCGGCCATCGGGTGACTCCGCGGTCGTGGTCCAGATGACGACCGTCGTCACCGTCACCGGGTCATACACCATGAACGTGTTGAAGCCGTTGATCTGGCCGTTGTGCCCGTAGTACGTCCCGTATTTGACGATGCCCAGGCAATACGCCGGCGCGTTCGGATTGTCTGCCACGAGCGGTGTGCAGGTGGACAGCCGCTTCGACTGCAGATCCGCGCTGAGATAGCCGCCGCCCACCATCCGTTGCACGACGGCCGCGAGTTCCGTGATGGTCGAAATGCCGGAGCCCGCGGTCCAGCCCCAGGACGCTGACGCAGTGGTGACATCGGTCGGCTGCAGCGTGCCGTTTTTCGCGGCTGCCTGAAGCTCGGGAGACAGCGCCGGGGTGGTCGCCGTCTCCGCATTCGTGCCCCACAGATAGCCATGCGCGGACGGCGCAGGCAACGACGTATCGTCTTGCGGAGGCAGAAAGGTAGCAGTGAGGCCGAGCGGCGCGAAGAGGCGCGTCTTGATTGCATCGGCGGCGCTCATGCCGGTGAGTTGCTCGATGATCTGTCCCAGCAGGATGGTGTTCGTATTCGAGTAGCCGAGAGCGGTGTCCGGCGCGAATTCCTCATCGTGGCTATAAGCGATGGCGAGAACCTCGGCGGGTGTCCACAGCTGGTCCGGTTGCGAATCGAGCGCCTGATTGAACCCGAGGTCCTTGCTGTAGTTGTAAAGGCCGCTTCGCATCGCGAGCAGTTGCTGGATCGTGATTGCATCGCCGTTCGGCACATTGGCGATGTACTTGCTGACGGGGTCCGTCAAGCTTAGCTTGCCCTCCTGCACCAGTTGCAGGATGACCGTGGCAGTCCATGTCTTCGTCACGCTGCCGACGCGGAAGTACGCATTCGTTGGAATCGGCGTGTTGGTGCCCCGTACGGCAGTGCCGAACGATTCGAGCCAGTTGCCCTTGGGCGACTGCACGTAGACAACGGCCCCCGGCGTCTGCATGTCGCTCAACAATTGAATGACCTGCGGCCGCGCGGCGGTGACGTACGCCGGGTCAGCGGCTGAAGCGTTACCGCCGCAACTGCACAACAGAAACGACATGCTCAGAGCGAAGGCAAACGCACGGCAACAAGACGCGGATTGCGTCTGAGCAATCAAGCGGGCAGTCATCATTGCTCTGCTTTCCTTAATGGTCGAGGCGCCAAGCTCCGGAGATCGCGGCTCGATGATGAAATTGGACCGGAGCCCGTATTAATGAATCAGGCGAGTGACGTGTTGTAATTGGTTACTATCGAGAAATATAGGACAGGCTTTGCAAGAATGCATACCTATTCCTTCCCGCGGGAGAGTGCGGTTCCAAACAGATACGCCTCGGGATCGACGATGCAGGATTGAGGAGGCGTCTTCCTGAATGTTCAGTGGATATTGACTGCGCACGCCAGCGGATCTGCACGGCTCGCAGGCGGCTGGCGGGGTTCGTAATGAGCGAGCTCGTACGCTTTAGCAGAGCCGCTTTGTTTGTCTCGCCGCGCTGCCTGCTTCCATGAACCCACGGCGTGTCGAGATTCGCTTCCATAAAAAGACTAAAAGATGAGTGCAAAATCCTGTCATATCCCATTAGTCATAAAGGTCGCGTTGCTTATTACTATCTAGTTTGATAACGCCGGTTTCTCTTGCGCTAATCTGAAAATCCGCTGCGATCTCCTGAAACTTCGCTGTCTGCGCCAAAAATGGATAACAATGATCCCGCCAGACGTTCTCCGGAGCATCCGAACGAAGCCCCCCTGGATGAGCCTGAATCCCGCCACGCCGCCTATTATTTCTTCGTCTCGTGGCTCGACCTGGCCGTCTCTCTCGGCATAACGGTGATTGTCGGCGCCGTTGTGATCTGGGTAGCCATCCGCGTCATCCAGCCCGCACCACCCACTACGCTGACCATGTCCGCGGGTCCCGAGTACAGCCGCTTCTGGTTTGCCGCGCAAAAGTACAAGGAGATCCTCGCGCGCAACGGCGTAACGCTGCGCGTGCTGACCTCGTCAGGCACGCTGGAGAACCTCGTGCGACTCGCCGATCCCGCCAGTCATGTGGATCTCGGCTTCGTGCAGAGCGGCCTGACGAGTATCCCGAGCGTTGTCTCTCCCGACACGCGGCAGGTAGGCCTGATGTCGCTCGGCAGCGTCAGCAATTGGCCGCTTTTCGTCTTCTATCGCGGCCCCGAACTCACACGGCTCTCGGAATTCAAGGGCAAGCGGCTCGCCATCGGCCGCGAAGGCAGCGGCACGCGCCAGATCGTGCTGTTACTGCTGAGGGCAAACGGCGTCGAGCCAGGCAGCAACGCGCAGATGCTGCCGCTCGTCGGCGAGGACGCCGTGAACGCCTTGCTGGCAGGCACAGTCGACGTGGCCTTCCTGACGGCCGATTCCGCGCGCCCCGTACTCATGGAGAAAATGATCCGCACGCCCGATATCCGGCTCTTCAGCTTCACGCAGGCGAAAGCCTACGTGCGCAGCTTCCCGTTCCTCAGCCAGTTCGAAGTGCCAATGGGCGCATTCGATCTGGCCGACAACCTGCCTGCCGAACCCACGGCGACCGTCGAGACAACCGTGGAGCTGATCGCGCGCGATACGCTGCACCCGGCGCTGTCGGATCTGATCGTCGAGGCCGCCGGCGAGGTTCATGGGGGCGCCAGCCTGCTGCACGCCGCCGGCGAGTATCCCGCGCCCGTTGCGCATGATTTTCCGTTGAGTCCGGATGCCGTGCGCTACTACAAGTCCGGCAAGAGCTTCCTCTACAGGACAATGCCGTTCTGGCTCGCGAGCCTCGTAGACCGCCTCCTGGTGTTGGTCGTACCGATCGTCGTCGTGCTGATACCGGCGATTCGCTTCGTGCCGCCGCTGTACGCGTGGCGCGTCAAGTCGCGCTTCTACCGGCGCTACGGCGAACTGATCGCACTCGAGCGCAGCGTGCTCGACGACCCGTCCGAACAGAACTATGTCGAGTTCACCGAGAAGCTCAATGCGATCGAAAAGGGGCTCAACAAACTTCAGATGCCGGTCGCCTACGCCGATCATTTCTACGAGCTGCGCGAGCACATCAGCTATGTGCGTTCGCAGATCGCAGCGCTCCAGCGCGGTGACGACTCGCGAGCATAAGACGGCGTGAGCGTAGGCGGCCATGGTTTGGCCTTCCGTTAGCCCGTCGCGCTCGAATAGGCGGCTTTCAGCGCGGCTATGTCGAACTTCACCATTTTCATCATGGCGCCGGCAACGCGCCCGGCCTTTGCTTGATCGGGGTCAGCCATCATCGCGATGAGATCGGCTGGAACGATCTGCCACGAGACGCCGAAGCGGTCTTTCAGCCAGCCGCATGCATCGGGCGAACCACCGTGCTCGAGAAGGCCGTTCCAATAACGGTCAAGTTCCTCCTGGCCATCACAGTTCACCATGAGAGATACCGCGTGGTTGAACGGGTCGGGTCGCCCGGAGCTCATGGCGATGAACGGCTGCCCAAAGAGAACGAACTCGACCACCTTCGTGGAACCGGCGCTCGGCACCCCAGTGACCCGAACGACGCGCGAGTCTGGAAAGACACCCGCATAGAAAGCAGCGGCCTCTTCAGCTTCCTCGGAGTACCAAAGAAAAGGCGTGATCTTTTGAATCGTCATGGCAAATCTCCTGTCGATGTTTGGGCTAAACGCGCAAGCAAACCGCATGCTGCCATGGAGACGACGAAGGAGGCTTATCAAATTCGACACGCGGAGAAGAAAAATTTCGCTTTTTTCCTGGCCGATGCGGTACGACGCCGTTGACCCGCTGTTCTAGTTCTCAATGCGGCGTCTGAAAAGCAGCCCCGCGTGGATGCCAGCTCACGGCTGAAGTCGGAAGTTCGTCGAACATCGATTCTTATCGACATTTTTCCGCACAACAAATTTCGCCGAAATGTTATATGATGGTCATCATGAAAAATCCATCAGTCAAGCGGAAAAGCGCTAGCCGTAAGGAAATCACGCACGAGCGCATCGTCGAGGTTGCCGCGCGGGCAATTCGGCGCAGCGGGTACGACGGAACGGGAGTGGCGGACATCATGAAGGAGGCCGGCCTGACGCATGGCGGCTTCTATGCCCACTTCCCATCGCGCGAGGTGCTGCTTGCCGAAGCCGCTGACCGCGCCGGTGCTGAAGCCGTTGCCCTCTCAGAACATATTGCCGCCTCCGTGCCTCCCGAGCAGGCGTTGCCGTCCATGGTGCGCGCCTATCTGTCGAAGGAGCATTGTGAAGGCATAGAGACGGGCTGCCCGGTCTCCGCCCTCGGTTCGGAGATGCCGCGCCAGGCGCCCGTCGTGCGGCGTGCGGCCACCCGCCGCATCAAGGAGATGATTGATGTTGTGGCGCGCCAATTGCCCGATTGGGGCCAGCCGGGCGCGCACGAACAAGCGCTTGTGATGGTGGCCACCATGGTTGGCACCATGGTGCTGGCGCGCGCCGTTGACGACCCCAAACTGTCGGCAAGTTTTCTTGAAGCCGCATTGAAAAAGCTTGCGCCCATCGATTGAGCAAGTCTGCCGGCCCGGTGGCCGTTTTCGCTGAACAAGAAATATGATAATCATCATATTTCTTTCAAAACAAAGACTCGACCAAGCACGTAATGACATCCATCAATATCGGAAGAACATCATGGAAACCGCAATAGCGCTCGTCACGGGCCCCTCGTCAGGAATCGGTGAAGCGACGGCCGAGCGACTTGCGAAGGCCGGATACAAGGTCTACGGCACCAGCCGACGCGGTGCGCAAGCCGGTCAGCGGACGTTCGAGATGCTGCCGCTTGACGTGACTAGCGACGAATCAGTCGAAGCTGCCGTCAAGGAGGTACTACGCCTGCACGG
This sequence comes from Caballeronia sordidicola, assembly GCF_000729995.1. Lineage (GTDB taxonomy): Bacteria > Pseudomonadota > Gammaproteobacteria > Burkholderiales > Burkholderiaceae > Caballeronia > Caballeronia sordidicola_A. Next base: position 154,188 of record NZ_JNFG01000215.1, on the reverse strand, counting down.
CCGCATCGACTTGCTTGTGAACAACGCTGGTTTCGGCGTCGCCCCTGCCGCGGCGGAAGAGAGTTCGATCGACCAGGCCCGTGCAATCTTCGATACGAACTTCTTCGGGATGATCCGCATGACACGTGCCGTGTTGCCCCCTATGCGGCGACAGGGCAGCGGTCGCATCATCAACATCGGCTCTGTGCTGGGTTTCTTGCCCATGCCGTATATGGCGCTGTATTCCGCTACCAAGCATGCCGTTGCAGGCTATTCGGAGTCGCTCGACCATGAGTTGCGCACCTTGGGCATCCGGGTATCGGTCATTGAGCCGGCCTATATCAAGACGCCTTTCGACGCGAATTTCATGGCGCCCGACTCCCCTATGGACGAGTACCGCGAGGTACGCTCGGCCGTGGATAAGCGAGTGAAAGAGGTAGTCGAGGGCGCGGACGGTCCAGAGGTTGTGGCCGAGACCGTACTGCAGGCCGCCATTGCGGCTCGCCCGAAACTCCGCTACACAGCCGGTGGACTCGCCCGCCGTCTGCGATTGCTACGCAGATTCGCGCCCGCCGGCCTGGTCGACACCGGCATTCGCAAAGATCTGCGGCTCTCAACGTAGATGACCTTGGCTGCCTGCGAAACAACTTGATGCAACCAGAAACTGACAAGGAACCGTGATGAAGGCATTTATCATCGATCGATATGGGCGCAAGAATGGCATACGAACCGGCGATATGCCGATGCCGGAGCCACGCGAGGACGACGTATTGATCCAGATTCACGCCGCTGGCGTAAACCCTGTCGATTCGAAGATCAGGGACGGAGAGTTCAAGCTCATTTTGCCTTATCGTTTGCCGCTGATTTTGGGTAACGATCTGGCCGGGGTTGTTGTTCGCGTCGGATCGCGCGCACGACGATTCAAACCGGGCGATGAGATCTATGCTCGACCGCAGAAGGATCACATCGGCACTTTCGCGGAATTCATTGCGGTCAAAGAGGATGCCGTGGCCCTCAAGCCCGCCTCGCTCACCATGGAGGAAGCGGCTTCAATCCCGCTCGTGGGATTGACTGCCTGGCAGGCGCTGATCGAAAAAGGGCAACTCAAGCGCGGGCAAAAAGTGCTTATCCATGCAGGCTCGGGCGGTGTTGGTACGTTTGCCATTCAACTGGCAAAGCATGTGGGCGCGACTGTCGCAACGACTACGAGCGCACGGAATATTGAACTGGTGAAGCGCCTTGGTGCGGATATCGTCATTGACTACAAGAAGGACGATTTTTCCAGCATCCTTAAGGACTACGACGTGGTACTCGATACCCAAGGCGGAAATGCCTTGGAGAAGTCGCTGCGAGTGCTCAAGCCGGGTGGCAAACTCATCGGGATCGCCGGTCCGCCTGATCCTGATTTTGCTAAAGAGATGGGTGCCTCCTGGTTCTTGAAAACGGTGATGCGCTTTCTGAGCTATCGCATTCGAAAAGCGGCGAAACGTCATGGCGTCAGCTATTCATTTCTTTTCATGCGTGCTGATGGAGGCCAACTAAGCCAGATCGCCAAGCTCATCGACGCAGGTGCAATAAAGCCCGTGATCGATCAGGTGTTCCCGTTCGAGTCAACCAAAGAGGCTTTGACTTACGTCGAAACAGGACGTGTAAAGGGCAAGGTTGTCATCAAGATCCAATAAACGGCGGATTTCCAGAGGCCGGCTTGAAGCTCATTGCGTCCCATTCGAAAAAATTGCGGAAGCAATTGAGATCGACAAGGTGCAGTACCTGCGCCGGCATTGAGAGATTGTCGGTCGCAAGGTCAACGTTCCCTAAAACCCGAACCTTACAAGACGTGTGACTTCCAGATCATTTGAAACGCGGCGGCAAGCACAAAAAGCAGCACCAGGATTCGGAATGTGCCGGGCGGCAGTTTGTCGCGAAGCGGTCGCACAAGCATGATGCCGATAATGACAGGAACACTTGCCGCGGTCGAAATAGCGAGGTCCGTCAGGCTCGTATGAGCGCCTCCGCTGAAGGTGAGGATCAGGGTAAGGATTGATACAACCAGAATGATCGCGATCTGTTTCGTAAATGCCTTGCCGGTTGCTCCTGTCGCGATCAAATACATCGCAAGCAAAGGGCCGGGAACCGAAGCGATACTTTCCATCACGGCCGCGCCAAACCCAAACACAAAACCAGCGGGCCTGGCCAACGCAGGCGAGAGCGTGAGCTTCGGCGCCGCGAGCAATAAAAGCGCTGCCAGCATCAACAGACCACCCGCCGCAGCCTGTGCGCGATGCGGTGCGAGTGAAATCAGGACCGTCACGCCCACGATATTTCCCAGGACAGTGCCAATGAGAGGCGCCGCAATACGGCGAACCGTTGGCAGCATCTCGCCGCCTTCCAACGCTTGCGGGATATTGCCGAGAATGATCGGCATCGAGAGAAGAAGCACGGCCTGCTGGATCGGCAAGAACTGACTCAAGATGGGCATTGCGACAAGCGGCACGCCAATACTGACGATTCCTTTGACCATGCCGCCAAGCACGAGCGCGACAACGATTCCGAGTATTTCGGGCAGATTGAGCGCATGAAGGCTGGCGCCGAGAACGCCGTCAGTAAGATTAATTTGGGCCGCCGTGAGATTGAGAGATGCCTTGGCCGCCATGCAATATGAACGACCGAATCGAAGGGTTTAGCGTTGGCGAGGCGACGCATTTCGAAGGCGCTTATTTTAGCGCCGACTGCACGGCTTCACTGCCTGTGTGATTTGGCTCACCAGCGGCGCAAGCGTACTGGTTGCACAGCCGTGTCGTTGACGCCCAAGGCCATACGCGCACGCGCCCGCACATTTACTTCCGCGTTACGTGGAAAATCCAGTCGGCGGCCGCGGCCGAAAGCCTACGATCACGGCGTTGGCGTCTGCGAAGAACACATCCGGGAAGATCGTCGAGACTTGGGTAAGCGCGATGCGGGCCGCTGTGAGCATCATGGAAAGTTGCTGGTCTGATGCCGACTCACCGAACAGCACCCGCTGCACGAGCACCACGCCGCCGTATTTCGCAAAGAGGCGCAAAACGTAGCCGAGGGAGGAATTGGTCAGCATTTCCGCGCCGTATGTGTCGGCAAGCGCGGTGAGAACGGCGAGTTCCACCTGGTTCGGTCGACGGGGCACCCCACGCTCTGTCGGGCGCGTCCCGCTTAGTGGCATGTTGCCGTTTGAGGGCAAGACAAGGGTGACAAAGCTGCTCGCCGAATGGCTTGCCGCATCAAGCCCTTGCACGCCCGACCTCAGCCCTGCCCTGAATGCCGAAATGGCGGCATCCATCCGAAGGACGAGACGAGCGGTCTCCTGGCTGGCTTGATCGGGCGTAGGTTCGGACATGGGCGAAACTCAAGTCGAAGGTGCGTAACTTTACACCGGAAATGCAGGACCCATAGCACCGGGAAGGCAAGCTTTTTCAATGATCGAGCTGATCATGTCGGTAACAGGTCCGTGGGCAAGGCGATGCTACGACGAGCATGAACCCGGCAACGTTGCAGACGCCTAGGCATGCTTTTGTACTAAACGAATCACGGTATTCCAACTACGCGTTGTGACAGGAACGCTCAAGAGCTTTTCGAGAAATGCGTTGGGACTTCCTGATGAATTTCCGACTTTGATGCTGAGGCTAAATACCTCCGAGTGGGTCAGTTGCAGGACCTTTACGTCACGGCGTTTCGATTCAAGGGGTAGCTGCGCAGCGGACAAGCCATCTGTTGTATGAAGGAAGGATGCACAGCACGTGTGAACACTGTTGGACTCGATTTCCACGAAGGGGCCGAGCGTGATGAGCTGAGCGAGATATTCGATGGTGCGGATGGTGCCCGGCTCCGTGAGCCCGCACGTTCTATGCAGAATCTCGCAAGCGTCATTGAACACCCTTTGCGACTGGCGGCCAGAGCGGGTTGTGAAGACCATCGTTCCGTTAGTCAGGAACGAAGACGCTGACACCGCGCCTGCAGCAGTGAACGCTTCTTCGAACTGGATCTTGGTGGGGCAATGCGGTCGACCAAGATTCAAGTTACGAAAGAAGGCAACGTGTTTATTCATTTTGGTCTTTGCGAGGCGAGAATAAAATTTGATCGAACCGCTCACCGACAGCGAGCGCCTCGTCGGCAGACTCGGCGTTCGGGATTCAGTGCGTTTGTTTCCTGAACATCACGACCGTCTTCGGAGCCGCCGCTGAACTCTCAGGGCGCCCTAAGCCGCTCAAGCTTCAGTTCGCAAAGCATGTATGAGGAAATCGACAAATGACTTAACGCGCGAGCTCGTTTGCAGATGCTGCGGAACGACCGCATAAATATCCGCATCCGGTGTCCGATAGGCCGGTAATACGTGTATCAATCGACCGTCACGCAAGTATTCAGCGATGTCCCACTCTGCACGCATCAGAATGCCGTGACCGTCGAGCGCCCATTTGACTGCAATTTCGCCGTCGTTCGTAGTGAGGTTGCCGCGGACCCGTATAACCTCGGCTTTCTCCGCCGCGCCCCTTCCCGTTGTCAACCGCCAAATACCGTAGCCATCGTCGCCCTGGCGTATGCCGATGCAATTGTGCTGCACGAGATCCTGAGGATGCCGGGGCAGCGGGTGATCAGCGAAGTAAGCCGGTGCGGCACAGAGCAGGCGCCGGTTGGGCGCTACTAGCCGGGCAATGACGCGCGAGTCCGGCGCCTCGCCAAAACGAACGCATACATCGAACGCATTTTCGCTAAGAGGAGGAGGATCAACCGATAGCTGCAGCTGCACGTCGACCTCAGGATACTGCCTCACGAATCGCGAGATGGCAGGGGCAATGTGACTGCGTCCGAAACCCAGCGTGGCGTTGACGCGCAACAGCCCGCTCGGCGCAGCCGCCGCCCCGCCAAGTAGCTGCGCAAGCTCATCCATTTCAGTCAGGATTCTCCGCGCGCGGGCCGCGTAAAGGTCGCCCTCGGGCGTGAGGCTCATTCGGCGGGTCGTCCGGCTTACCAGCGCGACGCCTGTGCGCGCTTCCATTTGAGAGAGGTGCTTGCTGACCGCCGCCGTGCTCAACCCTAACTCGCGCGCAGCGGCTGTCAGGCTGCCACAGCCCGCCAGGATAGAGAAAAAACTTAAGTCTTCTGCCTGTATTGGAGAGGTCATTGGCAGCTGGATTGTTAACTCAAAGTTAAAGACAGTTTAACTCCAGCAGCGTTTTGAGGGACATTTGCGCTTTAGCATGCCCAGATGTTTCCCAATTTCAGAGACGAGAGATGAAGAGTTATCGGATCGCGACCATCCCTGGAGACGGCATCGGCAAAGAAGTGGTGCCAGCAGGACAGGAAGTGCTGGAAGCACTGGCCGCGCAAACTGACCGCTTTACGTTCGAGTTCGAAAACTTCGTCTGGGGTGGTGACTACTACCGTGAGCATGGGGTGATGATGCCAGCCGATGGCCTTGATGCAATTCGGCACAAGGACGCGATCCTGTTCGGCTCAGCCGGCGACCCGGCGATCCCCGACCACGTCACGCTTTGGGGACTCCGCCTCAAGATCTGCCAGGGCTTCGACCAATACGCCAACGTGCGTCCCACCAGAATCCTGCCGGGCATTGATGCACCGCTTAAACGCTGTGGTCCCACTGATCTCGACTGGGTGATCGTCAGGGAAAATTCAGAGGGCGAATATTCTGGTGTAGGCGGCCGAGCGCATCAAGGCCATCCGATCGAAGTCGCGACCGACGTTTCGATCATGACGCGAGCCGGTGTTGAAAGAATCCTGCGCTTCGCTTTTCGCCTGGCAGCGTCGCGTCCACGCAAGCTGCTGACCGTTATCACCAAGAGCAACGCGCAGCGTCACGCCATGGTGATGTGGGACGAAATCGCGCTCGAAATTTCAAAAGAATTTCCGGATGTCACATGGGACAAGGAACTCGTTGATGCCGCCACTGCGCGCATGGTGAACCGTCCTGCAACGCTCGACACGATTGTCGCAACCAACCTGCATGCCGATATCCTGAGCGACCTGGCTGCTGCGCTGGCCGGAAGTCTCGGCATCGCGCCGACTGCCAATCTCGATCCCGAGCGCCGCTATCCGTCCATGTTCGAGCCAATCCATGGTTCAGCGTTCGACATCATGGGCAGGGGACTCGCGAATCCTATTGGTACGTTCTGGTCAGTCGTCATGATGCTCGAGCATCTTGGCGAAATAGACGCTGCGCGCGCAGTGATGAAGGCCATTGAGCACGTCACGGCGAATCCCGCAATGCATACAGGTGACCTTGGCGGCACAGCAACGACCCGGCAAGTCACCGATGCGGTCTGCGCATTTATTGCGGCCCATGCAGCAGAAGCGCCGCAGGTTGCCTGAATCCGGGTCGTCAGAACGTTCACCCGTTGTACGCAATTTTGTCAGCGATGGTTCGACTTCACGGGTACAACACATCATGGCGAACGCCTGCACAGAAACCGCTCTTAACCCTTCTCGGGTCAGGGGCCAAAATACAAGGAGACTTCCAATGTGGTTTGTCGGAAAAAGCGAGCTTCTCTCGCTAATCGAACGTCACTGCCTCGATGAAGTGATGCCGGCGTTCAGCGATCACCGCACGGTTCGAAAAAATACAACGATCTACAAACCCGAAGACCTGAGCAATCATGTCTATTTGCTCAAAAGCGGCAGCGTTCGGCTCTTCAGGCTTACCGAAGACGGGCAAGAGATCACCCTTTCCTTTATCAAGGCCGGGATGCTGTTCGGCGACGGCGATGTTCTGAACGAAGCCAATTATTCGCATCATGCGCAGACGCTCGCTCCCAGCATGATCTGCTACATTCGCAAGGCCGATTTCAAACAACTGCTCGCCCGCTATGACGTGATCAACGAGTTCGTCTTGAGAAGCCACTACCTTCGATGGCAGGAAGCTCAGCAGCTAATCGAAAATCTGTCCCTGCACGACGTGCGCAAGCGCCTGACCAACATCCTCGTGATGTTCGCCGGTCAGATAGGCGTCGAATTCGACTGCCTGAGTCGAGCAGATGCAGTCCTTATCGATCTACCTATCCCTCAAGACAAGCTTGCCGAATTCATCGGTACATCGCGCGAATCCGTCAACCGGCACTTCAACGACCTGAAGGCTGAAGGGCTGACCGCCATGCACGAACGCAAGATCGTGCTGACTCCCCTCTTCGTTGCGAAATTCATGCGCAACAAATTGCCGGCAAAACTTGTGTTGCCGGCATCGTTCACTGCGCCTCCCTTGAACGCTCAGGCCGTCAAAGCGCCGCTAGAGCGCGTTTAACCGCTTCTACGCCGCTACGCGGGCTGGACAGCACAGGGACACGCAGCACGCCCAGCGTGGGAATGAGACGTGCCATCGACACTTGCGCGAGCACGACTACGTCGACTTGATCGGCGAGCGCGACAATTGTCTGCTTAAGAATCTCGTCGTGCAGCGCACCGTCGCCGCGCAGCAGCGCCTCGAACGCCCCCTCCGCGATCCGTTCGGTCACGTCCACCGTGCGGCCGCGCTCACCGGCCTTACGCCGGATCAGCCGCACGGTCGGGTCCAGCGTAGTGGATACGGTTGCGACCACGCCGATGCGCGGGCCGATCGCGCTGGCCTCTTCCGCCATGGATTCGTCGATCTTTACGATGGGCGTGCGGATAAACTCTTTCAATGAGTCCGTCGCCTCGCCAACCGAAGAGCACGCATTGAGGATGATGTCCGCGCCCATCGCCTGCGCATTTAACATGTAGCTGTAAATGCGGCTGCCGACTTCCGGTGTCAGATGCCCCGCCGCACGCACATCGTTCAGCAAGCTGTCATCCATGATGTTGATCACGCGCGCATGCGCGATCAACTCGCTTAGTTGTTCCTTGATCGGCAGAACCGTCACGGGTCCTGTATGAATCACAGCTATCGTTGTCATGGTTTTCCATTCAATGAGTGAAATCAAAATCAAGCGGTCGCGGCGGCCATCACGCGCTCCTGGGTCGCCTGCTCACGCGTCATCTCGCCATTCAACTGTCCTTCACGGACAATCAGAATCCTGTCGCTGACTGCAAGTACTTCCAGCAAATCCGACGAAATGACAATGATCCCGATCCCTTGCGAAGCGAGCCGCGCCAACAGTGCGTGCACCTCCGCCTTGGCGCCGACATCAATGCCGCGTGTTGGCTCGTCAACAATCAGGACCTTGGGATTTCGCGCGACCCATTTAGCGATCACGATCTTCTGCTGATTACCGCCGCTAAGATTGACGACCTTCTGTTCAGTGTCCGGCGTCTTGATACCCAGACTGCGCACGAACTGTTTGCAGCTATTTTCTTCTTTAGCGCGTTGCAGGAACTGAAAGGGTGAATAGCGCTTCAAGTGGGTCAGGCTGAAGTTTTCCCGTACGCTCATTCCGAGCACCAGCCCCTGCGCCTTGCGGTCTTCGGTCACGAACCCAATGCCCTGTTCAATCGCATCGTGCGGACTGCGGATCGTCACAGGCTTGCCGTCAATGGCGATACTTCCCGTGCAGGGGCGCATGCCGAAAATCATCTCCATGATCTCCGTACGCCCCGAACCGACCAGTCCCGCAACGCCCAGGATTTCGCCGCGGTGCAACGTGAAGTTGACGTCCCGTATCCTCGCTTGCGCGCCCTTCACCGCACGCAGCGACAAATCGCGAACTTCCAGTACGGGCTCCTTGCTTGCGTGCGACACGGTGGACCCTGGGTATAGATCGCTTAACTCACGATCGACCATCATGCGAACCAGCGAATCGCGGGTTACATTCGCAATGGGCGAGGTATCGACGGTACGACCATCGCGGAGCACTGTCACATGGTCCGCAAGCTCAAAAATCTCCTCGAGCCTGTGCGAAATGTAGACCACCGCGATGTTGCGCTCGCGCAAGCGCTTGATTAATCGCAGCAGCGTGCGTGTTTCATGATGGCTGAGCGAAGCAGTCGGTTCATCCATGATGATGACCTTGGACTGATGCGCGAGTGCCTTGGCGATCTCGATCATCTGCTGCTGCCCGACGCTCAACTCGCTCACACGTGCGGCGGGGTCAAGATCGAGTTCGATCGTTTGAAGCATCTCTTTTGCCTCGCGGCCCATACGTGCCCGATCGAGCAAACCAAGGCGATTGAGTGGCTCCCTGGCGAGGAACAGATTTTCAGCAACGCTAAGATTTTCGACCACCGACAACTCCTGATAGATGATGCCAATTCCCAGCGCGCGCGCATGGTTGTTGTCGCGCAGCGCGATTTCCTTGCCCTCGATGAGGATGCTTCCGCCTGGGTCCGGGCTATAGACACCCGTCAATATCTTCATCAGCGTGCTCTTGCCGGCCCCATTCTCCCCGGCAAGCGCTAACACCTCGCCTTGCCGGATCTGAAGATTGACGCCATCGAGCGCCTTGACGCCGGGGAACGTTTTGGAAATGTTCCTCATCTCCAGAAATGGCGCTGTCATGGCTTTCCCTTGCTCGTGCCGAGCTTACTTGGTGTAGCTTCCAAGATTATCTTTAGTCACAACCGTCACACCCGTATCGATGTCTTTAGGAGGCTCTCCCGTGCCCTGGATCTGCGCCACCAGGTTATTCACCGCGAGCGAACCCATGGTGACCGGGCGCTGAACCATGATCCCCTGAATCGAGCCGTCCTTAAGCGCCTTTAGCGTGTCGGGAAGATCGTCAAACGCGAGCACCTCGAGCTTGCCTTTCATCGCGCCGAACTCCTTCGTGTTGAGCACCTTCGACACCGCCGGCCCACCGACCTGACTTACTCCGAAAATGCCCTTCAGTTGCGGATGAGCCCGCAGGGTTGTCTCGACTACCGAAACGCCTCTGGCGAGGTCATCGTCCGTGCCCTGTGTTTCCACAATCTTGATCCCCGGATATTTCGCCAGCCCCTGCTTTATCCCGGCGATACGTTCATTGAGATTCACCGCACCGAGCTGCCCGGTCACTATCGCGACTTCACCGGATCCGCCAAGCGCCTTGCCCATCGTCTCGGCCATGGTCGCCCCGGCCGACTCGTTGTTTGTACCGATGTACATCGACCGGCCGCTCTTGGGCGAGTCCGAGTCGAACGTCAGTACCTTTATGCCACTCTGTTCAGCGCGCTTCATCGCGCTCTCAACTGACTTGGGTTCGTTCACAGAGATAGCAATGCCGTCGACATGCTTCGAGATCAGGTCTTCGATGATCTTCACCTGTGTCGAACCCTGTGTGTTTTGCGGCACCACCCATTGATACTTGACACCCATCTTGTCGGCGGACTGTTGGGCGCCCTTGTTGCAGTCGTCGAAGAACGGCACAGCCACCTTCGGAATGACGGCGACGGAAATATCTTTCACGTCCTTGGCTTGCGTCGACGCACACAGACATAGGGCCGTAGTGGCCAACCCGATGCTCATTGCGGTGCGAAATGTCATATCCATTTTTGTCTCCAGTTTTGTTTTAGTGCTGTTACAAGGTCAGGACGATGCGAGTCTCAACGTCCCTTTCGGCGGACACGCCAGATGTCGATACTGACCGCGATCAGAATGACGCAACCGGTAATGGCTTGCTGTGCGTAGGTATCAATGTTCAACAGCACGACGCCGTTAGCGATGATTCCCGCCAACGCCGCGCCAATAATCGCGCCCTCTACGCTGCCGGCTCCTCCGGAAAGGCTTGCGCCGCCGATTGCCGCTGCCGCGATAACATCGAGTTCAGCCCCGAAACCCGATGCCGGCTCCGCCGAGACAAAGCGCGAGAAACTGACAATGCCGGCGATAGAAGCAATGAGCCCCGACAATGCGTAGACAATGAATTTGACGCGAAAGGTGCGCACGCCACTCAAGCGAGCTGCCATCTCGTTGCCTCCGGTTGCATACACATGCCGGCCAAAACGGGTCTGACGCATCAATACGGAAAAACATATCGTCATAAAAATCATGATGACCACGGGAAACGGCACGAACCCGAGATACCCCTGTCCGATGAACGTGAAGCTATCGGGTACGTCGGGCGTGACCGGAACGCCTTTGGTAATCATGTACATCAAGCCCCGTCCAATGCTCAAAGTACCCAGCGTGGCAATGAAGGGCGGCAACTGGATCCAGGTGACCAGAAATCCATTGAAACAGCCGACTGCGAGTCCCACGAATAGTCCTGCAAATACCGCCGATACAGGACCGGCCCCGTGCTGAAACGCAAGCGCCGTCACGAGCGATGACAGGCCCATCACGGAACCCACGGACAGATCGATACCGCCCGTGATGATGACAAGCATCATGCCTATGGACATGATGGCAATCAGCGAAAATGACCTGAACACCCCCATCAGGTTGTTCGTCGTCAGGAAATAGGGAGAGAAAATGCTGATCAGGATTCCAACCAATAGCAATACCGAAAAAATATTCAGCTCGCGGATCTTGAGCCAGCCACGCAGCGTGTCGGAAAGACGCGCCTGGAAGGGTTGCGGATCCTCTTTGGACGATATTGCGGCCACCGATGTCTCCTTGATTTAATTCTCGTTGAGGAAGATCGTAGGTTGTCGCCCGCCGTCGTGTCTGTGACGAGCGTCATACATTGGTGTCGGGGTTGTCCCTGATGAGTGTCGATGCACGACTATGAAGTTCGTCACAGAAGCCGTGCCTACCCGGGGGTAACATCAGGCTCCAAAGTCGAGCCCCAACAATGAGACCAGGAGTACAACGTATGACGAAGAGAGTGATAGTGACCGGCGGCAGCGGGCTTGCCGGAAAATGGGTGGTCGAGGATCTCGTCGCGCATGGTTATGAAGTGTTGAATCTCGACCGCGTACCCATGACCAAGCCCATAGCACGTACCTTGATTACCGACCTTACCGACGCGGGACAGGTCTTCAACGCGCTCGCATCGAGTACCGTTCTAAAAGAGTTCGACGACGATCTTGAGCCCAAGCCTATTGACGCGATCGTCCATTTTGCGGCCATCCCCCGGATCCTCATCACCACCGACAATGAGGTATTCCGCATCAACGTGATGTCGACTTATAACGTACTCGACGCCGCATCGAAACTGGGTATCAAGAAGGTGATCGTTGCCTCGAGCGAGACGACCTATGGCGTCGTGTTTGCCCACCGGCACCGGGACCCCGAATACTTTCCGCTGGACGAGCAATATCCGGTCGATCCGATGGACAGCTATGCCATGTCGAAAGTGATCAACGAAGTCACTGCCAAGGCGTTTCATGCGCGCACAGGCGCAGATATTTATTGCTTCCGGATTGGTAACGTACTTGACCCCATCGACTATCAAAAATTCCCGGCGTGGTTCAAAGACCCGGGACTGCGAAAGCGGATTGCGTGGAGTTATATCGACGGACGGGATCTGGCAACAGCATGCCGGCTTGGCATCGAAAAGGACGGGCTTGGCTTTGAAGTCATGAACGTCGCCGCTGACGATGTATCTTCCGACCAGCCGACGGCGGAACTGTTGAAGCAGTTTTATCCCAACGTACCCGTCAAGAAGCAGCTTGGCGAATTCGAGACCCTGTTGAGCAACGGCAAGCTGAAAAGGCTGCTGGGCTGGCAGCAAAACTATCGATGGAGAGATCAGGTTCCTCAATAGGCTCCCGGCTACGTCTGCGCCGAGTGATCAGGCTGCTCCCTGTTCTTGAGAAGGCGTTCCGACCGTGCAAGCGTGCGGTCGGAAGAGGTTGTCGAATAGACAAGACTTATATCAAGGTTAAAGGCGAGTGGACATAACCACCCACTCAACCTCGCAAAGGACGCTCGCGCCCGAATTCAGGCGCACCGGCATGGCATAGGCATTCATCGATCAGTATGGCGAAGATTAACCACCTGTACCGCACGTTCAGAACTTGTGACGGATACCGACGATCAACGCTGTCTGCACGTCGGTCGACGAGTTGGAGAGGTTGCTGATTGCCGCGACCGCCGTCTTCCCGGTCGAATCCTTCCCGCTCGCGTGCTGGTAGATACCGACCAGATACAGGTCCGTACGCACGGAGAGCGCATAGTTCGCCGCGAGGTTGACCTGGCTGTAAGTGGCCCCGGAAATGCTGCCAATCGAGCTGCCCCGCGTATAGGTGTAGGCCGTGCCCAACTGCAAGGCGGGCGTCACCAGGTAGGCCAGGTTGATTTCTCCGATGTTGAAGGTCGCGGTCCCAGTCAGTTTCTGCGGGTTGAGACCCGCCCCAGCCTCAGCGCCGATGTCCTTGAACTGAACGTTGCTGTACACGCCGCCAATGGTCGCGTTGCCGATCTTGTACGCGGCGCCTGCGGACACGACCTGCCATGTATGTGCCGACGCGAACCCGCTATACACCGGGCTCGACATATTGAGCGCCGAGGTCGACGTCGGCGAGTTCGCGCTGGGATTCGTACCAAAGACCGAGAAGTTGGGGTCACGCGCGTTCTCGTATGACACGCCGAGGGCCAGTGGGCCATTGTCGTAGCCTGCGCCGAACGCATATATCTGGTCCTGCGTGAACTCCCCCGCCTTGCCGCCGAAGCTGTAGAAGCCGCCGAAGGTCAGGCCGCTATAGCTGGGACTGGCGTACTTGATCGAGTTGTTGATCCGGTTGGTGTTGTCGAGGTTGTCCATGTCGCCCGGATGCGAACCGTATATGCTGCCCCACTCTTTGATCGTCACCAGCTTCTCGGCGTTGCCCGATTCGAAGCTGCCGACATAGTCGCCGAGCAGGTCGTACTGGCGGCCGAGCGTCACCGTGCCCATGGAACCCGCCAGCCCCACGTAAGCCTTGCGGCCGAACTCCGCACCGCCCTGGCCCAGCGTGCCGTTATCCACGTTGAAGCCGCCTTCCAGACGAAAGATCGCCTTCAACCCGCCGCCCAGGTCCTCTGAGCCGATCAAGCCCCAACGATCGCCCTGCAGATTGCCGGAAGCCAATTCATACTGGCGGCTACCCTTTGAATTCGAATTGAACACGAAACCATTGTCGAGGAGCCCGTAAAGCGTCACCGAACTTTGAGCGTGTGCAACGCCGACCACCGACATGCATGCGGCAATTCCCAGGATTTGTTTCTTCATCGCCCCACCCCGAAGATATCGTGAAATAGATAAACCAACTTGAGAACCAGGTCCTGTAAGCAGGATTGCGAAGGATCGTAAGTGCGCAATTTTTGCCAGGTAAGACCAGTTTCCAAGATCACGATCGATATGGAAGATCATTGCTTCGCGGATGGCGGGGTTGTGCGCCCCGCGAGCAGGCGCCGCTGCAACACGAATGCGCCGGGCGCGGCAGGAATGCCGAACGCCTCGATCGCCGGCGCGATGACAAAGAGGACTGCGATCTCACAAGAGTTTCTCTAACTCGACTACCCAATTAATCTGGTTTGTTAGCGAGTCACAAAATCGATATCCTTCTTGGCGCGCCGCCGATTTCCGCGTGAGCGGTCATAAGCCGGCAAGCGGACACGCAATGACATCTCCGAGTCAGCTGACACTTCGCGCCGGTTAATGGTGCTCTTGCGCTGCGAGCATAAGTTCCCGCACCCCTTCCAGCCTGGAATCCGCATGCTCAGTTTTACCGGCGGTCTCGTCCTCTTTGCCGCCCTGCTCCACGCTAGCTGGAACGCGATGCTGCATGGCAACCGCGACCGGTTCCTGTCCATGACGTGGATGAGCATCGCCATCGCGGCGGTCGCCACGCTCGTGATCCTGCTCACGCCTCAGCCGGCTAATGCGGCTTGGCCGTACATCGTTGCATCGGGGCTCGTGCATATCGTCTACAACGTGACCCTCGTGCGGTCGTATCGCCGCAACGATCTGGCGGAGGCGTACCCGATCGCGCGCGGTTCGTCGCCGCTGCTCGTCACGCTCGGCGCAGCGCTCTTCGCGCATGAGGCGATCGGCCCCTTGCACATCCTCGGGATCGTGATGATATCGGGCGGCATCATTGCGCTCGCGCTGCAGGGGCGTCGCGTGTCCCGCGCGGGTGTGCTGGCCGCGCTGACGACCGGCGTGACGATCGCGTGCTATACCGTGATCGACGGCATCGGCGTGCGGTTATCCGGCCGCCAGGCGCTCGCCTACACCGCGTGGATGTTCCTGTTCTACTGGCTGATGCCGGTGCTGTTCGTCGCGATGCGTGGGTTCGCGGCGCTGTGGACGCCGATACGGGCCGCGCCAATGGCGGTCGGCTCATCGCTCGTTGGCGGCCTGGTGTCGATCGCGGCGTATGGCATCGTGATCTGGGCGTTGCAGTCGGGCGCGATGGGCTCGGTATCGGCGTTGCGCGAGACCAGCGTGGTGTTCGCGGTGCTCATCGGGCGGGTGTTTCTGCGCGAAGCGGTAAGTGGCAAGCGCTGGCTCGCGTGCGTGATCGTCGCGGCCGGGGCGGTTTGCCTGGGGCTTTGACCCGGCGCGCTTTCGATCCGCACCCGACGCGTTGGCTTGCTTTTCCGGCAACGAGAACCTTCTATGCGCACCGTCTTCATCTAGATGCGCATCGAGACGCGCCCGCTTTCCGCGCCTGATGTGAGCGTCAGAGCATCGTGTGCAATCCATCCATTACCTGCACGGTCGCATAGCCCTGCACCAGATTTTCGAAACCGCGTACGACATCCGCTTCCATCTCCCGGATGCCCTTCTCCCCATGCAAACTAAATTTGCCGGTCGTGTTGTATCGGCGATTGAAGTAGTCACTCACCTCATCGACTTTCTCCGGACTGGCCGAATCGGTATAAAAGACCGATCGAGGCGACGCTGCATCGTAAAACAGGTTGTGTTTCCATTTCGGTACGAACGAAACAGGCTTCGAATCAGTGATTAAAAACGAGCCGATAAGTTGTAGCCGATCCTTTCTCCCCTTCGGCGTCACAAACGTCCACACCTTGCGAGGGAGGCGTTCCTTCAGTTGTTCGAGCAAAGCTCCGTCAGACCCGAGCGTACCAATGCGGCCCTCCTTCACGTCGAGCGCGAAGTCCTTCCAATGATAGAAAATATCCACATCTCTCCCAGTTTTTGATCAATTTGCCACGAAGTCTCACGCGGAGAAATCCGGCGGAGAATGGTCAACCCATTTTAATGCCCGAGGCGGGAATGCGTTCGAACTGTTTCCCCGATGTACGACGGACACTCTTTTATGCCTTCACCTCATGCTAACGCCTCAAACATCCGGCGGGATTTCAAAGAAGAAGCAATCAGGCAGCATGGCGGAGGCAATGTAGCCGATGTCTTTGTCCGACACCCCGCAGGCGAAGAAACTGTCGCGCCAGTTCCGGATCACCTCGACGATCCGATCAATCTCCGCGTGCGCCGCTTGCTCGGACAACCCGAAGCGGCCCGCTTGCGACAGCAGGTTGTAGATGCTGGCGGTGCGGCCGTAGCTGCCAACGGTTAATGCCAGGTCACGCCGCTCCAGGCTGACCACCGGCGCCGGCACCAGGTCGTAGGCGGGCGATAAGCGCCATCCCTTCTGCCTGCGCAGCAAGGCATGGTTACGCGGGTGATCGTCGTTATTGGTCACCGCGGCATTGAAAACCATTCGCCTGAACAATTCAGCGCAGTCGGCTTCCGGCTTGTCGGACCAGCGGCGCAGGTTATCGGCCAGCAGGGGGTAGGACCAGCGCTCACGGTCCAGGTGACTGTCACCGCAGTCGAGCACAGTCAGCCCGCTGACGAGCCCGAAGCGCAGATAACCTTTATCCGTGTGGTCCCGGTCGAAGCGCTGCAGCATGAGCACAGCGCTGTCGCCGACCGTCTGCAACCGCGCCTGCGTGACGTTCAGGCCGCAACGCCGTGCGAGATCGAGCGTCGCGAATTCGACCTGTTGCAGGTTGAAGCGATCATCCCTGGAGGGAAACTTGGCGAGCCAAAGGGTTTGCGCGTCCTCGATCGTGGCCTTCGGCCGGGCACCGCCCATGCTGGTGCCGGGATCGAGTTGTTCGAGCAGATGTGCGGCCACCTGCCGCCCTTCCTCGATCGCCTGCGTGGCCGCGATCAGTTCAGCCAACTGATGCGTCCGGTTGTAATGGCGCTTCGGCGCGGGCGGCTCGGCTTTCAGCCCGAAGCTCAAATACCCCGCACCGTCCTGAGGACCATGCAGCAAGTAGTCGATCTCCTGGAGGTCAGCCGCACTGCGTTCAAGCTTGTGCTCGATCACGCGCCGCCCCCAGGCATCCGGGCCGGCGTCCCGCACCGCACCGGGGACGCCCTTGAGCTGGGTGAACTCGAAGACCTGTTTGGCGAGCGGCAAGTGGAATGGATCGAGTGAGACCGCCTCTCGCCTCTGGAGGTAGCGATCGCCATAGCGGAAACGACCAATCTGCGTGCCATCCGGCAGCGTCTGCACCCTCAGCAGCGCCGCGGGCACCGTCTCCAGGGCGCCGGGAAGCTGGATGTAGATATAGGCTTCGCGCTCAGAAGTCATAGTCGTCCCTGACCTTCCTGGGCTTGGCGGCACGCGTTGGGCGGCGCGACGCTTCAAGCGCCTTGCCGTGCAGGTCAGCGTCAGGATCCGCGACGGCATCGAGGGCCTGCTCCAGACCGAGCGCCCACAGGACGGTAAAACAAACACCGATCGCCGTGCCTGGCTTGCCGAGCTCCAGCGCGGTGAGTGTGTTGCGATTGATGCCAGCCTTGCCGGCGAGGTCCGTTGCCGACCAGCCGCGCCGGAGCCGCGCAATCCGGATACGCTGTCCCAACTGGGCAACCCGCTCGGCGGCGTGGACCGGTGCAACAAAAGTGCTCATTTTACTAGGCATTGAAGTCGTTAATGCCTAGTATATTAGGCAAATATTCAGGAAAATACAAACCTTGCTTGCCGATTTTGCTTACTTAAATAGGCAAAAGTCATTACAACGCCTAATATTTTAGGCATATTGTCGGTCAGGTTCACATAGTCCCCTGCGAATGTGACCTCCTGTCTGGCTAAGACACATCCGTGGACGAGATCAATTCGCGCGTCGGGAAGAAGCGTCGAAAAAAATAAGCAGCCGATCCAGCGCTTGGCAAGGGCGTTCCTGTGCGCTCGCTCACGCCCGGATGGCTGCGTTCATCCTGGAACCGAAGCGGGCGTCAGAGTGCAGTTGCAAGCTTTTGACCCACTGGACGTCCGAGACCGGTGCACGCATCCCATCCGACCGAGGCGAAGAAGTCTCCGTTATTGCCCTGCGCGATATCGCTCAGATCGACCGCGATCTTGTAGAGCTTTGGATTGATGTAGCCGACGGGACTGCCCGTACCGGTGTTGATCCGCGCGATCAGGCCGGCCCACAGCGGTGCTACCGCGCTCGTTCCGCCGATTACCATGTCGTTGCCATCAACACGAACGTCATAACCAGTCTCGGGATCCGCGTCGCCTGAAACATCCGGGACGCCCCTCATCTGCAGCGGCTGGGTCAATCCCTGAGCCAGCGTGACGTGCTGTCCCGCCTGCCAGGCAGGCAGTGCGAAGAAACTGCTGACACCACCGCCACTCGCCCCCCCGCTCGCACCATCGTTCCAGACCGTTTCGCTTTCGATGGTTCCATTGGTCGCGTGCACGCTGGTTCCGCCGCATGCAAGCGCGTAGGGGCTGGAGGCAGGAAAGTCGACGTGATCCGCTCCATCATTAAGGCCATCGCTAGACCCGTTGTCACCCGACGCGACGCACACGGTGATCCCCATCGCGGCAGCCGCCTGGAACGCCTGGTCGAACGCCGTCATCGCCTGCTGGGTCCACGACGACTCCGGGCCGCCCCAACTGATCGAGATCACCGACGGCTTGTTGGTTGTATCGTGAATGGCGGTCGTCACGGCATCAAGGAATCCGGCGTCGGTATTGGGCGCAAAATAGACGGCGATATGGGCAGCGGGAGCGATCGCACCGGCTACTTCTATATCGAGCATCACTTCGCCATCCGGTCCATTCGCGTCTCCTGTCGGATGATTCTTGCCGTGGTCGACGGAGATGGCGGAAACCTTCGGCGCAGTGATACCTAGTTGTGCGAAATAAGCCTTGAGATCGGCCGGGCGGTATCCACCGCCGAGCTCGATGAGCGCGATACATTCACCTTGCCCGGTCCCCGCAGGAAAGTCGTACAACGAGGCGAGCTGGGTGGGCATGAAGGACGTCGTGGCGCCCGCTGATGCTCGCCATTGCACGTTGCCGTGAGGCAGCCGGCTGCGGAAATGCGGCCGCGCCTGCGGGCGATTGTCGAGTCCCAGTACGGCCTCGACAACGCTGGTCAACTCGTCGGGTAACTGGATCGATCCCGTTCGCCCCCGATACGAGCCGCCAGCATGCTCGTATTGCTGCAAGTCAATACCGAACGCGGCATTGAACTGCGCGACCGTCCCGGACAGGATCACGGTCCGGCGCGCCGCGTGTTCCTCGACGACCGCAAGTGCGTGATGGGTCGCGAAAGCCCGTATAGCCGCGATGTCGGCAGCATCGGCCTCGAAGTGTTTCGCGAAATCCTCTCGTTTGACGTGACCATCAGATGTGTCGCCGGCCGCGAGCTTTTTCACTCGCTCCGTGAAGGCATCGGCCGAACGACGCCGCACGAGCACCGTCACTTCGAGTCGCTCGGCCGGATTGGCCTTTCCGGTGGACCGCGCGCCGTCGAATGGCGCTCTTTCGCTACCGCTGAGTACATGTGTTGCCATGGCTTAAATCTCCTTGGGTGAACAAAAAAACGAGGTGAGCAAGAACCCTCACCCCGTCAAAACGACGGCGCAAAACCATGCTCGCCGCGCCCTTCGTCAGGCCGCAGCCGCTACGAGCAGGTCAGTACTGGTTCCGACTCCTGGGACCACCTGCTGCGCAGCCCAGCTCGCACCGTTATAGGCCGACCACCAGATCCGCTGGTCGCCCGTCATCCCCTTCCAGGCGGCAAACACCCGGTTGCCGAACGTGGTAACGCCCGGACCGATACTGCTAAGCACACCCGGGATCTGTTTCTGCGGCGTCCAGCCCGTGCCGTTAAAGCTTGCGTAAAAAAGCCTCTGGTCGCTGAATTCGCCCTTCCAGGTCGCGAACAGCTGGCGGCCGTACACGGTGAGCGAAGGCCCTTCGCTGGTGCCGGTGCCGGCGATCAGCTTCTGCGGTGCCCAGGTGCTCCCATTGAAGGTGGAGTAGTAGAGGCCTGGATCGCCGAATTCGCCCTTCCAGGCGGCGAACAGCTGATTGTCGAACGTCACGATCGCCGGGCCAACACTGCTTGCAACACCGGGGATCTCCTGCTGCGCAGCCCAGGCCAAACCGTTGAAACTCGACCACCACAGGCGCTGATCGTCCTCCATGCCTTTCCATGCCATATAGAGCGCGTTGCCATCTACCGTGAGACGCGGTCCCGAGCTCGTGGCGACTCCGGGGACCTGCCTCTGCGGCGCCCAACTCGTGCCATTGAAGCTGGACCAATAGATCCCCTGATCGAACCCTTCGCCCTTCCACGCCATGTAGAGCTGGTTGCCGAATGCCGCGAGCGCAACCCCGGCGCTTGTTCCCACACCCGGCACCAGCGTTTGGGGCGCCCACGTCGCGCCATTGCCGGTGGTGAAGAAGATGCGGTCGTCGAATTCCATGCCCTTCCATGCCATGAACAGCTTGTTGTCGTAGACAGCGAGCGCGGGCGGCAGCCCGATGCCGAGCAGCGCCGTATTGAGCGCCGTGCCGTTGATACTGCCCAGACCCGTCACCGCGTCCCAGCCCGGCCCTGCGTTATACGATCCGTTCGTGCCCGAGGTCACGTCGTCGAAGACATACGGCCCCTCGTTCGTATAAAGGTTTTGATTGAGGAATCCGAGCGGTGCGCCGAGCGTTGCGTGCAGCACCGCGCTCAGGCCTGCATAGAGCGGCGCGACCGCGCTAGTCCCGCCCCACACGCCGATAGACTGGCCGTTCAGCAGCAGCGGGTAGCCGCTCGAAGGATCGGCGTTTCCGGCGACATCGGGTACGCCGCGGCCGGTGTGTCCCGTGGGATTAACCGACGCGGGTACGTTCGCCCACGACTGCCAGGGTTGCGGCGGAAATACATTGCTGATGCCGCCACCGCTGCCCGACCATGCTGTCTGCGTGAACGTGGTGCCGGACACATTGGAGATCGTCGTGCCCCCGCATGCAGTGATGCCTGGGTCCGACGCGGGATAGCTGACTTCGGCCGGGTTTTCCGAGCCGCTGTCGCCGGACGAAGCGAAGAGCGTGACACCCAGCGCCTGCGCTTCGGCAATCACGCTTGTGAGCGCGCTGATGTTCGGCCAGCCGCTTTCGTTGCCGCCCCAACTGATCGAGAGTACTGAAGGACGGTTGGTCGCGTCGTGGATTGCCGTTGAAAATGCGTCCACCCATCCCTGGTCGGTATTAGGCGCGAAATACACGACGAGCCTGGCTCCCGGTGCGACCGATCCCGCGACGGCGATATCCAGGATCACTTCAGTGTCGGCGCTGGCGCCCGGCGAATTGGCCGCGCCATCGATGCCGACTGACGATACCGCCGGCACGGGCAGGCTGGCGATGTTCGTGAACCATGCCTGGACGTCGCTCTCGCGGTAACCGCCGCCGAACTCCAGGATGCCGACCGTCTGGCCTGCCGCAGAAACGGCAGGAAACCCATACAGTTTTGCAACTTGCGCTGGCAGGAGCGCTGTTGTCGCCTGTCCGCTTGCTGCCGGTCGCATCATGGGCTGCGCAAGCGGACGCGTGTCGAGGCCATGCACGCTTTCTACGATGCCGCCCAGCGCGGCCGGTACGCTCGCGGGCCCTGTATGACCGAGATAGCTCGCGGCGCCCGTATGGAACGTCTGCAGCTCGACCGAGAAAGCCTGGTTGATCGCCTGCACGGTGCCGGAGACGACCACGGTCCTGCGCGCTGCATCGCTTTCCACGACCTTGAGTCCATGACCAGAGGCGTACGCCTTGACGCTATCGAGGTCCGCTGCGGCGGCGCCGTACTGGGCGGCAAACGCTTCGCGAGAGATATAGTGCCGGGCTCTGGGCGGCGTGCCGGACATGTCTCCCAGGCTTGCCGACGGTGCGGCGCCATCCTGCGGGCGCACGCGGATGCTGACAAGGAGCGTTGCATTCGGGTCGGCGGCGCCGATCGGCACCGCACCAGGTACGAGCTTGTGTTCAGAATGGGGGATGGCAAACGTCGTTGCGGAGTTTTGAATCATTTGAAGCTCCTTCAGATGGGTGACGTGAAGTACGTCGGGGCAAGCTCTCTCTCACTTGAATGCACCGGCAACAGCGGCCAGGACGCTATCGGCCGACAACGATCGGCCGACAGGAATCCAGCCGGATCTCCGGGAACGGCGACCTCGGAATCAGGATCGGCTCAGGTAGCAACTCAGGTAGCAACTCAGGTAGCAACTCAGGTATCGCGACCGATGGCGTGCGCCCACCGGCCGTCTTGCAGGGGACGCCGTTACGCGTGCACGCCGGACGGTGCGGCGTCGGACGGTGGCGGGACGTTCGCCGGCGCAGGGCTCACCATCGGGGTCTCGGGCCGCGCAGCAATGCGAGTGGGAAAGATCGCGCTCACGATCCGGTCGATGAAGGCGAAGAACTTGTCGGACGCATAGCCGGCGACGAACGCGATGGCGAGCGGCGAAAACTCTTTGCCGCCCTGAAGGAGCTCGCTGAACAGCCCGATGGAAATACCGACGATCACAGCGGTGGTGATGTGAGCCCGGTAAGCGACCTTCGAATGTTGCGGATGGAACAGGCTTGCTGAAGACTCGGCGCTCAATTGCCGGAGTATTGCCGCGCACGCGCCGAGCCATGAGTACAACACCGGCAGCAGGAAGCTCGTGATGGCCCCCACGAAAGCGAGATTGACGTCGCGGTCATTGGTCGCCATTGCGCGAATGTCCTGATAGACCGCGATCTTCTGAAAACCCTGTTCAACCGCGTCTTCGGGACGCCATGACGTGTTCGTGCCCGCTTGATCCACTTGATTCGCCTGATCCATCGGCCCGGTCGCGAGCAGCGGCAGGTCGACCTCGAGCGCGCGCCGCCGGCTGTCGGGATCGCAATTCCAGTTGGTTGTCTGCATCGGGGCGTCAGGGTTCGCTCGCGGACCGGAGACCTTTTCCAGGTTCACATTCCACGTGTCCGCTCGCTTGCCGGTTGGCGCGTACCCGGTGCAGACCGGCTTGTAGGGGCTCTCTGCTCCGCCGACCAGCAGAAATTTTCTGATCGCCTCGGTCCGCTTCACATCGGCATAGAGTTGCCGGTTGTTGGTCGCAAATTGCTGCAGCAACTCCTTGATCTGCAACGCGGCCTGGGAGTTTTGCAACTGCACGACGGCTTCCGGATTTTTCTCCTTCGCGTCGATAATGCTCGCGCGATAAGCCTGCAACAGGTTGTGCATCGTTAGCGCCGCCGAATCGTTTGCCTCGACGACCTTCGAGACATCCGTGGAAATTTGATTGGCCACAAACAACAGGCATGAAAGCGATATCACGAGGAAAGCAAGGGAGAAAGCCGACCATGTATAGATCCTGATCGCGAACTGCGCGCCCTTGCGCGCTTGCTTGCCCGCCATACCGGCCATCACTGGCGCGACGCACCGGGCTATGCGGCTCATGCCAGCATAAAAGCGCGCTTCCGTCCTTGCATTCCAGAGCAGGTCCTGCTGCGCGGCACGCGCGATCGACAACGAGGCAACGTCGCTCTCGTGGATGACCTTGCCCGTCTGCCCTGCATAGGAGACCATATCGCCGCAACGGTCCATGTCGTCGGCAATCTGCGCGCCCGGATACCGAACGGCTCGGGCGATCCGGCCTACCGCCGCACGAAAGTCCGCCTCGTCAGCTGCGCTCAAGGTCTTCTGTTCCACCGCATGCCGCGTCGCACGCACGATCTCGATGTCGGCGTCCTCCACCGGCGCAGCCGTTCTTGCCCCATGTGCAATCAGCGTTTCGCATCGTTCGACGTCCCGCAAGACCCTGTCGAGCGCTGCGCTATCGTAGCTTGTGTCGTTGGCCGGCCCAGTCGGCGAAGCTTTCGAGTCCGAATGATTGTCCATGTCAGTCTCCTCTTTGGCGGCGAGTGCCTACAGGCGGCCGCGCACGATGAGATCGAGCGTAGCGCGCTCTGATGGAGGGGCGTTAGGACGATCGTGATAACCGATAAGACAATCTTGCGCCGGCCTGATAGGCACTCGGGCAAACGCCCATCTCGCGCCGGAAGGCCCGAGTGAAGTACGAGAGATCGTTGAATCCAACCGAGTAGGCCACTTCCTTCACGAGCGCGTCCGGGTCGCCCAGGCGATCGCACGCCCGTTCTATCCGCAAGCGCAGCAGATGCTGACCGAAGCTCACGCCATGCTCCAGCCTGAAGGCGCGGCAAAACTGTGACGGACCCAGGTGGCACAGGGCCGCGACATGACCCAACGCGATCGCGCAATCGAGATGTTGCGCAGCGTATTCGATCGCCGGGTGCGTCCTGCCCTGCTTGTGGTGCTCCGTGGCGCGCGATAGCGGTACGACATCTGCTCGCGTGGCGTCGGAATGGCGGATCGGTTCCCGCCGGTTTGCCCGCGTCGACGACGGAAGCGTCAGGACATCCCCGCGCAGTTCTGTCGGCGCAGCCGGCTTCATTAGCAGACCCCAGACCGGAGGCTGCAGCGACAACATCGCGGCAGCCGCGGAGCTTCGGTCCGTAATCACGAGAATGGGCAGGCTGGGATGCTCCTGACCGATGCGCATCAAATCATCGATGCCTTGTGGGTCCGGCTCGTCAAACTCGAAGCACAGGAACTGAGGCGTGTGAGTTTCGATGGCGTGGTCAACCTGCGTTGACTCGCGGACCCGGTGTACGTCGAAAGTCTGGTCGAGCGAATCCACTAGCGATACGCCCGCGCTCTGCTTCAGGTCCACCCATAGAAACCGGGGGCCGCACGCCACGTTCGATGATTCAAATGAATTGCGCATGTCAAGTGTCCCTTTCAATTGTCATTGATCGGTGTGTCGCCGTCTTTCAGGAAGTCCATTCCGTTCCACTCATCGAGGCAATGCTTTGGAGATTCCCGGCTTCCGGCAGAGCCCGGGTGTGTCACCAAGCTTGTTCGCGCGCACCTATATCTGGCAGCGAATGCGCGCCGTGACTTTCCACGCGGATAGGAAAGGACGAACTTATGTCGTTTCAATCGACACCAAGCCACTCTCTATGTGCGTTTAAATCTTTATTTGTGGTGCAGTTAAAAGCGGGGCTAAATGTGGCTGTTAATCGTTTTTTATTCGTTTTTATTCGTTTTTTATTATTAAGCCGATGTAGAACCGCTTTAACTGGGTACCCGAAAGGAATCCGGGCCTGAAACTGCGGTCCGGGAAAGCATCTGCGACGGGTTTTGGTGTGTCTGTACTATCAGGCAAAACGCGGCCTCGATATACCCTCATTGGGTAGGAAAATCACCCCCCTTCCGGAGGTACGCTATCGCGTCGATTAGTGGTTGAGCATCAGGACGAGTGGCACGTCGCGATTCCCACCGCGATAGGTGGTTTGTCATTCGCCGCGGCGCTCTTCCTGTCCTCACCGTACGAGGTGATGGCCGCCTTTACGCTCGGCGCGGTCGGCGTCTATACACCGCATGCTTCGTTCTGGCAGTTGCCTCCGCGCTATCTCAGCAATGCAGCCGCCGCTGCGGGGATCGGGCTCATCAATACGATTGGCACGCTCGCCGGATTCCTCGGACCTTATGCGACCGGCTGGCTTCACGATGTCACCGGCTCCTACCGTGTCCCGATGCTCGGCGTTGCCGCGCTGATGTGCATGTCCGCAACTATGGTAGTGCTCATTGAGCGCAAGAGCCGCACTGCGCTACCGTCGGTGGCCCGCGCCCCTCATGCCTTGAAACATCGTTAATCACAAAAGCCGATTAATCTAAGCAGATATTCCCATTGGAATGATAAGTGACTCTGCGATATCGTCGCACGGTTGGGCGCATCATCGCATCATCGCAAAGAACGGGCACGATTTTCCCGCACAGGCGGATGAGAAATGATCGCGCGCCGGTCCCCAGTCCTCTGCAACTTTCAAAGGAGATTGCTTCATCATGGAATATCGTCAACTCGGTCGTTCTGGCCTCAAGGTGTCGACCATCACACTTGGCACCATGACGATGGGCGGCAAGGGCAAATTTGCGAACGTCGGCGAAGTCGGCCTCGACGAGGCGCGCCGGCAGATTGACATGTGCATCGACGCGGGCGTCAACCTGATCGATACGGCGGATGTCTATTCGAATGGTGCGTCGGAAGAAATCGTCGGCGAGGCACTCGGCGGAAAACGCAAGGGCGGCGTGCTGATCGCCACCAAGGCACGCTTTCCGATGGGCGACGGTCCGAATGACCGGGGCTCGTCGCGGCATCATTTGATCCAGGCTTGCGAGGCGAGCCTGCGCCGTCTCAGGACCGATGTGATCGACCTCTACCAGGTTCATGAATGGGATGGGCTCACGCCGCTTGAAGAGACGCTTGAGGCGCTAGACCTGCTGGTCCGGCACGGCAAGATCAGGTATGTCGGCTGCTCGAACTACTCGGGCTGGCACCTGATGAAAGCGTTGCACGTGAGCGAGCGGGATCGTCTGCCGCGCTTCGTGAGCCATCAGATCCACTACACGCTCGAAGCACGCGAAGCGGAGTATGAGCTTGCGCCAATCGCACTCGATCAAGGACTTGGCATCCTGGTCTGGAGTCCGCTGGCAGGCGGCCTGCTTTCCGGCAAACACCGCCGCGACGCGACACCCGAAGGCACGCGACAGCTCGCCGGATGGACCGAGCCGCCGATCCGTGACGAGCAACGACTGTGGTCGATCGTCGACGTGCTCATCGAGATTGCCAGCGAGCACAAGGTATCAGCCGCACAGGTCGCGCTTGCGTGGACGCTTGGGCGGCCCGCGGTCGCCTCGGTGATCATTGGTGGACGCAATGAAACGCAACTGCGTGACAACCTCGGCGCGGCGAATCTGACATTGACCGCCGACCAGCGCGCGCGGCTCGACAAGGTAAGCGCGCCGCCCCTGCTCTACCCGTACTGGCACCAGGTGCAGACCGCACACGACCGTCTTGGACCCGCTGATCTATCGCTGCTGGGGCCGCATCTGAAGGCGTAACCCAATTCTCTCAGTCATCCTGACGAAGACGTTCTGTCGCAATCAGGCGCTCTGCCATTGAGAGCGCCCAAGACCCACCATCTTCCGCTGCCGATAATACCGAACGTCGCCGCGAGCGAGGTGCTCAGGCGACTGCATATCCGGGAGCAAGTCAGTCAGTTTTCTTGCTGAATGCTTCGAAAGCCTGCTTGAAATCCGGATGCCAGCGCGACAGCGGCGGACGGTTCTCGACAACGTCTCCTGCCGCCCACAGGATGCGTCGCTCGTCGAGGGAGCGAGGTACATCGTTGTCGGGGCAGAGAATGTAGAAATCGCCGGCACCCAGGCGTTCCATCATGAAATCGACGGTTTGCTCAGCCGTCCACGCGCCAGCCGGCTTCTCGGTGCGACCATGAGCGGCAAGGTTCGTGAACACGAAACCCGGGATCAGCAAATGAGCGCTGAGCTGGCAATCCGGCGTGTTGCGCAGTTCGTGCTGCAACGCTTCGGTGAACGCCTTCAGCCCGGCCTTGGACACGTTGTAAGCCGGGTCGCCAGGCGGCGTGGTAATACCTTGCTTGGAGCCGGTGTTGATCACCAGACCCGAGCGGCCGCGCGCGATCATTGCAGGTACGAAAACCTGAGTGCCGCGGATGGCTCCCCACAAGTTGACGTCAAGCACCCGTTCCCAGTTAGCGGCCGGACCGAACATAGTGCTGCCTGGTTGAATCCCTGCGTTGTTCATCAGGATATCCGTGCCGCCGAAGCGGTCTTGAACCGCTGCCTCCAGTCGATGCAGGTCCTCGACGCGGCTGACGTCCGTCTCGATTGCCATGACATCGTCCGCTCCATGGGCCGCCAGCATGGCGACTTCCTGCGCCGCATGCGCGAGTCGATCCGCGCCCAGATCGGCGATGCAAACGCGAAGTCCGAGTTGCGCGAATCGCTTGGCAGCGGCAAGGCCGATACCGGCAGCACCGCCTGTGACAACGGCGACGGATCCGGCAGTGAAAGCAAAGTGTGTCATCAATGATCCTTCCTGGACGAGTGCCTGGCACCCTACCGTGTTGATTATCTCTGATCTTCAACTTCGCAACAATTCCTCAAAGCCTGAACCGAAGTCACCTGCCGGCCCCGTGACTCACTATCGCGAGCATTGCTGCCAAAGCAGTCGTCAATGATGCGTGTACAGCGACTGACTCTGAAGCACGGCTACCGGTGCTGGTGATCCGAATGCTGCCCCGTTGGATACTCCACCATAGGATGTGTCGGCAGCCGATGACGTGTCGATACGCGCTTCGGCAGCTTGAATATCGGCTGGGTAATTCAGGTCTTTGCGCGCCGGGTTATAGCCTGCCTGCTCGACCTGCACGAGATCGGCTTTGACTTCCGCACGCGTGACAGGTGCGTTGCTCGCCTGTGCAAACGAGAGCGTGGGAGCGGCGAGAACAGCGGCGGCAAATACTGCACAGATGAGTGATTTCATGATGGCTGCCTTTCAATGTCGGTGGGATGGTGTTGCTCACCATGAGCAGCACCTGATTCGCATTGTGCGTATCCGACCATGACCTCACCCCAACTTTTCCATTACAAATCTGTTATCCGAGCCTGTGCGTGTGCTGTCATCCGACACGCCGCGTACAATACATGGACGGCGCCGATCCTCCAATCCGCTCGGTGCGACATTGGCCAGGTTGATCGTAGCTCTAGAAATACCCATACGTCATCCTTATTAAACAAATCACTGATCCAGACACGCGTTCCTGACGTGGCCGAGATCATCAACCAAATGAAAGCTGGATTGGCACGGTCGACCCACCGCACCAACCCTGCACATCCGAGACAGGTAAATGGATCTAAAGCAGCTTGAGTGTTTTATTGCCGTAGCCGAAGAACGTCACTTCACCCGGGCGGCACGACGGTTGAACATCGTGCAGTCCGGTCTTTCACAAACCATACGCATGCTTGAAGATGACCTCGGCGGTCCATTGCTCGTTCGCAGCACGCGCCGCGTTGATTTGACGCCAGCCGGAAAGGTTCTGTTGAAGGAAGCGGCACGCGTGCTGGCAGCGGCCCGCGAAGCGCGCCTGGCAGTCACCCAGGTGCACGGCCTCGCTCGTGGGCAGTTGCGCATCGGCTCGATTCAGAGCCTCGCGCCGTTCGTCGACTTGCCGGCCTCCCTGGGGCGATTTCGCAGCCGATTTCCTGGAATCGATGTCCAGTTGCTGCTGGATGGTGCAACGCCTTTGCTTGACGAAGTGAACGAGGGACGACTTGATCTCGTTTTCACCCAACCCGGAGAAACCGGCGCCGGGATGGTGACAAGAATGCTGGCTTGCGAGGACGTTGTAGTTGTCTGTTCGCCGAGCCATCCATTGGCTGATGGGCCTGCGACCAACATGTTGAGCCTGCTGGATGAAACCTTCGTCGATCTGAAGCCCGACTGGGGAATGAGACGTCTTCTGGACCGGGGCTTTGCAGCTCTTCCAGGCGCTCGTACGACCGCTTTTGAAGTGAATGACATATCGACGCTGCTGGATCTGGTCGCCCAGGGCCTGGGCATAGCGCTCGTGCCCGAATCAATCGCGCGCGCACGCGCCAAGGACGCGCGCGCAAGCCCGATCGCAGTGACCAAACTATCCGACAGCGCCGCGCCTTGCTGGGAGCTCGTCGTCGCGTTCAAGGGGCATAACGGGCAACCATCCGATCGTGTCACCAAGACCTTCCTGGACCTGCTGATTTCAAAGCGCGGCGTCCCGGTTCAGTATCAGAATTAATGATCTTTTCCTGCAACTCAGGACGAGCTGACCCGCCTCGCCGAGCGTTGGAGCGCTGTTCCCGTGCTCTGCAGACCGTCGTTCACCTTGGCGGACAAGTCGGTTCCCTGACGTGCAAATTCTGACAGGCATAGTCGGGCTTCAGTTGCGGATGAATCGGTTGATGCTTGCCGCTCTTATCGGCGTGCTGGCCGTTTCCGTACAAAAAGTCACTGCCGCTCGCAACAGTAACGTCTCCGGCAATACCGCCAGACATTGACATGCTTGCTGCCTTGCATTCGACAGGCGGCAAACTAGACAACGCGGTGACCAGCGTCAACAAAGGTAGTGCGATACGAGCGTTCATGGTATGTCGACAAGGTGCGTTTTGATTACCGGATGCTTATGTAGATCACTCGGTGTCAAGTCTCTCTCACAGATCCATTTTATTCAGGAATCCGACATGTAATATATTCACGTTCATCATTTCGTTTTAGCGCTGTTGTCTATAATCGCCAAGGCATCGTAGTCTTGAGCAGATATCCCCCGCCCTTTTGACAGGAACGCAGCGAGTTGCCACATCGTCTGATCACTCTGCGTCTTTCCGAACGAAGGCATGCCAGTCATCTTGACGCCGTTCTTGATGACCCAGAACATCAGCCTCGGATTATTCCGTCGATGAGCATCGAGCAATGGCGGAGCAAGCGGCAGGATTCCCTGTCCAATCGAGCTAAGCTCTCGACCAGGCGCTCCATGGCAGTACACGCAGGTTGAGTTGTAAAGACGCGCGCCTGCCCGAACATTTTCCGCGCTAACCAGGTCGGCTGGCACCATTATATTTTTAGCGTGCCGATGCAGGGATTGCGTATAGGTCTCATGCAAAACCCAAGCGACCAGGGGGTTATGTCCGGATGAGGCGGAAACGTCGTAGATACCTGACTCCATGAACGCCAGTCCGCCGGCAATAATCGCAACAGCGCCCCCTGTCAGCAGCAGGCCTGCTTTGCCACGACCAGAAAGTGATTTTTTCGTCGATACGCTCATGTTGTGCACCCGTCGAACCGCAGTGGAAGTTGCCTTTAGTATGCGATCTCGACATTGCGCCATACCGTCAAAGACATTACCGTTTTGTTATCCGACGTACCAGAGATGCGTTGATGACTCGACTCCTCAGGCACCTGGAGGTACATCCGGGTTGTGCAGGAGCGATGCAGATCAGAGGAGGCATTTCGCATCTATACAAAATTTGTATTCCTAAATATAAAGCAGATAACATTTGGTGGAAAGTTCCACACCCTAGTCGAATAACGTGACTTCTTCGGGAAGCGCTTTGACTCAACGCTGCGCTTCCCGCCCTGTCGCGAGAAATACGGATGCTTGAAAGCGAGCTTGTAGGTGGCTGGCGCCGGACCGCATTTGCGCTGGCGCTGAGTGGGCGAGTTATTGACCGAGATCGTCCAGGTGCGTAACGAAAGGACGTATCTTTGCATCCTCCGGATTCACGTACACCACATCGGACGGCACGCGCCGGGGTGCATCAACCGTGAAAAATACGGCGGGAGACTCCAGAATCTCGGTAATTGCGTGCACGGTGTTTCGTTCAAACGTGACCAGCTGGCCGGCCGTGAGCACGCGTGGATCCTCGTCTTCGATGGCAAATTTCACTTTGCCGGTCAGGAGATAGAGATGCTCCTCGCATGTCTCGTGGTAGTGCCGAGGTATTGGATAGTAGACGCGGAAAATTCGCGAGCTTGCCGAGGGCTCATCGGTGAGATAGGTGTCCACGATGGTGCTGACTGCCTCGTCGGGAAACGCCTTGATGATTTCATCCACGTCGAAAAAATTGAACACGTTCTACCTCTGCGTCAGATGCGTGCCGGATCGGCCGCTCGATCTCGATGATGTCGCGCCATCCCTGGTTATTCAACAGGACAGCTTGAATAGATTCAGCACCAGTAGAGATCAATCCCCTGTCACGCAAAACACCCTGCCGAGAAACGCATGCACGACACTTGACACGCGAACCGTATCCAGGTCGGCCGCATCGAGAATCTGGTCGCGCGTTTCGAGCGCTTGTCGCCGTGTTCGTTTCATCTGCCGTTACGCGGGCGCATGGCTAGCTGAAGCGTACCGTATCCGGCGCGCACGGCTCAGCTAGGCTGATGTGTCCTCTCCGCCAAGGCGTGCGACACCCGCACCCCCACCATGACCAGCACCGCCCGGCGCATCGCCGTCGTGGCCGCCCGCGTCGTCGCCGTGATGAGGCATCTTGTGCGACACCTCGTCGAGCTTGTCGCCAAGCAGTCGCCGTACGACCACATAAAACACCGGAATCAGCAGCAGGCCGAGGAACGTCGCAAACAACATGCCGCCGATCACGCCGGTGCCAATCTCGTGACGCGAAGCGGCGCCTGCGCCCGACGAGACAACAAGCGGGAACACGCCGAGGATAAAGGCCATCGAGGTCATCAGGATCGGGCGCAGTCTTAGGCGAGCTGCGCTCAGGACGGCATCGCGCAACGTCATGCCTTGTTGCTGCCCCTCCACCGCGAACTCGACGATCAGAATCGCGTTTTTCGCCGCGAGTCCGATCACGGTCACGAGACCGATCTTGAAGTAGATGTCATTCGGTACTCCGAATGAGAGACAGAACACAAGCATGCCGAGCATGCCGAGCGGCACGACGAGCAGCACGGCAGCCGGAATCGACCAGCTTTCATACAACGCGGCGAGACACAGGAACACCACCACGATCGAGAGCAACAGCAGCGTTATGGCCGACGAGCCCGACAGTAATTCCTGGAACGACTGCCCGGTCCAGTCCGCCGCAAATCCCGCCGGCAACTGCCGGTTGACGATGTTCTGCAGCACATCGATCGCCTGCCCGGTCGAGTAACCCGGCGCGGAGTTGCCGACGATCTCGATCGCGGAGTAGCCGTTGTAGCGCGGCAGCACCGTCGGCCCAAAGCTCCATCTGGCATTCACTACGCTTGCGAGCGGCACCATGTTGTAAGGGCTGATCGACGTATTCGCAGGCGACGGGTCGACGGGTGTAGTGAAGCCGTTCGACGCGCTCGCGCTGCCCGATGACGACTGGCCCGCGGTAGTGCTGGCGCCGGTTGTGAAGAGACTCGGCGTATACAGGTGCTGGAGCGCGTCGAGCCCCATCCGGTACGGCGCATCCGCCTGGATATAGACGCGCTTCACGCGCCCGCCATAAGTGAACTGGTCGATGTAAAACGGCGCGAGCTCCATCTGCAGCGTGGAGTACACATCGGTCAGCGACAGGCCCATCGACTGGGCCTGGGTACGGTCCACCGCGATATCGAGTTGCGGTGCGCTTGGCAGCGAGTTGGGGCGGATCCCGAACAGAACCGGGCTCTTCGTCGCCCCCCCGAGCAGCGTGCCCGTGGCCTGGGCAAGCTCTGCACGCGACTGGCCTTCACGTGCCTGCAGATACATATCGATGCCGCCGAACTGGCTGAGACCGCGGATGGTCGGCAGATTCACCGCGAAGATCTGCGCATCCGAAATGCTATGAAGGGTCTGGTTGATCTTCGGAATCAGCGTCATCGCGGTGTCATGGCGCTTGTTCCAGTCTGCGAGCTTGATGAACGACATGCCGACGTTTTCGCTTGTGCCGACAAAGCTGAAGCCTTCCGGCTGGAAAATCCCCACGATTTCCTTGCTGAACGGACTGTTCGCGAGCTTGTCGCGCACCTCGGTCATCACGTGATCCGTACTCTGCAGCGTCGAGCCGGGTGGCAGGTTGATGAGTGCGAGCACGAAACCCTGGTCTTCATCAGGCACGAAGCTGGTCGGCAGTTTCGTATACAGGAAACCCGTCAGCACCACGACCAGCACGAATCCGATCATCCAGCGCGGCGCATGCGTCACGGCCCGGCCGGCATGGCCGATATATTTATTAGTTGTCCAGTCGAAACTACGGTCGAACCAGCGGTAGAACGCATTCTTCTTCGTCGCGTGTTCAGGCTTCAGGATCGCCGCGCACAGCGAAGGAGTGAACGACATCGCGAGGAACGCGGAGAATCCCATCGACACCGCGATCGTCAGCGCGAACTGCGCGTAGATGATGCCGGTCGCGCCCGGCTGCAGCGCGGACGGGATGAACACGGCGGACAACACCACCGTGATCGCGATAATCGCGCCGGTGATCTGGCCCATCGCCTTGCGAGTCGCCGCTCTTGGCTCCAGATGCTCCTCAGTCATGATGCGCTCGACGTTTTCGATCACGACGATGGCATCGTCAACCACGATGCCGATCGCCAACACCATGCCGAACAGCGTCAACTGGTTGAGCGTGTAGTGCAGCGCCGACAGCCCGATGAAGGTCCCGAGCAGCGCCACCGGAATGACGAGCGTCGGAATGATCGTGGCCCGCAGATTCTGCAGGAAGACCAGCATCACGAAGAACACCAGCACGATCGCCTCGATGAGCGTGCGGATCACGTCCACGATCGACGCGGTAATGAAAGGCGTGGTGTCGTATGGCACGCTCCAGGTGACGCCTTCCGGCAGATCCTTCGCCAGCGTCGCCATCTCGGCCTTGACTGCCTTCGCGACCGCGAGCGCATTGGCGCCCGGCAACAGGAACACGGCCATCCCCCCCGCCGCCTTGCCGTTATAGACCGGCGCGAAGCCGTAGGTCTGCGAGCCGAACGACACCCGCGCCACGTCGCTCAGCTTGACGGTGGTGCCGTTGTTGTTGGCGACAATGATGATGTCCTGGAACTGCTTGACCGACGAAAAGAGGCTGTCGCCCGTCACGTTCGCCGTAAACACCTGCCCTTTCACAGCCGGATCCGCGCCGAGCGAGCCGGCTGCGAACTGCGCATTCTGCGAGCTCACGGCATTGAGCACCTGCGTCGTCGACAGCCCGTAGCTCTGCAGCTTGTTAGGGTCGAGCCAGATGCGCACCGCGTACTCGGAGCCCAGCAGCGTGGTATTGCCGACCCCGTTCACACGGCCGATGTTTGGCTGGATATCTGACGCGAGAATATCGGAGAGACGCCCTGCATCAATCGACGGATTATCCGATTGCAGCGCGACGAACATCAGGATGTCCGGGCTCGCCTTCGCCACCACGACCCCTTGCTGCGTGACTTGAGTCGGCAGCAGCGGCTGGGCGAGCGTGACCTTGTTCTGCACCTGCACCTGGGCGATGTCCGGGTTGGTGCCGGTCGCGAACGTGAGGATGATCTGCGTCTGGCCATTCGAGCTCGAGTTCGAACTGAAATACAGCAGATTGTCGATGCCCGTGAGCTGCTGCTCGATCACCTGGGTCACCGTTGACTCCATCGTCCGGGCGCTTGCGCCTGGATACTGCGCAGTGACGGTCACCTCCGGGGGCGCGATGTCGGGGTACGAATCGATCCCCATGCCGTGCACAGAGATGATGCCGAACAGGCAGATCAGGATCGCGATCACCCAGGCGAAGACGGGGCGGTTGATGAAAAAACTCGGCATGTGCGGTCTCCTACTTCGCCAGGCCGGCCGAAGCCGCTGACGCCGTGGCAGCCGGCGCGGCCGGGGGGCTCGACACGGCGACCGCCATGGGCGCTGCGGGCGCTGCGGAAGCCACCACCGCACCAGACGCCGCCGCTGGCGGTTGCCACGCGACGGGCTTCACCTGTGCGCCCTCCCGCGCCATCTGCACCCCCGTCACGATGATCTGGTCACCGTCCGTCAGCCCCTGCGTCACGATCCAGTTGTTGCCGAGGCTATCAGTGGCCACGACGTCCTTGCGACCCACCTTGTTATCCGCGCCGACGACCAGCACGTACGCGCCGACCGTGTCGCGCTGCACGCCCTGCTGCGGGATCAGGAACACGTTTTTCTGCGTGCCGAAGTTGACCGTCAGCGTCACATACATGCCGGGCAGCAGACGCCGCTGCGGGTTTGCAACGAGCGCACGCAAATTGACCGAGCCGGTCGCAGCATTCACCGATACATCGGAGAAATCGAGCGTGCCCGGCGTGCCGTACGACGCACGATTAGGTAGCGAGATCTTCACCGTGGTGTGATTCTGCTGCGAGAGGTCGACCGAACCGGTGCTCTGGGAGTCCTGCAGCGTCACCAGATCAGCCGAGCTGATCGTGAAGTTCACGTACATCGGATCGATCTGCTGGACGGTCGTCAGCAGCGTGCCGCTTCCACCCGTGTCTGACGTGCTGCTGCCGACCACCGCGCCCGCCGTCACCTGTTGTTGTCCGGCAATACCGCCAATGGGCGCCGTCACGCGCGTGTAGTTGAGCGAGACCCGTGCGCTCGCGACGGTTGCCTCGTCAGCCTTGATCTTGGCGGCGGCGCTGCGTTCGGCAGCATCGGAATTGTCGACGGTCTGCTGCGAGACCGACCCGACCGGCAGCAGCTTGCGGTTACGCAAGGCTGTAATGTGATCGTTGACGTAGGTGGCCTGATCCTCGGCCAGCAACGCGAGGTCGTTATTGAGCTGCGCGCGGTAAAAGACCGGATCGATCTCGAACAGCAGTTGCCCCGCGCGCACCTGCGAGCCTTCGGTGTAAATGCGCCGCAGCAGCACGCCGGACACGCGGGCCGTTACGTTCGCGCTGTAGTAAGGCGAAAGCCGGCCGACGAACTGACGTTCGAGCGGGACCGATTGCGATTGCGCCTTCACCACGGCCACCTGCGCAGGTGGAGGCGGCGGCGCACTTTTCGAGCAGGCGGCGAGTACGATCAGACACAGATACGACAGCGCCGAGCGCTGAGAACGTGACTTCATGAGGACTCCGTTCTTGCTTGAGACCAGCCCGCGCGGGCTCCGCGTGCCGGACACTATGGAACAGCGTTTAAGTCAGTCGGCGGCCGCCTCCGGGGCAAACCGCGCTGGCGTTTGCGTAACGGACGACGAAGCGGACGATGAAGCGGACGACGAAGCGGACGACGAAGCGGACGACGAAGCGGGTGATGAAGCGGGTGATGAAGCGGGTGATGAAGCGGACGATGAAGCAGCAGTTGGCACCGAAGGGACCTCGGCGTCGTCGCGCTGCCAGCCACCACCCAGGTTCTTGACGAGTTGCACGTTACTCTCGGCGAGCAGCGCCTGCGTGTCGCGCAGATTCTGCTGCGCCTCAAGCAAGGTCAGCCGTTGCGTCAGCAAGTTCTGCTGGCTGACCGCGCCGGCATCGAACTGCGCCTGTTCGCTCGCAAACAGCCGGCTGTTACTGTCGTACACCTTCGCGAACGCGTTTGCCTGCGCCCGCAGGTGATTCATCGAAGACAGGTTGTCCTCCACGCTCTGGAAGGCCGTCAGGACCGTATTCCGATAGTTTGCGACGTCTTCGTCGTAGGTCGCCCGTGCGCCGCGCACCGCGGCCGTGCGTGCGCCGCCGTCGAAGATCGTTTCCGCAAGCTCGGGGCCGAGCGTCCAGAAACGGCTCGGCACAGTGAACAGGTGCGCCAGCGTGTTGTGCGCGAAACCACCTTGCGCCGAGAGCGTCAGCGACGGATAGAACGCGGCTTCGGCGACGCCGATACCCGCGTTGGCCGCCGCCGCCGTGCGCTCGGCACTCACCACGTCGTAGCGCCGCTCGAGCAGTTGTGAAGGCAGGGGCGGCGGCACGGGAGGCGTAAGGAAGGGATAGTCCGGATCGGGCGCAATGTTGAATGACGCCGGCGGAACGCCGGTCAGCACGGCAATCGCGTGCTCGTCCTGCTCGCGTGTCGTTTCGGTCGCCTGCAGGTCGGCGATGATCGTCTCGAGGTTCTCCTGCGCGTTGAGCACGTCGTCGTTCGACGCCTGGCCTTCCCTGAACGCGGTTTGCACCATCGCTAGAATCCGGCTGTCGATGTCCTGCTGCTCTTTCAGCGCGTGGATGTCGAAGTCGGCTTGGCGCAGCTGGAAGTAGTCGCTCGCGACACTGGCCGCGATCGAGATGCGCTCACCGGCAAGCTGCGCGTCAGACGATTGTGCGTTCGCCTTCGCTTGCTCTAGCTGGCGCCGTATCTGCCCCCACAGGTCCAGTTCCCAACTGACGCTCCCGGTAGCCGCGACGCTGTTGCCCGCTCCGGCAGACGACGACCCGGTGCTTGCCGCTAAAGCGCCAATGTTGCCACCGGAACGCGCACCTGATAAACCAGCCTTGACAACCGGGAACAGGCCCGCCCGATCTTCCTCCACCGTCGCCAGCGCGACGCGGTAGGCGGCTTCCGCCGACGCGATCGATTGGTTGGCCTGCAGCGCCTGCTCGACGAGACCATTGAGCTTGTCGTCGCCATATGTGCGCCACCACGTGCTCGAGATCGCAGCTTGCGGATTCGCCTCGGCGCGCTGCCAGTCGACGCCTTCCTTGAAACCTTCCGGCACCTGGACCTCCGGCTTGCGATAGTCCGGGCCGACCATGCACGCAGCGAGGCACGTGACGACGATGAGCGCGACGCCGCTCTTCACCACGCGCCGCGATCGAGAGCGTGCGCCGCTTACATAAGGGGCGCCCAAGGTCCGACAATCACCTTTCAAGTGAAGTCTCCTGTGCCGACCGGAGTGAGCGCTTACGCTGGTCTCATAACGCTTGCTGCGGTCTCATGCAGATTCGTTCTGCATACCGGATTAGCAGTCCGACAACGAGATGAAACGTATTCTAGCGAGACGACAGAGACCTTGCAGATTTGGCCAGCTAAGAGACGAGTATGGAGATCAATTTCGCGTTAGAGCCGGCGGCTATCGGCAGCGTGGAGTAACGGCGAGGGCTGCCTGAAACTCGAAAGCCATTTGGCGATTCAACTGGCAATTCAATTGGCTAAGCTTCTGAGCGACACCGGCGATGCGTGCTTCGCCAAACATCAGCAGGATAGCCCCCGGGCGGCAACCCCTCTCCACAGCGGCTAAGCACGTGTCGGAACGGCGCCTCAGGTCACGCCGTCAGTTCGATGTAATTTTAAAGCCCGAGTAATGTCTGACCAATACCTGAGCGTTTCATCTTGTATGCGCGGCATCCGCGCGTCTGTGCGCCCGATCGACAATGGCAGCCACTGTGGCCTGGGCATGCGCGCGTCGCTTAGCCCGCACTATCCGGAATACCCGGGCTTCGCTATCGGGATGAAGTGCCCAGTAAAGCGCTGCGATCCAGCACACGACCGTCCAACCGAACAATGCGTTCAGCAGCGCCAACAATAAGACGTTGCGTCGTCCCTTTCGGTCAGCCAGGATGGCCGGCAGGAAATACACTACGACCGCAGCGGTAACCGCAACGCCCTCTAAAAGGTAGCGAAACATCCTCACCTCCTGCTCGACTTGTCACATCAAAAAACTGCCATTGATCCAAAAGCTGATAGCAATACTACGATCACCGCTATTTAACTTAAAGAGGTGATTAGCGAAAACATTATTAGCTTGAACGCAAGAATCCCTAATTCCATTCATGAGCCAGGGTTGTTTTGCTTGATGTGACGGGCGGCGGCGATCGGACTGAGAGGTCACGATCGACCGTCACGAATAGGCCGGTAAAGAAGAGCTGCGGCGATTGCAGTTTCCGCCATAAATGGGGTGCGCGCCGCTAACCACCATGCATGACTACCGCCGTTCGATGTCATCGAGGAAGCCGGAAACCTTAGCCAATCCCTCTTGAAGGACATCGAGCGGGTTGCCGAAACCGACTCGGATATAACCTTCCATATCAAACGCGCTGCCTGGCGTGAACATCACGCCCGTCGCCTCGATGAGCGAGGTACAAAAGTCGGTCGATGACATATCGACGTCAAACTTGAGCAGGCAAACCGTCGCGGCCTTGGGCTTCACATACGACACCAGCGGCTCCTTGCCGATCCAGTCGTCGAGAACCTTGAGATTAGTCCGCGTAATACCGTGGCTACGGGCCACGATCTTGTCCTTGGCCTCGAGCGCAATGGACGCAAGATAGTCGTCGATCATCCCTACGCTGATGGTGTTGTAGTCTCGATGAATACACACCGCGCGAATCAGTTCGACCGGCCCGGCAATCCATCCCAGCCGCAATCCGGCCAGCGACCATGTCTTCGACATACTGCCGGTACTGATACCCCGCTCATAAAGGTCGGCGACAGACGCAGTGAACCCTGAGCCCTCCTGGTCCGTGCCCCGATAAACCTCATCGCACAAGAGGTATGCGCCGCACGATTGGGCGATGGTCACGACCTCCTTGAGAAAGGCTTCATCCATCAGCGAGCCCGTCGGGTTGTTCGGGTTGTTGATGGCGATGAGCCTCGTCTTGATGCTTGCCAGTTTGCGAAGCTCGTCGAGATCCGGGAGGAAACCATTCTCTTCGCGCAGCGTCATGGTCTGCACGTCGGCGCCGTAGCTTTCAGGAATCGAATAGTGCTGCTGGTACGTCGGCAACACCGCGATCACACGGTCGCCGGGCTCGATCAGGGTCTCGTACACCAGCGCATTGCCACCAATGGCGCCGTGCGTCACGACAATATTCTTCGGCGTCTGCCGTTCATATAAAGCCGCTATATTGGCCCGCAACCGGTCTGATCCTTCGATCGCTCCGTAGGTCAGCTTCATCGGCAGAAGCTCGTCAAGCAGGCTGTCGCGCTTACCGGTCAGTTCGAGCAATTGCGCAACCGTCAGCGATTCGACGCAGGTTTCAGCGAGGTTATAGCGCGCCTCATGCTCGTACCGGTCCATCCAGCGCTCGACCAGAAAGTCCTTGATCTTCATTGCATTCTCCGTTGATCAGCTACCTCTGACGAGAGCCGAAATGATGGGCGAAAAAACAAAACCGGACCAGGTCATCCCTACTGAACCGGCCAACATCGGCGCCGTTCTTTTTTTGTTTGACCGATTATATTTTAAAGTCTATCTTAGACTAATAAGTACATTACCGTAAACAACATGACGCTATGGACACGACATTCCGGACGACAAGGAACCGGTCGACGCGCTCAACGGCGCGTTTCTGGAACTGAAGCGCAACGGCACTTACCAGAAGTTGTTGAAGAAATATTTTGCGGTTGATCTAGCGGTCGACTAAGCCAGGCGTGCGGAACATCGCGCGACCGTTCCGCACGAATCAACATTGACTAATGACTAAAGCACGTAATTTGAAGATCGCCTCCGGACAAGCCGCTGAGCTCACAGCTAACCCGTCGTCCAAGCGTAGGATCAAGCGCAGCGAACCACAACCATCAGCCGAGTTACTCGCTCGCTACTGCGCAATCGCCGACGGCATCGTCCTGTTGTTTCCGCCGTACACCGAAGTCGTCATCCACGACCTCAACACGCAAACCGTGGTGCATGTGGCGAACAATCAGTCCAAACGCGAACTGGGTGACGAATCCGCGCTCGACGACATCGAGTTCGATCCGGACGAAAGCGTGATCGGCCCCTACGAAAAACTGGGCTGGGACGGTCGCAAGATTCGTTCGGTCAGCATCGTCGTGCGCAGTGACGAAGGTCAGGCGATAGGCGTCATGTGCATCAATTTTCATATTGCAGCGCTGGAACAGGCGAGGCAGGCGCTCGACCTGCTCCTCTCAAGCACGGCGCTGCAACCTCAGCCTGAGAAGCTGTTCCAGGACGACTGGCAGGAGCGCGTCAACATCTTTCTCAACCACTGGCTGCAGGAGCGCAAGCTCGCGCTGTCCATGCTGACGCGCGAGCATAAGCGCGCGCTCATAGAAGCATTGCATGAGGAAGGCGCGTTCAAGGGCAAGAGCGCGGCCAACTACGTGGCGAAGGTGCTGTCAATCGGCCGCGCCACGGTGTTCAATTACCTGAAGGAACTGAGGGGCAACGAGTGATGAATGATCTGTTTCAGCACATTGAGGAAGCGCATCGCGCTATTCGACCGCAAGTAAGCGTGAC
Organism: Caballeronia sordidicola; assembly: GCF_000729995.1. Taxonomy (GTDB): domain Bacteria; phylum Pseudomonadota; class Gammaproteobacteria; order Burkholderiales; family Burkholderiaceae; genus Caballeronia; species Caballeronia sordidicola_A. Next base: position 112,616 of record NZ_JNFG01000215.1, on the reverse strand, counting down.
GCCGCTTGCGTTCAGTCCGATGTTGTCGAAGGAAACCGGATGCGACGTGTACCTGAAGTGCGAGCATTTGCAACATACCGGCTCGTTCAAGTTTCGAGGCGCGACCAACAAGTTGCGCCTGCTGGATGCCGATGCCCGCCGCAACGGCGTGCTCACGGTGTCGAGCGGTAACCATGGTCAGGGCGTGGCGCTCGCGGGCAAGCTTACGGACGTGCCCGTCACGGTCTATGCGTCCACATCCGCGGCGGCGATCAAGCTCGACGCTATTCGTGCGCTGGGCGCCGAGGTGATCACGTTAAACGATACAACGCTAGCTGTCGAACTGGAAGCCGCGCGGCAAGCGAAGCTCAGGGGCATGGCGTTCGTGTCGCCTTACAACGATCTCGACGTGATAGCCGGCCAGGGCACGATCGGCATGGAACTGCATGAGCAGGCAAGCGGCACGATTGCCGATCTGGCGGCAGTGTTCGCCTCCGTCGGCGGCGGTGGGCTGATTTCCGGTATCGGCACGGCGGTGAAAACTCTGCGTCCACAAACAGACGTAATCGGTTGCTGGCCTGAAAACTCGACCGCTTTGTATAGTTCGCTCAAAGCTGGAAAAATAATCGACGTTGAGGAAAGCGAAACAATTTCAGACGGCACTGCAGGCGGTGTAGAACCTGGCTCCGTGACCTTCGATATCGGCCGCGAAGTCATTACGGGCACGGCGCTAGTGACAGAAGAAGAGATCAAGGCAGCCATGAAACTGCTTGCGCAAACAGACCGCTGGATGGTGGAAGGCGCGGCCGGGGTCGCACTGGCGGCAATGCTGAAACTCAGCTCCCAGTATCAGGGCCGTGCGGTGGCGGTGGTGCTTTGCGGACGCAACATCATGCTGAATAAATTCATCGAGGCAGTTAAGTGAACGACGGGCTGATTCATACCGAGCAGTTGCGCGAACTCGGCGCGTTGCTCGATGCCGGCCGGCGCGCTCGCGACAATACCGACCCCGCCCAGATCACTCTGGCCGACCTCAGCGGCGTGGCGGTGCAGGACGTGCAGATCGTTGCAAGCTTAGGCTTGGGCGCCTGAGCGCTTTGCCGCATCGCGGTTTCAGCGCGGCCATGGCTCTTGCCGCGATCAACCCGCCGCGCTGAAACTCGTACCGTAATACGGCTGCGATAAAGTTTTCGCCGAGCGGATGAGGTCCTCGAGCATGGCCGCGCGCTTGTTCGGGTCGGTGTCGCGGCTGGTCATGAAACACAGCGCCGCAACCGCTTGTCCGTTCTTGTCTCGCACGGGCGCCGCCATGCAATATCGAAACGTATGGGACAAGCCTTCCGTGCAGAAAAATCCTTGTTGCGCGGCGCGCTCGACATCGCCCAGGAATTCCGGCACTTCGATTCGCTTGCCGTTGTCGAGCACGAAGTCCCCTTCCGGAATCAATGCGCGAATCTCGTCCGCACTCAAGTGACCGAGCAGCAAGCGGCCGGACGCGGTCCATGGAATGGGGACTTTCACGCCTATATCCGAACTGATATTGAACGGACGCGAACTGTTTTCCGACAGCACCACGGTGTATTTGTTGCCCTCGAGCATGCAGAGCTGCGCTGTCTCGTCGTGACTGCGGACCAGGCCGAGGATCGCCTGGTGGGCCCGGCTGATCAGGTCGTTGTGCACCGCATAGTCGGACCCGTAATAGTGCATCTCCCGGCCGAAGAACACGCTGCCGTCCGCGCCCGCCTCCAGCCAACCAGCCTCGGTCAGGATCGTCACAAGTTCGTAGATGCTGGAACGCGGCGCACCCGTTGCTTCAATCAGTTCGCGCATAGTCATGGGACGCCGCACGCTATGCAGTTGCTTGAGGATGGAGACGACCCGGTCGACTCCCCGCGCCCTTGAAGATTCCTGTACAGACATGACTCGAACTCCGTCGGCAATATGATTCGCTTTTTCGTTCTTTGACTGACGCGAGTTTAGCGCGTGGACGGTGGCTTATTGCACTCGAATGCCGCGCTTGCATACCGAGCTTGTACCGGCCACGCTCAATGGTCGAGTACCCGATGCAGGAACTGTTGCGTGCGCTCGTTCTGCGGGTTCACGAAGATCTGCTCAGGCGCGCCCTGTTCTGCTATCACGCCCTTGTCCATGAACACCACGCGGTCTGCCGTCTTGCGCGCAAAACCCATTTCATGCGTGACGACCACCATGGTCATGCCGTCGCGTGCAAGGCCGCGCATGACCTCGGTGACCTCGCCGACCAGTTCCGGATCGAGCGCGGAGGTGGCTTCATCGAAGAACATGATGCCAGGCTCCACGGCCAGCGCGCGTGCAATGGCCACCCGCTGCTGCTGGCCGCCCGATAACTGGCTCGGGTAATGATCGGCGCGGTCGGCGAGACCTACGCGGTCCAGTGCCTCCATCGCGCGCTTGCGGGCGTCCGCCGGGTTCATCTTGCGTGCCTTGATCAAGGCCAGCGAGACATTGCCCAATGCATTCTTGTGCGGGAACAAATTGAACTGCTGGAACACCATGCCCACGTGACCACGAATTTCGCGTGCACGGCGCGCGTCGTGCAGCGGTACTTCGTTGACCCAGACCTCGCCGGCATCGGCGGTTTCAAGACCGCTCATGATTCGCAACACGGTGCTCTTGCCCGAACCCGACGCGCCTATCAGCACGAGCACTTCGCCCTGGCGCACGTCGAGGTTGATCTGCTTGAGCACCTGTGTCGAACCGAACGACTTGGTGACGCCGCTTAAGTTGATGATGGGCTTGATAAGGGAATCAGACGCGATGGCGGTGTTCATGACAACAGGCTCCTTCTTCGATCATGGCGGCGCACCCACCGCGACAGGGGAAAGCACACAATGAAATACAGCACGGCAACCAGGCCATAGATTTCCACCGGCTTGCCGATCCGGTCGACAATCGCCTGGCCCTGATGCATCAACTCCGACATGCCGATCATGCTGACAATCGACGTGTCCTTGATGAGCGATAGATACTGGCCGATCAACGGCGGCAGCACGATCTTTCCGGTCTGCGGCAGGATCACCGAGAAGAACGCCTGCGTCTTGCTCAGTCCGAGAATCTGCGAGACTTCCCACTGCCCCTTCTGGACCGATTCAATACCCGAACGAAAAACCTCCGCAATATAGGCGCCTTGATAAACGCTAAGTCCTATCACGCCGGCTGCGAATACGTCGATGGCGTAACCGAAGTACGACACGCCGAAATAGATGAACATCAGCGTAATCAGAACCGGTGTGCCGCGAAACAGCTCGGTATAGAGCCGGGCAAGCCGTGGCGTACCCCAGGGTCCGAAGGTCCGCAACACGGCTGCCAGCAGCCCCACAAGCGTGCCGCCCACAATGGCCGCTACAGAAAGAATGAGCGTTGTCAGCAGGCCCTGAAGCAGGATGGGAAGGCTGGACATCAACAGGTCGCTTGTCATGGTCACTCTCCTGTTCCAGGGCTGACACGGCGCCTGATGAACAACGGCCGGCGTGCGCGTTTTGCCAGCACGAGTGGCGGATGAAACAGCCGTGCCCCAAGCATCCCGGCGACCCACGACAAGAAGTTACTCAGCACCAGATATGCAATCAGCGTAATCGTGAACGTCTGGATGTACAGCAACGTGCGCGCGTTGATCACGGTCGCCATGCCCGTCAGCTCCGGCAATGCGATAGCCGACAGCAGCGACGTCCCGAGCAGAAGCTGGATCAGGTTGTTCACGATCGCGGGATAGACGGCGCGCGCGGCCTGCGGCATGACCACCTCGACGAAGATCTGCGAACGCTCCAGCCCGAGTATGGATGCCGCCTCCAACTGACCGCGCGGCACGGACTGAATACCCGCCCTGAATACTTCAGCAAGGTACGCACCAACGTTGACACCGAGCGCAATCACACCAGCCGTATAGGCATCGAGCGTAATGCCCATTGACGGCAAGCCGAAGAAAACAATGAAGATCTGCAGCAGCACCGGCGTGTTGCGGATCACCTCGATATAGCAACTCGATATCGCGCGCAGCACCGCAACACGCGACGTGCTGGCGAGTGCGGCCAGCAACCCAAGCAGCATCGCGACGACGAAGGCCAGCAACGTGACCTGAAGCGTCAGCCACGCCGCCCGGATAAAATCGTTCAGATAGCCCGACAGGGTCACCCATTGATAGCTCATTGCTCCTCCATCGTCAGCCTTGCGCGTTGCATGCTGCGTTAGCGCTTCAGTACTGCGGATTCAGCGGGAAACGCGGATCGGCGCCGAACCACTTCTTGTAGAGCTGAGCGTTCTGCTTCGACGCGTTGACCTGGAACAGGAACAGGTTCAGGTAATCGAGCCAGACCTGATCGCCCGCCTTAACACCGAACGCGTTGTATTCAAGCGGAACCAGCGCTTCGTCGGTCACGGTCAACTCGGGGTCGAGCGAAGCCTGATACGCGAGGAAGTTGTTGTCTTCGATCATCGCGTCGGCCTGGCCCTGCTTGACCGCCAGAATGGCCGCCTGCGAACTATCGAATTCCTGGATCTTCACCTGCATGTTCAGCGCCCGTACTTCGTCGCCGTTCGTCGATCCCTTTACCGTAGCAATCGTACGGTTGGACATGTCCTTGATCGACTTGATGCCGCTGCTCTTCTTGACGAGCAGCGCCTCGCTGGCCACAACGTAGGGATTGGTAAAGCTGATTTCCTTGGCCCGCTCCAGATTGCGCGTGAAATTGCAGAACACCACGTCGACCTTGCTGGTCTGCAGGTTCGGAATACGGTTGGCGCTCGTCGTATTGACCACTTCGAGCTTCACGCCCATTTGCTTGGCCAGCTCTTTCGCCAGGTCGACGTCGTAACCGTCGGCCGCCCCATCCTTGTTATAAAAACCAAAGGGCGCGAAGCTCAGGCAATCGCCGACGCGCAGCGTGCCACGCTGCAAGACCGCCTTCAGCGTGGACTCGGCCGAACCATCCTGAGCCGGCGTGGCAACCTTGGTACAGCCGGCCAGCGTCAACAGACCGGCCACCGCGAATAAACAGGCGATACGTGCGCTTTCTTTGACAAGTCTCATTTGGGTCTCAGCCTTGAAAGTGAAAATGTCAGTTCAGGGACAAACGGCGGCGGCCAGAGAAGACCCTGGAATCAACGCCCTTACCATGCCGGCGCATGGGCCTGCATAAAACGATGTTGCGCACAGCCCTGCCTCGCGTGAAAGCACGGCAAGGCCGGATAGAACGAGATACACGACTTGTCTGATATATCGGAATCATGTCCGGTACAGCAGATGACTGAAGTCTTTCACAGAAAAAAACACGTGGCAATGGGGGATGCCGCTGATGTTTTGACAACTCATTGAGCTTGCGTTTTGCTTACCGAATCGAGCACTGGCAATGCTCTTGATGAAGCTAAGCAGGGCGGGATGGAGATCGTCGCTTAAGTTGGCGGTGGTCGAACCGAGTGTGTTCGCCAAGTTTTTATGAATGCGGTTCCAGGCGAAGAAATCCGCTTTCAGGCGTTACGCGAAGGCGGCTCACCCGGGCTTTTCAACCGACGATAAGCACTTGGGCTCATGCCCATGATCCGGCGGAAATGGCCATTGAATGTCGACACGTCGTTGAAGCCTGTTTCCAGCGCTATGCTCAGGACACCTTCGCTGGATCGGTGCAGACGTACGGCAGCTTCGCGCAGTCGCGTGCGCATCAGGTACTGGTGCGGCGTGACACCCACTATTTGCCGGAACAGGCGCAGAAAATGATAGGGACTGGTCGACGCGTCGCGCGCGAGATCCGTCAGCAGGAGCGGCTGCTGCGAGTCCTGCTCGATCCTGCGCAAGGCTGCGGCCACCCGTAGTTCATCGCGAGGGCTCGGCAAACGCGCGGGCCGCTTGACGCCCGTCAACGCAGCCGAAACCGTCCCAGCCAGGCATATTGCCAACTCCTCGAACGATGCAAGATCGCCGTTGTCACGCGCCGCTTGCGCAGCGGCAACAATGGGTATCAACGCAGGCAGTGGTGGCAAATTGGGGACATCGAATGAAATGCGCCGTGCACCCGGCACAGCAGTGATGATTTGCTCGAAGAATTCAGGTTCGAAATGAAACGAAAGGCAGCGGTCCCCCGCGCTGTGCTCATGGCTGCATTCATAGCAATGCTGTTCATTGCCGAGCAACACAGCGCCCGGCGCAAGCGTGGCCGATCCCTGAGTTGAGCGGTAGCGAAACGTACCCGACGTCACCGCGGCGATGCACACGGACTCGTGCTGCTCTTCAAACGGGCGGTCGTGCGGACTGCCGGTGCAGACGGCGTCATGGACGCGCCATCCGGCGCCCGATGCGAGGAGTTGAGGGACTGAAGGCATAAACCAAGATATAGCAATTTTCCCCAAGCCGGGCAACCTGCCGTTCCCTAGGATAGAAAATCCAATCCTTGACGGAGTTCTTGCCATGTCGACATCGCATTCCCTGATTGCCGCTCTTCATACCAATGCGCCCGCTGCCGATCGGGCCGACAAAATGAAACTTTATGGCTGGTTGATCGGCCGATGGGAGATGGACACCGTTGTCTATGACGACGACGACAAGCCGCAAACCGGTCACGGCGACATTCATTTCGGCTGGGTGCTCGAAGGGCGCGCGATCCAGGATGTATGGATTCTTCCCGGGGTCTTTCACGGCACCACCCTTCGTGTCTATGACCCTGCTCTGGACGCTTGGCACATTGTCTGGAGTGACCCGGTTCGCCAATATTATTCGCGGCAGTTGGGCCGTCTGTTCGGTAACGACATAGTGCAGGACGGTCACGATAGCGCCGGTAACGCCGTACGCTGGAGCTTCAAGGAAATCACGCCCGTTTCGTTCCGGTGGACTGGCGAACAATCGCAGAATCAGGGCCAGACGTGGCGCCTCAAAGCGGATTTCTTCGCACGCCGCGTGAGCGACTAGCGAAGTGCCGGCCCTGAGACTTTTGCCTTTGACAGGCTTATCCAAAAGCGCACGGCCAGCCGTTTATCAAGCTGGGCGTGCCGCGCCGGAAGTTGCCGAATCAATATTCCGGGTCTTTAGCGCGAGCAGCAAGACGAACAAGGCGGAACACAATACCGGCACGGACGCCGCATGAAAGAGCGACGCATTAGACCAGTTCAGCGCGATCAATTGACCGCCGACCAGCGGCCCAATCACCGAGCCAATACGCCCGATGCCCAGGCTCCAGCCGATTCCCGTCGAGCGCACCGACGTAGGGTAATAATGCCCGGCAAGTGCATTGACCGCCGGCTGGCCTCCGACCACGCAGAAGCCGCCCGCGAATACGACGATGAGTAACCACGGCAATGCATGCGCCACGGTACCGATCATGCCAACGAAGATGGCTGCGAAGAAGAAGCATACGAACAGGACTCGGACAAAGCCGAAGCGCTCGATAAACCAGCCAAGCAGCAAGGTGCCGAGCACGCCGCCCGTCTGCAATGCCGTACCAACAATCACCGCGGTTCCCGGTGAATAGCCGGCATCGCGCATGACGGTCGGCAGCCAGTTCGACAGGAAGTACAGGTCGATCAGGTTCATGAAGCTGATCGACCACAGAATCAGTGTCACCGCTGTACGGCCCCCGCGGAACAACTCGGCGACAGGTGCGCCGCCGGTGTTCTTTTCCCGGACCACGATGGTCGCCGTTGCGTCAATCCGCAGCGTGGGATCGAAGCGTGCGAGCCATGCCCGCGCACGTTCCTTGTGACCCTTGAGCACCAGGAATTGCAGGGACTCGGGCAAGGTCATCGTCATGGCGACCACGAGCAGAAGCGGCACCACGCCGCCCAGATAAAACACCGAGCGCCAGCCGTAGTTCGGAATCAGCCATGCGCTGACAAAGCCGCCCAGCGCCGCGCCGAGCGTAAATCCGCATGAAACAAGCATCATCCGCTTCACGCGATGTGCTTGCGGACTAAACTCACCAACGAGCGCCATTGCATTCGGCATGATGCAACCCAGGCCAATACCTGTGACAAAGCGCACCGCAATCAGCTCAGGGATCGTGGTGACGAAGGGGGTTGCCAGCATCAGCAAGCCGAAGCAGAGCATCGACAGGATCAATACCGGCCGCCGACCGATCTTGTCGGCGAGTACCGAGAGACCCAGCGCACCAATCAGCATGCCTAACAGACTTGCGCTGAACACGGGGCCGAGTGACGCCTTCGAAACATGCCATTCGCCGATAACGCTCGGGGCCACGTAGCCCATCGCCTGGGCGTCGAAACCGTCGATCACGAGGCATAAGCCGCACAGCAAAAGCAACACGAAGTGGAACATCGGCCGGTGTGTTTGGTCGAGCACCTGCTCTACTTCGATCACGTCGGAATTCATGAATGGTCCTCGCTAGTGCGCTCACACCGGAGCAGGCGAATGGATCGCTTTGCGCGGTGTATCGATGCCGCCTGATTCGGTTCTAAAGGAGAAGATCAACGTCGCGTTGACCTGTGATTTCACGCTTGGCAGCCAACCCGCGCCATGCGGCCGACGACGCCCGATGCACCATCGCACCGCGTCTCAGAAATTACGAATTGTACAATTCGTTTCCCAATAGTGAATCTACGTTAACCCTTATTCGACCGTTGATTGCCAACTGAAAAGTCCGGTCGAGCTTGGGCGCACGTGCCGGAGGGGATCATCGGCCGTGCAGCAGGATGTCTTGCCAAGTGAAATATCAGACGAAAGACCCTTCGTTTGCGCGGTGCAAACCGGAAGGGCCTAGATTGATCAGCTAGAAGCGCGGGACGCGCGAATCGAATGAGTGAATTGCTGCCTTGCGACAGCCCTGCCTGCTCTGTCTACTTGACTTCCGACACCTGCACTAGCGCATCGATGGCAAGGGCATAACCCTTGATGCCCAGACCGACGATGATCCCGCGCGCTGCCGGCGAAATATACGAGTGGTGACGAAACGATTCCCGCGCGTGGACGTTAGAGATATGCAGCTCGATCAGCGTGACGCTCGCGCCCTTGATGGCGTCATGCAACGCGATCGACGTGTGCGTGAAAGCACCCGGGTTCATCACGACGCCCAGCATGTTGCCCGCGGCACTCTCGCGGCCCGCCTCGTGAATCCAGTCGATCAGCACACCTTCGTGATTCGACTGCCGGCACTCCACCTCCACACCGAGCCGCTCGCCGGCTTCCTTGCAAAGCGTCTCGACCGTGGCGAGGGTGTCGGACCCATACTGCGCGGGTTCACGCTGGCCTAGCAGGTTCAGGTTGGGTCCATTGAGAACAAGCACCTTCTTCATGACATCACCTCATCAATATTTGATCTGCGAAACCGCGCGCAGTTGTTCAGGCGTAGCCGTGCCGAAACCAAAGAATTCCAGGTAGGCCGGAATCATTTCGAAGAGCATGTCGGTGCCGACCTGCACCGTGCAGCCCTTCTCTTTGGCCGCGCGCAGCAACGGTGTGTATTCGGACATCATGACGACTTCGCCAACGAACGTGCTGGGCGAGATGCGGTCGATGTCGAACGGCAGCGGGTCGCCCTCGTTCATGCCGAGCGGCGTTGCATTCACCACCACGTCATAACCTGCGGGGTCCTTGGACCCTGTCGTGACCACAAGCTGCGAATAGTGCTTGCGCAAGCGCTCAGCGAGCGCTTCAACTGCTGCGGTGTTGGTATCGAAGAGGGCGAGGCCCGCCACGCCCGCCGCCGCCAGCGATGCCGCAATAGCCGAGCCCACACCGCCGCTGCCGAGTACAAACGCACGCGCCCCCTTCAGTGACCGGCCCTTGCGTTCGACGCCGCGCGTGAACCCCTCGCCGTCGAACTGATCGCCGAGCAGCGTGCCGTCGGGGCGCCGAAGAATGGCGTTGCACGCGCCGGCAATGCGAGCTGTAGGCGTCATTTCATCGACTAGACTCGTCGTCGTGACCTTATGCGGCATGGTCACCAGCGCGCCGCGAATGTTGGTCAGCCGGAACAGCGATTGAAGCACGTTCGCATAGTCCTCGGTCTTCACGCCCATGGGCATCACCACTGCGTCGATGCCGTTCTGCTCGAACCAGGGGTTGTAGATCATGGGCGCCTTGAATCCCTCCGTCGGATAACCGAGGTGGGCAATCAGGGTGGTTTTTCCGCTAATCATGGCTGCATGCCTCTAGAAGTTTGCCGCTCAGTCCGCTGCTCAGTCCGTCAATTCCACGCGACGTACATCGCCGACAATAAACACATACGAGAGCGCACCCACCAGCGCGGCCGCCCCGACGTAAGCCAGTGCGTAGAAGAACGAGCCGGTCTTGGCCACGATCACACCGATCACCAGCGGCGTCACAATGCCCGCCAGGTTCGCGCAAAAGTTGAAGATGCCGCCGGTCAGGCCCATCAGGTTCTTCGGCGCGACGTCCGAGATCAGCGTCCAGCCGAGCCCGACCATGCCTTGCCCAAAGAACGCGATCGAGAGGATGGTGATGACCAGCGCGTCGCTGTTGACGAAGTTCGCCGAGATGATGGTGGATGCCCCCAGCAAACCAACGATGATCGGCAGCTTGCGGGCAATGTTGGCCGAGCCGGTTCGCTTGAGCAGAAGGTCGGACACCCAGCCGCCAAACATCACGCCGACCGCTGCCGCGAGGAACGGCATGACGGCGAAGAAACCCACCTTGAGCCAGCCCATGTGGCGCTCGGTTGCAAGGTAGGTGGGGAACCAGGTCAGGAAAAAGACCAGCGTGGTGTTGCCGCCGAACTGACCGAGGCATGCGCCCGCGATCTGGCGGCGCTTGAGCAACTGGCCGACGTTGCTCCACGAGAACGCCAGCGTCTGCTGGCCGCCGGCCGGCTCCAGGCCGCCGCCGGCAGCGATGTAGTCGAGCTCGGCTTGATTAACCGTTTTTGATTCATGCGGTTCGCGATAAAAGAGCCACCACACAATCGCAAACGTAATGCCTAGCACGCCGACCGCAATGAACAAGGCACGCCAGCCGAAGTTACCCATGATCCAGAACAGCGCCGGCGCAAAACACGCGAGTCCGAGGTATTCGCCGACCGTATAAATCCCGGTCGCCCGAGCGCGCTCATCTTGCGGAAACCACGTGGCGACCACGCGGCTGTTGACCGGAAAACACGGCGCTTCGCTGATGCCCAGGCCAAAGCGAAACAGCAGCAATGACTTGAGGCCGACGGCAAATCCTTGCAACAACGTAAAGAGCGACCAGAACGTCAAGGCAAGGAAGTACGTGACCTTGCTGCCGAAGCGGTCGAGGAAGACGCCGCCCGGTATCTGGGCAAGCGCATAGGTCCATGAGAACGCCGAGAAGACCAGCCCCATCACGGCCGCGTCAATACCGAGTTCCTTGGTCATCGTCGGTGCCGCAATACCCAGGACCGTGCGGTCCAGGTAGTTGATCATGGTGCCCACGGCGAGCAGCGCGAGGATCACGAAGCGTGTGCGCGAGCGTGCGCGGACTGCAGCGCCGGCCTGCACCGCCGGGGAATGATGAACGTCTTGCATGAGGCGTCTCCTGACTCAAAAGTATGATATTCCCGCCCTGCGAATGCGGTTCGCGAGCGATGTTATTGGAGCGGCGATCCTAGAGCATAAACCGGCACCACCTTGAATTCCGCCGTAGCTGGCCCGGGTATACACCCGGACCGCCGACGCGCGTGGCGAGCCCTTGAATCAGAACCGGTGGATGATGCCCACGCCTGCTGCGAACTGGCTTTGCGACGAAGACGGCGCCGATTGGAATCCATCGCCCAGCGTAGCCGTTGCATTGATGATGCTGGAGGCGCCCGGCGTCCCCAGCGTCTTGCCCTTCGCGCGCTGATACGCTTGCAGTGCATACAGGCCAGTTCGTTTTGACAACGCGTAATACTGTGACAAATTGAACTGGTGATATTGAGCGACACTGTCTATGCCGTTCGCTCTCGTCGCGCGTGTGTAGCTGTATCCGGTCGCCAGATCGAGCGCAGGCGTCGTGTGCCAGTGAAGCACGGCGCCTGCCGTGTTGAAGATTGCAGTATCGCGGAACAGCGAGTGAATACCGGGAATGTACTGCACGTTCGAATAGGTCGCCGACACATCCCACGCGCTGTTGAACGTGTAGCCCGTGCCGACCGCGAAACGCTGTTGCGCCTGGGCCGTCTGATAGCCGTTGGTCACCGCCGACACGCCCGACTGCCCGGCCGAATTCGTGGTTGAATCCGTGCCGAACGCGCCGCCGCCCGGGGTCGAGTTATTGAGGCGCGTGATGCCCGCCGCGATCCCGAACGGCCCGTTGGTGTACTGGACCGCGCCGCTCCATGTCGAACCCTGGTTCACGCTGCCCGGCACGCCCGCGAACGAATACGAGCCGCTGAACGTAAATCCGTAGAGCTTGGGCGACGTATAGACCAACGAGTTGTTCGCACGATAGATGGTGTCCATTTGATCAAGGTCGCCCGGGTGAGCGCCGTAGAAACCGGTCAGCCAGTTGGTCGGGCTATACGGCGAGAGCAGCGTGTAGTACGACGTGTACTGGCGTCCGGCCGTGAACGTTCCGTAGGTGGGATTCGTTGCGCCCACGAATGCCAGCCTGCCGAATTCCGCGTTGGTGTACTGCTGTGCGCCGGACGCACTGTTGAAACCCGACTCGAGCTGGAAGATCGCCTTGGTGCCGCCACCGAGATCCTCGGCGCCCTTCAGGCCGAAGCGGCTGCCCGCCCATACGCCCGACGACATCTTGATGTTGGAGCGTCCGCCCGAGGTCGAGCCTAGGGTCGTCTGGCTGCTTTGGTAAGTCATGGAATTATCGACAATACCGTAGAGAGTCACGCTGGTTTGCGCATGCGCGGAAGTGGCCATTGCGACCGTAATGGCGACCGCGGCTCCTGCTTGTCTGGATTGCTTCATCTAACGTCTCCTCCTTGATGCTCGGTTGGGATCAATGCTGCAGGCATTTTTACTAAGCTTTCCTAACCTATATCGATGCTTGGCAACGACGGTTGGAAAGTTCTGGTACTAAAGGATTGTGTTCAGCAAAAATAAGGTCCGCTACTGACTGAATGTGCCGCGCTTGAGGTGTTGGATCAGCACGTCCTCACAATAAAGTGATGTGCGATCGCGGGCAATGATTTGCGCTAAAAATAAATCGATTATCGAACGCAAGTGTTCGATAATCGCGCATTATTGGGGTTAGCACTGAGACCGTGCATGCGACATTGCGGCGACGCGACATAACAGGCTGGTGCCAGCTACGGTGGTATGGATTCAGCTTGAATCATCCCTGGTCGCGGTTCATGAGGGTCGTCTGCCATGCGTGAACGAGCGGGTCACACTTCATGACCTGGAAAAGAACGGATGATTTTTTGCCAGACCGCGCCGGTGCATGGACTCGCACAGGAAGTCGCCGCGGCATTTCGCGCCGAGGGCGTGCGGTTGCGGGAGGAGCCGGAAGTCGAGGGGAAGTTCAGGTCGCAGCAGAACCGGTTTCAACTCGCGGTTTTAAGGAGCGCGAGTGCAATACTCAACCCTCCCGCGCTTTACCAAGTGCAATCAAGTTCCCTTCCCCAAACCCGTGATCGCCACGCCTCTCCACGATTTCAAAAAACATATCGCCGCGATCGCGTTGAATGAAGGTTTGCAGGAAGAGCCGTGCGCTACCATCCTTGGCAATCGTCCCATCCACCAGGATACCCCTCGAACGCAGGGCGTCGACGTCCAGCCCATGCCCGGGCAAACGTTCATCGAGTTGCTCGTAATACCGTGCCGGCGGCTGCACGAAACGAATGCCCCGCGACCGCAAGATATCCACCGACGCAAAGATATCCTTCGCGACCAGCGCAATATGCTGAACCCCCTCGCCCGTATGATCGGGCAAATAGTCCTGCATCAGACTCGTGCGGTAAGTCCCTTCCTCATAAACGGGAATGCTCAACGTCTGGCAAGGCGACACGATGACAGGCAGATCCTGAGCCACCTTCCAGTCCGGATGAACTGCATGGATCTCCTTGAAATGAAGGACCTGCAGATAAAACTCGAGCCAGTCCGCCAGCCGCCCCGCTCCAACCGTCTGCGTGAAATGATCGACCTTGCTTAAACCCGCGTCGTTGGAATGCAGCGCCGCACGTGTTTCCTGCGGGTCGAGCCAGGCGAAATCAATATCGTAGATGGACCGGGCCTTTTCGCTTGGCGCCTGCCGGCCTTCCCAATGGTCCACGAAGTAAATGTGCGAATCCCCAATGCCCTGGATCGCGGGTATCAACAATTCGTTCGGCCCAATGCGCTCGCCCTCGAAATCCCACGCCCCGAATTCGACGGCACGCTCATGCGCAGTCTGCGCATCGAACACCCTTAGCCCGATCGCGCAGATGCCCACCCCGTGATTGACCGCGAACCGCGCCGCAAACGAATCATCGTCGGCGTTGATGAGGAAATTCATGCTGCCCTGGCGAAACAGCGTGACATTTTTGCTGACATGGCGCGCCACTTGCGTAAAGCCTAGCTGCTCGAAAAGCGTCCGCAACCGCGCCGGGTCCGGACTGGAGAATTCCACGAATTCAAGCCCGGCGACGCCCAGCGGATTGTCGCTGTCCTGCAGGGATTGCGCCAAGGCAGCGCCAGGCAGGGAAGCATCGTTGGTCATTAAAAGTCACCTCTGGGAAAGTCCGGTCCGTCTCTGTTCGCGCCCGTGCGCCAGTCGTCGCAGCCCACTTGGCTGGGCATCGGCGCTGACGCCGAGACAGATTATCGTCTCTGGCATCAAAGCGTCAAACTGTCTCGTACCTTCTCATGAGCCCAGAGCGCCGGTTCCTCACTGCGCATCCTCCTGATGGCGTCGCTGGGCGTGCGCCGCGAGCCGAACCGGCGCGTTCACCGCGCCATAACCGTCGTAGCCGCCCTTGCGTTGCACGACCTCCAGGAAAAACCGTTCCGCGAATTGCTCCGTGTAGACCTGGAAAAACTCGCCGCCCGCGTTGTCGCGGTCATACAGGATGCCGCCTTCACGCATTTGTGCGAGCTGGGCCGGGTCGAAATCGTAGCGTGCCTCGAGATCGTCGTAATAGTTGCGCGGAATGTGCAGGAGCGGCACGCCCCGCTCGCGCAGCTCCTCGACGGCCGCGAAAATGTCGTCGGTCGCGAACGCAACGTGATTCAGCCCGGAACCGCGGTAGGTCGATAGCGACTCCACCACCGCCGTATGCCGGTCCGCCGACGCGTTGAGCACGATCCGCACGGAACCGTCCCGGCTGCGCACCGCGCGGCTTCTCACAAGGCCGTACGGGTCCGGTAAGAGGACTGACGGCTCGGCATCGAAACCAAACGTCGCCTTGAAAAAAAGCACCCACGTATCCAGCGTGTCGGCCGGCAGGTTCAGGCACACATGGTCGATGCGGCGCAGGATGTCGGCTCGGCCCTGCTTGCCGGTATCGGTCAGGTTGAAATCGGTTTCGTAGAGCGTCGGCTCGCCCGGCGCTTCGTCAACAAAGTACTGCAAGCTGTTATCCGGCGCCTGCACGCTCGGCACTACGCGCTCGTTGGGACCGACCTTGCCCGAAAAAGGCGCGTAGCCAAACGCAGCGGCGCGCTCGAATGCTTGCGCGGCGTTATCGACGCGATACGCCGAGGCGCACACCGACAAACCATGCGCCTGATGAAACGCGCTCGCGAAGGAATCTGTTTCACCGTTCAGGAGAATGCATGCGTCGCCCTGTGCGTACAGCGTGACATTCTTGGAACGATGCCGGCCAGCCGCGCGAAAGCCCAGGCGTTCGAGCCATTGCGCAAGCGTTGGACCACCGGCAGGATCGACGGCGAATTCGAGGAACTGGAAACCAGTGTGCGCAGGTGCGGCGGGCGGATCGAACAACGTCTCATGCGATGTGGCCGTCAAAGCGCCCGCACATTGCTCCTCCAGAAACAGCAGCGAGCGATAACCGTCGACCGCCGTCGCCGCGTTGGGCGCTGCGCGAAAGCCATCGTTGAATATCTCCAGTGATAGCGGCCCCGCGTACCCCGACGCCAGCACCTGACGCGTAAAACCAGCCACGTCGAGATCGCCTTGCCCCGGGAAACAACGGTAATGCCGGCTCCATTCAAGCACATCCATTGCCATCTTCGGCGCGTCGGCGATCTGCACGAATGTGATCCGATCCGCTGGAATGCGAGCGATTTCATCGACTGAATCGCCGATGGAAAGCGTATGGAAGCTATCGAGGATCAAGCCAAGGTTCGGATGATCAAGCGTGTCGACCAGCCGCCATGCATGTTTGTACGAATTGACGTGCCGCCCCCAGGCAAGCGCTTCGTAACCCGCCATCACGCCTTCCGAACGCGCGAGGTCGGCGAACTGACCGAGCTGATCGACGAGCAATGCATCGCCGCCGATCGAATCCGCCGATGCATTGCTGCACACCAGCACGCGATCCGTGCCGAGTTCATGCATCAGTTCGAACTTGCGCCGCGCGCGTTCAAGGTTGCGGGCCAGTCGCTCCGGCGAGACGCCCTCGAAGTCGCGGAAGGGCTGGAACAGCATGATCTGAAGGTCGAGGTCGGCGCAGATGCGCCTGACGTCGGCGGGTGAGCCATCGAAGTACAGCAAGTCATTTTCGAAAATCTCGACGCCATCGAACCCGGCGCGGCTGATAGCCTTGAGCTTCTCGACCAGCGTGCCGCTGATTGAGACGGTGGCAATTGAACGTAGCATCGTAAGTTCTCTTTCAACAGGCGGGCCACCGCCGGTATGCGGGGCACCGCCGTATTCCTGTCGCTATATCGGTCTCTAAGCCGGTCGCTGGCGAAAGATTAACGTGCCGGCAAATGCAGCAGTTCCCGGGCCTGCGCCGCGGTGGCGACCTGACGTCCATACTCACCGCACAGCGCGGCCACGCGGCTCACCAGTTGCGCGTTGCTGGTCGCGAGCGTGTCCTTGTCCCAGCGAATGTTGTCTTCAAGACCGGTACGGCAATGACCGCCCAGTTCAAGCGTCCAGTGGTTCACCTCAAGCTGATGCCGGCCGATGCCTGCTGCTGTCCAGGTTGCATCGGGTAACTCGGCACGCAGCCGCTCAACTTCAAACTCGAGGATTTCACGCTTGGCCGGCAACGCGTTCTTCACGCCCATCACGAACTGGACATGAACGGGAGACGCCAGCAGCCCCTGCTTGACCAGATCGACGGTGCTGTAGAGCATGGCCAGATCGAAGATTTCTATCTCCGGTTTGACACCGTGATCGAGCATCGACTTCGCCAGCGAGCGCACGAAGTCAGGGGGATTTTCGTAGACCGTGGTCGGGAAGTTGACCGAGCCCGTGGCGAGCGAAGCCATGTCCGGCGCCAAGTCAAGCATCGCGCCACGCTGCTCGAAAGAACGTCCACGGCCGCCTGTGGAAAACTGGATGATGATGTCCGGGCAATGCCGCCGGATGCCGTCCTGAAGCGCCTCGAATCGCGAACGGTCCGAGCTGGAATTCTCCTGCTCGTCGCGTACATGCAGATGCACGAGCGATGCTCCCGCATCGTACGCGGCGTGCGTGCTTTCCACCTGCTCGCTGATCGAGATGGGCACGGCCGGATTGTCTTTCTTGCGCGGCACGGAGCCCGTGATTGCAACCGAGATGATGCAGGGATCAGTCATGATTTACCTTCCATTGAATAAGGGATGCGTCCACGCTGCCAGCTGAAAGTCCGGTTTTCAGGTCCGCTTCATGCCGCCGGCGACCAGCACGGAAATCAGACAGCCAATTGCGAGGTAAGCCGCAACCGGATGCCACGAACCACCCGCGAAGCTGACCAGCCCCACAGCGATGAACGGCGTGAAGCCACCGCCGACCACACTCGCCACCTGATAACCCACGCCTGCGCCGCTGTATCTATATTCAGTGCCGAAGAGTTCGGTGAACATCGGTTGCTGGACGCTGACCACCATGTCGTGCGCGATGTTCGCCAGCATCACCGAGAAGATCACGATCCAGACGGTCGAGCGGGCGTCGAGCGCGAGGAAGAATGGAATGGCGCTGAACATGCCGACCACTGCGCCAATCATGTAGATACGACGGCGGCCAAAACGGTCGGCGAGCATCGCGAAACATGGAATGGTGATAATGCTGACCGCCCCCACGAGCAAGCCGATGTTCAGGAAAAACTGACGCGGCATGTGGAGGTTCGTCGTTGAATAGCTGAGGGCAAATGCGGTGACGATGTACATCGTGAAGAGTTCGGCAAGGCGCAGCGCGATGATCAGCAAGAATGCTTTCGGATGCTGGCGTAATGCTTCGAAGATCGGCAGGCGAGCGCTTTGCTTGCCCTTCTCGATCACCTTCTTCACGAACTCCTGCGACTCTTCCATGCTCGATCGCACCCACAGCCCGATCAGGACCAGCACCACGCTGAACACGAACGGGATGCGCCAGCCCCAGGTCTTGAAGGTGGCGTCGTCCATGGTCTGGCTGAGGATCGAGACAATGCCGGTTGCCAGCACCAGTCCCACGCCGTAACCAACCTGCACGCCGCTGCTATAGAACGCCTTCTTTTTGCCGGGCGCGCTTTCCACCGCCATCAAAGCCGCACCACCCCACTCGCCGCCAACCGCGAAGCCCTGGATGGCGCGCAACGCAATCAGCAGGACCGGCGCCCACCAGCCGACGGTCGCGAACGTGGGCAGCAAGCCGATCATCGCGGTCGAGAGACCCATCATCATCACGGTCAGTACAAGCATGCGCTTGCGGCCCAGCCGGTCGCCGTAGTGACCGAACACAAAACCACCCAGCGGGCGAAACAAAAAGCCTACGCCGAAGGTCCCGAACGCTGCGAGCGTGCCCATTGCAGGGCTGACCTTAGGGAAGAACTCGGTGTTGAAAACGATCGCGGCGATGATGCCGTAGAGCAGGAAGTCATACCAGTCGACCACTGCACCTACAAAACTGCCAAGTGCCGCCTTGCGAGCCCGGCTCTTCTCCCGGTCGACTGCTGCAACGTCCGAAGACTGAATAGCGATAGTCATTACCTTGTCTCTAATGTGTATTTGATGTTGGGCTGCAGGAGGTGTCCGGCAGGTAGAAGCGCATGGCGCGCTGCGGTGAATGAAGCATAGGGCGGCCGCTACGCCCAATCAATGCTTGCCGCGAAAATGAAAACGATTATCGAACGCCAATGTGCGATTAACGATCGTTTTGGGGGTTAGCACTAGGCTTGGATATCGATGGTTTCCGCGCTCGCCGCGGTGTTTGAACCGCGACGCAGTGCCTCCGGCGTGATCAGGTCCAGCAGATATCTATCGTCCGAACGCACGGACCTGGCAAGCTCCGGATATCCGAAAAACTCGAGGTAAAGCGGCGTTTGCTGGATGAGCATGTCGAAACCGGGTTCTGCAATCAGCCCTCGTGTGCGGGCCGCGCGCAGCAACGGCGTGGGCTGGTTTTTCATCAGAATGTCGCAGACGACCGCGTCCGCTCGAATCGCTTCGACATCCACGGGAAGCGGGTCGCTGTCCTTTAAACCAAGCGGGGACGCGTTGATGACCACGTCATAATTGTGCGGATCATTGGTCGGCACATCGCTAGCCTCGATATGGAAATCGCGTCTCAACACGGCGGCAAGATGCTGCGCTTTTGCGTGGTCGGGATCGAAGAGCGCGAGTTCGGCCACGCCCGCCGCTGCGAGCGCAGTCGCCACCGCCGATGCCGCGCCGCCTGCGCCCAGCATAAGGATCCGGCGGCCCGCGTAAGCCACGCCTGCACGGTCCATCGAGCGGATGAAACCCACGCCATCGAACAAGTCTCCTTCGAGTTCGCCATCCGGATTGCGCCTGACCGCATTCACCGCATTTGCGGCCAGCGCAGCGCGCGAACAGCGGTCCACCGTCGCCGCCGCGGCCGCCTTGTGCGGGATGGAGAGCGACACGCCACCGACTGTCGGCGACGCAAGCAGACAACGCAAGGTAGCCGCAAGATGACCCGCTGTGACGCGCAAGGGCACCATCACGGCGTCGACTTCATGCCGGGCAAATACAGCGTTAAAGACCTCCGGCGCACGCACCTGATCCACCGGATCGGCGATGCAATAAAAAATCCGGGTTGAGCCGGTGATTCTCATGATGTCCCCCTTCGTTCCTTAAGCTGGTGGAATAAAGGATAAGGATCGGCCTCGCGAACACTAAGCACTGTTTGTACAATGTGCGCGATAATCGCTCACGCATCACCACTGATCGCACGTAATGAGGGTTAATGCTGATGACCAAGCGACCGCCGTTAGACAAGCGCGACTGGATCGCGGGGCTCGAGAAAGGCTTGGCCGTACTCGAGGCATTCGACAGCCAGCACGCCCGCATGACCCCCACGCAAGCAGGGGCTCGCACGGGCATGACCCGGACCGCGGCGCGTCGGCATTTGCTGACGCTGGAGAGTCTTGGTTATGTGGAAAGCGATGGAAAATTGTTCGGTCTGACGCCTCGCGTGCTGCGCGTTGGCTGGTCGTATTTCGATTCCGCGCGATTGCCGAAACTGGTGCAGCCTTACTTGCAGCAACTGAGTGCGACGCTCAACGAGTCGGTTTATATCAGCGTGCTCGATGAATGGGAGCTGGTGTTCATTGCACGCAACGGGACCTCGCGGGTCATGACCACGGGGTTCGTGCTGGGCGCCCGGGTGCCTGCGCCGCTGACGTCGCCGGGAGTGGTGCTGCTTGCTTACAAGCCCGACGAGGAAGCCGTCCATGAATGGTTGAACACGACCGTGCTGACGCCGTTTACGCCTCATACGCTGACGAACACGGTGCGTCTTGCGGAGAAAATCCGGCAAGCCCGGGCCGACGGGTTTGCGGTCATCGAACAGCAGTTGCAGGTGGGCGTGCGGGGTATCGCCGTGCCCATGAAGGACCGGCATGGTGAGGTTGTCGCCGCGCTGAGCACGAACATGCCAATGGGCAGGGAGACGACCGAGGCTGCGATTAACCGGGTAGTACACCATTTGCAGGAGACTGCGTTGGCGATGCTGAATGTGCTTTAGGGCGGTAACTTTCCGCGGCTTTCTTCATCATTCTCAAGCGGGTTTCGTTCGCGTCGACGCCAGTACCATCGAAAGCCCGACGCAGCCGGCAAACAGCACCGACACAATCGAAATGCTCACCTGATATGCGTGCGCATACTCCGCGGCTGATGTCCCTGTAGACAGAACCGAAAAGAAAGCCCCGCTGATTGCGGTCGCGCCGAACGCCGACCCGATCTGCAACATGGACGTGACCACACTCGATGCGAGCCCGGCTTGCGCCGGCCCAACCTCTCCGATCACGATCCGCACCACCGATGGCAGCACCATGCCATGCCCCATTCCGGCAAGCAGCAGACCGGCATAAAACAGCGGCCCTGGTGCAACCCGTTGAAACAGCGCGCCCCCGGTCATCGCAAATCCGACAGCGAGCAATGCAAAGCCAATGACGAGGATACGGTTGCCGACTCGTCGCACCAATAGCGGCGACAACAACGGCCCAAGGATAGAGCCGGCGCCGAACGGGAAAATCGCAAAGCCCGCGGCAAGCGACGAAAAACGCAAACCATTCTGCAGATAGATACCGTAAGTCAGGAAAAAAACGCTGTCGCAATAGAAACAAAAGGCCAGTACCAACCCGATTGAAAAAACAGGATTCCTGAAGAGTTCAAGGTCAACAAGCGGATCTCCGCCCTTCAGTTTCAGCCGGTATTCCAGCAACAGGAATACGGCGAAAACCGGCACGCTTGCAGCAAGTGAAATGAACGTCCACGCGGGCCATCCGGCCTCCCGGCCTTGCGTTAGCGGGTAGATCACGAGGGCCATGAACACCGACAAAAGCACGAGGCCCGCTGCATCGATACCGGCGCTTCGGGCCGGACGATTTTCCGGCACGAAGCGCCACGCGCCGATTAAAGCCAGCAATCCGACAGGCAGGTTGATCAAGAAGATCGATTGCCAGCCGAGGCCGAACGGACGCAGCGTGATCAACGCCCCGCCGCCTATCTGTCCGACGACTGAAGCAAAGCCATAGATGAATCCGTACAGGCTCATGACTTTCGTCTGCTGCTCCTTCGGGAACACCGTCCGGATCGTGGCAAGGATCTGCGGCACCATGACCGAAGCCGACGCGCCCTGAAGCATTCGCCCGAACACCAATACTGTGCCATTCGGCGCCCCCGCGCACAACGCCGACGACACCACAAAACCCGCCATGCCGAGCATGAAGATTCTCTTGCGTCCGAACATGTCGCCCAGGCGTCCGCCCGTCACTAGAAAGACAGCAAACGCTGCCGTATACACCGACACGATCAACTGCAACTCCGCCGAACTCGCGTTCAGCCCTGAGCGAATGGCCGGCAACGCGAGATTGACGATGAAGTAATCGAGCGGTGACAGGAACGCGCCTGTGAGGAGCACGAGCAAAGCCAGCGCGCCCGACCGGGTCGACGCCGAATGCATGCCGACAGATGGATTCTGCAAGATTTGATCTGATTTCATGACTATATGGTCAATAAATAAAGAAAAAAATGTGCAGTAACCGCTTGCCTCAAGGAGGTGTGCGAATACGCAAGAAATGGCGTTGCCGGGACGGTAGCGCCAGGCAACGTCCGTATCACAACATCGGCGCAGGCAGCGAACCCAGCACCTGTTCGAACGCCACACCTATTGCAAGCAAACGGCGATCGCTACCAATGGGTCCATCGAGCTCAATACCTACGGGCAAACCTTCCTGTGTCATCCCGGCGGGCAGCGACAAGCCCGAAATTCCCGCGACGCTGGCCGGATCAGTGTTGCGCAGGAAGGTAGTCATTTCATCCATCGGCTCACCGCCGTTGATCGATACTTGCGAAGATCCGTTCAGCGCATCAATTGGCACAGCAGGCAGAACCGTGGTTGGAAAAAGTAACGCATCAAGCGCATGCGTGGCGAACGTCGTTGCGTACAAGTGCTGAAGTTGGGGCCGCAATATATTCATCGCCGAGTCGTATTTCGTGCCGAACGCATCGGCGAGAATGAATTCATATGCGGCGCGTACGTCGGGGCTGGCAATTCGCGCGGCCACTTCGGCAGCGGTCTTGACGGGCGCGTCGTTGGCGATCAGCCACGCGGGAAGGTCCTCAAGCGATTCATGCAATGCCACGGCAAAGCTGATCTGGTCACTCAATCCGAACAGATCAGGCATGTCGATAGTCACGAGCGTCACGCCCGCCGCTTTCAGCCGCTCGAGAGCGCCGCGTGCTACGGTTTCCAGTCCGCGATCCAGTCCGGCCCAACAGCATGCAGGAAGGCCAATGCGCAAGTCGCCCAGCACCACGCCGGGAAGCGGACCGTCACCAGTCACCACGCCATCGAGCAACGCGATATCAGCGACGGTGCGTGCCATAGGTCCAACCGTGTCGCGGGTTCGGCTGATCGGCACGACCGCGTTTGTATCGTGATAACGGCGCTGATGCCCGCCATTGCCCACCGAAGGCCGGAAGCCTGCAATACCGGTCAACGCGGCCGGGATGCGGGTCGAACCGCCGGTATCCGTGCCGAGTCCCGCCGGCACGATACGCGCGGCCACCGCCGCCGCTGTGCCGCCGGACGATCCGCCGGGAATCATCCCGGGGTTATAAGGATTCCGAACAGGCCCCGCATGCGTACTCAGGTTCGTGCTGGTGATGCCAAGCGCCAGTTCGTGCATATTGGACTTGCCGAGCAGGATCGCACCAGCGTCGAGCAGTTTTTGCACCGAGGGCGCATGGGTCGACGGGATGAAATTCTCCAGTGCCGGCGTGCCCGCCGACGTCTGCAAACCTGCCGTATTGATGTTGTCCTTGACCACGACCGGCAGGCCGGCGAGCGCAAGCCGGCGTTTCTCGTCGACTGGGAGGGCATCAATACGCCGCGCCGCTTCTAGCGCACCCTCCGTATTGAGCGTGGTCAGCGCGTTGAGCGTGGAAAGTGCCGCGGCGCGAGCCAGCAAGGTGGCGACGTAGTCAGTGGCCTTCAGGCGCCCCGACTGAATCGCACTGACGGCTTGCGTTGCCGTGAGCGCGAGCTGTTCATCGACTGTCCATGACATGCTTTCAGTCTCCTGGAATATGGCGTTGAGGCGCCTGTACGTGTCCGACGATTTTTCTTGGCGCAGTACGTAAAACGAGATCCGGAATTTATGACTTGATAGTCAATAAATCGGCAAAAAAAATCAGCTCAATGCGCGCATGGCGACATCGACGGCCGCGGTCAACCGCTCCTCTTCATGCACGACCTTGCCGAGAACCCTCAAGCCCTGCGTCATGCACAGCAGAAAGTCGCCCACCGCTTTTTCATTCAGCCCGGGATTGAAGACCCCTTCCGCTTGTCCGCGAATAACGGCCGCCGCGAGCAATGTTGATATGCGCCGCATGATCGACTCTATCCGCAATGTCACGTCCGGATCACTTGGGATCATCTCGAGCGCAGTATTCGTAATGAAACAGCCGGGAATGCCGGTCAGCGCGGATACCACGCGGGTATGGTGAAGCAACGCTTCACGCAACGCTTCGTGGGGTGGAAGACCCGAATTCAGCCGCTCGGACAACCTCGCTACCGCCCCTTCGGCGTAATAATCCAGCGCGGCCAACAGCATGCCGCGCTTGTCGCCAAAGGCGCCGTAAAGGCTACCGCGAAGCAGGCCCGTTGCCTCGGTAAGATCGTCCAGCGAGGTCGAGTGATAGCCACGCTCCCAGAACACGCGACCGGCCGCCTCAGAAACGGAAGCCACGTCGAACTCCCGCGGTCTGCCGCGTTGCATGGCCGAAGCCGTCTTTCTCGGACTGGAATAGGAACTCATGGGATGAGTTTATGACTACGTAGTCAATAAATCAAGGGCCTATTCCTTCTCTTTGCTTTGCGCGATTCAATGCGGTTGGCATGAAGCCGGATGGGAGCGCGTGGTTTTGATAACCTCTGCCGGTCCGTGACGGTTGATACTGCTGTCGTCATGCGTGACGTTCTTCGCTAGCGCTTTTCAATCACACAACAATGAACCTTCGACACCTGCAGGCCTTTGTCGTCCTCGCGGAAGAACTCAACTTCAGCCGCGCGGCGCAGCGGCTGCATGTCGCGCAGCCGGCGCTTAGCCAGCAGATCCGCGCACTCGAGGCGCGCATGGGCACGCAGTTGGTTGACCGCGGCAGCCGGCCTTTGAGACTCACGGAGGCGGGCAGCTATCTGTGTATCGAGGCGCGCCAGATCCTCGCATCCTTCGATCAGGCCGCGCTTGGCACCCGCGAGATCGGCCTGGGCATGCGTGGCTGGCTCGGCATCGGCTTCACCCGCTCAGCGATGTACAGCGTGCTGCCGCCCGCGCTGAAGTCGTTTCATCGGGATTACCCCAAGGTCGAGTTGAAGCTTTTCGAAATGCTCACTGAAGAGCAAGCCGATGCACTGCATGAGACCCGCATTCACATCGGTATCGGCCGGCAGGTTCCCCCCATAACGGGATGCACCACGTTGCCGCTGCTGCGCGAACGCGTGATGGTCGTTCTCGCGCCGGACCATCCGCTTGCGGGTGAAAAGAAAGTACGGATCACGCAGCTTGCCGACACGCCCCTCGTGCTTTACCCCAAGCACTCGAATGCGCAGTTCTCGCATTTTGTTGAATCACTTTATCGCAATGCCGGCATTACGCCGCACATCGCGCACCGGGCTTACGAGATCCAGACGGCTATTGCGCTGGTCGCGGCGGGGCTGGGTGTGACATTCGTGGGTGAATCGGTCGCCCGGCATGGACGCTCCGACGTCGTGTACCGGCGCCTGAGCGGTCCGCTCGCGTCGCAGACTACTACGCTTGCGGCGAGCTTTCGCAGCGACGACAGCTCGCCTCATCTGCGCGCCTTTCTTACCTGTTTGTCACCCACGGGGAAAGACTTGCCGCAAGATCCGCCAGAACTATAAGAAAATTATTATAAAAGGATAAAAACACGGTCTTGGACGCGCAGCACGGCGGTTCGTACCATGACTCGTCGAATCATCGGTTTGCAGGAACGGGGCGACCCGGACGTGGATGCGCTGACGCTCGCCATTTGTATGGCGCGCGCCATCGCTTTGTCATTGAACCGTAAGCACACGCATCGTGGCAGATCGTCCGGCGTCGGAATAATGGTTTTTGGATAACGCCGTCTACCACCGGCTTCAGGTTCGCGGCCGGGACATCTCTAACTCACTCGTTGGCTTACGGGTTCCTGTTGTTGTCTGATTAGCACTGGCCGAGGCCGTTAGCAATGCTCAACGACTGTCGAATAACGCAGGGACCCTTCAACCGGCTCAAGGGCGTCCTACCGGTTTGTACCGGCTGCCGCCTGAGCGCGATTCGCAACTGTGCAAACACATAAGCATCGATCTTCAGTGACGAGTCGCCGATTGCTGATCGGGCATCTGGATCATCACGGAATCATCGTAGCAACAGCAAACCACAACGACGTCCGGCCCTACGGGCGCTCTACAGCAGGAGACATTGATGACCGATCCGATCGAAAGCGCCACCATGCGTCGAGTCTACGGGCGCCTCATGCCGTTGCTCTTCGCCATGATGTTCTTCAACTATCTCGACCGAATAAACATCGGCTTTGCCGCACTCGACATGAACAAGCAGCTCGGCTTCAGCCCAGCCGTGTTCGGCTTCGCCGGAAGCATTTTCTTCTTCGGCTACATGCTTCTCGAAGTGCCCAGCAACTTGCTGCTGCATCGCGTTGGCGCCAGGCGCTGGATCGCCCGCATCCTGCTGACGTGGGGAGCGGTTGCGGCCGCGACCGCCTTCGTGTTCAACGAGTACAGCTTCTACGTGTTGCGCTTCCTCCTGGGCGTGATGGAAGCCGGTTTTCTTCCCGGCGTGGCGGTGTACCTGACGAAGTGGTTCCCGCAACGTTACCGCGCGCGTGCGGTCGGGGGTTATATCATCGCCGGCTCGTTTTCGGCCGTGCTGGGTGGCCCGATTTCGACGGCGCTCATGACCTATGCGAATGGACCGTTGGGCCTGCAGGGATGGCAGTGGATGTTCATCATGGAAGGTGTCCCGGCCATGCTCCTTGGCCTCCTGACGCTGCGCCTGATGACCGAGCGCCCCGCCGACGCCGCGTGGCTGACCGACGTGCAAAAGCAGTGGCTCGAGTCCACGCTGACGAAAGAGCGCGAGGCCCTGGGCGCTGACAAGCATTTTTCGATGCTACGCGTAGCCAGCGATGTCCGCGTATGGAGCCTCGCGTGTTTGTTCGGCTGCGCGCTCGTGGGTGTCTACGGCCTGTTCCTGTGGTTACCGCAGATCGTCAAGAGCCTGGGCAACCTCAGCAACCTGGAGGTGGGTTTCCTGTCCGCCGCTCCGCCGCTTCTCGGTGTCCTCGGCACGCTGGTGATCAGCCGCAGCTCCGACCGGACCGGCGACCGGAAGAAACATCTCGCGTTCGTGTACGGCATGAGCGCGCTCGCTATTGCGGGCAGCGCCTATGCGCCAAATCCGGTGATCGCCTATGCGCTCCTGTGCGTGACCGGGCTGTTCATCTATGCAGGCAACCCGCTGTTCTGGAGCCTCGCCTCGTCGTTCAGGACCGGCGCCGCCGGCGCCGCGACGATCGCGCTCATCAACACCGTCGCCCAGTTCGGTGGGCTCGTCGGCCCCTGGAGCATCGGGCTCGTGCGCAGCGCCACGGGCAACTTCAAGCTGGCGCTCCTGACGATCGCGGCCTTCCTGGTGGTGGCAACCATCATCGCGCTGGTCATGCGGGTCACGCCGCCGGAAGACGAGATCGACGCACTGCCGGCCGGCGAGTCGCGCGCCGGACACCTTCACTGAACCTTGATCCGGAAACCCGCAATGATCATTGACTGTCATGGTCACTACACGACCTCCCCGCGCGAACATGAAGCCTGGCGCGCCGCCCAGATAGCAGCGCTCAAAGACGGTACATCCCCCCCGCCGCGTCCCGTCATCACGGACGAGCAGATCCGCGACAGCATTGAAGCCGGGCAGTTACGCATTCAACGGGAGCGCGGCACGGATCTCACGATCTTTTCGCCACGGGCTGCCGGCATGGGACATCACCTGGCCGGGGCCGATGCCAACGCGCACTGGTCGCAGGAAAGCAATGACCTGATTCATCGCGTGTGCCAGATGTTTCCGCGCAACTTCGTGGCTGTCTGCCAGTTGCCGCAAGCGCCCGGGGTAGCGCCCGAGAACTGCATTCCCGAGTTACGCCGCTGTGTCGAGCAGCTTGGTTTTATAGGCTGCAATCTCAATCCGGACCCATCGGGCGGTTACTGGACCGGGCCGCCGCTGACGGATCGCTCATGGTATCCGCTCTACGAAACAATGGTGGAGCTGGACGTGCCGGCCATGATCCACGTGTCGTCCTCGTGCAACCCTAACTTCCATGCGACCGGCGCGCATTACATCAACGGCGACACCTCCGCGTTCATGCAATTGCTCACGGCGGATTTGTTCGCCGACTTCCCCGACTTGCGTTTCATCATTCCCCACGGTGGGGGCGCCGTGCCTTATCACTGGGGGCGATATCGCGGGCTCGCTCAGGACATGAAGCGACCGTTGCTCAAGGATTATTTGCTCAAGAACGTGTTCTTCGATACCTGCGTGTACCACCAGCCCGGCACCGACCTGCTGGCGAAAGTGATCCCGGTCGAGAACATCCTGTTTGCATCGGAGACGATCGGCGCAGTTCAGGGCATCGACCCCGAGACCGGTCATTACTATGACGATACCCGCCGTTATATTGACGCGATCCCCTGGCTCACGCCGGCCGATCGCCAGCGCATCTACGAAGACAACGCGCGTGCGGTGTACGGGCGTTTGTCGAATCAGCTAAACCACCAAATCAATCATCAGCTTTCCTGAAGGAGATGATCTTGACGAATCCACCCGGATGGCGCCGCCATGCGTCCGCCACGCAAGCTAGCGTCGAGATACTGGAGACACTGCGCGGCCTCGCTGTCTCGCTGCTTAGCGACAACATGGCGCGCGTCAGCGGCACGATCGGACTCGTGCCGTATCACCGTCCCAGGCCTATGGCCGGGACGGCGGTGACCGTGCGCACCCGTCCCGGCGACAACCTCGCCATTCATCGTGCGTTCGATTTTTGCCGGCCCGGCGACGTGCTGGTGATAGACGGCGGCGGTGATATTACGCAAGCGCTGATGGGCGAAATCATGGCGACGTATGCCGAAAGCCTCGGCGTGCAGGGTCTGATAATCGACGGTGCAATCCGTGACGTGGGCGCCATTCGCGGACACGACTTCCCGGTCTATGCGCGCGCCGCGACGCATCGCGGCCCTTATAAGAACGGTCCTGGCGAGGTTAATGTGGCGATCACCGTCGGCGGCATGGTAGTGCATCCCGGAGATATCATCGTAGGCGACGAAGACGGTGTCCTCGCGATAGCGCCCGCAGACGTGGCAACGGTCATCGAAGGGGCAAAGCGGCAGGCGGACAAGGAAGCGGCTGCGTTACGTTCCATTGCCGAGGGTCGATTCGACCGTGAGTGGATCGGTCCGCAAGAGACGAAGATGATGGGCAGCTAGACATAGAGTCAATTGGCTTCATTGCGCCTGCTGCGGCAAGCTCTGGAGAAACTCCGCGAGATAGCTTTTCCAGACCTCGGGATGGTCAATCGTCTCGTTGCCGTAAGAGCGCTCGCTCTCCGGCATCTCGACAAAGCGCCCATGCGGCACGCGCGGTACAAGACGCTGCATGATGCCGAGATCGGTCGGGTTCAACAGGTCGTCGGAGAAATTGAGGGCGAAGAGCGGCGCCTTGATCTCCCCAAGCGCCGCTTCGGGGTTGTAGTCCCACGAAGACTCGAACCAGTACACCACGTCGTTGGCGTCGTATTGACGGCCGCTGTAGACGGCGGCGTCATAGGACCACCTGGCGGTGCCGGGCGTAGGCGATAACGCCTGCATGCGTGCGGGGTTCCTCGTGATCAGCGTAAAGACCGGCATGGTGCGCAGCCATTGAATGGGCTGGCGCAGAAAGTTGCCGTCGTTCCAGTCAGGGTCCCGTCGAATAGCGTCGATAATCATTTGCCGCCAGAAACCATTGCGTCCGGTGAGCGCGACCGGCTGGCTCGCGATCGGCATGAGGCCGTCCATCATGTCCGGATAACGTTCGCCCCATAGCCACGTCTGCATGCCGCCCATCGACGTACCGAGCACCAGGCGCACATGGTCGATACCCAGTCCTTGCGTGACGAGCAGGTACTGCGCCTGAACGACGTCGTTGTATCCATATTCAGGAAACTTCGCCCGCAGACCGTCGCTGGGTTTGCTTGATCCGCCCCGTCCAAGCCCGTCCGGAATGATGATGAAAAAACGGCTCGCGTCGAGCGGCTGGCCGGGGCCGAACAGTTCCTCGCGCATAGCTGCCGTGAGGAACGCGCGGCCAGTGTCGGTCGTACCGTGCAGCAGCAAGACGACGTTGGTGAAGTGTCCATTGCCGTCACAATGGGGTACGCCGAGCGTGACGTAATGCAGCTTGACCTGGGGCAACGAAGAGCCGTCTTCGAAGTGAAAGCCGGTAGCAACGAAGTCGCCGGATTGTTCATATAGCGGAGGCTGTTGCGCACCGGCATGAGAGACGAAACATGCCAGAGCGAGCGCGAGCAGGAGGGAGCGCATGGTCTCCTCGCTTGTTTGAGGTCTGATCTTTTAGTTTAGGCCGATCCTCGCCGGCATAGGCGTATTTCGCTGTCCGAATTCGCAACGGACGTGAACTCGAACGCTTAAGCGCGCCCCGCCCCGTTACGCAAGCGCCGCAATGTCTCCGACGGCAATTCGCCAAACTGCTCTCGATAGTCATTGGAGAAGTGGCCGAAGTGCCAGAAGCCCCAACGGGTCGCCGCGTCGGTGACGGAGCCGGCGTGCAGCAGGTCCTTGCGGACGCGATCAAGCCGGACGGCACGCAGGTAAGACGCCGGATTCGTGCCGAGGATTTCATCGAATGCATACTGCACCGTGCGCCGGCTGACGCCCAGCCGCAAGCACAGGTCAGCGACCGACAGCGGGCAATCCGCCGACGCTTCCACCAGTTCACGCACGGCGCCCACCAGCTTCCAGTTGCGTGACGGTCCGGTACGCGTGTCGGTATCAATGACATCGACCAGCAAGTCAGATAGCCCCACGATCACAGACCGTTCAAAACTCGCGCACACGCTCGGGTCGGCGAGCGCCGATGGGCTGGACGTAACCGCATCCAGCAGAGCCGCCAGCGTGCCCCTGAACGCCTGCAAACGGTGCGGATCGGCATTGAGCACCCCCGGCTGACTACCGAGCGCTTGCTGAACGTTGTCCATCGCGAGGCGAAGCAGCGGGTCGGACAGTTCCCGCGGCGCTATCTCCAGATTCACGACCACATGTTTGTCGGGCGATAAAAACTCGAAGCCTCCGGGACCGGAGAAGACATGCAGCCCGTCAAGATGACTCACCTGCCCGCACAACAACGCGTGGCCTTCGAGCTGGAACGGAATCCCCACGGCGATCCGCGAACCATCCACGCAACCGCGCTGGTACACCGTCCGGTTCATGCGCTCAACGAGAATACGCACGGCGCCCGCATGCACGGAGCTGACCGAGCCGTCGAAAGCGCCCCGCGAGATCTGGCAGTAGGTCTGGTTCCAGCTTTCGAGCAGCCCGGCCTGCTCGTCAATGCTCCGGCAGCAATGGATATCAACGGCCGGACGCACCGGTTGGACCGCTTGCATAAGAGCTCCCTGGCGGACGGTACGCGTCAAAAAAGTGTAAACGACCAAAAAGCGAATCTAAATTCGCCGCCGCTCATTCTGACCATTCTGGCCTGCGCCGTGCGCCACGGTAAGCGCCGCGCGTGCGCGCGCCCATCGCTGAAAACCCTGCCCGGAGCGACTTTGAGCCTCCGCATGGCACCGTTTGCAGATTTTTCGCCGTCTATCCCGCTCCATTGCCAATTTTGGATAGTGCGTAAATTGTGTCGCGCCTAGCCTAAATAAAGGATAAACAACGAGAGGTCAGGAATGGGCAAATCCGAGTCTGTTGGCGGAAAACTCGCGGGCAAGATCGCGATCGTATCGGGCGGGGCCACCGGTTGCGGCGGTGCTGCCTCCGTGTTGTTCGCCAGGGAAGGCGCACAGGTCGCCATCGTCGATATCAACGCCGATGCCGGCATGCAGGTCGCCGCGCAGATTCGCGAGGGCGGCGGCGTGGCCGAGTTCTTCAGGGCCGATGTGGCGAAGACCGAACAGGTTGAAACCGCCGTGGCGCGGATCGCCGAGCGCTTCGGCACGATCGACGTGCTGTTCAATCACGCGGGCAGCATTGTCGTCAAACCGTTCCTCGATACCACCGACGAGGACTACCAGTGGCTAATGGACGTCAACGTCAAGAGCATGTTCACGATGACCCGCGCCGTGCTGCCGCACATGCTTAGCGGGGGCGGCGGCTCGATTGTCTGCACGGCATCGATCTCGTCGACGGCGGCCACGCCGCTCGAAGTGCTGTATTGCACGACCAAGGGCGCATGCGCGATGTTCGCGCGGGCGATTGCCGTGGAGTATCGCGAGCGCGGGATCCGTTGCAATGCGGTGTGCCCGGGTTTCATCGATACCCCGCACGGGCAGCGTGAAATCGCCGCCCTGGCGCAATACGGTTTCGATGCAAGCGAAGCAGCGCTCTCGCTTCAGCAGGGCCGCCTTTGCGCGCCCGAGGAAGTCGCCAAGGCAGCACTCTTTCTCGCCAGCGACGACGCCAGTTTCATCAACGGCGCGCATCTCTACGTCGATAACTGCTTCACCGCCGCGTGAGTTGGCGAGTTTGTTTGCGCCGGTTTATTCAGCAGCGACTACCAACATCTACCCTGCAGCTTCAGCCATAAGGACCCGTCATCATGGACATCAATACGGCAGTTCCGCCGCCCGCGAGCGCGGATAGCGACGTTTCATTGCTGCACAAAATGGGGTATGCGCAGGAGCTCTCCCGCCGCATGGGTGCGTTCTCCAACTTCGCCGTATCGTTCTCGCTCATCTGCATCCTGTCTGGCGGAATCACCTCGTTCCAGCTTGGACTCAGCGCGGCCGGCGGTGCGTCGATCGGACTGGGCTGGCCGCTCGGGTCCGTCTTCGCGCTGGTGGTTGCCGCCGCGATGGCGCAGATCGCCTCGTCTTATCCGACAGCCGGCGGCCTGTATCACTGGAGCTCTATCCTGGGCGGCAAGACCTGGGGCTGGCTCACCGCCTGGTTCAATCTGCTGGGACTCGTGTTCGTGGTCGCCGCCATTAACTTCGGCACTTGGGACCCGTTCTTTCGCACCCTCATCGCCCCGATGTTCGGCGTCAAGCCCGAGGCGCTGGGCTGGTGGCATCAGACCATATTTCTTACGTTGATCACCGCATCGCAGGCTTTCCTGAATCACCGCGGTATCCGGATCGCCAGCAAGATTACCGATGTCTCGGGCTACCTGATCTTTGTCGTGACGGTGATCCTGGTTGCTTCGTTGGTGATCTACTCGCCGGTCAAGGTGGATTTTGCGCGGCTCGTGACCTTCAAGAATTTTACGGGTGTGGATGGCGGACAATGGCCCGCTCAAACCATGGCCATGGCGTTCCTTTCAGGCCTGCTTCTGACCGCCTATACGATCACCGGTTTCGATGCCTCCGCGCACACAGCGGAGGAAACTCACGATGCTGCGCGCAACGTGCCGCGCGGGATCGTCAAGTCCGTTCTGTGGTCGACCTTGTTCGGGTATGTGCTGGTCTGCTCGTTCGTGCTGGTGATGCCGGACATTGGCGCGGCGATCAAGCAGGGCACCGGATTCTTTGAAGCGATCCTCGCGCCGATTCCAGGACCGCTGCGAATCGCGATCGAGTTGCTGCTGTTTTTTATTAACTACGTTTGCGGACTGGCCGCGGTGACATCGACGTCACGAATGATGTTTGCGTTCGCACGCGACGGCGGCCTGCCTGGGTCGAAGTTCCTGCGCAAGGTCAATGCGCACCGGACGCCGGGCATTGCGATCTGGGTGTCGGCCGTGCTGGCCATTGTTATCACGTTGTACGGCGATGCCTTCTCGGTGTTGAGCGCAGGCAGCGCGGTGTTTCTGTTCATCTCGTACGCCATGCCGGTAGCTGCCGGGATCTTCGCAGAAGGCAAGACGTGGACGGAGAAAGGACCATTCCAGTTGGGCATGTGGTCGAAGCCGTTTGCTGTTGCGGCAGTTATCGGCGCGTTGATTCTTGCTTATGTGGGTATCCAGCCGCCGAATGAAAAAGTGATCTATGTGATTGTCGGCTTGCTGGCGGTGCTGATGCTGATCTGGTACGGCGCAGGCGTGCGCAAGAGTTTCGCCGGACCGCCAGTAGGCAATCTGTCAAAGGAACGGCGGGAGAAGATTGTCGGGCTTGAAGCGCAGTTGGAGGAGAACGTGGAGTAGGTCTTGGAGCGCGCCGGTGAACCGATTGAGGTTCTGCCGGCGCGAACCCATGCGAAACCGAGCGAACCCTCTAGCCGCCCCGCCGCCATTCAAACGATTCGATAAACAAAGCATTGTCCGCAGCACTTCCAACGCTGACTCGCATGCAATTTTCATAACCCTGCTCGCGCCACGGCTTCACAATCACCCCATCCTCCAGCATCCGGCCAGCGAGCTTGGCCGCGTCCTCCCCGCAATCGAAGAACAGGAAATTCGCGCGCGAGCGTGCCGGATTCACACCCAGCCCGATCAACTCAGCGCGCATCCAATCACGACCGGAGCGAGCATCCGCAACGCTCGCCGCAACATGCGCCTGATCGCCAAATGCCACAGCCGCAGCCTGCTGCGCAATCTGGTTAATATTGAATGGCGTACGCACGCGATTCATCAGCCCCGCTAGTTCCGGCGCCGACGCCACACCGTAACCCACCCGCAAAGCCGCCAATCCATAGGCCTTCGAAAAAGTGCGCAACAACAGCCACGGCAAACCTGAATCACGCAGAACAGCGAGACTGTCCGGGTAACCGTGTTCATCGGAGGCGTATTCGAAATAGGCCTCGTCCCACAACACCAGCGTCCCCGGCGACACCGCACTCAACAGGCGGCGCATGTCAGCAGTATCCATTGCGCAGCCTACCGGATTACTAGGATTACTAATAATCACCATGCGCGTACGCGGCGAAATTGCGTCGACCAGCGCGTCCACATCGAATTCGAGGTCTGAGCGCATTGGCACGGTCACCACCTTCGCGCCAACACTCTGCGGATAGATGATGTGCAAGCCAAACGACGGGATCACGGTGACCACTTCATCGCCAGCGCCAAGGAACGTATGGGCTGCAATAGCCAGTAAGTCCTCAGAACCGTTGCCGAAGAGCAACTGCTCCGGATCGACTGCAAGCCGCTCAGCAATCACTGCACGCAACGCGCTACATGAAGGATCCGGATACAGCGCGAGCGTGCCGGTTGTGGTGGACTGGGCAAGATGCGCAAGCACGGCCGCGCTCGCACCACGTGGATTTTCATTGCTGCCGAGCTTGGCGACATGCGAGACGCCATAACGCGCCCGCACGAATTCCCCCGATAACCCCGCATTGTAAGCAGGCAGGCCGCGCACTTCAGCACGCAGGCTTTCTATAAAAGCAGTCACGCTCATGGAGTTCCTTGTTCGTTTCGAGCGTCTTGATCGCCCGCGGCGGGCAGCACCTTGCCGGGATTGAGAATGCCATGCGGATCGAGGGCATGCTTGATCGCCTGCATGCAAGCGAGTTCGGCGGGGCTGCGCGAATAGCCGAGAAACGGCCGTTTAAGCACACCGATCCCGTGTTCCGCAGATATGGACCCGCTGTAGTCGCGAACCATCCCGTACAGCGCCAAGTCGACCTCTTCCACCGTCACGCCGGGGATTGAACGGGCATCGAGCGTGACATGCAGGTTCGAGTCGCCGATGTGGCCGAAATACAAACCGTAGTGCGTCGGCCAGCGTGCAGCGAAATCCTTGCGGCACGCATCGACGAAATGACCGATCTCGCCTATCGGCAAGCTGACATCGAAATTGATCGGCTCGATCTTCACCGGCAACTCGGCCGTCGCCTCGCGAATCGCCCACAGCGCCTGGGTTTCCGCTTGTGACTGTGCAACAACCGCGTCCAGCACCACGCCCGCTTCAAGTTGCGCATTCAGTGCCGCGGAAAACCGCTCGCCATGATCGTCGGAGAACCCGGCCTGCTCGATCAATGCGTAAAGCGGATAAGCCTGGCCAAGCGGCGATTGCCGGGAGCGTGTCAATCCGACACCGAAATCGTAGAACTCCGGCCACATGATTTCGAACGCGCCAATTTCGTCGCCGAAAGTGGCTTGCAGTGAGCGCAGCAACGCGACCGCATCGCCGTAATCTTTCAAAGCGCACAGAGCGGTGTTGCGCGCGGCGCGGCGTGGTTTCAAACGCAATACCGCTCGCGTGATAACCCCAAGCGTTCCCTCCGAACCGATAAACAGGTTGCGCAGGTCGTAGCCCGTATTGTTCTTGACCATCTTGTTCATTGAACTGAGCACGCTGCCATCGGCGAGCACGGCTTCAAGTCCGAGCACCTGGTCCCGCGCCGTGCCCGACTGCAGCACGCGCACGCCACCCGCGTTCGTAGCGAGATTACCGCCGATCTGACACGAGCCGCGCGCACCGAGATCCAATGCAAATTCAAAACCCGCTTCCTGCGCGGCGTCCTGCACGGTTTGCAATGTGGTACCAGCCAGCACCGTCATGGTCGCAGCTGCACCATCAACTTCTTCGATGCCTACCAGCCGTTCGAGTGACAGGCAGATATCGCCGCCGGAAGGAATGGCGCCGCCCGCCAGTCCGGTCATGCCGCCCTGCGGGACAACACTTTGCCGCGCTTCGTTGCAAAGGCGCAGCACGGTGGCGACATCGCCGGTCGAACGAGGCAGGACGACCGCTAACGGCGACACCGGCGAGCGACCACTCCAGTCGCCGAGATTGCGAGGTTCGATGGCATCGCCGAAACGCACGGACCCGGCGCCGAGTGCATCAATCAGCGTCTCTACTATGTGCTTCATCGTTTGCTCAGCCATTCGCGCGCTTCTTTCGATAACCCATGGAATCGTTGATCCGCCCCAGGATGTAGTCACCTGCAGCCACCGGTTCATGGAGCGGCTGCACGCCCTCAAGACCCAGATCGCGCGGGTCCACGCTTGCGCCATAAGTCGGATCGTAGAAGGTCGCGATCGAATATCGCTCTTGGCCCGAGCCATTGATTACGCGATGCAACGTCGAACGAAAGCGATCGTTCGACCAGCGCGCAAGCAAGTCACCCACGTTCACCACGAGCGTTCCGGGAATGGGCGGCGCGTCGATCCAGCTATCGGTTGCAAGTTCCTTCACCTGCAAACCGCCCACGTTGTCCTGCCACAGCAGCGTGATGCACCCGTAGTCCGTGTGCGGCGCGACGCCGAACTGATCCGCGTCCGACTTGGGCGCTTGCGGCGGGTAATAGACCATCTGCGTGCGCTGCATGCGCTTCGTGTATTTGCTCACGAAAAACATTTCGTCGATGTCCAGGCTCACCGCCACCGCGCGCAACAAATCCGCGCCGCATGCACCAATCGCTTCGTAGTACCCATAAAGGGCCGGTTGCAGCGAAGGCATGAAGTCGGGCCAGTTGTTCGGGCCACGCAGCGCTTCACCAGCAAGCACGCTCGGATCGTCTTCCGGCAACTCCAGACCGATGCTGAAAAATTCCTTGTAGTCCGGCTTGGTGGCCTGATACATGACGGCGTCGCCTAGCGCATTAAAGCCGCGATGCCGATGATTCACCGCGGCCCGCCGCTTCACCTCTACCGGATAGGCAAAGAATTCCCGCGCCGCTTTCACCGCGCCTTCGAGTACATCAGTCGGCACGCCGTGATTGCTGATGTAGAAAAAACCGATGCTCGTGCACGCGTCGCGGATCGCGGCTGCGGCCTCGCGCAAGCCGGCGGGATCCATCGCGCGAACGGCCGCCAGATCGACGATGGGGATGTGAGAAGTCGAGGTCATCCAGGTGCTCCGAAGTTTTATCGCCGTCTATACCGTAAGGGCCAAATGAGCCTCTCCAAGTTTGCGGCGGACATCATGGCGAACCGGCGCACGGCGCGCGGCCGACCCAAAAACGGTTTCACTGTGCGTCGCCATGCCATCTCTGCGGGCGACCCGTCATGACCGGCATCGCACTGCCTGAACCCGGCCGCAAGCGTCTGCGGATAAGCCATGAGCGTCCGCCGGAATCCACATCAAGTGTCTGTATATACCGCCAATTAGCCGAACGCAACCCGGCGTTTGCGCGAAGTTCGCAAGCCTCGACATGGTGCGGTCAAAAGTATTTTTGACACGCTTGGCAATGCAAATTGACGGTATATACTGAATCGCATCACAAGCAGGTCGGCGCACCGGCGCGCGCCTTTGCCCCAAGCCGGGAGCACTTTAAACCCAAGGGAGTCCAACAATGAATTTTGTCTCGAAGTGGAAGGGTCGTCTGCTCGTGGCCGCGCTGGTTGCGACGGCGGTTTCGGCGCATGCGGAAGACCAGTTGGCGAAGGTGAAGAAGGCCGGTGAACTGGTGGTCGGAACCGAGATGCAGTTCGCACCGTTCGACTTCCTGGAAAACGGACAGCAACAAGGCTTCAACAAAGATTTCTTCGCCGAGCTCTCGAAGGACCTCGGTGTAAAGGTGCGTTCCATCGACTTGCCGTGGCCGAGCGTGTTGCCGGGACTCGAAGCCGGCAAGTTCGATATTGTCAGCGGCCCGGTGACCATCACGAAGGCGCGCATGGAACGTTATGAGTTCACTCTGCCGATTGCGGACGGCACGGTTGCTCTCCTCAAGCGCGCGAACGACACCAGCATCAAGACGAACGCGGACGTCGCCGGCAAGACAGTCGGCGGCGGCAAGGCCACCGCACAACTCGACCAGTTGAAGCAATATGTCGCCACGCTGCCGGGCAAGACGAGCGTGCGCGAGTACATCGACAATAACCAGGCCTATGCGGATCTTGCCGCTGGCCGGATTGTCGCTGTGGGCAATTCGCTGCCGAATATCGCGTATGTGGCGCGCCAGCGTCCGGACACCTTTGCGGTCGTTCAACCTCCGTTCGGTACGAAGGTGTATTTCGCTTTCCTCGGCCGCAAGGACGCGGACAGCAAGCCGCTTCTCGACGCGATCAATCAGTCAATCATCAAGATGCACGGCGATGGCCGTCTCGCTGCGTTGCAGAAGAAGTGGTTCGGTGTAGCCATGGACACGCCTACCACCATGCCGGTGCCCAACTATTGAAAGGTTGAATCAGCGAACCATCGATGCCCTGCAAGGCGCTTTAGCTTTAGCGCCTTGCTTCTTGCCTTGCTTCTTGCCGGACAGCTCATGTTCAGCCTTCACGCGTTGCTCGATGCTCTTCCCTATCTGATCAAGGCCGCGCAAGCCACGGTCCTGATTTCTCTCGTGGGGCTGGTCGTCGGCTTCATTATTGCGATTGCCGTGTGCAGCGCCCGGCTTTCGAAGAACTTCTTCGTCTCAAAGCTCGGAGGCGCGTATGTCGGCTTCTTTCGCGGCGTGCCGCTGCTCGTGCAGCTTCTGCTGACCTACTATTTCCTGCCCTTCCTCGGCATCAACGTGCCGCCGCTCGTGGCCGCCGCCGCTGCCGTTTCGTTATGCGAAGCCGCTTATCTCGCCGAGATCCTGCGGGGTGGATTTATCGGCATTCCGCATGGGCAGCTCGAGGCAGCGCAGTTGCTTGGTTTATCGCGGCTGCATGCGGTGCTGCGCATCCAGGTGCCCCAGGCGCTACGCACGACCATGCCCTCGCTCGTCAATGAGATGGTGATGCTGGTGAAAGCGTCGTCGCTGATCTCGGTCGTCGGTGTCGCCGATATCACGCGCACCGCGCAGAATATTGCCGCGAGCACGTATCGGCCGCTGGAGGCATATGTTGCGGCCGGGCTGATGTACCTGGTGATCAACGGGGCGTTGTCGCTGGCCGGACATCGCGCCGAGCGCCGCATGGAGCGGGCATAAACCATGGCCATTCAATTCGACCCCACGGTTCTGACCGACTCCCTGCCCGCCCTCGCTGAAGGGTTTGCGACAACTATTGGCGTGTGGATCGGCGGCGTGATGATCGGCATGGCGATCGGTTTCGCCGTCGCGTTGCTGCAAATATTTTGCGGCAAATGGATACGCGGATTCTTGCGTGCCTACATAGAAGTGTTCCGGGGAACGCCGTTTCTCGTGCAGCTTTTCGTGCTGTATTACGGTGGGCCTTCGCTCGGGCTTTCGCTTGAACCACTGACGGCCGGCATTGTCGGACTGGGGCTCTATGGCAGCGCGTATTTCGCGGAAGCATTCCGTTCCGGCTTTACGTCGGTGCCACGGGGTCATATAGAAGCCGCCGAGTGCCTCGGCTTCACGCGGCTGCAGGTCATCATGCGCGTACAGTTGCCGCAGATGCTGGTCATCATCGTGCCGGCGCTGACCAACCTGATCATTGTGCTGAGCAAGGAAACGGCGGTGCTGTCGGTCGTCACCGTGCCGGAGCTGACGTTCGTGCTGACCGGTATCGGTTCGGAGCGGTTTGCGTTCGTCGAAACCTTGCTCGCGCTGTGCGTGTGTTATCTCGTGCTCGTGGAAGTGGCGTCGCGAGCCGGACAGTGGGTCGAGATCCGCGTAGGCCGCTTCCTCACGCGTTGACTCACGCGGTGAACGCGCGTTGGCCCCCATCAAACTGAGCGCTGAATCATGAAGAACCCGTCATGAAGAAACTGAATTCTGGCAACACGCTAACGCCCGCCGAATATCTTGTCGATGCGCGGCATGTCGGCAAGCATTTCGGCGCGCTGAAAGTGCTCGACGATGTCTCGCTCGCCGTGCGCAAGTCGGAGGTGACCTGCATCATCGGACCATCGGGTTCGGGGAAAAGCACCCTGCTGCGTTCGCTTGCGTTCCTCGAGGAATACAGCGAGGGCGAGATCTTCATCGAAGGGGAATTGATCGGCTATGTCACCGACCGCAACGGCCGGCGCATGCGTGCGCCGCAGGCCGAGATCAATCGCGTGCGGCGCAACGTGGGCATGGTGTTCCAGCAGTTCAACCTATGGCCTCATATGACGGCCGTTGAAAACGTGGCCGAGGCGCTGGTGCGCGTGCGCAAGCTCTCCAAGGCCGAGGCTCGCAAGCGGGCGCTGGCCATGCTCGACAAGGTCGGTCTCGCCGACCGCGCGGACAATCATCCGGCGCGGCTCTCCGGCGGGCAGCAGCAACGTGTGGCCATTGCACGGGCGCTGGCGATGGAACCGCACATCATGCTGTTCGACGAACCTACCTCCGCACTCGATCCCGAGCTGGTCGGCGAAGTGCTGCAAGTGATGAAGAACCTTGCGAACGACGGTATGACGATGGTGATCGTCACGCATGAAATGGGCTTCGCCGCACAGGTCGCGGATACGGTCGTCTTCATCGATCATGGCAAAATCGAGGCACAAGGATCGCCCGAGGACGTGTTTCACAACGCGCAGCAGCCGAGGCTCAAACAGTTTCTGCAGAACTATCTCGACCGGAACGCGTTCTGGGCGCGACGTGAACCGGAGGAACCATCGGCAAGTGCGGTTCACGTGAGTACTGAATCAGCGGACTATAACGGAACATAAGCGAAACTTGAGCCATACATGAGCGAGACATGAATACAGCCAGCCTTTCGAACCCGGCATCCGCCACCGCGCCGCTTGCGCGCTACGAGCGTGTGAAGGAACATATCCGCACGCGCATCCTCTCCGGCGAGTGGCGCCCCGGCGACCGGATTCCATCGGAGATGACCCTGGTCGGCGAATTGGGCGTATCGCGCATGACGATCAACCGGGCGCTCCGCGAGCTTACCGAGCAAGGCGTGCTGACGCGCTTCTCGGGCGTGGGGACGTTTATCGCGGAAGAAAAACCGCAGTCCACCTTGCTGATGATCGCGCACATTGGCGATGAAATTCGCGCGCGCGGACACGAGTACAGTTATGCGATCGTGCATGCCGCGCGTGAGGCGGCGGCCAGTGACGTGTCGGCGGCACTCGGACTCGCGCCGGGTGCGTCGGTATTTCATGTGGTGTGCGTGCATCGCGAGAACGGCGTGCCGGTGCAGCTTGAGGATCGTTACGTGAACCCCGATGTCGCGCCGCATTTTCTCGAGCAGGATTTCGCGACGGTGCGGCCCTCGGAGTATCTGTTCAATACCGTGCCGGCGCACGAGGTCGAGCACGTAGTCGACGCGGTGCTGCCTTCGCGTGCGGATGCGAAACTACTTGAGATCGGCCCGGACCAGCCGTGTCTGACGCTCGTGCGTCGGACCTGGGCGAATAACGTAGCGGTGACGTTCGCGCGCTTCGTGCATCCCGGGACGCGGTATCGGCTGGGATGCAGGTTCA
Source organism: Caballeronia sordidicola (assembly GCF_000729995.1). Lineage (GTDB taxonomy): Bacteria > Pseudomonadota > Gammaproteobacteria > Burkholderiales > Burkholderiaceae > Caballeronia > Caballeronia sordidicola_A. Next base: position 70,286 of record NZ_JNFG01000215.1, on the reverse strand, counting down.
GCGCCGACAACATGCAGCGGCAGAGTTGATCGCCGCTGCTATCGCACTCGCTTAGGTTTAAGTCTACGTTTACGCCACCCCTTCCGAAGCGAAATGAAGCGGGCAGAATGCGGCAATCATTCCGCTTGTCACCTGCTTCGCCACTGACACGATGTCCGGTGCAAAGTAATGATCGAGCGCGTAATGTTCGACGTCCGCGCGAATCGATTGCATAACCGGTTGCAGGCGCGGACTGGTCTGATGCGGCGCGCGCAGGTCGACGCCTTGCGCCGCCGCGAGCAACTCGATAGCGAGAATATGCGCCACGTTCTCCGCAATATAGCCAAGCTTGCGGGCGGCGAACGTCGCCATGGAGACGTGATCTTCCTGATTCGCCGATGTCGGCAATGAGTCGACGGACGCCGGATGCGCGTAGGTCTTGTTCTCCGACGCCAGCGCCGCAGCAGTCACATGCGCGATCATGAAGCCCGAATTCACGCCGCCATCGCGGACCAGAAACGGCGGCAAACCGGAGAGCGTCGCATCGATCAGCAATGCGATCCGGCGCTCCGCCAACGCGCCAATTTCGGCGGCAGCGATGGCGAGGTTATCGGCGGCGAACGCAACGGGTTCCGCGTGGAAGTTGCCGCCTGAGAGCACTTCACCGGTGTCCGGGAAGATCAGCGGGTTGTCCGATACGGCATTCGCTTCGATCAGCAGGACATCGGCTGCGTGGCGCATCTGGTCGAGACACGCGCCCATTACTTGCGGCTGGCAACGCAGGCTGTACGGGTCCTGAACCTTGTCGCAATCGGCATGCGAGATGTTGATGCCGGAGCCTTCGAGCAAGGTGCGATACGCCGCAGCGGCATCAATCTGTCCGGCGTGTCCGCGCAGCGCATGGATGCGGGCATCGAAGGGCTTCACAGAACCTTCGGCGGCATCCACCGACAACGCACCCGACACCAACCCCGTGCGGAACAGGTCTTCTATAGCAAACATGTTGTACAGAGCGAGCGCGGTAGAAGCCTGTGTGCCATTAAGCAGCGCGAGACCTTCCTTGGCCTGCAGCGTCAGCGGTGCGAGACCGGCGGCTTTCAGTCCATCGACGGCAGGAATCTGCTTGCCTTCGATAAACACCTCGCCAATGCCCAGCAACACGCCCGACATATGCGCGAGCGGCGCAAGGTCGCCCGATGCGCCCACAGAACCCTTCACGGGAATGACCGGCAGGATATCCGCGTTGAATAACGTGATCATGGCGTCCATTACAACGCGCCTGATCCCCGAGTGGCCGCGCCCAAGGCTCGACAGTTTCAACGCCATTAGCAGGCGAACGACGGGCGGCAACATCGGCTCACCTACGCCCACGGCGTGAGACAACACGAGATTGCGTTGCAGGAGCTCAAGCTGATCCGCGGGAATGTGCGTGTTCGCCAGCCGCCCGAAACCCGTGTTAATGCCGTAGGCCGGCAGACCCTTCGCAGCGATGTCCTCCACCGCTTTCGCACAGGTATCGATAGCTGCGTAGCTTGCCGGATCCAGCGTCAGCTGGACGCGTTCTCGCGCGATGCGGCGCAGTTGGGGCAGTGTGAGATTGCCGGGGGTGAGCTTGATCATCGGTCGTCCTTTTAGCTTTGGCCTTCGTCTTGTCTATACAAGAGAATTGCCTCAAGTCTAGGACAACAAAATCGGTATATACAAGAGGTTTTTTAGGGTCCGGATGACGAGGAGCTTTTTAAGCGGCAAGTGCAGCAGTCCAGGATAACGACGAGGATCACCTGGAGAATTGAGCTTATATGGGACATCCTTTTGGGTTTACCCTGAATTTTTAAAGCTCCCCGCAGGAACAAATCAGCAATCAATCGCAAAGCATGCCGCTGTCTATACCACTGCACCCACTTAGCGCCCTCCACCCAACGCCGTAGCCGCTGCGGCGGTGCGCGTTTCCACGCCCAGCTTCTCGAAGATATGCTCCAGGTGCTTGTTCACCGTGCGGGGTTTCATCCCCAGAATCTCGCCAATATCGCGATTCGTCTTGCCTCGCGACAACCATAGCAACACCTCCGCCTCGCGCTGTGTGAGCCCGAAACGCAGCGCCAGATCTGCCGTATCGCGCCCATCGGCATGCTCCTCGAAAACCACGATCCAGGTGCCACGATTCGCCGCGCCCGCGATGCGCGCCACCAGCCGCTCGCCACCAGGCAGGATCTCGACGGTTTGCGCCCGGTCCTCGTCCGGAGCAGAGGAATAATCCAGCAGCCAGTTCGTCAATGCTCCCGGCAGCCTCGTCAACGGACCGGCCGCAATCGCCACGTTGTTATCGGTGCCGTAGAAATGAGCTAACCGCTGCGGGGCAAGCGCGCTGTGCCAGTGGACTTCGCCCTGAGCCGTCGCAATCACCGCCGCCCGGGAGTTCAGTTCAAGCACGATATCCGCGTGGCGCTGGCTCGCCGCCCGGCGCACATGAGCCGCAATCCGCGCGACCACTTCATCGGGACGAATCGGCTTCGTTACATAGTCGATACCGCCCACCCTGAAGCCCTGCACCACATGCTGGGTGTCGGCCAGCGCGGTCATGAAGATCACCGGAATGTGCTTGTAGAGATCATTGCTCTTGATTTGCTCGCAGGTCTCGAAGCCATCCATGCCGGGCATGATGGCATCGAGCAGGATCACGTCAGGCGTGAGACGTGCGATACGTTCAAGCGCCGAGGCGCCGTCCAGTGCCACCAGCACCGCGTAACCTGCCGCCACGAGCGCGCTCGACAGCATGGCGAGATTGTCTGGCGTGTCATCGACAATCAGCACAACTGGGCGACCCAGCGGAATATCAGGCTGCATCGGGTGTCGCTGCATCGGGTGGGGCTCCGTCGACCGCGCGCAATTGCCGGTCAAGGTCGTCAAGCATGAAACGGCGTGCCGATTCGCGCAGCGGTGCGAGGGTATCGGCGAGTTCGGGATGGGTCTGCCCTGCTTCATCAAGCTGCGCGACGAACCCCTCCATGTACCCGAGTTCAAGGAAGCGGCGAAGCTCGAGCACAAGCGCCTCAGGCAACGGCAACGCGAGTTGCGCCGACGCGGCGGACTCGTGAGCCGGTCCGGTCGCTTCAGTCAGCCATTCGATTTCGAGCAAGGCGGCAACCTTGTCGAGCAGAAGCGGCAAGTGCACCGGTTTGGCGAGGTAGTCGTCACAGCCCGCCGCCGCGCCCTTCTCCAGATCACCGGCGAATGCATTGGCCGACAGGATCAGGATGGGCGCCTCGCTCAGTCGATGTTCGCGAATGAGCCTGCTGGCTTCGAAGCCGTCCATCGATGGCATGGCGACATCCATCACGATCAGGTCGACGTCGTGGGTGGCGAGAAGTTGCAGCGCCTGCGGCCCGCTGCTCGCTTCGATCATGGTGAAGCCGAGCGGTTCGAGCACGCTCGTGACAATGCGGCGCTGATCCGTGAGGTCGTCGGCGACCAGGATCGAGCGGCGTGGCCCCGGATATCCCAGCACGTCGCGAGGCCTTGTCACGAGCACGCGCGGGTCGCGCACTTCGGGCAAGAACAGTTGCAAGACGAATCGCGTGCCGGATCCAACCCGGCTCTGCACGTCCAGCCGTCCGCCCATCATTTCTGTCAGCAAGCGGCAGATGGTGAGTCCCAGGCCTGTGCCATGATCGTTGTGACGCGCCGCCTCGCCGCGCTCGAAGGGCAGGAAGATCGCTTCCAGTTGCTCGTCAGGAATCCCCGATCCGGTGTCTTCTATTTCGAAGGTCGCCAAGCCCCAGGCGTGACTTGTCCGCAATCTCACCGACCCGTGCGACGTGAAGCGGACCGCGTTGCCCAGCAAATTGATCAGGATCTGACGCACGCGTTTTTCATCGGCGCGAACTACCTCCGGTATGCGGCCGCTTGTCTCCAGATGGAACGCCAGGCCCTTCTCCGCCGCCTGCGGTTCCATCATCGCGCCGAGTTGCGTCAGCAGGTCGGGCAGCGCCACCTCAGACACGTCGAGCTGTAACTTGCCGGCTTCTATTCGCGCGACGTCGAGCAGGCCGTCCACTAGTGCGAGCAGATGTTCGCCGCTGCGGTAGATGGTCGCGAGCGCATCGCGTTGCGGTGCATCGACCGCGCCGGAGCCGCGCAGCAGCAACTGCGCGTAGCCCAGGATACTGTTGAGCGGTGTGCGCAACTCGTGGCTCAGGCCTGTCACATAGCGGCTCTTTGCGCGATTGGCGGCATCGGCGGCGGCGCTGGCTTGTTGAAGGCGGGCATCGGTCAGACGGTGCGCCTCGATCTCCTGCATCAGCAGCAAGGTCTGCCGTTTCGATTCCTCCTGCGTCACCGCGCGGCTCTCCTTGGCGAGCACGAGCCACCACACGCCGATGCAACCGACCAGCGACAGCGCGAAGAAAGCCTTGAGATAACCGCGCAGCAGCGTATCAAGCGCGCTTTCGTTGCTGGTAGCGAGCGTCTGTGCGGTCTGGTTATATGAGAGATAAAGCATCGCGCCAAGCAGCGACAAGGTCACGCTCAGGTAGATCAGGTAACGCCCCACCCGCAATGTCTGCGATGTGGGTTCAAGCTTGGGAAATGCGCGTTTGAGAGCGACCGTCAATTGCGAAGAGAAGCGCGCGTGCGGCTTGCAGGTGTCGCCACAACGGGAATCGAGCGAACAGCACAACGAACAGATAGCACCCGCATAGGCCGGGCACGACGCCATGTCTTCGCGCTCGAACTGGTTCTCGCAGATCACACACCGCAGCACCGACCCCGCTTCGAGATCCTCGCTACCCCGGGCGAGATAGAAGCGCCCCCGGGTAGCGAACGCGATCAACGGCGCGCAGATAAACGCCACCGCCAACGCGATGAACGGCGCCAGCGCCTGCGCAATTTCGCCGAGATAACCCGCTTGCGAAAGCGCCGCTGCGATCGATGCCACCAGCATCGCACCGACGCCGACCGGATTGACGTCGTAGAGATGAGCGCGCTTGAACTCGACGTCCTTCGGGCTGTAACCCAGCGGCTTGTTGATCACGAGATCGCCGACGAGCGCACCAATCCAAGCTATCGCCACGTTCGAATACAACGCCAGCACCTTGCCGATGGCGCCGAATACGCCGAGCTCGACCAGCATCAACGCGATCAGCACGTTGAACACCAGCCAGACAACCCGGCCCGGATGACTATGTGTGAGACGCGCGAAGAAATTCGACCATGCGAGCGAACCAGCATACGCGTTGGTCACGTTGATCTTGACCTGCGAGACGATCACGAAAAGCGTGGTGGCGGCCAGCGCAAAGCCGGGGGAATCGAAGACATAGCGGAACGCGACCAGATACATTTGCGTGGGCTCGGTGGCCCGCGACGGATCGATCTGGTTCTGCAACGCGAGGAACATCAGGAAGGCGCCGCCAAGCATTTTCAACGCGCCCGGCACGATCCATCCGGGACCGGCGGCGAGCATCGCGCACCACCAGCGCACCCGGTTCTTCGCTGTGCGCGGCGGCAGGAAACGCAGGAAGTCGACTTGCTCGCCGATCTGCACCACCAGCGCAAAAATCACCGTGCAGGCCGCGCCGAACGGCATCAGGCCGAATTCGCGGCCGCCTTGCGCGTAGCCCGCGAAGGTCGCCCAGTCGGAGAACAGATGGGGCTCGCGAATCAGGATGGCGATATACGGGGCGACCAGCAGCACGATCCACACGGGCTGCGTCCAGCTCTGCAAGCGGTTGATCAGCGTAATGCCAAATGTCACGAACGGCACGATCGCGAACGCGCTGATGAGATACGCGACCGCGATCGGCATGTGGAAATACATCTCCAGCGCGAGCGACATGATGGCCGCTTCGAGTGCGAAAAAAATAAATGTAAAGCCCGCATAAATCAACGACGTGACCGTCGAGCCGAGATAGCCAAACCCTGCGCCGCGCGTCAGCAGGTCCATGTCGACACCGCAATTCGCTGCGTAATAGCTGATGGGCAAGCCGGTCAGGAAGATCAGCACCGAGGTCACCACAATCGCCCACACCGTATTGGCGAAGCCGTAATTCAGCGCAAGCGATCCACCAATCGCTTCCAGCGCGAGGAACGAGATCGCACCCAACGCCGTGTTCGCGACCCGGAATTCGCTCCACTTTCGAAACGACCGGGGCGTGAAGCGCAGTGCGTAATCCTCGAGCGTTTCGTCGGCGACCCAGGCGTTGTAGTCACGCCGGATCTTGACGATGCGCTGCGTGCCGAGCGCGGGCGCAGCGGCGGGGGAATCGGAAGGATGCATGGCTCTCGCGGATGCCGGTTGGGCTCAATGAGCATGAAAGCCGTACGTGATTACACGGCGGTGAGGTCCTGAGCATCACATTGCACGGGTCGCGTCATGATCTCGCGTCATGAGTCTAGCGATCCATAAATACCCGCGCAGTACGTCAAAAGACGTATTTCGGTGCGCGTATCGGCCACTTAACTTCTGCCCCATGCCGACGCAACGTCATCGCGCCGGAACCAGCCCACGCCGCCTACCACGAGCCTCCAAGGAGAATGTCCCATGCCTTTTGACGACCAGCACGACGCACCCGATGCAACCAGTCCATCCGACAGCGGGGAGTTGATCTCCCAGCGCCGCCGCAAACTGCTGCTCGGGCTTGCCGCCGCGCCGGCACTTGCCGCGCCCGCTTTCGCCTTCGGCCAGTCGCTGTCGACTGCCCAGGTGAATACGACCAAGCTCGCCGTCACCGATACCGAAGTCACCGTCGGCCAGCTGCATTCCGCCACGGGCACCATGGCGATCTCCGAGACCGGCTCGATCCAGGCCGAGCGTCTCGCGATCGACCAGATCAACGCAGCGGGCGGCGTGCTGGGCCGCAAGATCAAGATCATTCAGGAAGATGGCGCGTCAGACTGGCCGACCTTTGCCGAGAAGTCGAAGAAGCTGCTGGAGAACGATCACGTTGCGTGCGTGTTCGGCTGCTGGACCTCGGCGTCGCGCAAGGCTGTCCTGCCGATCTTCGAGCGCGACAACGGCCTGCTGTATTACCCGACCTTCTACGAAGGGCTTGAACAGTCCAAGAACGTCTTCTACACCGGCCAGGAAGCGACCCAGCAAATTCTGTGGGGACTCAATTGGGCATCGGAGACGAAAAAAGCGAAGTCATTTTTCCTGATCGGCTCTGATTACATCTGGCCGCGCACGTCGAACAAAATCGCACGCAAACATATTGAGGACCACCTGCATCTCAAGGTGGTCGGCGAAGAGTATTACCCGCTCGGGCAGACGAATTTCAACTCGCTCATCAACAAGATCAAGATCGCCAAGCCCGATTGCATCTACGCAATCATTGTCGGCGGCTCGAACGTCGCGTTCTATAAACAATTGAAAGCAGCCGGCATTACCGCCGACAAACAATTCCTCTTGACCATCTCGGTCACCGAGGACGAAGTGCTCGGCATTGGCGGGGAAAATTTCGCCGGTTTCTATTCGGCCATGAAGTATTTCGAGTCTCTGGACAACGCGAACAACAAGGCATTCGTGGCCGCGTTCAAGGCGAAGTATGGACCCAAGTCCGTGATTGGCGACGTCACGCAAGCGGCCTATCTCGGGCCGTGGTTATGGAAAGCCGGGTGTGAAAAAGCCGGCAGTTTCGATGTCGACAAGGTGGTGGCTGCGTCCCCCGGCATCGAGTTGAAAACGGCGCCCGAAGGCTACGTGAAGATCCATCCGAACCATCACCTGTGGAGCCGGACACGCATTGGCATGGCGCAAGCCGATGGGCAGTTCAAGGTGGTCGCGGAGTCGCCCGATCTGATCGAGCCGAATCCGTTCCCGAAGGGTTATCAGTAATCCTTCTGTCGTCGGTCGTCTCGCGTGGCGCACGAACGCGTGCGCCACGCCCGGCCAAATTGCTACCAAGGAATCCGCCATGTCGGCCACCGATATTCTGAACATTACGCTGATGCAGGGCTTCGCCGGCCTGAGCCTCTTCAGCGTGTTGCTGTTAATGGGGCTCGGCCTCGCGGTGATTTTCGGGCAGATGGGCGTCATCAACATGGCGCATGGCGAGTTCATGACGATCGGCGCGTACACGGTGTACGTCTTCTCGAAGTGGGCCGAGTCGATGGGCGTCGTCGCCACCAATACGTTCCTGCCACTTGCCATCGTGGCCGCGTTCGCGATTGCATTCGTGTTCGGCTGGATCGTCGAATGGCTGCTGATCCGCCACTTGTACCGGCGTCAGTTGGACACCCTGCTCGCCACCTGGGGCCTGAGCCTCGCGATGCAGCAGATGTTCCGCTCGACCTTCGGCCCGAAGGAAGTCAGCCCGACGCTGCCCGACTGGCTGATGGGATCGTGGTCGCCTGCGCCGGGCCTGGACATCCCGATCAACGGCCTGTTCGTGATGTGCCTCGCCATCGTGCTCACGGCCGGTGTGCTGGCCGCCATGTATCGCTCGCGCTGGGGCCTGCGGGTGCGTGCCACCGTCAATAACCGGACGATGGCCAACGCCGCCGGTATCGATACCAAGCGCACTGACCGGCTCACGTTCGCGATCGGCTGCGGCATGGCCGGTGTTGCCGGCGCGGCGTTCACGACCATCGGCTCGACGGGTCCCACTAGCGGGTCGCTGTATATCGTCGATTCGTTCCTCGTAGTCACGTTCGGCGGTGCGGCCAGCCTGCTCGGGACCGTTGCTTCGGCCTTCGGCATTGCGCAGACCCAGTCGATCAGTGAGTTCTTCCTTACCGGCTCATCGGCGCGCGTGATTACGTTGCTCACTGTCGTGCTGATCCTGATGGCACGTCCGCAGGGACTTTTCGCGTCGAAGGTGCGACGTGTCTGAGCGTGCTGAACCTGCCCCCCTCTCACCGGAGTTCGCCATGAACCGCGTTACCGATTCGCCACCCGCCGCCGCTCCGTCGCGACTCGCCGCGCTGCGCGACTGGCTGGCCTACAGGGGCTTCGGCAGCTTCGTGCTGCTAGCACTCATTTTGCTGGTGGTCATGCCGCTGATGCTCGACGTGTTCCGCCTCAACCTGGTCGGCAAGTACCTGACCTACGCGTTCGTCGCGATCGGCCTTGTCATGGCGTGGGGGTACGCCGGTGTGCTGAGTCTCGGCCAGGGTGTGTTTTTCGGGCTTGGCGGCTACTGCATGGCGATGTTTCTGAAGCTCGAAGCGTCGGACCCTGTCAGCACGAAAATCCAGTCGACACCCGGCATTCCCGACTTCATGGACTGGAACCAGCTCAAGGCGTTGCCATGGTTCTGGAAGCCCTTCGAGCATTTGCCTTTCGCGATTGCGGCCGTGCTGATCATCCCGACCGCGCTCGCTTTCGTAATCGGTTTCGCGATGTTCAAGCGGCGCGTGGGTGGCGTGTATTTCGCGATCATCACGCAGGCCATCGCGCTGATACTCTCGGTGCTGATCATCGGCCAGCAGGGATACACCGGCGGCGTGAACGGCATCACCGACCTCAAGACGATGCTCGGCTGGGACATCCGTCCCGACTCGGCCAAGATCATCCTGTACTTCGTCAATGCCGTGCTTCTGCTGGTCGCCATCCTGTTCTGCCGGCTGGTGCAGACGAGCAAACTCGGCACGCTCCTGCTCGCGATGCGTGACAAGGAAGACCGCGTGCGGTTCTCCGGCTACGACGTGGCCATGTTCAAGGTCTTTGCGTTCTGTCTTGCCGCGCTGCTCTCCGCTATCGGCGGCGCGATGTTCACGCTGCAGGTCGGGTTCATGTCACCGTCGTTCGTCGGCATCGTGCCGTCGGTCGAGATGGTGATCTACGCGGCTGTCGGCGGGCGCATGTCGCTGGTCGGCGCGGTGTACGGCACGCTGCTCGTGAATTTCGGGCGGACCTACTTTTCCGAAAGCTTTCCGAACCTCTGGCTGCTGCTGATGGCAGCGCTTTACATAGGCGTGGTGATGGCTTTCCCCGATGGCCTCGCCGGTCTATACGAGACGCACGTGAAGCCGCGCATGGCTTCTGTCTTGCGCCGGGTGAATAGAAATAGCCGTAGCCGTTCCACCCTCGGGAGCCCGTGATGAGCAACACCGACTTCCTGCTGGCGGTCGAAGACCTGAGCGTCTCCTTCGACGGCTTCAAGGCGATCGACGCCCTCAATCTTTATGTGGATCGCGGCGAACTGCGGGTCGTGATCGGACCGAACGGCGCGGGCAAGACGACCTTGCTCGACCTGATCTGCGGTCGCACCGCGGCAAGCAGCGGATCGATCAAGTTCAAGAACGTCGAGATGACATCGATGGCCGAGTTCCGCATCGTGCGGGCCGGTATCGGGCGCAAGTTCCAGACGCCGTCCATCTACGAAAACCTGAGCGTGTTCCAGAACCTGGAGGTCTCGTTTCCGCGCGGACGCGGCGTGTTCGGCGCGCTGGCTTTCCGCTGCACCGAGGACGTTCGCGAGCGGGTGCAGGAAGTGGCCGAGGAGATCGGACTGGCCTCATTGCTGCCGACCGAAGCCGGGCTGCTGTCGCATGGTCAGAAGCAATGGCTGGAGATTGGCATGCTGCTGATGCAGGACCCCGAGCTGTTGATGCTTGACGAACCCATCGCGGGAATGAGCGTGCGTGAACGGGAAATCACCGCTGAGCTGCTCACAAAAATCTGCCAGAACCGGTCGATGATCGTCATAGAACACGACATGGAATTCGTCGCGCGGATCGCGCACAAGGTCACCGTCATGCATCAGGGAAAGATCCTCGCCGAAGGTCCGATGGATCAGGTGCAGAACGACCCGCGCGTGATCGACGTGTATCTGGGACATTGAGGATTGAGGACTGAGGAGGCTACGGCCATGTTGCACGTAAAAGACATATTCGTGAGCTACGGACAAAGCGAGGCGCTGCATGGCGTCTCGTTCGAGGCGGCCCGTAACGAGATCGTGGCGATCATGGGCCGCAACGGCATGGGCAAGAGCACGCTCTTCAAGGCGTTGATGGGCGTGCTGCCCGTGAAAGGCGGCGCGATCGAGCTGGACGGCGCGGATGTATCGAAGGATGAAAGCTTCCGGCGCGTGGCCAAAGGACTGGCTTATGTGCCACAAGGGCGGCAGATATTTTCTTCGCTCAGCGTGGAGGAGAACATCCGGACCGGGATGGAGCAGACAAAATCGAAAAGGATTCCCGATGAAATTTATGCCCTCTTTCCCGTGCTCCATGAAATGCGCAACCGCAAGGGCGGCAACTTGTCGGGCGGACAACAACAGCAACTCGCCATAGCCCGCGCGCTTGTCAGCGAACCCAAGGTGCTGCTGCTCGACGAACCGACCGAAGGCATTCAACCGTCCGTCATCAAGGACATTGCGCGGGCACTGCACGAGATCCGCAAGCTGCGTGAGATCACCATTGTGGTCTCGGAGCAAGTGTTGAGCTTCGCGATGGATGTGGCGGACCGGCTCTTCGTGATCGAAGGCGGCCGGCTTGTGCATGAAAGCCCGCGCGATGCCATAGATACCACCCGCATCAGGCAGTTCCTGTCCGTTTGAAAACGATGTTGAAGATTGAAGAGAAAGCCATTTGTTCGCCGGTGCTGCCGGTACTTATAAAAGGAGAGTTGCATGCCCGATACGCTCATCAAGGTCGACCTTAACCAATCCGCGTTCGACAACGAGCAGGTTCACAACCGCTGGCATCCGGATATTCCGATGGCGTGCTGGGTCAAACCCGGCGACGAGTTCGTTCTGGAAACGTACGACTGGACCGGCGGCTTCATCAAGAACGACGACTCTGCTGATGACGTCCGCGACATCGACCTGTCGATCGTCCATTTTCTCTCCGGACCCGTCGGTGTGCACGGCGCCGAGGCAGGCGATCTGCTGGTGGTGGACCTGCTCGATATAGGCACCAAAGCGGAAAGCCAATGGGGTTTCAACGGCTTTTTTTCGAAGCAGAATGGCGGTGGTTTCCTGACCGAGCATTTCCCGTATGCGCAGAAAAGTATCTGGGATTTTCACGGACTCTTTACTGACTCGCGTCATATTCCTGGCGTCAGTTTCGCGGGGCTGATCCATCCGGGCCTGATTGGATGCCTACCGGACCCTAAGCTGCTTGAAACCTGGAACGACCGCGAGATCGGTTTCATCGCGACGCAACCTGACCGCGTGCCGCCGCTAGCGAATGCGCCGTTCGCACCGACCGCTCACATGGGCAAGCTGCAAGGGGCCGCGCGGGACACCGCCGCCGCGACCGGAGCACGCACGGTGCCCCCGCGCGAACACGGCGGCAATTGCGACATCAAGGATCTCTCGCGCGGTTCGAAGATCTACTTCCCGGTGTATGTGGATGGCGCGGGTTTGTCTGTCGGCGACCTGCATTTCAGCCAGGGCGACGGCGAAATCACGTTCTGCGGTGCGATTGAAATGGCGGGCTGGGTGCACATGAAAGTGGACCTGATCAAGGGCGGCATGGCGAAGTACGGCATCAAGAACCCGATCTTCAAACCGAGCCCGATCACGCCTCATTACAACGACTACCTGATCTTCGAAGGCATTTCCGTCGATGAAGCCGGACAGCAGCATTACCTCGATGTGCACGTGGCGTATCGGCAGGCCTGCCTGAACGCGATCGAATACATGACCAAGTTTGGTTACTCCCGTGCACAGGCCTATTCGATACTCGGCACGGCGCCCGTGCAGGGGCATATCAGCGGCGTCGTTGATATTCCGAACGCGTGCGCAACGCTATGGCTGCCCACGCAGATCTTTGACTTCGACATCAGCCCGAATGCGGCCGGACCGATCAAGCATATCAAGGGAGGGATTGACCTGCCGCTATCGCTGGATCTGTAGCCGATTTTTTTATTCGATTCCTGGCGAGCAATGGTGAGCCGGGAATCCGCGGAATTACGATCACGAGGACCTTATATGCCAACGTATGAATTCGAATGTGTTTATTGCGGTCCCTTCGACGCAAGGCGCGCCATGGCCGAACGCGACACGCCAGCCAGTTGCCCTACGTGCGAAACCTTGTCGGCCCGAGTCATACGAAGTGCGCCGCAGTTGTCCTCGCTTTCGGGTACCAAGCGATCGGCGCATGCCGTGAATGAACGTTCGGCGCATGAGCCAGTTCGTTCGTCTGCCCACGGCGCGGGATGTGGTTGCTGCTCCGGCAAGATCAAACTGCCGCGTTCCGCCGAGGCGCCAGCGGCGCCGCGTACAGCCGCTGGCCGGCCGTGGATGATCAGCCACTAGACTAAGCCCGCTTAAGGCAGGCCCGCCAGTGGCTGTTGTTGCATTGCTGTCAGATACCCGCTTTATGCGCGGTGAAGATCAATCGAAGGCCTAGCGCGGTAATGGCGCCAGCCGCAAAACGATCAATCCATTTCTTGGCGCGCAGGTAAAGCTCGCGTGGACGGCGGCTGGAGAAACACAAGGCCACAACGGTGTACCACCCTGCTTCAATCGCAAAGATCATGGGAGGCAGGATAAGGTAGCACCAGAGCGGCGGATGTTGCGGCAACAGGGCCGCAAAGATACTGCCGTACCAGATGGCAGTCTTCGGGTTGCTGAGTTGCGTAGTGAGGCCGATCCAGAATGATTTACGCGGATTATGGTTTTGCGCACCGCGCCTGTCATCCACGACCAGTGGACTGGACGCTCCTCGCCAGATCTTCGAAGCGATATAGATCAGGTAAAGTCCCCCGGCAATCTTCAAGCCGACATACAGCCACTCAACCGCCGACAGCAGCGTATAGAGCCCGGCAAGCGCTATGCCGCTGAAGAAAACGCCGCCCACGCCCATGCCGAGTGCGGTTGCCAGTCCGTCCGTGCGCGACAAGCCGATCGCGTTGCGTGCGACCAGCACGAAGCTCGGACCGGGGCTCATCGCCCCCATTAATAGCGCGGCAAGTATGGCGGCAACGGCGGCTAAGGCGGACATTGGCGTTCTCCTCGAACGTTAGGCTACGGGATGCGATTCCCAGAAAAATAACACGGGCGGCCCGGTACCGCATTTATAGATTAAGCAGATTGTTAAGCGCCGACCATGCTCGCGAGCTCGTATTTTTAGACCGGGCATCACGCGTATGCGGGTTTCGCCAAGGCCAAGCCATGACGTCAAAGCGTCCCCGCGATTCGTCCATTACCCCGGTCTTCGTGCCGCGATGCCATACATCAGCGGCAACCGCACCATGTCTTGCGGAGGCACCATACGCCGGCCGCCGCTGTCGCGCATGCCGTCAAAGCCCTTCCACCCGTTTGCGTACGGATACTCGCGAAGTTGCTCGATGACAAGACTACTTTTGGCCAACGCCGAGACAACGTCCCCGACTCCCCAAAAGAACTCGACGCTCGGATGCGGGTTCACGAAGCTTTCAAAGCCTGCCTCGTATCCATCGGGCGCCAGTCCTTCGCCTGACAGCGCGACGTAGTCGTTGACGCCGTCGCTTACGATTGGGGTCTGGTCAAAATAGTCGTAGCGCATTTTCCATTGCTCGTCGAAGATCATGGCGAAGGGATGGAATTCGACGAGGACAAAACGTCCACCGGGCTTCAGGGAGTGCGCCACGCCTTGCGCCCATGCGTCGATATCGGAAAGCCAGCCAAGTGTTCCATAGGAAGCAAACACGCGGTCAAACCGGCCCGGCATACTTCCCTGTTCGGCGAAATAGGTCAGCAAGTCGGCGCGGTGGAATGTCGCCGGGATCTTTGTTTGCGCGGACAGGTTTCGCGCGAAGCGAATGGCTTCGTCCGAGATATCGACACCGGTCACGTTGGCGCCCAAACGTGCAAGACTCAATGTGTCCTGCCCCGAATTGCACTGCAGATGAAGCAGGTCCAGTCCGCCGATACCGCCAAGCAACTCGACTTCCTCGGGGAACAGCGTTGAACCGCCGTTGCGGAAAAATGCAACCTGATCGCCCTTGTGACTGTTATGCGCTACTGTAGCCGCGTCCCAGGAAAGACGGTTTTTCTCGTGAAATTCGTTTGTCATTTTTTTGTTGTCGTTCGTTCTAAAGGATTCGTACCACTGTAGTCTGTTGCGCAGATCGCGGCGCTCATCGTATCGCGACAGCGCCCGAGGAGGCTTGTGTGACTGTCATCCGCAGCCGCGTACGTTCGGCCTGGGGAATCTAGACACGCTCGGGCGCAGGTCGAGCTCGGGTGAAAAAATGATTTTCATTGCCAATGCGTATCTGCACGTCGAAACATACAAGATCTTCAGATATGCTTATTGATACATTTATATTTGCGGAGTTCAGATCATGCCCATAACCGCGACACTCACGATTCAGCAGTGGGGCAACAGTCTCGCTGTGCGGATCCCCGCGGCCGTTGCCCGCTCCGCCCACTTTGAGGTGGGGCAGAAAGTTGATGTGATGACTGAAGAGATTGGCGTATCCATCAAACCGGTCGGCGCGCGCAAGTTCACGCTAGCGGAAAAACTCGCGCAATTTGATCCAGCGAAACATGGCGGCGAGGCGATGAAAACGTTCCCCGTCGACGCGGAGGTGCTTTGATGGTGCGCGCATCATGGCTACCCGACCGGCGCGACGTCATATGAATTGACCGTAACCCGCAGCTCGGTCGCGAAATGAAAGATTTTCATCCGATTCATCGATCAGCCGGATCAGCGTTACCGTACAGTGCTGGCTCTTTCACGACTACCAAGGCGTCGACTTCGCCAGATGCGTGCGGTACCGGCTCAATAACACCGCTCTCGCTCCTGGATACCGCTCACCCGTTTCATCGGCGGACGTGATCCTGTCGGTGCGAAAACTACGGAAATCCTGGCGCTTTTCGCACCACGCGCCAAGGATGCGGACATTGTCGAGGAAGCCCAGCACGACCGGCCAGACCACACGCTCCGACGGCTCGCCTTGCCCGTCCAGATAAGCGATCCGCAGTTTGCACTGGCCACGAATGGCCCCGCGCAAGCTCGTGAGCGGCACGGCATTGGCGGGAAAGTCCGGCACCGGCGGGCCGGAATGGACGGTCGGGGCACGCATGGCATCCTTGCCCGACGCATTCAATACCGCATCAATCTTCGCTAGCGCCTGAGCGGCGGCCTTACGCAAAACATCGTCGCCGCGCTGGTCCACATAACGCAGACCCAGCACCACGGCATCGATCTCGTCTTCGCTCAACATAAGCGGCGGCAGGAACAAACCTGGCCTGAGCACATACCCTATGCCC
Source organism: Caballeronia sordidicola (assembly GCF_000729995.1). GTDB lineage: Bacteria > Pseudomonadota > Gammaproteobacteria > Burkholderiales > Burkholderiaceae > Caballeronia > Caballeronia sordidicola_A. The sequence continues at coordinate 54,165 of NZ_JNFG01000215.1, read as the reverse complement.
GCTTCGCCGTGGATCGGCGCGCCCTGTTCGATCAGCGTCGCAATGTCGCGATACAGCGTGCGCTCGGACACGGCCAGGTCCGACGCGAGTTCCGACGCAGTCACCGGCACACGCTTCGCGCGCAGCCTCTCCAGTAAGGTCAATAAACGAGCGGTTCGGGACACCCTGACTCCTGACAGTATCTGACAGGAGCTAAACGTACCATGAACTTCACCCGGTCAATCCGGCGCCGCCAGCGAATCCCCCGGAACCCCATGCCCGCCTACGTTATCTTCATCCGCGAAAAAACCCGCGACGCCGATCAGTTGGAGCTTTACAAAGAAAAATCGCAGGCAGTCTTCGCGAATCATCCCGTGACATTTCGCGCGTACAACGGACGCCATGAGGTACTCGAAGGTGCAAACGCGGAGGGCGTGTTGGTCCTCGAATTTCCGTCATTCGATGCCGCCCGCTCGTGGTATTACGACCCCGTGTATCAGGATGCATCGACGCACCGGTTCGTGGGTTCGGACTATCGATGCATCCTGGTCGAAGGCACGTGACTGCAGGACTAATGTACCGGCGCTGCGTTCATCGTCACCTGCTTGACCGCGCTCGATTGCAGGTTCCACTTGGCGACAATCGCCGCATAGGTCCCGTTCGCGATCAGTTTATTCAGCGCCCCGAGCACTGCATCGCGCAACTTCGGATTCGACTTCGCGAACGCAATGGCTTCAGGAGATGTAGCGAACGGCACGCCGATAGGCTTGTAGGTATTCGGTTCGAGCTTCATTGCATACGGCAGCGTTTCGCTGCCTTGCACGCCCGCCATAATCCGCCCTTGCTTTAACTGCATGCGCGCAGCGGAAGTATCTTCGGTCCCAGACACCGTAATGGCGGGCTTGCCGGCCGCCTCGCAATTTTGTGCGCTCCATGCGGCCGTGTCGCCCGGGAAGGACGTGCTGCGGCTCGTGCCAACCGACTTGCCGCAGAGATCCGCCGCTTGCCTGATCTCGTTCCCACGCGACGCGATGATATAAAACTGCGCGCCCGAGTTCAGGTAGTCGAGAAAATCGGCGGTGTCGCGGCGGCCCGGCACATCGCTCATTCCGCTCAGGATCATATCGACACGGCCCGTTGCCAGCGACGGCAACAACTGCTCGAACGCCGACTCCTGCCAGTCCAGTTTCACGCCCAGTTCCTTGGCAATGGCGTTGCCCAGATCGATATCGAAACCGACCAGGTCGCCGCTTTCCGGGTCCTTGTATTCCATCGGCGGATAGATGGAATTCACCGCGACCTTGATCACTTTCGACTTGGCGATGGCATCGGGCAAGGCCTGCGCATGCGCGCCGCTCGCGAAGAGAAACGTCGACAGGCAGAGTGCCATCAGGCTGGAAACGGCACGGATCGGGTTCAGCTTGTTCATGGAAGACGCACCTTTAAAGAGGTCTTGTTGAAGGTCAGGGTATCGATTAACGCACTACAGGTCTTGCGTCGGCGTCGCCTTGCAGCCATTGCGTCAGGGTGCGCGCATCGGCGAGATTGTCCAGATCGAGCACGGCGATTTCAAGCGCGTTCACTGATGCTTGCGGGATCGTCATGGCGGCCAACGTGCGGTATTTATCGGCGAGGTCCGCATCGGAAACCGGGTTGCGCGGGTCGCCAAGCGGCACGTTGACCTGCCGCGAACGCGGTTCGGCATCGGTCAATGTGAACGTGATGACAGGCTCGTCGAGATCGGACATTGACGGATCGATCTCGAGCGTGACGCGTTCCATTGCGGCTGCGATGCGCGGGTCGTTACGCTGCGCGTCGAGATACGCACCGATTCCCGCATGGCCATTCACCAGCACGGTGGCGATCGCGTAAGGCAGACTCATTTGCGCGGAAGCAAGCGTGCCAAGGTCACGGCCGCCGCACATCTGGTTCACGAAGGCGCTGAGTCTGACGTGCACGCCAACGAGTTTGTCCAGGTCCACCGCGCGTCCTTGCAGCAGGTCAAGCGTGGCATCCACGGCCGCATGGGTGCTGCGGCATGCCGCGTGCGGCTTGATCGAGCAGCGCATGAGTTTCCAGACAACACCCAGCTCCGCCAGCAGCGCATTCGGCATTTGCGTGTCTCGTGCAAACGCGTTGAAGAAACCTCCCCACACGTCCTCGAACACCTGCGTCGGGCCACTCACGCCCTGCTGGGCGAGCAACGCGGCTAGCAAGCCGCCTTCAGCCGCACGGCCCGTATGCATGCGCTTGGTCTGCGATGCATCGTGAATAAAACCCCACAACCCGCCGCTGAAACTTGCCGCGTGGCCGAACGCTGCTGCGGTCTGCGCGGCATTGAGACCGAGCAGGCGCGCACTGGCGGCGGCCGCGCCGAACACGCCGCACGTCATGGTCGAATGCCAGCCGTAGTTGTTATGAGGCGAATAACCGCCGCACGCTTCCAGCACGCGGCGGCCGACGTCGTAGCCGAGCACAACTGCCATCAGGAACTCGCGGCCCGATACGGGTCGCTGCGTGCACGCAAGCGCCGCGAATGCGGCGGGCAGCACTACCGCGCCGGAGTGATCGCAGCCGCCGGCGTCATCGAGTTCTAGCGCGTGCGCCGCCACGCCGTTGACGAAGGCCGCATCGCGGGGATTGAAGGCCTGTGACGTGCCCCACGCGGTTACTTCACCGCTGCTGCCCCTGCCCATCACTGCGCGGGCGCTGCGGGCTTCCACACCCGTCGCACCGCCCAACGAAGCACCGAGGGTATCGAGAATATGGCGCTTCGCCTTGTGCACGACAGGTGCGGGAAGCGTGTCGGCGGGAGTCTCGGCAACGAACGTCGCCAGGCGCTGAGATAAAGACGACGCGTTCACGCTTCCTCCCGCCGATGCCGCGCGTACACTTCGACCGGATGCCCGGGCTCGTTGGCTTCAACGCTCTGACTCCACCATGCAGCCATTTCGGAGCCGGTGGCGAACCACACATCGTCGCGTGAGCGGATATCGGCGAGCAGTTCGCGCAGCACATCGATGCGCCCCGCCGTGCCGATAATCTCCGGGTGCAGCCTCAGCACAAAGCACAATCCGAATCGATGAAACGCGGCGAAATCATGCTTCCAGTTCCGCAACACTTCGCGATAGGAAGGAATGCGCGGCTGCCCAACCGGGACTGCTGGTGAAAGGTTATAAGCGAAGTAAGGCTCGTCTTCCAGCTCGTAGTGCAGCGGCAATTCGACCAGACGAGGCGCTGCGAGCGACGCGTCCGTATCCGTATCCGGCAGATGAAAGTACGGCAGATCATCGCCGCGCCACGATGATGACCACGTCACGCCTTCATCGCGCAGGAAGTCCGCGAAGCCCGGCGCCCAGTTGCCGGTGAACGAACGGAAACCTTGCGTACGCCGTCCGAGCACGTGAGAGAGCGCATCTTGTCCCTTCCTGAACGCGTCTTTTTGCGCATCGAGCGTGAGCCTATCGAAGTCCTCGCAGACGTACCCGCTGTTGCCTATCTCATGCTTTTGCGTATGGATGCGCTTCACCAGATCCGCGTGCGTTTCAGCCACGCGACCGGGCACGAACCAGCTTGAACGCACCTCGTATTCCTCGAGCGCATCGAGCACGCGATCCACCCCGCGCTTCGCCCCATAGCGCCATACTGATAGAGATTTCTCGCGCCCCGCGATCCGGGGCTCTTGCGTAAGGATGCCGTGTTCGTCGTTGAAGTCGACCGTGACAACGACCGCGCAACGCGCGTTCTGCGGCCAGCGTAAAGAGTTCATCTGGAAGCTTCCTGCGAAGTCGGTGAGGCGTGGTCGGCGTTATTCATGCGCCACCATTGCGCGACGTCGCGACACGTGGCGAACCACACGCCGCCCTGCTCATGCATGTGATCGATCAGGCTTTCGAGCAACGCGATCCTGCCTGGCTTGCCCGACACCTTCGGATGAAAAAGCGTCGTCAGGCAAAGCCCGTCGCGATGTGAACCATCGAACTCGCGCCGCCAGTTATCGAGCGTCGTGTCGTAGCTTGCGATGCGATCCAGGCTCGCCGGAAAATTCGGATTGCGGTGATACGCGAGCGACGCGTAATCGTCCATTTCCCAGCGGCCGGGGATCTCGACCATAGGTTCGGCCATGCCCGCCGTATGCAGCAGATACGGACGGTCGTCGCCACGCATGGAACTCGAATATCGCACGCCCGCTTCCATCAGTACGCGAATCGTGTCCGGTCCCCAGTCTCCCGACGGCGTGCGAAAACCGACTGGGCGGATGCCGAGGTACTCGTCGAATACTCGCGCCGAGCGCTCCATCACCGCGCGTTGGCCGTCGGCATCGAGCGTCCAGAAGGCTTCATGTTTATAGCCGTGATAGCCGATCTCATGACCGCGCGCCACGATCGCCGCGCACTGTTCCGGCCAGTTTTCGACGACCCATGCGGGCACGAAAAACGTGGCCGGCACCTTCCTGTCGCCAAGCATGTCAAGCAACCGTCCTAACGCGCGCCAGGGGCCATAGCTGCCCAGCGTGAAGTATGAAGGGTTCCTCCAGATCGAGCCGTCGAGCATGGCGTCGCCGGTCGGGCCGTCAAGGTCGAAAGCCAGCGCGACGCAGGATCGATTGCCCTGAGGCCAGCGCGGGGCCGTCTGTTGAATGTCAGTTGCTGGCATCGATCAGCGCCTTTTGAACCGCGTGTTCCTGCAGACCCCACTTCACCAGGATCTTCTGATACGTGCCATCGGCAATCAGCTCGTTGAGCGCTTCCGTCAGTCCCGCATTCAAGGCCGCGTTGCCCTTCGCCATGCCGATGCCGTTGTACTGCGACAGGAACGGCTTGCCGATCGGCGCGTACGCGCTCTCCTCCACCGAGTTCTGGTACGGCAGCGTTTCACCGCCCTGCACCGCGGCATCGATACGGCCTTGGCGCAGTTGCACGCGTGCATCCGCCGAGCCGTTCGTGCCGCTTACATTGACCGGCTTCTTGCCCGCCTTGACGCAATGCTCGTTGCTCCAGGTCGCGATGTCGTCAGGCCACGACGTACGGCGGCTCGCGCCCACCGACTTGCCGCACAGCGCGTCCATGCTGGCGAATTCGCCGACACGCGCCTTGACGGTGTAGAACTGCGGACCGCCCGTGACGTAGTCGAGAAAGTTCACGGCCTCGCGGCGTGACGGCAGGTCGGTCATGCCTGAGAGGATCACATCGACACGATGCGTGGTCAGTGCGCTCATCATCTGGTCGAAGCCGGTCTCTTCCCACTGCAGTTTGACGCCGAGTTTCGCGGCAATCGCAACGCCTAAGTCAACGTCGAAACCCATCAGCTTGTCGGTGGCCGGGTCCTTGTATTCGAACGGCGGATAGTTCGGCACGATGGCCGCAACCAGCGTGCTCTTGCCGATCGACGGTGGTGTCCCGGCGTGTGCCAGAGGCACCACATGCAATGCCATTGCGCCGGTTACGAGCGCGGCAAGCTGGCGAAAGCGGAGGGAAACATTCATGGAAACTCGCTGAAGGTAAAAGTCAGACCGGGTTCCAACGACGCTGGAACCACAAATAAAAATCATGACAGCACGGCGGAAATAAAATCCTGCGTGCGTCGATGCTGGGGATTCGACAGCACCTGTTCCGGCGTGCCGCTCTCCACCACCTGCCCCTGATCCATGAACACAATGCGATTGGCCACTTCACGCGCGAAGCCGAGTTCGTGCGTGACCACGATCATCGTCATGCCGCTCTTGGCGAGGTCGCGCATCACGGCAAGCACTTCGCCAACAAGTTCCGGGTCAAGCGCGGAAGTGGGTTCATCGAAGAGCATGAGTTGCGGATGCATGGCAAGCGCTCGTGCAATGGCCACGCGCTGTTGCTGCCCGCCTGACAGTTCCACCGGGAACGCATCGCACTTGTGAGCAAGGCCCACGCGTTCGAGCAGCGCACGCGCTTCTTCAATCGCCTCCGAGCGACGCCGCTTGAGCACCTGCACCGGCCCTTCAATCACATTCTCCAGCACGGTCTTGTGCGGGAACAGGTTGAAACGCTGGAACACCATGCCGGTCGCCAGCCGCTGACGCGCGACCTGCTTCTCCGACAATGCATGCAGCTTGTTGCCCACGCGCCGGTAACCTACTCGTTCGCCGTTGACCCACAACGCGCCATCGTTGATCTCTTCGAGCTGGTTGATGCAGCGCAGGAACGTGCTCTTGCCCGAACCGGACGGTCCGATCACGCACAGCACTTCGCCTTTCGGAATGTCGAGCGTGATGCCTTGCAGCGCCTTGAAATCGCCGTAGGACTTGCGCACGTCGACGGCACGAACGATTGCATCGATTGAACTCATGGGAAGGGTTTCCATTTCAATCGCCGGGTTCATTGCCGGCCCGACGGACGGCCCGCGCCGCGTGCGTAAAACCGCTCCACGCGCGACTGCATGAACGACAGCACCGTCACCACCACGAGATACCAGATGCCCGCGACCATCAGCAGCTCGATCACCCGGGCGTTGGCATAGTAGATGTTCTCCGCGTTGTGCAGCATCTCCGCGTACTGGATCACGCTGGCGAGCGAAGTGAGCTTGACCATGCCGACCAGTTCATTGCCAATAGGCGGCACGATCACGCGCATGGCCTGCGGCAGGATCACGCGGCGCAGCGCCTGCAGCCTTGGCATGCCGATAGACTTCGCCGCTTCATACTGGCCGGTGTCGACCGCGAGCAGCCCTGCGCGCACCACTTCCGATGTATACGCGCCCTGGTTGATACCGAGCCCAAGCAATGCGGCGAGGAAAGGCGTCATCACGTCGACGGTGCGAAACTCGAAGAGACCGGGTATGCCTATCGACGGAAACACCAGCGCGAGGTTGAACCACAGCAGCAATTGCAAGATCACTGGCGTGCCGCGAAACAACCATACGTAGGCTTGCGCGACCGTCTGCAGCACCGGATTGGTCGACAGCCGCATGATCGCGGTGACGACACCCAGAGCGACGCCCAATGCCATCGCAAGCACCGTCATGACGACGGTGTTGGCGAGGCCAGTGAGGACCGATTTAGCTGTCAGGAAGCGCGCGACATAACGCCATTCGATCTGCCCATGCGCGAACGCGAGCCCGATATAAACCACGATCGCCAGGATCACGGCCGACGCAATGTATCGCCCCCAATGACGTCGACGCACGTATTCCAGTTGCGTGTAATCTGCTTCGATCGCATCGCCCGGTGTCATGTCCTGGTAAGCGCTCAGCATGTCGGTCCACCGTATGAAGTGGCCCATGCCAGTTGCTTATCGAGCGCCGTTTGCAAACGCGTGATCTGCTCGGCCACGCGCACCGGCGCAGTGCCGCCAAAGCCGCTGCGCGCGGCCACCGCTGCGTCGAGGGTCACGTGGTCCAGCACTGCGGGTTCCAGCCGTGCGTCGACCTTTTCAAGCGTCGCGGCCGATACCTCGGAGAGCTCGATCCCCTGCTCCTCGCAGGCCTGCACCAACGCGCCGGTGATCTCGTGCGCTTCGCTGAATGGCACGCCGCGCAGCGCGAGCCAGTCGGCAACTTCAGTGGCGAGCGTGAACCCGAGCGGCGCCTGACGGCGCATTTCATCCACGTTCACGCGCATCGTGCGGATCATGCCGGCCATGGCGGGCAGCACGAGTTCGAGGGTATCGATGCAATCAAACGCCGCGATCTTGTCTTCCGCGAGATCGCGGTTATAAGCAAGCGGCAGCGACTTGAGCGTGGCAAGCAAGCCGCTCAGGTTGCCGATCAACCGGCCGGCTTTTCCACGTGTCAGCTCGGCGATATCCGAGTTTTTCTTCTGCGGCATGATCGAGCTGCCGGTTGCGTAACCATCGTCGAGCACGACCCAGCCGAACTGGCGCGAGGTCCAGAGAATGACTTCCTCCGAAAGCCGCGACAAGTTCACCGACAACATGCTCGTGATGAACACGAACTCGGCAACGTGGTCGCGCGAGGCGACGGCGTCGATGGAGTTTTCACACGGACCGTCATAGCCGAGTTCCGCCGCCGACAACTCCGGCCGTCTGCATATCGCCGATCCCGCCAGCGCTGCCGCGCCCAGCGGCGAACGCGCGCTGCGCCGATCCCAGTCCACCAGCCGGTCGACATCGCGATAAATCGACTGCGCATGCGCGAGCAAGTGATGCGCGAACACAATCGGTTGCGCCGGTTGCAAATGCGTGAACCCTGCACTCACGCTATGCACGTGCGCGTTCGCCTGTTCGATTAATGCATTCTGCAAATCGATGACCGCTTGCGCCAGCGTGCGCGCCTTGTCGCGCAGAAAGAGACGCAGGTCGTTCGCTGCCTGATCGTTGCGCGAACGGCCGGCGCGCAGTTTGCCGCCGGTTGCGCCCAGGCGTTGCGTCAATTCCCGTTCGAGGAATGTATGCACGTCTTCATCGTCGAGCGTCGGGCCGACCTCGCCTGCCAGGAACTGCGCTTCCAGCCGATCCATTTCGCTCAGCAGTTGCTGCAGTTCGTCAGCCGTCAGGATTTCAGCGCGTCTGAGCTCCTGCGCATGCGCGCGTGAGCCCGCGAGGTCATACGGCGCAAGCCGGAAGAAGCTCGGGTCGGAGCGCGAAAGCGCGGTCAGTGCGGGCGCCGGGCCAGTCTTGAAGCGTCCACCCCACAGCCGGTCTGAATGTTGGGTCATGCAAAAACTCCCTGGAAGTGGATGGTTTGATTGCGCACCTGTGGAGGCGGTATGTCGCCAGGCGCCCTGCTCGTCAGAAGGCTTCTTGCGCTTTGGATCGGGCAAGAAGCCTTAACTTTCGAGCCGATTTTATGAACGCCAATTTTTAAGCGACAAACGGTAAAATCTCATGGTTACCATGCACAACTTGCATAAATGAAAATCGAACGCTATCCGCCGTTTAATGTGCTGCAGTCGCTGCTGGTTGTTGCCCGGTGCGGTAATTTCACGGCGGCATCGCAGCAGTTGTTCCTCAGCCAGAGCGCGGTGAGCCGGCATATCCAGCAGATCGAAGAGTATTTCGGCTGCGCATTATTCGTGCGGCACACGCGGATGGTGGTGCCGACGGCGGAGTGCCAGCGGCTCGTGCCTATCGTCGAGGAGCTGCTTGCGACCGCGCGCCGGTCGATGCATATCATCAGCACCGGCGGCCAGACCATCACGCTACGAGTCACGCCTACACTAGCTGCACGCTGGCTGTTGCCGCGCCTTCCCGACTTCTATGCCGAGGTGCCGGGCACGCAGTTGAACATCGACACCGCGTGGTTCCTGCCGACCAATTTCGGCGAAGGCACGCTGGACGCAGCGATCCTGTTCGGCAATGGACGATGGGAAGGACTCGAGGCGACCTGCCTGATGCGCGAACGATTGACGCCTGTGTGCTCGCCACAGACCGCGCATGGCCCGCATCCGTTGGCGCAGCCTGCCGATCTGAAGCATCACACGCTGCTGCATTCCAGTTTTGGCAGGCGCGGATGGATGTTATGGCTGCAGCAGGAAAGCGATGAACTCGCGTCGCATACGTATCGCGAGCAGGTGTTCGACACGCTCGATCTCGCGTTTGGCGCGGCGGTGCGAGGTCATGGCGTGGCGCTGGGAGACTTGAATCTCGTGCAGGAGAACCTGGCGAGCGGCGCGCTCGTGGCGCCGTTCGAACGCGTGCTTGAAACGGGTTCCGGGTATTACCTCGTGCATCCGCCGCGTAACGAGTATCGCGAGAAATTGAAACCACTGCTTGCGTGGCTGCTGGGAATTGCGGCGGGTTGAGGCGGGTTTAGGCGATACGTCGGTGATGGGCACGACTGAATCCTTGCCACCAGTCAGCGGCTGGCAGGAGCCGGCCAGTTACAGACGTTGGGCGGAATGCAACCCAAGACATTTAAGCGTCTTCTTCAGGCTCGTAAGGAGGCGGTGGATGCTTGAGGCCACCCACTCGGGCATCGCCGCCGATTGGTAGAAGCCGGCGTGACCCATTGTCTTCGGCCGCGCCGTACTTCGTGGTTGACTACAACAGCTTACATGCCGCCAAACGGTTTTTTCACCGTCAGCTTGTTGGTCACCGACGTCACTCCGGAAACGCCCCTGGCCATCGCCTCAGCCTTGCCGATCTGGGCAGCTTCCGTGACCGTGCCATTCAGTGTCACTACGCCGTCTTTCGCGATGACACTGATGTCCCCGGCGCTGATTTCCTTGTCCTTGCCGATGGCGGCATAAACCCTGCGGCGCAGGGCACGGTCCGCTTTCCTGCCTACGGGAGCCACAGCGCCCGATGCCGCCATCCCGGACGCACCTTGCGCACTGGCGGGCGCACTGGCTGCATCACCGGGCTGGGACCACGCGGTTGTAGACGCTGCAACGAACCATGCGGCGACCGCCAGCTCGAGTGCCTTGTTTGTTTTCATGGATTACTCCGGTTCATGAAGGTGACGGAATCAGAAGCTATGGCGAATGCCGACCATGGCCGCAGTGGTGGAGACACCGGGTGCAACTGGGGCTCCATAGATGATCGTCTGGTTCATGGTCCCCTTGTTGTTGACATAGCCGACCTGCGCGTACGCCTTGGTCCTCACGGACAGGTTGTATTCCGCACCTACTGCGAACTCGCTCGAGTGATTCGCTGAATTGTTCCGGTCTTTCAGGTAGTAGTAGCCGGACGTGATCTTGAAGGCCGGATTGAACTGGTAGCCAAGGCCGCCCGACACCATTTCGAAGTCGACGCTATTGCTCTTCGCCGGGTTCTTGCCAATAGCGTACGAGGCGGATACCGAGAAGCCGCTGATCGTATACATCGCACCGAAATAGTAGAAGCGGTTATTGTCCGAGCCTGTCGCCGGCACAGCCGGAGCCGCTGGATAAGTCAGCGGATACGGGTTGGTGTCATGCCCGTTGTAGTACACCGCGGACAGGTTCAGACCGTAATTTGAATACTTGAGTACGGCCGACTCGCGTGTGCCGCCCTGGAACTGTCCCGCGACGCCGCCCGGCGCGTACTCGAGCGCAAGCGAGGTGCCATAGAATTTCGGCGAATTGTAGACCAGCGCGTTGCTGTCATACAGGGCGCCGATTGGTGCGTTCGTGCTGGTACCGGGCCAGCCGGCCGCCTGATTGATGCCCAGCCACGAAGTCAGGATGCTGCCGAAATACTGTGCGCCGCGTACGTCGGTTTCCGCCATCGCGTAGATCATCGGGATGATCTGCCGGCCGGCGTCGAACGTGCCAAACGGCCCGGTTGCGCCGACCGTCGCAAACTGGTTGAAGAGCGCGGTCGTGCCCGGTGTATCGGTCAGCCCGAACTTGCCGTTCGTGGTGTTGAACGTGCCTTGCAGCTTGAACGTGATCTTGTAGCCGCCACCGATGTCTTCGGCGCCCTTCAGGCCCCAGTAGCTGGAATAGATGCCGCCGTCCTTGAGTTCATAGACATGCCCCAGGTTATGCGCACTCGGCTGGAACGTTGCGGCCGAGGTGCTCTGATACAGGAATCCACTGTCGAGTACGCCATAGAGCGTAACCGACGACTGCGCATGGGCCGCCGCTGAAAAAACTATCAGCACTGCCAAGCTATACGATTTTAATTTCATTGCGTCTCCTCCAGGTGTGGGGCGCCCCGGGTGGACCCGGCGGCTTATGATTTTGTTGCTCGAATGAAACTGTGTTGTTGCCGTGTCTGCGTCTCAGGCCGACAGGTAGTAGTCGCCGAACTGATCCCGTAACTGGTTCTTGAGCACCTTACCCGTTGCACCGAGCGGAATCGAGTCGACGAACACCACCGCCTCTGGCTTCCACCACTTCGCAACCCGGCCGTCAAAGAACGTGAGGAGTTCATCTGCGGCGAGCGCACTGCCAGGCTTTTTCACGATTAGCAGCAGCGGCCGCTCGTCCCACTTCGAATGCCGTGCGGCGATGCAAACCGCCGTCGCGACTTCGGGGTGCAGATACGCGACGTTTTCGATGTCGGTCGAACTGATCCATTCCCCGCCGGACTTGATGACGTCTTTGCTGCGATCGGTAATCTGCATGAAGCCGTCCGGATCGATCTTTGCGACGTCGCCGGTCGGAAACCAGCCGTCGCGCAGCGGCGATCTGCCGTCATGGCCGAAGTACGCCTGCGTGACCCAATGACCGCGTACGAGGAGGTCGCCGGTTGCTGCGCCGTCCCACGGCAAATCGTTGCCTTCCAGGTCGACGATTTTCATGTCGATGCCAAATACCGGGCGTCCCTGCTTCGCCTGAAGCGCGTAGCGCTCTTCAACGGGAAGAGACATCTGATGCGCCTTGAAACTGCAGACGGTGCCGACCGGGCTCAATTCAGTCATGCCCCACGCATGCAGGACGTCAACGTGATGGCGCTGCTGGAACTCCGTCGTCATGGCGGTCGGGCAGGGAGCGCCGCCGATAATCGTGCGTTTCATCGATGAAAACGAACCGGTGATCGTCTCGACATGCGCAAGCAGTCCTTGCCAGACGGTCGGTACGCCAGCCGACAGCGTGACCTGTTCGTCCTCGATCAGGTCATGAAGCGACTTGCCATCCAGCGCCGGCCCCGGAAACACCAGCTTCGCACCCACCATGCAGGCGATATACGGCAATCCCCACGCGTTCACATGGAACATCGGCACGACCGGAAGGATCACATCTCGCGCCGAACAGTTCAGTGAATCCGGCAGCGCGGCCGCGTAGGTGTGCAGCAGGGTCGAGCGGTGGCTGTATAACACCCCCTTCGGATTGCCGGTGGTCCCGGACGTGTAGCACAGTGATGACGCGCTATTTTCGTCCAGCAGCGGCCAGTCGAAGGCGTCGCTGTGACCATCGACGAGATCCTCGTAGCACAGCAGCATCGTAGACAGGCCATGGTCTTGCGGCATGTGCGCACGGTCGGTCATTGCCACGAAAACCTTCGGGCTCTTGACCCGCGGCGCGACGCGCTCGATCAACGGCAGAAACGTCAAGTCGAAGAAGACGACACGATCTTGCGCATGCTCGATGATGTACGCGAGCTGATCGACGTGCAGACGCGGGTTGAGCGTGTGCAACACGGACCCGGCCCCAGACACGGCGAAGTACAGCTCCATGTGCCGGTAGCCGTTCCACGCCAGCGTCCCGACCCGCTCGCCCGGCTGGATGCCGAGGCCAGCGAGGGCATTTGCCATGCGGCGCGCGCGTTGCGCAAAATCCCGGTACCGGTACCGGTGAATATCACCTTCGACCCGTCGTGACACGATTTCCTGTTCGCCGTGGTGGCGTTCAGCGTGCATGAGCAGTGACGCAACCAGCAGCGGTTGCTGCATCATTAAACCTTGCATCCTTGTTCCCCTGAATGACTGCATGTTCCCGCGCGGCCCGGATCACGCTTCCGCATTGCACGCCGGCCCCTGCGCGGGACTGGTGGCCGGGTCCTCAAGACTCGCGACCAGCTTTCCGTCGATGACCCGGACCGGGAAAGTTGTCAAGCTCAGCCCGCCTGCGCCTGGCATGCGGCCGGTTCGCAGGTCGAAGCGCAGACCATGCGCCGGGCAGCGCAGCACGCATCCCTCCAACTGACCGCTTGCTAGCGAGGCCCCGTTGTGGGGACACGCGTTGTCGATTGCGTGGATCGTGCCGTCGATGTTGAACAGGACAATGCTGCGGCCATCGACGAAGGCCAGTTTGCGCTGGCCTGGCGCGAGTTCATCGACCGCGCCAACCGCTATCTGATCAGACGAGTCCATGGATCAGTGTCTCCGCCATCGGCCATTCGCCAAACCCCGCAGCGGGATTCAGGTGACCGACTTCGCCAAGGTCGACGAGCCGACTGCCCCAGTCTTTCGCCATCGCCGCGACACGCTCGAACTGCGCGAGCGGATCGTTGCGGCTTGCACCGACAATGCTTGGAAACGGCAGCGGCTTGCGTGGAATTGGCTGCCAACCATTCTGAGCGAGCGCATCGAAGGCTGGATAGCCTGCCGGCAGCGGCGTCTCAAGGTCGGCCGGAGTGGCGAGCAGTGCACCGTGAATCTTGCGGCTGTGCTGCTGGGCCCAATGCACCGTGATCATCACGCCCGCGCTATGCGCGACCAGGATCACCGGGCCATCGACTTTCGCAAGGGCAGCATCGAGCGCCGCGACGCGTGCCGCGCAACTGAGTTTGCCGTGCTCAAGCGGCGGCACCGAGACCACCTTGGGCAACTTTTGCTCCAGCAGCGTTTGCCAATGCTCCGCAACGTAGTCGCGCAGGCCCGGCACCATGAGGATGGTGGGTGTCATATCGGCTTGTCACCGATAATTCCGGCGCGCTCCATCTTGCGGTGACACGGCGGGTAGTCCATCACTGCATAGTGCTGCGTGCTGCGGTTGTCCCAGATCGCAATGCTGTTGGGTTTCCAGCGCCAGCGGACCTGGTACTCGGGGATGCAGGCCTGGCTGATGAGATAGCGCAGCAGCTCACCCGCGCCCGGATTGGCGTCCTGCCCGAAGCGCACGCGCGCCGGCGTGTGGTAGTTGGTGAAATGGGTGGTGAAGGCGTTCACGAACAACACCTTCTCACCGGTCTCCGGGTGCGTGCGCACAACGGGATGCTCCGCGTCCGGGAATTGCGCCTTGAGAGCGAGACGTTTTTCGATCGGCATCGCGGCACCGAAGCTCGCCTCGATGCTGTGGCGGGCGCGCAGGTCTGCGATCTGGGTTTTGACGTGGTCTGGCAGGTTCTCGTAGGCGAGGACCATGTTTGCCCACATCGTATCGCCGCCGACTGGCGGGCACTCCACGCAGCGCAGGACAGCGCCGAACTGCGGCGCCTCGCGCCAGGTGGCATCCGCGTGCCACGCGTTTTCATACCGGTCGTTGGGTTGATCCGGGTTCTTGTAGATGCGCACGAGGCCCGGATGTTCCGGGTCGCTGCCGGCAACAGGATGGTCCTCCAGTTCGCCGAAACGGCGCGCAAACGCAACATGCTCGGCGCGCGAGATGTCCTGGTCGCGCAGGAACAGCACCCGGTGCTTGAGCAGCGCCGCATGGATCTCGGCAAACAGGCCGTCATCGTCGATGGCATCGGCAAGATTCACGCCGACCAGTTCGGCGCCGATGGCGCAGGTCAATTGTTCGACTCGCATGGCGTTCTCCTCAGATGACGAAGACCGACGAACCGGTCGTCTTGCGCGATTCAAGGTCGCGGTGGGCCTGCGCCGCATCCTCCAGCGCGTAACGCTGGTTGAGTTCGATCTTGATGCGGCCTGCGGCGACATGCCCGAAGAGTTCACCGGCGAGTTCATCCTTCTCGGCGGGGTCGGCGATATAGTCCGCCAGCGCGGGGCGCGTCAGGTAGAGCGAACCCTTCATCGCCAGAATCTGTGGATTGAACGGCGGGATCGGCCCGGACGCCGTGCCGACGCAGACCATCAAACCACGGCGCCGGAGCGAATCGAGTGACGCCTCAAAGGTATCCTTGCCGACGCTGTCGAACACGACGTCCACGCCAACGCCGTTGGTCAGTTCCCGCACGCGCTTCGCGACGTCTTCCCGGCTGTAGTAGACGATGTGATCGCAGCCATGCGCACGGGCCACCTCGCCCTTCGCCTCGTTCGAAACTGTGCCGATCACGGTGAGACCCAGCAGCTTCGCCCATTGCGACACAATCAGGCCGACGCCGCCGGCGGCGGCATGCAGCAGGATGGTGTCACCCGCCTTGAAATCGTGGATGCGGCGCATCAGGTACGACGAGGTCAGGCCTCGCATCGTCATGCCGGCCGCCGTTTCGCAAGAGATCGCATCCGGCAGCTTGATGAGCGGCGCCGCCGGGACCAGGCGTTCAGTGCTGTAGGCGCCGAGTGTGTTGAGAAAGCCGGTGTAGGTCACGCGATCGCCGACCGCGACGTCGGTCACGTCGGGGCCGATTGCCTCGACCACACCTGCTGCCTCGACACCCATGCCTGCAGGCATGGGCACGGGGTAGAGGCCGCTGCGGAAATAGGTGTCGGCGAAATTCAGGCCCACTGCCTCATGGCGCAAGCGAACCTGTCCGGGACCGGGGTCGCCCACTTCAACGTGTTCATAGCGCAAGACTTCGGGACCGCCGGTTTCATGGAAGCGCACTGCTTTCGCCATGTCGAATCTCCTGTTATTTACTCGAACTGCAAATTTATATTTGGTCGGTAACGGTAACGGTGACGATGCTGTCCGTCCCGCTCTCAATTCACTTGCCAGGCCTGAAGCTTGCCGGTGGCCGTTGGGTCAGTATCCGGCCTGTTCACGCAGGGCACTCACACGATCGAGGTCGACGCCATAGTTCCGCTTGCCGATGAAGAAGGCGACTGCAGCGACCAGGGGTGCAAACGGCACGAATTGCAACGCGCCGAGCAGTCCGATCCGGTCGGCCACGATGCCCGTCAGGACGGCGGCGGGCGCCAATCCCAGCAGGTTGTTCGCCAACGTCAGGGTGGCAAACGCCGACGCATGGATCGACGGTGGGGTGAGGTTCGCCACCATCGCACCCGAGGGTCCGGTCGCGCCTGCGCAGAAGAACATGCCAGCGCCGATCACGACGAGCTGCGCCAAACCCGCCGGCATCCGGAAACCGATCGTGAGCAGCACGAAGCAGATCAGGCAGAAGGCGACGGCAGTGCTCCACTTTCTTTCCCGCTGATGCTTGCTGAGCCGGTCGGTCAGATTGCCGCACACCACCATGCCGAAAGCGGTGACCAGCACAAACACGGCAGCGCTCATGGCCGCCTTGCCGGTGGGCATGCCATAGTAGCGGTTCAGGAAGCTGGGCATCCACGCCCAAACAGCTGCCGGAACCAGCAGATGGATGCCGCTGCCGACGTAGGCGCAAACGATCGACTTTGTCGAAAAGAGCCCTTTCATCAGCGCGCGAAAGCTCATGCATACGCCGTGGCCCTGCGCTTGGCTGCTCACACTTGCGGGCTGCAATCGCGCCAGTTGTTTTTCGGTGACGGCAAACCGGTAGACAATCAGCAGCACGATGCCCAGTGCTGCCATTGCGCCGAACGCCGCGCGCCAGCCAAGGTGAGCCGCGACCGTACCCCCGAGCGCCATGCCCAGCACTGAACCGAACGCCCCTCCGGCCATGAACGCGGCGGTGAGCGTGGAGCGCAGCCGTGCCGGAAATATGCTGAGGACGACCGCGATGCCGACACTGCCATAGGCGGCTTCACCGACACCGACGAAGGCGCGCGCAAGCAGCATCTCGTTGTAGTTCGTCGAGAGCGCACAGCCGAGCGTTGCGAGACTCCACATCGCCGCCATCAGGACAATGCTTTTCACGCGGCCCCAGCGGTCGGCGAGCACGGACAGCGGAAAGGTGAGCACGCCGACCATCAGCGCGACCACACTGCTCAGCGAACCCAACCGGGTGTCGGAAAGGTTCCACGTCGCCTTGAGCATCGGAAACACCGCATTCAACACCTGCCGTGACATGTAGTCGGAGAGCAGCAACCCCACGGTCAGGACAAATACGACCCACGCATACGCGCGCACGTCTTTTTGCGTCGTCGAAACATCGGCCGTCGTGGGCTCAGCATGCGTGAACATGAGTCGTCTCCTTCCTGTCCAGCTCGTTGGCGACCGCCTTGCCTTGCAGGACAAAGCGGGCCTTTATGGATACCGCGCAACCCTTCCCGGCATGCCGGGGAGCTCTACCTTTGAAAACCGGCATCCGCGAAGCGTCAGCCGCGCTCCAATCCTTTACGCCGCGCGCAGCGGCAGGTTCTTCACACCGGCCTTGCGATTCGGCGCCATCCCGTTCGCCGCGAGCGTCTCGTCGGCCGTTTCGTACTGCACGCCGATGCGGTAGATGTCGCGCGCTTCTCTGCCGGAGGCAATCTCGCGGCCCAGTTCGCGCGCCACGCGCACGCACTGTTCGATCTGCTGCACCGAAGTCATCCTGTTGCCGTGCTGGTCGATGATCGTGTCTTCGATGCCGCAGCGAGGATGCAGGCCCATTGCCATCGCCATCATGTTGAACGGCAATACGTTCTTGAGCAGCGACTCAGCCGTGAGCGTGCAGCCGTCCGGCGCGCGATGCACGAAGTTGGAGAAATTGAACGGGTTCGGGCCGTCGAAGCCCCCGCCGATACCGATCCACGTCAGGTTGAGCGGACCCTTGTAGGCGCCTTTGCGCACAAGGCGATCGAGTGTCTCGAGCGCATGGATGCCCGTGAGCTGGAAGTGCGGCTGGATGCCCGAAGCGTGCAGGCGGCGCAGGTGCTCCTCGACCCATGCCGGGCCGGCGGGCACCGTCATTTCGCTATAGGCGGCCATCAACGCAGGGTTAGACAACGAGGTGCCTTCCAGGTACTCCGGATAGAGCAACTCCATGATGTTCATCTGCGTGGTGTTGATCGCGACCGTCACCTGATCGGGCTTCGGGTCGAGGTCGGCCAGCATGTGGCGGGTGTCGTCCGACAGCCACTTTGCGGCCTGCCCATCGTCTTCCGGTGCGAACGAGATCGAGCCACCGACCTGGATGATCATGTCCGGCACGGCCGCGCGCACACCCGCGATGAGTTCGTTGAATTTCGACAGACGCTTGGAGCCCTTGCCATCCAGCTCACGCACGTGCAGGTGCAAGACGGTCGCGCCGGCGTTGTAGCAGTCGACGGCCTTCTGGATCTGCTCCTCCATGGTCACCGGAATGTCTTCCGGAAAGTCCTCGGGCATCCATTCCGGGCCGTACGGAGCGGTCGTGATGACAACCTTGTCCTGGTTCTCGGGGTGCAGCGAATCGTCGAGGAATTGCATCGTGTTCTCCAATAGGGGGGACGGTATTCCGACGCTCCCGGCACGGCTGGCCGCTTGACAATCAGTCGAAATATGATGAACCGTTGAGATGCACGATACGGCAAACCTGCGTTACACTTTTACGATTGGGCGCCATTCTTTTAGCATTTCATGCCACTACGTGTTAACACCGGTATTTGCGCGCGCGAGGCATTTTCATGACCGGACGGCAAGGCGCTGCCCGTAAGTTGTGCGCGGAGGCATGACGATGGAATCGATGTTGCGCTCGGTCGCCATGAGCGGCTATTTCGATGTAACGCGGCGGGTCGGGCTGAATCCGGTCGAGCTTGCGCGGCAGGTCGGAATTGATACCGCGGCGCTTGCGAATCCGGATGATCGCATTCCGGCGGCCGCCGCGTGCCGGCTACTGGAACTGACGGCCGAAAAGGCGTCATGCCCGACTTTCGCGCTGCAAATGGCCGAGACCCGGCAGAAGTTCGGTACCGGTGTGGTCAATGTCCTGCTCGCGCACAAGCGCACGCTGCGCGAGGTGTTGCTGGCCACAGCCCAATACCGGCATCTGCTGAACGAAGCCTTGGCTGTGTACGTCGAGGACGCGGGCGAAACGGTCACCATCCGCGAAGAACTAGTCGTCGAACCGGGCACCCCAACAAATCAGGCGATCGAACTCGCGGTCGGTGTCCTCTGGCGCCACTCCAGCGCCCTGCTTGGTGATCACTGGAAACCACGGTCCGTCCATTTTGTTCATCAGGGACCGAAAGACCTGACGTTTCATCGACGGTTCTTCGGCTGTCCGTTGGAGTTCGGCAGCGATTTCAATGGCTTCGTGTGTGCGGCCGCCGATCTCGATTACCCGAATCCCGCCGCTGACCCGGAACTGGTGCGATATGCCGAGAGCCTCGCGGATTCACTCAACGTGACGGGTGTCGACTCGACCCCGCTGGAAGTGCGCAAGGCGATCTACTTGTTGCTGCCCCTCGAGCAGGCCACCGTCGAGCTGGTTGCCCGCCATTTACGTCTGAGCGTTCGCACCATGCAGCGCCAACTTGAACTGGCGCAAACCAGTTTCTCGCGTCTGGTCGAGGAAGTAAGGGGCGAACTTGCCGTGCGCTATATGAGCAACCCACGCTATCCCATCGGGCGGGTTTCTGCACTGCTAGGCTATTCACAGCAGGGCTCCTTCACGAACTGGTTCAATTCACGCTTCGGCGTGACCCCCCGCGCCTGGCGCAACAGCCATTTGAAATAACGGTGCTTCGCTTTAAGCCTGCTCTGAATTCGCCCGTAGGTAAGTCATCGAATCAACCAAGCTCACGACCGCGAACCACCAGGACAACCGGCGCGCGACAGTCGGCACCCCGCTCGGACAGTGCTGCGAAGCCTAGTCAGATAGGCCAATACGCTGCTCAAGCACAAGGTATTTTTTTGCGTCTGTCTTTCAACTGATTCGCCCCCACCGATGGCTCGACGACGTCGAGGGGGCAAAATACAAACTCGACGTACAGCCGCTGATCCTCAAGGAGAACGCCGTACTTTTGCTCTCTCTGTCGAAGGCTGCAACTGCATCCGGTCGCGCCGACGGACAAGTGAACGTTGGCTTACGGGTAAGCGTCAGGCATTACAATCGTCGCTCCGAGATTTGACGCTTATGTGGCCGTAGTAGACGCTGAAGCAGCCGTTGATACCGCGACGTACCGGACGGCAGCAACGGGTCGGTTTACGACGATCGCCGTTGCTATCGTGCTTTACTTTCCGTTTTCTGAAGCTCCACCAACGTGCGCAAATTTCCGAATGTTGAGACGCCCCCTATGAGCAGTCCTTTTCATATCTGAACTGGCTCGACCTCCCCTCCTTATCGCGACATAACCCGTCCGGTCAACTAAGGCGATGATCCCGAATAGAGAAATCGACACGGCGATATGACGCTTACGAACAACAGCGATCCGCACCGCGTAAGCCAGTGTCGCGATCACATGAATTACAAATGTGAGCGCACATATGATCAAAAGCTGAGTGTCCATGCTGTCGCGGCGAGCTTAGCGAGAACATAGTCCATCGAAGCGCGTTCCTCACCCGAGTCGTCTCTAGCACGGGGGCGTCTACTTTGTGCTGACACGCGCGCATCGGCGCGCTTGTGCTACATGACCTCTGGCCGAGTGACGACCGCAGGTGGCTCGACGCTCACTCGACGGGTCGTTATCTGGTGTCGATACGCCGATCGTCAACGACCTATAGCCGACTCTATCGAACGTCTCAAACTGGCCGAGATGATCTGTGAAAACGCACCGATCGCCTAAACTGCCGCAGGCCGCACACGGTTGGACAATCGCGATCTATCAGCGCTTCCATGCTCTCCGACTTCGGTCCAATTTACGCTCGCTATGCCTCGCAGACCCGGTTACGGCCAGTTGACTTTGCTTCGTATAGGGCCGAGTCAGCCATCTTCACCAGAACCGCGCCATCGTGGACCGCCCGCCCTTGGGACGTCACCACGCCGATGCTCGCGGTTACACAGCCATACCGGCTTTGGACGTGTTTAATATTGAGGTCGAATACGGCGTGCCGAATGGTCTCCGCGACGTTCGTGGCACCAGTCGCGTCGGTATCTGGAAGGGTCACGACGAACTCTTCGCCGCCATACCGGGCCACGTGGTCGCCCGGGCGGCGTACGCACAGGGCCACGCATTGAGCTACGGCTCTTAGCACCTCGTCTCCAGCCTGATGACCATAGTAGTCGTTGTACGCCTTGAACTGATCGATGTCGACGAACAGCAACGAGAGCGGACGGCCGGTGCGATTGGCCCGTTGCCATTCTTTCTGCAGCGTGTCGTCGAATGTCCCCCGGTTGTTCAGCCCCGTGAGGGCGTCCGTGCGCGCCAGATGCTGCAGTTTCGATTCCGCAAGCTGTCGCCGCTGTAGTTCTCGCGACAGCAGCAACGATCCGGCTCCGAGGATAAGGCTGAACACCGCCATCACGATCCCGAGCCGGATGGCCCGACGTTGCCATTCAGCGTATATGTCGCTCTCTGCAGGTGCCACATCAACGATGATCGGCAGCCCGGATAAGTGCTTGTACACGTAGAGCCTACGGACCCCATCGATTGAGGCAGTGCCGGCGAACGCACCTTCGTTGGTCGCCATCGCCCGGATGAACACGGCGGCGCTCTGGATGTTGCGCCCAACTACCTCTGGGTCGTAGGGCAATCGGGTGATCATGGATCCGTTAGTCTCGATGACTGCCGCCGTGCCGCGCTGTCCTACAGAAAGTCCGTCCAGTAAGGCACGGAAATAGTCGATGCTCAACGTCCCGACCACGACACCACCGAAGGAGCCGTCTGCCCGAGTAATCCGACGGCTAAGTGCAATCGTGAGCGCCCCGTCTCGAAGCCGTGACGCGTAGGGTTTGCTGATGTAGAGGCCGGCATTGCTGTGATCGCGGTGAAACGTGAAATAGTCACGGTCAGCGAAGTTCCCCACACGCGCCGGTATGAATCGGGAGTCTATGATGATGTCGCCGCGCTCATTGATAACGAAGATGGAGCCGAGGTACTTGCCCGAAGCGGCGCGGTCGAACAACACCTCGCTTCGCAGCTTCGGGGCGAGGACCATGACCTGTGGATCCACCACCCCGTCCGCTACCGCCTGCAAGGAAAGATCGTAGAGTTCGACATTGCGGGCGATGTCCCGCTCGATGACCAGCATCAGGTTCCGTGCGTTTTCCTCGGCGTGGTTGTAGGCATCGCTACGTGACTCGAAAAGCACCCACGCGCAAAGGCTGCACGTGAACAGCATCAGCAGAACGCCACAAACGATCACACCAGATGGCGACAACGCCTGCGAAGCGGCTGACGAAAAAGATCGGCGCACAGAAAGCGACAGTGACGAACGCATGGAGCCTCATGAGACGAATTCATACGCACGGTCTGAACAAACGTCGCCGCGTGGCGGGGCCAGCGGGTGCGCGTTTTGATTGACAAGTCATCGTCATTTCTCGCGGCACACAAACCCAAAATGAGTCCGATTGTCGCCGCGCGCGATCTGACAAAATCATTGTTTGAGTATATTACTTGAAAGCGACAGACCTCCTTTCTAAATACCCGTCGCGACACTCGCCCAGTCATTGTGGCTCTGCACCACCATCCGTTTTCGTTCGATGTGGGCTACCTTCAAGAAGCGGATTTTTTCCTACGACTAGCGGCAACTTCGTCAGGTTGCCGGTAAGCGTCATTCGATGCCTCCGCCCAGATCGTCGTCAATCGTGGGGGAGTTCGTTTGCAAGTTTGCTCACCGGGCCCCGCTCCACTGGCAATTCGCTTTGCACGCAGCCCAATTAGTTTCCTGGCGGGTCGGGTCACGAAGATGCACCGCTCAATGCCGGACCGCCTGCCTTAGATTGGGCTCGCCCGTTAGGGGTAACCCCAAAAATAGCAATTCACCCTTGCGAAGAATGCGCTTAATTATAAGCGCCCGCTTTCCTACAATACCAATGAAACATTTAGGTCGAAATTCCGATTCAATCAAGGAGACGGGGTCATGAACAAGGCAACCAGTACATTAATCGCGGCTGTCGCTGCACTCACTTTGTCAGGCGGCGCTTATGCACAGAGCAACAACTCGCTGGCGCGACCGAGCGTAACGTCGCCGGTCAGCGCAGCGGGCGGCTACGGCACGCCAGGCACCACCAATTCGGACAGTGGAAGTCCCGCCGGGTCGGCAAACTCGGGGATGCCGAATAGCGTGAATGGCTCGACGCCTGCGCCCACCGTTTGGCCAAACAATAATTCGCTGGCGCGACCGAGCGTAGTGTCACCGGCTGCCGGTCAATAACAGCTGTTGGCGATGACGATTAGCAGCGATATTGTCATCGCCAGCGGAATCGTGGGGAGAGGGTGACCGCTCACCGCTCTTTAATCATTGGCAAAAGGACCACTGGCGGTTCTTCGCGGGTGAGTGCAGGAGGATCGGCCGAGCTGGCGTCCTGTATGCGTCATCGGGGTGCACCAACTGCTGCATACGCGCCGCGCAGTGTGCCTTTCAGGGGTTGCCAATAAGTGGCGTCGCTGCGAGCGTCGAATAGTTCGGGTAACTGACTATTCGATTTTAAGCCGATTTATTCCAGAACTGCGCAGCGTACCGTGGCCACGAACGACCGCTTCGAGGAATGTTGAATCTCCCTTCAGGGTCGGGAGCGGTATTCCAAAAACTGCCCGCTACGATCGCCTCGCGAACGCCTGTTTGCGAGAACCGGATGGTTCTCTCGCACAAGGACGGGTCGACCATGCGCCGACGCTGCGTATCGAGTTCCAATACAGAAGTCCAGTCCGGTTTCATGGCATTATCGTATGCACCTTCACACCACTGCAGGAGCGTACGCCATGGCGACTTATATTGTCTTCACAAAGGAAAGCACGCAGGATCAGGGGGAGCTCGACATCTACCAAAGCAAGGTGGGCGAGACCTTCAAAGGTCATCCTGTCAAGATTCTCGCGGCCTACGGACCTCAGCAGGTCCTCGAGGGCGACGCGCCTGAGGGCGTCGTGATTGTGGAGTTCCCGTCGACGGCGGCCGCGCGTGCGTGGTACGACGGCCCGGCATATCAAGAGGTCGCGCAGCACCGGTTCAAAGGCGCGAAGTATCGCGCCGTTCTCGTCGAAGGCGTATGACGAAAAGCGGCGATGATCGGGCGCTTGAACTCAGCCGGAAGCGGCTTGCGACTGACGCGGCAGGTGTGCGTCTGTGCTCCCGGCACCAGCCCATGAGAGACGAGCGCTTTCTATCGTAGCTTTGCCTCGAAAAACCGCACCACGTCGGCGTTGAATTGTTCATGGAACGCCGCACGATCGAAGCCCGGCTGACTGTTGCAGACGTCAGGCATTTTTTTCGACAGGCGGGCATTGCAGGGTGGCAGGAAGTCGTAGTGACCGGCATTGGCGACCACGTGATAGTCGGGCGCTTCAGGCAGGTCGTCGCGTACCGCCTCCTCATAGTAGGGATCCGGCTGATGACGATCATCGGCTGCTCGCCAGAGCTGGACCGGGACACGCACACGGCTCAAGCCCATGCGGCCGAAGGCGAAGCCAAACGCCGGCGCTGCGACGACCACGGCCTTGACGCGCGGATCGTGGATCCAGGCGCCGGCAGGAATGTCCGAGCGTAAATGAAGATCGACGCCCGCATGCTTCAGTGCCTCGCACAGGTCATGATCCGGATGCGCATCGCAATACGGGGCGATCTTCGAGAGGTCCGGCGTCCCACCTGCGGCCACGAGCACCGTGAATCCGCCATTGGAAAAGCCGAATGCGCCGACGCGGGCCGCATTCAGCCGCGCATGCGAAGGCCATTCGCCGAGCATGTAGTCCACCAGTTGGTGAAGCTGGGCAGGACGGCGCCACAGTTGCAAGACCCGGCTTTGGTCATTGAAAGTATCGCCGGCGTGACTGACTGCAGCCACCACGAAACCCGCATGCGCCAGCGCGAGTGCCGTGTCGTAATGGCCGTCGTACCACCCGCCGCCGCCATGCGACATCACGATAAGCGGCAGGCCACGGCCAGCAACCGGACCGTTCGGCGCCACAGTCTGGGTGGAATCTCCCAAGGAATGCGGTGCGGCCGGTGCGTTAGTCGGATACCAGATCCCGGCCGTTAGCGGCGGCTCCTCGCCATTCGCTATCTTGACCTCCTGGAAGCCGACGTCGGCGGCGAAGGCCGGCGCAGCGAGCAGTGCAAAAAGGGTAACGATCATGGCTACGAGTCTCAAGGCCATCTCCTCTGTTGTCGTCGCCCAGATCGTACGATATTGCGTGAGCAGTGGACGAAGTGCGACGGCGATCTTCCCGGATTGCACGCGCCCTTCGCCATGATCGCTAACTGTTCAACGCCCCACTACCCCGTCAACCCCCTTCAACACCAGCCCGAAAAACTCATCGGCGTGAGCGGAATTCAGCCACCGGACCACCACTGCCATCTTGCGCTCCGGTTCAATCCACGTGAACGCACTACCCGCGCCGATTGCAAAATAGCTCGATGCCGGCACGCTCGGAAACACGCGGCGTTCGTGATTGAGCCACACGAGATAACCGTAGTACGGCGCAAGCGCACAAGGCGTTTTCATGCGCGCGAGCCATTCACGCGAGATGATCCGGCGCCCATCCACTATCCCGTCATCGACAAAAAGACGTGCCACCTTGAGCTGATCGTTCGCGCTGATCGACAGCCCGCCGCCCCAGTGCGTCCCGCCCGGAACCGACTGCATGCGTTGCCCGTTGAGCTCGACCCACGCGTTGTCATACCCCACCCATTGCCAGTCTTCGCTGGCGCCAAGCGGTTGCATGATCGCCTCCCGAAACACCTCTGGCAGCGGCCGGCCGAACAAATGCAGCAGCGCCAGTGAGAACTGATTGATGCGGACATCGTTGTATTCCCAGTACGTTCCAGGCGCCTGCACCTGCCGCAGGTCGCCCTTCTTGCCATCGGGCGCACGGCCGAACGTCACTGCACGAAAGTGGTCCGCCTGGTCCGACAATCCGAAACACTCGCCGCGCCATTCACTCGTCTGCTGAAGCAGATGCGCCCAGGTAATGCGGGCATTGTGCTCATCATCGAAACCGATACCCGGTACGCGTATATGCACCGGCTCGCTCACGTTCGGCAGCAAGCCCCGATCAAACGCCACGCCCGCCAGCAACGCGAGGTAGGTCTTGGCAATGCTGAACGTCAAGTCGGCTCGATCAGGCTCGCCCCACGTCGTAAGCACCTGGCCATCAAGGAAAATCGCACCGGAGACCGGACCGCGATCATGCACGGGACCCAGCAGCCGGTTCCACGGCGGCGGGTCGTTCACATGCACGCCCCACGCACCATCCACATTGCGGTCCCAGAGCGATTCATGATCTATCGAGAACTGTATGGCTTGCTGCAAATCCTTCATGTCGGTCATGTCCAGTAGTTCATCCAACGGTTCAATGCACTTTCAGGCGCGTTCGCGCCCACAGCAGCGTGAAGAGACTGATGATGGCCGCGAGCATCAGGTAGTAGCCGGGCGCCAGGTTATTGCCGGTGACCGCGATCAGCGAAGCGACCGCGAGCGGTGTGAAACCGCCGAAGACCGTGGTGCCCACGTTGTAGCCCACCGCCATTCCGGTGGTACGCGTACGGACCGGAAACAGGTCCGACATCAACGCGGGAATCGGCGCGAAATAGATGGCCTTGAGTACCGCAACCCACATAACCGCAGCCAGCAGTGTGATGAGCGATGGATGCGCATTCATGAACATGAACGCCGGATAGATGGTCACGAAAAACACCGATCCTGCAGCGAGCATGATGCGGGTGCGACCTACTTTGTCGGACCAATGACCGACCATCGGCGTCAGCACCATGACTATGAAACCCGCCGCCAGCGTCGCGATAAATCCATACGACGGCGCCAGCCCAAGCTGCCTGCTTGCGTACGTCGGCATGTAGAGCAGCATGTAGTTGGCGGTAGTCGTCAGCACCAGCGAGCCAACACAAATCAGCATGCGTTCCTTCTGCGTAGCCATCACTTCGCGAATGGGCGAAGCGGAACGTTCGGTGCGTTCGAACTCCGGGGTTTCATCGACATGGCGGCGGATATACCAACCCACCGGACCGATCAGGATGCCGAACAGAAATGGGATACGCCAGCCCCAGCCTTCGAGTTGCGCCGGCGTCAGCGTGCTCGTCAGCACCGCGCCGAACGCCGATGCAACCAGGACGCTTGCTCCCTGGCTCGCGAACTGCCAGCTCGCCATGAAACCGCTGCGTGCAGGCGCATGCTCGGTGAGGAAAGCCGTCGAACTGCCGAACTCACCACCCGCCGAGAATCCCTGCAGCAGCCGCGACGCGAAGATGCCGATGGGCGCCAGCACGCCGATGGTCGCGTAGCCGGGCATCAGCGCGACCATGCCGGTTCCGAGCGTCATCATGGCAATGGAGAGTGTCAATGACGCCTTGCGGCCCTTGCGGTCGCTGTACGACCCCAGCACGAACGCACCCACCGGCCGCGCAAGATACGACAAAGCAAAGGTACCGAGCGTCAGCAGCAACGACACGGTTTTATCGGTGGTCGGAAAGAACAGTTTCGATAACGTCGACGCAAAGTAACCGTAGACCACGAGATCGTAGAACTCGAGCGCATTGCCTATCGATGTCGCGGCGATCAGCTTGTAGATGCTGGCATGCTGCCGTGCTGCCGGCAAAACGGTGGCGGCGGAATCAGTGCTCATCGGGCGTTCCTCCGCTCGAAGTCGGGGCGCTCAAGCTCGCCGGGCTGGCCGAGATCCCAGAACAACCCCGCCATGATGCGCAGCCCCTCTCGCACAACGGTCCCAAGCAAATGCTCATCGGGCGCATGCTGCGAGCAACCGGGATACGAATGCGGCACCCATAACGTGGGCATGCCGAGGATCTCCGCGAAGACATCATTGGGTAGCGTGCCGCCCAGGTTCGGCAGGAGCACAGGTGCCCGGCCGGTGGTCTGCCTGAGCGAGCGCACGGCCCATTGGACCCAGGCGTTGTCGGGGTCCACGCGCGTGGCGGGCGTGCCCCGGTCCACCTCGACGGTGACCCTCTCGAAGCCTCGTTCATCCAGATGACGACGCACGATCTGCTCGAGATTCTTCCAGTCCGTCCCGACCACGAAGCGGATCTGCATGTACGCGAATGCGTGCGGCGGAATCGCATTGACGGGCTTCTCGGGATTGCCGGTCCGGAACGCCAGCACCTCCATGTTGTTCCAGCCGAAGACGCGTTCAGCCGGTGTGAGGCCGGGTTCGCCATAACCCGTGTCGACTTCCGGCTCGCCCGGATTGCCGCCGACGGTAATGCCCTCCAGCGCGCGTCGCACCGCTTGCGGCACTTCCGGTGGCCGGAGGCCTTCAACGAGGATGCGCCCGTTGGCATCGACCATCGACGCAATCGCGCTGGCCAGCACCACGGCGGGATTGCGCAACAGGCCGCCCCAGTTGCCCGAATGATGACCGCCTTCGCGCAGGTTTATATCGAGCTTGAAATTCACGACCCCGCGGGAGCCGAGGAAGACTGTTGGGTGAGCCGCGCCCAGACGCGGCCCGTCGGACGCAATCAATACGTCGGCGCTCAATTCGTCGCGAAGCATTTCGCACACGGCATGCAGGCCGGGCGAGCCCACCTCTTCGCCGGTTTCGACCAGCAGCTTCAGATTGAAGCCGAGCCTTCCGCCCCGTGCGTCGAGTACGGCCTTGAGCGCGGCCAGGTTGATGCTGTGCTGGCCTTTGTTGTCCGCGGTGCCACGTCCATACCAGTGATCGCCGGCGACGGTGACTTGCCATGGCGACATGCCATCGCGCCACTGGGCGTCATAGCCCCGTACGACGTCGCCGTGGCCGTAGGTCAGGACCGTCGGCACGTCATCGCTTTCGTGACGATGAGCGACCAGGAACGGCCCGGAGCCCTTCGCGGGATTATCGATCAGCCTGGAGGTGAAGCCAAGTTCGGCCAGCGCTGGCGCGATCTCCTCGGTCAGATACCCGGTGAGCAACGGACCGCTTTCAGGCTCCTGGCTTTCGGTGCGCATCGCCACGCGGCGACGCAGGTCTTCGAGAAAAATGCCGGAATCGTACAGATCGGCCGCAGCTTGAATAGCAGACTCGCGTGTCACTTATTGATCTCCGATGAAGCACGTCAAAAGGCGTTGGGTCTTCTGGTCAGGGAAAGCGATGACGCGATCTTGATACCGCCGATATTTATGGACAATGACAATATTTGGCAGATTCCGTTGCCGAAACGGCAAAGCTCCAATGAGGCATGCGTCATGCAAACCACCGCGCTGCGTTATTTCCTGGAAGTCGCCCGAAGCGGCTCGCTGAGCAAAGCGTCCGAGCGGCTGTTTGTCGCCGTATCGGCACTGAGCCGGCAGATTGCCAAGCTGGAGGACGAGATGGGCGTGCCGCTGTTCGAGCGGCGGCCGCGAGGCATGGTGCTGAGCGAGGCGGGCCGCCTCCTGGCCGCGCATGCGCATCGCAGCCTGATGGAGCAGGATCGGGTGACCGAGGAGATTCGCGGCCTGACGACGGACCGGCGCGCGACAATCCGCGTGTCGAGTTCCGAAGGCGTTGCCCGGGATTTCTTGCCGCAGGTGTTCGTTCAGTTCCTGAAGACCTGGCCGGCCACGCATTTCCAACTCGATGTGGATACGCCCACGAAAGCCACGCAGCGCGTACGCGACGGCACCGCGGACGTGGCCGTGTGTTTCAGCGTCGCGCCGGAAAAGGACGTCAACGTACATTTCGCACAGCGTGCGCCGATCTTCGCGCTGGTTACGCAAGACCATCCGCTGGCGCCGCGTAAGTCCGTCTCGCTCGCCGACCTGAAGTCATGGCCGCTGGCGACCTATGAAGAGGGTATAACCGTCAGACAATTATTCGATATTGCCTGCAGCCTTGAAGGTCTCACCTTCGAGCCCGTGTTCGTCAGCAACTATGGCAGCGCGCTGCAGACCTTCGTGCAGCGAACGAAGGCGTTCACGCTGGTCGGTCACCTGACCGCGCGCAGCCGCCTGAAGGTCGACAACCTGGCGGCTGTGCCTATCAGCAATCCCGAGCTGCATCAGCGGACACTTCAGGTTCAGACCATGGCAGGGCGTACGTTACCCAAGGCCGTGAACGCGTTTCTTGAACTGCTGATCACAGCGATTCAAGATCCTTCGTGTCTCGACTGATGTTTGGACTGATGCTTACACTCACGTCAAACCCGGAATCCATGAAGTACCGGCCAACGGCACTCGCGCCATGGCCGCTGCTTCAACCGTGAGAGCAACCAGATCCTCAGGCTCGAGATGATGGACATTCTGCTTGCCGCAAGCCCGAGCGATCGTCGTCAGTTCCATGTTCAGCGTCTTCAGGTAATTGCGTACCCGGCGTGAGCCTTCTTCCGGCTGTACGCGCTGTTCAAGCAACGTGTCCTGGGTCGTGACGCCGACCGGGCATTTGCCTGTGTGGCAGTGATGGCAAAAACCCGCCGATGTACCCAGCGCCGCATAGTCCGCCGCCGCCGAATGCAGGCCACCGTGCTGGAAATACGTATCGCTGTTGCAGCCGAGCGCCATCAACATGCCTTGCCCGATCGCCACCGCATCCGCGCCCATCGCCAGCGCCTTTGCAATGTCCGCACCCGTGCGAATCCCGCCCGACACGATCAACTGCACTTGCCCCTTCATGTTGAGATCTTCAAGCGCGTCCACCGCCTGACGGACGGCCGCCAATGTCGGAATGCCGACGTTCTCTATGAAGCACGTCTGGGTCGCGGCGGTGCCTCCTTGCATGCCATCGATCACGACCACATCGGCGCCGGCATGGACGGCAAGCTTCACGTCGTTGAACGTGCGCGTTGCGCCCACCTTCACGTAGATCGGCTTTTCCCAATCCGTGATCTCGCGCAGTTCCTGGATCTTGATCGCAAGGTCGTCGGGACCGGTCCAGTCAGGATGACGGCTAGCCGAACGCTGGTCGATACCCGCCGGGAGCGTGCGCATGGCCGCCACGCGCGGGTTGACCTTCTGCCCGAGCAGCATGCCACCGCCGCCCGGCTTCGCGCCCTGCCCGATCACCACTTCAATCGCATCGGCGCGGCGTACATCGTCGGGATTCCAGCCATAGCGCGATGGCAGGCACTGATAAACCAGCGTCTTGGACGAGCGGCGCTCTTCCTGCGTCATGCCGCCATCGCCGGTCGTGGTTGATGTGCCCATCGCGGTCGCAGCCTGCCCCAGCGCTTCTTTCACGTTAGCCGAGAGCGCGCCGAAACTCATCCCTGCAATGGTGATCGGGATATCCAGCACGACGGGCTTCTTTGCAAAGCGCGTTCCAAGCACGGTCTTTGTCGCGCATTTCTCGCGATAGCCTTCGAGCGGATAACGCGAAAGGGATGCGCCGAGAAACAGCAGATCGTCAAAGTGCGGGACTTTACGTTTCGCGCCAAGGCCACGAATCTCGTATAGGCCGCGCTGTGCCGCGGTGTGAATATAGTCGATCGTGCTGCGGTCATAACCTGCTGACTCTTCTTGCTGCAGCCGGGCGAAATGAACCGGTTTGGCTTCCATGGGGACCTTCTCTGTAGAACGGAATGTCAATATTCCTGGTTCGCGTCGGCGTTCCAGTGGTAGAGGGTGCGCGCCGATGCAATGCGTTTGAACGACATCGGATCGTGATTCAGTCCCGCCGCTTTCAGCAGGTCGCGAACGGCCGAGACATCAGCGTCGGTCATCTCTTCGTACTGCGCGTCGGCACCTAGCGATTTCACCGAACCGCGTACATACAGCACGGCTTCGTAAAGGGAGTCGCCCAGCGCATCGCCCGCGTCGCCACAGATCACCATGCGGCCCGCCTGCGCCATGAACGCCGAGAAGCTGCCGACCGAGCCGCCGACCACAATGTCGCCGCCTTTAAGCGAGATTCCGCAACGCAGGCCGGCGTCGCCGTCGATCACGAGCAGGCCGCTATGCGCCGATGCCCCCGCGCCATTCGACGCGAAACCCTTCACGTGGACCTTGCCGCTCATCATGTTTTCCGCGACGCCCGTGCCCGCGCTACCGTCCACGATAATCGTCGCGTGTTTGTTCATGCCGCCTGCGTAGTAGCCGGCGTGTCCGTCGATCAGCACCTGCACCGGGGCATCCACGCCGACCGCCAGATTGTGCGCGCCGTTGGGCGAAACGACCGTCACCTGCCGGCCTTCGAGCGTCTCCGGCGCGCCATGGAGAAACTGGTTGACCTCGCGGACCGTCGCTTTCTCCAGGTCAAAGATCACGCTTTCCATACATACATCTCCTCGGGTGCAGGTTCAAACACTTTGGCATGCTTGATATCGGGCAAGTGCGCGAGCGAACGGAATTCCGATGCGATCGCGACGTAGTCATCGGTCTCGGCCACGACTGCCGGCTTGCAGGCAAAGGGGTCACGAATCAAGGCCAGTTCCGTCGACGTCCCCATCAGGAAGGTGTAGAAACCGTCGAGCTCCTCGAAGCCCTTTTGCAGCGCTACCGGCAATTCATCGCCTTCGCGCAGCCGCCATTCCAGAAAACGGCAGGCGGCTTCCGTGTCGTTGTCGGTATCGAAGTGAATGCCTTGCGGTTCGAGCATGCGGCGCACGCCATAGGGATTCGAGAGCGAGCCGTTGTGCACCAGGCAAAAATCTTCTCCGGCCGTGAACGGATGCGCGCGATCCGGTGTCACCGCCGACTCGGTGGCCATGCGTGTATGGCCCACGAGATGCGAGCCCTTCAGGTTCGCGAAGTCGTAGCGCGCGGCTACCTGCGCCGGCGTACCGATGTCCTTGTATAAATCGATGGAACGTCCCGTGGAGAGCAGGTACAGCTTCGGAAACGCGGTGCGCAACCACGTCTTCACGGCTTCCGGGTCGCGCGCCAAGGTCAGGATCGCGTGATTGCCTTGCGCGTCCACCTGCGCATCCACGTTCATGGCGCCATTCAATGCAGCCGTCAGCCCGCTCCAGTCGAACCGGTCGCCCTCGGGCGTGAACCCCGAATACAGGCTGAGTTTTCGCTTGGCCGCATCCAGCGGCTGGCTGAACACCGCCAAGCCGGCCGAGTCCGGGCCGCGCTCGGTCATGCCAATCAGCATTGGCACCATCAATGCCCCAAGCTGCTCGCGCAGTGCCGGTGTTTTCACCAGCAAACCTACGATTCCGCACATCGTGCTTCTCCTCAGAAAAATTCCAGATAACTCTTCATTTCCCAATCCGACACATGCCGCATGTATTCGAGCCATTCCATACGCTTGAGCTTGAGGAATTCATCGGCGACAGGACCGAGCGCGTCGCAGATCAGGCGGTCGCTCTCAAGTGCATCCAGCGCGTGCTCGAGGTTCTGCGGCAATACGCCGATGCCATGCTCGCGCAGTTTGGCCGGCGACCACTCGTAGAGGTTTTCATTCGCCGGTGCGCCGGGCGACAGCTCCCGGTCCACGCCGTCGAGACCCGCTGCAATAACTGCGGCCGTCGCCAGATACGGATTACACGCGCCGTCGGGCAGACGTAGTTCAATGCGTTCGCCCGGCACGCGCACCATGGTCGAGCGGTTGTTGTCGCCATAGCTGATGTACGCAGGCGCCCAGGTTGCGCCCGTCAGCGAACGGCCAACCACCAGCCGCTTGTATGAGTTCACGGTCGGGTTACACAGCGCCGTGAGCGCCGGTGCGTGGGCCAGCAAACCGGCTGTGAAGTGGTACGCAAGCTTCGACAAGCCCATACCCGACGGGTCGCTTTTGTCTGAAAAAAGATTACTCACGCCGTCGCCAATCGACATGTGCATATGCATGCCGTTGCCCGGCCGGTTCGCGAACGGCTTCGGCATGAACGAGCAGATCAGACCCATCTCGTTCGCGATCTCGGAGGCCGCCATCTTGAAGAACACATAGTGATCGCAGGAGGTCAGGCAATCCGTGTACGTATAGTTAATTTCGAACTGGCCGTTCGCGTCCTCGTGATCGATCTGATAGACATCGATTCCCGCCGCGCGCATCGACTCGGTGAGCTTTTCCAGGAACGCCCGGGTACGCGACAAACCCTTATAGTCGTAGCAGGGTTTGGCGAGCGTATCGCTCGAATCGCACGGTTCGATAACACCCGACACCGAACGCTTGAGCAGAGAGAACTCCGGTTCGAGCCCTGTAAACAAGGTCCATCCGCGATCTGTCAGGCGGGTTATCTGCTTCTTAAGCGTCACGCGCGCGTCGTAAGCCCAAGGTTCACCCTTGACATGTCCCTCGCAGACAATGCGCGCCGTACCGCTTTGCCAGGGCACGGTGGTGAGGGTTGAGAGATCGCCGACCGCCATGAAGTCCGGGCCGTTCGGCTCGATACCCACGCCCCAGATCGCGAAACCCGCGAACCCGGCACCCGCGGTGAGGATGCTGTTGAGGTGCGCAACCGGCACCGACTTGGCCTTGGCCACGCCGTGAATATCGACGAACTGCGCCAACACGTATTTCACGCCTTGTTGCACGAGCCAGCTTTGCGCATCCTGCGCGGATTCAAAGCGGGGGACCTTGCCAAGCTCGGTACCAAGCTCCGCGACGGGCGCGTTGCCGCCATCGTTCAGGTTCATCGTGACTCCTTGCATCGTCTATCGTTGGTTGAAAAAGCCATACCTTTTTGCATGGCCCGACTACGACCCGCTCGAAAATCACCCGTCCCGGCAA
Organism: Caballeronia sordidicola; assembly: GCF_000729995.1. Taxonomy (GTDB): domain Bacteria; phylum Pseudomonadota; class Gammaproteobacteria; order Burkholderiales; family Burkholderiaceae; genus Caballeronia; species Caballeronia sordidicola_A. The sequence continues at coordinate 19,275 of NZ_JNFG01000215.1, read as the reverse complement.
TCTGCCAAGCAAGTTCGCAGTATGTGCATGAATTTATTGATATGCAACAATAATTCATGCCATGAAACATCTGACGCAACCCTACCACTACTGATCTGCTAACCTGCCGTTTTCTCATGAGGCGTGCGATGCAAACCGAGGATGACCGCAAGAATCCGCTTGAGCATTACCTTGGCGCGACCATTCGCGAACTTCGCCAGCGCCATGGCTTGACCATTGCCCAGGTTTGCGAACAGGCCGGCATCAGTCGCGGCATGCTGTCGAAGATCGAAAATGCCCAGACGTCGACCGGACTCGATGTTCTCAACCGGATCGCCCAGGCTCTCGGCGTGTCAATGTCGGCCCTGTTTCGCAATTACGACACTCCCGACGGCGGCGCCCAGTTCGTCAAAAAAGGGGCCGGCATGGAAGTGGTCCGCAAGGGAACGAAACGCGGCCATACCTACCATCTGCTTGCCTACGACCAGGGCCCCAGGAAAATCTTCGAACCGTTTCTCATCACGATGGATGACGAAGCGGAAAGATTTCCGATCTTCGAGCATCCCGGCACTGAGTTCATCCACATGCTGAAAGGCGTGATTGAATACCGGCACGGCCAGCAAACCTATGTCCTCCATCCGGGCGACACCCTCACGTTCCAGGGCGATGTTCCGCACGGTCCGGAGAAGCTCATCAAGATGCCGATTCAATTTCTGTCGATCATCCTGTACCCGCCGACCGCAGCGGAATGAAGACTCGAACACTCCTCGATATAGCAATGCAACGATCGTGCCAAGTTTCCCGATGAGAACTAAAAGTTCATGTTAGGAAACCATCCGGCAATCATGAGAGGTCGCGCCGATGGCGGTGCGGGGAAGTGCGACCGCCTTATGGCGGTGCGCTGTTTGCCTTGCCTGGGTGCATCGACGCACGCTGCCGGGTGCCCGCTTATAAAGTTCATTACAAGCGCTTATGCAAAGCGGCGCAACAAAGCCGGGATACGCTCGCGCTCTCCGCGCAATGCTCGTTTCATCACAGGCTGAAACGTTGGTCGCCAGGTCGGGGGTACTCTGCTTTCATTCCAGACCCCCACCGCAGGAGCGTTCCAATGAAAAGGCAAATCATCCGCGTCGAGCCCCTTTCCTCGTATCTGGAAAGATGGAAAGCGCCAGCCTCCGTCATGACGCGGCATGGCGATATCCTGTATCTGTCGGGCCTGCCTCCGTTCGATCCTGACACGGGCGAGGTCGTCAACGCGTCGATCGAACGTCAGGCTGAGCTGGTGCTCGAACAAATGAAGCTTTGCCTCGAAACGGCAGGGTCATCGTTGGATAACGTTTTGAAGTGCAATGTGTATTGCACTTCGGTCGAGAAGTTTGCTGCCATCAATGCGGTCTACGAACGCTTCTTTCCCCAGGATCCGCCGGCTCGAATCTTCGTCTGCGTTCCCGCATGGGCGGGGAAGTTCGACATAGAGATTGATTGCATCGCTGCCGTTTGAAGCTCTTGCCATGTCGCGCCGTGACCAGCAATCCGCGCGCTCTGCATAAGTTTGCCTAATACAAAGCGACCTAGCATTTCGCCTCCCTACAATCCGCTCATCGATCTTCTTTCAGGAAGTGCCATGAGCCATTACGACTTCATCGTGATCGGCGCCGGGGTTATCGGCGCATCGGTTGCCCATCACCTCGCAGCGCTCGGGGCCAAAAGCGTGCTGGTCGTGGATCGCGGCACGATTGGAGCCGGCACGACGTCGCAGTCGTCGGGGCTATTGCGCACGCACTATTCCGTGCGGCAGAACGTGGAACTCGCGCGTTCATCCTGGCACGCGTTCAACAACTTCGCGGCTTATGTGGACGACGACGAAGCCTCCTGCGGTCTCGTGAAATGCGGTTATATGATCTGCGCGCCCGAAGGCGACAAGCTCGCGCCGCTGCAAGCTTCGCTCGACGCGCAGCAAGGCATGGGCATCGAAGTGCAACTGCTCTCCAAGGCTGAAGCGCGCGAGCGTTTGCCGATCGCTCAATTCGACGATGCCGCGTTGATCGGCTACGAACCCGAGGCGGGTTTCGCCGATGCTTATCTGGTCGCGACGGGCTTCGCGCGCTCGGCTCGCCGGCGCGGCGTGAAGTTCATGGAAAACACGAATGTGACCGGACTCGTGCGTGAAGGGCGCCGGGTGACCGGCATCGAAACGTCCGCCGGCAACTTCAGTTGCGGGGCGCTGATCAGCACGCAGAACATCTGGACACCGGAGCTTGCCGGGTGGATCGGCGTGCCGTTGCCCGTCAAGCCGGAACGCCATACGGTGCTCGCTCTGGAATGCGAGGCCGCGCCCTATACCTTCAGCATGCCGGCCTTCAAGGATCTCGGCTCGCCCGGCATGCTGTATTTCCGCAGCTACGGCGGTAGCCAGATGCTGGTGTCCGAAGGTGTGGTCGGCGAAACGCTGAACGCGCCGGAGACCGAGCAAGGGGATATCTCGCTCGACTATGTCGGCGAAGTCGGTGCCCAGGTTGCAGAGCGTTTTCCCGCGTATGAAATGTCGGGGCTCGCTTCATCGTGGACCGGGGTGTACGACGTCACACCCGACTGGAACCCCGTGCTCGGGCCGGTTGGCGACATAGAAGGTTTGACGGTCGGGTTCGGCTTCTCCGGGCACGGCTTCAAGCTGTCGCCGGGAATCGGCAAGATTCTCGCGCAGCACGCGCTGGGCCAGGCCACCGACGTCGCGCTCGCGCCATACGCGCTCGATCGTTTCGCGAGCGGTGCGTTGCTGGTCGGCAAATACGGTTCAGGTGCGGTGTCCTGAGCGCTTCGACGATAACCCTGAAATGATCATGAAAATTCTCGTCCCCGTGAAACGGGTCGTCGATGCCAACGTGCGCGTTCGCATCGGCTCCGCAGGCAGCGTTGATACAGCGGGCCTGAAAATGTCGCTCAACCCGTTCGACGAATGCGCTGTCGAACAAGCCTTGCGTCTGCGCGAAGCGGGGGTTGCGTCGAGCGTGACCGTGCTCACCTGCGGCCTGCCCGTTTGTCAGGACGTGCTGCGCACCGCGTTGGCGATGGGTGCGGACAACGCGGTGCTGATTGATACAGCCAATGCTTCACCGGACTCGCTCGGCATAGCGCGTCTCCTGCATGCGTTCATGACTGCCGATGCCGATATCGATGCGTACGGTCTCGTGCTATGCGGCAAGCAGGCGATTGATGACGACATCGGCGGCGTCGCAGCCATGCTGGCCGCGTTGCTCGGCTGGCCACAGGCGCTCAATGCATCTGCGATGGAAGCGGCCGGAAGCAGTTGGCTGGTCACCTGCGGCGACGACGCCGGCACAGCCACCTGGCGCCTTGACGGGCCTGCCGTGGTCAGTGCGGACCTGCGCCTGGCCGAGCCTCGCCGCGTCACGTTGCCGAGCATCGTGAAGGCGAAACAAAAGCCGCTGCGCACGCTCGATGCCGCCACGTTCAACGTCGAGCTCGGCACACAAATACGGATTGTAGAGATGACCGAGCCGGCGGTCCGCAAGCCCGGTATCAAAGTCGCCGATACCGCCGCGCTACTCGGCGCCATCGGCAGCAAGCGCCTGTTTCAGAACGTGGGAGCGTGACCATGAGAAGTCTTGTCGTAGGAGAATGGGAAGACGGTGCGATCGCCGATGCAACCCTGCGTGTCATCCAGGCCGCGAGCGGGCGTGGCCTGCCGGTGGACGTGCTCACGTTTTCGCCTGCCATGGCGAATGCGGCTGCGTGCGTCGACGGCATCGGGCGCGTGCTGCTGGCATCGGAGGACGTACCCAATCCTGAAACGCTTGCTGCGCTTCTTCAGCGTATTACTTCGGATTACTCCATGATTGCCGCGAGCCACCGTACAGCGGGACGCGCAGCCCTTCCACGAGCCGCCGCGTTGAGCGGCAACGCGTTTCTCGCGGACATCACGCGTGTCGTGAGCGCGCAGCGTTTCGTGCGCGGCCTCTATGCAGGCAGCGTGGTCGCGACAATCGAAAGTACGAGCACCACGCTCTTCGCCACTATTCGGACGTCATCGTTCGGGCCTGCTTGCGCAACTGGTGGTACAGCGTCGATCGTCGCGCTCGATCCCGTCGCACCCTTCACCGCGACCGTTTTGATCGACCAACAGGGCGCGGCGCTTGACGCGCACGATCTGTCAAGCGCGCGAATCGTGGTCGCCGGAGGCCGGGGACTGGCATCGAAGGAGAATATGGACAAGCTCGGCACGTTGGCCCGCAACATGGGGGCGGCGCTCGGTGCATCGCGCGCGGCAGTGGATGCGGGTTATGCGCCTAACGCCGCGCAGGTCGGGCAAACGGGCAAGACCGTCGCACCGGACATCTATCTTGCGTTCGGCATCTCCGGCGCAATCCAGCATCTGGCCGGGATGAAGGATTCACGGGTTATCGTGGCCGTGAACAAGGACCCTGACGCACCGATTTTTTCAGTGGCCGATTACGGTATCGTCGGCGATCTTTTCGATGTCATGGGCGAACTCGATGCTCACGCACGCGCAACAGGGGACGTGCCTTGAACGCGGGTTTCTCGCATCGATTCAGCCCTGTGTTCAGTTCCACCAGTACAAAAAAAGACCGGTGCCCAATCCAGGATTGGGCACCGGCCCTTACGTGCATCTCTCTTCCCAACAACATTTTCGCTCTTCCGCAGACTTCGCTCTAGAAATTGAAGTTGTCGATATTGGAAGAATCAAACGTGGTCGGCGGTCCAAGCACGACTTCGCCGCTCTTGCCTACCGTGCGCTTGCCCAGCTTGCCTGCGTCGAAGCTGTCGCCTTCCTTGCCCGTGATCGTGCCTGAAGCAAGGTTAGCCGCCGCGTACGCCGCGAGGTAGCCGAGTTGACCCGGATCCCACAACTGGAACGCCTTCACGGTGCCGTTCTTGATGAACGCGCGCATCTGGTTCGGCGTGCCCAGCCCGGTCACCTCGACCTTACCCTTGGCCGGCGATGTCGAGATATAACGTGCCGCCGCTGCAATACCCACGGTCGTCGGGGAAATGATGCCCTTCAGGTTCGGATACGCTTGCAACAAGCCCTGCGTTTCGACGAACGATTTCTGGTCGTCATCGTTACCGTAGGCAATCTTCACCAGCTTCATCTTCGAATATTCCGGCTTCTTCAGCTCCTCCTCCATCCACTTGATCCAGGTGTTCTGGTTCGTGGCGTTTGGAGTGGCTGAGAGGATCGCGAACTCACCCTCGCCGCCAATCAGCTTCGACATCAACTGCACCTGCCCCCGACCGATGCCTTCCGAGTTCGCCTGATTGACGAAGATCTGGCGGCCCTCGGGTGCGGTATCCGAGTCGAAGGTCACGACCTTCACGCCCTGCGCCATCGCCTTCTTCAAGTACGGCACGACCGCGTTGGCATCGTTCGCGGCAATCACGATTGCATCCTGGCGTTGCGTGATCAGCGTGTTGATGTACTGGACCTGTGACGATGCGCCCGCATCCGACGGTCCCACTACCTTGCCCTGACCGCCCATCTCCTTGATTGCAGCGAGACCGCCGTCGTCGGCAATCACCTCGTAGGGGTTGTTGATCTGCTTGGGCAGGAACGCTATTTTCAGGTCTTTCTTCAGATCCGCGGCGTTCGCGCTGACCGGAATCATTGCCGCCGCGGACACCGCGATCAGCGCGGCGCATAGCGCCGGACCGCGAATGGACTTGAAGGGTTTGAACATGCTTGTGTCTCCTGATGTCGCGCGCTGCTCCGGTTCAATGAATGGCCGGAGTCTTCACGCTGGTTTTAAAAAGCCAAGCTTCATGAAAGCGTCTGCGTCATCATGCGTTTTTCACGCATGACACGCCAACGTGCAACAAGATTCGGAATCAGCACTGACGACAACAACAAGCCACCGGTCACAATGGTCAGCGTCTCGCTCGATACATCCGAGAGCGTCAACGCATTGCGCAACACGCCGATGATCAGCAACGACAGAAGCACGCCGATCATGGACCCACGTCCACCGAAGATGCTCACGCCCCCGAACAACACCGCTGCGATCACCGACAACTCAAAGCCCTCGCCGTTATCTCCGCGAGCGCTCGTGAAGCGCAGGGTATAGACCACGGCCGCGAGCGCGCTCATCGCGCCGGACAGCATGAAGAGCTTGAGCTTCGTGCGCGCCACGTCGATGCCGGAAAACTGCGCGGCAACCGGATTCGCACCGATCGCGTAGAGGCTGCGCCCGAACGGCGTAGCTTGCAGCAGCACCGTGAAAACGACCGCGCCAATGACGACAAGGACAAACGGCATGGGCAGGAAGGCCGCGATCGTATCCATTCCGAACGCCGTATAGGACGCGGGAAAATCCGCGACAGCCTGGTCACCGAGCAGCACGTATGCCAGGCCGCGAAACAACGCCAGGGTGCCGATGGTGACGGCAAGCGAGGGAAGATTGAAGCGCACGATCACGAGCCCGTTGAACAGGCCGGCAAGCGTTCCGGCAACCAGCACGATCGCAATCACCAGCGGCATGGGCAAGCCCATGTGCCAGAGCACGCCCATCAGCGCACTCGATGCGCCAAGCACCGACGCCACCGACAAATCGATTTCAGCCGCGACAATGATCAGCGTCATCGGCAAGGCGATCAGCGCGATCTCGGTGAAGTCGGCGAGCATGTTCGAGAGGTTGGCGCTCGAGAGGAACACGGGCGACAACACGCGGCCGAGGATCAGTCCCAACACGAGCACCACCACCAGCATGGTTTCCCATGAGAGATGCCGGCGCTTCGTCAAAGCAAGTGCGGAATCAGGTTTAGCCATGGTCGCGTTTCCTCATCATGCGGCGCGCGACCGAGCGCGCCAGCAATGTGTCGAGCGTGATCGCCGCAACGATCAATGCTCCCTGAATGGCCTGCTGCCAGAACGGCGATACGCGCAACACCACGAGCGCAATGTTGATCACGCCGAGCACAAGCGCACCAAGTGTCGCGCCAAGGATGGTGCCCACGCCGCCCGTGATCGCCACGCTGCCCACCACGGCTGCGGCCACCACCTGCAACTCGATGCCCTTCGCGGTGCTCGCTTCGACCGTGCCGAAACGCGCAAGCCACAGCACGCCCGCGAGGCCCGCAATCGCGCCGGACAACAGGAAGCCGATCATCACGCGACGCTCTACGCGAATACCGGCAAGCCGTGCGGCTTCAGGGTTCGACCCGATCGCGTAATGCTCACGCCCGCCGCGATATTGCTTCAGATAGACGCCAATCGCGAACAGCACGACCACTGCGATCAAAACGAGGTTCGGCAAGCCAAGCAGCGAACCCGTAGCAATACGCGAGAACGCATCGGGAAGGCTGGTCGCGTTGATCTGGCCGCCGTGGACCCAGGCGTAATCGGCGCCGCGCACGATATACAGCGTCGACAAAGTTGCCACCAGCGAAGGCACGCGCCCGAACGTGATCAGCGTGCCGTTCACCGCACCGATCGCCAAGCCGATGGTGATGCCCGCGAGCATCGCGACCGCTATCGGCATGTGCGGAAACATCACGAAGAGACTGCCGACCGAATACGCGCTGACACCGACAACGGACGCTACCGACAGATCGATATGCCGCATCAGCATCACTACCGTCATGCCCGCCGTGAGCAAGCCGATGATCGATACGTTGAGCAGGACGTCGCGCAGATTCTGCAGGTTCAGGAACTCAGGTTTTACCGCGGCAGTGGCCGCGACCAGCGCAATCAGCACGACAAACAAGGTCGCCTCGCGGCTGCGAACGAGGTCCGCCAGCAAGTTGCGACGTTTGGGCTTGGGTGCGTGCACGGCGGGCATGGCGGGAGAATGTCGTGTCATCATGCCGCCTTCCCCAACATGGACGGCGATGCGCCGAGTGCGGCGCTCATCACGCGTTCTTCGCTTGCATCGGCGCGGGCGATGTCGGCGCTGATGCGTCCTTCGTGCATGACAAGAATGCGATCGGCCATGCCGAGCACTTCGGGCAGCTCGCTTGAAATCATCAGGACTGCCATGCCTTCGCGCACGAGTTCGGCGAGCGTTCGATACACCTCCGCCTTGGCGCCTACGTCGATACCGCGGGTCGGTTCATCGATGATCAGCACTTTAGGCCCTGTCGCCAGCCACTTTCCGAGTACGACCTTCTGCTGGTTGCCGCCCGACAGCGTGCCTACGGGTGCGTCCAGATCGCTCGCTTTGAGCCGCAGGCGTTTGCCCCAGTCGGCGGCGAGGGTATTCTCGCTGCGTGACGAGATCAACCCGTGTTTGACAAGGCGTCCCAGCACCGTCAACGACGCGTTGCGCGCAATGCTCAGTTCCAGCGCAAGACCTTGCGCACGCCGGTCCTCGGGCACCAACGCGAGCCCTGCGCGCACTGCCGCTTGCGGCCGGCCGAGTCGCAAGGGCTTACCAGCGATATGAACCTCGCCCGCATCCACCTGGTCGATGCCGAAGATCGCGCGCGCCACTTCGCTGCGCCCTGCGCCAACCAGCCCCGCGAGCGCCACGATCTCGCCCGCGCGGACCTCGAACGAAACGTTCTTGAACACGCCGTCGCGAGTCAGGTTACGGACTGAAAGACGGACCTCGCCGGGCGCCACATCGGCTTTCGGATAGAAGGTATCGAGATCGCGTCCGACCATCTTGCTGACGATTGAATCGATGGTCATGTCGGCGGTCATGCCGTCGAAGACCTTCAGGCCGTCCCGCATGATCGTCAGGCGCTGCGTCAGCGCGAACACTTCGTCCAGCCGGTGCGTAATGAAAAGAATGGCGGCATCGCGTTCACGCAATGCGCGCACGATCGAGAACAAGCGCTCTACCTCGGTTAGCGACAACGCTGCTGTCGGCTCGTCCATGATCAGCACATTGGCGTTCAGCGAGAGCGCTTTTGCAATCTCGACCACTTGCTGATCGGCAATGGACAAACCGCGCACCAGGCGTTCCGCGCGTAGGTTAACGCCAAGCGATTGCAACAACGCATCCACTTCGCGATTCATTTCGTCATAGCGAATCCGGCCGATCCGGTCGCGCGGCTGACGTCCCATGTAGATGTTTTCGGCGATGGAGAGATCCGCAAACAACGTAGGTTCCTGATAGATCACGGCGAGACCCGCGTCGCGCGCTTCAGCGGGATTCGCAAACGTACGCGCCTGCCCATCCACCAGCAATTCGCCCGAGTCCGGCTGATACACGCCGGCCAGCAGCTTGACCAGCGTCGACTTGCCCGCACCGTTCTCGCCGAGCAACGCATGCACTTCACCCGGCCACAACGCGAGGCTGCCGTCACCGAGCGCACGCACGCGGCCAAACGACTTGCTCGCGTGCCTTAGCTCAAGCCGAGGCGGATTGTTATTGCCCATACTGTCTCCTTCAGATGCGATAGATTCGTTCTGCATTGCTTTTGAACAGGGCATCTTTTTCTGTGTCGCTCAGGTCTTTCACGATCGATGCATAGGCGTTCCACAATCCTTCATACGTGGCGAACAAGCGATCCACCGGAAAGTTCGATGCAAACATCGCGCGCTCGCAACCAAACGTATCGATGGTCTCGAGCACATACGGCCGAAAACTTTCGACAGTCCACTCGTGATCGAACATGGCGAGCCCACTGATCTTCACCGCCACATTCGGACATGCGGCCAGCGCACGCAACCCGTCACGCCATGCACGAAACCCCTCCACCGAAGAACGATCAACGAACATGCCGGCATGATTCACGATGAACTGTGTGTCGGGATGTTCCTGTGCAAGCTCAGCCGCTTCTTTCATTTGCGACGGGTAGAGCTGCAGGTCGAACGACATCGAATACCGTTTCAGCAGGGCGAAGTTCTTGCGCCATTGCGGTTCACGCATGTAGTGCCGGCCCACGTAGTCATAAAGTGGCTTTGCATGCACGTTGAGTATCTGCCGAATGCCGCGCGTATTGGCGAATACGGCGTGCCCTTCGAGCACTTCCTGCACGTTATCCGCCGATAAATCCGCGCCCGCCACGATCGCGTTCGGCAACCCGTGGCCTTCGTTGTCGGCAACATGCTGCAGCCAGCGCGTTTCTTCCACCGGATCGGCGGGATCGTGATTGGCATCCACATGCACGAGCTTGAGTACCTGGACCGAACCGGCATCGCGCAGCAAATCAGCGATCAAATAGTCATGCTTCAACTCGCTTGCATCGCCGACGAACGACTTCCCCGGGTTTGCCAGCCACGGATAGTGATGCGTCTTCAAGTCCCAAAGGTGAATGTGCGGATCGACAACCTGCATGGATATGTCCTCGTGCCGCAAAGGCTAAAGCAAACGCGTCAGGGTAGATGGAAGACCGGCACGAGCGCGGTTTGCACCGGCGAGCGGTCAGGGTTTGTTTCCATCAGGTCGGCCATGCTGTCCCACCATTTGCGCATGATGGGCAGATCGGGCAACGCGTCCATGGTGTGATCGCGCTCACGCTTGAGCGTGGCGAACAGGTGCCCCGTGGTTTCGTCGAGGAAAATCCGGTAGTCGCGGATTCCGGCGTGGCGTAACGCCTCGGCCAGCTCGGGCCATATGTCGCGATGACGCCGCTCGTATTCATCGCGCCGGCCCGGTTTGAGGGTCATCCTGAACGCAATCGTCTCCATTGCGGCTTGCCTTTTATAGGTGTTGAACCGGTTGATCATCGTCATAAAGCGAGTCCGACTTCCGGCTTGTGCGTTACGACTATAATTCGCCGACTGATAACATGACAATCCGAAGTCAGGATCAGCCGATCGCAAAACCGAATCGCAGAATGGACGCACGAGGACGCCCGATGAACCAGAACGTCTCCCAGATTGCCCTCGTCAATCGCCTGAAATTCAAGCATCTCGCGCTGCTTGTCGCCCTCGACGACGCCCGCAACCTGCACCAGGCCGCCGAAGCCATCAACGTTGCCCAGCCGAGCGCAAGCCGGATGCTGAGCGACATAGAAGAAGCGTTCGGCTTCCTCCTGTTCGAGCGCAACGCCCGCGGCATGCAGCCCACGCCGCTCGGTGTCGCCACGCTCGCCTATGCGCGCCGCTCGCTTGCCGACCTCACGCGCTTCGCCGCCGACCTCGAAAGCAAGCGGCGCGGCGGTCACGGTCAACTGACCGTCGGCGCGATCATGGGTGCGGCGCCCGACGTGCTCGCCATGGCCATCGCCGAACTTAAAAGCGAACGGCCGCTGCTCAACGTCCGCATTCTTGGCGAGACCAGCGACCAGGTGGTGCAATTGCTGCACCGCCGCGAAGTGGATCTTGCGCTCGGCCGTCTCACCACGCCGCTCCAGCACAACGACTTCGACTTCGAACCGCTCTCGCGCGAGGCCATGCGGCTGGTGGTGCGCGCCGGGCATCCGCTCGCCCATGAAACCACGCTCTCGCTCGACGCGCTGATTTCCTGGCCCTGGATCCTGCAACCGATCACCAGCCCCGCGCGCGCGCTGTTCGAAGAAGAGCTTGCGCGGGCCAAGCTTGCTTCGCCCTCCAACGTGGTCGAGTGCGCATCGATCTTCGCCACGCTGCAGCTTTTGCAGAACAGCGACGCCGTCGCCATGCTGCCGGAGTCCGTCGTACGCGATTACCTGCGGGCACATTTACTGATCGAACTGCCCATCGAGATCGGCAAAAGCCTTTCGGGCTTCGGCTTGTTGCGGCGCAAACATGAAACGCTCAGCGAACCCGCCGAATACTGCATCGCGTTGCTACGCAAGTACTCGGCCGGATCGTTCACTGAAGGTTGACGAACAGGCCGCCGTCCACCAGCAGCGATGCTCCCGTGACATAGCGCGCGCGATCCGATGCGAGAAATGTCACGCACTGCGCGACGTCATCCGGTTCGCCCAGGCGTCCGAGCGGAATGCGCTTTTCGAAGTACGCGCGCTTCTCGGCATCGGCGAGATCTTCTGCGTTCAGGTCCGTCGCGATCGTGCCGGGCATCACCGAATTGCAGCGGATGCCATAAGGCCCCAGCGCGATCGCACACGACTGCATCAGCGAATGAACGCCCGCCTTGGTCGGCGTGTAATGGGTCTGCATGCCGCCGCCAACGAGCGCGCTGATCGAACTGGTCGCAACGATCGCGCCCCCTGTTCCTTGCAGCTTCATCTGATTCGCAACGGCCTGCGTCACATAAAACGCACCGTTCAGGTTGACGCCGACAGTCGCTTCGTACACCGACGCAGGCATGTCGAGGAACGAGTGAAATGGACAGATACCCGCGTTGCTCGCGAGGACGTCGACATGACCGAATGCATCGACTGCCTGCTTCACGAGTTCGAGCCCCGTCTCACGCAGCGCGACGTTTCCTTCGACGGCGATCACTCGCCGGCCAAGTGTCTCTATCTCGCCGACCACCTCCTGCACCGCCGACAACCGTCCATACGAGCGGTCGTTATCGCCCCAATAGTTCAGTACGACGTCCGCGCCTTCCTTCGCGCAGGCCACGGCGATCGCGCGGCCAATGCCTCGCGATCCGCCTGTGACAATCACCACCTTCTTGTCGAGCAGCACGATAACCTCAGTGTTTTCAATGTGTATACGGACGCACAAGGGTGCATTCGGGATTGAGCCGCACACCGAAACCCGGTGTCTCCGGCACCTTCATCCGGCCATTCACGGGCACGGGTTCATCGAGCAGCAGCGGGTTGAACATGGGCACGACTTCGTCGGCTTTCGGCGCCATCATCAGGAACTCCGCGAACGGCGAGTTGTGCCGCGTCACCACGAAGTGATAGCTATAGACCGATGATCCATGCGGCACGACCAGCACGTTATGGGCATCGGCGAGTGCGGAGATCTTGATCAGTTCCGTGATGCCGCCACACCATCCCACGTCCGGCTGGACCAGATCGGCGCAGCCCATTTCAAACAACATGCGGAAACCCCAGCGCGTGGCTTCATGCTCACCGGTCGTCACCATCATGCCGCGCGGCACCGAGCGCCGCAGTTCGGCGTAACCCCAATAGTCATCGGGCGGCAACGCTTCTTCAAGCCACTTCAGGCCGTATTCCTTCGCCGCGTGCGCGAGGCGCGTTGCGTAGTTCAGGTCGAGGCTCATCCAGCAGTCGAACATCAGCCAGAAATCATCGCCTACTTTCGAGCGCATATCGGCAAGCTTCGCAATGTTCTTCGTCAGCCCTTCCTCACCTTCCGCGGGTCCGTGCTGCAACGGCATCTTGCCGCCGATAAAACCCATCTCCTTCGCCAGGTCAGGACGTGCGCCGGTTGCATAGAATTGCAGTTCGTCGCGTACAGGTCCACCTAAAAGATGAAACACCGGCTCCTTGCGAACCTTCGCGAGCAGATCCCACAATGCAAGATCAACGCCCGAGATCGCATTCAGCACGATGCCTTTGCGCCCGTAATAGAGCGTGGCGAAATACATCTGGTCCCACATCTTCTCGATGTCGGTAACCCGTTGGCCTTCGAGAAACCGCGCCAGATGTTTCTCCACGATAAACGCCCCTATCTCACCGCCGGTGGTGACCGCGAAGCCGACTGTGCCATCGCTCGCTTCAATTTCGACAACCAGCGAACCGAGCACGTTGATGCCGAACGACTGGCGGCTCGCGCGATACTCAGGGTAACGCCCCATAGGCGTCGAGATATGGTCGTCGATCCAGTGATCGGCGCCCTGGTCGTGATAGTCGGCGCCGCCGCCGCGAACAGTGAACGCGCGAACGTGGCGGATGGTGGGCATGGACATGATTGGACTCCGTTAAGGTTCTAATGTTCAGGACGCTTTGGCACGCTTGTCGTGGATATAAGCGGGTGTCTGCGCAGGACGCACGAACACGATGATCGCGATGGCGGCGAGCACGGCAACGAGTCCGAGCAGGACGAGACCCGCGCTAGTCGATGCATAGGAACGTTCCGCGGCCGTGCGCACCATCGGCGCGACGAAACCGCCGAGGCTGCCGAGCGAATTGATCAACGCGATGGCTCCGGCCGCAGCGGCGCCGGTCAGGTAATGCGTGGGAAAGGTCCAGAACAGCGGTTGTGCTGCGATCAGGCCGCTCGCTGCGAAACACAACGCGATCAGCGAGATCACAGGTTGACCTGCGAGTCCCGATACCGCGATGCCCGCACCGGCCACGATCAGCATCAGCACGGCGAGCCGTCGATGCTGGCCATAACGATCCGCATAACGCGGCACCACCCACGTCACAAGCACCGCGCACAACCAGGGGATCGCCGTGACGAAACCGACCTTCGCACCCACGTTCGCGCCAAGCAACGCAGCCACTTGTTGCGGCAGATAAAAGATCACGCCATACACGGACATCTGAATTAAAAAATACACGGCTGACAGGGTCAGCACTCGCGGATCGATCAATGCGGCAAGCACGCTGCGAGGTCCGTGCGCGGACGCTGTCTGCGCGTCGTGGGAGAGTCGCGATAGCAGCAGCTCACGTTGACCGTCATTCAACCAGCGGGCCTTCGATGGATCGTTGTCGAGATACCAGAACGCCCATACGCCGACGATGGAGGCAAGAACGCCTTCCACCAGGAAGAGCCACTGCCAGCCCGCAAAACCAAACGCGCCATGCAGGTCGAGCAACGCGCCGGACAATGGGCTGCCGAAGATGAACGCGAGCGGCGCGCCGAAATAGAACACGCCTAGCGCCCTCGCTCGCGCCGATTGAGGAAACCAGCGCGTGAGGTAATACACAATGCCCGGGAAAAAGCCTGCCTCAGCCACACCCAGCGCGAAGCGCAACACATAGAACATGGTGGCCGTATGCGCGAACGCCATCGCTGCGGAAACAAGCCCCCATGTCACCATGATCCGGCACATCCAGAGCTTGGCTCCCACACGATGCAGCAGCAAGTTGCTCGGTACTTCGAAGAGCGCATAGCCGACAAAAAACACGCCCGCTCCGAACGCAAAGGCCGCATTCGAAAGACCCGTATCGTGCTGCAGTGCTTTCTGCGCGAAGCCGATATTTGCCCGATCGAGAAACGCCAGCATGTACATCAGCAACAGGAACGGCAGCAGACGGCGCATCACGCGACCAACGACCGCTTCCTCCGCACTAGCGGTATCGCTCATGCGTGTCTCCAGATATTTTTATGTGACGGGCGTGGCTGTAGCGACACCCGGGACATCCGCTAGCGGCTTCAGTAGGTCGCGCGGCCACCGGACAGATCGAACACCGACGCCGTGCTGAACGCGCAATCCTCCGAACTGAGCCACAGAATCAGGGAGGCGGCTTCTTCCGGCAGGAGAAAGCGGTTCATCGGAATCTTGGACAGCATGTAGTCAATATGCTGCTGCGCCATGGAATCGAAAATCTCGGTCTTGGCAGCCGCCGGCGTCACCGCGTTGACGAGGATGCCGCGCGTGGCGAGCTCCTTGCCGAGCGACTTCGTCAGCCCGATCAGGCCAGCTTTCGAGGCGCTATAGTGCGACGCATTCGGATTGCCTTCCTTGCCCGCCACCGACGCAATATTCACGATCCGGCCGTAGCCTTCCTTCAGCATGTGCGGCACGACGGCGCGGCAGGTGAGATACGGGCCGATCAGATTAACGTCGATCACGCGGCGCCATACGTCCGGCGCCAGCTCCCAGGTCGTGCCGTTGCCGCCGGTGATGCCCGCGCAGTTGATCAGCACATCGATCTTTCGATGCGCTTGCAGCGTCTGCTGCGTGGCTTGTTCAACTGATGCCTCTTCCGTCAGTTCGACCACGGCGACGCTGACCTTGCCGGCCTTCGCGAGTTCGCCGCGGGCGCGCTCAAGACGTTCAGCGTCGATATCCCACAATGCAACTTCAGCGCCGGAGGCGAGCGCCCGTTGTGCGACCGCGTAGCCAATACCGCGTGCGCCACCGGTGATTACCACGGTCCGTCCTGCCAGATCGATCTGGTTCATCGTGTCTCCTTTTGTCTTTAGATGATTGCGTTGCTTCGGCGCCAAGTTTCGCATTCCGTTCGGCGCCTGCTTAAAGCCGCTGATGAACGAACTATAGGGGCGCTCTCATAGCCAAACAATCCGACTATTCGATGGTCCGATAGCAAAAGTGGATCACAAGCTTATAGAGGGAGCATTCGAGTTCGGGTTTAGCCCTATGACGCCTGCAGCGCATAAGCGCCAAGCTTGGTGAATCGGTCGTTCTTGCCGCATTGCCCTTTCCGGGCACGCGGTTTGCTCGAACCGAGAGGCTTATCGATTCAGGGGGAACATGAACATCGTCTAACCGGGGTGTCCCCGTAAGAATTGTCATCACCATGCAGGTAGCTTGCTACACGCATTTAACCTGACGGAGAAACGCTATGGAACCTGTCTCGCACGGAATCATCTTCTGGCTGATCATTGGCGGAATTGCCGGCGCGCTCGCCGGCCGAATCGTTGATGGAGGCGGCTTCGGAATTATTGTGGACATCATTGTCGGCATTGTCGGCGCGTTCATTGGCGGGTGGGTCGGCGGCGTGCTCGGCCTGCACCTCGGCGGCGGCATTATTGGGTCGCTGATCACCGCGTTGATTGGCGCCGTGATCCTGCTGTTCATCCTGCGACTCTTTAGCCGAGGGCGAACGGTTTAGCCGGGGACGCGCCAGGGAACAATCTGGCAAACACCGGCGCTTACAAACGCAGTTCTTTAAATTGAAAATCCCGCACAGGCGCTTCGCCGGTGCGGGATTTTTTCTTTGACTGCATCAGTCTTTCCAGCGGGTTGAATCCGCGCCGAGCAGATAATCGCATCAATCATCAGGATCGCGAAGCAACCATCCTTTAATCGCGAACCTCTGGGATCCAGCCTGCCTTGGCCACATCTGCCTGCCTGAAATCCACAAACCGCGACTCAAGGTCCGCAATCGTGTGGATATCATTCTTGACCAGGTCGTCGCGCGTGATCAACGCAGGTTTTATTGCGATCCTATGCCCCGGGTCCTGGCCTGCCACCAGCAGCGCCGCCGCTCGCACCGACACTTCTCCCACTACGGCAGGATTAGTCGCGGCAGTGGCGACCCACGAACTCCCGGGCGCCCGGATCGCCTCTATATCGGCCGTCGATATATCGGCGCTATAAATCCGGAGCTTCGAAGCGATGCCTGCCTCGTCGGCCGCCAGTTTCGCGCCGCGGGCGAACTCATCGTATGGCGCGAACACCACACGCACGTCGGGATGCGCCCGATAAGCCGCCGCGGCCTGGTTGGCCACCGACTGTGCAATCGGGTTATCGACCGTGCCGAAGCGCGCCTCCTCCTTGATCTTCGGATGTGCGGTCTTGAAGGCCTTCCAGACCGCGTCGCGCCGGTCGAGCGGAGCGAAGCCCGGCACATAGACGTACGCGGCGGAGAACGCATCGCCGTTATCTTTCACTGCCTGATCGAGCAACAAAGTCGCGAGGTCGTGATCGCTTTGCTCGATCTGCGGCACTTTCGGGTTCCCGAGGTCAACGTCAAACGCGACCACCTTGATGCCTTTATCCAGCGCCACCTGCACCACGTCCTTTAGAGACTCAGGCAAACCATGATTCACGATGATCGCTGAAACACCCAGATTGATTGCTTGCTGAATCTGGTCACGTTGCTGGGCGGCATCCTGACGTCCCTCGTAAATGCGCAAGTCGATGCCCAGCGCCTTGGCCTGCTTTTGCGCACCCGCTTCATAAGCCTGGAAGAAATCGCCAGTCGAAAGATAATTGACCAACGCGATCCTGACGCCGCCTTTGTTGAAGGGGGCGGGAGCATTGGGCAAACCGCCTGCTGCATAGGCGGAGATGCTGCCGGCAAGCAACGCGGCGACGAACAGACGGCCGATAGGTTTAAGCATGAAAGATAGTTTCCGTTTCTGTGGAGTAAGCGTGAGGACAACGTTCGACTGAAAGCGCGCAGCGGCAAGGCGCCTCCATACGACTTGGCTGATTATTCGCAACCGCCCTGTTTATCGACGAGCCCGTTCTAGTTCCACGGGTGGCGCGTCGGCTTGATGCCATTTAAGTAATAGTTGCCCACCAGGTGATACTTCCAGCGCACGGGGTCGTGCAGCGTATGCGTGCGCGCGTTGCGCCAGTGACGGTCGAGGTTATGCGCGGCAAGCGTCGACTGCGTACCGGCCAGTTCGAACAGCTTTTCACCGGCAAGCAATGCGATCTCGGTGGTCAATACCTTTGCTTCGCCGACCGCCACCGATGCACGGGCAATGTCGTCTTCGCTTGGCGCATGCCCTTGCGTTGCAATGGCGTCCAGCGTACGCGCCGCACGCTCGAGCAACGCCTCGGCAGCGTGCAACTGGATGTGAAGATGACCCACCTCACGTACCACGAGCGGATCGTCGCTGGCGCGCTCGACTCCGCTATCGATCCATGGACGCGAGCGCTCGCGGACGAACTTCAGCGTGTCGTCTATCGCCGCCCGCCCGATACCCGCATCGATTGCTGCCTGGATGATCTGGGAAATCGGGCCATTGAGCGTCGGCACGTCCGATACGCGAAAGGCCGGAAATACGTGGGATGCCGCAACGCGTACCTGGTCCGCGATAACCGTACCGCTCGCGGTGGTGCGCTGACCAAAGCCTGACCAGTCATCGATAACCTGCAAGCCCGCGGTACCCGCTGGAATGTAGGCAAGCCAGCCACGCCGTTCGTCGTCGAGACCCAGGACCGGCACGTAGTGCGCGAACAGCGCACCGGTCGAATAGAACTTCGTGCCGTGCACGACATACTCGTCACCCTCGGCTGTGACGCGTGTCTTCAGGTCGAGGACGTGCTTAGTGCCCTTCTCCGAGAAGCCGTTGCCGAAACGCTTGCCCTGCAATATCTCGCCGAAGAAGAACTGCTTCTGCTCTGGGGTTCCCGTTAACGCGATGACGTCGACGAGACCCAGATGGTTCTGGGGCAACTGTGCCAGCGACGGATCGGCCGCGGCGATGATCTTGATGACTTCGGTCACTGTCACATATGACACCCCCGCACCGCCGTACTCTTTGGGTACGGTGATCGCCCATAAGCCGGCTTGCGAAAACCAGTCGATTTCTTCGTGCGGCAAGCGACGCTCGCGATCGCGCTCGCTGGCATGTTCGACAAGGCGAGCGGCCACTTCGTGGGCGCGTGCGATGGCTTCGACGTCGTCGCGGATGATATGTGCAGGTGCTTTCTCTGAAGATCCGCTTGAATCGACTGATGCAGGACGCGTCGCTGCATTTTGCGGAATGGCTGACATGCTTACCCTTTTATGTGTCGAATCGACATCAATCTAGCAGCGTGATGAGCGGGTTCAAACCGAACGATAACGCTAAGAACATCAAGGGGTCGCTTCTACGTTCAGCATTGGACGGAAAGAGGGGCGGAGAAGTCGCGG
>NZ_JNFG01000214.1 GCF_000729995.1 Caballeronia sordidicola | reverse complement strand
CGCGCAACGGCACGCCTGTGATCAGCATGTCGTCGTTAATTCGGCCGTTCAACTTAAGCGGCCACCCGGCGCTAAGCCTTCCAATGTCGATCAAAGGCTCCCGACTAAAAGCGGGATTGCAAATCGTTGGACGTAAGGGCGCCGACGAACAAGTATGCGCAATCGCCGCAAGCTTCGAGCAGGCGCTGGCTCGGTAACCATCCGCCGCTACCGGAGCGGCTCACTATATTATTCCAACTCAGGAGTCAATTTATGTCTAAAAGAGTGGTGATGGTAACCGGAGCGGCACGCGGCTTGGGCGCCGCGATCGCAGAACGATTTCATGCCGCGGGATATCTTGTCGCTATTGCCGACATCGCCGAGAGTCAAGCCTCAAAGCTCGCAAGCATGTTAAGCGCGGATGGCTCGAGCGCGTGCGCTATCGCCTTAGATGTCACCTCGAAAGCCGCTTTTGGGGCGGCCCGCGAAGCACTTTTAGCGCGGTGGGGACGTATTGACGTACTGGTTAATAATGCCGGCATGTCAAAAGTCACGCCGATCATGGACATCACTGCAGAGCAATTTGACCATGTGATAAACGTCAACTTGCGTAGCGTCCTTTTTGGATGTCAGGTATTCGGACAGTACTTCGCAGACTTGGGCATAGGGCGAATTGTCAATATCGGATCACTCGCTGGACAGAATGGTGGCTCGGCAACTGGTGCTCACTATGCCGCGGCGAAAGGAGGCGTGCTCACGTTAACCAAAGTATTTGCCCGCGACCTCGCGTCGTCCGGCGTCACTGTCAATGCCATCTCACCGGGCCCGATGGACTTGCCGATAGTCTACGAGAGTGTTCCCGCAGACAAGCTCGATGCAGTGATTGCAAATATCCCAGTCGGCCGATTGGGTTCACCCGGAATGTGGCAGACATGGCCCTACTACTTGCATCTGAGCAGGCGTATTTTGCCAACGGCGCATGTTGGGATCTCAACGGCGGGCTATTCATGCGCTAAGACTGTACGCATCGCTTCCTGCAATGCGAGGCCGTCGTGTGCAAAATGATTCAGACCTTTGCTGCGCCCGTCTCCCTGGCCTTCCGCATATACGAGCGTAAGGTCTCGCAACGCATCGACCGCTTTACGTGCACCGTCGAGAAAACGCTGCTCTATCGCGATTGCGATTTCCTCCGCAAAGCCGATGCCATCGAAACTACTCGTGGCCACCGTGTCTCCCGAGCGGATCAGTTGCACAGCCTCCCACGCCGAGACGATTTTTCCCGTCTCTGGACTGCGTGGGAAAGACGGGAACTGCGAGAACACGGTTGTCATGGTGGATCTCCGGCAGAGTCCGTCCGCCCGTCCGGTCAGCCTCTACGAGCCCCCCTCGGCGACGTCGTCTTGGTCAAAGGGCAAGGCGGCCGCTACAACTCGGCACAACCGACGTTTATCCCTGTTCCACCAACCACACAAGGTGCAGTATGAAACGTACGCCTTATCACGAGGCTTTCTTGGCCGTGCTGGAAGTAACACCGTCGCGTAGTGGTTCACGAATTCCTGCGTCGTGCGTCCCAGCCCCGGTTCGTAGCGGTCGGGCTGCACATTCAGCGCACGCGGATTATCCGGGACAAGCAGGCTCGGGGCGCCTCCATAGAACCATGGCACCGATAAGCCCGCCGATCCAGTCGTGCGTACCCTCCGAGCGCGTCGCACAGGTATACGTGTGATTTGCCCGTTTATGCGGAACTCTGCATAAACGGGGAACTGGTTGTTCGCGGGTTCTCTGCGTGCTGGTCAACGAGCCGCGCCATCATGAGCCTGTTGCGTTCCGCACAACTCAATGGGCACGACCCGTACGTCTACCTAAAAGATGTCCTCACGCGACTACCGACCCAGCGGGCCGACCAGATCGCCGAATTGCTCCCGCATCACTGGGCGCCACCTGTCGCCTGATCGAGCCCACCCTGCCTTTACCGAGTGCTTACAGACGACGTCCGAAACTCACGAATTCGTCAACCTTTTCTCGTGCACTTCCGCTCGAAATTGCTCGCCGCGCCGACACTACACCAGCCTCGATCGAATCCACAGCATTCGATGCAAAGAGGGCGATGGCCGCATTCAGTACGATGCGATCACGCGCGCCACCCGGTGAATCGTCGAGGGCCTCGAGGAGAAGTTTTGCAGATTCTTCTAGATCGCACCCTGTCAGCGCGCTGTCTGCCATTCTCTTCAGACCAAAGTCCTCTGGCTGAAGCTCGTACTCGAGCACTTTATCGTTCCAAAGTTCACCGACGGCGATGGGGCCTTCAAGTGACACCCCGTGCACCCCGTCGCGGCTATGAACGACGAGTGCATGTACGGCACCCAACTGCTGAATCACGCGAATCTGACATCCGATCATCTCTTTCTGAGACACAACGATCATGTGGTGACGTACATCCGCAGGATTGGTGAGCGGAAGTAGGAGACTGAAGATATTGCTCGCACCTAGCTCGTGAGCGACGGGCGCAATCCTTTTCATCACCGAATGTTGGGTTGCCGATGATAGGAAACCCATCCCCGTTGCAGCGATGGATTCGCTAACCGTCCGCACGGAGACGTTTCGATTCAGGCCAAGCACCTCGAACAAGTCACCGCCACGAGGGTCGGCCGGCATGGCGTTGCACGCGTGCATTGCGACCTGAACACCCGTGGTCGCGACGACGAACATGGTTGCGGTCAACACCCCAAACGCGTTCGAGATGCCGTTGCTCGCGATGTTCAGCGCGTAACGGCCTTCATCGATTTGTACGCGAGGCGCAAACTCGCGCATTGCATTCACCATAGCGACAAGTTCATTCACGCTGCGTCGTTTTGCCTGCAAACCGACCAGCAACGCTGCCATCAATATCGGCGCCGGCTCAGTGCGCTCCATCAGGCGCATCACATCAGCCATATCGCTCGTCGAAATCTCTCGCCGATCGAGGATCCGCTGCAGGACGTTCTGGGGGGAAACAATCATGTCCGAAGTTCCCTAAGAGTCGCGCCATAGCTGCGTCGTGCAGGAGATGGGGCGTCCGCGCAATGACGATGCGATTCGCTTGCCGCCAAGACGGGCTCGTCGATCACCTCAATGCCCGATACCGTCGCTGCGTCGTGCGACGCCCCAATCAACGACAAGTCATCGAAACGGAAAAGATACATCCGGGTCGCCGGGGTCTGTGACCGAAGGGCTCGATATAGCGCCAAAGGATCGCTTCGATGCGACGTCGACACGTTCTGAGTAAGTTGCATAGACCCCCGCTTTCCTGCTGAGATCTCCTCCCGCGCGTCATTGACGGCTCGGATGTAGTGGCGCTGCAAACCAACGTCATATGATCGAATGCGCGGATGCTCGGCATCTGGAGGCAAATGCTCTCTCCCGTGCAAGCGGGATTGCAATTCTCGCAATCGCGATACCCCGCGCGCATAAGCGCCAGGCTCGGCAGGATCCACGTAGATAACCAGATAGAGCTTACCCGCGAGCCGGTCGAGTATCGCAAGCTCCTCCGTCAAAAGCAGTTGCATGTCGGGCAACGCCGGGTGATCACGGCACACCCGGCTGACCCTACCTTGACTGCGAATGTTCATCTCACTTGGAGTAAAATAACCGCTCAGTGAGACACATGGCAGCGAAAAACTCGGATGCTTCGCATATTGCAGGCGAGCCTGAAACCGCGCAGCGAATGCGAGGAGATCGCCGTTGCGAGCCTCAATCACCTCGCGATCCCGCACTACCTCGCCGGCTACGACGCCGTCAATATATCTGGCGCGTAAAATTGTTCGCGCAGGTAGGCCGATATAGGCATACCGGCTGTAGCACTGGCCATCGACAACGGATTCTGCCAGGAAAGAGTTTGCACCGTTGCGCTCACTTTGCGCGAGCTTGTAATACAAGGATATGGGTGTCTCCAGATCCGCCAGTGCAGTTGCTATCAAAGGAATGCGGTTAAAGCCGGCACTCGCCAGATGGTCGAATTCGTGCTCAGTCATGTTTGACATGTCTCGTCCGCCGTAGGCCATTTTTTGGCGCAGCGCGAAAAATGGTGTAACCGATCACTGATGTAGAGGTGCAACAACGAACACGCCCACGACAAGGCGAACAATGCCCAATCAGACCCCCATTCCATACATCATCTTGCCAATCCGCCGGCGTATGCCTCAGCATAGCGACCCATCAAATTTGAAAGGGATGCCGGTACACTCACGCAAAAATGACGATGGGAGATCAAACAGCGACAACAAAAAACGAAGACGACCCGCCTGAATGCAAGGCCATCAGTCAGTGTCCAGTTCAACGCCGCCAGCAACGCCAAAACCAGATGGCTAGGTCGCTAGGCAGTCGACTCCGTTTTTTGCTCATAAACATGAGGAAGACCAATTATTTGACTGATGTACGGAACACACTATAAAACAAGTGGTTCGCAAACATGATCCACAGACCGGACGAAAGGAGCAGCACCCATAGACTTGTACCTGCGTCAGTCGTCAGCGGACTCGTCTCCGCCCTTTATGGCAGACGGGTGAACCGCATAGACAGAATATTGCAACGTTAGTCCCTCCTTTTTCCCCTGTCCGACCGCAATGACCTTGTTGAGCCAATCGTACCGGACATCGCTCGTCTCGAACTCGGGTGTTGTAAAAAAATAAGGCGACGAACCAGGTTGTTGTCCCGGAGAAAAAGGTGCAGGAAAATTCGTAGAATCGTGACGGATACCACGATGGCGATAAGCAATCCCGGCACCATCGTCAGTCTGCAGTAGGAAGCCGACATCCTGCACGATAACGCCATCTTGCCGGACTCGGAGCCAGTCGCCCCCGTTAATTAACTTACCTTTCAATCCAGGACCGGAAAACCAACCAGTTGCACCGAAATACAATCGACGCTCACCTAACGGGACTTTTCCCAGCAGGTGTTCCTCGGCCACGTTGACATACAGATCAAACAGAAGCGATAAGTCGATGGGAAGAGATTGGATTGCCATTTGAACTTATCTCCGCCGGAAGCGTTGAAGTTTTTCTTCACTAAGTGTTACGCCCAGTCCGGGGCCATGCTTGACCCAGATACGATTATCCCGAATTTCAACAGGATCTTCGACAATCTCTTCCTTTAGCCAAATCGGGCCGATTTGTTCAGATCCATACGTCGCATTCGGCAGTGCACATGCAAGGCTTACCATAGCGGAAGATCCAATCGAAGCCTCCAGAAAGCAGCCTGCAAAGCAGGGAACACCGGCTGCTTCTGCAATACCCGCGATTTTCTGTGCCGCGAGAATGCCTCCGGACTTCATCGCCTTTAATGCAAACGCATCAGCGAACCGCAAGCTGCCGATTTTCAAAGCATCCTGCAACGTACATACTGATTCGTCTGCGAGCACCTGCGCGGAATATTTCCCCGTAATGCGTGCCATTGCTTCGTGGTTCCATCCTTGCACGGGTTGCTCGATCACTGATACTCCAGCGTCAATCATCACGGGTAGCCAGCGGTGCGCTGTACCTTCATCCCACGCCTGATTGATATCTACTCGTACCGTAGCGCCGCGGCTCAAGAGCGCACTTGCGAGGCTGCACGCAAATGCGACGTCTTCTTTCGGTTCGCGGTAGCCCATCTTGATCTTGAACTCCTGAGCCAGATTCTCGCTCAGCAAATGTTCCGCTTCAGCGACATCACGATCGATATCACCAATAGCGAGCGGCCAGCACGTCTTAACCGACTCACGCGCAAGACCGCCTAGCAACTGGTGCAGTGGCGCGTTAAATACCTTGCCTTTAATGTCGAAAAGCGCCATCTCAATACCAGCTTTGGCGAAGCTGTTCAAGGCGGCAATTTTGTTAAGTTTTCGGAGTACTTCGGGAATCTGAAGAGCGTCGCTCCCGATTAGCGCTGGTGAGAAATAAGAATCAATCATCAGCTTCATTGATTCGACCGATTCACCTAGCCACCAGGGTCCGCCCGGCGTCGTGGACTCGCCGATTCCAACCACGCCGTTGCGCGTCCGTATCCTGATCAACAGAATAGCTTGTGTAGTAATCGACGTAGCGGAAAATTTGTGGACCCGCTTGATGGGGACGTCAACGATAATTGACTCGACCGACTCGATCAGTTCGGAACTCATTTTAGTTGCCTGCTTGAAGGTGGAGACTAGTCTTTAAGCTACGTTCTGACACGCTCTAGGTTTGCCCTCGCGAGCCGAAGGTATCCCGTAGGCGCGAGATCAGCGTCTGTATTCAGATCCGATCAAGATAAAAGTCCTTTCGGATAACTTTCTTCCCATCGCTAAACTCAAAATCGTAGATGAGATCGGCACGAACGCTCTCAGCGCAGTCGGTATCGTTGTACTCCCCTTCCCTGAAATAGATTTGCGTGACGTGCTGCATAAATCCGTCTGCGTTGACGATAAAATGCAAATGTGCTGGCCGCCACGGGTGACGACCCATTGCTTTGAGCAGAATGCCTGTGGGTCCGTTATGCGGGATGGTGTAAGCATACGGAACTGTGCTTAGCAATCGGAAATTCCCGTCCTCCGGAATATGTACACGGCCGCGATAGTAGTCGTTTTTTGGCATATAGTCACAAAAGCCGCTGTAATTTCCGTCCGGGTCCGAATGCCACACGAAGAGCTCGGCACCTGGAATCGGGCGGCCGTCCACGTCCATCACGCGCCCCTCAATGATCAAAGGATCACCGTTCTTCTCAGGGAGCACCTTGAGTTCGGTGGTAACCGTTGGACAGTCCCCCTTGAAATACGGGCCCTGAGTGTTCGTCATAGACCCTTTCCGATGCGTCATCTCGGCATCGTGCACCGTGGCATCGAAGAATATATCCAATGCAAGCGGAATCTCGTACGCCGGAGCAGACAGGAACGTTGCCAGAAACGCCTGCGCTGCCAGATATTCGCTGTGTGTGACATCGTGTTTTAACATGACCTCCCGAACAGCTTTTATAATGTCGTACACCACGATATCAACTCGATTTTCTTTCATCGCCGTCTCCTTTACAATTTGTTAGATATACGAAATGTTTAAGGTTATTTCATAAATCAATAAGCTTTATTTCGTTTTCAAAATTAATTAGTATTTCTCGCCTTCATTTTGTCAATCGATTTGGAGGGCGCCAATCTTCTAACGTCCGAATTCCGGACAACGCGCTTACCACTAAACAGGCGAAACCGGACGCGACACTTTGGGTCGCTCCATTGTGAATCGACCTTCCTCGGAAATCTCAAAATAATCACCAGCGCCTCCCGCTCGTAGAATCGGACGTGCAGTTTCCGTCCTGTAGACTCCGTCGATTAGCAATGCCTTCGATATATGAACACCGATCACTTCACCAAGGATCACCCAAGTCGGAATCGAGGTGCCCGCAACATCCACTAACCTAACGATTTGCGTGCATCTGCATTCGAACGAAACGGGGCTTTCATCGACCCGCGGCCCGGCCACCAGCCTTGACGGCGTCGGCGTCAAGCCGGACAAAGAAAACTCGCTGATGCCGCTGTCGACCTCGGCGCAGGTCGCGTTCATCGCGTCGGCCAAAGCCCGTGTTGCCAGGTTCCACACAAACTCTCCGGTTCGCTCGATGTTGCGAAGAGTGTCCTTGCGGCCTAAGCTCGCGAAACCGATTATGTGCGGATTGTACGAAAATGCATTGAAGAAGCTGTATGGCGCAAGATTGAGGACTTCGTCCTTCGACACAGTCGATATCCATCCAATCGGCCTCGGTCCAACGATCGCGTTAAACGGATCGTGAGCGAGGCCGTGCCCGGCGTGCGGTTCGTAAAAATGCGTTTCGGTAGACATGGCAGAGTCGTTGGTTAACTTATACAATTCAATTCAGGAGCGCGCTTAGCGAATAGCCTGGATCTCGCATCCTCCGGATATCCACCTCGGTGCCTTTTTTCATCAACCTACGGGCAATAGCCACGTCCTTGCCTCGATTAACCGAAGCGATCGCCTCAAGCTTCCCGCCTTCTCCAACACCGTACACACTGAATTTACCGGAGTGAGGATCACCGCGCACAAGCCACTCCTGCGAGCGGTCGAACAACCCCAATGTCTGAATATTCCAGTCATATTGGTCGGTCCAGAGCCATGGAATCTCTTCGTACCGGAGTTCGCCGCCAGCCATATTGCCAGCGGCAACCACAGGCTGATTTTCTGCAATCTGCCATGACTCTATGCGGACATGCCGACGCAAGACGGGGCTGTAGTGAGCAGTAACGTCTCCCGCAGCGAAAACATTGCGATCGGCTGTCCGGCACGCTTCATCAACGACGATTCCGTTGCTGACATCTAAGCCTGCTAGCGCCGCCAACTCGACATTGGGTTCAGCACCTACGCCTGCCACGACAACATCCGCCCTAAGCTGACCACCGTCAACGTGGACGAGCAGCGATCCACAATCCCCGAGGCCGATGCGATGTGGCTGATTGCCCATCAGAAACCGTACTCCCCGAGCCTCGTGCATCCGCAGGATCCGTTCTCCAACTACGGTAGGCATCGAACGTTGCAACAACTGCTCATTTGGTTCAATTACCGTAACTTGGCAGCCCCTGAGAACCGCAGACGATGCGACCTCGAGACCAATGAACCCCCCTCCCAGGATAATTACCGCCCGTCCTGGCTCCAGGTTCTTTCTCAGTAGCTTCGCATCTTTCATGGTCCGCAGGTAGTGCACCTCGGCGCCGGGGTCGACTCGGCACGCCAATGTCCGCGCACGCGAGCCCGTCGCAAGAAGAAGCGCTCCGTAACCGATGGTGTCGCCATTTCCAAGCTCGATGTTTTGCGCATTTCGATTAATGCAAGTCACCCGCGTATTCAATAGCAACTCAATCTCACGATCCTGGTAGAACGCAGCGTTCCGAACAAATGCATCAATTTCCTTCTCCGGTTCAAGCAGGATCTGCTTGGACAGCATCGGACGATCATATGGGGCTACCGCTTCCTCCCCGATGATCAGAATCTCCGATGTGGAGTTTATTTTGCGCAGCTCTTCCGCAGCACGACGCCCAGCCTGACCACCACCCACAATTACATACTCTGAAGTACCGCGATGGCGATAAGATTTGCTAATTTTCGAGTCAGTCATTGGGAATATTAGTGACAATTGTGATCGCGCTCACCTGCGGGCTTCGATTTCAAATGTCGCCCACAGGAAAATCTTTTTCCCGTCTTTCTGCATGCTGCCGCTAGCCGTCAGACTGTCGTTCCTGCACGGCATTCGCTAGCGCGATGCCGATTGGAATATTCGATCGATGTTCTTATCCATCGGATAAGAGTACCCGAATTGCTTCAACCAGCCGATCCGCGAGCACGACCAACGTTTTAAGATTATTGAACCGGACGATTCATGTCCAATGCTATCTAAGACACTGCAATTACCTTTTAGGTATCAGTCGTGTGGATCGTGAAGCCAAACCGCGTGCATGATTTGTCGCTCCTCAAAAAATTTCCGCGCTTCAATCGTGGATATCGTCTGCCCGTACATGTAACGCCTGTTCGGTCGCGTCGAACTGCCTGACTGTTTCGAGAAATGCTTTGACGCTTGGACGTTCATCGTTGCGACGCACGACGCACCAAAGCGGGCTCGTCGGCCTTGGATTGGCGAGACGAATAAAACGCACGTAGTTGTTATGTGCGGAAACGGCCGATGCTGGCACGAGGCCAAGGCCAACATCGGCTGACACCAGCGCCAGGCACGCGTCAACATCATCGGATTCGTCAACGATGTGGGCCTGAAAGCCCGCTTTGTCACAAAGCAGGATCACTTCATCGGCGAAACCAGGACGCGGTGACCCTGGATAAACGACGAATGCAGAGTTCGCCAACTCGCGCAACGCTACCGATTTCCTTCCGGAAAACTCATTGCGCCGCGACACCGCGACGAACAGCGGCTCGTCTAGGACAAGCTGCGTCAGCATGTCCGGCTCAGGTCGGTAGGAGCGGCCAAATCCTATGTCAATCCAGCCCTGCCGCAACGCGCGGATCTGTTCGTCTTTTGCCATTTTTCTCAGACTGACCGATATGTGGCTTCTCAACTCCCGGAAGTCTGCCAGAATGCGCGGTATAACCTTGAATATGACTGAGCCGTAGTACGCAACATTCAGATGACCCTGCTCGCCGTGCTCTATCCTTCGGGCTTTTTCGATCGCTTCCCTGGTGAAGTTCAGTATCCGCCTAGCTTCTTCCAAAAAAACAGCTCCCGCTTCCGTCAATTCGACACCTCCTGCTGTCCGATTTAACAGGACAGCGCCTACCTGCTCTTCGAGCTGCTGTATCTGCCGGGACAAGGGAGGCTGTGACAGATTCAGGCGAATCGCTGCCAGCCGAAAGCTTCGTTCCTCTGCAACTGCCACAAAATATCTCAGGTGCCGAAGCTCCATTCCTGCCACCTCGCGAAACTTCCTATTCGGACGGTACGACTAGCGAACGGCCTCTTGCCAATCTACGACGGCCTCTCAAGATCGCTCAGAAATACCTCCACACGTCCGTTCAGAATACGGATCGGGTAGGCCCTAACCGGCGTCGTGACCGGCGCCCGACAGGCCGCGCCGGTGCGCAGGTCGAACGTGCCCTGATGGAGAGGACATTCGACACATCCATCTTCAACATACCCCTCAGACAATCGTGCCGCGCCGTGCGTACACAGATCATGTAAGACGAACAGTTCTTGTCCCTGTCGAAATACTGCAAGCGGGATGCCGCCGACCGTCACCGAGACGGGCTCCTCTTCGGAAAACAACTGCGGTGTCCCAACATCGTGCCAAACGTCCGTCATACTCTCCCCTGCTCCTCAGATAGGCGTCGCCAGAAGCGTCTGCACCCGGGAGGTGTCATACACCACCCGCTTGCTCCGATACAGCCACCGTCCGTCTACACGAACCACTTCATCGCGGTAGCAACCGGCTTGATAGACGGCGGAATCGCCGACCCGACTGGTATTGACCACCACGTAGCTGCTTGTTGTGTGAACAACATCGTCTATCGCAGAAGTGATCACCAGACCGGAGGTCATGTGCCGATACGTGTGTGCGTCATAGATGTTGGCGTTACGAAGCGACACCACGCGGTCCCTGAGCATCTTTTTGTTCACGCAATAGATCACAGGTGCCGGTAAACCCAGATCGACATTTTCCTTAGGGATGATCTCGTAACGGCATTGTTCCGTGAAATAGTCGGGCCATTCTTCGAGACGATCGTTGTCAAGTGCGCTGACATATCCATGCTGTAGCGCGCTCAATTCGGTCCACAATTGAAGATTGTTGTTCATAGCTCAATACCCCATCAGCTTTTGGTAGCCTTTCCAGAAACGCCTGATCATGTTTTCGGTAATTGCCGAGTTAGCCTCAGCCGGAACATCGAGCGCCATCCCCATGAAGGAATGCTTTTGCGGATCCCGAAGCGTCGCCCGCTGAACGAGCTCAGTGGCCTCTGTGTCTTCCATTGAGATGTATCCTGCCGGTCCAACGAGGTTGGCCTGAAGCAAACGGAGTTCACGCAACTCCGGCGTGTCGTCCTCATACCCGAAAAAATGGAAGACCAGTTCGAAATTGCCCGGACCCTTTGCCAGTAGCTGACGGGCTACCAGAGTATTGTGAATCTGCTGTACGACGAGCTGAGGAAAGATTGCCTGGATATTGTTCGTGGTAATTTCGTCATATTCTTGGGTCTGACCCAGCAACGTCGGGTCCTCCAGTGAGAAACCGCTGTCCATCGTTCGCAGCTTTTCAGCAGAGTACGCCGTAGTCGTATCTGCAGTGACGTCAGGCTTTGTCGAAGTAAAGATACTGTGCAGACCCGTTGCCTCGTCCGCGATGGAACGCACTTTCATCCCGACACGAAAGATATTGAATGTCGTGTGAAAGAGATGCAGGAGGCTGGCGTGGTAGCCGTCCTTTACGTTCTCCATGTACAGCTTCCAGTTAGATTTGGAATACTGTCGCGTGCATCCCAGATAGACGATCGGTTTATGAAATATACGATCGATCCAAGGCCGCATTTCCGGTCCGATGTATTCCGCTAATTGTGGCGTATCAGGTGAAAACGTGGCGAACAGGAGCCCTTTGTAGCTATCGACTCGCAGCTTCTCAAGGCCATGATCCGCTTGCACGAAATCACGTGTCATCCCTGCCATTCCCTTCTGGCCGCGCTTGAAAGGGATACCCTGCAGGTCACCGTTGGACGCGTAACTCCACTGATGGTAAACGCAGGTGTGCGACGTAGCGTTGCCGCGGCTCTGCCGGCACACCATCGCGCCTCGATGGGCGCAACGATTGACCCAGCACGCCAGCCCATCGACAGTTCGGGTTACAACAACGGGGGTGTCGCCAACAAAGGTGCTCTTGAAGTCTCCAACCTCTGGAATTTCGCATTCAAGACCGAGAAAGCTCCAGG
The DNA here is from genome assembly GCF_000729995.1 of Caballeronia sordidicola. Classification (GTDB taxonomy): domain Bacteria; phylum Pseudomonadota; class Gammaproteobacteria; order Burkholderiales; family Burkholderiaceae; genus Caballeronia; species Caballeronia sordidicola_A. The sequence continues at coordinate 430,108 of NZ_JNFG01000214.1, read as the reverse complement.
TTGGCCCTCTGAAGATACGTTGCTGTTCCAGCTCGTACACCTCGAGAGAGCTAAACACCGCATAAGGTACGCGTGAGCCATCGGGTTGCGCAAAATCGATGCTACGCTGCGCGGAGGCGGGGGCATTTAAAGTCGCTTCGGACATCGACGTCTCCATATTGGCTTGATATGGAGCGCAGTTTAGAAACGACAAAAACACGTCGCTATCCGTTTTGCGAATCAAAACATCGAAACATTATCCGTTTCGCGCGCCCGGGCTAAACAACTGTTCCTTAGTCCGCAACTGGAGCCGTCTGAGCCATTCGTACCAGTGGCGATGTCACCGGTGTGCCGGGCCGCTTGTGGCGCTTGGAAGCTCGCCGAACCTGTCTCGGTAGTATGTCGCGAAACGCCCGAGATGGTTGAAGCCGAACCGAAACGCAACCTCCGTAACGTTCGCCGTATTGCCTTCGAGTAAGCTCGCCCGGACTGCATCGAGACGAATACCGCGCAAGATTTCGATTGGAGTCATGCCGCGCTGGTTCAGACATAGGGTTTGCAACGTACGCGGACTCACCCCCGCCGCACGGGCAAGGTCAATCAGCGAGAAGGGCGCGACTAAACGTCGTCGAATGTAGTTCTCCATCGCCTCCACGCGACTCGACGCGTTCATGAAGAGCATATCGTCATTCCCAGGCCCATCATCGGGATCACCGGAACCCGAACCTGCCAACCCGATGACGACTGGCGAGCCATGCGCGATTAGGAAAGCACCTACCACACGCTCAAAATGATCCAACCACTCGTCACCTGCCGCTGAACACGTCGGGCCTGACGCGGCATGTACCAGCGTCTGGATAAGCGACCGCCATTGCGGATCGAAGATCTTCGGCAACATCCCGATCGGTGCAAGATCGATTGATTGATCCGGATTTTCGCGCGTTCGCAGCAATTGGTTGGGGATTTTGAGAATCAGTTGCTCCGCTCCAGACTGCCAGCGCATACGCCAGGTTTTACGCGGCGCCATCCAACCCGTCCGGCCTTCGGTTAGAAGCATCCGATTACCATCGGCCACAACCTCCGCGGATCCTTTGAGCGACAGGTGCACCACCATAAAACCCTCAGTGGGAAGGGGTGTTATTTCCACCTCAGGGCCATAGCGCAGAGCAAATATCTGCATCTGCCGAACTTCGGCCTTGTACATCACTGTATCGACCACACCGCGTTGCCACCGCAGGCTGTGCTCGGCCAACTCATGTGCCGCCAGGACGTGCGAGTCCACCGCCCGGTCGGAACGAAACAGACAGTGTTGATACAGATATGAGAGATCCAGGGGCTTTTCGTGCATTGGCGAAGCAACAGTTAGAAACAGCAAAGGTACGAATACTCTACTTTAGAACTCCGAATCGGCAAAAGTGACTGTCATCGTACTATCCTTGGCCCAACCGTTTGCCAGGACAAAGGTGGCGCGGCTGCTTGCGTCTCCAGACGGGAACCGTACCGACAAAACACACGCGCAATCTGAAAGTTCAATGCGCTACCGTTCGGCAGAGACCGATTCAATGCTTGCCATCATGCGCGCTTCAAATTCTGCCGAGTCGCAGTGCGCAATATTCAATCTTAGTCCGTTTGAATCGCGATGGTCAGGCGAGAAGATGCTGCCGGGCGCCAAGACAAGACCGTGATGCGAAGCCGTCTTGGCGAGAGCCAGGGTTCCTCGCCCATCGGACCACTGCCCCCAAAGGAAAAATCCTCCCGCGGTTTGTACCGGCGTGTCGAATCCCAGCGATCGCAAACGACTGGCGACCCGCGGGCGCGTATCGGCGAGCCTTTCGCGCAAGCGCTCCATGTGGCGACGATATGCACCAGAAGTGAGCAATTCCGCAACTATACGTTCGCTTAATTCGGAGGTGGCGAGACACGTGAGCAACTTGCGTGCAGCGAGCCGACGCGCGATTTCGGTACCGGCAGCGAGGAATCCCACCCGCAAGGACGGAGAAATAGTCTTCGCGTAGCTCCCCACATAGATCACGCGTTGGAGTTGATCAAGATTTGCCAGACGGAAAGCCCGCCCCTCATAGAAATCGCAGTAGATATCGTCTTCGACAATTAGGAAATCATAACGCTCAGCAAGGCCGAGAATCTTATGCGCATTGATCGTACTAAGCGTACTACCGGTTGGGTTATGCAAAACCGAATTCAGGAAGAGCAACTTCGGTTCATGCAGACGGACTGCCTGCTCGAGCGCGTCGATATCTATCCCGTCGAACCGTCTAGGCACCGTTGCAAACCTAATGTTCGCTGCCTCCAGGTGCGAGAACAGCGTGTAATAACCAGGGTCCTCTATCAGAACCGTTGAACCCGCTGGTAATAGCGTACGCAACGTCAGATCAATCGCATGGCTTGCCCCAGCCGTCGTCACAACTTGTTCAGATTGAACCGAAATCCCGAGATCAATAAGCTTCAATGCAACCAAGTCGCGCAACGGACGATAGCCCAAAGGGCTCGGGTATTGCGAGAAGGAGTCCCCAGAGTGACGGACCGCAAAGCGGGCGCTCTGCCTAATCATCTCGCTGTCTATCCAGTCTGTCGGCAGTACACCCGCTCCAGCTTTGATCGAACCATCCTGCTCCTTGATCGCGCGAAAAAGCCACGGTGCGTCGATCGCACTCCCGGCAAGCAACGCTGGATCTTCCAAGTGACTCAGACTTTTCTGCGCTACGAAATAACCGCGGGCGCGTCGAGACACCAGATAGTTGGACGACACCAATCGATCGTATGCCGTTACAACGGTGAAAGTGCTGACATTAAGTTCCTCCGCCAACTGGCGGACCGACGGCACCTGCGCACCCGGCTTCAGATGACCACGCTCTATTAAAAGGCCGACCTGACGTTCAATCTGCCGCACTGCGGGACCAGAGTCATCAAGAGTGATAGGAAGCATCTTGTCCCATGTTTTGTGCAAAATACATAACAGATAGTTGATTTACCTAACAACTGTATATGGTTTTCATATTTTTCGCTCTATATATTCATTTCAACTTTTGCTATCAAAGCGCCTTCCCGTGAACATCTACCGCCACATAGTCGACACAGCCACCCTTGAGCGCGAGTACTCCCCGAGCTCGTACGTTTCCGACCTGCCGGCGATCCTTCGCGACTACGACCAACGCAGCTTGGCAGCACGGCGTCACCTGCCGCCGCGCACCTATCGCTATGGCCATACGGATGCTGAAACACTTGACTTCTTCACACCCGCGGGCGACAGGCGACAGATAGCACCGCGCTCAGTTGCCATTTATATTCATGGAGGCTACTGGCAGGAACTGAGCAAAGATCAACATTCATTTCCTGCTTCCGGGTTCGTCGATCAGGGGATGGCGTACATTGCGGTCAACTATGGTCTTGCGCCAGACGCAAGCCTGGCCGAAATGATCGATCGGTGCCGTCGCGCACTGTTATGGGTTGTTTCTCACAGCGAGGAGTTGGCCATTGACCCGCGTGGCATCCATCTTCTGGGCTGCTCCGCAGGTGGTCATCTGGCAGCAATGTGCGCGCTCACAGACTGGACAACGCTCGGGCTGGCCCAAAAGCCTATCCGGTCTGTGACACTATTGAGCGGCGTGTTTGACTTGCGCCCGCTGTCATTGACATACGTCAACGACGCCATCGGCATGACTACTGCCGATACTCTTTTACACAGCCCCTTGTTATTGGTTGATACAGCGTCGGCTCCATTGCCGCCCATGCTGCTGGTAGTTGGTGAAAACGAGACGAGCGAATTCAAGCGTCAGTCTCAGGACTTCACCGCGGCACTTCATCGCCGTGGCGCAAAGGCGCACCTGACGCAAATCTCGTTGCGCAACCACTTCGATCTTCTGTTCGACCTGAACGACCGACAGAGCGAGCTGGCCTCGATGGTCTTCAACCATATTGCCTCATCCTATATTTATGGAGCTTGAACGATGGACTCAAAAGACCTTCAGCAAGAATTGCGGGAGTTGCTCGGAGACTTGCCGCAAAGGGCGATACCAACCCAGACTGATGAAGACAGGGCACAAGCAGCGGCTAACACCGGCGGCAACCCTATTCTCGACGTAGCCGCCCACAGCAACGCGGGCAGCACGCCCTTCATCGACTACCTGAATGGCGACATCCTGCATACCCTGCAGCAACCGCGCAGCGACGAACCCGAGGAAATGACTTTCATCAGCCTCGCCCACGTCATGGAGGTTCTCTTCAAACTGCTGTGTTATGAAATGCTGCGCGCCAAAGACTCCATCGCTCGCGATGCACTCGACGAGACCCGCGTCACCCTACGTCGGGTGCACAAGACACTCGAATTTCTGGGGCAAACCTGGGGCGTGCTGTCCACGATTACGCCGCACGGGTATCTTGGGTTTCGCGATTACCTGGGTATTGGCTCGGGGTTCGAGTCCTTCATGTACCGGCGCCTCGAGTTTATGCTCGGTAATAAGCAGCCTCGGATGCTTGAACCTCACAAGCATGTTCCCAGTGTTTATCAGACACTGAAGCGAACGCTCGAGACGCGAAGTGTGTACGACGAGGTTATTGCCCTGCTTCATCGTCGCGGCTATCCGATCGACGCGCAAGCGCTCGATCGCGACTGGTCACAGCCCTATCAGTCTAACGAGTCGGTCAAAGCAGTGTGGGCGGACATATACCGTTCACTTCCTCCACACCACGAGTTGTACGAGTTTGCTGAATCGCTGGTCGATTTCGGAGACCGTTTCAAGCTCTGGAGATTCCGGCACTTCGTGACCGTCGAACGCCTCATCGGCTTCAAACCCGGCACCGGGGGTACCGCAGGTGTCGGATGGTTGCGCCACATCGTTGACCAAAATTTCTTCCCCGAACTGTGGGAAATCCGCTCGCAACTGTGAACCATCGTGAAAGCTTTCTGAAGATCCGACATCATGCCCATTTCCGCCACCGACGCAGATGCCCTTGATCGGGCAGATCCACTGCACTCCTTTCGCGCCGACTTTGATCTACCAGAGGGCGTTATCTATCTGGATGGTAACTCGCTGGGCGCGTTACCCCGTGCCACAGCCGAGCGCATGCATACAGTTGTAACCCAAGAATGGGGACACGACCTGATTCGCAGCTGGAACGCCCACAACTGGATCGATGCGCCCACGCGAGTGGGCGACAAGATAGCGCAGCTAATCGGTGCGGGACCGGGTGAAGTGGTGGTAGCCGACTCCACATCGGTCAACTTGTTCAAGGTGCTAAGCGCCGCATTGCAGATCAACCAGGGGCGTTCAGTAATCCTGTCTGAGCCCGGCAATTTCCCGAATGATCTTTACATTGCTCAGGGCCTCCAAGCACTGTCCGGCGGCCGGGTGGAGCTGCGCATCGTGGAGCGAGAACGGCTAGCAGAAAGTATTGACGAGGATGTGGCTGTCCTGATGCTAACGCACGTGCACTACAAAACTGCCGCAATGCATGATATGTCAGCGCTCACCGGCCTGGCTCACTCACGTGGTGCGTTGGCTGTCTGGGATCTGAGTCACAGCGCCGGCGCCGTACACGTGGACCTTGAAGCCGCACAGGCCGATTTCGCCGTTGGATGCGGTTATAAGTATCTGAACGGTGGTCCCGGCTCTCCAGCTTACCTGTACGTCGCCCGTCGGCACCAGGCGTCGGCAGTTTCACCCATAGCCGGATGGTTGGGACATAAGCAGTCGTTTGAATTCGTTGACGAATACCAGCCCGCCGCAGGTATCGAGCGCTATCTCGCAGGCGCGCACCCTATTCTGGGGATCTGCGCGCTGGAAGTTGGAGTCGATCTAATGCTGCGCGCGGCCCCTGCAACGCTATACGCAAAATCGAAACAGCTGTGCACCCTGTTTGCAGAACTGGCGCAGCAGCGATGCGGTATATACGGCGTAGAGTCGGTTCTCGCCGCGGATTCCACGTCACGGGGGAGTCACGTGTCGCTGCGTCATCCCCACGCGTACAGCATCATGCAGGCACTCATCGCTCGCGGCGTTATTGGAGACTTCCGTGCGCCGGACATCCTGCGCTTCGGCCTCACACCACTTTACGTTGGTTTTCGCGACGTGTGGGATGCGGTAGACATTCTCGCCGACGTGCTGCGCACAAACGTCTGGCAACTGCCCAAATTCCAGCAACGCCATCGCGTCACCTAAAAACAGGCGCAAATATATTAAAAAATGATGACCGTTTTTTGCGTCCAAGGCAATTGACCGGTCATCACAAATCTTAACTGGAGGAGAACATTGTGGATAGTCAACCTGGAAAGCCGGGTTTAAGGCGCGGACTTAAGAATCGGCACATTCAATTGATCGCTTTAGGCGGGGCAATCGGCACCGGCCTGTTTCTCGGCTCGGCGAGCGTGTTGCAGGCAGCCGGGCCGTCGATGATTCTGGGTTATGCAATTGGCGGCATCATTGCGTACATGATCATGCGACAACTAGGCGAAATGGCCGCGCAAGAGCCTGTGGCAGGGTCATTCAGCCATTTTGCGTGCAAGTACTGGGGCGACTTTTGGGGCTTTCTGTCCGGCTGGAATTACTGGGTGCTGTATGTGCTTGTTGGCATGGCCGAGCTGACTGCAGTCGGCACCTACGTGCACTACTGGTGGCCGGGTGTGCCTGCCTGGGTATCGGCGCTGGTGTGCTTCGTCGGTATCAACGCGATCAACCTTGCTAACGTCAAGGCGTACGGTGAATTCGAGTTCTGGTTCGCAATCGTCAAGGTAGTAGCGGTAATCGGCATGATCGCGTTCGGCGGCTACCTTCTGATCAGCGGTCACGGCGGTCCGCAAGCATCAGTTACCAATCTCTGGGCGGATGGCGGCTTTTTCCCGCACGGCTTTCATGGCCTGTTCATGACGCTGGCGGTCATAATGTTCTCGTTCGGTGGGCTGGAACTGATTGGCATCACGGCAGCCGAAGCTGACGATCCGCGCAAGAGCATTCCGAAGGCTGTGAATCAGGTGATCCTGCGTATAGCGATTTTCTACATCGGCTCACTGACGGTATTACTGTCGCTTTATCCATGGAATCAGGTCGCCGCAGGCGGCAGTCCGTTTGTGATGATTTTCTCGCAGATCGGTTCCATCCTTGCAGCGAACATCCTCAACCTAGTGGTGTTGACTGCTGCGCTGTCGGTGTACAACAGCGGCGTGTATGCGAACAGTCGCATGCTGTATGGATTGGCCGAACAAGGTAACGCCCCCAAGATTCTGATGAAAGTGGATCGACGCGGTGTACCCGTGGCTGCGATTGGCTTGTCGGCACTCGCGACGGGCACCTGTGTGCTCGTCAACTTCCTGATGCCAGCCAACGCGCTCGGTATGTTGATGGCCCTCGCGGTAGCAGCCATGGTAATTAACTGGTCGCTCATCAGCTTGACGCATCTCAAGTCCCGCAAGGCGATGGTCGCGCAACAACAGACCCTTGTGTTCAGATCCTTCTGGTTTCCTGTCAGCAACTGGATCTGTGTGGCATTCATGGTCACGATTCTAGGGATACTGGCCGTCACTCCGGGCATCAATATCTCTGCTTTCCTCGTGCCGGTGTGGTTGTTCTTGATGTGGGCAGCGTATGTAGTGAAGCGGCGTCGATCAAAGCTGGGACTATCAGTAGTTAGCCAACCGTGAAAGTGTCTTGACCAACCTCGCCTGAAGTCCGGGACGTTTGACATGCTTGATAGCCATCTTGTCAAATTAGGATAACTACATGATTGACGCGGACGCGCAGGCCCTGTGTGGTTTGGGTTGAGATAGACGAGGTAGTGCCCGATCCGGAAAGATGTGAACGTCATTGTCGGCGATGCGACGCATGCGCAGTTGCGACGGATGAAGGTTGCTCTTGAAGCCACCAACTATAGGAACCGCCATATTCGATATCGGAAAATACTAAGGATAGCGACAGCTTGTATCCTGCCCGCTCAGTTCCATGGTTACATGTGCGAGCTTGTCAAGTTGCGAGGATTAGTTAAGACCTCCGTTTGACCGAGGGCGTCATCGCACTCACCTCGAAATCCCCCCAAAGTGACGAACTTTTAAACGACAAACAATGGAGAAGCAAATGAAGAAAATCCATCTTGTGGCATGCTCCGGTGCAACCGCACTCATCCTGTCTGCTCCCAATGCATTCGCTCAGAGTTCGGTCACGCTGTACGGCGTCGTCGATACGAGTGTCCGTTACCTCACGAATGCAGATTCCGCGAACAACAGTCAAGTCGCAATGGGGGAAGGCGTCGAAACTCCGAGCCGCTGGGGTTTGAAAGGCAGCGAAGATCTGGGCGGCGGCCTGTCGGCGATTTTCCGGCTTGAGAACCAGTTCCAGCTCTGGTCGGGCAAGCTCGACAACAGCAGCAGCCAGCTGTTCCAGCGTCAGTCTTATGTCGGGCTTTCGAGCAACCAGTACGGCGCGCTTACCTTCGGCGGCCAGCAGACACCGTTCTTCGACCAGATGGGCAACACCTACGACCCGCTGACGGTCGGCGACTTTTGGCAGGACAGCTACGTGTATAACCCGGTCGGGCCATTCCTCACCACGAACAGCTCCGTCAAGTACAACGGTCATTTCGGTGGCCTCCAGGTCGAGGCTATGTACGGTTTTGGTGGCGTGCCGGGCAGCGTGGGCGAGAACAGCATGTACGGCGTAACGGCGTCGTACACCCTAGGCAGCCTGTCGGCCGACGTCGGCTTCCAGCAGAACGACGTCTCGGGCAAGAAGTTCAACATCGTGAACGTGAGCACCACGTACGCCTTCACCCCGGCCGTGAAGGTCCTCGCGGGCTGGCTGCATTCGCAGGACAACACCGGCCTCGCCGATGCCGACATGCAGCAAGCGGGCGCGCCCAAGCTTCCGTTCGTGAGCCCGAACCGCATCGACGACAGCTTCTACGTCGGTTCTACCTGGCAGGTAGCGCCACCTCTGGCACTGACGGCAGTCGGCTACTATGATCACGCCCGCAATGCGGCCATGCTAAACGGCACGCTCGGGGCCGGTATCAACTACTCCGCCACGCTGCTTGCCGAATACTCGCTGTCCAAGCGCACCGAAGTGTACGGCACGGTCGACTTCACCCGCGGAACCGGCGCGTTCCTGGCCGACTACCCGGGTCGGAATAACCAAACCGGCATCGCAATCGGCCTGCGTAATATTTTCTGATGTTACGCCATATCCGACGGGCGCCGCTTGTTTCACGCCACCTCGTCGGGCGCGATGCATGCGAATTGACGTACGTTGGTCATTGGATCCTCAAGGTGGTCGACATTGGAATGGTCGTGTCCCGCCACGCAGATTTGGGATGAGATCAAACGTTTGAAACAGGTCGAACTGAGACGGACGATGACCGTCTCAGTTTTCCTACGCAGCCGTTGGTCAAGCTCCAAAACAGATGTTCACAAGAGTACGCGCCGCACACCATTTGGCGCGACGAGATGGCCTTGGGACCGGAGACGTCACTGACCGTCCACTCGCATTGCCTTCAATACTTGATGGTTGCGCGGTGGGAAGAGGCGACCGACACACGCTTGCTATGCTCGAAGCATACGAACGTAGTCCCATGACACGGTTGACTTCAACAAGGTGTCCGGGATGGCAACGGTTGGGTTGCCCGGAAAGAACAATCAAATCGGTGATGAGCTTGGTATGAGACACGCTCTCTAGTGTAAAACGGCATACTTGGCCGAGCTTTTTTAGCGAAGTACGCGCTGACCGAACGCAGTGAATATCGTTCTTTCTCGGTTTCGCCATCGAGCGAACCCAGAAAAGCACCAACAATTGTGAGCAGGCTAGATGGAGTTCTGCCGTATCAGCAGTCCAACAGTACATTTTCAGTTTGCTTCGACGCACTCCTTAAAGGGTAGTGGTTTGCGGGAGTCCGTCGCCTGAATCGCCAATTTTTGCAGAGCAAAAATAAACAATGTTTACATCGATTCGATCCCGCATTATCGCTATCTCTGCCGCCACCGTGGTGTGCGCGCTCATTGTCGACACCTTCATGAGCTACTCCATCGCGAAAGCTTATGGCGACGACACGATTAGCGACAACCTTACGTCGATAGTGGCCGGACATGAGGCGGGAGTCGCCGATTGGGTTTCATCAAAAACGCAAATGATCGTCTCGCTCGAGGACGCCACCCTCCAAGCCGATCCCGCTGTCGCACTGAAACAGGTGGCTGCCGCCGGCGCATTCACAAGCGTCTATGTAGGGTACCCTAACAAGACAGCGAAGTTCTCCGATCCGACCGGTGTTCCCACCAACTACGACCCCACTGTCCGCCCGTGGTACAGGCAAGCAGTCGATGCAGGAAAGCCCGTAGTGACTCCGCCATACATCGACATGGGGTCCGGAAAGCTGGTGGTCACCTTCGCCGCTCCTATCCTGCGTGAGGGCATCTTGAAGGGCGTGGTGTCGGGAGACGTCACGATGGATAGCGTGATCGCCAACATCAAGTCGATTCACCCGACACCAGCCAGTTTCGGCATGCTGGTCGACGGACACGGCCGTATCGTTGCGCTCAATGATCCGAAGATGACGCTCAAGCCCGTGACTGATCTCTTTGCTGATCTCAAATTTACAGACCTTGTCTCGTCGTCAAGTAGCACGCACGTCGCTCCGATCGAAGCGCATGTCGGAAACAGTGCCAAACTGCTACGCGCGCGCGGCGTGACGGGAACGGACTGGATGATCGTGACTGCACTCGACAAGAACGATGCAACAGCGGGAATCCTCTCGCAGTTGCACGCGTCACTGATCGCACTGGTTATTCTCGTAGCGGTCGCGACATTGGTCATCAGTACGGTGACGGGTGCCGTCTTCAGGCGGCTCTCGCGCGTTCGCGATGCAATGAACTCTATCGGCTCAGGAACAGGAGATTTGACACAACGCCTGCCCGACGACGGAAGCGATGAGGTCTCGCAAATCGCACGTTCATTCAATAGTTTCGTCAGCCTACTTAATACTGTAATTAGCCAAATTCGCGACGCCAGCGAGACAGTACGTCTCGCTGCCAACGAAATCGCGGCGAGTAATTTGGACCTATCAGGCCGGACGGAATCCGCCGCGGCCAGTCTCCAACAGACCGCCGCCTCGGTCGAAGAGATTACGGCGACTGTTATGCAGTCGGCGCGTGCTGCGGATACCGCGAACGAAAAGGTAAAGTCGGCTTCAAACATTGCATTTCAGGGTGGTCAGGTTGTGCAGGAGGCTGTCGGCGCGATGCAGGTAATCGAAGTGGCGTCCAGCGAGATTGGCGAAATCATCGGTGTCATTGACGGCATCGCATTCCAGACCAATATCCTGGCGCTCAATGCCGCGGTCGAAGCGGCGCGCGCCGGGGAACATGGCCGAGGTTTCGCCGTTGTCGCAGGCGAGGTGCGCAATCTTGCGCAGCGCAGCGCATTGGCCGCGAAGGAGATCAAGACATTGATCAAATCGACGGTAGATAGCGTAGCTTTGGGTTCAAGCCACGTACGCCAGGCCGGTAACGCAATATCGCAGATCGTCCACAGCGTTTCCGATGTCACGGCCATCATGGGCGAAATTACTGACGCGACCAGTGAACAGACACGCGGCATTAGCGAAATTAATCGTGCAATCACGCAGCTTGACCAGATGGTCCAGCAGAACGCGGCCTTGGTTGAAGAATCCGCAGCAGCTACCGTCACATTAGAGACTCAAGCGACGCATCTTGCAGAAACGGTCGGACAATTCAAGCTGTCCTAAGCGACGATTGATCGGCAATACGGGCTGAAGTTTTTTCAGAGTACCGGAACGCCTCATGATACTCAAAGTTGGTTAAAACCTTGCGTCTGGACGGCGAGCCACTCCTTTCGTTGAAGTCCAACGGCACCGCACGAAATCATCCGAATATTGGCGACACTCCGCATCGCGAATGCGAGCGTTCTAAGCGACAAATAGGGATCTCTCAGGTCGGCTGCAGTGATCGGAGTCGAGGAGCGCAACGGTTTCCGTTTGAGAAAAAGAATTCGATTTTTACTAGTGACGAAGCGGCGGCATATCTGAAGGCTTTTTTGCGTTGTGGCCGTGAAAGTTCTTTCACCTGAAGTGACATTACTGCCTTGTAAATAGTTCGCAATCGACGAAACGTGATAGTGCCCGCGATTCATACCGACATCGCAATCAGTTCTCAAAGGAGCGTTAATGATGAAGATTCAAACGTTTTGCGTCTCTCTTGCAATTTCGATGGTCGGCTTGGTCGCACCAGTCGTGTCAAGAGCTGAAACAATTATCGGGATCGGCCACGTTGCCCCTCTAACCGGTGGCATTGCTCACCTGGGTAAAGACAATGAAAACGGCGCTCGTCTTGCGGTTGAGGAAATCAACCAGAAGGGGCTGACGATCGGCGGCCAGAAAATCACACTGCAACTGGACACACAGGACGACGCGGCTGACCCCCGTACGGCGACTCAAGTGGCGCAGAAGCTTGTCGATGACAAGGTCGTCGCTGTGGTCGGCCACTTGAACTCGGGCACGTCGATTCCGGCGTCGAAGATCTATAGCGACGCAGGCATCGTGCAAATCTCACCTTCATCCACCAACCCGACCTACACACAGCAAGGCTTTAAGACAACCTACCGCATTGTCGCGACGGATGCTCAGCAAGGGCCAGCGCTAGCCAACTACGCCAAACAGATAAAAATCAAGAGCATCGCGATCGTCGACGACTCGACAGCCTACGGCCAGGGCCTTGCAAATGAATTCGAGAAAACCGCGAAGTCGCTCGGCCTGAACGTCATGTCGCATGACGCGACAAACGACAAGGCGGTTGATTTCCGCGCGATTCTGACGAAGATCAAGGGTGAAGGCCCGGACGCAATCATGTACGGCGGCATGGACGCAACCGGCGGCCCATTCGTCAAGCAGGCAAAACAACTCGGCCTGCGAGCGAAGGTGCTGGCCGGCGACGGCCTGTGTACTGAGAAGTTGTCTGAACTCGCCGGCGATGCTGTCGACAACGTCGTCTGCTCGGAAGCGGGCATGGCGCTCGAGAAGATGGAAAGCGGCCCCGCATTCGCTGCCAAGTTCCAGAAACGGTTCGGGCAACCACCACAACTCTACGCTCCGTTTACGTATGACGCGGTATACATCATCGTTGACGCGATGAAACACGCCAACTCGACAGATCCGGCGAACATCCTGGCCGCCATGCCGAATACGGACTACAAAGGCGTCATCGGCGAAACCACGTTCGACTCGAAGGGCGACCTGAAGCACGGTGTGATCTCGCTATACAACTACAAGGCGGGCAGGAAGACACTTTTAGATGTTGTGAAGATGTAATTCAGGTGAAGGTCAATGACCGCGACATGGGCCACGATGCACTGTCACATCAACGAGGTAGGAAGGTGGCAGTGCGCTGCGGGCGATGGTTCGATCGGCGCACGCAGAGTACGCTGAATCGCCGCTCCCGCCGCATTGCTATCGTCGTGGTGGTGCTGCACATCCCGATTGCACTGTGACGCTATTCGGACGGCGGCGGGATACCCGAACCCACGCGCCTCCTGAAATCGCGAGCTTCCGCAAGCATATTCAAGCCCCTGCGGAAGTTGGAGGATGGTCTTCCGCAGTGTCACGAGTTATAAATTCGCACACGAAATCTACGCCCAATTGACCACGAACACGTTGTCGCGATAACCCTTTATAAATCGTGCGAAGCGACCGAACTCCTTGGGTACAACCTGCGTAGTGAAAATGGAACGTCGGCCGGCCGCATCAGCGGAAACGGGATTGAAGGAGAAAGGCAATGGAAAAAGCTGAAAGGTCCTTGCGTTTCATGGTGGATAAATGGCTTGTGATGGCTCCTGCCATGTCGGTTCGGGTAACACGAGGAAGTCGCGCACGCTCGAATCAGAGGCGCTGTGTATGCCTCGAAGCATCGCTATCGACAGGTGCATTTGCAATCTATTTCTTTCGCCAAGGCGACGGTACGTGGGGAGTGTTCCCGCCTGATGCCCCTGATGCCGAGCGCTCGGTGATGAGTGTTTTTTGAAGTGCGGCGCGATAGCGATATCTACGGACCAGACCGAGCGCCAGTCGCGTCTACGACCGAGAGGGAGTTTGCTATGTTGGAAGAATCGAATCAGCTACCGCGCGAGTACGAGCGAGATCTAGACGCGTGGACATGTGCTTGGTACGACGCAGCCATCGCAGCGGACTTTATCCGATCGCCCTACCACGCCGACGCCGCAACCGTGGAGCGTCTTCAAGGCTACTTCCACGCCAAGCTGACGCCCTCTGAAGCCGCTGAAGCATGCTTCGCGCGAAAACACTGAAAGGGCGCTGCCTTATCGTATCGTTGTTCGATCAAGACCCACTATGCAAAAGACAAACAACGAGAGAAATAATGTAATGAATTTAGGTTCGTCAGTAAAAAGTGTGGGTGGATGGAGGCTCGGGAAGCTTGCCAAGTGCATGATAGAGCGCGATTTCTGTGGCTCGGAAGGTTCGGAAGCCGTACGCTTTTCTCATAGTGACTTTGGCCTTGTTGTTCAGCCCCTCGATAACGCCGCTGGAGAACTGCTTTCTGGCACGGAAGTAGTTGAGGATCAGCTCCCGGTGCGAGCGCACGGTCCGGGCAAACTTCTTCATCGGCTCGATGCGTGAGCGCATCACCTGCTTGCACCACTGGTCGAGGAACTTGCCCGCCCAGACAGGAGAGATGTAGTCCCAGAGTTGCTGGAATTCTTCTTTGAGCAGATAGGCACGTACGCTACGTAAGTTGTACTGGAGTAGGTCACGCAGGCGAACACGTTGTTTGCCAGTAAGGTTCTCGCGTCGCGCAAGCAGGCACCAGCGGGATTTTTTGAGAACAGGCTCATAGCCATCACGCGACATGCGCCTGGCCTCATCGGCTCGCACCTCATCGATCGCTTTGTTCATCTTGGCAACGATGTGGAAACGGTCGAGGATGTTCAGGGCGTTCGGGCAATGACGCGCTATCATTTCGAGATAGGGCTTCCACATGTCGGAACACACGAATTCGACCTTCTCGCACAGCGGCTTGCCGATCATGGCAAAGAACTTCGCGAAGCTTTCCTTAGTACGTTCCTGTCCGACCCAGAGCAGTCGCGTGCAGCCGGCCTCGATCTGGTAGACGAGCGTGAGGTACTGGTGCCCTCGGCCATACTGGATCTCGTCGACGCCGAAAGCGCGAATCGTCCCGAGCTCACGATGGTTCAGCCCCCAGTCGACGACCCATTCCACGGCATTGAAGACCTTCTCCCAGCTGGTCCTGAAACTCAGCGCGGTTTCTTTCCACGACAGCTTACGAGCCCACTGGGCCAGAAAAAGCATGTATGCCTTGGTCAACGTATGCTTGCCGATGGCGCACGGTACTGTCTCAACCTTTACGCCGCACTGACGGCAATCGACACGACGCATCGAATACAGCAGAATGACGGCAAAACCCCAGATCGGGATGAACTCGAAGCGACGTTCTCCGAGCGTATCGTAGCCGCTTGCGCGCTCGTTGCAGCACGAACAAACTGGTTTGGATCCCTTACGTGGGCGCACGTCAATCTCAATGGTCTGCGTCCTTTCGCACAGCCGCGCCCCTTCATAAACGAAACCGGGGAAATGATGACAGGAATTGAGCAAGCGGGTCAAAAGCATGGCTAGCAAGCGAAAAATCGTCGGTAATACCGCCATTGTCACACCCGAATCAAGCGATCTTGAACGACTCGTTCCCGACCTGCAAAACTGGCCCAAGTCCTGGAGCTTTGAGCAACAGGACATTCCGTTCGGACAGGATCTCGTCAAGATATTCACACCGTATCTCCTGCATCTTCTGGACAGCGGTTACAGCCGAAAAACCCTGCACCAGCATCGGGACTTCATCTGGATGCTCGGTGGTCGTCTCGTTGAAGAGCGGCAGCTTTACCGCGAACTCAGGAAGCTGGACGCCCGCTCGATACTGTTACGGTATATCGACGAGCAAGACGGTGGCCCGCTCCTGGATGACCACTCTGAGCGCGAGCAAGGCCTCTTCGATGCCACCTGCCGAAAGCTATGTCGTTTCCTCAACGCCGCCTGAATCCATCGATTTCACCCACAGATTCCCCCGACGATCCTGAATTTAAAACCCCTATCCTATCGCCCATATTGAATCCAGTCCTTTCACGCGCGACCGCAGTACACGCCTGTACTTTCAGTTTCCCTTTTGCCCTCCATTATTGGTGAGTTTGTTCATGCTGATCGTGCCGCCAGTTGGGTTGCGCACTTTGACCCTAGGAAATTCAAATGTTCTACAAACCTGAAGATGGACACGGCCTACCTCGCAATCCGTTGGTTTCATGTGTCGTGCCGCGGCCTATTGGCTGGATCTCGACACTAGATGTTGACGGCAAGCCCAATCTCGCCCCGTACAGCATGTTCAACCTCGTCCGCTACGACCCGCCGGCGGTCATGTTTAGCGCGAATGGAGCCCACCGCGACGGTGGCCTGAAAGACACGGTGGTCAATGCGCGAGCGACGGGCGAGTTCGTCTACAACATGGCAACTTGGGAATTGCGTGACCAATGCAATGATTCATCGACATTCTTCGACCGCGGCGTCAATGAGTTTGACGCAACCGGGTTAGCGACGTTGCCTTCGCGCATGGTGAAGCCGCCGCGCGTCGAGCGGTCACCAGTGCAGTTCGAATGCCGCGTTTCGTTCATCATCAACTTGCCGGGCGCAGAAAACAATAGCATTGTGTTTGGTGATGTCGTTGGCATCCATATCGCAGATTGGGCGCTAAAGGATGGACTCGTCGATATTGAGTCGATCAGGCCGCTGGCACGCATGGGCTATCTTGACTTCACCTCAGTGGACAACGTTTTTCCGATGCCCCAGGTTGGTGTTGCGAAGACGTAAGCCAATGGAACCGAAAAGCGAGCTGACGGCCGCCCCCACAAAATAACTTATGGAGACAATGCAATGCATCGTAGATACTGAATTTACCTTTCCCGGTTTTCGTTCACGGTTATCAATTACGTAGAGCGTGTTGCCCTGTCCATTGCATCGTCTCAAATCAGCAAGGAGTTCTCCTTCGCGCCGGTCATGCTCGTCCATCTGTCCTCCTCATTCTTGTGGCTGTATTTCCTCGCTTTAATTTCAATGGGCTTGTTGGTCGACAAGTTCGGAACAAAGCGTCTAAATACTTGGCGGACACGGCTTGCAGAAAGCTACGCCCCAACGCCCACTCTATGAGACGCCGTGCCAACGGAAGCACGGGTCGCCCCCTATGCATGCTAGCCTAGACAGGTGACAGCGCCCGCGGATCCAGCAGATTCGCATTGAAATCGCAGCACTTCTGCGCAAGTTGCGCGACCTGATTGCTAAGCGAATAAGCGTGCTCTGCTCGGTGGAGCGCCACGTAATGGACCGGCGGAAGAGCGGGCTTCGTTTTGATAATCTTCAGGATACCCGCCGTGACCATATAGTTAAGACAGGTCTTCGGAAGGTAGCTCACGCCCATTCCTGAGACTGTCAGCCCAATCTGAGCGACCAGATTATTTGCCACCAGGATTTTCGCCGTGCTCACTCCGTTCTCGGATAAAAACTGGGAGTAAGTCAGCCCGGTCCCTGAGAGGTTGCCTTGCAGAAGCAAGGGAAGCTGGGCAATGTCCACGATAGGTATCGTCGCTTTGCCCGAATGAAGCGAGGGAGAACACATCCATGCATTCTCCACGGTGCCGACCGGGATGCTGGTAAAGCGCTCGCTCGCTGCAGCCTGTGGAACAACGATCAGGTCTACGGTATCGGTTGCGAGCCGGTCTCTCAGCGTGGCGCTCAACTCAACCTCAGCCTCCACAATGACCTTTGGATAGGTTTCCTTAATAACAGATATCAACCGCGGTAACCACGTAAGCGCCGTCAATTCGGTAACGCCGATCCGGACGCGCCGGACGAGCATTTCCTTGGCGCTTACCCGCTCAACAATTTCGTCCCGCCGCTCCAGCAGCTCCTTCGCATACTCGAACAGCTCACTGCCCTTTTCAGTGAGCCGGGCAGCACGCGACGTGCGGTCAAATACAAGGAAGTCGAATGTTGACTCAAGTTCGTGTATCCGTTTCGATATCGCCGACTGGCTCGTGTTCAGTTTCCCGGCAGCTGCCTCGAAGGACCCCAACTGGACGATCCAGTACAACGCTTCCATCTGTTTGAAAGTAAGCATGTCGGTCCGAGTGTAGGTGCAGAAGAGATGTTATCAGCGACAATAACATCTCTTTTCAGACTCAGTCCACTCTTCGCGATCCGGCGGTTTAAGCGGATCTGCAAACGGACCGCGAGGCTACACGTTGACGCGTTTGAGAGCCGCCTTCTCAGCGATATCGGCAGTCACCTGGAGAAATGCATCAATGTCTTCGGGTGAATTGCAGTGCAAGGGTGAGATGCGGACCGCCCCCGTCAACCCGAACGATTCGAGCATACGCTTCGAATAGAGGCTTGTTGAAACCCGCTCATAGACAATCACGCCCCGACGCTCATATTCCCTGACCACCTCGACCTCGGAAAGGTCTACGAATGCAATAGCGAGAATCAGGTCACGGCGAGTCAGGTCGCTGTGATCCAGCAACACCTGGACGCCCGGAAGACCGCGAAGCCCGCACACTTCTCTGCTTCCGTTGAGCATTCTTGAAAGCAGCGCCCGCTCGTGTAATCCGATAGCCTTCATGCCAGCCGCATATTGCGCCCTGCGATCGGTCGAATCCACACACTGACCTCCGAGCCAACATACATAGTCCACTATCTCGGTTACGACGGCGAACTGCGCTGGTGCCGAACTGCCCAGGTCCCAGTAATCTTCCGGTTTTGCGGCCAACTTGTGATGAGGCAATTTCGCTGCGCGCGTAGAGAGCCAGGTGATGCCCGACCCTCTGCATCCAAAAAATTTGTAGGGTGCAAAATTGATACCGTCAACGGGCGTCTTTTTCAGATCGATCAACCCGTGGGGAGCGTGCTGCACGGCATCAACAACAATGTACAGATCCGGTTTGATCGCTCTCGCTTCCCGCACGATCCGCTCGAGGTCTATTTTTGCGCCTGTGATGTTCGAGGCATAAATAAGGCTAAGCAGGCATGTCTCAGAGTCAATCAGGCCAAGCACCTCCTCCACGTCGATGCCCCCTGTAACCCGGTTGCTCTTCGCTACACGAAGCTCTTTGCCGAGCTCTCCCGCGTAGAGGGCCATGGCATCGTACGAGGACGGATGCTCCAAAACCGTCG
Organism: Caballeronia sordidicola; assembly: GCF_000729995.1. Taxonomy (GTDB): domain Bacteria; phylum Pseudomonadota; class Gammaproteobacteria; order Burkholderiales; family Burkholderiaceae; genus Caballeronia; species Caballeronia sordidicola_A. The sequence continues at coordinate 410,887 of NZ_JNFG01000214.1, read as the reverse complement.
TCACCATGTTGGTCCCCGGAACGGCTCCCGCAATTGCCTGGACCATCTGGAACATGGCGCCCGAGGCGGTCAACGAGGCATAGATAGTTCCATCTGTCGCGTTCAGGATCAGGCGGGCATCTTCCGCCCCCTTCTTTTGTATTGCCTGCAACGCGCGGGCGACTTCATGGATGCGCTCCGGATTATCCGGAATCAGGTCGACTTCGGCGTATCGCTCGACTGCCCTCTTCAAGCGATAGGAGCCGCCCGCGTTGTCAAAGTAGAGCCGTTTGCGCCCCGTGAAGTCCGAATCAACATAGTGAAACCTCTCCCTGACAACGCGCATCAGCGCGTCGCTGAAAAGTTGCCCCTCGGCGCTTTCCATCGTCTATCCCTTTATCGTCGTCATTCGCAAGACACTCTCGCGACATTTCGGGTCCACGATAAGTCCCGCAAAACTAGACGAAAAGCGATTTTTTTTGATGTTTTATCATCGCTTTATTTCCGGTCTCTTGATGAATAAAAGCGATGCAACACTATCTAAAAATATCACTTTTTAACGGATTTTCTGCGTGAAAGAATGATTTCCAACAGGGTCGCACGGCACTAGGCAATAACCCTGAAGCCATGCGCTGACTTAACTCTCGTCCTTTTGGAGAACTCTAGTGAACCGATACAAAACATGCGTCGCGGTAGCCGCGCTTGTCGCCCTCGTGACCGGTGCGGAAGCGGCGAACGCCGACCAGCTTGCCGACATCAAGGCGCATGGCACGCTCGTATGCGGGGTTCTGAGCAACGGCGCGCCCTTCGGCTTTCAAGACCCCGACACCCGCGAAATAGTCGGCTATGACGTCGACTTCTGCAAGGGAGTAGCGAAGGAACTAGGCGTTAAACCTGAACTGAAAGTCCTGTCGCTGGACGCACGCATTCCCGAGCTGACGCAAGGGCGCGTCGATATTCTTGCCGCTGTCCTAGGGTACAACCCGCAGCGCGCGCAACAAATTACTTTCTCGGACACTTACTTTGTCAGCAACCAGGTGATTGCTGCGTCCACTGGAAGCGCGAACAAGACGCTCAACGACCTGGCCGGAAAACGGATCAGCACGATCAAGGGTTCGAGCAACATACCCATGGTGCAACACGCATTGCCCACCGCACAAATTGTCAGCTATGACGATGCGCCCTCCGCATTCATGGCCCTCGCTCAAAAGAAGGTCGACGGATACGTGCTGTCGGAGAGTCTCATGCACCGCTTTATCGACAAGCTGGGCGCCAACGCCAGCACGATCACCATCCTGAACCCACCGGTCGGCCGCGAATACTGGGGGCTCGGAATGAGGAAGGGCGAACCCGCGCTAGCCGATGCGGTCAACAGCGCATTGGTGAAGATGCAGGCGTCCGGCGAGTCGCAGAAAATTTTCGACAAATGGCTGGGAACCGCTTCGTCCTTCAAGATGAAGCGTGATTTCACTACTGCACCCATTCCCGGCTAACTGGATATGCGTAGTCAGTGCGACCTGAACGAAGGAGTGAAGCATGCTTGGACGCCTTGATTTCAGCACGATCTTTGCCGGACCTTTTGCGCATCTGCTTGTGTCTGGCGCGATCACGACCTTCGAGCTGACGGCAACGAGCTGGACTCTGGCCGTGGGACTGGGCGTGGTGCTCGCAGTCCTGCGTGCATCAGGTTTTCCCGTAGCAACCAAAGCCGTCGCTGCATTCGTTGCCTACCACCAGAACGTTCCCATGCTCGTGCAGATCCTGCTTTGGTATTTTGGCGTTCCGACGCTCCTTCCGGACGCCACGCAGTCCTGGATCAATGCACACGACGGGGAGTTGATCTTTGCATCGATTGCGGTCGGCTTATGCATGTCGGCGTACTTCTCCGAAGACCTCCGCAGCGGTTTAAGGTCGGTGCACCACGGCCAACAGGAGGCGGCACGGTCGCTGGGCCTTAGCTTTTTCGGCACTATGCGTTATGTGACGCTTCCACAAGCCATTAGAAATGCGCTGCCCACATTTATCAACCACACCGTCCTGCTGTTCAAGAACACGAGCCTGGCGATGACCATTGGCGCCGCGGAAATGACGTACGTCGTTCGTGAGATCGAGAACGAAACGTTCAGGACGTTCGAGGCTTACGCCGTTGCGACATTGTTCTATCTCGCCGTGTCCCTGGGTCTGATGGGACTGGGCGCCCTGGTTGAAAAGCGTATTCAGAACCAGGCGAGGTAACCCATGCTCGACATCATCCAAGACAACTGGTTGCTCCTGCTGGTCGGACAGTATCCGAGAGGCCCGCTTGGTGGCCTTGCCCTGACGCTCATTCTTTCCGTGATGGGCCTGGTTCTGTCTTTCCCCATCAGCATTGCAATCGCACTATGCAGGACCTCGCCCATCAGGTTTCTCTACGCGAGTTCTACCGTACTGGTCTACATCGTGCGCGGCGTTCCCCTGGTGATGTTCGTTTTCTGGGGATACTTCCTTGTGCCCGTCCTGGTCGGTCATAGCGTGACTGCATTCACAACGCTCATCTGCACGCTCATCGTCTATGAGTCGGCCTATCTCTCCGAGGTCGTTCGCGCAGGCATCCAGGCCCTTTCGAAAGGACAGGTCGAGGCATCGCGCGCGTTGGGAATGGGATATTGGAAGACGATGCTGTGGGTGATCATGCCGCAAGCGCTCTACAACATGGTGCCAAGCATCATCAGCCAATTCGTCTCCATCATCAAGGAGACATCTATTGGGTACGTCATCAGCGTGCAGGAGTTGACGTTCTCGGCGAACCAGGTGAACAACAATTTGCTGACGCGCCCATTTCCCGTTTTTCTCATTTTGGCCATCACTTACTTTCTCGTGTGCTTCGTGCTCACACAATGCGCTCAACACCTGGAGCGCACCATCACGCGCAAGCGAACCCCGAAGATTACGCAGCTCAGGAGCATTGCAAATGATTCAGTTCTCGATGGTCAATAAGTGGTACGGGGAATATCAGGCGCTCACGGACGTGACGGCCGAAGTGAAGAAAGGCGAGGTCGTCGTCATCTGTGGCCCATCCGGCTCGGGGAAATCCACGCTCATTCGGACCGTGAATCGCCTCGAAGAGATCAAGTCCGGCGTTATCCATGTGAACGGACAGGATATTCATGCACCCGGCCTGCGAATCAATGGCTTTCGCAGTGGCATCGGCTTTGTGTTTCAGTCGTTCAACCTCTTTCCGCACTTGTCTGTGACCGAGAACGTCTGCCTGGCACCAGTCCGCGTATCGGGACGGAGCAAACGCGAAGCTCGAGAACAGGCCGTGGCTTTGCTCGACCGGGTCGGACTCGCCCACAAGGCAAACTCCTATCCGCAGCAATTGTCCGGCGGACAGCAACAACGAGTCGCGATTGCGCGAGCGCTCGCCATGAACCCGCCAGTCATGCTGTTTGACGAGCCGACAAGCGCGTTGGATCCTGAGATGGTCGGCGAAGTCTTAAGCGTCATGAAGTCGCTTGCCAAAGACGGCATGACCATGGTTTGCGTGACCCATGAAATGGGATTTGCGCGCGAGGTGAGCGACCGCGTCTGGTTCATGGACCACGGCGTTATTCTCGAAGAAAACGCTCCGGACGCGTTTTTCACGGCGCCACGACATGAGCGTTCGAAGGCTTTTTTGTCAGATCTTCGATCACACTGAGCACTCAGACCATAAGCCTAGCGCGAGGTGACAGCGATAGCTGAGCTTATCATCGCCCATACCAACGCTACTATTTTAAGGACGCCATGCTTGCGTGCCGACGCAGGTACGTGATGCGAGCACCGGAAAACCCGATCCACCGGTCGACCTACCTGTCCTGGCCTCCAAGGCGTACAACAAGCCTTAGCAAACTCCCTCGGTCTGATTGTTCGGATGCCTTCTTACCGCCCCTTGCCAAGCATCGACCAGACATCAGCATCAACCCGAGTGAAGGTTTCCTTGGCGACTACATGGTTGTGGTAATTCGCCCATCCGCGTAATACCAGATTAAGCAGCCCAAACAGGTTCGCCTGTTTAGGTGCCCGCATATATTTTCACACCCTATCGGACGCGCTAAGCCGAGGTATTTGGCGTCCCGCGCGATGGTTAAATCCACCACCGACTGTTACTGCGGAATCCACGAGCAGCCATAGTAGTCGGCGGCCCGAGCCTTCGGAACCCATGCACAACCATAGTAATGCTTATTTTTATTAGGCATACTATCCGAAAATCTGCTGGATTCCTGCATCGATGACACCACGCCACCCCGATCGACGTCCCTGGCTGCACCGTCGAGTACTGCTGCGTTCGGTGCTGCATGCGCGTTCAATATAGCGAAGGCCAAGCACGCTCCTGCACAGAATTTCATCATTGCATTTCTCCCTAGCGGGGCATCAAAGCGACGCCCTCGACAAACCCATTCTAGCTAGGAGACGCACTCCGATTGTTGCTGGAGAGAAAACAAGTTTTTCATGAAATACGACCCGAGCGCTCGGGGTCGCACCCGCACAAGTTCCGTTTCTGTCTTTTTATTGCGTTGTAACTTTCGAGAGCAGGACTACACGTGCCCGAGATCACTACAGCTTGCGAAATTGCGGCATAAAAGCGCACAAGGCGCATACAGCCGGCAGCGCAATGTTGGCAACGATGAGAGGCTATGTGAAGCTCTTATCAAGGTCAAAGCCGATGCGGATCACAACAAGTCCAATAGCGAAACCGATCATGAACGCAGCAAATACCCAATCGAGGCCCTGTCTGAAACGTCCGAGGCCGAACTAACGACCAATTGGGTAACCCAGCAAGTCAGATTTCGTTCCTGCACCAAATCCTTGCAGAGCGGCGCTCACAAAAGCTGCGCTGGGGGATGATATTGGCAACAAGCCGACCCATCCGGCACAAGACAGCACAAAGATGCCAATTGCCGCCCGTGGTGCAAACACGCGGTCGAATAAGTAGCCAGCGGCAACCGGTCCAACGACCTCGAACGTCGCGACTACGATTGTCGCCGACGCCGCACTCTGCGCATGCCGGGCCGTCGATATCATGGGCAAATCAATGGTGCATGGTCTTTAGACCGGAAATTTGAGAGATATCGTTCTCTCGGGTCGCCGTTCGGGCTGTTAGGCCAGCCTTCCCTTGTGACCCTTTGCTTGGAAGTCTACTGACTAGCAAAGGAATTGCTTAGCGAAAAAACAACGACCCCACGGTTCTGTAAGCGAGCGTCACGACCATTCCCGCTACGAAGGTTCGTCTTAACGCATGAATTTCGTTAGCTCATGCATCGATGATTTTTCGGTTGTAGCTGAAAAAATGACGACCTACATTCCCCTAACCGGACGGCGATCTGAATTCTTACTCCGGCCAATTACCAGATGAGAACAGAGATAGACCGAGCCGGGAGAGTTTAGTTTGCTGCCACCCACGGTCAAAAACGATAAAAGGCAAGAAACGGCATCGAGACCCTGAGAATCGGGGGAATGCTACGTACCGCAACGGGATCGCGATCTGATTTGTGATGATGTTTCGCTGGTCGCAATTGGTTAAATAAGCTACAGGTTGGAGATTGATGAATGAAACATAAACTTTCGTGTTTTGCCTTGTTATCGATGTTCTCAACATATGCCACAGCACAGTCAAACGTCACGCTGTATGGAGTTCTTGATGAAGCGATCGCCTTCGCTAACAACGCCGGCGGCAGCCATACGGTGCAGACCATCGACAGTTATCACTGGAACACTGCATTCGGAATCAAGGGAACGGAAGATCTGGGGGGCGGACTGAAAGCGCTTTTCGACGTCACCAGCTACTTTGACGTTTCCAACGGAAAACAGTTCAGCTCAAGTACGTTCTTCAGTGGGGGTTCATGGGTGGGACTGTCAAAGTCTGAATATGGAACCGTGACTGCCGGGCGCCATTACGATTACTCGGTCTTTCTTCTGGGAAACACGCCCGGTTACAACTCCACATTCTCGTTTACACCAGCAAATGCAGATCATATGGGCGGGGGGTATCTGGACAATTCGGTTACGTACCGCTCTCCAACGTTACAAGGATTCACGTTCTCGGGCATGTATGCCTTGCCTGGCGGATCGACCGACGCTTCAAATCGTGGCCGTGGCTTTAGCTTTTCGTTGACGTACGCAGGCGACCGCTTTAGGGCCGCAGCCGTGGCGACCAAAATCAACGGTGTCAACTTTACCCCGACGTTGGCAGGAATGAAGACGTTCCTCGGACAGCAAGTAACTCCATATCGCTCGTTTGCTGTCGACTCGCAAGACATCTACGGTGCCAGCGCATCATACAAAGTCACCGAAAATTTGACAGGCGAGGTTGGCTACACCTATGTAGCGTTCAAGGGTTTTGGAGAATACGAATCGATTCGAAGCGCGACAGTTGCCGCTGTGTACGCATTCCAGCCTGATTTGAAATTGACGGTGGGATACGGTCGCGATGGCATTGGTTCCGGGCGACTGTCCAACTACAGCCTCTTCCTGGACAAATTCTTATCGAAACGTACGGATGTTTATGTCGGCACAAGTCTCGCTGCTTCGTCGGGTGCAACCCAGTCGGCAGTGCTGTTCCCCTTGGCGCCTTCGTCAACGACTCGGCAGCTTGCTGTTGCCGTAGGCATTCGTCATTTTTTCTAACGCCATCTGCAACGACGGGCACGTCTAACTAACAACTAGACGTGCCCGTGCCAGCACCCCACCAATCGTTAGGCATCGCCCCCCGCTCTACCCCATTTACAGCCGACCGTTACCGGTCACGCATGTCCGGATAGGTAGTTGATGGCCGGACAGCAGGTCACGGCACTGCGATCGATGTTGCGCTTACGGACCTTGGCAAGACAAAGAAGAGCTTCACCGCTCGCTTCATGCCGCATTGCGCGCGGCTGAAGGCGTCACGTGTCGCTCCTCGACTCTTGACCATATCTCCATGCCGCGTCCTCGAATGCAATGCCGCCCGCTTGAAAGAAGCGCAGCACCGGCATCCCGCGTCTGCATACGAGTAAGGCCGCTTTTCGACAACAATGATGAATAAGCGACAGATTGGTTTTGTCGCGATAATGGCGTAGGTCAATCAAACGTCGAAGTACTAAACCGCTGACGCGGTAGTGGGAGGTAGGCACAGGTCCGTGGCTGACGTTTCATGAAGAGGGTTGTCTGGCGCTGAACCCCGGCGAGGTGGTGAGTGGTATCGCCGGGAGCAGTATGTGAACGCCCGGTTGGGCATTCCACCCACTGCTTCCAGGAGGCTCGCCATGACGCCACTGCGCCAACGCATGCTGCATGACATGCAGATCCGCAACCTTGCAGAGAATACCCAGAAGTCCTATCTGATTCAGGTAGCCAGTTTCGCCCGCCACTTTCGCCGTTCGCCCGAACTGCTGGGTCCCGAGGAGATTCGGGCCTGGCTCATCTACCTCAGCGAAGAACGCAAGCTGGCACCCGCCAGTCTCGGCGCAACGATCGGCGCACTCCGGTTTCTCTACCGTGTGACGCTCAAGCGACCCTGGAGCGACGAGGACTTTCCGTTACCGAAGAAGCCGTTCCGACTGCCAGTCGTCCTCAGCCTGGAGGAGATCACCACCTTCTTCGAGTCGGTCGCCAGTCTCAAGCACCGCACCATCCTGATGACCGCGTACGCCGCCGGACTGCGTGTCTCCGAAGTCGTGCATCTGAAGGTCACTGATATCGACAGCAAGCGCATGGTGATCCGTGTGAACCAGGGGAAGAACCGTAAGGATCGCTATGTAATGCTCTCGCCGAGGCTGTTCGAGATCCTGAGACTGTACTGGCAGGACGCCCATCCGAAGGAATGGCTCTTTCCAGGCAGCATTCCGGGGCGGCCCATCACCCGCCATGCCGTGGGCGACGCATGCGAGCTTGCACGCAAGCGCAGCGGCATCACCAAACCCGTGACGCCCCATTCTTTGCGACACGCGTTCGCCACGCATCTGCTGGAAGCCGGTACTGACGTGCGCCGGATCCAGCTGCTGATGGGCCACAGGTCCCTCTCGACAACGTCCCGGTACTTGAAGGTTGCCACCAGCACCGTGTGCGCCACCACCAGTCCCTTCGACCTGCTGCCGCACCCTGCACCCATTCCATCCCCGCCACCTGCACCCCAGTACTTCTGAGCGCAGTCATGCGACCGGCGCTCGAAGTGGCGGACATTTTCCGCCAGTGTGGGCCCAGTTTCCGGCTATCCCATGCCGGGGGGCTCAGTCGTGTGCAGCGACGCGTGATGAGTGCCATCGAGCTGTGTCGTACCGCAGCGCTTGGTGCCCATCTCGAGCAGTGCGATGCATGCGGCTATCAGCGCATCAGTTACGACTCGTGTCGTAACCGGCACTGTCCGAAGTGCCAGTCACTCGCCCGCGCGCAATGGCTCGAACGCCGGCATGCGGAGCTCCTCCCCTCGACCGAGTATTTCCATGTCGTCTTCACGCTTCCCGAATCCATCGCCGCTCTCGCGTTCCAGAACAAGAGGACGCTCTACGATCTGCTGTTTCGCGCCAGCGCCGAAACGTTGCGCACGATCGCCGCCGATCCGAAGCACCTGGGCGCCGAGATCGGCTTCCTCACGATCCTGCATACGTGGGGACAGAATCTGCAGCATCACCCTCATGTGCATTGCGTTGTGCCGGGCGGCGGCATCTCCCCGGACGGCGAGCGCTGGATCGCCTGCCGTCCCGGCTTCTTCCTGTCCGTGCGGGTCCTGTCACGGCTCTTTCGCCGCCTGTTTCTCGAACAGCTGCGCCGCGCTTACGACGCCGGCGGGCTGCGCCTGCACGGTCAGTTCGAGTCCCTAAGCGATCCCGTCGAATTCGCAGCCTGGCTTGCACCCGCGGCTCGGGCGGAGTGGGCGGTCTACGCCAAGCCACCCTTTGGCGGTGCCGAACACGTGCTCGAGTACCTGGGCCGCTACACCCACCGCGTCGCCATCTCCAACAACCGGCTGCTCGCCTTCGACGGGCACACCCTGCAGTTCCGCTGGAAGGACTATCGGCACGAGTCCAGACAAAGAACCATGACGCTCACCGCCGACGAGTTCATCCGTCGCTTCCTGCTGCATGTGCTACCTGACGGCTTCAAGCGCATTCGCAGCTACGGGTGGCTCGCCAACTGCCACCGTGCCGACAAGCTCGCCACCTGCAGGCGGCTGCTCGGTGTCGAGGCTCCCGCCGCTGCCGCAGTCGAGCCCGGGGAAGACTACCGTGACCGCTACCAGCGACTCACCGGCAAGTCACTGCGCGACTGCCCCGTATGTGGCAAGGGACACATGCTCCGCATCGAAGACATGCCCGGCAGCCTTCCACGAGCCCCGCCAGGTCCCACCCATGCGCGCTAGTTGCCATCGCACCTGTTTCCGTACACGTTCGCCTTTCCTGACGAGGCCAACGCGGCTGCACTCGTGCCTTCGATCTGCTGGCGCGCCAGCGTACTCCAAAATGGCGGGTGATTTGCCGGTTCACGCGCACATTCGCGCTTCCTTTACACGTGATGTTTCCCACTCTCGCCGGAAGTCCGTGTTTGATCGCCCCTGCAAGACTTCACAAATTACCGCGGCGTTCATTCAATGCCCATAGCGGCCACCGCCTGTGGAGCGGTTTAGCACAAACATTTTTTTGATTACCGGTCGCGGATCAGGTCCGACGACATGGCGATGCGCTGGTTGCCGCGACCGCCAACCAAAAAAATCTCTGCCATATGATGAGGATTGCTTATGCTAGCCAAGATTAGAATGGATCAGAAGCAGAAGGCTCTGTGCCGCGAGCACACTTCATTTGTCCCTTGACGATCATATGCATGACTTCGATACCGCCCAGAAGAATCCTGGCGCAGCGAAAAGTCTTAAATCCGCGCATCAGTCGAGTGCATCGGTTGATCACCCGGTGATCCTGTTCAACAATATTGTTGACATACTTGGCCTAGCGGATCTTGATCGGCAATCTCGCGATCGGCGTTCACGGCGCGCAGCCCGGCGAGGTCAGCGCCGCTCCTGTCCAACCTTACCGTTTTGGGAGCAGTATTCCGTCCGGTGGCCTTCTCGAAGGACTGTCGCGCAGCTTCCTGTCCCGCTTCGCTCGAAGCAGGAAGTCAACCGTGTTACCCGCCTTGTCGACGACGCGATAGAGATATGTCCATTTGCTGCGGACCTTGACGTACGTTTCGTCCATCCATCAAATTCGGCCAACGGCTGGGCTGTGGCGGCGAAACGCCTTCTCCAGAACCGGCGACGCCTTGATGGTCGAGCGGTACACCGTCAAATAATCGACATCAATCCCGCGTTCGACCATCATCTGCGCAAGAAGCCACAGGCTCAGCGGATAAGCCACGTACCAACGGCACGCATAACAGGATGATATCCAGTGGATCGTGCGGGCGCTTGAGCACCTTCTTCACAGCAGGATTCAGGTCTTGCTTCATCGATCAATTCGTTCGTCGTCACGCCCTAAGCAAAGCAAAGCGCCTTACGCGACAGGACAGAACGGAAGCCTTCCCGCGAGAACGCGATTGGCCAAACACGTGTTCCCGAGCGATAGGCTGAACCAACTCTCTGCAAACCGCTGCGAGCTCTTCAAAAGCGATTTCGCTGTGGAACAAACACGTTCGATGATCGGTTAGGAGCGACGGATCGATCATATGGCCAGTCCAACTCCGCGGGCTCGTCTTCAGTTGCAAACTACCCGCGGCTTTTAGGCGTTCTCTTCTCTACGGCGCCTGATTCTTAAGGCGCAGAGCTCGCTTTATCGGTGGGCTTCCGTGGGCTTAGCTTTGGTGCCGATTGAGTGTCGTACGGCGAAGCGGTTCGATCGGTGTCTTGTTTAAACGCACCTTTATCTAGTTGCCTGAGTTGAGAGCGATTTGCCGTACGCGCCTGCTCCCGCTCGTGCTTTCTTGCGTCCTTCGCGGCCCTCTTAGCCTCCTTCGTACTTTGTACGTTCGACGCTTGTTCATCGGCATAGCTACTTCCAGAAGCGATGCTTAGCCCGAAAAGTGCAACGCACAGTGCGAGCCCAACTCTATTAGTTCGCATATACCGCCTCGTAAAGGATACATCTTTGGGGGGGAAAGGACATATTTCGTTGGTTCATTACGTCGCAACATGAGTTGCGATTCCGGCTTGTGATCATAAAAGATGAAACTTGCTCAGACAAGTGAGTTTCGCGCACATGACGGATCAGTTTTCTAGCGATGTAGCTTGCGTCTGGCAATCACATAGCCAACCTCCTTCCGATCGAGTAGCAACGGCCCGTAGAGTCAAGGTCAGACTGACCGACTTGACGGACAGGAGGCGCGGCATGGACAAATTTGGCGCAATAGACCTGCACTCGAACGACGTTGTGGTGGTGATTTTCGACGAGGCTGATCGGATTGTCTACCAGCGGCCCTTACGGAACGATCTGATACAAATTGGAGCGGGCCTGAAGCCATATCGTGAAGAGCTAGTGAAGGTCGTAATCGAACCGATCGGCGCTATCACGTAGCAGTGCCGATCACAGAAGACGACCTTGTCGCCCTTGACATTCTGTGGCCACTGAAGCCGAGATTATCACCTCCTTTCCTGGTTGCTGTGGTCGTGCCGTCACCGTGGATGAAGGTGATGTCCAGACGATCGCCTAGCCCAAGCTTGAACACCGAGCCGTCGAAAATGGCATCAAAACAGCCATCCGCTTGCCACCACCAAAAGGCGCATTAGATGCGCGTGTAGTGGATCTCCGGATGGCCCAGCCCATTCTTTTCGATCGGCAGATCCTTTCACTGGCAGCCCAGGTAGAGCAAACGCAAAATGTAGTAGAAGATCGCATGAAAGCTCATTTTCTTCGCGGGGCCGCAACGCGACGGCCCCTGCTTAGACGCGGCAAAACAAATTGCTCGAACTGCGCCACGCTCAAATTCGTTGGAATCCCTTGCCCTAGCTGGGGTTTCGCCATTTCGATCACCAAAGCAACGGGATTCTAAACTAACCGGTTCGCTCGTATCTACGTAGTCTCTTTTCTGTTGCGGTTTTTAGGCCAATCCAGTGCTGAAAAACCCCGCAACCAGTTGCGGAAGAGTTTCATTGCGAATCGACGATGAACGCGTCGTCGCGCAAAAATCCGATCGTGAACATCGCAAACTCGCGAGGTGCTTCGATCATCACCCAGTGACCAACGTGGGGAACGATGAATCCCCAGGAATTTTCAAGTAATCCCAAATATCCGTAGGTTCTTGCAAGCACGGCCACCTTGTCCTCCTTCCCACCGACGACAAGTGTTGGCACTTTCACCGAGGCGATTTGTTCGCGTTCATAGGTTAACTTCGACTTGACAATGTGTTGAATCGCCACTCGTGCATCTTCGTTCTGCATGATCTCGTGACGATACTCAACCAATAAAGGATCGACGACATGCCGCGAACCAACCATTGCATGCATGATTCGCTCCATCCCTTCGAGCGTGAAATCATAGCCTTGCAGGTTCTTCATGTAAGACGGGTCAGGATTGGCGATGCCCAAACCGGCACTGCCCATTAACACCAGTTTCTGTACGCGTTCAGGATGTTCAATCGCCAGACCGAGCGCTGTCGCGCCTCCCATCGAATTGCCGATGAGGTTCACTTTATCGAGACCTAGTGACTCGATGAAGCCGAACAGATGAAGGTTCCGGTTCGCCTGTGTGTAGGCATAGGCGTCGGGCGACGGTTTATCCGTGCGTCCAAATCCAGGCATGTCAAGGGCGATGACCCGGAAGTATTGAGCATATTCAGCAAGGCAGCCCCGCCAGTTACCCCAACCATCCGCACCGGCCCCACCTCCATGAAGCAGAATCAGCGGTGTGCCCGAGCCAATATCAAGATAGTGTGTGTTGATTCCATTCACTTCGACAAACCGACTTGCAGATTGAATATGTGTAGGCAATGCGGGATAGGTCATTGATGATCCTTGTTTGCAAATATTGAAGATTCGAAGCGCGGCAACAACTGTTGTTTCAGGTTGCCTCGATGTGCATCAATACACCTCCCATTCCCGTCCACCACGCGGTCATTTCCTCGTAGTAGATCTGCTCACCCGCACTGTCGCCGGAGGCCCCCGCCATGAACGCCCACGTTGCAATCTCGAGGCCGCCATTGCCACCATCAAGCATGATCGATTCGAACGAGAGGTCGGCAAGCGCCGCACCATTACCTGAAATCACCGCCTCGATGATCTGCCGATCCCAATCGCCGTTGACCGTCCCTGACTCCGGCAAGCAGATCCAGTGCGATAAACCTCCCGTCGCCACGACCGCAACGCGTTCTCCATCCGGGCGAGCGACCTGCACATACTCTCGGACGGCCTTTCCAAATTCATAGCTTCGTGCGCAGGTCGGAGCGGGTGTCATCACGGTGTTGATGTATATCGGCACGACCGGAATGGTCGCGCCTCGATTGACGATCGCGTTCGGCATCGCAAGCCCGTGATCGGGTCTGATGTTCTCAATAGCCACCAGATCGAAATTCTTACGGGCACCAAAGTTGATCAGACCATTCGCAAAGTGTCTGTGCCCTGAAAAGGAGTCAGGCGGCACGCCTAGGTCGCCGAGCGGCGTCCACCGGTCAGAAATTCCGACGGCCAGCGGGATCTGGCAATCGAGTGAGAAGTTGTTCAGATGGTCGCTGGTCACGATCAACATGACATCGGGCCGAGACGCCCGAATGGCCCGTCCAATCGTATCGATCCCGTCGAAGATGCGCTGAGCCTGTTCTTCCACTCCGTCCGCCACACCGAACGTGTGAGACGTCGCGGCGGCGCTAACTATCTGTCCCATCGCTGCGGTCCCCCTTCTCTAGAAACGATTGAATCGACGCGGGCGCGAGTTTTAGCAGGTGACACGCGCCGAGGAACTTGAACTGCAAATTCGGATGGACATGCAGGTCCCTTAGTGCTTTTCGTGGATCCTCCTTGAGTTGCAAGCGCTGCTCGAGAGGCACGCCAAATTGTTCGTAGACGGCGTCTGGCTCCTCCCGCAAACGCCGAACCGTTTCCGGACTATGAACAAGCGCGAAGATGAGTCGATGCAACTCAACCGGTGGACGTCGTTCTTCGTGCACGAGGTGCTCCTCAAGTTCCAACACGCATCGGGGAAGACATTTTTCGCAACAGCGCAAGAACACTTTGGGCCGTGATGCGACCGGTCTTCGGATTATTCGTAGGGATGTTTTCGATTGACATTGAAAACAGCGCAGCATCCGACTCGACCGTAATGGTGTGCATATTCCGCGTGATGTCGGGATCGGCCCATATTTCCAGCTTGGTTTGATCGGGCCCGATACCCGCCAGCGACAGCGCCACCGCCACATTCAGGTTGGCCGGGAAGCCTTTTGCAGCCTCTCGAGCGGTTCCCGAGAAAATTCTTGTGCGCTCGACGATACCGTCGAGCGTGATGCCTTGTTCCGCGAGGTACGGCGCGCCAAGCAGGCCTTTCACCGGCTTTCTGGTGACCATTTTGACCGACGTAATAGTGCCTTCTGCGGCAGCGGTCACGGCATCAAGACCGAGCAACGCCCCCGTGGGGATGATGATCTGTCCACCGTGTTCCCGAGCCATGTCGATCAGCTCGTCGTGGCCGAGAAGCGCGCCACAACTCAGCACGACAATCTGCTTCCCCGCAGTCAGCACCGGGGCGGCGATTTCAGTCAACAGTTGCGCCGGCGCGCATTCCACCACGATGTCACACAGCTCAGCCATTTCCTCGAACCCAACCAGTCGCGGTTTTCCGCTCAGCTGTGCTGCGATCCACTCTTCAGCAGCCGAGGCATTACGTGCCGCGACAGCACTCAGTTCAATGCCCGGGATGCCTTGATCCAACGCTTTAGCCAAGGATTTTCCAACCGTTCCAAGTACTGCAATTCCGACGCGTTTTGGCCGGCTACCTTTACGTTCTTCCGTATGCATCATTCTCTCTTATCCATTTATGACTGCGGTCGGGGTGCGGCCAACGCGACCGCAAGCTCATCAGCCGTCCATCAGAAACGGATCATAAAAATGCAGCAGTCGCATCACAACCGATTTATTTGCGCGCGACCAACCACCATTACTCATGCGTTAGAGGTGGCCTGAATCGAGCCACATCGGTGGCTACGACCAGGTCGCAAAGGCCATCGCGCAGCCCGTACCTGCCGGGCTCCGATAGCATGGGATATAGTCGATCAGGTCCATATTCATGCCGTCAACTGCACCGGCCAACGCCGACCAGCAACGAAATTCCGAATTGCCTGATTGCAGTTTCTTGAGTGGGAGATCGGCGTGCGGTCGCACCCCGCCAATAGCAAGTTTCTGAAGAAAATCGCGATCGAACGCTTCGTCGACAACGAAGTGACTCAAGCCGCCCGTCGACATGACGACCACCCGGAGATCCTCATCCCACGATTCGACCTGACGGCGAATCGATTCGCCGATTTGATAGGCGCGCAGCGGCGAGACGTTGTTCGGCGGGTAATAGGTGTTGATGCTGACGGGAATCGCGGGAAATACCTTGTCGGTCATCAGCTTATGGTAGACGTATCCGAATGAATGACTCATTGCCTGATCGTCCTTGAAATATTTCGACTGTGCGATATCGAATCCGTCGTTCATCATGCCTCGGATCAACCGTTCGGCTTGTACCGACGCCACCGGGTAGTCCTTCTCTTCCTGCGGATACCAGAGCTCCTGATCGAGATCCGGGTCGTATTTCCACTTCATAATCCCTTTGGGCCGATAGGGGATCGTCTCGCCCCAATAGACTGAAAGCGCGGGCATGTTGTCGTCGTGGAACACCTCTTTGTGATCGTCACCGATGATGACCACGATGTCTGGATCGACTTCTTTGAGAATCGCTGCCAATCGCGCTACGGCCGCCTGATTTTGCGCGTGCCGCTGCTCCAGCTTGTCCCGCGTAATCTCTTCGAGAATCGCCGGATCAGCCTGCTCCAATAGTTCCGCGTAAGTCACGCGCGCACCCGTCTTGTCGTGCAGCACAAAAAAATTCTGATCATCCGTCGCCGCCCGCGCAAGCCAGGCCGAGGGTTTCATTAAAAGGGTCGGACTGTGCGAAGACCCGATACCCATCACAATCTTTGCCATTGATAGTTCCTCTAATATTGAAACGATTGAACACCGTATACAATCAATCTTGCCTGAGTTGAGTCGGGAAGATTTTCTCTACGACCCGTCTCAGGTTGGCTCTTCCACCGTACGTTGTTATCGACTGATGGTAGAAGGGCAAATTCTCCTCAACAAACGATTTTTCCTACGCCCAACGTGCGCAGAAGTCATGCGTCACGCAAACGATGACTACCATGTCAGCCGGCGGGCAAGAGAGTCAGTACGGAAACGGGTGCAACACATGAACTATCGCCTTCCTCCTCTCCTTGCATTACGGGCGTTCGAAGCATCCGCTCGGCATCTATCGTTCACCAAAGCCGGCACTGAGTTACATCTGACTCAGGGCGCCATCTCAAGGCAGATCCGGCTGCTCGAGAGCTTCCTCGGCCACAAGCTCTTTGTTCGCCTTACTCGCAAAATCGAAATGACCCACGCCGGGCAGGAATATTTCGAATCCGTGCAGGAAGCGCTAACCATCATTTCCCATGCAACACGCAGGGCAGTCCGGGATACGCATCGCGTACTAACACTGGACGTCCTGCCCACACTTGCCACCCACTGGCTCATGCCGAAGCTCGCGCATTTTACGGAGCGCCATCGCGACATAGAGGTACGTCTAATCTCGTCGATCGAACCGGTCGACGTGCATAACGAAGAAGCGGACATCGCCATTCGTGTGGGCAAGGTTCCGGGGACACGTTACGACCGGAGTGCTCCACGAATCGACCTCGATATGACCGATAATTGGAAGGGTTTATATATCGAGTACCTCTTTCCGGACGTGCTTATTCCCGTTGTTTCACCCCAGCTCATCAATGACGTTGGTCCGATCGATACGCCTGATGATCTTCTGCAATATCGCTTGATCAATACCGCAAGCCGGCGCTATGCGTGGACCGACTGGCTTGCCTGCCATGGGCTGCAACAACCTGTCGACGCACACGCTCTCGACTTCGGTCACTTTTTTATGGCACTGCAGGCAGCCCGAGACGGAAAAGGTGTTGCAATCGTTCCCCAAGTTATCTTTGAAAACTATGAAGGCCGTAGTGAGCTAGTCGCGCCTTTCCCGGGTGGGATGCAAAGCGCGGGAGCCTATTACCTGCTTGCGCGCGAAAGCGCACTGCAGGACGAAGCCATTCGCCTGCTCTGCGAATGGCTCACCGAAGAAGCGGCTCACTTCTCACTGCAGGCCGATCAAACCACTTCGGTATAGGCAGCAGTTCCGGAATGAAAATCGACGCCGTGACTAAGAATCGCGGCAGCTGATCGCACCCGGTACCATTCCGGATGGTTAGCGACGTCAAGTTGCCCCGTGTTTTCCAACTGACTCGCGAGCTTAAGCAGCGTGCGCCGAAATCCGACAATCGCGGCATCGCCTGAACCCAAATTCTCCTGCGAACGGTCTACGATCGCGCCCATGCTTTCCTGAACGGCAGTGTCCTGCATGCCGATCCCGTCGATGCCCGTCGAACTATGAAGTCGCTGCCGGGCACGATCGATGCCGTAGTCGGTATCCGCCGCGACCAACGGCCGGTAAGAACCGTCGTCCATCACTTCCGAGTGCACTGCGCCGTGATCCAGTTCTTCCTGACTGAGAGGCCTGTCGCTGTTCCAGGTCATGGTAAAGACCCAGCAGTTATAGTCATCGATCGGAGTCCATGCATGGCCCATGTAAGCACGGCCCTCCTTGATCGGCGCGATCATCGTGTAAAAAGGTGCGAGGAATTGCGTCACACGCCAATAGTATTCGCTCTCGCCTGCGTTTCGGCGCGCACCGATAGCCATGCCGTAGTTCGTCGGACGGACGAAGAACTTAGGCGCTGTATCCGAAGCGAGGTACGGAATAGCCAGATTTGGTGAGACCTGGCGCTGTCGGAACGGCAGTTCGGGGTGTTCTGCGTTGAGGTGACTGTGGAGAATACCGACATGGCTTGAATCGATCCCGCCCTCCACGCCTTGCGCATAATTCGTGCGCTGAAGACGTTTGGTAATAAAGCGGAAATTCGCAGGCACCAGTCCCCATTCGAGTTCCGGCAGTTTCGGCGGCATCAGTGCCGGATCGCCCATATACGCCCAGATTACCCCACCCCACTCAACGACCGGATAACTCTTGATACGGGTATCACTTTTCATCTGAGTGTTTTCCGGTTCCGCAGGCATGTCGACGATAGCACCGGACACATCGAACTTCCATCCGTGATATACGCAACGCAAGCCACATTCTTCATTGCGTCCAAAAAACAGGTCGACACGACGGTGCGGGCAGTACCGGTCGAGCAAGCCAATCTTCCCGTTTGTATCCCGAAACGCAACGAGATCTTCACCAAGCAAACGGACCCGGATCGGCGGGCAATCAGGAGCCGGTAATTCTTCGGGCATCAGAAACGGCATCCACATGCTTCGGAATGCCTTACCCATCGTTGTGCCCGATCCGACGCGGCACAGTTTTTCGTTATCTTCTTTGCTGAACATGACGGCAACCTCGCAATTGAATACTGCGTTGGGGACGCAGCTAGGTGTTATCGACCGCGCTCACTCGATCAAACCGAATATTTCGTCGCCTTCTTCAACGACTCGGTACGTTTTGAGCGGCGCGGTGCACGGTTTCTCGACAGCCTTTCCCGAGCAGATATCGAAGGCTCCCCCATGCAGCGGGCAATAGATAGTCGTGCCTTGCAAATCACCGCCAGAAAGAGCGACCATGCCGTGCGTACACATGTCTTCAGTGACGTAGATCTGCCCGTCGACGTTATAAACCGCCAGACCGTCATCCACTTCTTTCGGACAAACCTGAATCACCCCGTCGTTCGGAACGTCCGTCTTACGGCACAAAAATATCTTCTTTTCCATAATCGATAACCAATTCTCTTTAATATCCACGAACCAGATCGACCTTGCCAGTGGGCGTTAGCCCGCTCTCGATCGCCGCAATTTTTCTTGCAACCTGCTTGATGCTCTCATCGAGAAGCGTTTGAGCGGATATATGCGGCGTGATCGTGATGCGCGGGTCGGTCCAGAACGGATGCATGGATGGGAGCGGTTCGACACTGAATACGTCGAGCATCGCGCCTGAAATCCGACCGGTCCGAATAGCGTGCATCAGTTCGTCCTCGACTAGATGAACCCCACGGGCCAGATTTACGATGTAAGCGTCTTCGCCCAACTTCGCGAAAGTTTTCGCGCCAAGGACTCCGCGTGTTTCTGGCGTATTTGGCAACAGATTGATCAGCACCTGCACGCCTTCGAGAAAAGCGTCGAACGACGCCTCTCCGCAGAAACAATGAACGCCTTCCACCGATTTGGGGGTTCGGCTATGACCGCGAACGGCTAGTCCGAAAGAAGCGAGCTTTGCAGCCACCGCGGCTCCCAGGCTGCCAAGACCCAGAATGCCGACCACAAAATCGCTTGCGACGCGCGGTTCGAGCGGCTTCCAGAGACACTCTCTACGTTGGAGCTCATAGTCGTCGAAGCGTCGGAAATAGCGCAGCGTCGCATAACAGGCGTACTCGACCATTTGCGCCGCCATACCGGCGTCTTCGATACGATAGATCGGGACATCTTGCGGAATAGCGCCGGGATGGTTCGCATCGAGATCAAGGATCCCATCAACGCCCGCACCCATATTAAAGATTGCACTCAGGCCCCCCTGGCCGCGTAAGACTGCCGGCGCCGGCTTCCACACCAACGCGTAGTTCGCCAACGCGCTGTCGCCTTCAGCCCACACGCGTACCCGCGCATCGGGCAACGCCTGGCGTAATGAAGTCAGCCACGGTTCCGGATCTTTCCCAGTCATAGCCAATAAGAGTTCCATGCTTAGGTCGCCCTCTACTTGGCAAAGAGTTGCTTGAGGTCTGTCAGGGCCTTGAATTCCAGTGCGTTGCCGCATGGGTCTATGAAGAACATGGTCGCCTGTTCGCCCACTTGCCCTGTGAAACGAATCTGTGGCTCGACCACAAATTGCACACCTGCAGCGCGAACGCGCTCTGCCAGTTCACTCCAGTCGTCGAGTGCAAGCACGACGCCGAAATGGGGGATCGGGACCTCCTTGCCGTCCACATCGTTGGTCGCAACTTCTCGCGAACCGCGGCAAAGATGGGTCACAATCTGATGCCCGAACAGATCGAAGTCGATCCAGTGTTCGGAGCTTCGCCCTTCGGAGCAGCCAAGGACGTTGCCATAGAAGTTGCGCGCCGCCTCGAGATCGTTGACAGGAAACGCAAGATGGAAAGGCCGTATTTCGAAAGTCATTGTTGCAGCACCCTTGCAATTTTGGGGATGCGTTAATCGCTAACGCGTTCAATGCTCTGGTCGGATCCGCTAAGCGGACACAGTCGGACGCCATTTGGCAAGATCCGTTTGCGGATCGGAGAGTGTGGCGTCAGGCACTCGCGCACCGGCACGAACCAATGCTTTTCCTGCTCTCATGTCCCGAGCGGCGTTGACCGAACTCACGCCACGAACTGCGTCGTCAATCACGTGGAAGATCGCGAAAGATCCTGTAGCGGGATCACCCCTGAGCACGTCACGCTCGCCGTTCGCCAGACCGAACGACTGAACGCTGAAGTCGTACTGATCTGACCAGTAGCCGCAAATCTCTTCATAGTCTGGCGCGTCCGACACCATAGCGCTGCCGACGTGCTCGCCATGGGCTGCTGCGTGATGCCAGTTTTCCTGCCGGTCCAGATTTGCTATTCGCGCGTTGTAGTGAAACGCAACTTCGCCGGCCGCGTAGATGCGCTTGTCCTCCGTCAGTCCCTGGCCATCGACATGGATGCCGGCTGCGCTCGTCTTAAGGCCGGCCGATTGCGCCAACGCGATGTTCGGCACCACACCGACACCAACAACGATTGCGTCCGCCTCGATGACGCATCCGTCCGAGAGCGCCACCCTGTAGCCGGATCCAACACGGGTGACGCCGATGATCGTCTTCAGCGTTCGGATGTCCACATGGCGCTTGACGTGTTCCCCCACGATGAAATCGCAGAGTACTGGACACGTTGCTCGTGCCATGGGTCGTGCCGAAGCCTCCAGGACCGTCACAGCGATGCCTAGACCCGACGCCACCGCGGCGACTTCCAACCCGATCACGCCGGCGCCAACCACAAGCAGACGTCGGATGCCCGGAAGGGCATCCCGCAGAGCGACTGCGTCCGCAAGCCGTCGAAGGTAAAACACGCTTTCCATCCCTGGCGGCAGGATCGGCAACGTGCGCAAGGACGAGCCAGTCGCTATCAGCAACTTATCGTACGGGACACAAGTCCCGCCCGAGAAATGGACCCGCTGGCTTTCGCGGTCGATACGTTCCGCGGCACTGCCGAGTTTCAACTCTATTTCGTGCTCTACGTAGAATGTCTGATCGCGCAGGTCGATGCGGCGTGCCTCCTCCGGGTCCTGAAGCACTTTCTTTGACAGCGGGGGGCGGTCATACGGATTCTCCGCCTCGTCTCCCGCCAGAATGACACGGCCATCAAACCCCGCTTGGCGCATGCCCTCAGCAGCGTAAACGCCTGCCAATCCTGCACCAACAATAAGAATAGTTTCAATACTTTCCGCGCTGCTCATTCAGGTACTCCCGGACAAGAGACCGACTGCTCACAGATGCTCAGGCTTTTGAATGCCGCGTGCATTGCGATGACACAACTCCCGCCACTTGATCAGCGGAGAATCCCCTTCGATCAGCATCTCATCGAGCCACGCCGTATCGCGCCTGTAGAACTTCTGCAGCGCAAGGCGGGCCTCGATATCCTGTGCATTGAAATTCTCGAAACCAACCGGTTTCCACCGGTTCCAGAATTCGTGCGTAAAGTGCGCCTTCTCCTGTTCGGTCGAGACACGCTTTCCAACGAGCATGACGTATAGGTGCCGTTCCTCCGTTATCGGGACATAGAACTCAAACTGCGTGATGTCCTGGTCCGGAAAATCGTCAACTCGCAAGCCACACGGCATCCACAACGATGCGGCCGTGGTCCGGGTCGGCTTCTCGGATACCCGTTTGGTGCCGGTCACGACCACTTCTCCGTCGACCTTGCCTTCCCAGATGCTTGTGTGATTCGAAAACGAGTCGTAGACCCCTTTGGGAGCGCCATCCACTTCATGCACTTCGACTTCGCCTGATTGCGCCAGATGGCCGATGGGCAACGAGCGCATCGTGTTAGGTACGAGTTCTGAAGCCCGATGAATGTAGACGTGTAGCCCATCGAAGCCGTTCTCGCATGCGACACGCCAGTTCGACTCGACCTCATAAATCGCACAGTGCATCTCAAGGTCTGCGTCGAGAAACGTAGGCGGAACGTCTTCTGCAAGCGGCGGCGCCTCGACGCCGTCGTCGCCGACGAACACAAAAACAAGGCCCTTCGCTTCCTGCACCGGGTAGGTTCTTACGCTCCGCCGCCCGATTGCCTTGCTGTCAGGCGAGGCGAGGATATCGCAAAGCTTTCCGCTGTCCCATTTGTACGTAAACCCGTGGTACCAGCAGGTGATGGTGTCCGGCGTGTAGCATTCTATTTTTTCTGAAAACTTGACGCCGCGATGCAGGCATCGGTCGCGAATGGCCTTCACTTCACCGTCAACCCGTTTGAGGAGGATTTCTTCACCACATACCGTTGCCTGGGATACCTTTCCCTCGAGAACGTCACCAGAAAGCTTGACTGGGTACCAGTGATTCCTGAAACCCAGCTTCGCCGCCAGATAGTTGCGCCAGCGCGGCACCTTATCCAGCAAGCTGGCATCCACGAAAAACGCTTCTTCACTCATTTTCGATAACTCCGGGTGGTTTGGTCCCTATTGCGTACTGTATGCAATGAAAATTGCTCGCGCAACCGCGGCCACCGTCCCAAGTGTGGACGATGCAACGCGAAACGCACCAGCAGAATGCGTCGCGCAACGGTTGGTTACATTGTATGCAGTATGCAATAAAATTATTAAATTATCGCGAGCCTGCACGTGTACCGATGACACAAGGCGCTAGACGATCGATATATCGTAGATGGGTACCTAGCAGGCAACAACCGATTTCAAAACCCCGCATGCATTAGTCTGCTTCATGCGTCATCGGATACTTGCGGAACCGCTTGCGCAGATCGTCGTCGCATCGCATCATTGGATGCGGGTTTCATCGTAGAATTGATATTTGCAACACTCTCCTGACCTAATCGAACGCCATGAGCACCACTCGTAAAGTTATCCAAAGCGATCGGCTGCGCGATCAGATTTACCAGCTACTGCGGGAAGACTTGCATGGTGGTGTAATACCAGCAGGCTCGCGGCTCGTCGAACTGGAACTGGCCGGGCGCTATGGTGTGTCCAGGACACCCGTTCGGGAAGCGCTGTTCCAACTGGCGCGTGAAGGGTTACTCGTGCGAACGGATCGCGGCTACTCACTCATGACCGATACGCCGCAAGACTTCTTGCAACGAATGGAGGTCAGGCTGTTGCTGGATCCGCCGCTTGCGGAGCACGCTGCGCAGTATGGGACTGCGAAACAGATTGAAGCGCTCGAAGTCGCGTACGGAAAAATGAAGAAAGCTGCAGAAGGATCACGATTTGCGGCATTCGTCGCCGCGGCCCATCAATTCCGCACGCTTCTGCTAGACATGAGTCATAACATCGCATTAGCCCGCGTGTGCGCCGTTCTCGAAGATCAGTTTCTTTTGGTGCGCAATGAATACTACAAAGATGAGGAAAACCGTAAGATCTCGGTGCATCGAGACGGATTGCTCCTAGAGGCGATCCGCGCTCGCGATTCGAAGGGTGCGGGACGAGCGGCGAGAGACTACATCGAAATTCTCATCGCAACGCATGCCCCGGCGACAGCTGCACCGTCGAGAAAGCGCCGTGCCATTGGTGATATTCCTGCGTGATCTCACGAGACGCCAGGTGCTTGCCCTTTTGTCGCGTCCGCGACATGGATCGAATGCGCGAGCCGGAGCGGCCCCTGTCGCTCCGGCGAGGTATAAACGTCTACCGCCGTCGAGCCCGCCGCACACCCCGCCATGAGATTGCCAATGAAATGACGGGTCTCTAATTCGGCAGCCTCTGCGTCTTCGCGTTGAAATGTGCCGACCAGGGCGCAGAGGTGTGTCAGAGTATCTAC
This sequence comes from Caballeronia sordidicola, assembly GCF_000729995.1. Taxonomy (GTDB): domain Bacteria; phylum Pseudomonadota; class Gammaproteobacteria; order Burkholderiales; family Burkholderiaceae; genus Caballeronia; species Caballeronia sordidicola_A. Next base: position 386,705 of record NZ_JNFG01000214.1, on the reverse strand, counting down.
GCGGTTCCTCGTCGTCTGAAAGAGTGCCGCTCTAGCGGCAATGAAATCGTCTTCGATGACCTCGCAACATCGCCCCAACGCAGCGTTGGTACACATCTGGGTCAACCGCTTCTGGAAGCGATGCACGACGCAGGCAAAGTCGCCCAAAGAACCATTGAGCAGCAGCGAGCGAGCTTCGGTCGTCAGAGTTGAAAGCATTTCGATCTGCGCGCGCGGACCCGCGTGCGCGACCTGAGCCGCCATGACAGGATCGAGCAAGCGCTTGACGTTGAGTCGTTCAAGCACTGCAGCAGCTGGCATAGCGGGAAGACCGTAGCCGCGCTCGAGCGGCTCCAGAAGACCTTCGCGCGCGAGCTGAAAAAGCGCCTCTCGAACCGGCGTCCGGGACACGCTGAATCGCAATGCCAGATCAGCTTCAGTGAGTCTCTGTCCGGGCGCGAGTTTTCCGCACTCAACCATATCGCGCACCGAATCATAAACCTGATCGCGCAGACGCTTTCCGGCGACGGATCGAGACCCGCCAGTCATACCCCGGCTGGCAACGGAGCCTTGTACCCGCCAAGCAGGTCAAGGGCGACGTCCACAATCATATCCTCCTGTCCGCCAACCATCTTGCGACGACCAAGTTCGGTGAGAATCGATATCGTCGGAATGTCGTACTTGTGTGACGCCGCCTCTGCATGTCGCAGGAAGCTCGAATAGACTCCGGCAAACCCGAGCGCGAGCGTTTCGCGGTCCACTCTGACCGGTCGATCCTGAAGTGGTCGGACCAGATCGTCCGCAGCGTTCATTAACGCGTAAAGGTCGCAATCGTGAACCCAGCCCATGCGCTCGGCGACCGCGACAAAGGCCTCCAGCGGCGCATTACCGGCCCCTGCACCCATCCCTGCGAGGCTAGCGTCCACGCGATCGCATCCTTCCTCGACCGCCACGATCGAATTCGCCACTCCAAGAGAGAGGTTGTGGTGCGCGTGAATACCAGTCTCGGTCGCAGGAGAAAGGGCATCCTTGAACGCTCGCATCCGTGCGCGAACGCCGTCCATGGTTAGCGCCCCTCCTGAATCCACCACGTAGACGCAGGTCGCACCATAGCTTTCCATCAGTTTTGCTTGTTTGGCCAGTTCTGCCGGTTCGATCATGTGACTCATCATGAGAAAGCCGACCGCCTCCATGCCAAGGTCACGCGCCTTGCCAATATGCTGTCTGGCGACATCCGCCTCCGTACAATGCGTTGCTACCCGCACGATTCTCGCGCCAGCGTCATACGCGTTGCGCAGATCATGTGTGGTGCCAATGCCGGGTAATAGCAGAGTTGCCACCTTGGCATGCTGAAGCGTTCCGGCAACCGCCGCAATCCACTCGACGTCACTATGCGCTCCAAAGCCATAGTTGAAACTGGACCCAGCCAGTCCATCTCCGTGGGCCACTTCGATTGAATCGACCCTCGCCTCGTCAAGCGCGCGTGCTATCGCTTTGACTTGTGCAATCGAATACTGATGTCGTACAGCGTGACTGCCGTCGCGCAGTGTCACATCAGAGATGTAGAGCTTCTTGTTCATATCAGGAACCTTTGAGCAATGAGGCGATTTGCTCGCCACAAGCGAGCGCGGCCGACGTCATGATGTCCAAATTCCCCGCGTAGGATGGCAAATAATGTCCGGCGCCCTCGACTTCGAGGAAGACGCTTGTCTTCAGGGCGGCCCGCGAATCTGAGACGCCGATGCCCGCCGGCATGTCATCGAACTGCACTCGCTGCTTCAGGCGATATCCCGGTACGTATCGACGCACGCGTTCGACCATCGCCTCAACTGCGTCTTCGATCAGTTGCCTGTCGGCTGCGTCGGACAACGTGTACACGGTATCGCGCATGATCATCGGCGGCTCCGCAGGATTCAACACAATGATGGCTTTACCTCGCGTCGCCCCGCCCACCACCTCGATTGCCTTTGACGTCGTCTCGGTAAATTCGTCAATATTGGCGCGGGTGCCGGGTCCAGCTGACTTGCTCGATATCGATGCCACAATTTCCGCGTAGTGAACCGGTGTTACTGACGAAATGGCAGCTACGATGGGGATCGTCGCCTGTCCGCCACACGTGACCATGTTGATATTGGGCGCGTCAAGATGCGCGTCAAGATTGACTGCAGGCACTACGAAAGGGCCAATCGCAGCAGGTGTGAGGTCGATCACCCGAACACCATGCGACTGCAGGAGCTCGTGGTGACGTGCGTGTGCCCCAGCGGACGTCGCGTCAAACGCGATACCGATGCTAGAAAAGCCTTGCATCGCGAGCAGTCCGTCAATACCGGCAGCCGTTGTTGCCACGCCGAGCCGGCCCGCGCGCGCGAGGCCGTCTGATGCCGCATCGATACCGACCATCGCAGCCATTTCAATCCCTCGCCCGTGACGAAGTATCTTGACCATCAGATCCGTCCCGATATTTCCCGAGCCGATGATCGCTACACGTATTTTTGAAGCGTCCGTCGTATTCATTTATTCGATCCTTCCTGCAACCATGCGCCGACGCGCGTGTTGAAAGCGTCCGGGTCCTCGAAATACGCGGAGTGACCCGCACCAGGCAAATTGATCAACGTAGCACCAGGGATGCACGCGCAGACCTCGGCGACCACGTCTTCGGGAAACAAGACGTCCTCAGTGCCCACGACAAATGCAATCCGCACACCCGTTGCTGCTAGTTTTTGCAACGTGTGTGCGGGCTGCTGGCCGACCAGTGTTTTAACGGTATAGCGGTTAAAACCCGCGATCTGTAAATACAACGTGGTCATCGCTGGCGCGCGAGCAAGATGAGTTCGCCCCAAAACACGCTCCGCCTGGCTCAGATCCGCCGTCTTGTTCAGCACATCCTTCATCCGTAACGCTAGCGAATCAGGCAATGTCAATCCGACCAGCGAGTCGGCGATCACGACGGACACGACACGCTCTGGAAAGCGGCAAGTGAAGTCGATGGCAGTACCAGCCCCCATTGATTGGGCGACGATAGACACCCTATGAAGTTGGAGTTGCCCAAGCACGGCCAGCAGGTCGTCGGTGAACCTAGAGCGTCCTTCCAGTTCGGCGTCATTCGATTTTCCAAAGCCCCGTGCATCAATAAGGATCAGTTGAAAACGGTCCCGCCATACCGCCACCTGATTGAACCAGCTCGCATGATTCCCTCCTACGCCATGCAATAAAACGAGCGGAGGTCCTTTGCCATGCACTTCGAAATAGAGCCGGCTGCCCAACTGTTCAACATAGGGCACAATGGCCTCCTCTTCGCTGACGCGATGTTTTTGAAATACTCAGAATGTAAAGTGTTCGCAAGACCAGGGCAGCGCAAGGACACGTTAGGGCAACGCAGCAGGCGCATCGAACGAGACTGAAACCGTCCCGAAACCACCGACCGTCGCGCGATAGGTGTGACCTTTCTGAACTTTGACCATTGGACCTAGAGCACCACTCAAGACCAGTTCGCCAGCGCGAATCGGCCGCCCCACTTTCACCATTTTCCGCGCAAGCCAAAGCGTCGCGATGAAAGGATTGCCTAAACACGCCGCTCCGCTACCGCTCGAGACGACCCTATCGCCGTCATAGAGTTGCATCTCGCAGTCCACGACATCGCTTTCGCTTGAGATGGCCGTCTTGGAACCGATAACGAATCTACCTGACGAAGCGTTGTCCGCAATGGTTTCGACAATTCCAATGCGCCAGTCCACGATCCGACTGTCGACGACCTCAAGCGCTGGAGCAATCCAGTCGATACACGCCACGAGCCCGTCGACATCGAGGTCAGCATCGGTAACGTCGCGGGAAAATCCAAAGGCGATTTCAGCCTCGATTTTGGGTTGCAGCAAGCCCGCCACGGTGTCGTTCCGGGAATCTTCAATACGCATGTCGGCAAACAGGACGCCAAAGTCAGGCTGATCTACACCTAACTGCTTCTGCACCGCGACCGAGGTCAGTCCAATCTTGCGTCCGACAATCGAGCGCCCCTGAACTTCCACAGCATGTTGGGTGTTGATGTTCTGTATCCGGTAGGCAGCTTCGACGCTGCCTGCAAATGCCGCCGAAAACGGTTCGATCGGATCACCCGCGTAGGCCGCCCTGAGTCGTGAAGCGGTTTGCAGTTCCAGTTCGACGGTGTTCATACCACTCCCGAAAGTCATAGCGCGTATCGCAGAGCCATTCGACCGCTCTACGTCTCGCTAAGGAGAAAACGATAGTTTTGTGCACTGTATGCAATGTGTCAACGCACCATGCACGCTTAATTTGCCGTGTAACGACTACGTCTGGTAATGCATACACTCGACCCAGCAACCACCCGGAGCCGCTACTGCTCCGGGAAAGCGAGTCACGATCCCCTCGTGCGGGACATTCCTGATCCGATAGCAAAGGATGCGGACAATTGACGGTCTGCCGACTAGCAGTTCTTTCTAAACCTGACAACCGAAAAATCGGCTTTCCAACCCGCATTTTGAATCGCGTGTTTGTCGAAAGATGAGGGAGTAAAAATGATTGGTTCAACACGTTCGTGTCACGCGGTGACTGCGAACCGGGCGAACATGAAGGGGGAAACATGAGTGTGCAGCACGATACAGCTCGGGAAAAAGACCAGATTTCCTATATGATCACCCGAACTAACAAAACTGAAATTGCATATGCGAATGCCGCGTTCGCACACGCAACGGGATATGCGATTCAGGAAGTGATTGGGTCGCCGTTCGTTCGCTACCTCGATCCGGCAACTCCAAAAGCGGTGGGCGAGGATATTTCGGCCACCGTCCTGGGTGGCGCCCGCTGGGAAGGTGTCTTGGGGGTGAAACGGCGCGACGGCTCGTGTCTCTGGGCACTAACAAGCATCTCGCCGTGGTACGAGAATGGCCAATTGACTGGGTCGACAGCCGTACGCACACACGCAAGTGCCAAACAGATCGCGAGTGCTCAACGAATCCACCGTCTGATCACAAAACATCCCCGACGCTATGAGGTGAAGGCCGGAAAGCTGCAGTTCGCCGGACTGGCGGCTATATTCAACCTCTTTCGCGCTGATCGATTCGCCTTCTTAGCGGTTGTATCCGCGGTCACTCCCGCGTTGATCCTCACCGCGCTGAACGCTGCCCTCGCCGCGGTCGGAACGCAAACAACACCCTTCGAACTCATCGGCGCAGGGCTCGCGCTGTCTGCTCTCGCGGCTAGCGTCGTCGTCACCGTGGTCCGCAGAGAGGTCACAGCGCCACTACGACGCGCTATAAACGGCCTGCACCTCCTCTCCTCTGGCGAATTGCAATCGGAGGTGAAAGCGCAGAGTCACGGTGACCTTGCAGCGCTCACGTATGCACTTCGTCTTACCCAGGAAAGTTTGGTCTCGATGATCGAAGAGATCCGCGCCGGCATCGCTTCGATGACCGTGTCGACGACCCAACTGTCCGCAGGCAACAGCGATCTTTCACGACGCACCGAGAGTCAGGCCGCGGCGACTGCGCAGATCACAGCAAGCCTCGGCGGCCTGATGGACCTCGTCTCGCGAACTGCGGCAAGTGCCGGGAACGCGGAACGGCTGGCGGATTCGGCCGCGCAGACATCGAGCCGTGGAAACCTCGCGGTGGAGGCCGTTGTCGAATGCATGCATGAGATTGCACAGGGTGCACGCCAGATGACCGAGGTCATGACGACGATCGAAGCCATTGCCGCGCAAACCAACCTCCTGGCGCTCAACGCCGCGGTCGAAGCCGCACGCGCCGGAGAACACGGACGCGGCTTCAGCGTCGTCGCAAAGGAGGTGCGAGTCTTGGCGAATCGTGCTGTTGAAGCTAGCTCGCACATTCGGAAACTGATTGGAGCGTCGCTTAAACGGACCGAAAGCGGCCAGACGCGGGTGAATGCCGCAGCAAAAGCGATCGATGAACTCGGCGGTGCGATATCGAATGTCAACGCGCTAATGGCAGAAATTGCAGCCAGCAGCGTGCATCAGAACGATGCATTAGACGAGATCCACCAGGCTCTAGCCGATATCGACGAGACGACACAACAGAACGCCGCTTTGGTCGAAGAAACGAGCGCGGCGACGGAATCGCTGGCAGCTCAGGCCCGTGCGCTTGCCATGACGGTAAAGGTGTTCAGATGAGTCACCTATATGAGCATTCTTGAGGACATGCACCTTTTCGTCGAAGTTTCCAACGCCCGAAGTTTCACTCGCGCGGCCGCGGTGCTCGACATGCCTGTTTCAACACTCTCCAAACGGATCAAAAGATTGGAAGAGGCGGTCGGCGTGCGTTTGTTCAGCCGAAGCACAAGAATAGTCGAACTGACAGAGCTCGGCGCAACCTATTACGACACGTGTCGCCGCATCGTTGGGGACGCGCAGTCGGCACATGAGGCCCTCGCCGGCCTCGCCGCGGCGCCGACAGGTTTGCTACGAGTCGCCTTGCCTGTGGACTTTTCGACTGCATTCCTCGACGTGCCGATTGTCCGCTTCATCAAGCGCTATCCAAACGTTCACCTGCACCTAGACCTGACGTCGCGCCGGGTGGATCCCATTGCGGAATCCTTCGATGTGGTGATCAGGATTGGCCATCCTGCCGACAGCGGCTTCATTGCGCACCACCTCGCTGAACTCACCCAACACTTCTACGCTAACGCGGACATTGCCTCGGAACTTTCGAGTTCGAGCACACCGCTTGATCTTGATCCGACCCGTTGCATCGGGTTAGCAGGCAACACGATAGAGACCTGGAACGCCTCTAACGGCGTCGAGGATGTCGCATTGACTCCTGCAGGCCCAATCAGCGCCAACAACGTGGGTCTTTTGCGGCGGCTCGTAGAGAAAGGTGCCGGTGTGTCGGTCTTCGCCGAACCAATGGTTCGCACTGCAATAGCGAGCGGTGCATTGGTCCGGATTCTTCCTGCATGGCAGATCGATCCTACGCCCGTCTATGCCTTCACTCAAAGCCGGATGTTGCCGGCAAAAATCCGTCTGTTCGTTCGCACGCTAGCTGACGCGCTGCGCGACGGTATCTAACGCTCGGGCCGTACGACTCCAGACGCACCACGATTACTGTGGAACCCATGCGCAACCGTAATAGTCAGCCGCTTGCGCCTTCGGAACCCACGCGCAACCATAGTTATCCTCATGCTTGCCGACTAAGCGATCAGAACGCGTGCCGGAATCGTGCGAAGACGACACCATCCCGCCGTGATCGCCCTCACCTGTATGGTTCGCGCTCTCTTGGGCGTTCACAACAACGCTTGCATTCAACACAGCCACAAATACACACGCTCTTGCAAGGAATTTCGCCATTGCCATTCTCCTTAGCGGGGCATCACCACGACGCCCTCGACAAACCCATTCTAGCGAGGAGGATCGTGCGGATTGTTGCTGTGGAGAAAAACGGTTTTGACCGACATATTCGCTAAATAGTCGCGAGCACAAGCACTTGGCGTATTGAACCCAAGAGTGAGGTCCACAAACTAGCGGACCCACATACCGATCGTGTTCGAGATTACTCAAATTTTCTAAATCGCGGCATCATCGCGCACAATGCACAAACGAGGAGCAGAGCTATGGTGGCGCCGATCAACGGCCATGCATAACTTTTGAACCGGTCGAAACCAATCCCGAAAGCGACCGGACCTATCGCGGATCCAATCATAAATGAGGCAAACACCCAGCCGAAAATTTCCCCAAAATGCTTCAACCCAAAATAGCGGCTGACGAGATATCCCAGCAAATCGGACTCCGCCCCTGCGCCGAACCCAAGCAGCGCTGCACACACGTACACAGCCTCAGGCGAAGGCAGCAGCAATAGACCTACGCAGCCCGCACAAGACAGCATGAAAATGCCGATCGCGGCCAATGGTGCAAACACACGATCGAACACGTAACCGGCGGCGACGCGCCCAACAACGGCAAACGTAGCAAGCACCGTCGTCGCCAGCGCAGCGGATGGCAACGTCAAGCCGCGATCCATCAACATAGGGACAAGGTGAGTCTGTGCACCGTTGATCGCAACCGCCATAAGAAACGCAGCAACCCCAATCAACCAAAGCGTCTTACTGCGGGCCGCCTGCGACGTGTTGATTCCCGCAACGAAGTCGTCCACTCTCGCCGATTCCTGACTCCCGTGCGCGACAGGCGCCTCGCGCAACAGAAACATGCCGAGTGGGATGCCCAAGACAATGGGTATTGTGCCGAGGCCATAGTACCCTGCAGACCACCCGAACCGTTGTGTCAGCAGAGCGGCAAACGGCGCTGCAATTGCTCCCCCGAGAGCGACGCCTGCCATGCTGATTCCCAAAGCCAGCCCTCGCGAGCGATCGAACCACCCGGAGATAACTCTTAAATAAACGACGGTATTCGAACCAGCACTAAAAACCCCGATCAATAGGAAATCAAAATAAAATCCAGACAGTCCCCATTTACGAATAAACAACGGGAGTGCCATCACGGCAAGCCCGTAAGCCAGCAGCGATCCGACCAGGATCGGCCGAAGCCTGAATCGGTCAATCAGCGCACCAGTAACCGGCGTGGCCAGGCCTAACGCGAGGGCGCATATCGAGAGAGATACAGTTACCTGCGCTCGATCCCAACCCAATGCAACGCCTAATGCCCGGATGAACACGCCGCTTGTCATCAGCACAATCGGCGTACTACAAACGCCTGCGCCAACGGTGGCCACGATGACCATCAACCACGCTCGAACTTGAGTCGCATCCCTGAGAACATCTCCCTCGATTTGGGCATCAAAGATATCTTCCATTCAACATCTCCTTCGTATCGCGTTATGACAGGTCAAAAACTGGCCTCGCCGATTGGCCGCTCGTCGATAGAGGACGATCACATGGTGCGCTAGTGTCCCTGCCTCGGTCATCGAAACGTAAGGCCTAAAGAAATAACCAACGAATGATTTGTGTCGGTTGCATGCATTACTTCTGCGCACGGCACCGAGCAACCGAAGTACGGAGCGAAGGTAAGCACACTCGCGAACGCAAAGGAGTTGTTCCGATGAGCTAAGACGATTCGAGAACTCATCATGTCGCTGGCACTCCTGCGGCTGTCCGCCGCCCTTCGCCACCTCTAACGCATCAATATTTACGGGTCATCACGAGACGAATTTTCAGTTGTAGCGAGAAAATTGGACTCCTATCTTCAGTATCGAGCAACGGCCCACGGCCCCCGAGTCTCCATAGTGTCAGCGAGCCGGAGACCACATGAAAATTGATGACAGAGGGAGCTGAAAGGCATTGGCGACTTCTAAATATATCGTCCCCCGATTCCCATCGACGTTCGGAGCCTGGGCAGCGAGGTTGTCCGAACACGTCGCTATGGTCTAAAGATAAATAGATGAAGTATCGACTGTTTTGCATCGCACTACTGTCCATCTTTGCAGCATATACATCAGCTCAGTCCAACATCGCCCTGTACGGAGTCTTAGATGAAGCGGTCGTGTACCAAACAATGCTGGTGGCACTCATACTGTTCAAACCATCGATGGTGACCATTGGAATGCGGCGTTTGGAATCAAGCTTAACTGGCTTGGTGGAAAAGGGAACGTCAACAGGCTGCATCAACTGAAACGAGATTGAAGGAGAAGCCGGTGGAGGAGACTGAAAGGTGCTTGCGGTTTATGGTGGAAAAATGGCTTGTGTTGACTTCCGCAATGGCGGTTCGGGTAACACGAGGAAGTCGTGCCCACCCCCGCCGGATACGCTATGTATGCGTCGAAGCATCGGTATCGACACACACATTTGCTATCTATTTCTTCCGTCGAGGCGACGGTACCTAATGCGTGTTCCCTCCTGAGGCCGAGGGCCCGGCGATGGGTATATGTTGACGCGTGACGTGACTAGCATATCTGCAGGCGTCACCCAACATCGGTTGCGTCTACGGCCGAGAAGGAGTTTGCTATGTTTGACAATTCGAACCAGCTACCTCGCGAGTACGAGCGAGATCTTGAAGTGTGGACATGTGCCTGGTACGACGCAGCCGTCGCAAGGGACTTTATTCGATCGCCGTACCATCCCGACGCTGCGATCGTGAAACGTCTTCAAGGCTACTTCCACCACAATCTAACGCCCGCCGAAGCCGCTGAAGCGTGCTTCGCGCGAAAGCACTGACAGAGTGTTACCTTGCTTATTTTCGTTCGTGCAGGAGCACTGTGTGATCGCGGTAGGGGCGATGGTTACCCATCGCCTCACGCACATACATGTTCGCGATGCCGTCAGCAAACTCGAACTTCCGTACTCGGTAGGCATCCAGTCCAGCACCCGGATGGGCGGGCGATCATCAAGCTGATCGCAACAAGCACAGCCTCGGTCTTGGTCTCAAAGACCCGGGTGGGTGCATGGCATTCGAACGCCTGACTGCGCAAGCGGACGTCCTTGTTCACAATCCGGCTGCGGCGAAGCGGTTCGGACTAGACTGGACTCGATTGCGGAGATTAATCCGTCTCTAGTCCTTTGCGCCGCGCTTGGCTTCGCGTCGTATGGCGAGGTCCAGTTCAGCGCCCGGACACGGGCTTGACAGCAACTCTCACATCGATCTGGGCGAAACGCGCCGCTTCTACGCCTTTTATTCAAGCGCGCGCAAATTGGTTCGTGCTGTCGCGCAGAGCGGCTACCTTCAGCACGCTCCTTGAGGGCTGGCCGGGATTCTTCAAAAATCCGCCACATCTTCAAATAAGTGCTCAGGCGAAATTGATTTGAAATTTGGTGCCATAGTCGCTGAGCGGAGCGCGTACTTCATCGTCGATGGTTTCCTTCGTCCAGGTGACGAAGTTACGCCAATGATATTTGGCCTACTTCCAGACAATCTCAATGAGGTTGAGTTCGGGACTGTATGGCGGTAGATAGAACAGTTGCATGCGATGCTCGCGTAGCCAGCGCTCATGCACTTCAGGATCAATGGCATGACGGATCGAAGTTGTCGAGTACCACCACGCTCGGACGTTCATCGCCTTGCTGTGCGATCTGCTCGAGGAACTCGATGACAGTGCCGTCTTTGATCGACGAGATCGTGACATGGTGAGTCAACGCGTTCGTGCCGAAGTCGAGAGCGCCAAGCACCAAGCGCCTGCAATGCAAGCGTGGTTCGACACGATGAGGCAGGCCGCGCGGTGACCACGCTCTTTGCACCGGAGGTGACGCGGCAAAGCCCGCTTCATCAAAATAGACCAGGCGTACTGCGTTGGCGCGAGCGGCGCATTGCAGTTTGTCCAGGGTGGCTGATTTCATCTCAAAGTCTTCCTGATTGCGCTTTTTTTAGCGAGAAGCTGTTGCGCTTAAAGGAGAAGCCTTCCCGCCGAAGCGCGACCGACAAGGTTTCCAGCGCGCACGGCATCGGCTCTCCATACACGACTTCGATGCGCTTCGCGATTTGTCCGAGCGTCATGGACTCCGTGCGCGCAACCTCCGTCGCAGTGGCCAGCATGCCTTCGGACAACGCGCGGGGACGACCACCTTTGTGGCCCGTGAGCAAGCCGCAAACCCCTTGCTTACGCCACGTATGCGCCCAGTTGTAGGCCGATTGCCCGCTGACGCCAAGCTTGGAGGCAATCTCGGTCAGCTTGACCCTGCGTCCGAGCAACAGCACGCCTGCGGCCCGAGTGCGCACGCCCCGATGTTTGTGGTTCACGGACAACCGGTGCAACGTCTGATTCTCGGCTTCGGTCAGTTCTACGACACACTTCATCGGTAGCCCGGCGTAATGACAACGCCGAAAGTTAACAAAATTCAAACGCGCTTACCAGCAACACTTAAGCTACTGATTTTAACGATAAAATTTGACCGACCGCCCCCTAGTTTTTCGAGTCTGGCAGCGTAGAGCACGGTAACGATGTCACCTTCCACCCATTTTTTCTTGTGGGATAACGGCCGCACCTATGAAAAATATCCCCTCGTCGGAGGCACCGGACAGTGAATTCCAATTTCTTGTGCAAGGTAAGATGCCTCTTAAATCGGACGCTCGAGGACAATCCGATACCGTTTTATTTTCGCGTAGAGGGCCGGTTTTGAAATGCCCAGCAGCGACGCACAGCGAGTAACATTAAATCTGCAAGCTTCCAGCGCCTGTCTGACGGCGGTCCCCTCCTGATCTCGAAGGGGCCGAACATCAACTTGCACCTTTCGAGCACTGCCAACCACGACATTGCCGGGCTCCAGATGCGCCTGCTCAACCCCTGCGTCGAGCCAATTCCTCAGTGAATCTACTTCCACTGCTTCAGACAGATTCACAATGCGCTCAATCGTATTTTCAAGCTCGCGAATGTTCCCAGGCCACGAATATGCCAGCGCATCAGCAATCGCACTCCTGGTCAGTCTACAGGCCGGCTTATTAAGCAATCTTGCATACTTGGCGAGGAAATAGTCAGCGAGGACCGGTATATCGCTAGTGCGCTCACGTAGTGCTGGGATCTGGATTCCAAGTACGTTGCATCGGTAAAAGAGATCGCTTCGAAACTCGTTGCGAGCAACCATCGTTCGTAATTCACGATTGCTCGCGCAAATAATACGAACATCAATGGGGATACCGGCGGTGTCACCGATTCGAACGATCTCTCGCTCTTGAATCACCCGCAAAAGTTTAGCTTGCGCGTTCATCGGGAGCTCAGAAATTTCATCCAAAAAGATCGTTCCGCCGTTAGCCGATTCGAATTTCCCCGGTCGTCCTTCGCGTGCAGCGCCCGTGAAGCTACCAGGCAAATAACCAAAAAGTTCACTTTCAACCAGGTCGCGCGGTAGCGCCGAACAGTTCACGGCAACGAAGGGCTGAGTGGCGCGCTTACTCGCATTGTGAATTGCTTGGGCAAACACTTCCTTGCCCACTCCGCTTTCGCCTTCAAGAAGGACATTCGCACTTCCTTTTGCCGCGCTTCGTGCGGCCTCGATAGCTGCAAGCAGCGCTTGGCTGCGTCCAACTAGACTCTCAAATGTGTATCTTGCGTGGCTGCCTGCGTAACGGCTCGCTACCTTGCGGACACGTTCGACCTCCCGGAATGTGTTCACAACGGACACGACTTCACCTGCGCCATTTTTAATGGGTATTGCCGTGTCGAAGATGTGCAAGTGCCGTTGCGGCGAATCGATGATCAATTCGCGGTCCGCGTAGCCAATGCCGGTAGTGAAAACGGGGTTGATCACCATGTCGAAGTCGAGCAGATCTCGCAACGGCCGTCCCACACTTTTTGCTGGAAGCCCAAGCATCCGGGTTGCTGCCGCGCTAGTGTACCGAATCGTCCCGTCTCGGTTCAGAACGAGCAGTCCGTCGCCGATGTGCTCAACAATGGCTCGTTGTTCCTCAATCAAACGACTTTGCTGTTGCGCGTCTGCCCACGCTCTGTACGCACCCGTGAGCGTTGCCGCCAACAGACTAACGAAGTCGCGTTTTGCTGCGCTTGGTGCCCCGCCGATGCTACCCGCCAAGATGTAGCCGAGGATGGTGTCTTCGACACGAACGGCGATGCCTAACGCAGAGCTTTGACGCTCCGCATGTAGGTCAAAATATAGCTCTGTCGGAATTCCGACAGAGCCAAGTGTCGCTTCAATAACAGTCGCATCGCCTTTCGCGATTCGCTCGCCGTTGGTCCCGGCATCGCGTCTGATCGTGGGTAGACCAGACGCAAAGATACTGCGTTTCGCCACCGAGGAGTCTGCAACCTGTCCCGAAGAATCTAACAAAAGTACGGACATCTGCTCGTGCTGTGTCGCGTACCGCTTCATTAATTTCCACGTCGACTGGCTTACCAACGAAGACAGCGGGCAGGATTCACCAGGGTCAACGGAAACCAAACGTGTCGCCGTTTGCCGGGCCCGGCGTGGTGGAGCGTTTGCCATAGAAATTCCGGGTGACATCGTCTTTAATGAAGCATGCACCGCCAAAATTACGCCGGCTAGAGATAGCAGAATATTCCATTTAGCGAAAATTTACTGTCCGATCGTTAAAAAATATTACGGCATAAATTCTAACGCTTTTGCCTCTGGCATCCTGAAGACTGTCGTACCGCCATATGCAGTGGGCGCCGCCATCAATTGGCACTGGCCTTGCCTTTCTTAAGTGTCGTACCTCGATACTCAACTTGGAAAGGACCGCCTTCATGAAAGCGCAACACCTGGCCCTCGTGGCCGCAATTGTGGTTGGCCCACTCTACATGTCTAGCGCGCGCGCGGACACTGTGGTGAAAATTGGCGTAGCTGGACCGCTTACCGGGAGCCTCGCTCAAAGCGGTAAGGACGACGAGCGCGGCGTTCAACTCGCGATCAACGAGTTGAACGCTCAAAAGATCTCGATCGGAGGAGAGCCGGTGTCGTTTCAAATCGACTCCCAGGACGACCAAGCAGATCCGAAGGTCGGTGTAACGGTCGCCCAACGCCTTGTGGACGATGGGGTTAAAGCAGTGATTGGGCACTACAACTCCGGAGTGACGATTCCCGCCGCCAAGATTTACAACGACGCGCACATCCCGATGATTACCGCTACGGCATCGAATCCCCAACTGACGAAGCTTGGGTTCTCGTACGTGTACCGACTCGGTGCGAACGACAACACGATGGGTGCACGCATGGCGGTCTTTGCTGCCTCAACGCTTCACGCGAAGCGCGTGGCCGTCATCGACGACCGTACGGCTTACGGCACGGGCGTAGCGGATGTATTTGTGGAAGCTGCGAAGAAAGCGGGCCTGGAAGTTGTTGGTCGCGAGTACACAAATGATAAGGCCACGGACTTCAAGGCGATCCTTTCGAACATCAAAGCTGAGAAGCCAGACGCGATTTTTTATGGTGGCTATTACACGCAGGCTGGATATCTGGGTCGTCAACTTCGATCCCTCGATGTGAACGCGCCACTCCTGGGAGGCGATGGCATCTGTGCGCCGGATGTCGCAAAGTTGTCCGATGGAGCATTGGACGGTAAGTTGTATTGCGCTCAGGGAGGTGTTCCGTTGAACTCGCTGCAGGGCGGCGATGCTTTCCGTGACAAATTCAAGAAGACTTTCAACGCAGACGTGGACGTGTATGCCCCTGCATGCTACACGGCCGCGCTCACGGTGGTTAAGGCTATGCAACAGGCGAATTCGACGGATCCGCTGAAATTCGCGCCGCTGCTGAAAAGCGAGAGCTTCGCGAGCATGCTCGGGCCTGTAAAATTCGATGCCACGGGCGAGTGGGTGAGTCCTGCTGTGACGGTCTACAAACTCACGGGCAACAACCTCGTGCCTCTAACTGCGAAGTAAGCATTGAGCTCGCGACCAGCCGGAAAGCGAGCTCTCTGCTCCGGACTCGTCCCGTTCGGGCACCGATTGGCGCCCGTCCTCCGATGTCGTAACCGAGGCCGCCACTACCGTTTGCGGCGACCGTCGGAGAATTGGCTAGCCCGCATCGCCGCATCCGGCCGTGAGAACGCCTCGATCGCCGCTTGAGATTCCAGAGCCATACTCCGCGTAAGTTGAATGCTCAGCTCGCGATTGACGAGCCGCTTCAATCGGCTAACAGAGAACTCCGACTGTTCTGCGATCGCACGCGCCAATCCCAACGCCGTCTCGATCAACTTCTCACCTGGCACGACACGATTCACCAGGCCAAGCTGCAAAAGCCGGTCAGCTGTCTGACGCTCACCTAATAACCACAGTTCCATTGCACGTTGATATCCGACGCTTTGGGTGAGAAGGTGCGATATTCCTCCGGTGACAAATTGACCCCACTTCGTCTCTGGGAAAAATGCGACGAGATCATCGGCGGCCACGATGAGGTCACAGTTAAGCATCCACTCGAATCCACCACCTACCGCATATCCATGGACTGCTCCAACGACGGGCTTGTCGCCAAACATCAAATCCGTTGTGATCTGCTGGATTCGCTCGATGTGCTCTACGATGTTTGAATGACTTGCCGATTGCCGCGTGAAGTCCTTTAGGTCATCACCGGCACAAAATGCTCGACCGTTTCCGGTCAGAACAAGCGCACGAAGGTCCGGATTATTCATGGCTTCCATCAGCACGTCGTGAAAAGAAGTGAGCAGCTCACCATTGATCGCATTCAGACTTTCGGGACGGTTCAATGTAACGATTCCCACCGCATGATCTCTTTCCAACGTAACAAGGTTCATTGTTCGCGCTCCCGGTTTCTATCCAGGAAGGCAGATCGTTGTGCGGCTCGATCCTCGATGGCTTCCCGATGAACGATCGCTCTTGCATGCGTTCCACCGCCAATTGCGCCGGAAGCGTCGCTCGCAGACACGTCGAACAAGAAAAGGCCACCTTCTTGTTTGATGAATGTTGCCGTTGCGCTGTACATCTGGCCAAGCGCTGTCGGTGCACGGTGATCGAATTTCGTTTTGACGCCCACTGAGAGCTGCTCGTCACCCAGTTCGTCTTTTAGCAATTCCGCGCAAGCGCGCTCCATCAATGACAGCATAGCGGGCGATGAGAGCACTTTTGGGTAATGTTCGTCAGCGACGTCTGCGTGAGACGATGCGAGATCCGTCTCCGTGACTCGCCGTGTAAGCGTCGCCGACTTGTTTTCCAATGGCATGTTGTTCCTCAGCACTGTTATCTATAGGTTGTGCGTTTCAACGACCGAGCCAGATTGGAGAACGCTTCTCCAGAAAGGCGCGTGGACCCTCTGCAAAATCCTCTGTCTTACTCAGGCGCGACCAGGCTTCATCGCTCATTCGAACGAGTTCGCTTTCGGTAAGGTCCGAGGTCCGGCGAGCGATAGCAAGACTTTCCCGCACGGGGATCGGCGCATTCCCGGCGATTCGGGTAGCCAGTTCAAGCGCTATGGTCACGGAATCGCCCGCAGGGGCAACCGAATTGACCAAGCCAAGACTAAATGCGCGTTGCGCGCCTATTGATTGACCCGTTGCGATCATCTCGAAAGCAATCGCGGGAGGAATCACGCGTGGGAGCCGAAAGGCACCTCCCGCTATCGCTACAAGTCCGACGCGCACCTCCGGAAGGCCGAACGTCGATCGCTCGTCGGCCACAATCATGTCACACGCTAAGGCCATTTCCAGTCCGCCGGCCAGGGCCGCTCCGTTGACGGCCGCAATCCACGGTTTAGTCCGCTTTGCGAAAACGAAACCAGCGAAGCCCGCATCATCCGTCCAAAGATCATCAAGCTGACCGCTCCCGACTGTGGTGAGATCGGCCCCTGCGCAAAAGGCCTTGTCGCCGGCGCCAGTGAGAACGATTACCCACACGTCGTCGGCGTTGAGCGCCTGAACAACATGCCCTAGCTCCGAAGTGATTGCAGGGTTGATCGCGTTTCGGACCTCGGGACGATTCAGTGTGACCACGGCGATATGATTCGGTAGCCTTTCCACTAACACCAAGTGAATGCTATCAGGTAGCTCGTCGCTCATCTTGCGAAGCTCCATTCGTAGAGTCCATCGGACGCACGTTGTATCTGGCCCAACTTTCCGATTGGCGACTCGTCTGGGGAGGTCAGTAAATCAAGCGCTGCTTGACTCTCCTTAGAGATCCGGGCAATAGCACGCTCACCGGACTGGACACGCACGATGACGATGCCATGCCGTACAGATTGATCGCGCTCGAAAAGTACCGTGTGCGTTTCGATTTTCGCGCTGTCACCGGCACCGATGTAAAGGCCTGGCGACGGCCCGCGCCGCGCGTCAGCGTCAGCCTGTACGCTGTGGTCCCCGCATAGTTCGAAATCGGGTGGCGACTTAGTGCCCAGAACGAGGGCATGATGTTTGGTCACAAACTCTCCTTGCCCGTACAAGAGCCCGGAATCGACGCTGCCGTCGCGCAAGCGCCTGACCATTTCGCAAGCAGCGTGCGTCATATAGTTGTTCAAGGGAGCGCCGAAGAAGGTCAGGCCTCCAGTCACCGAAGGCGCATGTTGGTCAGCAAAATGGAGCGCCTGTTGAACCATCTTGGGCACGCAAGGGAAGCAGCTATACAGTTCCATCGCCCCAATTTTCTGACCCGCGCTTTCGACAGCCCGCGTGCATTCGTTCAGCACAGCCTCCATTGCCGGTGAACGTACAAACTGATCTCGTAACAGGTAGTCGCGCGGGTCGACTGCCGACGCACCGGACCAAAAGAAAACCATACGTTTGGCTGGTACACCAAGTTGTCGAGCTCGCGCAAGGGAGGTGATCAGAACTGCCGCACCTTGATTTACCGTAGGATTGGCCATCATTAATTTCGGGTAGGGCCAAGCAATCATCCGGTTTGCGACGGATGTCGACGCAATCTCGTCAGCGCTTACTGGGCGGCGGATCCACGAGCAAGGGTTCTGTAGTGCGATCTCGGCATATTCAGACCACAGCTCAGCCGAGCGGCGGCGCCCTTCCGATGGTGTCTGTCCCAATGCGGCTTGCAATGCGTTTTCGAAGAATGGGTAGACGGTAGAAGGTTGCGCTACGCCTAACGCCACGGCATGCGGATGACTATGTCGCGCGAGCAGGTCATACCAGCTATTGTCAGCCGGTGGCCACGGCAGATTTACGCCGGTACGTTCGGCGTGGTAACGGGCATAGCTTGCTTCAGCCCCACAGATGATCGCGGTTTCACTTAGCCCTTCGGCAATTCGCATTGCTGCCTCGTGAAGCAGCCTGACAGGACTTTCACCACCGAGCGCTCCATGAATCGCTCGGCGGGGCGATATCGAAGACAGCACGGACACGCGAGACGGCAAGTCGTCATAGCGACAGGTGACCGAGTTGACTACATCCAAAGAGTCAACAAATGGTAGAAGAGTACTTCCGCCAGTGTCCCGGTCTGCTCGACGCAAAGCTTCGGCGATCAGCGCCGCTGGCTCCAGGGAATTTTCGAGATGGGCCGGACGATCCGCTATTTCGCCGACACCGACGATAACTGGCGTGCGTGCAGGATCGAGCGAATGGTTTAACGTCATTGAGGGACAGGATTTCGGCATTTCATAGGGGCAGCTCGTAGCTTCAATTTCGGCGCGACGAGCAATGGATCGGGCTGCAGGCGCCCAATGGAGGGAGCTTGCCCGTGTTAAGCATGCGAATAACTATTCTCGCGAACGGGAAATAAATTTGGCCACGCGCTCGCCCGCCTCGGGGCGCAGGAACGCTTCGATCGTGGCGCTTTCTTCGAGCTTTACCGCTCGCCACAAATCTTCGCCCAGGTCCCCGTGAATCGTCGCTTTTAGCCTGCGCACTGAAAATGCTGACTTTTCGGCGATCCGTTCCGCGATCTCAATCGCCCTATTCAGCATTTCGTTGACTGGCACAACCCAATTCACGATACCGAATTCACGCAGCCGATCCGCCGATTGACGCTCGCCCAGCACTAGTAGCTCGATGGCTCGTTGATAGCCAACCGTGATTGGCAGAAGGTGCGTAACGCCACCCGTGCAGAAATTTGCCCAATCCATTTCGGGGAAGAAAGCCGTGAGGTTATCCCCCGCGACAACCAAGTCACAATTCAAGATCCATTCAAAGCCACCACCCACCGCATACCCATGGATCGCCCCGACCACCAGCTTCCGGCCGCCGAGCAAGAGCTTGGTGATACGTTGAATTGCTTCGATATGCTCCCGGACACTCCCTTCGTTTTCAGCTTGTAGTTCAAACTCTTTGAGATCATCACCGGAACAAAATGCTCGACCGGCTCCGGTCAAGACAATCACTGATGTTGCTTCATCATCCTGCGCCGCTCGCAAAGCGGTCTCAAAAGCGGTGAGCAGCGCGCCACTGATCGCGTTAAGACGATCAGGGCGGTTCAACGTTACGACGGCAACGACGCCGCGTTTCTCGAAAGTTGCGAAGCTCATTTTTAATGCCTCTCAATTAAAGTTGTTTTTCCGTCGGTACGGGGAAGACTGTCGGCAGCGAGCATCGTTACGCTCGTTGATGCGCCGGCGTGATGCTTTACTGCCATCTCGATCTCTCGAGCAGCTATGTCCCAGTCTTTTTCCAGAAGGTCGTGGACCGCTTCGACTTTTAAATTGACTCGATCCCAAGGACCGGATCCTTCGAGTACGATGCGAAACTGCCCTGAGGTGAGATCCGGTCGACTCAACACTCCCTTTTGGACCGCGGTAGGAAATACATTTATGCCGCGCACGTTGAACATGTCGTCCGTGCGGCCGGTGACGCGAAAGCGCCAGGAAGTACGGCCGCAATCACACCGCCCCGTGGTCGTGACAGTGATGACATCTCTTGTCCGATAGCGAACAAGTGGCTGACACTCTTTCTGCAAATGGGTGCACACGAGTTCACCGGTGCTTCCTTCCGCGATGGGCAAGCTGTTTCCCTGCCCGTCAAGTATTTCGGGGAACAGCGCATCGCTGCCGTGAAAATGCAGGTCATTGGTGTGCTCGCATTGACTGGCGAAGTTGCTCAGGATTTCGGACATGCCGTAATTCGCATTGCGCACGCCAAATCCCCATGTTCGCTCCATCCCATCTCGAAAATCTTGATTATCGAGGCCCGCCTCACCACCAAATAAACCTAGGCGTAGAGCTAGGTCTTGCGGACTGCGTCCACTATCACGGAGAATTTTTTCCAACAGTGCTGGGTAAGAGGGGGTGCAAGATATTGCATTGATGCTGAGGTCAGTGATCGTTTCCAACAGCTTCTGCGTGTTGCCAACACCAAAAGGAATAACGCAAGCGCCTGCCGCTTCTAGTGCCATATGATCAGTCACGCCACCGGTCCACATGCAGTAGTTCAAACAATGAACGACGCGATCTCCCGGTCGGAGCCCGGAAGCAAATAGAGCCCGGCCGCCAATGCGGGCGATAACCTCGACGTCGCGCTGACTGTTAGCCAATTGAAGCGGCCTACCCGTTGTGCCCGACGTCATGTGCAAGCGCACTGGCTTGTCGGTGTCGCAGGCGATGTAGTCACCGAAGGGGTAGACACGTTCTTGGCTTTGGCGCAGGTCGTCCTTCTCGGTGAAAGGCAACTCGGCGATGGCCTCAAGGGAGGCATCCTTGCTGAGATGTACGCCCAGTTTCTCCGCATAGAAGCGTGACCGACCACGAAGGTGTGACCATTGGGCTGTCCACAAATCGCTTTGAAGGCGACGGATGCGATCTTCCGAGAGGGTTTCAATTTCGGGGTGCAGCATTGTCTGGCTCACGTCGTCTCCACGCTTTAAAGGAAAGTCTCCCTTTAAAGGCAGCATCCGGGCCAGAACTCAGAGTTGAGCATAACTCTTTGAAAAATATCTTATTTTTATTGATTAAATTTGGAATGTCCTCTTGAGTTTAGTTTTTTACCGTAAATATTCTTAACGTTCGTTAACTATATTTTCGGTATACGCAACATCCCGTATCGACCGGTTAAGGTGTCGGACAGGCTTATACTCTGATCGCCAAAGGCGAGAAACGCCGTCGTTCGAAGTTGGAAAGCGACTACCGCGCGCTTCCAAAACCTTCGTCGGACGACGTTATCTAGGCATACTAATCTTTGTTCGGTGTTTGTCTAGCGAGTCGACAACTAGCGACATTCCCGTCCCGAGGAGTAACGCCAGACCAATGCTCGACCATACGAAAAACATTAACTTCGGCGAAAGAGACGAACACCTCATGCTGACGTCTGTTAAACGCGAAAGTTATAAATCACCAAAAACCCATGCGAGCACAACCAGTGCGACCGTGACGCTCCGAGACGCGGATATTCGCGCGGCGAGTTTCACTACTACTCCTTCCGGAGAGGATGCCTCAATTTAGTTCTTTCGAAAATCCACACAGGGAATACACAATGCGCCTATCTCTGGATATATTGCCCGGTGGCATTCGAACAAATGAAGGCGGTCGTTTACGACTTCACCGAGAGCCGCGCCAGAACATGCGCGAGCCTTCCTCGATCCATGGTGCGGCCACTTGGTGTGCGATGACTTCGCGGGCTACCAGCGGTCGCGCCGAGTTGTGCGCATGAGCGCGCTGTCGGCAATCACCAAGGCTCGGTCACGACATTTTAATGATGCAATGGGGTTCAACCAAGCTCAGTCAGATGAGGGGAATTCCACACACTTAAGGTCTTCGCTGCGAAACTTGCTTCAGCCAAAAAAACTCAAGGCTCTAATCATTGGCCACTGTGTTGCGCTTCGGTTTGAGACCGCCCTACGGGGACGCTTCGTCCCCAAGCGGATCCAGACCTATACGCTTAATGCAATTCCATCTCGGGTAAGCCAACGTCTGCCGAGGAAATCAAGTTGTCGATGTCAACGAGAATGAGCATCCGTTCATGCGCGTCGCCGGGCGCCGTACCGATTCCTGTGATGAAGCCAACATCGGCTGCGCAGCCAAGTTCCGGAACGGGGCTGATCTGGCCGCTATCCAGAGCCAGTACATCGCTGACCGAATCCACCACGACGCCAACGACACGCTTGCCGACATTCACCACAATGACGACGGTTAGTTCATCGTATTGCACCGACTTGAGGCCAAATTTGATCCTCAGATCCAGGATCGGTGTAATAACGCCCCGTAGATTGATCACCCCTTTGATAAAAGCAGGCGCGTTTGCGATGCTGGTCGGGAGATCATACGAGCGAATTTCCTGAACGTGCTGGATTTCGATGCCGTACTCTTCGGCCCCCAGGTTAAAAATCAGGAACTCGCCACCGGCTTGGGACGCGGCCACCTGGGGTGGGTGCCCCGCTTGCGCGGAGGACGCTGCCAAGACCGTTGCGGCGTGAGCGCCCTCTTGAATCGTGTCCATGATCAAATCCTCCGAGTGCGCAATGTGAGCCGGGTTCAAAACGTTTCCCACGCCGCGCTGGTGGACGCCGTGGCACCTGCGGGGGCGAGTACGGCTCGCGCGGTCGACCGCTTGGCGAGCGGCGCCGCTGTCTTGGTGGTCGGCGCTGTCTGGCGCTTAGCCGGTGCCAAGCGGCGCGGCGCCACGGTTGCTCGATCGGCTGCGTGATCGTGAGCCGCCGCACCGAGGCGGAAAAAAGCCACGGACTCCGTTAAACGCCGACCCTGTTCTTCCAGCGATTGAGAGGCCGCCGCTGCTTCTTCCACCAGCGCAGCGTTTTGCTGCGTGACTTCGTCCATCTGTGTGATCGCCTGATTGACCTGCTCGATTCCGCGGCTCTGCTCCCCGGAGGCGGCAGCGATCTCGCCCATGATGTCGGTCACGCGCGAGATGGCCTGCGTGACGTCGGACATCGTCTTGCCAGCGTCTGCGGCCAGCGCCGAACCATCCTGAACCTTCTGCACCGAGGTCGCGATCAAATCCTTGATTTCCTTCGCCGCGCTCGACGAACGTTGCGCGAGGCTGCGCACTTCGCTCGCGACAACCGCGAAGCCACGCCCCTGCTCACCGGCACGCGCGGCTTCGACTGCCGCGTTCAGTGCAAGGATGTTGGTCTGGAAGGCAATCCCTTCGATGATCCCGGTGATATCCGCGATCTTTGTCGAGCTTTGGCTGATTTCACCCATCGTGTCGACGACCCGGCTCACCACCACATTGCCCTTTTGCGCTACTTCGGATGCGTTGGCGGAAAGTGAGCTCGCTTGCTGCGCGCTCTCGGCGTTCTGCTTCACCGTCGACGTCAGCTCTTCCATGCTGGCTGCCGTTTCTTCCAGCGATGCTGCTTGTTCTTCGGTGCGCGAAGACAAGTCCACGTTGCCCGCCGCAATCTGGCTCGACCCGCTGGCGATGCTCTCAGCCGCACTTCGAACCTGACCGATCAGCTTGACCAGGCTGCCTTGCATCTCGCCCATGGACGCGAGCACACTGCCAGCCGGCGCGTGCTGTACACCCGGCACGGGACTCAAATCGCCACCGGCGATGCGTTCAGCGACCTCGCCCAGGGCTGCAGGCTCGGCACCCAAGGCACGCGTCAAACCGCGAGTAATCAGCACACCAGCTAACGCGGCCACCCCAAGCGCAGCTACACAGATTGCGATCAGCAGATTGCGCTGGCTCGCGCCGTGCTGAGCGCCCTCTTCCACCATCTGCGCCGCACGGCCAGCGGTGAACGTCGAATAAACGTTGGTCGCCTTGATCAATGCCGCAAGCAGTGGTCTTCCTTCCTCGTTTATCTTCGTCACGGCTTCGTCACGCTTGTTGTCGAGAGAGAGATCGACAATCGCCTGCGCTACCGGCCCATAGGCCGTTTCGATACGGTTGATCTCGGCCACGAGACTACGGGCTTTCTCGCTCGTGTCAGTCGCGCTGGCTATCATTTCATTCAGCTTACGAAGACGGGACTGGACGTCATCCCGCGCCTGGATGACCGCGGCCTTCTCGGTTTCGAGGTCGGCGGGTTTGGTTAACAGTACGAGATTATTGGTGGCGATGACGCGCCGATCGACGGCGGTCCGAACACGCATTGCCATGTCAGCGCGTGCGCTGATGCCTGCAACGTAGCTAGAAAATCGCTCGTTCGAGTCGTTCAATGCTTTCACTGACAGGCCCGATACAACCAGAACAATAGCGGCAAGCACGCCAAAGCCCGTGCTCAATTTCGCCTTGACGGTCATCTGTCTGAGATTCATTTGTTTTTGCTCCCGTCTACATGAAATGAGAACGCCCAATGGCCGGGAACGCGCTTTTGTTCTGTCAGCATGCGTGGTACATCTGACATAACAGCGCTCTTTGCGGCAAACGGTAGGCGGTACGTCTGCCTCTGCTTTACGGCAGCGCAGTCCTCCCCTTTAGAGGAACAAACCCTCGCCGAGCACATGCCAACATGCACGTGTAATTGAATCCATGGACCTGATGCACTTGGCACGTCGTCGTGGTGCCCTCACCGTACTGCGCATCAAACCACATTGACCTGCTATGGCTCGGCCTCGATTCTGAGACGTTCGGCAAGACGGGGACGGGGCTGTTCAAAGCCTGCCTCGGTACGCCGCCGACCTGGCCTTGGCTCGAGGCACCGCTCATAAACCGACCGATCCTCGTCCTGTTCGACGCGTCTCAAAGGTCGACAATGCGACCTTTGCCAGACGACTATCGCGTCGACATATTTTATGGCGCAGGTGCGAGAATTTCGGCTTAGGGAGTTGGCAACGTACGTCGTTTGCTTCCTATGTCTTCTTGCCGATCTCCATGGCGTTGGCTAAAGAATCCGGATAGCTCGCCGTAAACATGACAATCGCGGATAAGAAGTGTTCGAAGATTACCGGTGCCTGGGACAGGTTGGCATCCCTTGCGCGAACGACAGGCAGGGGATCTTCGCCGCGGTGACCGACAAGCAGACGCGTGCAATGGCGAAGCAAATCGTCTCGTAGATGGATCCGCGCTGATCTCTCGAACGATGGGGACCCATTGCGGCCGGACTGCATACGTTCCTTGTCTTCGGTATCAAGCAGGCTTGGGAAGTCCAGCATGAACATGCCAATGCATGACGAATCAACATCGACAGCTGCGTCATCAACGCAACCCCTCGAGGAGGCTGAAGGCCAGACGGTCATCCTCTCCCGTTTGGGCGATGTCACTTCCCGTCTGTTCCAAAGCCGGCCCGAGCGAGCTCGCGCCTATGAGATCCGTCGACGTCTGATATTCATGTTGTTCGGGCGTGCGAGCAACGTTCTGATGGTCGGGTTAGCAAGCATCATGTGCGGTGCCGTTGCCTTTGCACGTCGCGACGACGGCTTTGTGTTGGCAATGACTATTCTGTGCAGCACGCTGCTGCTCATTCGCTGCGAAATTATCGTTAGCTTTAAACGCCTTACGCAGACAGATGCATGGATTGACCTTGAACAATCAGTCTTGGCTTTTGGAGTGACGGCCGTTGGATCGTCGATTTGCTGGGGAGTTTTAACTTTTTATTGTCTGGCGTACTCCCATGATCCCGTTATCTATCTGATCATGGTCGTGTCCAACGTAGCTACGGGCGGGGCGGTCGCCGTCCGCAATGCGGCGTTGCCGCGTCTTGCCAGGTGGCAGTTGCTAACCAGCTTAGTGCCCGTCATGGCGGGGTCGGTGCTAACCGATGATAAGGGGTACGCGTTGCTAGCCGTGCTGGTTCCCCTTCTGATTATTGGACTTTTCATTCTTGTCGCCGAAACCAATCGGCAGCTTGTAGAACTCTATGAGTCGCAGTTAAAGCTTTCACTACTTTCAAATATCGATCACCTCACCCAGATTGCCAATCGACGGTGTTTTGGCGAACATCTCAAAGAAGCGATAGCGGGATGTCGCGCATCGCGACAACCACTCGCGATCTTGATGATTGACGTCGATTTTTTCAAAGCTTTCAATGATCAATATGGCCATCCCGTCGGTGATGTATGCCTTCAGAGGGTCGCAGCGGTTCTGAACGCGAATCTGAGAAATGCGAACGATCTTGTTGCGCGCTATGGCGGTGAGGAATTTGCGGTGCTGTTGCGCAATGCCAATCAAATTGATGCACGAGTCGTAGCGCAACAATTGTGCGATGCCGTGGTGAATGCGGCACTACCGCATGGCGGTCGAGACGATGGCATTGATGTGGTGACAGTCAGCGTCGGCGCTTCTTCGACGACCAACCTTGGCGAAGGTCCGGAAGCAGTGATCCAGGCAGCCGACGATGCACTCTACCGGTCAAAACGCCGCGGACGCAATTGCGTGAGCTTATGAAAGGCGTTGATAGCAATGGGCATTGGCAACTTGCCGGGACGCTCGCATAAGATCGGGCGATGAGAAAAAATGATTGCAATGAAAATCATACGGGCCGGTGGGTTGTGTTCGGATTTTGACGAGCTCGAACCTGCAATGAGTAAGCTGAAAAACATGGACTTTTTGTTCAACGTCCGTCACTTCGACCGCGAAATCACGGTCTAGGTTTGCACTGGGGCGCCAGTTACAGGCTCCGCCTTGGTTTTGATAATCATATAGCGGGCCTGCCTCCGTCCCAGTAGTAGAACCGCAGGCGTAGCGTCGGGGTGCGGACAGGCGATGAAAGACCGCACGCGCAACTCGCAGCGCGTAGGTGCTTTGCATCTGAACCCGGATTGCATTGATGACCAAGGCGTCGCCCCACAACCGCCGTAACCAGGAGACAATGGTTCCCTGAACGCAGTCGTTGAGGCAACAGCTACCTTGAAAATTTCCGTAGCGGAACGCCGTACTGCAACAGAACCTTCGCAAGGGTCAGTTCGACTTATCCGTTCTTGGATTCAAGGATACCGCTGAATCCGCCGTTTGGAACACCGTTTCGTTAGATAAATAAGGCATCCTTATTTATCTGAAAATCTCGATCCATCGACCATTTTCACCAGAGCAATTATTAGCT
Source organism: Caballeronia sordidicola (assembly GCF_000729995.1). Lineage (GTDB taxonomy): Bacteria > Pseudomonadota > Gammaproteobacteria > Burkholderiales > Burkholderiaceae > Caballeronia > Caballeronia sordidicola_A. The sequence continues at coordinate 359,541 of NZ_JNFG01000214.1, read as the reverse complement.
TGTCCATTCGTGCGTTCGCAATTCAATCAGGCAATATTTTAACCGATTCGCCCTCGCTATTTGCCACGGCATTAATGGGGACGTTTTCAGGCTAAACTCGCCTTCATGAAAACCCACTTCGCTCGCCCGCTGCTTCTGCGCAGCCACCGGACGACTTTCCCTATGCCGATATGCTGGCCACACTGCGGGCGTGGTACGCGGGTCTGTCCGACCGGGAAGCGGTCGTCCGCTACTTGCCCGGTAGAGACGAGGAGCCGTCCGCGCGCGGAGTCGTTGGGCGCATCCGCCACCAGCGCGTCGCCGCTGCCTGCCAGCTTCACCGTGGCGATCTCGTCACGCTTCTCAAACATCCGAAGGCTGAACCCCTCGAACGCGCAACGGCTGTCGCACATGCGATCGACGTCCTGCGCGCATCGAAGATACCTGTGCGCCCTACGCTTGGACGGCAGACTTTTCAGCTCGACGAGATGCAGACCAGCCTGGTGGCTTCGCGCTCGCCTGTGCTATTTGCACCTACAACTGACATCTGCAGGGCCATAGGAGAGAATCATGCGCGTGATGTTTCGACTACTCCTTTGTCTGCTGCTCGTTTGGCATGGGGATGTCGCCGGTGCCGAAGTCGTTCGCTTTCCGAAGCCCGAGTTTGAGGGCGATCATCGCTCCGACTATGCGTTACGGCTGTTGCAGCTTGCGTTGTCAGAAACCGGCGTTAACTATCGGCTCCAGACCGCCGAGTTCCCCATGAGCCAGGAGCGCCAAGTGCGGGAACTTGCGGCCGGTCGAACGATCGATGTCGCCCCGATTCCCAGTTCTCCCGAACGTGAGGCACGCTTGCTGGCGATTCGTATCCCGATCAACAAGGGCGTGCTGGGATGGCGCCTCGGTTTGATCCGAAAAGGCGATCAAGGCGCGTTCGCCGGCGTCAAGACGCTGGCGGACCTCAAAGGCGTACGGCTCGCGCAGGGGCAGGATTGGCCCGATACTGAGATCCTCGAAGCGAACGGGATCAACGTGATCACCGCTCCGAGCTACGAAGGCTTATTCAAAATGCTCGAAGTCAAGCGCTTTGACTACTTTCCTCGCAGCATCATGGAAATCTGGGACGAGCAGGCGAACGTTGCGGATACCTTGCAAGTGGAGCCCCATCTTGCCCTGCACTATCTCTACGACGCCTACTTCATGGTGAACCGCAACAACACCAAGCTTGCGCAGGAAATCCGCAATGGGCTCGAGAAGGCCATAGCCGACGGCTCGTTCGACAAGCTCTTCCAGGAATACTATGGCGAGCGCCTGCGCAAGGCGCGCCTTGAAACGCGCACTGTGATCGAACTGAACAACCCGTTGCTGACACCCGGCACGCCTGTCGGTCGTCCTGAGCTATGGTACGACTTCAGACGAAATCCCTCGACTCCAAAATAAACTCTCGTCTACCCAGACCGGTGACGACGCACCATTGCGGCGATGCGAGCTAACTCGTGGGCGAAAGCGTGGGCCATCCGTCTCCGGTAGCCGTTCGCGCCCTCCGATACTGTGAATTATCAGAGATTGCGGGTGATCGCAATGACAGAAGATATCAATGAATTTGAAGCGTATCTCAACCATCTGGCACAAGGATCAAGGATCAAGACACGCGCGTCACGCCGGCATCAAGGGCTGCCGGTCCCGCTGGGTGATGCTGCTGTGACGAAAGAGCGCGAGCCGCCAATCGCGCAACTTGATCCGGTTCATGCAAGTGCGAACCATCGGTCTCTGCACCGTTTTTTGTCAAGGCAGCGTCGTCTGACCAGGCGATCTTACAGCGGGTGCAGCGGCTTCTTAGGCGGCGACGATTGCTGGCGCCTCGGGGAGCCGCTTTAATGCATCCCGCAGGATCGAGTTGTCGTCTGTTATCAGATTCCTGAGCATCGTTGTGGTTCGTCGCTTAGAGGGACGTGAATCGAAATCCCCGTACCCGTGTCGGGCGCGCTTTCGATCTGCAGCGTTGCGCCAATCAGCCGGGCTCGCTCCCTCATGCCGAGCAGTCCGTAGGAGTATCCCTCCGCCGCGGCCTCCGCATCAAAACCGCAACCGTCGTCGCTGATGTGGAGGTCAAGCGACGTGTTGCTGGCTGTCAACGTTACGTCTGTCCGCGACGCCCCAGCGTGACGTGCGACATTCGTCAGTGATGCCTGCACGATACGGAATATGGCCGTCGCATGCGCGTCCGGCAAAACGGGTTCACAGCCATTGGTCCTCAATTTGCAGGGAATGCCGTTGCGGCGACCAAAGTCGTTGACTAGCCACTCGAGCGCCGACACGATGCCATAGTTCAGCGCTGCGGGCCGCAGATGGTTCGCCACATTGCGCACCATCCAGATCGTCTTTTCAACGAGCTCACGCATCTCGTCGGTCTTCTTCACGGCGTCCGGGTCGCCGGAAAGCCGCATCCTGAGCAACGACACATCTATCTTCAGCGCGGTAAGCAGTTGGCCCAGTTCATCATGAACCTCCATGGCAATGTGCTTTCTTTCCTCTTCCCGAATCGCCTCCAGGTAGGCGGATACCTCGCGCAACTGTTCGCGCGACTCGAATAGCTCCTGCTCGATTCGCTTGCGCCCCGTGATGTCGTTCAGGCCGACATAGATTGCCGGAGCATCGTCATACGTGGCGACGCGGGCCGTCACCATTGCCCAGAATGTCGTGCCGTCCGGTCTGCGGAAATGCACCTCGGTGTCGCGACAACTCTCCTCCTGGCGCATATGCTCCACCAACCTGTCGCGCTCGTCAGCATCCACGTAGAGGTCAACGACGTTGCTGATCACGTGGTTGTGTGAATCGAGTCCGAACAGCGCGCGCAACGGCTCATTCGTGTAGAAGATCTCGCCGGATGGCATCGAGACAATGCACAGTGGCACCGGGCTCGTCTCGACAATGGCGCGAAAGCGCGCCTCGCTCGACTGCAGTCGAGCATCGATGCGCCTACGCTCTTCGATTTCGGACCGTAGGCTCTCATTCGCTCGCGCGAGTTCCTCTTCTACCTTCCTGCGTTCGGTCACGTCGCGGGCAATACCGACTGTGCCAGCCAGTTGTCCATTTCCATCGGCGAAAGGTGTCTTGATCGTGTCCACCCATCTACAGCGACCATCCGCCTCAATATGCGTCTCTTCGATCCGCTTGCGGCGCCCGGACTCCATTACCTCGACATCGTCGGCACGGTATGCCGTTGCGCGTTCAAACGGGTGCAAGTCGTAGTCGGTCTTGTCGATCATGTCAGACGGTTCAGCGTAGCCTAGGGCACGCGCCATGGCTCGGTTGGCTCCCACGTATCGACCGTGCGTGTCTTTTACCCAGGCGATGTCTGGAATGTTGTCGAGGATCGCCGCCATCTGCGCGTTCGCACTGCGGAGTTCGGCAGCGTGCTGCTCGAGTCCCTCGAACATTGTGTTGAGGACATCGACCAGCTGATCCAGTTCGTCGGATCTCCGCCGTATCCGGCGCAACCGCAATGGGCCCATACCGCCGTCCGGTGCGCGTCCTCGCAGCGTCGCAGCTATATCGACAAGATGGCGCGTCGCGACCCTGTGTACCATAAACAGGATGAACAGCGCGACCAGAAACGTTTTCGCCGCGTTGCTCACCAGAATCACCAACGCCTGGCGAAACAGATCACGATAGATGTCAGTCAGGCTACCTTCCAGATGCAGGATCCCGATCTCGTGGCGGTCGTTGCCACAGCAATAAACAGGAAACTCTCTGACGACCGCGTTCTCAACCTTTGCAGAACCTCGCGAGACCGTCAGCGGTTGCGCGTCCTGCGTTTCGCGGACTTCAGCGTAACGGATCAGGGGCAGATGCAGCATTCCGTCGAGCTGGTCCTCCAACCGTTTGCGATCGACGGCCCACAGCGCGTTGCCCAGACCTCGCGCATACCCTTCCTCAATTTCATTGAAGCGATTCTGCAACCCAAACACCGCTGCCTGGTAACTCAGCAACAGCTGAAGGACAGTCACCAGCAGCGTCACCACCGTACTGAACAGCAAAACGCGGCTCAGGAGGGCGACAGCAATTCCACCCCTTAGCGTACTGAATTTTTTAGGCAACGAGCCAGTATGCGTAGCCGGCAAGATCAGCTCCTGGTAAGACGGCCATCATAAACTCAACTTCTATGCCGCCGGTACAGTCCACGCGCTGATGCCACATGCGGCATCAGACATGATGTTTGATTGCGTTCCTGCAAAATGGCTTTGGCCGCCTTCACGTCGCGCTTGGTACTGAGCCTGGTGTCAACCGTCTGACCGACGAGCTCAGCCGCCCGATACCGGTGAACCCGCCCGCGAATCTTCGGGTGGATTTCGTCGACGCACCACGATTGCACAGCGGCCATGCCGAAGCGGTTTCAGCGCGCGACGAACTCCGGCGTGTAACACTTCACCCCGCGCAGGAGCGTCGTGCGAGCCAGCGATAAGACTCGCTCCCAACTAATGGAATGGACGCCCCCACCCGAAACGGCATCGATGTGCCAAAGTGGAAGTGTCAAAGCAACCACCTGAACGAGGGAAGCGTCCACCATGAAGATTACGACAATTGGCATCGATCTGGCGAAAAGCGTTTTTGCCGTGCACGGCGTAAATGAGCATGGCAGAGAGGTACTGAAGAAAGTGTTGAAACGCGATCAGGTTGCGAAGTTCTTCGCCAATCTGCAGCCCTGTCTGATCGGAATGGAGGCCTGTGGGAGCGCTCATCATTGGGCGCGCAAGCTGCAGGGTTTTGGACACGACGTGCGCCTGATTGCGCCGCAGTTCGTCAAGCCCTACGTGAAGACCAACAAGAACGACGCGGCTGATGCAGAGGCGATCTGTGAGGCGGTGGCGCGGCCCAACATGAGGTTCGTGCCGGTCAAGAACGTAGAGCAGCAAGCCGTGCTGGCACAGCACCGGGTGCGCCAGGGATTCATCAAGGCGCGCACCGCGCAAGCCAATCAGATCCGGGGGTTGCTCGCCGAGTTCGGGCTCATCATTCCGCAAGGCATGGCGAACATCGCCAAGCGAGTACCGGAGCTGCTCGAGGACGCCGCCAATGAGCTACCGGGCTCGTTTCGCCTGCTCGTACAGCGATTGATGGAGCACTTGAAGGAGTTGGACCGCCAGGCTGGTGAAATCGAGGCTCAGATCGTCACGTGGCATCGGGACAACGAACTCAGCCGCAAGCTGGCGGAGGTTCCGGGCATTGGACCGATCACCGCCAGTGCTCTGGTGGCGACGGTGAGCGATGCGAAGAACTTCGACAACGCACGTCAATTCGCAGCGTGGATAGGCCTTGTACCGCGGCAGAACTCCAGCGGCGGCAAGAACGTGCTGCTCGGCATCAGCAAACGCGGGGATACCTATCTTCGAACACTGTTGATCCACGGTGCGCGCTCAGTGATTTGCGCCTTCCAGCGCAAGAAGGACAAGGTCGGCGGCTGGCTGGCAGCGCTGCTGGCGCGGAGAAATCCCAATGTGGCTGCCGTTGCGCTGGCCAACAAGAATGCGCGCATCGTGTGGGCACTGCTGGCTCACGACCGAGAGTTCCGGCCCGGCTACACGAGCGCCCAGGCGAGCGCGTAACCGGGGCGGCCGCCCAAATCTGAAAACAGCAATCAAGCAAAGGAGATTCAAACCACCGATTGCTCAGGCGATCAAGCAGTGATGGCAAGACAGGTCAGACCGTGGTCGATCAAACCCGACGCAACCAACGCACGATTGCAGTGCGCCCAACTGATTGGGAGTCGACCAGCGGATTCCATCAGGGACCGGCAGGCATGCGCCTGACATTGAAGTCCGGATGCATGGCTGCAATCTATGCCTTCAAACCATCACCAATGAGAGCTTGGCAAACCGGGGGCGTCCATGCATGGTTGCGGGTTTTCCGATGGGGCTTAATTTGTCTGCGAGCCTCGTTGGGACTGGTTATGACGCCTTGCACGCTCGGATCGGTTAAAGTTCAGATCTGCGAATATGACGGATGGCTGGAAGTCAGTACAGGCAAGCGATTCCAACGAAATTAAGCATTGAACAGTTTGAACAATTTGTCTTGAGCACAGGCGATCAAGATGAACGCCCGAGGCCTCCCCGAGATTCACTACACATGCGCATCTATCGAATACTACGGCGCTGGCAGAACGATGGCTGCATCGAGCAGATTTTTGCCGGCTCGGTGCGCAAGCTTCACCAGGACGGGCGGCTGGATCTCACGGTCATTCACGGCGACGGCACCACCACGGCGGCGAAGAAAGGCGGCGACAACCTGGGGATACAGCGGACGCAAACATCTCAAGGGTGACAAGGTCGTGGCCTTCTGCGATCGCGACTGCAACATCATCTCGCCATTCATTGCCGCTGCGGGCAATCGCAATGAATCGCCCTTGCTGCGTGATGCGCTGCCCAAACTGAGTGAGATGGCCCGCGCCATCGGCATGGACCGCGCGGTTCAACGGTGAGCCTGGACGGTGTACGACTGCCGGGCCAATCGTAAGTCCATCTTCAACCGGAACATACGTCCCAATACTCCCGAAAATCGACGGGGCCGTAAAACACCCAAGCGAGGCCGCAAGCGGCACTTCAACGCGGCGATCTTCGCGGAGCGCTTTCGCACGATCTAACGCGTGTTCGCCTGGGAGGACAAGTTTCGGCGTCTGCTGCTTCGCTTTGAGCGGATTAGCCAGGTGCACTATGCGTTCAAGACGCTCGCCTACACACTAATCAATCTGCGGCACTACTGCCGCAGTTAAGCTCGTGCACCCAACGCCCGTGTTTTCTCGCGGCGCATCGCACCGTGGTTGCGCTCGTTTGTGGCATGCCAACGAATCCGCAAAACGACTCATCTCTTCGCACCTCACGTCTGATCATCGCCATTCATAATTGCTCGTAGGCTCTCACAACCATGCTACGGACGATCAGGCTCGAAACCCGCAGCCAGTTGCACGCCAATGCGCTCGGCTTCCTCGCCGCTCAACGTCTCGCACAGCAACAGATAATATTTGGCCTTCGCCATGCCGCAAAGGAGTAGCCGAATCAGCGTCGCGTGATCTCCGGCTGCCACCCCAAGTTTCGTGTGCCCGTCGATCAGCTTAGCTGACTTTGCGGCGATTGAAATGTCGGCCAATAGTGCGACGGTCAGTCCCGTGCCGACTGCGGCTCCGTTGATTGCCGACACTATCGGACAGTCGCAATCCATCATGCCCTGAGCGATCGCCCGCGCTTCCGTCAGCACGCGCAGACGCGACTTCTCGCTGCTGACCATTTGCTTCACAACGTCGAGCGTACCGCCGGCGCAAAAACTCCTACCCTCACTACGCACACGATGGCCCTGATGCCGTCGTGTGCGTCCAGACGCGACCAGACTTTCGCAAGTTCGCGATGACCTCGGGCGTCGGTAAAGAGCATACTGCCCGGAGCACCGAACACCAACTCAGCCGCGCCATCAAGCAGATCGACCCGGAAATTGTCCGTGTCGACCTCAAAGCGATCATTCATCAATTTACCTCCGCCACGTGGGCCCAGGTGCGCATGCGCAGCAATAGGCTGGCACGGTAACGCTCTCCCCGATACAGCGAGTGCAAGTGATCGAGCATCATACATATGGTAGTTGGGCCGAGCAGGCCGAGCCAGTCAAACGGTCCGCCCGGATAGTTGGTTCCCAGCTTCATCGCAGTGTTAGCGGAAACCTCGTCGCACGCCTCCTGCAATACCGCCTCGGCAGCCTCGTTGACTATCATGGCTACCGTGCGCGCCACCACTAGTCCAGGCGCGTCGCCCATTTCGACGGGCATTCGGCCGGCAGCCTGCAACATGTTGTGGACCAGCGTTCGCTGTTGCTCCCCACAGGCAGGAGAAAATGCGACACAAACCGAGCCTGGTGTCTGGTTGAGGATAAGATCGATCACAGCGAGATGCTGCCGGCCGAGTTCGGCAGCCAATTGCGACGCCGGGCGTCCGTCACTAACGCAGACGAGCGTATCGCTAACGACAAAATAGTCTGTGACCGGCAGATGAGCACCATTCGCCGCTTCGCCTGGATCGGCGCTGGCGTGTTCGACCTGCCAGCCCGCCAAAGAAAGCGCGCTGCTCAGACTACAGATCGTTGTGGAATCGCCAATGGCGGACACACACCCCGGCTCGCTTTTATGCGCTGTGCTCGCAACGCTACCGGCTCCATGCGCCGGCTGCACGTCGCGATAGTCATAAAACCCCCGACCGCTCTTCTTGCCGAGAAATCCGCCGTCTACCAAGTCGCGTTGAACGACAGACGGGACATAGCGTTTGTCGAAGAAGCTCGCAACAAACATAGATTCAGTCACTGCGAAGTTCACATCGTGGCCGATCAAATCCATCAGTTCACACGGGCCCATCCGGAAGCCTGCGGCCCGCATCGCACCGTCAATTACCGAAGGCGTCGCATAACCATCTTGCAGCAGCAACAGCGCTTCGGCATAGAAAGGCCGGGTATACGGTTGACGACAAAGCCGGGCGTCGAACGCGCGTGAATCGGCACCTTGCCCCACCGTTGCGCGAGCGCCGCCACGGCCTCCGCCACGGCCTCCGCCACGGCCTCCGCCACGGCTCGAACCGTGATCGTCCCCGACACTACCTCGACCAATTTCATGGCCAGCACGGGGTTAAAAAAATGCATCCCGACAAGCCGTTGCGGCACTCGGAGATACCGACCGAGCGCGGTAATCGAAAGCGACGAAGTGTTCGTCGCCAATATTGCCCTGTCGGAAACGATACGCTCAAGCTGCGCGAGTAGCTCACGTTTTAAATCGAGGCGCTCGACGATCGCTTCGATTGCAATGTCGACGTCGCCGAAAGCGTCGAGCGCGGCAACTGGCTCAATGCGGCTCAGTAACGCCTTACCTTCCCCGTCAGAAAGTCTGCCGCTGCTGACTCGGCGTTGAAGGTCCGCACCGAGACTGTCTACAGCCCGCGAGGCCGCCCCTTCGACCGCATCGAAAAATTTGACCCGATGCCCTGCTGCAGCCGCGACCTGCGCGATGCCCGCACCCATCGTACCTGCACCGATCACCCCGACTACTGCTGCGGTGCTGCTCACCAGGTTCGCCGCTGCGCTCATTTAGCACTCCACACAGCAGGCCGCTTGTCAAAGAATGCGGCAAAGCCTTCCCTAGCTTCGTCGGTCGAACGCACGCGCGCAATAGTCTGCGCGGTCAGCGCGGATACATCCGCGTTGATGGGCCGCGCAGCAAGATTCGCGAACAGGTTTTTGATCTCCATTAGCGACGTCGGACCGTTGCCAAGCAGGTCCGCCACCGTTTGTTCGACGTGTTCGTCGAGTTCCTCCTGTGGCACCACGCGATGGACTAGACCGATAACCATCGCCCGCGCGGCGTCGACAAGCGTTGCGGTCAACGCCAGCATCCGTGCTTCGCGCACGCCCACGGCCTCGATCAGATACGGACCAATGACCGCGGGTAAAATACCGAGCCGGGCTTCCGTGACGGCGAACTTAGCCTGTTCGCTCGCCACCACGATGTCGCATGCGCAGATCAAGCCAACGCCGCCACCGAACGCCCCGCCCTGCACACGCGCCACAATCGGCTTCGAACATCGATGCAGCGCTTCCATCATCGTCGCAAAACGCTCGGCATCTTCGCGATTCGCCGCAGCGCTATTGGCACTGGCTCGCTTCATCCAGTTGAGGTCGGCACCTGCGCAAAAAACCTCGCCTGGCGACACGAGTAGGATTACACGAACGTCGGCGCGCGACGACAATGCGACGAAGCACCGGGTTAGCTCCGCGATCATCGTTTCGTCAAAAGCGTTGTAGATGTCCCGTCGATTCAGATCAACGCATGCTACGCCACGTTCGTCTACGGTGCAGCGAATCGTCTCGAAGCTCGTACCGGGCGATGAGTTGTCTGTCATTTTCTGCTTACCCTATAAGAAACCGGCGCGACGCCCTCATATAGGCATAAGCGAAAATGCATCGGCGCAGGGCAAGCGCATCGACGCCGGTAAGGAAGTGACGTTGTCGGTCAATACGTCTCGAGATGCAGCCGCCCTTCGTGCCTGAGACGCGGCCACAGCGCCTCCCAATCGAGCCCATTCCGTCCTGAGATCTCCTTCAGCGCTTGCAACACACCGTCTTCCATGCCCTTCAGGCCGCACACGTAGATGTAGGTGTTGTCGTCCTTTAGCAGTTGTGCGATATCGACAGCGCGCTCGCGCATCGCGTCCTGGACGTAACGCTTCGGCTGGCCTGCCGTGCGTGAAAACGCCAGGTTTGTATCGATGAAATCCTTCGGCAGGTTCACGAGCGGTCCGAAGTAAGGCAACTCCTCCTTGGTCCGCGCGCCGAAAAACAGCATCAGCTTGCCGGTCGCGCCCTTCAAGCGCCTGCGCCGCCGGTATTCCGTCATCGCACGCATCGGGGCCGAACCGGTGCCCGTGCAGATCATGAGCAGATGCGAGTTCGGGTGGTTCGGCATCAGGAAGGTGCTGCCGAACGGACCGATCACATTGACCTTGTCGCCCTTCTTCAAGTCACACAGATAGTTCGAGCAAACGCCGTCCGCCTCATTGCCGCGATGATCCTGCGTAACCCGTTTGACCGTCAGCGACAAGTTGTTATAACCCTCGCGTTCGCCGTCGCGCGGGCTCGCGATGGAGTACTGACGAGCGTGATGCGTCTTGCCGTCTTTCGTTGTGCCCGGCGGCAAGATGCCGATCGACTGGCCTTCGACAACCGGAAACGGCGTGGTGCCGAAATCCAGCATGATGTGACGAATATCGCTCTCGGTAGACTCGCTGGTAAGCCGGTAGTTGCCGACCACGGTCGCCACCACCGGCAGCTTGTGCGTGTACAAATTCACATAAGGCTTGGCCGCCGACCAAGGCGGCAGAGTCGAGCCGCGCACCGTATCCACGTCGATACCTTCCGGACCTTCGTCGGGGTTGTCGGTTGTGTCGGTATCGGCGGCGGTTGGAGCGGGGTTATCCAGCGTCGCACTTGCCGTGGTGTTCTGCGCCGGCAGTTCGTCCCAGGTGAACTGCTCTTCAATGCTATACGCCTGCGACTTCAGCACCGTGCGCCAGTTGTCGATAGAGCCGGTCGGGCACGGCGAGATGCATGCCATGCAACCGTTGCAGACCTCAGCCTTGACGACGTAGTTGTTAGCATCGTGGGTAATGGCGTCGACCGGGCACGTCTCTTCGCATGTGTTGCAACGAATGCAGATCTCCGGGTCGATCAGATGCTGCTTGAGGACTTCCATGGGGGCTGGACCGTTCATTGTTATCTCCCTCTGCACCGGGACCGCAACGAAGTTTCGTAGCGGTCCCGACGCGCCTGCTGAATGCCTTACTTAGTTGAAGCGCACGTAGTCGAAATCGACTGGCTGGCGATTGATGCCCATCGCCGGCGGTGCGATCCAGTTGGCGAACTTGCCCGGCTCAACCACGCGGCCCATCAGCGAGGCGACATACGCACGATCTTCCGGCGTCGGCAGCCATTTTGCCTCGTTTGCTTTCCATTCATTCTCGTTGACCACTCGACCATCCGGCGCTATGCGCACGCCGGCAAAGGTGCCGATCTGACGATTGAAAGCCTTGTGCGGCACGCTCAGGCGAACGTCGATACCCGCCTTCTCCAGCACCTTGTTCCAGCGCCCGACGCCCGCCACGGAATCCCTGATGTAGTCGTCACGCAGCACTTCATTCATGGCATTGAGCATGGGCACTTCGCGCTCGACCAGCTTGCCGTCCTGAATGTCGAGCAGCTTGTAGCTCTGGCCGTTCAACTGATGATCGTCGTCGCGTTTGGTTTCTTCGTAACGGCCCTTGAGGCCCGAGCTATAGAAGGTCGCCGCATTCGATGAATGATCCGCACCAAACAAGTCGATGGTCACCGAGTAGTGGAAATTCAGATAACGCTGAATGGTTTCAAGGTCGATCACGCCGGCCGCGCGAATCTTGTTGACATCATCGGTCTTCAGTTCGTTCATGACCTGCGAGGTACGCTGGATCACGCGCGAGACACCCGATTCGCCCACGAACATGTGATGCGCTTCTTCCGTCAGCATGAACTTGGTCGTGCGCGCGAGCGGGTCGAAGCCGGACTCGGCGAGTGCGGACAACTGGAACTTGCCGTCGCGATCCGTAAAGTAGGTGAACATGAAAAACGCCAGCCAGTCCGGCGTGCGTTCGTTAAACGCACCGAGAATGCGCGGATTGTTTTCGTCGCCAGAACGACGGTCCAGCAATGCTTCGGCTTCCTCACGACCATCACGGCCGAAGTAACGATGCAGCAGATACACCATCGCCCACAAATGACGTCCTTCCTCCACGTTGACCTGGAACAGGTTACGCAGGTCGTACATGGAGGGCGCCGTGAGTCCCAGATGCCGTTGCTGTTCGACCGATGCAGGCTCGGTGTCTCCTTGCGTCACAATGATGCGCCGCAGGTTCGCACGATGTTCGCCCGGCACCTCCTGCCATGCCGCCTCGCCCTTTTGCTCTCCGAAACTGATCTGCCGGTCCGCGATGCCGGGCGTGAGAAAAATGCCCCACCTGTAGTCCGGCATCTTCACGTGATCGAAATGCGCCCAGCCACCGGCGTCCACGCTCACTGCCGTGCGCAGATACACATCGTAGTTAGGCGAGCCTTCCGGCCCCATGTCGCCCCACCATGCCAGGAAGTTGGGCTGCCATTGCTCGAGCGCGCGCTGCAGCGTGCGGTCATCGGCGAGATTGACGTTGTTGGGGATCTTTTCGCTGTAGTTGATCGTTGAGTTGAGCGTGGACATGGTTGTTTCCTTATAGCCGTGACGTTGATGAACGCTGGATGCATGAGGACCGGAACGCAAGACGCGTCAGACGCGATTGAGGTCGAACTGCGCCTTGCTGCCCTTGCCGTACACCTTGAGGGCGCCCTTCTCGCCCACCGCGTTCGGCCGGTTGAAGATCCAGTTCTGCCACGCCGACAAGCGTCCGAAGATGCGCGTCTCCATCGTCTCGACACCGTTGAAGCGCAGGTTGGCCTCAAGCCCGGTGAGCGCATCCGGCGACATGGCCGCGCGCTCTTCAATGGCAATCCGGATCTCGTCGGCCCAGTCAATATCGTCCGGCGACGCCGTCACCAGTCCCAGGCGTTCCGCCTCGACCGGCTTCACCGGCTGCCCGATTTGGTCGCGCGCGGCGTTCATCGGCTCCGTTTCGTCATAGAAACGGCGGCCGAGGCGCGACTGGCCGGTGACCATCGGGTAGAGGCCAAAGTTCGCTTCCGAGAGCGTCAGCACCGGCTCCTCCTCCTCGTTGCTCGGCAACGCCGCCATGTAGCTGCGGTCGCAAGCAAACGCGAGTTCGGCGAAGGTACCGGCGAAACATGAACCTGGCTCGATCAGCGCGAACAGCGTGCGCGACGAGACGTCGATACGTGCCAGCGTGCGGCGCAACATGCCGATGGTTTCGCGCACGAACCAGTGATCGCGATGCGCGAGAAGCGTGGCGTCGGCGGCGAGCAGCGTGCGTGCGTCGCCTTCGGTCTTGAAGATCCAGGTGCCGATATCGAGTTCATTCGTGCGCATGCACAGGATGGCGTCGTCGAGTTCGCGGGCGAACTGCAGGGGCCACCAGTTGGCGCCGGCCGCGACGATTTCATCTATGTTCGACTGCGGATTCACCGACGGCGCTTTCGCGGTAAACGTTGCGGTACGGCGGGCTCGGTCAATACTGATATCGACGGTCGCATAGCTCAGGCCGTCGTCGCGATCCGTGCGCTCTATACGCGTCAGGACAATGCCCTGCGCGCCGGCCGGCCGATCGCTTTGCGCGGCCAGTTCCAGCGCGCGGGCCTGCACCGTTTCCTTGAATACATTCGGCTTCACGACTTCATCGACCAGACGCCATTGCTTCGCACGCTCGCCGCGCACCCCCTCAACTATCGTGCAGAAGATGTCGGCGCGGTCGTGGCGGACCTTGCGTTTATCGGTCACGCGAGTGAGTCCGCCGGTGCCGGGCAGCACGCCGAGCAGCGGCACTTCGGGCAACGCAACAGACGAAGAGCGGTCGTCGACCAAATAGATTTCGTCACACGCGAGCGCCATTTCATATCCGCCGCCAGCGCACGCGCCGTTGACTGCCGCGAGGAATTTGATACCGGAGTGGCGCGACGTATCTTCTATACCGTTGCGCGTCTCGTTGGTGAACTTGCAGAAATTGACCTTCCATGCATGCGATGAAAGGCCGAGCATGAAAATGTTGGCGCCCGAGCAGAACACGCGGTCCTTGAGACTCGTCACCACGACCGTGCGCACTTCCGGGTGCTCGAAGCGCACGCGCTGCAAAGCGTCGTGCAATTCAATATCGACACCCAGGTCGTACGAGTTGAGCTTCAGCTTATAACCGTCGCGGATACCGCCATCTTCGGCAATGTTGATGCCGAGCGTCGCCACCGCGCCGTCGAACGTCAGCGACCAGTGTTTGTAACGGCCCGGCTCCGTGCGGTAATCGACGCGCTGGCCCACTGGCGCTGCGACGGTTTCTGCCTGTACTGCGGTTGCGGCCGATTGGCCTGCCGAGGCCGTGCCGTTAATGCCGGCCTGCTCCGCTGATTGCGCGACTGCCATGGATGTCTCCTTCGGACACGGGATATGATTTGTGTACGATAGTGCATCTAACGGATGACAGCAAGCATTTTAATGCTCTTATCGGGTTAATGCGGAGGCCAGACGACTGCTATTCGGACGCAAGTCGTGCCGCCAGCCGATCTCGCAGCGATAAATAGCATTCCGCCAGCGACTTTCCGCTGGTATCGAAGGTCATGTCGGCGCGACCGTACAGCTCGCTGCGCCCGGCCAGAATGCGCTTCAGGTCATCCATGGATTCCTTGTTACCCGACATCGGCCGTAGATCCCCCTGGGCCACCACGCGGCGCATATGGTCTTCCGGCGTGGCCTGGAGCCATACCGTAAAACAGTGCGTCAGCAACGCGTTCAAGGTAGCCGGCTCGGACACCAGGCCACCCGGCGACGCAATCACCGCACGCGGATGCTCCTGGATCACCGCCTCGAGCGCGCGATGCTCATATCGACGGTAAGCCGTTGCTCCATATAGCGCGTGAATCTCCGACGGCGGGCAGCCGGCCAGTTGCGCGATCACGCGGTTGATCTCGACGAACGGCACTTTCAGTTCATCGGCAAGCATCCGGCCGAGCGTCGATTTACCCGCGCCGCGCAAACCGATCAACGCGATCCTTTCCAACCGGTGAGGGTCCTGCGGGGCCGTGGCAAGCATCTCTTCCAACGCTATCCGCGCGCGTTTGAGGGTGTCGTGATCGCGGCCGTTCAACAACTCCCGGATGCGCATCCAGTCGGGCGTCAACGTGGTTTCGTCCCCCACGATTTCCGCCAAGGTGCAGTTTAATGCTTTCATCAACTGCCGGAGAAACAGCACGGAAGCATTGCCGACACCCGATTCGAGGTTCGCCAGATATCGCTCGGACACGTCAGCCTCTTTCGCCAGCGCTTTTCTCGTCAGTCCGCGACGCGCACGCATCAAACGCACGCGCTCACCCATCCCGACCAGGAAAGGATCGCGGCTCTCGCGCCCTTTTTCGACGTCCGCACTCTGATCTCCGCCCTCAATTGGCTGCAAAACGGCGGTTTGCTTCATATCCATAACTCTCGGTGAGGTATATAAATGTATTATAGTGCTTGACATGCAACGTGTTGCAAGCTAAGTTTAATGCACCCAAGTACGAAGAAGCTGACCCGTCGCCGCGAATATCGTGGAGATCGGCGCGGCTAACGGCGAACAGCGCTTTAGCGCGACGGAGATACGCATGTCCCCCAACGAGTTCCAGAGCCTGATTGCGCGCGTAACGGCAAGGATCGCGTCCCGGCCACTCGATGCAGCGCTTGAAGCGTGGCTGAACGTCGAGTACGCGGCAGGCGGTACGGGATATACCGAACTCGCGAGCGCGTGCCGCACCGGCGTGCAGGAGGGCTGGCTTGCCGAGCGTGAAGCGGCCGGAATTCGTTACGGACGCATCTTCAAGGCGCTGCCTGATACCCACGGCTTTTCTGTTGATGTCGTGCAGATGAACAATATCGCCGGTCCCCACCATGCGCATCCGAACGGCGAGATCGACCTGATCGTGCCGCTGACCGAAGGGGCGACGTTCGATGGCCACGCCGCCGGCTGGTGCGTGTACGGTCCCGGCAGCGCACATCGGCCGACCGTAGCAGGAGGAGAAGCGCTCGTGCTTTATCTGTTGCCCGAGGGTGCGATCGAATTCACGAAGCACGCGGCCTGAGCAAGTGCTTCGGTTCAAGTCGCTCCATCAATGACCACCAAGGGCTTTTGAATGGCCGAACTATTAAGAAACTATGTCGCGGGCGAATGGGTGGCGGGCAATGGCGACGGTACGACGCTCACCGATCCGGTCACGGGAGAAGCGCTCGTGCGCGTTTCCAGTGGTGGTCTCGATCTCCGCGCCGCCTTTGACTACGCGCGCACGTCCGGCGGCGCGGCATTGCGCGGCTTGACCTACGCCGCTCGTGCCGCGCGGCTTTCGGAAGTCGCGAAGCTGCTGCAAGCACGACGCGATGACTACTACGCCATTTCGCTCGCGAACTCGGGAACGACGAAGAACGATTCGGCGGTCGATATTGACGGCGGCATTTTCACGCTTTCGTATTACGCGAAACTGGGTGCCACGCTGGGCGACGTGCACGCGTTGCGCGACGGCTCGCCCGTGAGTCTTAGCCGGGACCAGAGTTTCCAGTCGCAGCATGTGTTGACGCCCACGCGTGGCGTCGCGCTATTCATCAACGCGTTCAACTTTCCGTCCTGGGGCCTGTGGGAGAAAGCGGCGCCCGCGCTGCTCTCGGGTGTGCCGGTGATCGTCAAGCCCGCTACCGCGACGGCGTGGCTGACGCAACGCATGGTGGCCGATGTCGTCGATGCGGGCATCTTGCCGGCCGGCGCGTTATCGGTGATCTGCGGCAGTTCAGCGGGCCTGCTCGACCAGATCGAAACATTCGACGTCGTGTCGTTCACCGGCTCCGCTGAGACCGCCGCGACGCTGCGCGCCCATCGCGCGTTCGTTGCACGCGGCGCCCGGCTCAACGTGGAAGCGGACAGCCTCAACAGCGCCATCCTCGCAGCCGATGCGGCTCCGGGCACTGCCGCGTTCGACCTGTTCATCAAGGAAGTCGTGCGCGAGATGACGGTCAAGTCGGGGCAGAAATGCACGGCCATCCGCCGCGCGTTCGTGCCGAAACAGTATCTGGGCGCAGCGGCCGACGCGCTGAGCGCGAAACTCGCAGACGTGAGCGTGGGCAATCCGCGCAACGAGTCCATGCGCATGGGTTCACTCGTCAGCCGCGAACAATACGACGCGGTTCGTGCCGGCATCGCGTCCTTGCGCGAAGAAGCGCGCCTGGTGTTCGACGGTTCACAAGTTCAGCTCGTCGATGCCGATCCGGCTATTGCCGCGTGTATCGCGCCACATCTTTTCGTGATCGACGACGCAAGCCGCGCGGTACGTGTCCACGATGTCGAAGTGTTCGGTCCCGTGGCGACACTGTGTGGTTATGAAGTCACGACGGGTGACGCGCTGCTCGAAGAATCTCACGCAGTTGAACTCGCGCGGCGCGGCCAGGGCTCATTGGTCGCTTCGGTCTATTCGAACGACGACGCACGCCTTGCCCGCATTGCGCTGGAACTCGCCGATACGCACGGTCGCGTTCATGCCATCTCGCCCTCGGTCGCGCAGAGTCAAACGGGCCACGGCAACGTCATGCCGATGTCACTGCATGGCGGTCCGGGACGCGCCGGAGGCGGTGAGGAACTCGGAGGAGTTCGCGCCCTGAATTTTTATCATCGACGTGCGGCAATCCAGGGACCCGCCGCTTCTATCGAAGCGCTCACGGAATCGACAGGAAAATACGAAATTTGAAGGACCGCGCTGACCATAGCGGCCCGCGTTAAACGCATCACCGGTCCGCAGCAATCTGCGCACAGACAGAACCGAACGCATGGCGCACGGCATTCGCCCGGCGCATAGGCGTCGCCCCATTATCAGGAAGGAGACAGCATGGACGCCATCATTGCGCCGCCCGCGACCGCCGGACAACCCGCCGCCAATGCCCCGCCGGTCCAATTCAACTTCGCAACGCATCTGTTCGCGTTGAACGAAACGCGAGCGCAAAAAGTTGCCTACATAGACGATGACGGTACCACGACGTATGGCGAATTAGCGGATCGGGCGCGCCGGTTTGCTTCGGTGCTGAACGCGCTGGGCATTCATCCCGAGGAGCGCATCCTGCTGGTTATGCTCGACAGCGTGGACCTGCCCATCGAGTTTCTCGGCGCATTTTATGTGGGAGTTGTACCGGTTGTCGCTAACACCTTGCTGACGCCGATGGACTACGCCTACATGCTCGATCACAGCCGCGCACGCGCGGTCATTGCATCGGCTCCGTTGCTGCCGGGCATCGCGCAAGCATACGCCGATACCGCCAATGAAGGCCGCGCGCTGATCGTGTCGCATACGCAAGGGGACGACCTGCCGGGCGAGCGCGTGTTCAAGCCGATGCAGAACCGCGTTCCACGCCATTCATGAGCTGCGCTAACGACATCGCGTTCTGGCTCTATTCGACGGGCAAGCCAAAAGGCGGCGTCCATAGGCGTTGTTCGAAGGGTGAGGATCTCCCCGCCGCGGACGCAACTATGCATTTTTTTACACGGCCGGACTTGCTGATTGTCGCCGTCCACTGCAGGCCCCATGCGTTTTCAGCACAGTATGTTCAACATCGAGTGTTCGGCGATGGCCGGAGGTGCCGGATTCATAGGGCAGGCAATCATTTGGCGCGCGCCACCTGATGCCGAACCGGAGGGAGCCTTTAGGTCGGGCGATCTCTGCTCCTTTCCAACCAGCGCGCAAGCGATCGGATCCGCTAGATTTCAGGCCGAGATCTGGTGTGATGAAGCCGACGGCTTAGGTGGCAGCCGGGACGACTTCTCCTATGAGCGGCTTCTATTGCCAATCGCAAAACCGCTCCCCCCGGCGCAAGGCAACCGTCCACCACCCGGAACACTTAAGCGCCGGTCCTGAGCATGCGGCGGAGGATGTTGCTTTGAACGGCGAGCTATTCGGCTTTGCGACAGCCGCGGGCGCGTTTCGAGGGAACTACGACTTCCGCTTCGAAGAAAAATTGACCCGTCGCTAGGGGCGGACTTGAACGTTCGAAGTCGTTTTGGTCGATTTTTCCTAAGGCGTGGGATCGGGATGAAGTCCAGTTTGTCGATGCGACCCACGTTCGCGTTCAGGTGCAGGCCTAATTCACGATACCCGAAATGCAGCGTTGGAATTTCAGGGCTATGCGGCGAACTAGATATCCAACAACAACCGCTGTCCTTTGCAGCGGCAAATCTCTCGGCCCAATGCTCCTCCCGCGCGTCGCGGGAGTTTTTTCCCAAGAATCGCGGGTTCCATCCCTGAGCCGTCTGTCACCCTTGCCACTGAATGAGCACCGCTCTGACCTGTGCAAGGGCTTGTTTCGAATGCCCCAGTGAAACAAGTATCTCGGCCGTATCTAACGCACTCAGCGCCTCACTATCGCCTTCGAATGAACACCGAACGTCTGAAATAAGCGCTCCGATATCCGTGAGCAACCTCATGTAATGAGCTGGAGTGCACGTGTCCGCGCGCTCTAGCAATGGCCGCAGCGCGACGTAGAAGTTCCAAATTTCATTACTGTCAGGGGTTCTGGACACATTCCCTCCCAATGTAGGGAAAAGTCTGCAGCGCAGACGCTAAAACCGTTCGCGCTCTAATTGCGGTTCCCGCAATACAAGAAGGCGCCTCACTTTAAGCAACGCGGCTAAAGGAAGGCCTACGAGCAGAAGGGAACTTGCGGTGTCCAGAGTGCTCAATGCGAGTGGGTCTGCAGGGTAAAGCAGGCCTGCCCACCATATGGTCGTATTTATCTCCGCGTGCAGCACACCAAGATCATCAGGTAGCCCGCGTTTAAAGCTATTCAGCAACGCCACAACGATCACGTAGAGGTCATCGCTTTCGATGGAAGTTTGACGGTCGTCCATACCAGCTCCTGAGGATTGTGTGATTCTCACATCGCTCTGTGCCAAACGCTAGCTTCGCGTTCGCTAGGTACGCCACGAAAAGCACCCGTATAAACGCTTTGAAAAACCCGCCGAAGCTGGCTCCCCCATGCTAGCCAACTAGAACAACCCGCTCGGCCTCGCTGCGTCGTTCCGGCTAAAAATGATCAACTCCTGGCTATATAACCTTCTCGGATTTGTCATGTTGCGCATTAACTGTATCGTCGTTCCAAACTTCCAAGTCATGATCTTCGGCGGCCTGACGGCGATTGAAATGGCGAACAGGCGCCGCAGGAAATCCGAGCGATTGAATTGTTCGCGCAAGGCGGCGGCGCTCATGCGATAAGCAAAGCCCGGGAATTGAACCTGGACGCGCGTCGGCATGGTATCGCCGCCGGTCAGGATAGGAACGCCGGTCACCTTCACGGCCGATTGCTGCGATTTCCGCCGAGTTGCCGTCTTCCATCGAGCGCAGCAGAGAGATGATGGCCGTCGTCGGGAAATTATTCCTTAGCCATCCGCTTAACGTTTTCCGCTCGTGCGTGTAGTGTAACGTGATGCTCCAAAAATGTAGGAACAAACGGCACATCGCGGTAAGGGACTTTGATAAGCTTATCGATGAGGGCCGCTCGTTAGCGCTGGTACGGCGCCTTGGTGTTCGGGCCAGCGAAATCAATGCAAGCTAGTGCTCTGGCTCCTTCGAGGCCCGAGCTCCGCGCAAAACCGCTTCTAAACTCGTCGCATCCACCGGCTTCGTCATGTGAGCGTCAAAGCCTGCCTCCATCGCAGCTATCTTGTCCGAGTCGGATGCATAGCCCGTAATTGCGACGAATGTAGTGTTCGCCAGACACTCAAGGCCACGCATGGCCCGTATGAGCGCGTAGCCGTCCATGTCCGGAAGCCCGATGTCGCTCAGTACAACCTCAGGCTGCCACTCGTTGGCGATGGCGAGCGCTTCGGCCGCGCTATAAGCGACGCGGGTGGTATTGCCCGAAAGCTCCAAATAAAGTGCAAGCGCGTCCGCTGTATCGTGATTGTCCTCGGCAATCAAAATGGACATGGGCATGGTCGACGCCGCAACTTCGACACGCGCCGCGCCGGGCATGTCCTGAGGAGTCGCGCGGCCAAGCGTTAGAGTGAATTCGCTCCCGCGCCCGATGCCCTCACTGCGAGCGACGAGCGTCCCGCCGTGCAACTCGGCCAATTTTCGGGCGAGTGTTAGACCTAGCCCCATTCCTCCTGCGGACCTGGCGAGCGGCCGCTTCCCCTGCTTAAAAAGCTTGAATATCGCATCAATGTCCTCGTGCGCGATTCCAATGCCGTTATCCGCCACGCGAATGAAGACGTTCGAGCCGTCACCGTCCGCCGTCATGTGTATGTGCCCGTCGGCCGGCGTGTATATGGCAGCATTCTCTATCATGTTCGCTATCACAATTGAGCACTGAGTCGGGTCAGCGCACGCATAGAGTGACGCGGCGACGGAGGTCGAAACCGTGTGCCCTCGGTCGACGATGGCGGCGTTGGTAAGCTCCAGGGCGTTTTCAATCAAATCCTTCACAGCGACCGGTTCCGGGTTCAGTTGCATGACGCCGGTGGTCGCCAACGACGTCGATAGCAGATCGTCGACGATACGGCTCATCTGCCCGACATGGCGCCGAACAATCTCTCGCGCCCAGGCGCGGTCTGCGTCCGTGGCTTCAGGTCGGTCGAGAATGGCGATGCCGGTCTGAATGGGCGCCAGCGGCGCGCGAAGCTCATGCGCAAGCATTGCGAGAAACTCTTCCTGGTAATGCTCAGTCTCGTCGAGGCGGCGTTGCATCTCCAGCAGTTCTGCCGACGCTTGCCGTTTTTCAAGATGCAGCACGGCGTGTTCCGCCAGAGTTTTAAGTGCCGCTCTCTCGGACTCACTGAGATTCCGGGGCTCATGAGCGATTACGCACAGCGTTCCAAGGGCCGTGCCATCCGACGCTTTCAATACCGCGCCAACATAGAAAACGACGTTGCGCTCACCAACCACCTGAGGATGGCTCCGAAATTCTTCATCGGCGGTCGCATCTGGAATAACAAGGAAATCGTTAGTCAGGAGGGCCTGCGCGCAAAGCGACTCTTCCCGCTTGGCCGACTGGGGCTCCATTCCCCACGCTGACTTACACCACTCTCGGGTTTCGTCGATGAAGTTGAGCAATGCAATCGGAGCCTGCAACAGACTTGCAGCAATCCTGGTAATGGCGTCGAAATGCTCCTCCACCGGGGTGTCGAGAATCCCGAACGTTTTGAGTCTGCGTAATCGATGAGACTCGTTAAAAGGAAAGGCCACAGCCATGGCAGGAAACCTTTCGGGAGGGAGTCACCGGGGAGGCGCAATAATCATTCCGCAGCTGAAAAGTGTCTGTCCGAGAACGACAGCACGTTATGCCGGACCCGCTGGCTAGCTTGACGCGCTTTCGACCGTCGTGGCACGGTGATTGCAGCGAATTCAGAGCGCAGATGGACCGGTCGCGCAACTCGCTTCTTCGCGAATAAAGGAGACTGCCATGCAAGCTTCCACAAGGGATTGTTGGTTTCGGCGTTCGTTTTGACTTTGTCCGGCGCCGCTTATGCGCAGCGACCAGGTGGTGGTACCGCGGGAGGCAACGGTGCTGGACAAGGTGGGAACGGGATGGGGACGGCGAATGGAAGCGGCATTACCGGTTCAACGCCCGACGCTTCCGGTTGGAGCGCGTTGGGGACAACATCAGGCAACTCGCAGAAGCAAATGAATAACGGGAGATAGATTCGCCTGCGTCGGGCAGCGGAATAAAGAAGCCCTATTGACGGCGGTGCTCAGGTTTGGGTCTCGTTGGCGTTTGCATAGCACCCCCATGCCAACGAGGGTTGAGCAGATCCTTCAGTTTCGCGACCTTGGATATGGCGGTCCGGCCTGTGGACGCTAATGTACTGCTTCTGATCTAGATCGAGTGCGCATTGAGTCTTGCCTGCGGCATTGATACCCGGTTCGCGTGCCCATGCGCAAGCTTGCAATCAATCCGACTGAAGAGCCCCATGCAGTGGAGCGCTTCCTCACACCGCTCTTTAGTCCCTTCCCCGCGGGTGTGCTGCTAGCCGCCCCGCCGCTCCCTGCGCGTCACAAGTGAGTGGACTATTGAAGCCGCCCGATTCTGCGCCGCTCGTTCGACCAAAGACAAGCGGCGCTCATTTTTTAAATGTATCGGTTTGTACCTCAGCGCCGAGGAATAGAATGCCCGATTCGCACGCCATGACGTCGAGCCCCACCTATGCACGGTCGTCTCGCTCCAGCGCCAAGTGTCATTTCAAACCGCGTCTGCCCGCCTGATAAGCCTTCGCATTGACAGATCCACCTCGAACTACGACTGTTGAAGGCGACGCGTGCGCCGCTCACGTGGGCCATGAGCAGCAACGCTCACCAATTTGCCAAACGACTGGGCAACTACCACGCAGGCCCGGTTGCCGAGCCTGCCTACTACCTGGTGGTCAGGGCGTCGAGCCGCGCCATGCACCTCGGACTCGCTACGCCGCCGCGTTTATACCACTGCAGTGCGCGGGGCCGGTCCGGGAGAACGTCGCCTGGCGCGGCGCCGCTCCAACAGTTTTCCCAGTAAAGCCCGAGGGTATGAGCCGCATCTCGCATGCCGAGTTCGAACGCTATCTCGTACTGAGCTTTGGCAAGCGTTAGGTCCACGTCTTCTCCACGCCCTAACCGCGCGCTGTCGCCAAGAGCGGCGGCGGATAGGCCTTTGAGTTTGTCCGGGGCGTGTTCATCCTTCAGCACATCCCTCAGCACGCGGTGACCCAACGCGTAGTCGGCCTCGCCACCGGTGCCACTGAGCAGCGATATCGCGTAAGTGACCCGCAGGGCCGGGTGTTTGTCGACGCCCACCTGGTCCAGCATCTTGCGCCCAAGATACGCCGCCCCAGGCAGTGCGGACACGAGCAATGCGTTCGCAGTGGAAGCGATAGATTCTAAAGGCGCAAATCCAGACTTATAGGCCGACAGCACGTGTCGATAAAACTTCTCGATGTCGAGACCTGGGTCGTGCCGGGTCAGTGCTGCCCACTCGCGGTCTATCTGGTTGAACCAACTAACTTCAGCCATGGCAAGTCGCTCTGTAGTGGAAATCGCCGCCCATGATACGCCCTCCGATTTCGGCCTCGCCTCGTTACGGTGAAGCCGGCTGAACTGGCGTTTGAATGGGGTACGCAATGGTCTCGGCGATTTCTTCGGCGAACTTGGTCAAAAGAGCATCGCCGGTCATCACCGTCGGTTGACGGTGCAAGAGCCCGTCGCTGTTGTTCCAGAGCGCACGCTGCTGCACATCGGCTAGTCGTTGCCAGCGTCTGGGTGCAGAAACGCAAGCAGTTGCTGCCGTTGCCAATAGAGACGAGCCGACGCCATGTGGTTTGCAAGTGAGCGCGTGGTCGTCACCCGAGGGCGTGGACGCCGGTTCGCTCGCTGCCATCGACCGTTTTTCAATCCCATCGCCGCGCCGACGTCGTCGACCACGACCGTGAACAGAAAACGCCCCTCGGATTTTCGTCAGCGAGGGGCGTTATTACTTCAGAACAACTGCTCTTACAGCGCGGCGTCCTTCAGCTTCTTCAGCGGGCGCACCTTGAGCCGCACCGAAGCGGGCTTGGCCGCAAACCATTTGTCATCACCCGTGAACGGGTCCTTGCCGAAGCGCTTCTTCTTGGCCGGCACATCTTGCGCGACCACCTTCAGCAATCCCGGCAGTGTGAACTCCTGCGCGCCCTTCTTGTGAATCGATGCGAGCACCGTTTCTTCGAGGGCTGCCAACAACGCCTTGGCCGCCTTCGGCTCCACGCCCGAGCGCTCGGCCAGGTGAATGGTCAGCGACGCTTTCGTGAACGTATCCTTGATCGGTTTCAAGGGAGCCGCCGCATCTGGCTTCTTTACTGCAGGTGCAGCGGCCTTTTTCGCGACTGGCGCAGCTTTCTTGCTGACAGTCGGTGCTTTTTTCGTAGCGGGCGCTGCCGCTTTCTTCGTAGCGGGAGCAGCGGTTTTCTTCGTAGCAGTTGTTGCCATGAATGCCTCTCTTCTAAATTAGTCAAAGGTTGCCCAAGGCCTTTGCCTTTGCGTCGTCACCGACTAACGCAAAGGTACAAATTCTCGGGTTGGCCGCCAGCGTAACAACACCGACTTGAAGACGCAACGTTTCGGCCCATGAATCAAGGGGTTTTTGCCATAAAGTCACGCAAATGCTGACCTGTACCCCGCTTTATGGAGGCTGGTCCAGTAGAACTCTTACCCAATACGGCTTGGAACACGCTCAAAGACAGTCAAATCAAACAATAGACTGACGCTCTGACGATCACTGTTCTGCGAAAACCAGCGCCTCGCCTCGCATGACGCGGCGTTATCGAGCGTACACAAACGGTGGCAGCTAGACTCAAATCGCAAAGGATCCTAACCGGTCCAACCGTCGTCGTTGGTTGCATCTGCGTAACGCGAAGACCCTATCAGCGCTTTCACACTATCGAGGCTCATGGCATAGTGCGGCCATATCCATTTAAGGAGCTCACGATGCCCACCCTCGAACAGATCCAACAAAAGATGAAGAAATTGCAGGTGCAAGCAGATACGTTGATTGCAAAAAAGGCGCAAGCGGCGGTCGACCAAATTCGAAAAATTATGCTCACGCACGGTTTGACGACCGTAGACATCGAGGCCAAAGCAAAGGTAAAGCGCGATGCTAAAGCGGCGAATTGGAGTACTCCAAACGTCAAGGTGAAGGCTGCCAAAAGTCTAAAGGGCGGCACGCCGCCCAAGTATCAACATCCTATTGATATTTCCGTAAAACATGACAACCAATTGGAGCCCGGCGCGTTATATCTTCAATGAACTGTTTGAGGGTATGAGGCATGGTCAAGAGGCTATCGGACGAGGCGACAAAGAAACGATTGCGTGCAGCGCGACTGCTGCTCAAGGGGAAAAAGCCTGCCGAAGTCGCACTCGAAGTGGGGGTGGCCCGGCAAACCGTGTACACGTGGAAGGCCTTGCTCGATGAAGGCGGGATCGAAGCGTTGCGTAGCGTGCCATCGAGGGGCCGTCCTGCCAGACTGGACGAGTCCCAGTTGGAAGGTTTGCGCCGAGCCATTCTGCAAAAGCCTACCGAGCACGGCTTTGGTACAGAGCTTTGGACGCTCAAGCGTGTGGGAGTGCTTATCGAACGGCTGTACGACGTCAAGTTCGGCCAAACGCAAATCTGGCGAATCCTGGGCGCCTTGGGCTTTAGCGTGCAAAAGCCTGAGAAGCGGGCCATCGAGCGCGACGAAGATGCAGTGCGCAGTTGGAAACGCTGTACGTGGCCGGCTCTCAAAAAAAAGCCCGTCGAGAAGGTCGACTGATTGTCTTTGTAGACGAGTCCGGAATCAGCGAGCGCCCTACGCGCGTGCGCACCTGGGCGCTCAAGGGTCAGACGCCGGTCATCCAGTTTCACTTCAACTGGAATCACGTCTCGGTGATCGCCGGACTCACGCGCACCAACTGTTTGTTCAGATTGCACGAGGGCAGCATCCGCAAGGAAGAGATCGTCGAATTTCTCAAAGCACTCAAGGCCCATCTCAAGCAACCTCTGCTGGTAATCTGGGATGGTTTGAAGGCGCATCGCAGCCGCTTGGTGCGCGACTATCTCGATGCACTGAACGGGCACATCCAAATCGCCTTTCTTCCTCCCTATGCCCCGGACCTCAATCCGGTCGAATATCTGTGGGCGTGGCTCAAGCGACATGGGCTGGCCAACTACTGTCCTAACGATCTGAGCGAGTTGCAGTTCACCGCGCGCAACAAACTCAAGAGCGCTCAAAAGCGACCCTCGATCATTGCGGCGTGCTGGATGCAGGCTACGCTCTGGTAATGTCATGAATTATGGAAGTCTCAATAAGACGGGCGCCACCTGGACCGGCCACGGTCGCGCGCCGGCGTGGATTGCGGATACCAAGAACCGCGCCAAGTTCCTAATTGCGAGTAGTACCGAGGATATCCGCGCGGCGAGCGTGAGTGCTGTGAATCCAGTAAATAGGGCCAAGACCGCAACCAAGAAAGCCGCGGTAGCAGGCGCACTTGCTTCCAAGGGACAGCGTAAAGGACCGCAGCCGGCAAAATACCTCGACCCGAAGACCGGAGCCACATGGAGCGGACGTGGTCCGGCACCCGCGTGGCTGGCGGCAGTGAAAGACCGGACGAGGTTTCTGGTTGACGGTGCCGACACCAGTGCGACGGATGCGAGTAGCGCGAAGCTTCCTGGCAAGAAAGCTTCCGCCAAGAAGGTAGCGAAGAAGACAGCTGTAGCGACGAAGCCTGCTGCCAAGAAAGCGCCGACCGCCAAGAATCTGGCTAGAAAAGTTGCGGTGAATGCGATGCCGAAGGCAGCCGCAACGAAGGCGCCGACGAAAAAGATTTCGCCAAAGAGCACGGCCGTGAGCAGCCCCTCGGCAGTTGTCGAGACCCGTGTCGGCTCAACGATCTGAAGGTGATCGCCCGGTTTGGTCAGCGACTGCTTGCCACACCGGGCGAACCAAGGACACAACGTCTTGTTGGCGCTGCAATAAGGAACCGGTGCCAATCCTTTCATCCACAGCCGTGTCTAGGGGCGTAGTCGCTATGCTCTTGGTACATTTGCAGTGGAGACCAGCTCGCCCCCCAACGATGCCACCCAGCCCACCTACACCACGTGATCCGCTCGGACCTATCCGGTCGAGTCCGCATGGGCTCGACTCTCGAAGTTTCAGACGCTTAACCGTCTAAGCTGGCAGCAACTCACGGAAGCACTATCGGTATTTCGCATGACCAATGCAGAATGTCGCATCGATCCGCACGCCTCGGATTTCTTCGATTTCCTCAATCTAGCGAGAACCCTGAGAGTTTCTCCCGCCGATCTTCAAAGTGCATTTTTTTAAGGATCAGCCACGAAGCGATAGTCGATTCCGCCAGTCCTTTTTACGCTTCAGGCAATCTTCCGCTGAGACTAGATTTCACGCGACGTTGTTCCAGTTTGCGGCATTCACGTATTGTCCGGTCCATCATCGCATCCTGCGCGACACCTCTGGATTCGATCAAGACCGGCCTCCGAAATCGTATTTCGAGACCTCGTTCGGTGGCCTTATCAGGCCGATCATCCCCTGCTCGATAACGCCGATCCGCAACAGCCGGCTTCGCTCCGTCCAGTCAGTCCCCGACGGTAGGCGTCGATGGCATAATTGGCTTCCACCTGAACGGCCGCCGGCTCCCGATTTCAAGCATGCAACTCGATATTTTTGCAGACAGCCGTGATGTGATGCTGCGCAACGATGTCCTGAACGCGCTGCAACGCTACGACGCGATTGAGACACAGCAGACCCTTCGGCGGTTGAGTGACGAGTATCCCGATGACGACAGCGTTCCCCAACTGACCGTACTGGCTGGCGCCCTCGATCTGCGGTCATCCACCGCGTTCTCCAATCATCAATCCGCGGCTGAAGCACGCAGTGCTCTCGTTGAAAAAACCACGCCGGCCGCCCTGCGCATGTGGGGCGAGCATGCGGGCAGCAGATGGCTTCTACCCCTATGGCGGGAACTGGCGCAGCGCGCGAGTTTGCTGCCCTTCCGAGCCGATTCGATCGACACCCATGCAGCAGCGCTATGGCTGAAGGCAGGTGGTTGGTCGGATGCGCGCGACGCGGTCCTTACTATCGAATCATGGCGTCGCATTCCAGCGCCGCTAGCATGGATGGCCGAAGCCTCCTACCGGCTCGACGCACTGGAGCAAACCTGGCCCCTCCTGGCGGAGCTCGCATGGCTCGCGCCGGATCGCTGTGCCGGGCTTGTCGAACGAATGGGCGACAAGCCGTTGGATTCGTTGCTCAGGAAGTTCTACGCGAGCTTTGAAGGCGCATACTGCCTGGGTCTTGATCGAGAAACCCGCTCTTGCGCGCCTCCTGATCGCAGCGCAGCCCTCAACGCAGGCGAGTCCAGAACGCGCGATGCGACTGCTGCTTGAATTGCTCAGCCTTGAGCGACAAGGCCGCCACTACGACGTTTTGGATTACCGCAAGAAGCTTCAGGGCTTGCAGACTTCGCTCTACTTGTCCTACATGAGCACTCGCTGATTGAAAACTCCCACGATCGGAAGTAGCCCCCACAAGTGGGCATTCGCTTCCCACTTTCGACGTCAGGCTTTCGGTTGGCGCTCAGCGCTGCCGATTCAGCGTCTGAAGGAAGCGGTAACAGAAATCAAGCGCGCGGCGCGCACCGACCCTCTGCTTGCGGCCGACGGCGCTGTTTTGCTTCTCGAAAAGCTCTCGCCCGCGCTGGAGCAAGTCGATAGCTCCTCCGGCGCACTGGGAAGCGCGGTGAATCGCGCCATCGACGTGCTCGTCCCGATCATCGCCGCGCCAGACGTGACAGAATCCGTGCGCGAAGCATGGCTTGAGCGGCTATTCGATGCGCTACAAGAAGACCGGATGCCGTACATCGAACACTTAGGTGACTTTGGGGGCCAGTTATGCGTGACGCCGTCAATCGCCTCGGCTTGGGCAGAGCGGCTTTTGACGACGACCACACGCGTGTTAGGCCGAATGGCACTTACTTAAGCCAGCATGGAGGAGAAGACGCGGGTAAGTACTTGAAGAGAAACGGAGGAGGCTGATCCAGGGATTGATAGGATGGTTGTTACCAGGCAAACACCCGTCTCATTCCAAGGACCAGCCCCCATGGATCGTAATGCACGAAGTCATCACAGGCAAACACTAGGCGGCGTTCAAAGCCGGGCACGCAGGGCCCAGGCGGTTGACTACTTCAACATACTGACGAGCCCGGAGCTGTTGGACATAACGGAAGCGCATTTGCCAGAACATCGGGAACGGCTGTATCCGCCGACGGTGACACTGTCGATGTTCATGCGCCAGGCACTGGAAGAGGACGCCTCGTGTCAGAAGGCGGTCAACGGGTGGGCTGCGCAGCGAGCTGCCGACGGGCTGCGACCCATGAGTGTGCGTACGGGAGGCTACTGCCGCGCTCGCCAGAGACTGCCTCTGATGATGGTGCGGGAGTTGACGCGCGAGACAGGACGTCAACTGCACGAGCAGGCCAGAGCGGCCTGGACGTGGCGCGGGCGCCCGGTCAAGCTGGTTGACGGGACAGGGATCTCGATGCCCGATACGCCGTCGAACCAGGCCCGCTTCCCGCAGTCCAGTTCTCAGGCCGAAGGAGTGGGATTTCCGTTAGCCTATCTGGTTGCGGTGATCTGTCTGGCAAGCGGCGCAGTGCTGGAGGCGAGTGTCGGAACGTACGCGGGCAAAGGCAGCGGGGAGCTGACGGCGTTTCGCATGCTGCAAGATACGTTTTGCAAAGGTGATGTGATCGTCGCCGATGCCTTGTACTGCCACTACTTTCTGATGGCCTCAATGATCGCCGCCGGAGTGGATGTCGTGATGCAACAGCATGGGGCGCGCCGCACCGACTTTCGGCGAGGCAAGTCGCTGGGCATGCGCGATCACATTGTGACGTGGCCCAAACCCCGGCAGCGTCCCGACTGGATGACGCGTGAGCAGTACCAGGCCTTCCCCGATGAACTGATGGTGCGCGAGTCCAGGCTGCATCACCGGGTGCTGGTCACCACGATGCTTGATGCACGCAAGACCAGCAAACAGGAGCTCTCGCAGTTGTACGCCAGGCGTTGGAACGTGGAACTGGATCTACGTAACATCAAGACGACGATGGGTATGGACGTACTGCATTGCCAGACCGCCCACATGAACGAGAAGGAGATCTGGGTCCATCTGCTGGCCTATAACGTGATTCGGTTGCTGATGGCTCAGGCCGCGAGCCACTATGCCACCGATCCGAGAACACTGAGTTTCAAACACACCGTGCAGTTATGGACTGAATGGCTGGCCCGAGGTCTGGCAGCAACCCACGACCAGAGTCTCCTGTTCAACCTGATCGCGCAGTCTTGCGTTGGGAATCGTCCCGGTCGCATCGAACCACGAATGCGCAAACGAAGACCGAAGTCTTACCCATGGCTGAAAGAGCCTCGTCACATCGCACGCGAGCGCGTCCGAAAATATGGGCACGTGCCACGGGCTTAAGTAAGTGCCATTCGTGTTAGGCCCTGATGGCCACGGCGATTTCTTTACGGGCACAAACTGCTTGCCTGAGCGCGCTCTACGGCGCGCAACGCTACGACGAATTAATCCGGTTGGTGGACAGCGCGCGCTTCAGCTGGTGGCACTACCGTCGCTGGGGAGTCGATGCGCTGATGGCGCAAGGCCGACCAGCCGAAGCACTCCGCTATGCACAGGCTTCACAGGCATCCAATGCCTCACTTGGCGCGGTCGCGAAAGCCTGTGAGACGATCCTCTTGCAGTCCGGAATGATTGATGAGGCTTACGCCCGCTACGCAATCATCGCCAACGAGGGAACCACCCATCTGGCGACATTTTGATCTGGTCCCCGAAAAGTGGACGCCATGAGGTTGATAATGAGCCTTGTGGAGGCAGCCATGAAATCAGGACCGAATCGGAGGTACACGGAGCAGTTTTGCACGGCGGCGGTTGAGCAGGTGCTAGTGGGCCGGCGTGGACTGCGGGAGGTTGCGCGGAGTCTGGAGATGTCCGACAAGACGCTGGCGAACTGGGTGGGCAAGGCGCGTAAGGGGGAGGCGCTAGTCAAGCGTGGGCCAAGGCCTCCGGTAACGGATCTTGAGGCTGAGAACGCGCGTCTGAAGCAGGAGAATGCGCGGCTGCGAATGGAGAAAGAAATATTGAAAAAAGCAGCGGCGTACTTCGCGAAGGAGTCGCTGTGAGGTACACCTGGATTGAGCGACACCGAGACGCATACCCGGTCGGGTTGATGTGCGAATCGCTGGGCGTGTCGAAGAGCGGCTGGTACGCTGCCCGCAGGCGCGCGCCATCGCAACGGGACGAGCAGAACGCGCGTCTTGTTACACGCATGCAGTCGCTGCAGCAGCGTCATCGCGGCCGCTACGGTCGCCGGCGCATGCATCGGGTGCTGCGCGGCGAAGTCGGCGCGATCAACGAGAAGCGCGTCGGTCGTCTGATGCGTGAACACGGTCTGCAAAGCCGGCTGCGTCGACGCTTCCGGGTGGTGACCACCGACTCCCGGCACGCGTATCCGGTAGCGGCTAACGTGCTGGATCGCGACTTCGAGGCGAGCGCACCCGACCGCAAGTGGCTGGTTGACCTGACCTATGTAGCGACCGACGAAGGCTGGCTTTATCTCGCACTGGTGCTTGATCTGTTCAGTCGCAAATTCGTCGGCTGGGCGATGAGCGAGCGCATCGATGAAGACCTCGCACTGCAGGCGCTGGTCATGGCGCTGGACTGGCGCCGCCCCGCGGGCGAGCTCATGCATCATTCTGACAGGGGGTCGCAGTATGCGGCAAACGAATACCGCAAGGTCCTCGCCGCACGCGGCATCACCGTCTCAATGAGCCGCAAAGCGAACTGTTGGGATCAACGCACCGATGGAATCGGCCAACGGCACGGTGAAGGTCGAGTGCGCGTATGCAGAGCACTACGCCACGCGCGAACAGGCCCGGTTGTCCATCACGGAGTACCTCGCGTACTACAACACTGAACGCCTGCATTCGTCGTTGAATTACGTGAGCCCGAGTGAATTCGAGCGGCGCTGGCGCGCCGGGAACAAACACAAGGAGGAACCCGCGTCATAATGAGTGTCGAGTTACCCACCGCCGGCCGGCGTCGTGGTCGTAGCAGGCGACCCGCCGACCGGCCGTGGATAACTCTTGAAAGCCAGTTCATGGCGTCCACAAAATGGGTACCGCTCCATTTCGCGCCATCGTTAAAAAGTACCCGCACAAGCAGGCGGGCGATGTCCTGCACGACCTCGTGGCCAGCGATCCGGGCTCGGAAGGCAAATGGTTTGCAGCGACCAAGGACGCGAGTCTCTTCGAATTGGCCGCGTCGCTTGCCAGACAAAGTCCCACCGATCCGCGAACACTCACCCGCGCAGCGAGAGACTTCGGCGATAGTCAACCTGACTTCGCGATGTCATGTGGGCTGAGCGCGCTGCACTGGATGGCGTCGGGCTATGGTTACGATATTACACGTATCGATGTACTCAACGCATACGCTGCAATCGTCCATGCCGGCGAAACGCTGGGCATAGCCACGGCCGAAATCAACGCGCGCATTCGAGCCCAGCTAGGCAACCGAGGCAGAGATCGAACAGTGGTCGAGGAAGCTTTGGCACATTGCATCCGCTGATGCGAACACCAGCGCGCAAAATATGAGTGTGCGTCGAAACGATTAACGCGGATTGCGCGAACGGCCCTTGATGAGCCGACGCAATGACTTTCGTCGACCCTCAAGCGACGCTCGCAATTTCCCGAAGCGGACGTTCATCTAAGCCATATCTATAACGTGCGTATCGACGGCCGATCCGTACAGTTCGATCTGGCCAACGGTCCGGGCGAACTGGAAACCATCGTTGTGCGCATGCGCAATCGCGAAGAGGCAAAGGTGCTGGTTGATGCGCTTCCGACGCAGGTAACCTGTACTTACGCGACCGAAAACCGAGCGCGGCTGCTGTTCCTGGAACGCATCGACGCGCGCACGCCGCACGTGTGGGCCACGTGCACCATCGTCACGATCTCGACGCTGGTGTACATCGTGGTGCCACACAGACAGAGGCGATCAATGTCCTGGATCCGCAGTGCATCCAGCGCTTAGATGCCCGGTATCTTTAAAAAAAATTACGCCGACAGCGAAACCTAAAGAATCGCAATTGTGGGCCGTAAAAGAAGATGCGCCTTTTCGTCGGTCGATGCATCTGATGCAGTCCGATCCGTCGAGCAGCGGCTACCGGGGCTAGCTTCTCTTCCAGATAATCCGAAAGAATAGAAACAAGAGATATTTATGTTCAATACGAAACGTACAATCGTGCTTGCCGGTGCAATCGGTCTTACCCTATCGCTCTCCGCCTGCATGACGCCACATTCCTATGTGGACCAGTCGCTCGGCGAGCCGCACTACGCGGATCTGAAAAAGTCCGCAAGCCCACAGCCAATCCAGTTGCTGGTCGAATTCCAAAGCAAGGGCGTAGCAAATGCACGGGCTACTGAGGCCGTTAAACCACGCGTATACGAGCAGGTATCGCAATCCGGCCTGTTTAGTCAGGTGTCGTACGACCCTGTACCATCTGGCCGCAAGCTGTCCATTTCAATCAACAACATCGCGTTGACAGACAACGTAGCAGCCAAGGGATTCGGTGTCGGACTGACGTTCGGCCTCGTGGGCACGATGGTCACCGATGGGTATATCTGCACCGTCAACTACGTCGAACCTAAACATGATGCAGTGACCAAGGTGGTCAAGCACGCTATTTACACGACGATCGGTAACGCATCTGGCCCCACGGGACTTCAACCGATGCCTATTCAACAAGCCTCCGACACAATGATCCGACAGATCGTGGCCAGGAGTCTCGAAGAAATCGATCATTCGTCGGACCTAGCCCAGTGACACGCTACCTCGGAGCCCGTCGGCGCTTTGCCAGATCGCTTGCCGGATCGGCGCTCCTGGCTGGTGCGCTGACCGTGAGCGGGTGCGTCACGCAGCAAGTGCTGTCCTACCAGGCCAGCGTGGCGAACCAGATGACGCTAGCGCGTCTTCCTCCGGAAGCACGCTACCGAGTGACGACCGGGGCCGATCCCGCCGACGTTCAGACATCGGTGCGAGCCATTCGATTCTCTGCGCCCGGAAGCGGTTCGTGGTCCTCATACCTGAACGAAGCGATGCGTACCGAGCTGTCAACGTCGGGGAATTACGACGCTAGCGCTACTGCGACGTTGGAAGCAACGCTGCTTGAAGTCCACGTGACAGACGGTAAGGCAGAACTGGCGGCACACTTTGTCGTCAGACGGGGCCAGACCGTCCGGTATGACAAACTGCTGCGCGTGAACACCCATTGGGATTCGGAGTTTCTTGGTGTGCTCGCCGCGTCGAACGGGCTTAACCACACCACGGCCATCTTCCAGGATCTGCTTCGCAAGCTCTTCGAAGATCCGGATTTCGTCAAAGCCACGTAGTCCGGAGCTTCGTCTGGATCGCCAGGTTGGGCGGCAACTGGATATTTAATCGCTAGTGCATGCATTGCGATTCGTCAATTCTCAGGGTGTTGTCGTTCGACTCATACGGGGATCGGTCCGGAAACGTCGAGATCCCCGTATGCGGTCGAATTGCGACCCTGCATCGGCCATACCGCAGGCTGCAGGTCGCTCGTTTCATGCCGGCCGCGATAAGAAAGATGAGCGCATTTGATAGCGCTTCGCAATCGCCAAAATTGCCGATCCGAAGGTCGCCATCCGGCGGCGCCTGGGTTCAAACTTCAGTCTGCTCCACCATCTCAAGCACATCATCTGCCCCGATGCCAAGAGATACCATCGAGGCAAAGGGGAACGTTGCAGAGCGTTCAATCCATTGCCGCGCTGGCTTCATCCATGCTCGATGCCAATCAGCCGCGCGTCCAGCCGCCGCGCCAGCGCCGCGCCGCCTTCGCGCATCACTGCATCGTGGTTCCATCGGAAAACCGGTCGCAACAACGGCGCCAATGCATTCATCCACGCACGGTTCGTATGCACGCACCAGTCATAGCGGACCACGGTAAGGTTGCATCCGTCGGTCGAAAAGCTCCGCCGGCCGGCGCCTTCGACGTCGCCACTGGCTTCCCCCTCTAGCGCGACCAACGGGTCGACACGCGTCACCCGCATCTCGAACACGAGGCGATAGGGCAACCAGCCTTTCCAGGTATAGCGTTGTACGACGCCCACACCCTGATCGGAACCCGCCTCTAGCTGGTCCACGCGCTCGACGTTATTCCACCACTCGGGCCAGCGCGCCGAATCCTGGATTGCCGCCCAAACTTCCCGCACTGGCGCATCGATGCGCCAAATGGTGGAAAAGCGGTATTCGACCGTCCGCAAACTGCCTCCGTTCTTAGTATTCTTCTAGAGATTTTGTCAGATGCTCACTGCACTGGATATCACCGGCGAAACAGCACCGCGTTACCACCCCTCGATATCTCGTCGAGCCATCTGCAAAAAAACGTACGATAGCTAGAGGCAGCCGGTCCGTGCACGAGCGCTGACGGCCGAGAGCTTCACCTCAGCCAAATTCGGCAGCGCTGCCTGACGCGACCGCCTCACGTCGACCCACAGGAGGCCTTCAGCAGTACCGAAAGCGGCCATACATGCGTAGTCAATCGCGCATCACTGCTCAAAGGCTAACTAACTCCTTGACCGCCAGGCGCTCAGGAAGTGCAAGGTGGCACCCGCATAAAGCGTTGCTCGACTACCTCTTTCCCCCACTGTCTGCCCCGGCGCTCTTCTACCAAGGTAAAGCCGAAATCTTCGTACAGGCCGCGCGCTGCATCCAGTCCCTGAAATGTCCACAGATGAATGGCCGTGAAGCCTTGCTGATCACAGAATGCCAGAGCCTTTGTCAATAACCTGCGGCCCACCCCTGCGTTGCGCACACCGTCATCCACGATGAACCAGCGGAGATGGGCGATGCCGTCTCCTAGGTCCTCGCCATCGATGGCGATGGATCCCACAATCAGGCCTCCGAGCAATGCGACCCAGAGTCCATTTTGGCGCTTTTCCGCCCGGGCGGAAAATTCCGCAATTCCGGTTGCCACCTGACTTTCGAAGAACTGGCCAAATCCGGCTTGCCGTGCATAAAAAGAAGCGTGCATCTCCACTACCCGACCGATTACGCCGGGGACATAGCCCCGTTCGATCTGGACCTGGATTTCAGGCGTCGCCAGTTTGCCGAGACGGTGATCCTCCAGTGCTTGGACGTACGCCGTCAAACCGTGAACCACTACCTCCTGCTGCATGGTAGTCAGGTGGGCCATTGCACTCGTGACCTGTTGTCTGCCGAAGGCGTGGATTGCGGCTAAGGTGCGCCTCCCACGTGGGGTCAACGTGAGCGGTTTTGCCCGAGCGTCGCCACTACTGACGGTTTCCTTCAGATCCCCGGCGTCGATCAGCTTGCGCACCATCCGGCTAATGCTGGATTTTTCGAGGTTCAGGAATTCGGCGAGTTCAGCCGCTGTCAGCGAACGCCGTGCGCCGATCTCCATAATCGCATGGACGGCTGAGGGCGGGTAATCCGTCGCGGCAAGTGTCGCACGCATGAATCCCAGTTCACGCACCATTTTTCGTGATGCCGCTCGTATGGTATCGATCAGCGAAGTGTCGTAATTTGGCATGATTTATACTCGACAATAATGTTGTACGATACAACTAAGTAGGCGTCTCTGGCCATTAGAATTCCGCGTTGGGCACCGCGAGGTTCGTGTGAAATTGCTGACTTCAGAAGGGGGGGACATGGAAGCATCGATGCAGCCGGGAAGCTTGAATTCGCGTCGCGACCGTATGTTGGGCCGTGTTGGACTGGTCACAGGGGGAGGAAGCGGCATTGGCCGCGCGACCGCCATCCAGATGGCACGCGAAGGCGCCATGGCCGTGGTAATTGCAGGCCGCCGTCAAGAAGAAGGTGAAGCCGTGGCTGCGGAATGCCGCGCTGCCGGTACGCATGGCATGTTCGTGCAAACGGATGTCACGCGGGAGGAGCAAATAGAGCGCCTTACCAGAACGATTCAGGCGCAGTTCGGGCGCCTCGACGTGGCGTTCAACAATGCTGGCTTCCAAGAGCGACGGGCGCCGATCGAAGAGCAAGATGCTTCTGTCTACGAGAGCGTTTTTGATGCCAATGTACGATCGGTTTTCTTCTGCTTGAAGCACCAGGTGCCGGCCATGGCGGAACAGGGTGGCGGTCGTATCGTCATTAACGCTTCCGTCAGCGGCCTGCGCAACCCCAACCCAGGTCTGGCGCTTTATTCAGCCTCCAAGGCTGCTGTGATTTCGTTGATGCGTTCGGCCGCTATGGAATGCGCACCTCGCGGGATTCGCATTAATGCAGTAGCGCCGGGGCGTGTCGTGACAGACATGATGCTGGCTTCCGGTATCGCGGACATGTCAGCAGTTGCCGCTGGTTTGCCTCTGCGGCGCATGGGGCAACCGGAGGAAGTCGCCGAGGCGGTCATCTGGCTGGCTTCGGATGAGGCTTCATATATCGTCGGTCATGTTTTGGCAGCCGATGGCGGGTTCATTGCATCCTGAGGCCCGGCAAGCTGGAAGTACCCGCGTATTGCGCAACGCCTAGCCTCCATCCCACGCCAATCACCGGTTAAGCATGACTGACCTTCTGCCCGGCGTCCGTTAGTTTCCGAGGGCATACCGGAGATCGTGCTCTGTCAATTCCGCTTTTGCCGGAACTTTCAGCCACGCAGGTGCGGATTCAACTCAAGGAGTTGACGGGCTAACCCGCCGGTGATCACAAGGCAGCACCTCGCACAGACGCCATTCCTGGTTTCCTCACCACAGGACAGGCAGAACCACCGCCCCACATCGGACGACGCCAACTTACCAGACGAAGGAACCCCTTCCGATATAAGCGTTTCGAACCGCTCTCGGACGAAGCGGCTAAATAGCGAGCCCGTCGACGAACATTGGAGTTCCCCTCCGGCAGCGTTAGAGAGCTCAGCGGAACAATAAGGACAATGCATAGTGGTGTGCGGTCTCATTGATTGACGATCTAGGCGGCGATGTGAATGACTGAAACTGTCCCCACGGAGCCCGATGTCGACCGACTCAGGTCGACCCACGGTAGCCGGTGAAACGCCCAAAACCGGCCTTTCACCTCAACCAGCATAGCGCGAAGCCAGATAGCGGATGATCGAGTTCGACTCCCAAAGCACAAAATCATCGTCCTTGATGACGGGTACAAGACCATTGGGATTCAACGATAGAAATTCGGGGGTATCAGTGTGTCTGAATCCCATGCCCCAGTCCTCCCGCTCGAAGGGAATGTGCAACTCGGCACATGCCCAGAGCACTTTGCGGACGTTGATGGACGATGCTTTTCCGAGAATGTTCAGCATGCGGAGCTCTTATGGCTGGCAATGCACTCAATGCGGGCAAACGAATTCTTGACACGATATTCCGCCGGGCGAAACACGTCTCTCGCTCTCGCAGGCATCAGGA
This sequence comes from Caballeronia sordidicola, assembly GCF_000729995.1. Classification (GTDB taxonomy): domain Bacteria; phylum Pseudomonadota; class Gammaproteobacteria; order Burkholderiales; family Burkholderiaceae; genus Caballeronia; species Caballeronia sordidicola_A. The sequence continues at coordinate 320,330 of NZ_JNFG01000214.1, read as the reverse complement.
TTGTCGCCAATTCATGGCCTGCTGTCCAACGTCTCAAACTGGCCGAACGTGGACCACGCCGTCGGCTGCGCAACAGGATATCGATGACGACCATCGGTGCGCCGCATTGCCGCCAATCGAAGGTCGCTGCAGTAATCGGAGTCTAACCGTGGCTACGAACGATAGCCGATGCTGATGGCCCCGAGCGCAACAACGACGCAAGCCGCGATACGCCGAGGCGTCCGCGTCTCCCTGAGAAAGAGCCACCCGATCAATGCCGCGAAAACGACACTCGTTTCCCGGATCGCCGTAATAGGACCGGCTGGACCCAGGGCGAAGGCCGCAACTATGACGCCGTAGGATATGAGCGAGAACAACCCGCCACCTAACGCCTTCAAGGTTTCCGTTGCCCGAAAATCGACGGTGAGCTTCCCCCGAAAAGCGACAAAGGTGGCGGGCAGCAAAGCGCCGTAGATCACCAGAACCCATGCGGTGTAACTTCCACTGCTTCCTGCCTGTCGGACGCCGATCGCATCGACCGTCGCGTAGCTTGCGATGATGACTCCCGTCGCAAGAGCAAACAGGATCGATGCGGTTGGCGCTCGGGCTTTCCCCAAGGAAAGGCTCATGATTCCGACCGCAACGAGAGTAACGCCAATGGCCTGCTGAATTGTGGGATGCTGGTGGGCGATCAGGGACCCGCCGAGTGTAACGAGCAGCGGCACACTGCCACGAATGATTGGATAGACCTGTCCTAACTCTCCGTATCGATAGGCCGCTACAAGGAATACGCTGTAGGTGACCTGAAGGCAGGCCGAGAGGACGACATATGGCCAGGCGTGAGGCGCCGGAAAGTGGAAGATCGCAAACGGGACAGCCACGACCGTACTCGAAAAGCTCATGACGGTGACGGACCACAGACGATCGGCGCCTGTGCGAAGAAAAGCATTCCATGTCGCGTGCATGATTGCCGCGAAGAGCGCTAGACCGATGACCGCCAGACTCATCGCGGCACTCCGGGTGAAGCAATGATCGTGGCGGCCGCCTTCCAGGCGTTCCGAATGGCGGCATCTCCCTGCCCCATCTCAGCCATCAGAGTTGCCCCTTCAATGAGCATCAATAGCGCCGCCGAAGTGCTCTCGGCTTGATTGCCGGGCATAGCCCCTTCGAGGATTTGGCGTAGCCGCCGCTTGAGGTCGTTCTTCTGCCTGAAGGCGACCTGGAACACCGGATGCGTGGGGTCCCCGAATTCAGCCAGAGCGTGCGCGAACAGGCATCCGTGGAAATCGGGGCTCCGAAACCAGCGCTTGTACCAACCGAAGATCTTCTCGATTTTCCGTTTTGGGCTGGTGGATTCTTCCATGAGGCGGTCAAGCTGGTGTTCGAACCGCTTGGCGCGATATTCCAGCACCTCGACGATCAGACCGTCCTTGTTCGGGAAATGACGATACATCGTCATCTTGGCCACGTCGGCTTCAGCGATGATTCGATCAATGCCTGTGGCGTGAAAGCCCGCACGCTTGAACAACGTGTAGGCGGTTTCGATGATGAGTTGGCGCTTGTCCGAGCCAACGGGAGAGGATGACATAAAGACACCTAGAGGTGAGACAGGTCTGTCTCAATTCTAGGTTCGGGAGCAGCACTCCGTCAAGGTTTGGCTCAGCAAGCTCGAATCGCTCTGCGGAAGGCCAGCAAAACGATTTTCGCCGCGATGCCGAGTGTCCGTTCAGGCCGAACCAGGTCCCATGATAAACCTTCGAGTTCGACCCAAATCCATCGGTCGTGATCTCAGGGTGATCAGTCCGTTAGCATTATTTACCCAGCCATTTCGCGCTAAGCAGCCCATATTCACCGCTGGCTTTGCTCAAATGCAGCCACTGGTCAACAAAGTGTTTGAACACATCATCTCCATTTGGCAGCAGATACCCCATCTCGGCATACTGCAGGGGCTTGTCGGGATTCACCGCACATAACTCGGTATGCGCCTTGCTCTGCACGATCGCCTCCGCAGCCTCAGTGACAAAGACGTCTGCGCGCCCCTGGATGACTTCGTCGAAGATGGTCAGGTTGTCGGTATGCAGTGTTAGTTGCGCGTGGCTTAGTTTCGTTCGCGCAAATCGCTCATTGCTTCCGCCTGGATTTGCGATCACACGTACGGCCGGCTGGTCGATAGCCTCGATGGTCTGGTACTTGGCAACGTTCTCGCACCGCGTGAGCGGCGTTTTTCCGTTGACCATATAGGGTGCACTGAAATAGGCCTGCTTTTCGCGCTCGAGTGAAACCGAGATTCCGCCCGCGGCGATATCACACTTACCCGCGACGAAATCGGGCAGCAAATTTGCCCAGGTTGTTTTCACGAACTGTGGCTTGGCATTAAGCGCCGTTGCGAGTGAACTCATCAAGTCAACATCCAGACCTTCAAACTCGCCAGGCGCACGCTGGAAGCTGAACGGTTTGTAGTCACCGGGGGTGCAAACCCGCAGTACGTTTGTCTGCATGACGCGAGTGAGCGTCGACGCCGGGGTTTGTGAAAATGCCACGGACTGCGCTAACAGCAGGGCCAATGCGACCAGGAATTTCATGTGCAAAATCCTCTATCAATTAAATTAGAACGACGAAATGGAACGATTCAAATCCAGAACTTCCAAAAGAAATACCCGGTCATGCAGAAGCTGAATGCCAGGATCAGAATGCGCAGCATCTTCGCGTCAATACGCTGCGCGACACGAGCGCCCGCCAGACCACCGATCAACGAACCTACCATCATGAGACTCGCGGAGGCCCACGCGACCTGACCACCGACTGCGAACGCGGCAATCGATGCACCCGCGGCAATAGCGCCCAGAAGATTCTTGAAGCCATTGAGCAATTGCGTTTCCCGTATCCCGCAAAGGCTCAGGCCCGCCATCACGATGATGCCGCTCCCTGCATTAAAGTAGCCGACCATTAAACTCGCGAAAAACTGGATCACGGCGGTGCCACGTGTGACGTGCTCTTCTGACCCGTGAGCCATGTCACTATGCCGGCGTGTGAGCGCCAAAAGGCGGGGTGAAACGAGGTACATGATCGTCGCCACGAACATCAGCACGGGGATCGCGCGGGCAAAGGCGGCGCTCGGGGTCAACAAAAGCAGTGCGCCGCCGCTCACACCCCCGATAAGGCTCGTCGCCGCATAGCGGATTAGCTTGGCGGGGTTGCTCAACAACTGGCGCCGATACCCATATGCGGCCGTCATCAAACCCGGCCACGCAGCGACGGCGCTAGTCGCGTTGGCGACGGCCGGCGGGAGACTGAAGAAAAGCAGTGCGGGCAGCGTGACGAAACTGCCTCCGCCAGCTACTGCATTGATGATGCCGCCGATAAGTGCGGCAAGGAGAAGGACTGCTGATTCGAAGGGATGCACGTTTAGCCTCATGTGAAGGCTGTCAGTTTCCGTGCTATTCCTGAGTGGAATTTAACCATATCGGTCTTGCAACAGTCGATCAGCGCAGGAATCTACTAAACGGTACCCGAATGTGAGAAGTTACGGCTTTTGATACGACCTATCGCCGTCCTTCTCACTTGGTACCGTTCGGTCAGGCCGATACCTCCCCCGACAAGTTGGCTTTGCGAGGACGCGTTGGAGCGATGGTCTGGCGCTCCGGAACTGACGCGAAACATCGGACTCGCGACCCGCTTTCAAGCCTCTCGCAGACGCCTGAAAGGCTGCTCGCAGTCCTTTCGCATCGGCTGACCGCTGGCCCTATTGAGCTAAAATGCGGCTAGCAATAAGGTGTCTAGCTCACGCTTGGTTAGAGCAGTGGACTCATCATCGCCATTCAAAGCACGTGCCGGTTCGACTCTGGCCTCGGGCACCAACGACGACCTGTGGCTCGCTCAGGCATCGACAGCAGGCTGTCGCGGTTTTTTCTGAACGTTGCTTCGATACGCGCATGACAGGCACAAAGCGAAAACCCTCCCGCCCGGATGCCATCCGAAAACCGCTGAGCAAGTCGGCGCTTTTGCCGATGCCTGCGCCATCAGCACGGGAGTTGTCGCTCGCCCATCATCTTGCATTGGCTGCCTGCCGCGGCGACCGCGCGAATCGGCATCAGATCAACGAACTGGTCCGTTCGGTGTACATGGCCTACTTTCTTCAGCGCATGGGCTTTGGTGATATGCCGTTTGAGTGTTACGAACATGCAGAGGCGGCGTTCGAGAACGCCCTCGCCGTCGCAGCGAAAAGCGCCCGGTGGATGATCAGCGAGCAGGACGCACCCGTGATCGAACGCTTGTTGGCGCTGCACGACCAGCAACTGAGCGAAGCACCGATGCACCGAGTGATGGAGGCTAAAAAACAACTACGTCAATTCATCGCCGGCACAAGCGTATCACCGCTGGTCCCCCCAAATCGGATTAACGGTCGGTCTTCCTTCCAATGACCGCGTTCACTTTTTAGCCATGCCGCCCACCAAACGTTTCAGATCTTGCGCCCGCCTCCTGCTGAAGACGCGTCCCAAGCGTGGGGCGCTGGTGCGTTACGGCGACCGAATTGCGGAGGTGCTCGGTGAGGCACGGGGCGAGCGCGTCATGATCCGTTCGCTTCACGCCGATGGTATCGAGCGACGCAGCGCGGTGAAGTGGAAAAATCTAAGGTTGCTCGACGATCAATTGTTCTAGCGTGAGGCCGTCGGTATCAAGCCGAGCTCATTGCCACCGCCTGCGACCCGCGCAGGCCCGCGAGAGTTAAGCAAGCAACAACAAAACCTTTAACGAGAGCGGAACGGGCGGACGATGGTTCGGCGTTCCTCGCCGAGAAGAACATAACGCCGATGCCGACATACAGAGCAGCCCCGCGCCGACCGATCAGTCCGACCGGATATGAAAACTCGACACCCACCTTGACGGAAAGAAACTCGGCGCAAGCATCCAGGCGAATCCCAAAGCGAAGAAAACGGGTGCAGACAGGATTGCAAGATTGCGGAAGTTGACGTTCATGGCGATCTTTTATTTTTGCGGGACCGGACTGCCAGACCGCGACGCCGGTATCGTGTCGAGCCGCAGGTCCTTCCGAAGTGCGGCATCCACCATGCCCGCCGGCGCGAATCTGCGCAGCAATTGCAGACGACTCGCGAGCGCGCCGGCTGGGTACCGGAGTTTCGGACGAGCCGCAACTGCAGCCTTCAGCACGACCTCCGCCACGACGCGGGGCTCCGTGGCGGTTGCCATTACCTCATTGACACGGTTGCTGACGACCGCACGAGCCTCGCGGTATGCATCGAGCTTGGCATCGGGTTCCAGAAAATTCGCGTCGAACGGCGTCTTCGTGTAAGCCGGCTCAATGACTGAGACACGGATGCCCCAGGTGCGAAGTTCATGGTCGAGCGATTCGGAATACCCTTCAATTGCATGCTTCGTTGCGGCATAGAGCGCTCCGAACGGCATCGGCACGAAACCGAGCACCGAGCCGATGTTGACAATGCGACCACTGCGCTGATGTCGCATGTGGGGCACGACGGCGCGAGTCATCCGGACGACTCCAAAGAAGTTCGTGTCGAAGATCGATCGGGCCTGCTCGATCGAGCTTTCTTCGGCTCCGGCTGGAGCGACACCAAAACCAGCGTTATTCACCAGCACGTCGATGCGACCCGCCTGTCGTATGACTTCGTTGACCACGGCGGCGACGGATTCATCGCTGGTGACGTCGAGAGTCAGCATCTCGAAGGATCGCGGGCCGGTGAGGGCCGCCCGTCTGCTGGTGCCGAAGACCGTATAACCTGCGTCGGCGAGCCGCTGTGCGGTGGCTTGCCCAATGCCTGAAGATGCCCCCGTAACAAGGGCCACACCCAAATTCCTTCTGTCGACCATTCGAAGCTCCATGTAACGGGATTGCAGTCACTATCAAATTGAAATCGACTATACTGGCAAATCGAGAGCATGTCACTATCAAAACAGTATGGACGACAAGAATTTTTGCGATGAGCCGTGTCCGATCGCGCGCAGCCTAGGTGTCGCGGGCGACGCGTGGAGCATCCTTATCCTGCGCGACGCCCATGCCGGTCTCACGCGCTTTGACCAGTTCCGCAAAAGTTTGGGCATTGCACCGACCATGCTGACCCGGCGACTGGCAACGCTGACAGAGGAGGGACTACTAGAAAAACGCCGCTACTCTGAGCGCCCGCCGCGCGAGGAGTACCTTCTGACGGCTGCCGGGCGAGACTTCCTGCCGGTGCTCTTCATGATCGGTGCATGGGGGCGGCAATACCGTGGCGACGGCAAGCTGGTTCGCTTCCTCGATGCGGAAACAGGAACTGAGATCAGGGCGGTGGCGGTCGACGAGGTCACGGGAGCGAGGATCGGGACTCGTCCGATACGCGTTGTCGACCCGGGCAAAGACTGACGCTACGATAATTGTGCTGCCTCGCTTCGTTACGTAAGTCAGCCGAACGCCTGAGCGCTTCGATTTCTGATGGATCCCGCCGTAGACCGAATTAAAAGTGTCACCGACCGGACCTCGAAGCATCGGGCCGAGGCGCCGCTGAGGTGACACTTTTGCTTGCAGTCGGAACGACGTAAAACTGTCACTTCGCATAAGTCCGTATTAACTTTGTCACTTCGCATCGTGCTTAGTGCCTTTTGCCGTAACCCTATGATTTTGCGGATGATTCTCGATCTCGACCGGCGGATGCCCGTCACCCGTGCCTGCCGCATGGGCGCGCGCTTGGTAGGCTTCTTGCTTAACCGTAGAGGGCCGAGGAGTAGCGTTATGAGACTGCAATTAAGGAGATACCGTTAGGAATGCGACATAAATTCAATCTAATCCAGAGCGATGCCTTGCATCAGATATGATTGAACTCGAAGCAAGGGGTTCTATCCAGTGACCGAGGTATATTCAACCTGTGAATTCGGTCGCAGGGAGCGGGTCAACTACCGGAGCTGAACCGCTTACGCAGCAAGGGATGCGGGCCGACACGGAGGTTCTAGCGAGCGCCTCGGCCATGCCCTTTTGGTACACCGATGGCAGTACAATTCATCGCATCCTTTCGTACCGGAGGCGGTCCCACCTGCTATGCCGCCACACCGCTGCACCGCGGCCATAGATCAGGATTACGTATCATAAAATCATAAAGAAAGAGTACGATCTTCATGCTTTCCCTAGGCTTGCTTTTGCGCTCCGCAGCGCAGGAAGGCGACCCAAGCGGATTCCACGGTGACACGCTCGCGGACCGGCGGCAGTGACGATTTTCCTTCGCTCGCGCCAAGTCATTGAACCGGCGCGTTTTTTTTGCGAAAGTGACTGACCAACGCGCGAAGTGACAGTTTTATTGCCGAAGTTGTGACACTTTTACTGCGGTCTACGGGTATTGCCGACAGTGCGCGGCACATGGCTACCACAGTGTGCTGTATCAACTCAACGATGAAGACCGTTGTCCTGCGCATCGGCAATCGCTCGAAACGCGATGCCTGCACTGTGGGGAAGAGACGCCCTACATCGTCAACACCAGCCTCGTCGAAGCACCGTTCCGATGCGTCTCGTGCCACTCGCACTTCAGCTACGGGCGCCTTTCGCTACTTTCGACAACCCCGGCAATGCGCAGGCGGGACCGCGCTGCCATCAGTCATCGATTGCGTGTTCGCTCGGACGACAATATGGACGTCCCTCGTCCTGAGCAACGTCCACGGTCGCCGGCTGACGACTTACGCGCCATGAGGCGGTGACACTTTTGATTCGCGTCCGACAACCTGTTGAATTCTCTTGGTTTTTCTCGCCGCCGGTGCTGCATTTAGGCGAGTTGACAGATTTACTAGCGAACTTGTGACAGATTTATTTCGGTCTACGCCTATGTACCTGTCGGGTCCGGAGGATACCGCACCGGACGTACCTCGTTGGTGCGAGGCAGCGCCGGTATGACAGTGGCAGCGCCCTGCTTCTGCATAAGAGTCATGGACGGCGACTAGCCGCCATATTCCGCATATTGGTGTGCGGCTGCACCGGAGCTCCAACGTCCGGGCGACTAGATGCGTGATGCCGGGCAGTGTGCTGATGCCCGGTTGAGGCTGCCATCCCTGCGCTAGTGCAGCTAGTGTGGCGACCAATCAAAATGACATCGCGGTATTGCAGCGCGCCGGCAGAAACTCGTCGCGCAACATCGCCGGTGCGATGACAACGGCCTGTTCCATGAATCTCAGGCTCATCTTTTTTCTTCGGTTCTGATTTGCGTTTCCCGGAAACCGCTCACGAGGCGGTCGCGGTAGCGAGCGTACCGGAGATTCCTCATGATGCCGTGCACCATTCGACGACCGCATGACGCGGGACAGCGAGAGAAACGGCGTTTGATTTCGTAACGTAGTGGTTGATACGCTTTCAGACTCAATTGATACAAGCGTCCTGGAAGATCGATGAATTGACGTCGGTGATCGAAGAAAATCCCCGTTAAAACGCGCCGAGGCCCGAAATGTTTCCTTGAACCGTGAAACATTTCGGCTTTTAATGCCCTTATTCCTTACTGGATATGGCTTTGCGGCCACCCAAGTTAGATGTTAATTGTTTCACGGACCTGACGCGCACTGCGGATCTCCCTCGCACAAAGTCCTGCCGGGTGATCGAGCGAAAGTCGACGACGCCACGCGCTTCGATACTGGGAGCGGACGCACTGTTGCGCACACCTCAATGAATCCTGACGGCGACCAAGGGCCGCAGCCCAAATGGCCGGAGACCGGTCGCTCCGTTCTGCTGGTCGGCGGTCTACTGAACATTACGCCCATAATGTCTAGTAGTTTCACACTGACCTGGCGATAAAACACGTAAATCAGCGTGGTCCGGTCGCCTCGATTGCCCCCACGCGAGAATCCGGTCGGCAAACTGTTGATGCAATTATCAGACAACGCCGTCCCGCCAAAAACCGGTCTGAACATGCTTAAAACCACGCTAGAGCGAATTCAAACCATCAGCCAGCGTGCGCGTTCGGCGAACGCACGCGCAAAATCTCGTACATCGCCGCCAAGTGTCGCTCCCCTACTCCATCCGTCCGCACGCATTGACTCGTGAGCCTGGGAACGGATAGGCCGAGTTGCCGGCAGACTGCGGACAAATACGGTTTCGAGTCGCCGAGGGTGCATGCCCGCGCGGCCGCCGCAATCGCTGCATCCCCTACGCGTTCACGTAGCCAGTTCAATACGCTGCGGTCGCGCTCATTTTGCACCCGTATCCACTGTTCCATGGTTTCCTCGCAGGCTGTATGTTTATACAGTACTCGAATTCCGCGGCTCTCTGATGACAAGTAGTAGGCCTTTTCCGCCGCCGAACGTTGAAAACTCGGTTGTCGCGGTTGCCCTGGCGGGAGACCGTTAGTTGCGTCGTTTAGTAATACAACGCATTGTTATTACGTGCCGATGCGGGTTTCCCACTCGTGTCCATAGAGCGATCCGGCTCAACCGTCCATGTGATACGAAAGCCCGTCGCTCAAGACGCTTCCGAAACCTCACCTGTTACCTCAATTAATGCGTGGAGAGCCAGTGGTTCCGTACTTCTTGCGCCCTTCACCAACTGCAAAGTTAACTTGCGAATGGTCAGTTTACTGAGTACGCTTTCGGAAATTAAACGCTCAGCGTGTTTTTTTTCGTTGAGCGTTCACTAAATCTTCCAGCGAATAACTTTTGGCTGACTAGTTTGACACGGAGTTGAGAATGACGACTGCTGCTCGAGCACGTGCGGAGAAGCCGATTGTATCGATTAAACCTCAAGTAAAACACGTGCCCAAACGCATGCCATTGTCTGCGATAAAAGCCATCGCGGACAATGCTAGCGGCATGTTGGTCGACGTCCGCGAGAGCATGCTTGCCCCGCACCCTAGAAAGAATCCGCCTGTCTTCACAACTGCCCAAGTTGGGACTCTTTGCAGAATCGACCGGCAACGAGCTAATTATTTTCTCCGCGCGGAATCCGAACTCCCGCAGGGCACCTTGCATGGAAGCGGTCGTAGCCGGGAGTTTTCGCTGGCCGAGGCACGTGTCTGGATTGATAAGGTTGCGCCGTTTACAAAACGACCGACCGGAGTTAAAGGGAAAAAAATTGCGATCGGAAACTTCAAAGGTGGTGTGAGCAAGACTACTACCGCGATGACTCTTGCGCAGGGACTTTCCCTTTTTGGGCGTCGAGTTCTAATTATCGACTTGGATCCGCAGGCCTCGCTGTCTGCACTGAACGGGATCCTTGCAGATAGTGAAGTGTCCGATGAACAGACGGTCCTGCCACTCATCTATGGCGACGCCAATAATTTGGAATACGCGGTTCAGTCGACTTACTGGGACGGCATTGACCTAATTCCAGCAAGCGCGGCGTTATTTGGTGCGGAATTTTTCCTTCCATTTAAGCAATCCAAGGATTCTTCGTTCCAGTTCTGGGATGTGCTCAATAAAGGAATGGAATCTTTGTTGGATACCTACGACGTGATCATTATCGACACGCCCCCAGCTTTGTCCTACATGACCATAAATGCGTTCATGGCTGCGGACGGCTTGATTGTGCCTACGCCGCCAAGCGCGCTGGACTACGCATCTTCAACACAATTTTGGAGTTTGCTGTCCGATCTGTCCGAGAGCATGAAGCAGGTTGCCCCTCACTTAGATAAGAGCTTTGACTTCATTCATGTCCTTCTTGCGAAAGTGGATCACAGCCAAGCTGCGACCCACATCGTTAGGGAATGGATAAACAAAACCTACGAAGGTCTGGTTCTGCCGGTTGAAATCCCGACTACAACGGTGACACAAAGCGCGGCAGCTGAGTTCGGCACGGTCTATGACATTTCGAGATATGAAGGAAGTCTGAAGACGTATCAGCGCGCCCGGGAGGCGTATGACCGTCTGGCTGAGCTGATTGACCAAGAATTGGTTGCGTTGTGGCTATCAGATGCGGAGGCCGCATGAGCATTAAGGATAGGTTGGCATCCAAATCTGCCACGATTGGATCGAGTCCAAGAGTTCCCAAGACACCCGATGATGGACCGGCCCGTCCAAAGACGGCGCCTGGCCAGCTCATGTCATCGCTACCCTTCCTCGCAGAGAAGGAACGTGAACTAAGCGTAATGGCTCAAGAGAATGACGCGTTGCGCGAACAATTGCGGAACGGGGGTGTTAGCGAAGTGGCCCTATCAGAACTGCACGAAGTTGAAGGACGTCGGCGCAGATTGACAGTCGAACAGTATTCAGAACTTCGAGAAAACCTCCGCCAAAACGCACTCGTGCAAGCCATCACAGTTCGCGCAAGGGATTCGGGCGGGTACGAAATTGTTTCTGGTCACAACCGTGTCGCGATTTTCCGTGAATTGGGCAGAGAGCGCATCCCAGCTGTCTTCTTCAAGGAACCGGATGACACAGCAACCGAAGCGAGCGCGCTGTACGCCAATCTTTTTCAGCCCGATCTCACCGATTATGAAAAGTATTTGGGGTTTAAAAAGTTGCTGGAACAAACCGGAAAGCAACAGAAAGAATTGGCTCGCGAGTCCGGAGCGGACGAAGGTTCAGTCTCCCGCTGGATGTCGTTTGGCGACCTCCCTATAGAAGCGCTTGCGGTCATCGAAACAAAGCCTTCGTGTATAGGTGGAAAGGCAGCGATGGCGCTAGCCTCCCTCTCGCGGGAAGGAAAATCCGACGCAGTAGTGCAAGCGATCAAAGCCCTCGTTGGGGGGAGCATTACTCAAGATGCGGCGGTTCGACTAGCAAAGGAAACCAAGGTTGTGTCGGCCAAACCGGCCCGAGCAGCGCCGGTGACATTTCGCCAGGGCGCGAAGGTTTATTGCAAAGTAGTCGGGGCAAAAGAGACGATTCGAATCGACTTTCATTCCGAGGAGGCGCGAGTTGCCGCCGAAGAAGCAATTCACGCTGTGTTAGCAAATTTTTCAGGCACTAAACGATAGTCTCACGGTGAGACTCATTTCAAATCAACCACTTACGGTTTAGACCAAGAGAATCGAGATGATTTAACCGATCTGAAAAAACAAAAGCCTTCGGTTGGCGCCGAAGGCTTCTGAATATTGGGCTTGCTGTTGCTCACCCTGCTGCTTCACTTCCCCGACGGCAAATCGGGTAAGGACTCACATCTCGAAGTGTAGCGGATAGCGATCGGCAGTCAAGCGTTTGTCCTCCATTTTTTGTAAATGGACGCATGACTATGCTTATCGCGCAACGCTTCGTTGCTGGCGAGGGTGACGATCGACCTTCCCCGCTCGAAATAGACTCTCCAAACCTCGACAATGAAGCGTTCGAGGACTTCGCGTGTGACCGCTCCAACCTGCCCTGGATAGTCTTCCGGGCAGCGCACCGCGCAAATCACATTGCAGCCATCCCTTCACGCTCACGCGCCCTCCTCGCGGCACTCGCCCGTACCGTCGACGCTCAAAAGCCGTACGCCGCTATCTTCGCCCGTCGAGAACTCCTCACCGGTCGCGCACTGCAGTCCATGCGCACGTTCTACCGCAGTCTTGATGATCTCGCCGAAGTCGGCCTCATCGTGCGAGCCCCCCAGAAACGCCATGGTGATGCTGGGCTCTTCGGACGTGCCTATATTCATCTCACGGAAAAAGCAGCCGAGCTGCTGGGATTCGTCGAAGAGAAAAATCCACCGACCTCGGCAGAAACATCGAAATCCACAAGCGAAAGTCCAACGAATTCAGAAACTGACGCCCAACAGGATCCTTTGCTCATCCGCCCGTCTGCCACCGTGGCAGACGGAGGTATATATAAGGATCTATTCCCTAAGAATCAAAAGAGACAACCAGGCACGCTCCCGCCGGACCTTCAACGTCTGCTGAACTTGGGTTTTCATAAATTTTTAGTTTTCAAACTCATGCGGGAAGCAAAGCAGCACGGCAAGCTTTTGACAGAAGTGGTCGAAGTCACCTGGGAACACCTAAGCGCGGCGAAACGCCCCATCAGCTATCTCCGGTCCCTGCTTCGATCGCCGGTTGATTTTGGTCACCAACTTCGCTCCCATCACGCAAAGATTCACGAACGACTCACGCGATTGAATGAGATCAAAGCCGTTGACGATCTCGCAGCACGCCACGCTGGACAAGTCTTTTTCGACGAAGCCATCAACCGGCGCTTTGAGATTTCTGCGGATGGCAGCGAGATCGCCATTCGCGATTGTCGTGAGCCCCGCGCTCGTGTGTCGGCAGCCGGTTGGAAACAGGATTTTGCTGCAGCACTTAGAGCCGATCGCCTGGTAAGCGCTTCACCCTCACGCGACGCTGCCTTTGCCGAGAAATGCACGTCTGTACTTACGGTCGCCAGCGTGAGCGGTCGCGCAGAGAGCGATCCGAAGGATGGTGTTAGATTCAACATCAAACCGGCCCCGGCAGTTGCTATTTCTGCACGCCTCGCGGACATGAAACAGCTCCTTCGGGCCACATGCGCTGGCGTTCGAAAAGATGTGGCCGCGCAACCTAATGCCGCGTACTGATGGCTGGTCGCATAGTCTCGGGAAGTAACCCTGGAGCGGGTTGCTGCGCCCGTCCGCCATCGAGAAAGTTTTCAATATCCGCCCGCCGTTGGTCCACAGACTAGAGGAGACGACAGAGGCGACGGGCGAGCGAGAAACCATACTCACGCGAGCACACCGCACCTACAGGAGACACCGTAGCCGTGCGGTCTGATCATAGTTATAGAGGTCGGTCGAAAGAGACGTGACGTGCACTTCGCTATCTAAGGATGCCGATCTCTCATTCCTGGGCTGGACCATTGATTTTCAGGCGACCAAATACGGTTTGACTATTTGATATCCGTTAAAAAACTTAGGCCGCTGGGAGACGATCGTAAGCCACGCTGAGGAAAGAAACACGGAGGAGGGGAATGTCCCGAGTCCCGCGGGCGAGCTCAACCTCGAAAGCCTGACGCGTTTACTACCGCCCAGCGCTATCGACAAGACAAACGTGACTATCAATGCCGTTACCGCAATCAGAAGTAAGTCGGTTCCGCATGCGACTAGCGATCGAGCGGTAGGTAATAATTTAGTAATACTAAAAATTGGCAGGAAGACGCTATCTGCAACGGGATGCAGTCTTGTCAAGGCACAGCGCTTCAAGAATGAGGCGCTGATAGTGGCACAGCGCCTTGCGCGCGCCGAAGCAGAACTCAGTCGGACAGGGCCGCCGCGCTTAAACGATCAGAATGAGCCGCCGTTCGAGGTCATGCTCAGGTTGCTCGCCTTGGATTGCAAACGAATGTCGCCGACGGCTAACTCGAGATTGGTGTCGCCAATGTTTGGCAGGATGGCATTGATCACGCCCCGATGTTTCTGAAGTTCAGCTGAATAGATTGGGCTTTCTGTTCTGAGGCAAGCTTGTAACGCCGCCGGCGTGTGTTGTGCATAGGAAAGGACTAGATGGCCTGGGAAGCTGGGCGAGGTCGAGTCGGCGAGAGCGGAGGGTGCTCATTGATCTGGAGTTGTAATGCCGTGCGCATACAGTTTCTGATACCGCCAGGCGAACAGCTAATCTGCATTTCTGGTGCTGGCTTCCAGTCCCTGTTCAACGACGGAGCGGACTATCTCGGCGAACTCGTCGGGTGCTTCGACGCACGACGTATGGCCCGTCTCAAGCACCCCAAGTCTCGAGCCCGGAATGCCGTCGCTCAGGCTTTGCGCATGGGACAAGGTGCGAGCTGGGTCACGATTTCCATGGACCACCGCAGTGGGAAGGGATGATAGTTCGCTGAGCATGCTTGTAAGATCAGTCTGTTGCAAACTGCGCAGGCTCTGGACGGTCGCTTCAGCAGTAATGCGGCGTGGATACGTCATAAACGAGTCCACCAGCTCGGTGGGGCAGACGCTTCCAAGCGAGCGTTCGGTCATGGCTTTCCACAGCGGCGGCCCCCATGTCTGAAGGACCCGCTCGATGACTGAGTCGACATCACCATGTCCTTTTGTGTTAGCTCCGCTATTGCTCAGCACGAGACCAACCACGTTTCTTTTCGTCGAGCGTAAATCGATTGCAGCGGCGAGCGCCGCGATCGGTGTGCCCACCGAATGCCCTATCAACACGGTTGGTCCGAGCTCTCTTAATAGAATGGCTACACGCGCTGCAACCGACTGAAGGTCGTGCGGACCGGCACCCTCAAGCCAGCCCACGCCGACCGCTCGAAGTTTAACGATTCTAGTGACGGGCGCGATGGCGTTTGGCGGAATGAGGGCGCCGGGCAAGAAGACGAGGCTCGGTCGGTTTTTGGGTCCATGACTGAGATGGAACGTGACTAAAGCCTGCGTCATATATCTCCGTGTGTGTTGTTGTTCGATATGAGCAGAGGAGTGTCTTCGCAATGCGGACGCAGGCGGTTTCACGATTTTTAAAATGATACGCCGAACGCTTTTTTGAAGCGTCCCGGTTGCCGCGTGGGCAATCAGAGCACTTCAGTTGGCGGGGCGCGTCATTGAAACAGTCATTTGCCACTTTTGCTTCGACAAGTTGGCATCCATATGAATAAACTTGCACGCTGTCTTTCCTATGGCGTCGTGCCGAATCGCTGGTTTCGCGTTATCTGCAGCACTTCTGGTCCGACGAATTGTCGTGGGATGTTAAGCGACGTGGCTCATGAAAAGCCGCTTCGATGCAACGTATAAGTGATCACCAGTAGCCGAATAAGCGCCAAATCTTGGATTGGTGCCTTTCGGGTTTTACTATAAAAGTGGACGTATGAAAATTCGTGAAATGAGCCTCTTGCCCGACGCCCGCGCTGACCTCCTGTGTTATCTCGTCGCCACGGCGGCGGCGACCTACGCTCTAACCAGTGACTGGCGCGTGCAACACGTGGTGATCTCCTGCCGGACGTGGCTTTCCCGCAACCGGGTAAGTCTGCCGTGGCTTGATCGAGTCCGCCTTGGACAGTTAGCGTTGCAAATTGCACGGCGCGATCTGCGCGCCGTGGGCATTGCATTAAAACAAGCCGACGTTCAGGATCTCTTCACGGGCGACATGAAGTTGAACCCGGCCAGTACGGTTGTTCAACGGATGCTTCAGGTATGTCGCCATGCGCTGGAGGATTACCGGTTCGCATGAGAATGGCAATGAACGTAACCAATTCGACAGAAGCTACCGTCGTTGACGGCGGACTCGCGGTCGCCTTCGAACTCATCGCGGCGGGTCGCATCGTGAAATGCACGGTTTCACGCGAATCACTACAAGACCACTTTTGGCTTCAACCGGGTGCGGACGATGCACGCATGCTCAAAATCTTCAATGACGGACGCCGGCGCATAGTAGCTGTCGCTGAACGCAAGGCGCGCCGGCTGGCGACAGCATCTATTATGCTGAAGGCGGCGGACTTTCAGCGGTAGGCGAGAAACAGAGGACCCGCGGCAATGCAATCCACAATCCAAACATGAAAGCGGAGAATTCAAATCCTCGCGAGGCTGCGGCGCTGGCAAGAGTGGCCGAGGCAGCCCGCGAAGTGCAGGCAGCGTCTGCTGCCATAGAGGCGCGCTTCACCGCCATAGGCGAGCGACAAGCTTCCGCCCTGGAGCTTGCGCGTCTAACTGCCGCCGTCCAGGAGCTCGAAGATGCTCGATTGGCTTTGGCGGTCGTCATAGACGACAGCAAGAGGTGAGTGCGAAGGGCACCCGCTGTTTGCCGAGACAGGGTGCAAAACGAGCGCTGTCGGGGACGAACCAACGGCGCGGTCAAACAACCTGTTACAGCCTTAATCGTCCTCGTCACACGCCCGTGCTTGTCCAAATTAAGCCTAAAGCACTGGTTATCCGAAACGGATCATCGCCATACGCGATGCCTGCTGTACCAACTGCGGGCAAAAAAAAGCCCGCTCATGATGGCGGGCACAATCCATATCAGTGGAGACATGGAGGAGACGAACTAAGTATAAACCCTTACTGTTTGCTGTGCAACCAAACTCTCGCTGGCGGTGAAACAGTTCTCCCCGGGCAACAAGCACTGAGCGTCTGATCGTCAGGCGTTGTTGCCAAAATACCGGACTTCATACGAATAAGTGTCGCGAAAGTTGCTTCGCCGTTGATGGCAACCGCTCCGGTATCATTTGATCTATGATGCAGGATCAAATGATTTTTTGGAGATATGCCGTGATTCTCGTCTCCCCAGAGAAAATCGCCGCCGTGATGGCGCTCACCCCCGTGCCGCACTCGGTCGCAGAACTCGACGATCGCGTTCGCGAAGGCTTGCCTAAATCCGCGCTGCGCGAAGGGGTTGAGCACGCGACGCGCAGTCCTGAAGAACGCAAGGCGTTGCTCGCGCGCATCGTGCCAGAAGCGACTTTCAAGCGTCGGCGCGAGCGGCTGAGTCCAGACGAGTCGGAGAAGACTGAGCGGCTCGCACGTATCTTTGCGACAGCCAACTACGTATGGGACGACGAAGACGACGCTCGCGCGTTTTTGAACACGATGCATCCGTTGCTCGATGGTCGCACGCCGCTCGACGTGGCGATGACGGAACTTGGCGCGCGGCGGGTCGAAGAGCTGCTTTGGAAATTGTTCTATGGGGTGCCGGCGTGAGCTCTTGCATGACAGCAGTTGAGGCGCTGGCCTGATGCAGATTTATAGAATGGCGGATAGCCGGCATCCGGTGTGGGGCGGCACCGGGGCGATGCTGGTCGGGGGCCGTTTTAATAGTCCCGGTCGTCCGGTTATTTATGGTGCACTGAGCTTTGCAGGCGCCATGCTCGAAGTGCTGGTGCACGCTCGTATTGGCAAGGTGCCGCGTCATCACGTGTGGGTGCAAGCTGAGGTTCCCAATTCCGTTGTGATCGAGCGGATTGATGTGGATGATCTGCTCAGGGCCTGGGATGGCCCGGACCCGAAGATCGCCCGAGCAGTAGGTGATCGCTGGATAGAGGAGGGCAGAACCGCGGTGTTGATTGTTCCATCAGTGGTCGCGCGCGCTGAATTCAATGCATTGGTCAATCCGGCGCATCCTGATGCGAAGCACTTGTCGATCACAGAGCCGCAACCAGTGGTATGGGATGAGCTTCTTTTTACGAAACCCCAATAACTTTCATGATTGTCGATGGGCGTGTGATTCACCACAATTAAACGACCTTCGGATGAGCCGACGGAACCACGTGGACTGCAAGCGCCGAAACGCCGAACCCGCAGAGTCCGATTACAGCAGGTCCAGTTGCTCCGGGGGTGCGCCCGAGGTCTTCTGCGGAACTTCGGAGGTAGCTGAGGCGCGATCTCGCTCACTATCCGCTTTGAAGGGGATCGGGCGACCCGTCGCAACATAAAACCAGTCCGCCGACAACACATCGGCTGCGAATAAAACGCCAGGTGCAAATTCGATAAGTCGAGTCATGGGCTTCTTTGCATGGCGGACCGTTTGCGGGTGCGCTTGAAATAGTTTGGCCGGTGTCGAAGTGGTGGCGGACGGTCGGCAGTTTCGACAATATGCAATCAACGCCCCGGCGAAACGATCTCGATACGCATAATAAAAACGGTCCATTGCTTTGAGGCTACCTGGTGCAACAGACGAATTAGACTAACACGGTCCATGCTCCGTATAAGCCGCACGCGCGGACGACCTCGGGAATCCAACACCTTGAGCAATGTGCTGGGCAGGTCACCTATCGGCAACGAAAGCGCAATTTCTCGATTCACGGAACGGTAGCGGGAAAATGCGCGTTCGGTGCAACGGGCGGAAGAACTCGCTCGCTATTTTGTCCGAGACTACCTTCAGCTGCGCCTTGAACGCACCCCCCAATTAACCTACCGCGCAGCCTCTGCCACGAAGGCATGAAGCTGGGCAATCGGTTAGCACGCGTCGAACTGAATTGAGACGTTTGCAAGCCACTCCGAGCGGGCTATCAGAGCAGCGCTCGTTTCGATGTAATGCTCAAGCTGAGTGCAATGACGTGCAAGCGCAAACAGTCAGGACCCAACTCGATGTTCGCAAATCAGATGTTCGGCGCAACGGCTTGCCAGCTCATCGGGTGTCTCGCATAAGCAATTGGGAGGGTAGTGGCTGCGCTCGCAGGCACGCTCACGTGGCTAGGGCTAGGGGTGCCTCGATCCATGCCTTTCGACGCTGGATTCAGTCCCCGCGCCTCTCGCCTTGCAGCTTAGGCTGGCGATATGGATGTCGAAGCCGACACGAGCACGACTCGATACCCTACCCATCATCCTGATCTCTTTCGTCACCGTCGCTTCGAAACGCCGGTGGGTGGACGGGCAGGCGGTAGAAAAATAAGATCAAAAACCGCGACATGGGAGATGCGTAACACATTCTTGCGCGGTCATGGCGCCGCAAAGCTATACGATTTCGGCGAGCTTTCCGGTTTTTACGCGATGGCATGCCATTCTCAAAGGTAATCGAACTCTGCCCCGATAAGCCTAGAGACAATGCTGATAGCGTTTTCGCACGGCGCGGGGGTTCGAAACAGGTGCCGCTCGTGTACGTAACCCACTTCGAAACGCAATGCTGGAGCGATTCGCGCCTAGGGAAATGAGTCTGGAAGTCACTCGGGGAACGGTTCACTTGATAGTCGGTGAAAATGGCGCCAGTAAGTCGACGCTGATGAAGCTGCTGGCCGGCGTTGCGTGGGCTGAGCAGACGACGGCATCGACGCCGGCGGGCCAGTTGGCGAGCCAAGTGTCGAATGTCATCCAGACCCTCGGCGCCTGAAGCACCAATTGCCACGAAGTGGGGCATCCATCAGCGGTCCCGCGCCCTCAAGACGGGCCGGCCGTTTTCAAGCCGTGAAGCCGTTTTATAGTAAGTGATGGGTCGTCGACAACTTATGCAACTAACTGTCTGACCCTCTGGCATCCATTAAGTCGAACCCACTGCGGGCCGGTCACGGAGTCGACAGCCTGAAAGTGCGCCAGTTGAATCAAACATAGTCAGCCACGCAATACCCGGCGCATTGCCTTAACGGTTGGCAGATGGTTCCCTCCGTCGCCACCACTGCATCAGGTCTTTCTTACGGATGCATCCGAGTGCAACGGCGACACCAGCGCTTCTGACCATTGAAATGGCTCTGATTTGATTGACAACTCCCTCCCTTGGGCACAAGTACCGTCCTCGAGTAGCCCGCGTGTTAGCTCTCGCAAAGAGCATCGGCTGATGTAGGGGAGAAGAAAGCGGCAGCCTCATAAAACCGAGCTCTCTCAAGCCCTTGTGATCTCGAAAATGTCCGCGTGATACACCAGCGTTGCCAACGCTACACCACCCTCGGGAAATTCCACGGCATGGTGGAAAAAGGAACTGTCCGCGCTTGACGCGGAAGATCGGCGACAAACAGTTCGTGGGTCGCGCTTAGATGTGAACCAGTCAAGACTCCGAGCAACGGATTGCCTGACCAAGCAAAGGCACTCTCTCCGCTTGGCCTTGTAGTACCAGGTAACCGCGGCATTACGGGGGCAAGCACCGGGCCATCGTGCAAGCATTTCTCTAGATTGTCATGATTGATCGATGGTTCGATAGCGGGAGAAACTTACCTTTTTGCGAAATGATTCTCGTCGCTGAAAACGGTGCACCCCGCGCCGAGCGTTTTCGCCCGGTACATGGCGTGGTCCGCAGCGCCCAACAGCGCTGCAATGTCCGTGGGGGCGGATACCATGCAGGCGCCGATACTTGCAGACACCTTCACTGTTTGACCCTGTATCGATGTCATGTCGGCGAGCGCCGAATGAACAGCGTCAGCAATTGCGAGCACGGCGTTTTTGTCTTGTATATCGCGAGCGAGCACAACAAATTCATCGCCGCCCAGTCGGGCGACAGTATCGACCCTGCGCATACGTGATTTGAGTAGACCCGCGAATGTCTGAAGCAGCACGTCACCCACTGCATGACCATAGCTATCGTTGACCTCCTTAAAGCCGTCGAGGTCGATCAACATGAGCGCAGATGTCGAAGAAGTCGACGTTGCCAAGATGGCTTGTTCGAGCCTTTTGTTCAACGCGAAGCGGTTACATAGGCCCGTAAGAGGATCGGTGCCGGCCTGGTGAGTGAGTTGTTCGATGACACGGCTGACGCGCTCGCCCAGCAAACCTAAGTAAAATGAAGTCACCAATACGCTGAGTGCGAGTCCCAATGCCACTGACCAGTTCTCGATCCACCAAGGACTCAGCAGAGCCAGAACGAGTATGCCGCTGACCGCGGAGGCACAGGACAATGTCAACGTCGATTTGCCGAACCGGCATGCCGAGTCGATCAGAAACCAAAACACTGCCCCCATCATTGGAAGGGTAAGCGGTGCGGCGGCAAGTATCCCTACGACCAGTGCCTGGTCGAGGAGAGTGGTAATGGCGAGTCGAGCACGCAATGGCCGATTTACCAGGTCAACGGCGAGCCAGCTGGCCGTGGCATAGGCAACGTAGAGCAGGGCCACGAGAAATGCATCAATGGTTTGCACCGGTCGAATCGTGCCTGCGCACATCGGCCAGGTGACGAGGACCACGGTACCCAGCGTCACGCGTCGAGTTGCCTGTTGCCTCTCCAACTCGCGATACGAATAGCGGCCAAATTGAAACGGTCCATGCACGTGCTCGCTCGTTTGATGCGCGCCGAACATCCTTGATTTTGTCTTCGAGATTCTCATAGATCCTTGCTCTTCTCTATTGCGACACCGGAACGCGCGAATGCGCAGCAGCACGGAATGCCGATGTGGCCAACCGCTACAGAGCGGGGGCGCTTGCAACTGGGCAGACAGCGGTTGATTCAATTCTGCGGTGGCAAGCGTTCGTTGCAAGTCAGCCGCGCGCTGCCAGCGTTCCGGTATCCATAAATCAACGAGTTGGAGCCTGGCGTGGCAGGTGGGAGAGGCAGCAAAACAATTCGATGCCTATTATTTGGACGGACTCTCGGTGGCTCAAATGCACAGTCGCGCTCCCGTAAATCGGGTATGCGAGCATTCGGCTTAAAGAGGCGGGTTGAGAATGTGCACAAGGACTTGCGGCGCGAAGCCACAGGGCGCGACGATCAATAATATGGTGCCGGGGGCGAAATCAGCTTCGGTGTTGAAAAGCTCGAACGCCACCGATAGCGACCGCGGCCGCCCTCCGTATGTGACACAGAAGTGATCGCACCTTTGGCACCAGCGAGTGGAAATCCAACACTGGGTAAGAACGAATGGCAGAGTCGTCTGCCGGGTGCTCGCCGTCGTCTAAACTATTAGAATCGCGCTCGCATCGACTGTAAGACGAAGCAACGCACTTTCTCCGATCGCGTCGCGGTGTCGGCAAGCACTGAGCAGATCTCTATAAAATCGCTCGGGTCACTGTGCGGATTGCCGACGCCGCGGTCCGGTGCATTGACTGTCCATTCCACCACCAACCCCAGCACCGACTACCGTGATTCGAATGACTGCTCGTCCGGAAGTAGCCCGTGCTCCGAATCAGGCCCGGACGGGCAAGAGAATACTCAGACATGGCTATTTATTATCGAACGTACTACGCAACGCAGAGCGCATATCGACCACCGTGATTGTCTTGGTACCTTCACGCAAATGCCTGAGCGCCGCACTATCGATCGCACGTTGTAGCACAGAGTCTGCGTCAGCTATCGAGCATCCCAAAAGTTCCGACACGAGGTATTCCGTTGTATGGCGCGACACCCCAAATGCGCGGCCTGCGAGCAACCGGAGTTTCGTGCGTACATACGTCGCGAGCGCCTCATCGCTTGGAACATCGAAGCGAATTTTTTGCTCGAATCTGCCGCCTCGAATCGCGGCGCTGTCGAGTGAATCCGGGTGATTCGTCGCGGCGATGTACAGCACGTCCCGCACGCGACCATCAGCGCCGTCGATGGCGGTGAGGACCTTGTTAGCCACTGCGCTCACACCTGACATCCGTCGATCGGCAAGCACGTCATCTGCCTCGTCGATAAATGCGATAACCGGTCTAAGACTTTTTGCATCTCGAATAAGTTCGTCCCATGATGAAGGATTGGAGAGCAGTTCCGCCCCTGTTGTTTTCAGAAATGCGTAACCGCTGGCTGCCGCGAGAGACATTGCGGCTTGCGTCTTGCCTGTACCTGGCGGCCCGTAAAAGAGCAGGCCTCGTGGCAGGTCTCCACCCAGCTTTTCGAGGTTGAAAACGTGCTGAAGTTTGAACGCAAGATCGTGCAGATCTTGACGAGATGCGTCAGGCATGATGATTTCCTCGATCGTCTTGACCTTCTCCGGCAGGTGCCCCCTCGATCCCTGGATGCGACGCATGGCCTGCATGGCAATTTCGAACGAAACGACCCCACTGAATGCGCCTGCGCGCCGCATGTCGGCAAGCTGAGGTCCAAAGGCCATCAGACGCGCCGCACTGAACCCTTCCCAGCGGGCCGCGAGACTCCTGAGCACAGGCGCGCCGAGCGTGTTGGGTCCGAGCGCCTGGAAGACAGTACGGGAAAGCAGCGCTTCACGTGCCGGCGCGTCTGGCGGGGGCACCTCGATCTTGAAGTCGAAGCGACCCTCGCGCACAGCGGCGCCGTCGAGCCAGTCGAGATCGTTGGTGGCCGCGACCAGGATAATCCGGGTGCCGCGCAGGCGGACGATCTCGGTGAGCATGGTGTTCGTCAGATCGCGATCCATGTGGTGTGAGACATGCCTCGACTTGATGAACCCGTCGACCTCGTCAATCAGGAGAACAGCCTGGCCTAACCGGGTGGCCTGCGCGAAGGCCGCCTTCACGCGCTCAGGCGTTTCATTGACCCACTTCGAGGCGATATCCTGGTAGGAGATCGAGAAGAAGGGGATTCGCAACTCGCCGGCGAGTGCTTCAGCAAGCATCGTTTTACCATTGCCGGGTTCGCCGGAGAGCAGGATGCCGTTTCTCGCCTGCGCGGGGTTGGCGAGGATGTCGCGCGCCGCATTGAGCAGCCGGTTCTTTGTGTCAGCCATGCCCGTGATCGCGTCAAAGGCGAACCGGGCGCGCAGTACACGCTCGTCCAGGGAATACGCCCGCTGGGGCGTCGCTTGACCAGGTGCGTGCGGCGCCCCTGAGCGTGGGGCGGGCTGTTGTACGGACGGCTGGGAGGGTTGTCTGGTCTTGCCGTACCCATTCCTGGCAAGCAATGCCAGCCACAGTACGATTCCGGCGCTGAGCAGACCTGCACCCAGCACAGAATACTGACCGATCGCAAGCACCAGCATCGCAACGGTCCCGGTTATCATCAGCCAGCGGGCCGCGCGAACGTAATGGTGGAGTACGAGCGCCAGGCCGGCGCAGACCAGCATCGCTAGCAGCCAGTACCGGTCATGGAGGTGAAGAAGCGACCTGATGCCGGCACCCGCGAGGGTGCCGGTCAGGATCGGAGGGAGCAGGCGGGCTGTGAATACGATGACATCCTTCATGGTTGATTCTCCGTGCAGGCGAGGGGGCAATGGCAAAGGGATGGGATGCGGGCGTTGATACACGCGGCACGCCTAGCGATACCGGGGCATGATCTCGTCCTCGACCATTTGATACAGGTCGTCGCGGATGAACTGCGCGAACTGCTCGCGTTCGTAGAAAGCCACGGTGAGGAGAAGGGCCGTGAACGCAATGGCGCCGCCCTTGATCATGTCGACTATCCCAAGGGCAATCCCCTGCGCTAGCGCTGGGTAGGCCTCCTGCAGGCCAGCGAGCCCCAGCAAGATTCCAAGGCACGAAGTACAGGCCATGAAAACCGGGGCGAAGAGCGTCAGCGTGGCGACGGTGTTGCAGAAGGCCCTGACGGAGCGGGGAAGGCTCGCATGGTCCGGGTGGATGAAGGAAAACATTGACGTTTGCTGTTGATCGTTATACATCTGTACTCCTTAGATAATGAACTAGATCTGTTCCCGTCGCGACGGCTCGTCGTGCGGGAACAGATCCTGGTTCCCATGGCCCAGTCAGAAAGCAAGTTGATACGGACTAGCGAAGCACGATAAGCGGGCGACCTCGTTTGGGCAGCCACAGACGAGGTCCGGGACGCCCACGGCGCGTACTTTTGCGCATCGGCCGGGTCGTGCGGCGCCGGTTCTGCCGCAGCAAGCGTCGCGAGTGTGCAATGGGGCGCCGAAGGTCGGCGCTCAGGCGTCGGTACCAGATTGCAATCGCTTCGGGCGGGATGCTTGCTTCGATGAAGCCAGTGACGCCCGAATCGGTCACGACCTTGATAACCTCGCAAGCGTTGGCTGCAGTAAAGCGTGTGTTTTCCATTTGGGGTCTCCGTGCTCGTACTTTTTACGTTTCACTTGCAGATATGGCGCCGTACCCACCGTGCGACTACGATGAGCGGCGTGCACATATCAAGGAAGCATAATTTGCATTCCTTAATGAAGACATACCAGAGGCTGTTTTGGGAGTTGCCCATAGGGGTGTCCTTGTATAAGTTGGTTTGCCGGGGGAAACATGTTTTGGAAACGGAAGCAGGCCGCTCACGAACGCGTTATGAAAGCGACGCGAACGTGCTGGTGTAGGGGCTAACGTAGCGGGATGCCGCGGTGCTGTTCCTCCTGCATAGCCTGGATGTCCCGAGGCATCCGCGATAGATCGGCACCTGCGCCGACAAACGTGTATTCACGGCGACCGGTCCTGATTCCTCTGTCTTCGCTGGGCGTGCAGTCGATGCCCGGTATCATGGCATCTGTTGTATCTGGCATAGTCAATGAGGTGACCTCTGCAAGTTGGGTCGTTGCGGGTGGCCTATGTTCCGGCGTCACGATGCTCACCGGTCCAACACCGTCTTCCGTCGGATCGGAACCAGCGAAAGAATGTGAAGTTGTGTGCGCCGATACGGCGACGGTAAAGATCAACGCGACCGCGATCTCTGCTGTAATGGATTCCTTAGAATCTTTGATGCACATTGAGTCACTCCATCTGCTTATGGTTGTTCATCAGCCGGACAGAACCTAGGGATGCCATCCGACAGCCTTGCCTGCGCGTGATGCTGCGCGAGGACAAATCCAGAGTCACATGGATTTCCGAGGATGCAAGTCAGGGTGCCTTCGCTTGATTTAGTCGTGAACGTCCATGCGTTGGCTATCCGTTAGAGATAGTGATGTTGTCGTGGTTTTCTCACATGGCGCTGATCGGCGACACGGCGATGAGCAGCCCCAGGGCTAGCGATGGCGTTAGGTCGGTTATTGGGTGCGACATTAGGGCAGACGTACTTCGAGTCGTCCTTAAAGTCATTGCTGCGTTGCGCAAAGCCAAATCGGTCAGCGGCGATGACGCTTGAAGAAGTAGCAGTAGTTCTGATTGGGAATCCGAACCGTTGTATGCGACCGTCTTATTTCCAGTTGCAGCACATTGCGCTCTTGATGGCAGTAAGCGATGCCGATACCCGCAACGCTGCCATCAGAAGCTTGAACGCCTATCATCTCGACAAGCGCGCGAAAGAGCACTTCAAGCAGGCTGTCCGCCGACACAAGACGGTATTGAATGCGGTCAGCTACAAATAGACGCGTACGTGGATGAATTCTTCCAGAAACTCTTGCGCTCATGGGAATCGGCCCTCCCGAAGGACCATCGTCCGGCTATAAGCTCATCCTGCAATCAATATCCGGGGGTGCCGGACTTTCAGCCAAGATCGTGAGGGCTGGTCATTAGAGACAGACGGCTATTACGAGAGCTGAGGTCAGCCTCGGTCCGGACGTTGAAGGCAGGTGCGCGCATGTCTATTCAGTCGGTCGCCGACAACTGCGCGACCCACGTGACTGGAAAGCCATATTGGTGACAGTTACTTATCTGCCCACTCCTTTGCCAGCAACTCCACCGCTTCCCGCATCGCCGCCGCGATTGTTCCCGAGCCTCGTTCGGCCTCGCTTCCAGTTAACGAAGTTCCGACCGCGTTTGCTGTTTTGCCGGAAATCTCACTCACTTTTTCAAGCAAGGTCTGCGCGAAGGCCACCCGGTCTCGTGCGCGGCGGCGCCGATGAAGCTGGCGTCAGAAAAGCGAAAAAGCGCACCGCGTGGTGCGCTTCTAGGTGTTGGGTGGTGGAACGGATTCAGCAACTAGGTCAAGGAGACTGAGCCGCGCCACTGTCTGCCTGTAACTGTTGAAGTTTGTTACGCAGCCGTACTCGAGACTCCTGACCCTCCTCGACTTCCTGGACCTCTTCGTCAAGCGCGTCAAGAAGTGCGAGCACAATAGCGTGTTGCAAGCGCGGACACACTATCTCATTGCGCTCAGCACTAAAGAACGGGTCTTCGGTCCGCATGAGTCCTGCGCCTTTGGCCACGAAATACAATTCGAACGAGACGCCGCCCTGTGTTTTGTGAATCTGGCCAAACACGAGAAGCGACGCGTCCGTTTGGTTGGCGAGCGTAGCCGCCTCGGTCAATGCCGATGCAGACACAAGTTCCCCGTATTCGAGGGGGGTCTCAATGGCGCGCCCCAGAGGCGCTCCGTCGATTCCGTGTCAACGCATCCACTTGATGAGCAGGTCTCGCATCTCATGCTCATCATCATCTTCAAGGTCCGCGACCAACACGCGGTGTGACCCGGCCAGAGGGTGAGGAAGCGGGGATTGGTGAAAATACTTGATGGCTCGGGATACCCCCGGTACGACCCCGAATGCCTCGCGATAAGTCCACGCGAAGGTTCCCACTACGAAAATGAGTGTGACAGTAAGGGTGAGGCGCGATGCAGCCCTTAATCCGAGACGCTTCACGAGCCATACGTAGATATCGATCAGGAAGTCACTGGGTGAAGGTGTCTTGGGAATCTGGCTGTCGGAGCCTGTCGAAGCTTCCAAGGCCGCTATCTTTTGGGTTCGCGTTGCCCACGCCGAAAGCGGGCAGCCTGCAACTCGCTCTCGCACCTTCGTGCGTTGGCGGTTCAGATGTGGGCAATTCGCCAAGCGTTTCATGGCTCCCTCGCGTATCCGGCTCTGCCAGATTCTGGGAATCATTGTCGCTTGCGCTCACTTAAACGCCACTTAAACTCCGCTCAAATGGCAACTGGATAACGACAGCTGCGCATACAAGCTAGCGACATCGAGCGGAGCAGAAATGAAGCACGGGGAGCAGGCCCCGGAGGTGACGTTCGAGCATTCGGATGCTACCGACTTTGAGGTCATGGAGCATTGCTTCCCCTGGATGCTGGCCGGCGCAGACGCATTGGTTGAAGCTCTCTTATCGGAGCTGGTCTCTGGGGTAGGGACGGACTCAGGCAAGAAAGGTGGCAAGAAGACGTTCGATTCCGAGAATTGCAAAAGGTACTGTGAAGTGGTGTAATGATGCGGAGGGATTTGGATTCATCACGCCGGATGTTGGCGGCGATGAATTGTTCGCGCATTTTTTGAGATTCAAGGCAACGGCTTTAAATCGCTGCAGGAAAATCAGAAGGTATTGTTTGAAGTAACAAGGTGCGAAGGGTAATCAAGCCTCAAAAATCACACCGCTGTAACACGTTGCTGCACGCTTGATTGCATGAAGAATGGCCCGCATCTGCGGGCCATTCTTTGTTTGACGCCTGTCATCGAACCAACAGCGCACAACTGCGTTGGCGCCGATATCATTTTCACCCAATTGTCAGGATTGGATTGACCAGGACCGGCTCATTTTCTGAAACGCGAGCGAGTGGCGGGGTGTTACCGGCGCCGACATCGATTCGGCGCAAAGGACGCGTCTTGCCGTCTCGCAAGCGGCTCTGGTGCAAATAGGTTCGGTGGATCGATTCAAGTATTCAGCCCAACAATCTAGTGGCCGGTGATGAACAAGCGGAAAGGTTTGGAGCAGGTGTTCGATGGACGGCATTTTGATCGGGAAATAATCATTCTCTGCGTGCGTTGGTACCTTCGCTACAAGCTCAGTCTGCGTGATCTTGTCGAGATGATGGCCGAGCGGGGTTTGTCGCTGGCGCATACGACGATTATGCGCTGAGTGAAGCGCTTTACGCCGGAGTTCGTCAAGCGTTGGAATCGTTTGGGCATACCCACAGGGCGATCATGGCGTGTTGACGAGAGTGTGTCACGAACACAAGCGAAAGCTTGCGGTGCTGTACTGAAGATGGGAGTAGGCCTCCCGAAGCCGGCTTGCAGGAGCAGGCTTCAAACCGCCCGGTGCTGCTGCGTTCCAAAGGCGTGGTGGTGAGCGATCGTGGAAAAGTCATTCATAAGAATGGCAGGTACGTGTTGAGAAGATGAGCGCAAGCAAACCGTTCGATGATGCGTCGTTAATTCGTTAAAGCGCTGTCAAAACTGGGGTCATTTCGTCGCTCCAGGATCAGTCGGGACGAGACCTGTTTACGGACCTGACGGCAGCCGGCGTAGAGGCGGCATGAGTTCAACACAGGCTTTGGTATGGAACGTGAGAACCTTGTTGCGGATGTGAAGGGAAATGACAAATGGCCAACACCATGAGGAAGAATACCGATACCGTAACGAGGTGCGGAGCTGCCCGTAGTAGTGCTGAAGCCCTTGTAATGAGGGTGGAGCGAACATCCATGATGGCTAGTACCGACAGCAGGCACGTCAAAAGCAGAATGTACGGACGCAGTCGAGACCTTCAAAATGCAAACCGATCTTGCTCATAGGCGGGAGTCCATGTACGAATATAGATTTGCAGCCCATCTTGTCTGTCAGAACAAACGAAAACTCGCGCAAACGGGACGCGTTGATATATATGCACATGATCAAAAAAGGGCAGATGAAATGTGCTCGCGGAACCCATCCGTCCGCCGCCGATCAGTTTTACGAACTGGCAATGTAAACAGTACTTTGAATACCGATTCGACTTTACTCCGCAAGCCTTACTGCGACAAAACCCAGTCACCTGCACTCCATGCCGCACCGCGCCTCAAGAACAGCCGATTACGAGCCGCCGCCCGCGCATGGCCTGGACTGGTATCGGTCATCGCAACTGACAGTTGGCTTGCTCGTGATGGGACGCGCGCCTCAGGTACTCGGGG
This sequence comes from Caballeronia sordidicola, assembly GCF_000729995.1. Classification (GTDB taxonomy): domain Bacteria; phylum Pseudomonadota; class Gammaproteobacteria; order Burkholderiales; family Burkholderiaceae; genus Caballeronia; species Caballeronia sordidicola_A. The sequence continues at coordinate 290,547 of NZ_JNFG01000214.1, read as the reverse complement.
GCCCTTCGGATTCCCGGGGCACCAGGCTGCATTCGATCTTGGTAATCGGATAATGCTGGCGGTCCCGCGGCTTGCTCTCATACTCTTGCAGATGGTCGATAGTCCAGCGGCCCATTGCCCGGTGCGGGAGCACGCAGGTGGTCAGCTTCGGCCGCAGATGACGCGAAATCTCTTCATCGTCATAGCCGACCACTGACACGTCGCCCGGCACGACCAATCCTGCTTCGCGCAGTGCGTCGTAGCAGCCCAAAGCCGTGCGGTCATTCTGGCAGAAGATGGCGGTTGGCGGATGCTTCAAAACGAGCAGGCTTCGTGTAGCCTCGTAGCCTCCGGTGGTCGAACAGTGGTTCATGTCGCAATAACGATGCCGCGTTAAAGTTCGGGATGCACAAACTTTGCTTCGGCTCACGATGAAGAAAACCGCGACACCACGAACGGCCTTTGCTGCAGGCATTTCGAAGGTTTTGAAACGGCTTCATTATCCGCCGGATGTGATGCTGCTGTGCGTGCGATGGTATGTAGCCTATTCGCTAAGTCTTCGGGATCTCGAGGAGATGATGGCTGAGCGCGCCATCGGCGTCGATCATTCGACCGTGCATCGATAGGTGATCAAACTGGTACCGTTGTTCGAAAAGACGTTCCGTAAGCACAAATGCCCTGTGGGCAAGAGCTGGCGCATGTACGAGAGCTATGTTAAGGTCAAAGGCTGGTGGACATATCTTTATCGTGCCGTGGACAAGGCGGGTAACACCAACGACTTTCTTTTCAGAGCCAAGCGGGACAAGGCCGCCGCGCGCCGCTTCTTCGATAAAGCCATCGCTCGGAACGGCGCACCCGAGACGGTGACCATCGACAAAAGCGGTTCCAATCTGGCGGCGCTTCATGCGGTGAACGCCGAGCGCGAGACGCCCATCAAGGTTCGGCAGGTCAAGTATTTGAACAACGTGGTGGAGCAGGACCATCGGGCCATCAAGCGTCGCACTAGACCGATGCTCGGGTTCAAGGACTTTGACTGCGCGCGTGTCATTCTGAGCGGCATCGAAGTCATGCACATGATCAAGAAAGGACAGGTGAAGGACTTTGGTAAAATCCCACTATCCGCCGCGCAGCAGTTCTATTCGCTCATTTCTTTAGTAATAGAAAACAATCGCGTTTGCTCATCCATCGCGCCTTACTGCGGCTAAACCTCTCTTAGTGCGATCAATTCGGCCGCCCTATCTGATGCCTTGTTCGCGGCCTTCAGCGATGCGAGGACCTCGACACGTTGGTGGTTCACAAAGATTTTACCGGGAGGGCGGCACAGAGCAAGTACGGGCGAGTGTCGCAGTGCGATAAGGTCGTCGATCTCAAGTTGGAAGACCGGTGCAAGAAGGTCGGTCCGACCGGACTTGCGCAGCATCAGCGTGGCACGCGTCACAGCATGCGCGAGTTCAACCCGCAGACATTCGGCATAGCCGGGTTCCACATGAGCTGACGGCCCGGAGGCGATTGCGGTTTTTGCGGTCAATAGCTCCTCAAGAAATTCCTTGAGCGGTGAAGATGAGAATTGTCGGACCACGTCGGCTGCCTCGGCTTTCAGCTGTCGTTTGCGCAGATCAAGGGTGCTCCACGGACAGCTGATGTTGACAAGTTCGAGCTGCAACGCGAATTGCCACATCATTCTGAACAGCCGTATTGCGGTATCCGGCGCACTTGAGCGACTGTCGTCGCTGTACCACGTCAGGAAATCCTCTTCGCCTTGGATCGCCTCGAGAGCTGGGTCATTTTGTTTTGAGAAATACGCAGTGAGCACCTCGATTTCGTTGCTGCGAAGGGCGGCGGCTCGTACTTTAGTGAAAGGCAGAGAGCACTGTTCGAAGCCGCGTAGCAATTCGAGCGCAGTTGCAGGATGGGCAAGCTTTACGAGGGCTCGCTGCTCCTGTACCCACAGAGAACATGCAAGCTGAAAGTTCTTGCCCAGCGCAAGCTTTGTGCCATCTCTGCGCATTAAATAGTAGGTGGCTGTCCCGCTTCGATCGCGTCGCACACGCATGCCAGCTGGACGGTTAGGTAGCCGTGGCATCTTATTTTCTCTTGGTTGTATATACAAGCGATATGTCGCAGCGAAGATGTCCCATCTCTTGGGAAATAATCTCCAGACAGTCGATGGGCATGAATCCCATCTCCAGCAGCGTCTCAAGCCGCGACTGTGCATAACCGTGCCTACATCCATGAATGCCGTTGGAAAATCCGAGGACTAGGCCACTCGTAGATGAGAACGACTGCGACAGAGACTGCCCACCGCCAATCTTAAAGTGGACGACGCGGCGGACTTTTCGGTCGATGATCATCACCGGTGTTTTGAGCCGTCGCGTTTGCAATTCCCGATGTAGCTCTTGCGGAATCCAGACGCTTCGGGCTAAACCACCTTTGCCCACAGTGCGATACACAACGCCATCGCTTAGTCCTGCGAATAAGTCGCTGCGCCAAGGACGATTTGCTTCTCGTTGAAGTTCGTCGGCTTCCCGCAATTCATAGAGCTCGGCGGCCCTTAACCCGGCGCGAAAGGCGAGGCGGGTCCCGAGCGCATTTTGAGGTGCCTGACGACTTGCGATCAACTCCATTTCCTGTTGGGAGTATGCGCGACCGGCAGTGATCGTCGGGACCTCTGCCTCAAAATGCGTCAACATCACGCAGAAAATCAGACTCAGCGCTTGGCGATGCTGGTCGACGGTCTTCTGGCGCCAGCGTGCGCTTTCCTGCAGCAGATATTCGTCCAGTTCTGCACGAATTACTGGGGCATCGATGCCTGTGCCTTTGTCGACCCGCCACCTGAGGAACTCAAGCAGGCATTGCTGGAAGCTACGTAAGGTGCCCACCGAGACAATCACGTGTCGAACGAGGGTGCCGAGCGCCGCTTTCGACTGTCCGAGAGCGAGCACCGGCGAGATCAACGCATGCGCCTTCGCTTCAATCGTAAAGGATCTTTTGGTCATTTCGTCTTCTTCCAAGCGAAATCAAGTCCGAGTGTTTTGAGGAAGCGCCACAGGGTCGATTTGTGACCTTTGATCTGAAAGCGGGCCTGAATTTTGTCGGTGAGGAGTTGAAGTGAATAGGCCCGCTTGTCGGCTGCTTTCAACCGAGCGACGGCGAAGCGGCGGATCAAATGAATGATCCTCGGGTGATTCAGCTTTGAGGGTTTGTTGCGTGTGCACACAGTGACCTCCGAATTGGGAGCGCTACATCCACAAGGGGGGGATGCAACCCGCGCGGCCAGAACCGCCGCCGCCCGCGTGGGACGACGGGTCAGATACCTTTGCGGGTTGATGCGGTGCGAGCCCTGACCAGGGGCTACAACTGCGGCGCGGGAGCCATTTCTTGAAAGAGCAGAGCGCTCAAGCATGTCCGTAGACGGATTACGGTCGTCGGGGAAGTCGTGCGGGCGCCAGCGTACAGGCGATGCGACTAAAAGTGCTAGCCCGGACGATTGCTAGCCGGCCACGCCCCAATGCAGTCGCGATGTGTTCGGCGACGCTATGGACTTTAGTGGAGGGCTAGCCCAGACATTCGATCGGATCACGCGTGCAATCTATCTTCGTGGACGAGAACGCTCGCGCCGCTTGAACAAGCAGATGGTCTGCTCGCTCAAGTTGCTTATCCACACGGCAGAGCAGTTGTTGCGTGTTAATGCGAAGCTAAATCTAATGCCCGAAGGGGGCCATCATGCCACGCGGGGTGGCGCTAGTTATATTACATGAAACACTGACGATTGTGTGATTTCGGGTCCAATGTTGGAAGAATATGACAAATTAATTATAAAGGAATACTAAGCATAAAATTAGAAAGCTGCGGCGATGGATAGAGAATGTCACTAAGCAGCGCTTGCGCATCACACCTGGTCTGGGCGTCTGCCTAAGGCGGGGTCATTATCACTGTCCTGCGATGACGAAGTCATGAATCCTGCGAGCGCATTGTCAAAAAATTCAGATCCCAGATCCGCATCAAGCAATCTCCCTTCGTGTGCCGAACCGTTGATGCGGATCGGCGGGCTGGAAGTGGCAAGCGATCCTGTCGTCAGGTTAGTCAGTCCCATTTTCTCTAGCATGGCCCCCAGTTCGGCTAGCCGCTTGATGATGTTTGCTCGCCGCTTCGCGGACGGCTCGACTTGGAGGTATGCGCTCAGGTTGGGTTGCTCGAGTGCGTTGGTCGTGACCTGGATCTTGTGGCTTTTCATCAGCGCGCCCGACAAGCAGATTGTCCTGCGAGCAAAAAGCCGACAGCGTTCGCGAACCGAGGTTGCTCCAGTAGTTTGACATCGCATCCCAAGGTTTTGCAGAGTGCAGGTAAGTAGTAGTGTCCAGCACCACCCGTTGCAAAAATTGTGAGATCCTCGGGCGTGCGGATAATGTTTAGCACCGACCGCGCAATCGGGACGGTAATGTGGAGAGATTCTTCCACAAATGGCCTGAGATCAATCTCTTTGCTGCCGTGCTGCAGGGCGGTGCCGAGCACTATCGCGCGGTCGATGCGGTCCAAATTATTGAAACGGCCCTTGTACTGACGTTGCAGAAGTGCGGCGATTTCCCTCAGCACAACAGCCGCACCACCCGAGAGGCCGCCACAGCGTTGACGATCGATCTTGAACGTGGGCGAAGCGACCAGGACGTCCGTCGTGCCCCAACCCGAATCGACGATCGCGCAGGATGTGCCATTCGAAAAGGCGCTGGGATTCGTCGAGCGAAGGGCTACATAGGCGCCCAAAGGCTGGGGCAACACCGACACGTTGTTGATCGTAACGCGGCCGTATCCAAAGTCGTGGATGCCGCGAAGCCTGCTGATAAGCTGAGAGGCGTAAACCTCGAACGTAAGCAGCGGCAGACCCAAAACCAGTTGGTCGATGTGTCGCAAGCCGCACTTGACCAAGGCCGCACAGATGAGAGCGTAATGCTCGTCGGTAATAGGGAAATCATCATTTTCGGTCCGGATGACGCTTGATTCGACAACGTCGCTATCCGAAGTATCCACGATAAATGAGACGCCATTCACGAGAACCTTAACATCACTCTCGCGTACGCCAAGACCTCCCATGCCGGATATGAAATCAGCTCGGCTCGCGCGCGCGGCGACGGAAGGAAAACTCCTGGTCACGATCGCTCCGTTGTCCACGTGAGCGCTCTTGGTACTTGAAAAACCGACATCGAGACCCAGCGCTACCGGCTCCTTAACAACAAAACTAGGTTCTATAAGCATGTGATCTCCTTGGTTAAGCTGAAAATCGAAAGAGTACTGATGACTCGCCTGAGAGTTGTCATTGGACTAGTCACTGACGTCCCCGTCGTGAACGACTGGCAGGTACCTTGTCCGCCTGTAATTCTCAAGTTGCTTCTGATCTCTGGCCTGCAAGCTGGCTGGCCACGCAACCTCCGAAACTGATACATCTTCATCTCCTGAACGTTGGTCCAGTGGATGCCCCGCAAACTGCCTTGATTGATAGATGGTCGGCTTGACGCCGATGCGCGCCCCCGCAGGGGATGCGACTTGCCGCAACACCGCTTTTCTTTGGAAAGCATCACGCGCGCGGCCTGCGTGCGGGGCTTCAACAGCAATTGGAATTTCGAGGAGGTGTTTTAGTCGCTGCACGGCGGCAGCGGCGTGACGAGCGGAATGCAAAGAGGCTGCATCGCGTCAGAACAGTCGGCGTACACGGATAAGTGTAATCACGCGAGCCGTTACTTTTGGGATTCAGGGCTTCTCTTGGGAGGCACGACGCTCTCTTGTCGAGACGAGGAGCTGTACGCCGGTGGACCGCGCGTGCATTGCGTGGATCGCATCCCGTGCGGGTGTGCGATCAGACGACGATTGCTCTCAGATCGCAGGAACAATCTGGAGGTTCTTAGCTTGATATGAGCGCCACGGCGCTCTTACAACGGTTCTCGATCTGTCGATCGAAAGTCATGCCGGAAACCGGCGGTGTTTCGAGGAGAGAGACTAGCCGATGTTAGCGCGCCATGCAAGCGCGGCAAACACGGGTTTCGGTTGATGTCTCCTATTCGATACATCCGGATGAGGTCCTTGGTTCGCCTTTCGAGCCGGATTCCCAAGAGCAGGTCGGTTTGGCCCATTCCGGCTCCAGTCGCGCGACAACGGATTGCGTCGCGTATAAGTGCGGCGAGGACGTGGCAAGCATCCACATGAGGTCCGGTAGGAAAGGACGTCCCGGTGGCGTTAGGACGGTAGCGTATGCCTGACACAGCCGTTTCTTTAGGCGTCGAGCAGACGTCTGGTCTGGGCTTGTCGATGTTTGACCTTGGGTCAAACATGGATGCGTTGCCGCTCGTTCGCTCTTTATCGTTGCGGCGACGATAGCTAAGTGGCACATAAGTCGTATATGACGCTTTCATCGGCAGGTTTTTTGGGCTTCTATTGGCTCAGGTAATACTTAAGTGGCACTTCCTCGATGGTTATTAGGAAGGCGGCCGAAACGAGGTACCGCCACGGATTCGTGCGTCATCTTTGTCTTGAGCCGCCCTGAGCAGACACGTTTGCACGATACGCCTGAATCCACAGGACCATCCTGCGGCGAATGACACTGCGGGCCGTCCTGGTCAATGGGGCTGATTGACGTTCGTTAATCGCAGCGAGGTATCCATATTCTCCTCTGCGTCGAGTTCACGATCCTTGAGATTTAAGGGAGGCGTGCGTCAGGATGATCACTCAAGACTTGTCATTGCCGTTGCGTCTAAGGACTGCAGTGACACGATCCAGATACCCTCGAAAGGCTTGCTGGATATGGCCGGGCAGCTTCCGACCGCAGTGCAAAACTAGCCCTGACACAGCCGTACCTCTGGACCGAAAATTCATAATTCGAACGGCGACTGGAGCGTTGCTGCAACGCGGACGTAAATCGCCGCGAACCGGTAGAACGATACTCGACGTTCGGAGCCGCTCGGCCACCAACAAGTGAAGAGCTGTTATCTGCGGCTCAGCGTGCCCGGTCCAGCCTCAGGGGTTCAGTCCAACTTTTAGCTCAACTGGGTCAGATTTGCGTCGCTATCAACAGCCACAATTTAGGCAGTTGCGAGCATCTTGCACGCCGACATCACATAGTCGCGAACGCAGTATCCGAAGTCTGTGCTGTTCGCTGTCGGCACCCTCTGCCGGGCAAGCTCGTCCCGTGTGATTAGCGCCGGCCGCGCCCCTGTGGTCAACGGACCGAAAAGCGCGTTTCGTCTCCGACAGCGTCCCGGATGCGTGCGACAACAGCATCAGGTGTCTCATGATCGTAGTACTCGTTCTGTGTCACATTTTTGTGGTCGGACCACTTGGCGAGGTCAAGTTGGCTCAGAAGTACCCGGACATGCCACCCCTGCTGATGATTGACTGACTGCCCTGGGTCGCGCCATTTAAGATCGAAAGGCGGCTTGTTTCGACGCGCACTCGGCGAAAAAGGACAGCAGGTTTCTGGGACTATCCACTATGTTGGCGCCAGTCGCTCGGCGGTCATGTCCTGGAACAAGCGCTGTTGGCGGGGCTCAGATCGAGGCGCCACCAACTGCTCCTTTTTCATGGCACTGAGCCACGGCTCTTCCGCCTCCGCTGAAAGCGCTCGTGCAGGACATGTCGGGCTATCGACAGAGGTTTTGTCGCTCAGTTGGACAAACTGCTATTGATTTATAAGGAAGTTTCTTGTTCGTGCCATTCCGTTCCTTCCAAGGGTCGTAGGGCAAGGGGGTTTGGTCGGGCGATGTCCATATGAAGTTTGCGACAGCCATATCGCTGGCGCTTGATATTCACGAAAGACATTCTGTGGCCGCGATTTGCGTGACGGGTGCCAATCATTCAGGGCGGTTAACCGTCCGGCGTACTTGTTCCTGGAGCACGCCCCTGAGTTCTGATCGCCTTCGCGAGGAACGCCTTTGCTGCAGGCACATCTCGCCTAGCGCTGAGCCGGAAATCAACCGTCCTTCCCGCCCGGTCAACCGCGCGGTAAAGATAAGCCCATTTGCCACGGGTCCTCACGTAGGTCTCATCGATGCGCTATGACTGTCCGGCTGCCATGGCCAGGCGATTCCAGCGTTTGACGAACTCCGGCGTGAAATGCTGCACCCAGCGCATAATCGGAGTGTGCGCCAGCGACAGACCGCGCTCGGCCGTCATTTCAGTGAGGTCTCGGAAGCTGAACTTGTAACGCAGCTACCAACGCACGCAAAGGACGATAATTTCGCGGTCGAAGTGGCGCCCGTTGAACGATTCGTCGATGCCTTTCAACTTACCCATTGGCCCGAGCCCCTCAAAGGCTTGAGCGTAACAGACCGATCATCCGAATTGCACCACAACCCACCAAAGCCCCGAGCGGACTCGCCTGAGCCTCCCAGCTTTTGCACGCTCTCATCCGAGCGTCAGTTCAGATTGCACGGGAGCAAGTCGCCTCTCTTGAGGTTACGCAGGATTGCAAATCAACTAGCGCCCGGAGCGACGCCGCGTCGGCGGCAAGCCTTGCGGGCAGATGGTCGCGCAAGAACTCTATCCACGTACGGATTTTCGCATCCAGATATTGACGCGACGGATATAGCGCGTACACATTCAGGTTCTGCATCGTGTAATTGGGCAACACTCGCACAAGCGTGCCTGCCTGCAGATACGAAAGCGCAGAGGAAGTTGGAAGCACACCGATCCCCATGTTTTCGCGAATCGCTACCGCCATCGCTTCTGCCACGTTTACAGAGAACGGCGATGGTTTCAGATCGAATGTCTCCGGTCCATCGGGTCCGTCGAATACCCACTGGTCGGGCCGCGAAACCGTTGTTATCAACCGAAGGGAAACATGATGAGCCAGATCCGAAGGGTCCTGAGGCATGCCATGTTTTTCGACATAGACCGGAGACGCGCAAGCGATACTAAATGCACTGCCGAGGCGCTGTGACATCAGCCCCGAATCAGGTAGGTCCGGCGCGAGTACGATGGAAACGTCATATCCTTCGTCGAGTAGATCCGGCACTCGCTGCGCGAGCGTCAGATCGACTTGCACAGTTGGATATTGCTGTTGATAACGCGAAATCATTGGCATGACGTAATGCTGCCCGAAACCCGACACCGAATGGACTTTCAGTTTGCCTGACGGCCTGGCGTGCGCGTCGCCAGCTTCCGCTTCCGCTTGATCAACATAAGCCAAAATCTCAAGGCAGCGTCGTAGATAACGTTCACCGGCTTCTGTCAACGCTATGCGACGTGTTGTTCGATTCAGGAGCCGAGCGCGTAAATGTGTTTCGAGTTCAGAGACGGCCCGCGACATTGACGCCGTAGTAGCGTTGAGGTGCCGAGCGGCGGCTGTAAAACTGCCGGCTTCTACGACCCGGCTGAAAATTCGCATGTGTTGTAACGTGTCCATTTCACTTCCAGATAGGTTGGCTGTATTGAGCAAGGAGCGGCATGGCAAGGAGTGAGACACAAGTGCCTGCGAATGAATTTGGCATGTCCCCAAACTTCGCGCTGCACTTTGCTTTTGAGGCCGCCGTGCAAAAGGCAGGCATATAGGGTCTTTAGCGGCCGCGCCGGCAAAGTTATCGGGCGCAATTCGCCTCTCTATGCACCTGGCTAGCGTCAGTAACGGCTGGCGACAGCCCTGGCGTCAGCGGCCAAGTTGGAAACTCGAAACATGCGAATATCAACTGCGTCGCGTAAGACACCGGCCTGCATTCGCTGCGCACACTGCCCTGATAAGTACCGGATCCAGTTGTTGGGTCCGGCATTGAACAGGCCCCGTCAGTGCGGATTGAGGCCATGCGAATGCATGCCTGTTCAGCGTCGATGCAGAACCCTATGGCTATCACGCGGGCGCTCAGCGCACGGCGAGATTTGTACGGGCAAAATGGCGCGCGGCCTGCTATGACGCGTTGCTCAGCGCCTTCCATACAACCTTCGTCGCGGTGCGAAACGCCACGGGGTCGGGAGCGTTTCGACCTGAGCGCCGCAGAAAAACGATCAGACCTTGCCAGTGGGAATAGATGAGAGCGCCGCGCAGACGGCACTCGTCGGGTGCAAGAGCGGGATTGATCTCTGCCACTAGCTTGCTGAAAATCACCTGGAATTCACCACTGACCTTGACCATCAGATCACGTATGGACGGTTGATGCTCGGCGAGACACCAGACCTCGAGTGCGAACGGGCTGACTACGTTGTCGGGGCCAGTCAAGGCCGCAAACGTCTCATCGAGCAACGTCTCGAGTCGCGCCTCTGGAGACTGACGCGCATCATCGGCGAGTAGTTGGAAGCGTCCAATGTACCGCTTGCCCATTTCCTCGATGGTTGACTGCAGCAGTGACTCCCTGCTGCCGAAGTAGTGCTGCAAGGTACTCAATCGAACGCCTGCATCCGCGGCGACTCGCCGCTGTGTAAATCCGGTGTTGCCTTCCGACGCGAATACATGGATCGCGACCTCAAGAATTTCAGGAACCCGGGTCGTCCTGTTGCCACGCTGCTTCGGCGTTCCCTTCGACTCTTTCCCGCTGATTTCATCAGACGTGATGTTCATGATTTCCATCTGTGCCGTCCCTGATTAGTGACTGATCGCGTTGATCTGACCGGATGCGCTTTGGCGCGCGGGTTCGATTAGAAAATTGGTCACGGAACCTATTATATAGGTTAAAAAAGAGCTCATTGCCGAATTGGAGTCGATCGAGGGGAAGTACCGCCCATGGGTATTCACGTAAAGTGTATACCCCGATCGTTGTTGACTTGATAATTGGTCAAGTGACCATTATTATTTGGTCATAGGACCTATAAAGTTGTTCACTCACTACCGGATCCTGTTCGGCACAAACGACGACGAACGGCTTGGGTCTCGGCGCACAAGGAGTTTGGCAATGATCAGCGACGCAACTACATTGCATGGCCTGGTTGATAAGTGGCTTGGGCCGACCGAATCGGCCCCTGCCCGGGTCGTGCGACTGAGCAGCAAGGGCGCGAACCTGACGCGATGCGTTTGCGTCGAAGTGCGCCGGCCTTCGGGTCTGCTTTCGGTTTTGTTCTTTCGCCACAGGGATGGGTCCTGGTGCGTGTTTCCTCCCGCGCAGAACCGGCCGTCGATGAGTGTGGGCCGGTTTGCGGCATGAGCGGCAAGACAACAGCTTCATGGAAATTATTGAGCACGCCTGCTCGCGAGGCGTAGCTTGCCTCGATTGAATACGAGGTCACTAATTGGTAATCCGAAGTAAATATTCGGAGAGTTGTTCCGCCGGTCAGATTTTCAAGTCAGGAGTTGGTACGGGCGTTCTGTAGGAGTCGCATGCCGAGGTAGTGTTGCACCAGCTCCTCATCGCCTGTGAACCCCACGCAACTGCCCATGTGGCATGCCGCGGAGCAGAAAACCAGCGCGTCGAACCACTCACGCTCGATCACTCGGACACCATGCTGTATTGCGGCTTTGATGCGAATGCTGGGTGATTGACCTTGATCGCCGGTGTTCATGATTTCCTCTGTTCGCTCACGCCATGTAGACGCATCGTTTGACTAACTTTGCACCGCAGTCGCTGTTCTAGCTGCCCGGATTTACCCGTCCTTGACAGTCGAATTCGAACGGAGCAGTATTGTGTCAAAGGTTCATCCAATGAAATTTAACAAATTCGACGGATCATTGGTTTGAATCGGGCAAGCAGCGCCAAGAAGACACGTGGAAAACAGGAGAGGTGACGATGAGCAGCGCACTTGAGGGCCTGAAGGTCCTCGACTTTACCCAGATGATGAACGGTCCTTTCGGCACCATGCTGCTTGCCGATTTCGGGGCGGATGTGATCAAAGTGGAGCCCCCGGCGGGAGACACCATGCGTCTGACCGGGGAAACGTTTCTCGGTGACGACGCCGTGTATTTCCTCACGCTGAACCGGAACAAGCGCAGTGTGGTGCTCGATCTGGCGACAGAGGAAGGTCAGCGCATGGCGCAGGAGATGGCGAAGCAGGTGGATATCGTCGTTGAGAATTTCCGGCCCGGCGTGGCCGAAAAGCTCGGCATCAGCTACGAGACACTTTCGTCGCTGAATCCACGGCTGATCTACTGCTCGACGTCCGCCTTTGGCCGCACCGGTCCTGACAGCATCCGGCCCGGCATGGACCCGGTCGTACAGGCCATGTCGGGCATCATGCAACTGACCGGCGACGATCAGACGGGACCATTGAAGACCGGCATGCCGTACGCGGATCTCATCACGCCCTTGCTTTCGACAATCGGCGTGCTGGCCGCAATCCAGGCGCGCAACACGACAGGCCGCGGCCAGCGTATCGACCTGTCGATGCTCGATGCGACCATCTTCAGCATGATTCCCCGCGACGCCTACTATTTCGCGACGGGCGAAACGCCGGGCCGCATAGGTAATGCTCACTGGCAAATCGTTCCGTACAACACGTACCGGACTTCCGATGACCGGCACGTGATGGTCATCGCGCACACCGACAAGTTCTGGCGCGTACTGGCGTCGGCAGTCGATGCACACGAGCTGCTTGCAGACGAGCGTCTCAAGACGAAGGACGGGCGCCTTGCGCATCGCGATATCGTCGATGCGGGTCTTTCCCAGGCGTTCGCCAAACAGCCGCTCGTCTACTGGAACGAGAAACTGCTGGAAGCGCAGGCGATGTTCTCGCCGGTCTTGAACTTCCAGGAAGTGTTCGAGGACCCGCGCGTACAGAAGGACCTCGTGGTGGAACTCGATCACCCGAATGCCGGCAAGTTCAAGGTCGTCACGAATCCAATTCGCCTGTCGGACACGCCGACATCGATATCCCGCCCGCCGCCCACGCTCGGACAACATACCGATGAAGTCCTGCGTGAGTTCGGCCTCGTGTCGCAAGTGTCGCAAGATGCCGCAGCCCTCGGAACCGAATGATGGCAGCCACGAACTCCGTTGCGTACACGCGGGCCGAGAGCGGATTGCCCGAACTCGGCGTACACGAACCGCCCTTGAAAGGCGTACGCGTGCTTGATTTGTCCCGGGTCCTCGCCGCACCGTTCTGCGCGATGATGCTCGCAGACCTGGGGGCCGAAGTGACCAAGGTCGAGCACCCGAAGGGCGGCGATCAGACACGGCACTGGGGCACGGCGATACAAGGCGGTGAGCGCACCTATTATCTGGCCATCAATCGCACCAAGCAGTCGATTGCAATCGACTTCTCGAAGCCCAAAGGCGCCGAGCTCATCAAGGCACTGGCCCGCGACAGCGACATCCTGGTCGAGAACTACCTGCTTGGCACGCTCGAGCGTTACGGGCTTGGCCCGGAGGCGCTGCGAGCGGAAAACCCGAAGCTGATCTACTGCTCCGTCAGCGGCTATGGCCGCACCGGCCCAAGCGCACAGCGGCCAGGCTACGACTCCGTGATCCAGGCAGAAAGCGGCCTGATGTCGATCACGGGCGAGCCCGACGGGGAGGCATCGAAGGCGGGCGTGCCGATCTGCGATATCACGGCGGGCATGTACGCGACCCAGGCGATCCTCGCCGCGTTCGTGCGCATGTTGCGCAATGGCCGCGGGGAGACGATCGACATCGCGCTGTTTGACTGCACGCTTGCCAATCATGTCTCGGTAGCCGCGAACGCGTTATTGCTCAACAAGGAGCCGGGGCGCTTCGGCAACAGTCACGCCGACATTATCCCGCAGGGCCTTTACCACGCGTCCGATGGCCCGATCATGTTTCACGTCGGCAGCGACGCGCAGTTTGCGCGCTTCTGCTCAGATGTCCTGGATATGCCGGGGCTCGCCTCGGACCCGCGCTTCGTCGACAACGACGCACGCCGTGCGAACCGCGACGCGCTTGACGAATTAATGTCCGCACGCCTTCGGACCCGTTCGCGTCACGAGTGGATACCGCTTTTCAGAGGCGCGGGCGTGCCTGCGGGCCTCGTCCAGAACGTGCTCGAGGCACTGAACTCGGCGGAGTCGAAAGCGCGCGGCATGGTGAGCGAAATCGACCACCCGACCGCGGGCCGGATCAGTCTCGTGAACTCGCCGCTGAAGATGCAGGAAAGCTCGCTCGCGCCACCGCTCGCGCCGCCGCTGCTCGGCGAGCACACGGACCGGATTCTGTCCGGGCGGCTCAACCTGGATGCTGCTGCCATTGCCCGCTTGCGGGTCCAAAACATCGTAGCTTGAAAGGAGACCTTTGATGGACGACCTTACCGCCGCTGCACCGGCCTTTCCAATGGGCCGTTGTCCGTTTGCCCCGCCGCCCGAATACGCCGAGATCCGCAAGAACGAGGGGCTTTCCAGGGTAACCATGCCTGACGGTTCGCTTGCGTGGATCGCGACCCGCTACGACGACGTGCGCGCGATTCTCGGCGACGGCCGCTTTTCCACGGTGCCGTCGACGCCGGGTTATCCGTTCATTGCGCCCGCTCGCGCGGCCTTGCTCAAGAACGAATTTCCGCCGACGATCATCCGCATGGACTCGCCCCAGCACACCAAGTACCGGCGGATGCTCTCAAAGGAGTTCATGGTCCATCACATCGAAGCGATGCGCCCTGAATTGCAGCAGACGGTCGATACCTTGCTGGACGAGTTCATCGCCAAGGGGTCACCTGCGGACCTCTTCGAGGATTTCGCGCTGACGGTGCCCACCACGGTCATATCGCGGATGCTGGGCGTGCCTTATGAGGATCGCGACTTCTTCCAGGAGCGCAGCAAGGCCAAGCTCGACCTCACGGCCGACCCGGAGGTGCCGATCAAGGCCGGCGCGGAAATGCGCGAATACCTGGACCGCCTGATCACCGAGAAGATGGCGCATCCGGGCAACCGCAGCGATCTCATCAGCCGCCTTGTGATGAGCCAGGTCGTGCCCGGACACATGACACGCGAAGAAGCGCTCGCGACCATCGAGCTGCTGCTGATGGGAGGTCATGAAACCACCGCCAACATGATCGCGCTCGGCACGCTGTCGCTGCTGACGAATCCCGATCAGAAGGACGCGCTCGTCGCCGACCCGTCACTCGTGCGCAATACGGTCGAGGAGATGCTGCGCTTTCACACGATCGTGCATTACAACGGGCCGCGCGTTGCTTTGGAGGATGTCGAAGTAGCCGGCACGCTTATCAGGAAGGGCGAGGGCGTGCTCGCGCTGATCACGGCGGCGAATCGGGACCCGAAGGCGTTTGATGAGCCTGACAAGTTCGACATTCGTCGCCCGGCGCTGCACCACGTGGCGTTCAGCTACGGCGTGCACCAGTGCCTCGGGCAGCCGCTCGCACGCGCCGAGTTGCAAATTGTCTTCTCGACGTTGTTCCAGCGTCTGCCGACATTGCGCCTCGCGGTCCCCGTCGAAGAAATCAAGTTCCGCTACGACGCGTTCGTCTACGGCGTGGACACATTGCCGGTCGAGTGGTGACCGAGTTGTGGCTGGATAAGCCCGCGCACCCCGTGCGAGCATGAAGAAAGCATCAGGAGACAGACATGAGAATCAAGGTTGACGCGACGAAATGCATCGGTGCCGGGTTGTGCGTGGTGGCCGCTCCGGAAGTCTTCAGCCAGAACGAGGATGACGGCCTTGTCATCGTTCTTCAGGAATATCCGCCGCAACACCTGCATGAGGCCTGCCGTGAAGCCGCGCGACTGTGCCCGGCGCTCGTGATTTCATTCGACGAGTGACACCCGTGATCCCGGCGCTCTTCACATGCGCCGGCGGCGTAACACGTTTGCAAAGGTCGTGACATGAAGGACGCGGGAATCTTGATTATCGGCGCGGGGCAGGCCGGCTATCAGCTGGCTGTGTCGCTGCGCGATGCCGGCTACGAGAAGCGCGTGCTGCTGATCGGTGACGAGCCGGATCTTCCGTATCAGCGCCCGCCGTTGTCGAAGGCGTTCCAGAGCGGCGACTGCGAGGCCGAGCAGCTTACGTTCCAGACGGAAGCCTTTTATGCGGGCCGCGATATTGAACTGATGCTCGGCGTGCGGATACCGCACATCGACCGGGAACGCCGCCAGGTGACGACGGGCGACGGCCGGTGCATTGACTATGAGCATCTCGTCCTGGCGACGGGCGCGCGCAACCGCCTCCTGCCGGGTTGGGACAGCTCGACCACTGGTTTGCTTAGCCTGCGTACGCTGCACGACGCGCGTGGCCTGCGCGAGGCGCTCAACCGCTCGCAGCAGGCCGTGATCGTCGGTGCGGGTTTTCTCGGGCTCGAGTTCGCCGCCGTGGCCGCGAAGCGCGGTGTCTCGGTGCGGGTGATCGAGGCGAGTTCGAATCTGATGAGCCGAGCCGTCAGTTCGCCCGTTGCCGACGCCTTTCGCCAACACCATGAGTCGCTCGGAACCACCTTCAGTTTCGATAGTGGCGTGACCAGCATCCACACGGAGGCGGGTCGGGTCGTGGGTGCACAGACGACCGACGGCACGCTGCATGAAGCCGACCTGCTCGTTGTGAGCATCGGCGTGATTCCGAATGTGGAACTCGCGAAAGAAGCGGGCCTTGAAATCGCGAACGGCATCGTCGTCGATTTGAACCTGGCGACAAGCGATCCGTCGATTTCCGCGCTCGGTGATTGCGCGGCGTTCCCGTCGCGCTTTGCATTCGGCAACTGCCGGATCGAATCGGTTCAGAACGCGGTCGACCAGGCGCGCTATCTCGCGCAACGGCTAACCGGGCACACGCATGGTTTCGAAGCCGTCCCGTGGTTCTGGAGCGATCAGGGCGGCGTGAAGTTGCAGATCGCCGGCGTCGCGATGGGCCGTGCCGACGAGGTGGTCCTGCGCGGCGACCGGGCCGGCCTGAAATTTTCAGCTTATGGCTTTTCGAAGGGACAACTCGTCGCGGTCGAGTCGGTCAACCGCCCAGCGGATCACATGGCCGCGCGGCGCCTGCTCGCCGCCGATGCGCCCGTGACCCCGGCACAAGCTGCCGACCTGCAGTTCGATCTGAAAACATTGCTCCAGCCCGCTGCGGCCCGAACAATCTAGGAGTCTTAAACGATGTCGACAATCTATGAAAGCCTGGGCGAACGAAGCGCGAACTTCATCCGTGGCACGCATCAACTGCTGATCGGTGGCCGCTGGGTCGCGGCGCTGTCGGGCAAAACCTTCGACGTCTTCGATCCGGGCACGGGCGAAATCGTGGCACGCGTTCCTGAAGGGGACGCGGAGGACATCGATCTGGCCGTGCGCGCCGCGCGCCGCGCCTTCGAGACCGGCGACTGGGCGAAGATGAAGCCCGCGGACCGCACGCGCGTGATGTTGCGGCTCGCGGACCTGATCGAACATCACGGAAACGAACTGGCCGAGATCGAAGCGGTCGACAACGGCAAGCCGCTTGCGGTTGCGCGGCGCGGCATTGCGGGCACGGCGGAGATGCTCCGCTACATGGCCGGCTGGGCGACCAAGATGAATGGCGAGTCGGTGAACGTTTCGGTGCCGGGCGAATGGCACGCGTACACCACGCGTGATCCCGTCGGCGTGGTCGGGCAGATCATTCCGTGGAATTTTCCATTGTCGATGGCGATCTGGAAGATCGCACCCGCGCTGGCGACCGGTTGCACTGTCGTGCTCAAGCCCGCTGAACAGACGCCGTTGAATGCGCTGCGGCTCGGGCAGATCATCCAGGAAGCGGGCATACCGGATGGCGTCGTGAATATTGTCACCGGTTTTGGCGCCACGGCGGGCGCCGCACTCGCCGCGCATCCCGATGTCGACAAGATCGCCTTCACGGGTTCGACGCAAACGGGCAAGCGCATCGTCCAGGCCGCGCTGGGCAATCTCAAGAAAGTGTCACTGGAACTGGGTGGGAAGTCGCCCGTATTCGTCTTTCCCGATGCCAACCTCGACCTCGCGACGACGGGTGCGGCGAACGCGATCTTCTTCAATAGCGGTCAAGTCTGCTCGGCCGGATCGCGGCTCTTCGTTCACAAGAAGGTGTTCGATCGAGTGGTCGAGGGCGTGATCGAGCACGGCGACAAGTTGAAAGTCGGTCACGGTCTCGCGCCCGATAGCCAGGTAGGTCCGCTGATTTCGAGCCAGCAGATGCAGCGTGTCAACGCCTATATCCGCCAGGGTGAGGAGGAGGGCGCACAACGCATGGGCAGCAGAGCCGCACCGGATGACGGCGGCTATTTCGTACGCCCTACGGTCTTCGTCGATACGTCGACCAGCATGTCGATCTATCGCGAAGAAATCTTCGGCCCCGTAGTCTGCGCGATGCCCTTTGACGACGAGGATCTCGAGGCCATCGCAGCGGAGGCGAACAACAGCGAGTTCGGCCTGTTCGCCGGGATCTGGACGCAGAACCTGAGCCTCGCGCACAAGCTCGCGCGGCGCATCAAGGCGGGTTCAGTCTCCGTGAACGCCCACATGGTCAATGATCCGGCATTGCCGTTCGGCGGCTACAAGCAGTCGGGATGGGGCCGCGAGCGTGGCCGCGAGGTGCTGGACCTGTACACGTCGGTGAAAAGTATCGCGATCAATCTCGACTGAATGCGCAGAGGGACCACAAGATCAATATGACGACATTCTTTGACTACATCATTGTCGGCGGCGGTTCGGCCGGTTCGGTGCTCGCCAATCGCCTCTCGGCGAATCCAGCCAAGCGGGTGCTGCTCTGCGAAGCGGGCGCCGACTTGCCGAACGACAAGCTGCCGGCGGCGATCCTGGACAGCTACCCGGGCACCGCCTACCTGAACCCGAACTACTTGTGGCCTGACCTGCGCGTGACGACCGTTGCGCCAACCGATGCAACCACGGCGCCGCGCAAATTGCGCAAGTATGAGCAAGCCCGCATCCTGGGCGGAGGCTCGTCGATCAACGGACAATTCTTCAACCGCGGCGCGCCCAGTGACTACGACGACTGGGAAGCGCGCGGCCTCAAGGGCTGGGGATGGGAGAGCGTGCTGCCGTATTTCAGGAAGATCGAGCGAGACATCGATTTCGACGGTCCATTGCACGGCAAATCAGGGCGCATTCCGGTGCGCCGAATTTTTCCCGACGCATGGCCGAAGCACGCCACGGCCATTGCCGCTGCGTTGAAGGAGTCGGGTTACAGCTACTTGCCGGACCAGAATGGCGAGTTCAGGGACGGCTACTTTCCCATTGCAATCTCGAACCTGGACGAACGGCGCGTGTCGGCGTCGATGGGCTATCTCGACGCGCAAACACGCGATCGCCCGAACCTGACGATCTGGACCGATACCGAAGTCGCCGGCCTGCTGTTTGAAGGCACGAGATGCTGCGGCATCCGTATTGAAGCGCCGGATCGGCCCGCCACCGTGCGGGCCGGCGAAGTCATTTTGTCGGCGGGCGCGCTGCAGTCGCCGGCCATTCTCATGCGCTCGGGCATAGGTCCCGCTGCGCATTTGCGCGAGCACGGGATTACGGTTGTCGCGGAGTCGCCCGGTGTCGGGCAGCATCTGATGGAGCATCCGTCGATTGCGCTGGCATCGTTCATACGCAAGGCCGCCCGTGTGAATGGATCAACCCGCAGGCACATCCTGCTCGGCTGGCGCTATTCCTCCGGCATGGGAGGCGCACCGGGCGGTGACATGTTCGTGTCCGTTGTCACGAAGACATCGTGGCATGCCGTCGGCGAGCGCATTGGCACCATGCTGATGTATGTGAACAAGCCGTTCTCCAACGTTGGCGAAGTCAAGCTCGCCTCGGCGGACTGGCGGGTGGCGCCCTCGATCGATTTCAACTTTCTCTCGGACGAGCGTGACCTCGACCGGCTGGTCGACGGCTTTCGCCGGATGGCGGCGGTGCAGGCGCTCGCGGCCGTAAAGGAAGTGACGGCCGATCCGTTTCCGGCGAGCTACAGCGAGAAGGTCAGACAGGTGGCGCTCCTGAGTCGCCGCAACAAGATGATCACCGACGTGCTGGCCGCCTTGCTCGATGGTCCACCACCGCTGCGGCGCTTGCTGATGACGCGAGTGATAGCCGGCGGCGCGACGCTCGCAGACCTCCTCGCCGACGACGCGGCACTGCGCGAGTTCGTGCGTGGCGCGTGCGTGGGCGTGTGGCATCCGTCGTGTACCTGCCGGATGGGCGCGGACGACGATCCGCTTGCCGTGACCGACCATCAGGCACGCGTGCGGGGCGTGCAGGGCTTGCGCGTTGTCGATGCATCGATCTTTCCGCATATTCCGAGCGGCAACATCAACTTCCCGACGATGATGGCCGCGGAGAAAGTTGCCGACATGATGGTCGGGCAGGTCACGGCCGCAGCGGCGCATATGGCCTGATCGCGCCGCTGTGTTTTTGCTGCGCTTACGTTGCGGCTTCCCCAGGAATCAGCACCGCGCGTCCGCGAATTTCGCCAGCCTGCAAAGCGTCGAAGGCGCTCATCGCGTCGCCAAGGGCAAAGCGCGTGACGAGGGGCCGGATCTCCCCGCGCTGTGCGAGCGCGATCACGGCTGCGAGGTCGCTGTAGGTTCCGCCATACGGGCACATGAGGGACACGCCGCGCGGCAACGAATTGCCGGCCGAGCGCGCGACGAACGGATAAGTGCCGCCCGAGAGCCCTACGACACGAATCGCGCCGTACCGGCCGACGAGTGAGGCCGCCAGCTGTAGCGTTGCATCAGTGCCGACGAAATCAAGCACGACATCAGCGCCGAAGCCTTCGGTCATCTCGACGATCCGCGCAGCCAGATCCGGCTGGTCCGAGCGCAGGGTGTCGTCGGCCCATGGTCGCGCCGCATCGATCGCCTCTTGCGAGATGTCCGTCGCCACGATTCGCGTCGCCGTCGTCGCACGAAGAATTTGCGCCGCGAGATTGCCGAGCCCGCCCAGCCCGATGATCACGGTGGTTGAGCCTGGATCTAAGAGGTCGCGGCAAGTCCGGATCGCGTGATAAGGCGTGAGTGCCGCGTCGGTCAGCGTGGCGGCGATTGCGGGATCGAGATCTCCGATTGCAACAAGCGCACTAGCCGGTGCGCTTACGTATTCGGCCATGCCCCCATTTTTTGTCACACCGGGAGTCGGCGGCGGGTTCAGCCTGCCGCCGGTGCGGCGGCAGGCGTTCTGCCGGCCGGCGAGACATGCGCTGCACGCGCCGCACGACCAGCACGGATGAACGACCACACGCTCGCCGCGGCGCCATTGCGTCACGCCTGCCCCGATGTCTTCCACCTCGCCCGCGATCTCATGTCCGAGCGTCGTGCCGTCGGGCGTGCGCGAGTCGGATGCGCTGCGGATGTGCAGGTCGGTCTGACACAGGCCCGCGGCCAGCACGCGCAGCACGACTTCGCCGGCAGCGGCTGCCGGAACGGGGAGCCGGGTAAGCACGACATTACCGGGATCCCGCAACTGCACGCCATGCATGGTGTGAGTGCATTGCATCTTCACGTTTGTCTCCTGATGTGAGCGCCGCCGAGGCATCGACGGCCGGTTTCGATTCTTCAAACAACTCTACAGACGAAGCCCGACGCGGACTATCCAAGGTTAAACCCCGAGCCGAGCTTTCTTGACACCGGGAATCTGACGACCCTATGATAAGCGCAAAGGTTCATCCAATGACAAATAAACCAAGGTCAAGCGATTGACCGAGCGAGTACCCGGAGAAGACATCCATGAACACGTCGAGATGCGCGACACGCTTGAGACCGAATTTGACACCGAAATCCGGCTGGACGAAGGTCGTGGGACTGATCGCAGTGGCGAGCGTCGCCACCGCCATCACGCTTCCTGCGTTCGCCGCCGATCCGATCCTGATTTGTTCGATCGATGACCGCAGTGGTGCGGCAGCGGATACGGGCACCCAGGGTTACCAGGGTGTGATGATGGCGGTCGACGAAGCCAATGCCGCGGGTGGAATCGGTGGTCACCCGTTGAAGGTGATTGCCTATGACGGCAAGACCGACCCGCAATTGACGGCGACCTTTGCCTCACGCTGCGCCGAAGACGACAAGGGGTTGGTGATCATCGGCGGAAATCCTTCGGCGCCGGCTGCGGCGATGATTCCCGTAGCGACAGAAAACAAGATCCCCTACTACATGCTGTCAGCCGGCACGGACACGCTGACTGATCCGCCCGCGACGTATAACTTCCGCTTCGGGCCGGCCAATCGCCAGGATGCGGCGGCGATTGCCGACCTGCTCGCGCAGCAGGGATTCAAGCGGCCGGCGATCATCAACAACTCGCTGCCGTTCGGCACCGACGGCGCCCGCGCGACGACCGCCGCGCTCAAGAAAAAGAACATCGCGGTGGTAGCGCAGCAGACTTACGACGTGAACGCGACGGACTTGTCGCCGCAACTCACGAACCTGCGTGACGCGAAGCCCGACGTGCTGCTCGTTTTCCCCTATCCCGCCGACGGCGCGCGCGTGCTGCGCACTGCGCACCAGCTCAACATTACGGCGCCGATAGTCGTGTCGCGCAGTGCGCTGCTCGACACGATGCGCAAGCTTGCAGGGTCGTCAAGCGACGGCGTGCTGATTCCGAATACCGTCGATCCGTCACGCCCCGACGTGCAGAAGTTCTTCACGGCCTTCAATGCGCGCTTCGGGCCGCACCAGCCGACGCTTTATCCGGTCATCGGCTATGACGCCGCCAAAGCGGCGCTGCAGGTCATCGCGACGCCAGCCGTGCTCAAGGCGATCGACGCCGGCAACATCGAAGAAGCGCGCAAGGCGTTCCGTGACGGCACCGAAAAGCTCACGCAGTTCAAGGGACTGCAGGGCGAGCAGAACGCGAGTTACCACTTTGGTCCGCAACAGCATCACGGCTCGCCTGATCAGAACTGGTACGTCTTCATTCTCGTCGCGGACAACGGGACGCGGCTCGTCAAGCCCGACCTGAGCAAGTTCAAGCCGCTTTAACCGCTTATGCGAGCCCGCAAGGGCCGCAGCGGCGCTTCGCTTTGCCCTCTAAACTGGCATACGCAAATGGATAAAATCAGTGTCTTACTGCTCGCTGGGCTAACCAACGGGAGCGTCTACGGTCTGATCGGACTGTCGCTATCGCTGATCTACGGCACGAATCGGGTCATCAATTTCGCGCAGGGCGATTTCGTGATGATCGGCGCGATGTCGGCGATCCTCTTCATGGTCACGTACAGCCTGCCCACGCCCGTCGCGCTGCTGGCCGTGATAGCAGTGGTACTCATCTGCGCGCTTGCGCTCGAATTCGCGGTGTATCGCCCGCTCGTGCGGCGCGGCGCACCGCCGCTCACGATCATGATCGGGACATTGGCAGCCGCGATCATCGCAAGCGGCATTGCGTTGCTGATCTGGGGTGCGAACCAGCTTTATGTGCCCAACATCCTGCCGCTCGATCCCATCACCCTCGGACCGCTGACGACCAATCTTCAGCAGCTCGCGATCGTGGGCGCTTTCGTCGTCTTTCTGCTTGTCACGTGGTTCTTGTTGTATCGCACGAGCTTTGGACTGTGCGTGCGCGCAACCGGAGCGAACCCGCGCGTCGCGCAGTTGATGGGCATTCGCTCGTCGCGCATTGTCCGCTTCGGGTTCATGTTCAGCGCATTCGTGAGCGGCATCTCAGGCGTGCTGATCGGGCCGCTCCTCGGCGGCCAGGTTTCAATGGGCGTGGCGCTGACGGTCAAGGGCTTCATGGCCGCGATACTCGGTGGCCTTGGCAGCCCGTTCGCGGCGGCGGCGGGCGGGCTCGTCATTGGTTTGCTGGAGACGTTCGTCGCCGGTTACGGCAGCAGCCTGTATGCGGAACCCATCATCTTCCTCCTCATTCTCCTGGTCCTTCTGATCCGTCCTTTCGGACTCCTGGGCGACTTGGAGGCGGTCCGGCGATGACCAACACATCTACCCGATCCCCCGCGTGGCAAGCACGGCTGCCGTTCGTCGCGTTCCTGGTGGTTGCACTTGCGGCGCCGGCGCTGCTTACCAGCGGCTTCCAGTTACGGCTGGTTTCACTGATCTGCATCTACGCAATCCTGAGCATGGGTTTCAATCTGCTCTACGGCTACGCGGGACAGATCGCCATGGGCCATCAGGGCTTCTTCGCTATCGCGGCGTATGCATACGCGCTGTTGCAGCTCAAGGCAGGTTTGCCGGTGCTTGCGGCGCTGCCCGTCAGCCTTGTGATCTGCGCGCTGGTCGCGGTGGTGATCGGCGTACCCCTGCTCAGGCTGCGCACGCACTACCTCGCAATGGCGACGCTCTGTTTCGGGCTCGTCATATCAGGGGTGGCCAATCGCTGGATCGACGTGACGGGCGGCACTGGCGGCCTGCTGATTCCGTCGATCACGATCGGCGATAAGACCGTGGACCGTGTGACGCTGTACTACCTGATCGTGGCCGCGACCGCGCTCGTGCTGGCCTTGCAGAACTTCATCGTATCGAGCCATCTTGGCCGCTCGCTGCAGGCGATCCGCGACGATGACAAGGCAGCAGCCGCGCTCGGTGTCAACGTGGCCGTACAGAAGCTGCGCGTGTTCGTGCTGAGCGCGGTTATCGCTGGATTGGCGGGCATCGGTTTCGCCGTTGTCAGCCGGCAGGTCAGCCCGAGCATGGGCGAATTTCCCGTGCTGGTATCGATGCTTACGATCGCCGTGGTCGGCGGCCTCGGCACGCGTTACGGGCCGATCCTGGGTTCGATCGTGGTCGTGATCGCGCCGCAGTTCCTGACGCGCTTTGGAGAAATGGAGACGCTCATGTACGGCCTGTGCCTGCTCCTGTTCCTGATCTTCATGCCGCATGGTTTGTCGGGGATGATCAAGTCGCTTGCCGGCACGCTCAGGGGCAGGCACGCGCGGCAGGCGCCGACGCGCCTTGCGCCCAAGCACGCCGTCAAGAAAGGAGTGGGACGATGAGGACGCAAACTGCATCGCGAACGCCTATCGAAGCGCCGCAGCTCATGTCGATCCGTGGTGGCATGAAGCGTTTTGGCGGACTAGTAGCCGTCGACGACGTGTCCTTCGATGTGCGGCAGGGGGAAGCCGTCGGGCTGATCGGGCCGAACGGCGCGGGCAAGTCAACGACCTTCAACCTCATCACGGGCGTCGACGGCCTGAGTGCCGGCGAGATCTTCTTCAAGCAGGAAAACATCACGAATACGCCGCTTCATCGTCGAAGCGCGATGGGCATGGCCCGTACCTTCCAGATCGTGCGCCTGTTCAGCGGACTCACGGTCCTCGAGAACGTGATGCTCGGATTTCATCCGCAACTTGTCGACGGTTTCATCCCGTCGCTGCTGCGCTTTCGCAAGGTCGCGGCCGACGAGCGCCGCTGTGCGCAACGCGCGATGGAACTGCTGCAGTTCGTCGGCCTTGCGCCGCGCGCGGACGACCTGATCGCGCATGTGCCGCACGGGCAGCAACGTCTCGTCGAAATCGCGCGTGCGCTTGCGAGCGAGCCCGGCATCCTGCTGCTCGACGAACCGGCCGCGGGTCTGAACGACGAAGAAACGGCGGGTCTCGGCCGCATGCTGCGCCTGCTCAACGACGATGGACTGACGATCCTGATCGTCGAGCACGATATCGGATTCATCATGGGGTTATGTCATCGCATCGTCGTGCTCGATCACGGCGCGAAGATTGCCGAAGGGGACGCCGCGGCGGTCCAGAGTGACCCGAAGGTGATCGAGGCGTATCTGGGAACCGGGGGCGCGCATGCTAAAGATTGAGGGATTGCGTGCCGGCTACAAGGGCACCGAGGCGTTGCACGGCATCTCGCTCGAAATACGCCAGGGAACCATTGTCGCCGCGGTCGGCGCCAACGGCGCAGGCAAGTCCACGCTCATCAACGCGTTGTCGCGGCTCGTCGATGTGAACGCTGGAGCCATCACCTTTGACGGGCAGAATATCGTCAGGATGTCAGCGCCGGAAGTGGTGGAACTCGGGATCGTTCAGGTGCCCGAGGGCCGTCAGCTTTTTTCCGCATTGACAGTCACGGAGAACCTGCGGCTCGGTTTCCACCGGTTGCGACAACGACGCGCTTCGGCGCTTTTTCGCGAGCGCCTCGACTACGTGTATGAGCTCTTTCCGAAACTCAAGGAGCGCGCCGATCAACGGGCCATCACGTTAAGCGGCGGAGAGCAGTCGATGGTGGCGATAGGGCGCGCGCTGATGGCCGATCCGAAGTTGTTGCTGCTGGACGAACCGTCGCTCGGCCTCGCGCCCATCGTGGTCGAGCGCATGTTCAACGTGCTGCAGGTGTTGCGGCGAAGCGGGCTGACCATTCTTCTCGTCGAACAACATGCCGACGAAGCGCTGGCGCTTTCCGACTACGGATACGTGCTCTCGGTCGGCAACATTGCGGCCGAAGGAACCGGCGAGTCGCTACGCAATCACGAATCGATCCAGCAAGCCTACCTCGGTTAAAACCGTATGGAGAACGCATGATGCCGAACGCGTCGCTGAGCGCAGATTTCGCAATCGTCGGAGGCGGACTTGCAGGGCTCGTCGCCGCCAATCGCGCGACGGAACTCGGATGTTCAGTCATCCTTCTGGAAGCGGGTCGAGAACCACTTTATCCTGCCAATTCGCGTTACGCGGGAGGGGTTTTTCATATCGCCTTTCGCGATATCGAGGCCGGGACGGAGGTCTTGCAACAAGCGATCGTCGAAGCGAGTGAGGGCTTGCGCGACGAAGCACTTGCGCACGCAATGGCGAAGGACGGCGCGCGTGTTGTCGACTGGCTGGCGCGGCGCGGCGCAGAGTTCGGGCGCGGCGGCGATTATCCGTTCATGGGCCACATGCTCATGCCGTTCAGCTTGCGGGAGACCGGCTTCCAAAATCACTGGCGAGGCAAGGGCGGTGATCTGCTGCTACAGCGGCTGGAAGCAGCGTTCGCGGCATCCGGCGGACGCTTCATCAGAGACGCGCGGGCGCGCGAGCTTCGAGTGACCGGCGGACGATGTTCGGGCGTGACTGCACAGACCGGGCAGGGTGAAGACCTGCTGATCGAAGCGCGCGCCGTGCTGCTAGCCGACGGCGGTTTCCAGGGTAATGCGGTCATGGTCCGCGAATACATTTCGCCGCGGCCGGAGCATCTGTGCAAGCGAGGTGCGGGAACGGGCATGGGAGACGGCATCCGCATGGCGCAGGCCGTCGGCGCCGCGGTGACGGGCATGGACAAGTTCTACGGGCACGTGCAATGTGCGGGCGCACTGAATGACGAATCGCTATGGCCTTATCCGGTGCTCGACATCGTCGCTTCGTCGGCCATTGTCGTGGACGGTGCGGGAAGACGTTTCACCGACGAGGGCCTGGGCGGCGTCGCGATCGCGAATGCGGTCGCCGCGCTCGATGAACCGCTGTCGTCCTTCGTCATTCTCGATGAAGCCATCTGGTCAGGACCGGGTGGGGCGTTCCTGCTGCCGCCGAATCCCGCCCTTGAGCGACTGGGTGCAACGATTCACCGGGCCAACGACATCGAAACGCTCGCGGCCAAACTCGGCATGCAAGCGCATACATTAAAGCGAACCTTGCGGGAATATAACGAGGCGCTCGCGGGCGGTCGCCTCGACACGCTTTCCCTGCGACGCACGGTCAAACCCGCGACGCTTGCCACCGGGCCGTGGCCGATCAACGGTCCTGGCTATCTCGCCATTGCGCTGTGCGCGGGAATGACCTACACGATGGGCGGGTTGGTTATTGATGCAGACGGGCAGGTGCTTGACGAAGGGCACCGGCCGATACCGGGCCTATATGCGGCCGGCGCGACGACAGGTGGAATCGAGGGGGGCGCTAACGCAGGGTATGTGGGCGGCCTTGCCAAGGCGGCCGTGTTCGGTCTGCGCTCCGCAGAGGCCGTGGCTCGCGGCCTTGAAGTGTCCGCATAGTTTTTTCGTCCAGCAGAAGCAGGCCAATCCAAAGCGCCTGGCCTGCGTCTGCCGAACGATTCAGCTCGCGCGCCTGACCTGCTTGATCTCCGTCTGCTGCAAAAGATAGTGCCGTTGGAGCGCCTTCAGATGCGTTTCCATCTCGGCGGCAGCCTTTTCTTCGTCACGGGCCGCGAGGTATTTGAGCAGGCGCCGGCGTGATGGCATGACCGCGCTGTCCGGCAGCGGCGACACCACTTCCAGCAACTGTTCGTGAATCTCGACGAGCGCATCGGTCAAGATGACCAGCACGGGGTTGCGTGCCGTGCGCGCGAGCAACCGATGGAAATCGAGATTGATCCGCACGCGTTCGTGAACATCACCTTCGGCCACCGCGAGTTCGCTTCGATGGAAATTTTCGCGTAGGGCTTCGAAGTCCGCCTCGGTCCCGCGCTGGCAGGCGAGGCGCGTTGCCGCCACGCTCACGATGAGCCGCGCTTCGGTAAGGTCCGCCGGACGAATTGCGCCAAGCCGGAAAAGGTCGGCGAACCCGGCGATCACGGCGTCGCCCTGGCCTTCGCGCACAAACGCGCCGCCGGTGGCGCCCTTGCGAAACTCCAGCACGCCAGCCATTTCGAGGGAACGCAAGGCCTCTCTGACCGTGTTGCGGCTCAGGCTGAACTGCTCGGCCAACTCGCGCTCGGGCGGCAGGCGATCGCCGGGCTGCAGCGCACCGCTTGCCAACTGGCCCCGGATCTGGTCCGCGACTGCCTCGAACGCACGACGCGTCTGCACAGGCGCGTAGGCGTGCACCGGACGCGCGCGCGGTGGCGCGGCGTCTTCGGAGGCAGCTTCAATCTTGGGCTTGGGCGCGCGGCTGCTGGTGTTGGAGGTTTTCAATGATTAATCCATTCATGTGTTGTCGCTTGATGCTACCTCCGCTCGTTCGATTCATCAAGTAAGCAATACGCAATCAGTCTCACGTAGTCAGTAATCCGCCGCGTACGGGTTCGACGTCCGTATTCAGCTTGCCTGGAAACCTCGCGCTTTCGAGACTTGACATCGCTGTGGATTTTGTAGAGTATGTTTCAAAGGTTCATCCAATGGACCAAAATTTAATTGCCGGATTTTTGTTTGATGCTGCTGGCTGAATGCGCCCGGTACATTGGCCCGCGCCATTGATTGATTCGGGCTGCACAACCCCAAGACCCAAGGACGAGCAATGAGTGACGATCTGAGAGACCTGGTTAAGTACGAAGCGAAAGAAGGCCGTGCCTACATCACGTTCTGCCGTGATGAAAAGCGCAACGCGCTGACTTACGAAATGTTCGACCGGCTGATGGAGCACGTAGAAACCGCCGAACGCGACGACGACGTGCGCGTGATCATCTTCCGCGGTGAGGGGCGGGACTTTTCGACGGGGCACGATCTCGCGCAGGTCGGCGGCGCGGAATATGGTTTTTCGAAAGACCCCGGAGCGCGCAGGCCAAGCCAACGCATCCGGTTGAGTTTCGACAAGCACCACGTAGAGCAGTTTCGCCAGATCCTGTATTGCACCAAGCCCACGCTTTCGCTGGTGCAGGGATATTGCGTCGGGGCGGGGCTGTACATCGTGGAAGCGAGCGATCTGGCGATCGCCGCCGAAGACGCGAAGATCGGTCACCCCGAACAAAAGATGGGCCTCGCGGGCGCTTCGTACATGACGAGCATCAACATTCTCACGATGGGTCCAAAGAAAGCGCGCGAAGTGCTGCTGCTCGGTGAAACGATGAATGGGACTGAGGCCGCGCGCCTTGGGCTTGTGAACAAGGCCGTGCCTGCGAGCGAACTCGCGGCCGCCGGCGAGGACTGGGCCGAACGGATCGTTCGTCTGCCACGTGACGCGATCGCGATCGGCAAGGCTGCCACGCATCTCGCGCTTGACTCGCTCGGCATGACCTCGCAGTTCGTGCACGGTTACGTCATGCATGCGCTCGGCACGAACATCCGTTACGAGCCGGATGAAAGCAACTTCATGAAAGAGCGCAAGAAAAAAGGGGTGACCGGTGCGGCGCATTCGCGCGAAACGCGCTACGGCGGCGAGACGAAAACGGATGAGTAATTCGCGCTCGCCGAGGACGCGAGCGATCGCTCGAATAAAACGGATCTAGAGAAAGGAACAGGAAACAACATGCTGACTGAACTTACCGGCTCATCGGCCGTGGTGCTGGGTGGCACAAAGGGAATCGGGCGGGCGGCGGTCAAGAAGCTCGCGCAAAGCGGCGCGAGCGTGGTGATCCAGGGACGCGACGAGGTCGCGGCGCAAGCGCTGATTGAAGAATGCAGCGCGTTTGCGGGCAAGCGCATTTTCGTGAACAGCGACCTGCTGACTTACGGCGGAATCGAGCGCGCGGTAGAGGAAGCCGTCACGCGATTTGGCAAGGTGGACATTGTGGTGGCGAGCGGTGGTCCGCGGGATCCGAAGCCCAAGTTGTTCGTCGACATGGCGCCTGATGAAGGCATCGCATGCTTGACGAGCCGCCTGATGCCACGCCTGAACGCCGTCCATGCGGCGACGAAATTCATGCGTGATCAGAAGTACGGAAAGATCGTGCTGATCACGACGGACGCCGCGCGCACGCCAACGCCGAGCGAGTCGATGATCGGCGCGGCCGGTGCATCGATCATGTTCCTCACGCGCGCACTCGGCGCGGAACTCGCGCATCTCGGCATTCGCATCAACTCGGTGGCGACCACGCTGACCACGGGTACGCCCGCTCATGATCGCTTTCTTGCCGCGAGGGATGCCGGGTCGCAGGAAGTCATCGTCAAGGCGTTCACGAAGGCCGAGCAACGCGTGAAGTTCAAGCTGAACACCGCCGAGGATCTCGCGGAATACATCCTGTATTTGTCGAGCAAGGAGTCAGATCAGGTTTCGGGATCGACCCTCAGCATCAATGGCGGTCTTTCCTTCCCGGGATATTGATTGTATCGATTGGCCGGGCAAAACAGCATCGACTGACGGAGTGAATATGCGTCTCAATGAAGAGCAGGTTTCGATCCAGGACTCGGTTCGCCGGATGGTCCAGAAGGACATCGTGCCGCTCGTGGCCGGCATGGAAGAGAGCGACCGCTTTCCGTCGGAACTGGTCCCGATCTTCGGTGACATGGGCCTCCTGCAGTTGTGGCTGCCGGAGGAGTACGGAGGACCGGGCGGAAACCTGAAGACCGTGTGTATCGTCAAGGAGGAGATCGCCAAGGTGTCGCTCGCCGCCGCAACCTTGTGCGGAAACAATTCAATCTCGTTCATCCTGCCGATCCTGCATTACGGCACCGAGGAACAGAAGCAGCGGTGGCTGCCGCTTGCAGCCGAAGGGCGTCTCGTCACGGCGATCGCGGTGACCGAGCCGCAGGCTGGTTCCGACGTGTCGTCCATCCGCACGCGAGCAGTGAAGGATGGCAATTCGTATGTCATCAATGGACAGAAGAACTGGATTACGTGGGGTGGATACGCGCATTACGTGCTGCTCTTCGCACGCACGTCGGAGGCGAGCGGATCGGACGGCATCAGCGCGTTTCTCGTTGATACGAAGACACCCGGTTTTCGCCTCGGCCGCCAGGAACACAAGATGGGACGCAACGGGGCGCCGAACCACGAACTCTTCTTCGACGACATGCGTGTCGACGCGGACTGCCTGCTCGGCGAGGAAGGACAGGGTTTCAAGGCCTGCATGAAAGTGCTGGACCTGAACCGCCCGACCATCGCGGCCACCTCACTAGGACTTGCCCAGGGTGCGCTTGACGTTTCTGTCGCGTATGCGAAGGAGCGCAAGCAGTTTGGACGCGCCATCGCGGAGTTCCAGGGCATGCAGTTCAAGCTCGCCGACATGGCGATCAAGATCGAGGCCGCGCGCAACCTGCTCTACAACTGCGCCGATGAAATCGACTCGGGCGATCACTCGCGGCTGAACATGATCTCGTCGATTACCAAGTGCTTCGTGACCGATATTGCAATGGAGGTCACGACCGAAGCGGTGCAGGTGCTGGGCAGCTACGGCTACTCGAAGGAGTTCCCGGTCGAGCGAATGATGCGGGATGCGAAGCTCAATCAGATCATTGAAGGCACCAACGAGATTCACCGGTTGATCGTCGCGCGCAGATTGCTGGAAAACTGATCGACTGGCGAAGTTGCCTCACGAAAGCGCCATACGACATGGAGAAACAACGATGAAAGTGGTGGTCGCCGTCAAGCGAGTGCTCGACTACAACGTCAAACCGCGCGTCAAAAGCGATGGCAGCGGACTCGACTTGGCCAACGCGAAAATGTCGATGAACCCCTTCGACGAAATCGCAATGGAGGAAGCGGTTCGTCTCAAGGAGGCAGGCGTCGCGACGGAAGTGATCGCGGTGTCATGCGGCACGACGCAATCACAGGAGACGCTGAGAACGGCGCTCGCGATGGGGGCGGACCGGGCCATTCTCGTGGAGACGAGCGCCGAGCTGCAACCGCTCGCGGTGGCGAAGCTGCTGAAGGCGATCGTCGACAGGGAGGCGCCGGGCCTGATTCTGCTGGGCAAGCAGGCTATCGACGACGATGCGAACCAGACCGGACAGATGCTCGCCGCACTCGCGGGCTTGCCGCAGGCGACGTTCGCCTCGAAGGTGTCGGTTGAAGGCGACCGGCTGATGGTCACGCGCGAAGTGGATGGCGGAGAGGAGACGCTGTCGCTGCCGATGCCGGCAGTCGTCACAAGCGACCTGCGGCTGAACGAGCCGCGCTATGTGAGCTTGCCCAACATCATGAAGGCAAAAAAGAAGCCGATGGAAACGGTGACTCCCGGCGCGCTGGGCGTCGATGTCGCGCCACACCTTCAGACCCTGCATGTCGAGGAATCGGCGGCGCGCAAGGCGGGCATCAAGGTGCCGGACGTGGCCGCGCTGCTCGGCGCGCTACGCGACCAAGCAAAAGTATTGTGAGGAAAACAGCATGGCCATTCTAGTTATAGCGGAGCATGACAACCGTGCGTTGTCCGCTGTCACGCTCAACGTCATTGCGGCAGCAAGCCGGATCGAAGCGACGCACATTCATGTGCTTGTCGCCGGTAGTGGCGCGCGTGCGGCAGCCGATGAAGCCTTGAAACTTGGCGGCGTGCACACGGTGCTGCTCGCTGACGCGCCACACCTCGAAGCCCAGATCGCGGAGCATGTTGAAGCGACCGTGCTGACCATCGCGAAATCGTATTCGCACGTTTTGCTTGCAGCGAGCAGCCAGGGCAAGAACCTGGCGCCGCGCATCGCCGCGAAGCTCGATGCCGCGCAGATCGGCGACATCGTCGACGTGGTTGATGCCAATACGTTCAAGCGCCCAGTCTATGCGGGCAACGCGATTGCGACGGTGAGATCGGTTGACCCGATCAAGGTTCTCACGGTGAGACCGACCGCCTTCGATGCGCTCGCGGCACAAGCTACAAGCCCGGATGCAAGCGCTCGGCTGGAGGAGATCGCCGCCGCGGCCGATGGCAACAGCGCGCAGCTTGTCAGCCGGACTCTGGCGTCGCGGGATCGCCCTGAACTGGGGCAAGCGGCGACGGTGGTATCCGGTGGCCGGGGACTCGGCAGCAGCCAGAACTTCAAGGACGTGCTCGAGCCGCTCGCCGACAAGCTCGGTGCCGCGCTCGGTGCATCGCGCGCGGCCGTCGATGCCGGGTTTGCCCCGAACGACGCTCAGGTGGGGCAGACCGGCAAGATCGTCGCGCCCCAACTGTATGTGGCGGTCGGCATCTCGGGTGCGATCCAGCATCTTGCGGGCATGAAGGATTCGAAAGTGATTGTCGCGATCAACAAGGACGCCGAGGCGCCGATCTTTTCGGTCGCTGACTATGGGCTGGTCGGCGACCTCTTCGAGATCGTGCCGGAAATGGTGGCAGGCGTCTGATGCGCGCGTGCAGCGCCACGCCATGCCCTTCGATCGTTGCCAATCTTATCGGGAGTCGCCATGAGTGAAACAGTAATGACTGACACGGCCCAACGCCAGGCGTTGGCCGAAGAACTGGATAGTTTTAACTGCCGCGTCGCGCAACCGACCGACGGCCCGCTATTCACGCGCGAACCGCAATCGACAATGCAGCCCGCGCACTGGAAGGCGAGGGACCTCGAACGGCTGCTGGAGAAAATCGGCGCGAAGCTGAAACTGGAAGCCGGCGGACAGCGCCGTACGTTGCGCCTCGCCAATCGCGGCTTGCCGTTCGGCACCACGCCCACGTTCTGGGCATCGATTCAATACATCTTGCCCGGCGAGATCGCGACCGCGCATCGACATGCGGCAAGCGCGCTGCGCTTCATCATGAAAGGCCGCGGCGCCGACACGATCGTCGACGGTGAGCGCTACGAGATGAACGAAGGCGATCTCGTGCTGACGCCCGCGTGGACGTGGCATGACCACGAGCACAAGGGTGACGAACCGATGATCTGGTTAGATGTGCTGGACATCTCGCTCGTCCGCTCGATGCATGCGACGTTTTTCGAAGGATCGGCGCAGCCACGGCAGGCGGTGTCCGACGTGCCCGACCGTTCGTATCGGCGCTATGGCAGCGGCATCATGAAGCCGCTGAACGACACCAGCACGCCTGAGCTGAATCCGCTCCTCGTCTATGGGGCTGAGCGCGCGCAGGAAGCCCTGCGGCTCGCCGCCGGGTTGCCGCCCGATCCGTTCGACGACACCGCGCTTGAGTATCTGAATCCCATCACGGGAGGCTCGGCTATGCCGACGATTGGCACGGTGCTGCAGTCGTTGCGGCCTGGCATTCACACGAAGGCGCATCGTCACACGGGGAGCATGGTCTATTACGTGATGAAGGGAACCGGCGCGACCATTGTCGACGGCACGACCTTCGAATGGGGGGCTGGCGACTTCATGGCGATTCCGCCATGGGCCGTGCACGAACACATCAACCGCTCGGACGACACGACGGCGATGCTGTTCCAGGTCAACGACATTCCAGCCCTGCGCAAGCTCGGTCTGTATCGGGAAGAAGCGGTCTAGCCACGGATTCAGGCCGCCGCTGCGCAGGACGAACACACACTCTTGGAGACTGCAGATGTACACACCTGTATTGATCGTGGGCGCGGGCCCGATTGGACTGGCGCTCGCCGGCGACCTTGGATTTCGCGGCGTGTCATGCATGCTGATTGAACGAAGCGATGGGAAGGTGATTCAGCCGAAGATGGACATGGTCGGCGTGCGGACGATGGAATATTGCCGACGCTGGGGCATCGTGCCATGGGTTCACGAGGCTGGCTATAACCGCGACTATCCGCAGGATTGCGCATGGGTTACGGGTCTCAATGGTTACGAGTTCGGCCGTGAAATCTTTCCGAGCCCGAGCGAAGAGAAGTGTCCACCGCAGAGCCCGCAAAAGCGCGAGCGGTGTCCGCAAAATTTCTTCGATCCGGTATTGCGCCGCTTCGCCCAACAAACGCCCGGTGTGACGCTCTCCTACAACTCGGAACTGGTCGAATTCCATGAGACGACGGATGGTGTGAGCGCGAAGGTGCGCGACACGCTGAGTGGCGAAGAGAGGGTCATTGAAGCCGGGTATCTCGTGGGTTCCGACGGCGGCGCGAGCGTCGTGCGTCAGGCGCTCGGCATCGGCATGACAGGCGAGCCGACCTTGACCTATACGACCAACGTCATTTTCCGGAGCGACAACCTCGAAGCGCTGCACGACAAGAAGCGCGCGTACCGATACATCTTCATCGGTCCGGAAGGCACGTGGGCCACGCTAGTTGCAATCAACGGACGCGATCAGTGGCGCTTTTCGCTGGTGGGAGACAGCAACCGCGAGACACACACCGAGGAGTACATGCGCAGCGCGATCGTGCGCGCGGTCGGCCGCGACTTCGAGTTCGAGATTCTTTCAATGCTGCCGTGGGTACGGCGCCAACTGGTTGCCGATCGTTACGGCACGAAGCGCATCTTCATCGCGGGGGATGCGGCGCATCTGACTTCCCCAACAGGCGGCTTCGGCATGAACACGGGTATCCAGGACGCGGTCAACCTCTCGTGGAAACTCGCGGCCAGACTGCAGGGGTGGGGCGGCGATCATCTTCTGGACACCTATGAATCGGAGCAGAGGCCGGTCGCAATCCGCAATGTTGCCGAAGCGACGGACAACCTGAAGCGGATGCTGTCGCCGCGCGTGCTGTCGCCCTCCAAGGCGATCTTCGAGGACGGTCCCGAGTCTGAAGCCGCGCGCATAGAGTTCGGCGATCAATACACGGCATTGATGAAGCGGGAATGGTTTTCGATCGGCATTCACCTCGGCTACATGTACGAGGGTTCTCCGATCATCGTGCCTGATGGCACGCCGCAGCCACCCGATGAAGTGTCCAGTTACGTCCAGACCGCGCGTCCTGGTTCACGTGCACCGCATGTGTGGCTCGCCGAAGGCAAGTCGACGCTCGACCTGTTCGGCAAGGAGTTCGTGCTCCTGTGCTTCGGGGCGGCGGGATCGAGCTCGAGCTTGAGCGTGAACGCGTTGAGCGAAGCGGCCGGGACGCGCAAGGTCCCGTTCAAGGCGGTAGATATCGACAATGAGGAGGCGCGCAAGCTGTACGAGCGCCGCCTTGTCCTCGTGCGTCCCGACGGACAGGTTGCGTGGCGCGGCGACGCTTTGCCGGAAGACGCGCTCGCGCTCATTGACACCGTGCGAGGCGCCGGGAACAACTGACCCGGACGTGAGGCTGAAGCGTCAAGGCAGGCGGAAGCAGAGCGCGAGGAGGGCACGGGCCACATGCCGTGCCTATTGTCGCTTCGTTGTTAGTCGCTGTTAAGTTGTTGGTGCGGCAGTGAGGAAGGCAATATGGACACGATCACGAAGGACTGGTGGAACGACCTGCGCACACGTGCTTGTACAATGGCGAGCCAGTTGAGTTGCGCGGTGCTGCTGTGCGCGCTCGCTTATGCGGGGAGTATTCCGGTTGGAGATCCGGTTGGGGAGTGAGCATGCGGCGCATGTTGATCTGCGCTCGTCTTGCTGGAAATTGTTTCAGCCGATGCCGATGCGCGCAAGCATCAAATCTCAATCAGCTCAGGCGATCAGACTGTCACCCAGGCCCGCATGGCGTTCGAGAAACGGCATGATTGCGCCGTTGAACGCATCGTTGCGATCGCCTGCAATCATGTGTCCCGCGCCCGGCACCGTACCCACCTCGAGTTGAGGCAACCGCGCCCGCAATTCATCGATACCCGCGGTCGTTACCACATCGCTTTGAGCGCCAAACACGAGTAATGATGGGATAGCAATATGCGGGCACATGTCGAGCAGCCGCTTTGCGCTCTTCTCACGCTGCTCGTCACTGCGCTCACGAAAGAAACGTGGGTCCCAGTGCCAGTGAAGACGGCCATCGTCGCGCAGTCGCAGGTTTTTCATCAGGCCACGCGGATTCTGCGGGCGCGGGCGGTGCGGGTTGTAGGCGGCCACGGCATCGGCTGCTTCCTCCAGATCCGCGAAACCGTCGCGATAGCCGTTGAGAAAGTCGTTCACGCGCTTCAACCCCTTTGGATCGACGCGCGGCGCGATATCCACGAGCACCATTGCACGCGCGAGCTCCGTGGGGTTGCGGCCAATCGCATGCATGGCAGTCATGCCGCCCATAGAGGCACCGATGATGACCGGAGCATCGCCCATTTTCGACGCAACGGTTTCCAGGTCGTCCGCCAGGCGGTCGTACGAATAATCCGGCTTCGCAGACCAGTCGCTGTCACCGTGACCACGCGCGTCGAAGGCGAGCGCATGGTAGCCGAGCGCGCCGAGCGACTGCACCGTACCCTGCCACGAATGACGGGTCTGACCGCCGCCATGCAGGAGGACGACCGCGGGCTGGCCGGGTTGCCCGCTGACGGTTGCGGCCAGCGCCACGCCATCGCTCATTGTCAGACGGCGGGAATGCAACGGAGCCTGGAGAGGCGGTTTCGATTGACTGGAATCCATGCGCTCGATATTCCTCGCTTAGTTGGACGGCTGAGTTAAACGACCTGGCTGAGCGGCTCAGTTGAGCGGCTTATCCCAGACGGGATGATTGCCGCCTTCGCTTTGCACGACATCGATCGACATTTTCCCGACCTTGCCGATTTCGATCACGACCTTGTCGCCACCGTGGATCGGGCCGACGCCGGCAGGTGTGCCCGTTGCAATGATGTCGCCCGGGTACAGCGTCATCACCGCGGACGCCATCCGGATCATCTCCGGAATATCGACGATAAGATCGCGCGTGCTGGCGCTCTGACGTGTCTCGCCGTTGACCGAGAGTTGCAGGTCGATTGAGTCGTAATTGGGCACCTCGTCGGCAGTCACGATGTAAGGTCCAACCGGACAGAAACTGTCATAGGACTTGCGCATCACGCGTTCTTCCTTGCCGCGCACAACGACATCGATCAGGCAGGCATAGCCGAACACATGACCGAGCGCGTCGTCGCGGCTGATCTCGCGGCCGCCTTTGCCGATGAAGATCGCGAGCTCGCACTCGTGATGGATCTGCCGGTTTGGAATGTTCGGCAGGACGATGGGGTCGTTTGGCCCGCTCAGGCTGGAGTTCGCCTTCAAGAAGAACCCTTGTCCGTCTGCCTTGAACGCCGAGATGAGACCGGTGCCGGTCTTCATCTCCTCGACATGGGCGTGATAGTTCGCAGGGAAGGCGATGACCTTGTTCGGCCACGCGACCGGTGTCTCGAGCCTCACCCCGGAGAGTTTCGTGCGCGCAGCCGTTTGCACGAAGTCCTCGATCTTGCCGCGCAGCGAGGCGAAGCGATCGATCACATGCAGCATGGCGACCGGCGGCCACGCGTTCGGCGTTGCGTTCAGCAGTTCCGAAACGTCCACGATGTCGTCGTCGATCACGACGCCGATCCGTCCTCCATTGAAGCTTGCGAGTTTCATGTCATTGTCCTGGGTTGATTGTGTGGATAGCCGCTTGCATATTTGGATAGGGAGCGCATGCCGGACGGTTAATTGCCGCCGATTTCCTTGTCGTGCTCGCCAATTCCAGGCGGCCCCGAGCGCGCCGCGAACATACGATCGTCAAAGGTGGCCGGGTAACGCACGGTCCGGATCGGGCCTACGGGAGAGTCCACGAAATCGAACACGCGGTTGTTCGCCACCTGGGGGTCGTTCAGGAATTCGTCGAGGGAAAATACAGGGGCGGCGGGGACGTCCAGTTCCTCGAAACGTGACAACCAGAACGCTGTGTTTTTCTCCTTCACCACCGCGCCCACGCGCCGGAAAAATTCGTCCGCCATGGCCACCGGGTCGCGCATCTGCTTGAACTCTTCCTTCCACTCGGGCCGATCCACCGCGTTAAGCGTCTTTGACATCTGCGCGCCGTTGGCGGGAGAGATGACAACGAATCCGTCAGACGTTTCGAGCACCTGCGACGCGGGTGGCTTCCACGCTGACGTGTCGCCTTCGAAGGTACGGTGCTGGAACATGTCGGGGAAGTTGAAATAGCCCATGACGTCAAGCATAGGCAATTTAATGTGTCCGCCTTTTCCCGTTTTCTCACGCTCGTAGAGGGCCGCGAGGACCGCCTGGGCGCCGAATGCTCCGGTCACCTTGTCGACCATGTTGAACGGAGTAACCGCTGGTTTGCCGTTGCGGCCTTCGGACGCCACGATGCCGGTGCGGCCCTGGATCAGCGAATCGAACGCCGGTGCATTGGCGAGCGCGCCGGTGTCGCCGAAGCCGTTGATCGACAGGCGAATGAGGCGCGGGTAAAGCGCCTGCAGCACATCCTGACCGAGACCGAGCGAGGCGGCAACGCGTGGCCGCCAGTTCTCGACAAGGATGTCCGCGGTAGCGAGCAGGTTCTTCAGGCGGCGCGTTCCCTCATCCGTCTTCAGATCAATCACCACGCTGCGCTTGCCTCGATTCGCATTCGTCCATGAGGCCCCGAAGCCCTCACGGTTGTGCCCGAACTTGCGGAACCCGTCGCCGCCCGGCGGCTCGACCTTGATGACGTCGGCGCCGAGGTCGGCAAGCATCATCGCCGTGAACGGCCCTGTCAGGAAACTTGAGGTCTCCACGACGACAATGCCATCGAGCGGGCGCTTGGGCCGCTCCCCGTCAATGCCAGGAGCGGACGGGCTAGCGGGAGACTGATCGGACGACAAACCAATTTCGGCTTCAGACATCTGGCTTCTCTCTCAAAAGCAACTCGGTAATTCATACACAATTTGATCCAAATATCAATGGATCAACCATAGATATATAATGCGACAGCGGTCGGGCGGTGTCAAGAGACCGTCGACTTTCCAGTTGGCGCGACGGCCGAGTTTTCGGGTCAGAGACGCGAACCAAAGTGCGACGTGCAGCAGGCTTGAGCCGAAAGCTCAAAGTAACGTTCCGCTACCTGGCAGGGTTGAAAGTATTCAGATTGGCTGGCACCAGGCGTGTCCCTTTTTCGGCCACCTGGGTGTACACGTACCAGTTGTTTCCCTCCGGTCCCTGGTGATTGCGAGCAGTGAACCGATACGTTGCGCCCTTGCGCCCCTGCACCCCTTCAAATGTTCCGATTCGTTCCACCTCGTCGCGGAAATTTTGCCGCGCAGCCGCGATGTCGCCCGCTTCCAGACGCTGGAGGACATCTGGCTGACTGGCAATGGCGAGTGAGACACGTGCCGCGTCGTACGAGATGACCGAGTAGAGCGTTGGCTGGTGTGGCCCATATCGCGTGTCCAGATGGCTGAAGAGAAGTTTTACGTCAGCCCGGCTGGTGTCGACCGTATTGGGCGTGACGACGCCGTCCGACGCATCGCCCGCGAGTTTGCGTAACGTGTCCATCAGCACGGTGCGTACAACCACCGTCGGCAAGTTCATGCCGAGCTGCTGGGCCGTACGCAGGACGCGCGCGCCATCGGCAGGATAGGGAATCACGACCACGACGTCTGGCTTTGCATTGCGAACGTTAGCCATTTGCGGTGACAGGTCAACGGCGTTGATGTCATAGGTTTGTTCGATGACGATCGGGATATTTCTTTTTTCAAGCGCCGTGGTAATCGCGCGTAGATAGTCGATCCCGGAGGTCGCGGAGCACGCAACAAGGGCCACTCGCTTGAATTGCTGCGTGGCTAGCAGATCAGCCACGGCCTGCGCTTCCTGGGTGCTATCCGGTCCGAATCGAAACACATAGGGCATGACCGGCTGGGTCAGGCGGTCGGCGGTTGCTGCCAGGATGAATAGGGGGATGCGATTGTCCTCGGCGATCGGAATCATTGCCGCTGCCGGTGCGGTAGGATCGCCACCAAGAATCAGGAGTGCGTGATCGTCCTCGGCACAGCGCTGGGCATAAGTCGCGGAGAGCTGAGGGTCGGTTTTTCCGTCGTAAGCGATCAACTGCGCGGTGTGGCCCTTCGCCCCTCCCACCGTATTGAATTGGTCGATTGCAAGTTCAATACCCTCGAGGCTGAGCTTGCCCGTGTCCGCTGCTGCACCGCTGCGATCATCGACAAAGCAGATCTTGATGGGGACGGCCGCAGCGGCACCGTGGGGAACAAAAGACATTGCGGCCAGCGCAAGAAGAGGTGCGGTCCGCAAGGTTCGCGCAGTTGGCCGAAATCGTGCGCGAAGGTCGATCTGATTCATGTTGTTCCTTGGCTATTTGCGCTCTGTCAGGGCTTGAGCAAAGGCTGGCGGCAGCACGTCGGCTTCGATCTGCCACAAGGGAGTGTGCAAACGCCTGGCGACACGCCATCCGTCCATGTGCCGGACCAGACGGTCCTGATACCGCAGTCCTCTCAGGAGAGCCTTTCCGCGCACGATGACATGAGCGACCGCGAAAGTGTTTGAATTGGCTATGTCCGACGTAATATCGACGACGAAGTTGGAGACGCTGTGGTTGGACGAGGTGAACTGGCTGCAATGGGCATAGACGTCTCGC
Source organism: Caballeronia sordidicola (assembly GCF_000729995.1). Lineage (GTDB taxonomy): Bacteria > Pseudomonadota > Gammaproteobacteria > Burkholderiales > Burkholderiaceae > Caballeronia > Caballeronia sordidicola_A. Next base: position 248,966 of record NZ_JNFG01000214.1, on the reverse strand, counting down.
GCGATCGCAAGCCCTCCGGACACAATCTTGTGCTCCGGGGTTGTCACGTGGTATTCGGCGCTTGCATCGTCGATAAAACAACTGATGAGTGCGCCTTCGTCTTGCGCGTCGACTCCGAAGAAATAACGCTCGATGGTTTCACGCACGCGAAGCCTCTCGCTCAAAAGAATGTCACTCTGCATAAGCTGATCTCCTGAAAATGAATCGCACATAGCAAAACCAGGATGATTGCCATCGCGAGGTGATTGCCGCCGACTGCGACAAGCGCTGTGCATAGCGCGCCGAAAGCCATTTGGATGAACCCGTACAATCCGCAAGCAGACCCGGTGAACGTCGCGTTGGAGTTGATCGCGCCTGACATTACGAAGGGATGGGCGAGTCCCGTGCCTAAGACCAACAGGACCAGGCCTGGAATGCGGGAATAGCGTTTGACGGGAGTGCTGAGATGACCCATTGCCTGATCCGGTTTTTAGTCGAGTGTGATGATCACTCAAACAAAACGATCTGCATTGCTAATTTAATCAGCAAGATATTGTCTGAAAACGAACTGCCAGACCTGGGATCTGGCAGCCAGGAACATGTCAACGGAGCGAGCCACGAGCCGACGAGATTTTTCCTACTGACCCACTTCCCGAACAGTCAAATCGTTCTTGACGGACGTAACGCCCGCTACCCCCTGGGCGACTGTGCCTGCCTTCTCGATTTGTGTGGCATCGGGAACGGAGCCCGACAGCGCGATGCTGTCGCCTCTGGCGCGAATTGCAATTGACGTGATGTCAAGCCCCTTGGTTTTCGACAACGCGGTACGGACTTTTTTCGCGAGTTGCCGGTTCGCGATCCGCGTGGATTTCGCGGTGGGCGTGGCGCTTGATGTAGTCGGTGCGGCCGCACTGGCATCACTTGGCTGAGCGCCGGCACTGACGCACTGAGAGGCCACCAGAACACAGCACACCAACCTGAGTATTGTCTTCGCATTCATTTTGATTCTCCTTTTCAAGACGTTGAAGTCTTCGTCCGAGGCTCTTCAACCGTGACATCGTACAGCGATATCAATGGCTTCCGCTCGGGAAAACTCACGGCGATTGGCAGGCGCACCCAAAGCAATTTGCTTATTTAACTTGCGCTAACGGCTCGCGCAGTGCGTTTCACGACGCGACGACCCATGCTCTCGTAAAGACAATCAGGATCGGTGGCCGTGTAGTTAAAAGAAGCATGAATCCATGCTCGCGGGTCAAAACTTGTGACGGATACCGATTCGTGCGACGACCTGGCTGGACGTGTTCGACGGTGTCAGCGTCACAAGATAGGGCACCGCTGCCTGCCCGGTTGAATCCACGCCGGACGCTTTCATGTAAGCGGTGGCTATGTAGACGTCTGTACGCTTGGAAAGGAAGTAGTCGATGGCGCCGTTGAGCGTTTGATACGCAGCACTATCTTTCCCAGCAATAGCGCCACCTCTCAGGTAGTTGTAAGACAGGCCGAGCTGCAGTGCCGGCGTAACCCAATAACCTGCGTAGACGTTGTAGTTGTTGAATGACGCATTGCCCTTATACCCGAAGGGGTTGGTGAGACTAAGCGTGCCGGAAGCGGGATCGTTCAGGTCCTGGAAGCGGATGTTGGAATAGCCTATGCCCGCAATGAGAGAGCCGATGGTGTACTGGGCGGCGCCCGAAAAAATCTGCATGCGGCCGGCTGAAGCAAATCCGCCGTAGATTGGATTCGTCTGCACACCGCTTACAGCTCCCAGGTTATTGGCAGTCGTGGAGCCGGTTGAGTTGTTGCCGTAAAACGACTGGTTCGGATTGTCGATATGCATATAGCCCGCGGCCACGGCGAACGGTCCCATGGCGAAACGCGCGCCTATGGAATAGATGGTGTCCTTCCCGAACGAGCCTGCGACACCGCCGAAACTATACAGCCCGGTCACGGTCACTCCGCCGTATGTCGGACTCGTGTACTTGATCGCGTTGTTGATGCGCTGGGAGTCAGCTACGTTGTCGATATCACCCGGGTGGTCGGCATAGGCTCCCCCGGCGTAACTGCCGGCTTGCATGGGTCCTATGACGTCGACAATTGAATCGTATTGCCGGCCAAGGGTGATGCTGCCGTATGGGCTGGTTATGCCCACATAGGACTGCCGGCCAAAGAAGGTGCCGCCCTGTTGAAATTTCCCGGTGCCGACGTCAAAGCCGTCTTCGAGCACAAAAATAGCTTGATAGTGATTGCCCAGGTCTTCCGTGCCTCGCATTCCCCAACGCGACGCCTGCATCAGTCCGGTGGACATCTGGTACAGAGGCGCGCCGGTTCTTCCGTGAGGCGCGCCAGCTTGCGCGGTCTGGACGTTGTTCACGTAGTTGATGCCTTCGTCAAGCAAGCCATACAGCGTTACGCTGCTCTGCGCGAAGACCGGTCCTCCTACCGCGAGCGTCAGCGCCCCAACCAAGGTTTTTGCAAGCTTCACGTTTATCTCCTAGATCGCGCCCCGTGGGCGAACGACGAAATCGTTTTTATGGGTCGGCTACTGGTTCTGGCTATTGGATGAACCATTGATACAATCATAGAGAAGCCGTAATTCGTGTCAAACAGAGCAAACCCTAATTTGAGGCTGGATTCAATGAGTTGTCGGCATAAAGGGTAGGCTTTGTGGGTACGCTCTTGGTCGAATCAAGGCGTGCACGACCGGGGACTAGGCAACGGAACGTCGCTCCACTGGAGCACCAGGGCGGGGTACTGCGTTGAACGAGAGCCAGGCAATGGCGGCTGATACAAGCAGAGCACCTATCATCGAGATGGTCGGATCGTTGGGCGACAGACCGACTGCCGCTGTGCATAGCGAGCCGTATCCCATTTGCAGACAGCCATAAAGTCCCGCCGCCGCGCCGACCACTGACTGATCGACATCAAGTGCGCTGCTGATGGCAAATGGACTCGCGAGCCCGGTGGCGAAGAACATCACGATCATCGGCGCCATCACCGACACAATAGACAGCGAATTGCAAATATAGGAGACGAGCAGGCTCAGGGATGCCGCAACCATGATCAGGCTGGCGACAATGAGAGCGGTTCGTGCAGAAACGCTGCCCGCGAGTCGCTTGGCCGTCGTCTGGCCGCTTGCGAGTCCTACGACGAGGGCGCAGTACGCGAAACCGAACGCGCGCGCTGACAGTCCGAGCCGCGACTCGAGAATAAACGGAGAGGCTGAGAGGAACGCATAGATACCGGTGGTAGCGCTGGCACCGCCAAGGCTGTGAGCAATGAATGTCGGCGATCGAAGCAGCGTCAGATAACTCTTGAGATAGCGGCTCACCTTGAAGTCACGCGACGCCGGATGGGTCTCGGCGACCATGGCCCAGGCGGCAAGGAGAACCAGGACATTCACGATGCTCAGCGCGACGAAGATTGAGCGCCAGCCGAAATGCTCCACTATCTGAGCGCCGATTATCGGGGCAACGGCGGTTGCGATCGCCATGGCGATGCTCAGTGTGGCAAGGCGCCGGATCAAGCTTGTCGATCCAGAACTGTCGCGAGCGATCGCTCTTCCGAGCACGAGGCCCGAGCATCCGCCGAGCGCCTGGGCCACACGGGCCAATTCGAGTGTTCCCAGCGTCGGTGCGAAGGCCGCCGCGACGCTGGCAAGCGCAAACAGCAGCAACCCCGACAACAGGACGGGACGTCGTCCGTAGCGATCCGACAATGGCCCGTAGATAAGCTGCCCGATAGATAGTCCGACGATATAGAGGGTAATCGTCAGTCCGATTCCGGATGTTGATGCCCGCAGGTCGCGCGCGGCCGAGGGTAGCGCAGGAATAAACACATGAAGCGGAAATGTGCCGGACAGCGTGACGCAGACCAAAATAAAAAGCGCGGGTGCGCGAGGAAAGCTCGGCGTGGGAGATTCGGATTCACTCATGGCGGCATGGCTCGCAGAGGATGCTCAAACGTTGAAGGGCGGCACCTGATGTTCGTCGATCTCCGCCTCAGAAGAAAAAGCTGGCTTTGAAGGCGCTTGCCGCATGCGATGTCGCGAGTTGCCTGGATTGACGGTTCGTTCAGTGACGCGCTGAATGCCATCGTGCACCGTGCACGCGCGTTACATTTCGGTGATGGTCGGAGCCGTGATCAGTACGCAGCGGGAAGTTCAAAAATATCATTGGATGAACCATTAATGTATGCATGTATAAGATTCCTGTCAATCCAAGGGTGCATCAACCGCGGCTCTGAATTTTCGGCAGTTCGCACCGCTCGGGACGGTCAGGTGTGGACCTGGCGGCGCAAGGGTATACTTCAGTTGCGCGAATTATCCAATGGATGAACCATTGCATAATGAGTATCTTTGCATTTGACGCCGACGTCGGGCAGCGCGATCCTGGCCGGGCGCACGCCGCTTCACGAGGCCCGGCGCTTACGACGGTTGACGAAAAAAGAACGAGACACCATGCCCTATCGACGAAACAGCCCGGAGACGACTCGATGAAATCTGACAATCGGCTGGCAGCGGGCCAGCTATTGCCGGCCGCCATGCGCGAGGCAACTGACGGTGGATTCCGCTGGGTCATCTTGCTGGTCATCTGGTCAGCGTTCACGGTGAGTTGCGTGGACCGGTTTGCGTGGGCGAGTATCGCGGCGCCCGTGGGACATGCGCTCGGGTTCAAGCTCGCGCTGCTGGGCTCGCTCACCACGGCGTTTTACGTCGGCTATACCGTTTCGTGTCCGCTTGGCGGGATCATGGCGGACAAACTGGGCAGCCGCGCGACGCTGGCAATCTCGATGTTCCCGCTGGCGATACTCACTTTCTGTTTCAGCTACGTGCATACGTTCTGGGCGGCCATTGCGCTGCATTTGTTGATGGGGTTTGCCGCCGGGGCGGAATACGGCGCCACCATCAAGATATTGACTGTCTGGTTCGTCAGGGACAAAGGCCGGGCGTTTGGAATATGGGCCACCGGGACGTCGGTATCGGTCGTCCTGGCGAACGCCACCGTGCCTCGGTTTGCCGCCGCGTATGGCTGGCAGGCCGCTTATCAGATTCTCGGTATCGCGACACTGGTCTTCTCGGCTATCTGCGTGCTCGTTGTCAAGAACTCGCCGGTCAGGCAAGCCGTACCGAGGATCAGCGGCACGCAGATCGCCGCGTTGATGAGAAACCGCAATCTCGTCCTGGTTGCGCTTGGAGGGGCGGGCGCGCTCTTCGGCACGCTTGGTTTCGTCGCCTGGGCGAGCGCCATGTTGACCGTAGCACATGGGTTGTCGCCGGTGGCTGCCGGTTCGATCCTGATGTGGTTTGGCGTGGGCGCATTCTTGTCGAAGCCGCTGTTCGGGCGGCTCTATGACACGTTGAACCGCTACGCCCGGCTCGTCGCCGTGGTGGACCTGATCGTTTTCATCGTGTTGCTCGTAGCGTTCGGAAATTGTTCGTCAACCTTGGGGTACTACCTGATCGCGCCGTTGTTGGGAGCCGCCGCATACGGCTACACGCCACTATTGATCGGGCTCTACACGCAAGCGTCAGGGCCGCGCCTTGCAGGCGCCGCCGCTGGCTTTGTCAACACAATATGGTCGGTTGGTAGTTTCATCTCGCCGTTGGTGGCGGGCTACGTGTTCGCGCATGGACGCTCGATCAATATGACGCTCAGCGTCATCGCGGCCGGACCCCTGGCGGGTGCAATATTTCTATGTTTTTTGCGGCAGGCAGCGGATTTCAAATCATCCTGATGCCGGCCGCGCCATCGCTTGCCGGTCGATACTTCCCGGCATTCCTAGTGGGTTGAATCAGCCATCGAACGAGCCAAAACCGCAAGACTGTCGGCTAGCCGCGCAATCGGGCCTGCATCCAGCGTCAAGATGACATCGATGACATCTTCTGCCGCATTCTTCAGCGCTAAGTGCCGATCGTCATTGCCACCTTCGTCGAGCCCGACCATCACTTTGAACTTGCTGGTGATCTGCTCATCCGAGAAGAGAGTCGACGCCGTCCACGGATCTCCAAGCGAGTAGTCGGCCGTGGCGCTGAAGACTTGCCCCCGTGCGTGAATATCGACTCCGCCCGGCACGCCGCGCCATTGACCGCCGGTCATCCACTCCGCAATATTGGAAGACGTCGGCTCCGGCATCACGGTAACGCGTTCCCGGAAAGCCTTGATGCGCTCGTCGTTCATCGTTTGCCTTTCATACCATCGGGGCCCGGCCGGTACGTCATAGGCAACGACTGCCATCGCGTGGGCGTGACTGAATTCCGCGCTGAGAGGGTCCCCCGGATGTTGTTCCCGGAATATGGATGTCAGCGCAAACGGATTGGCACGCACAACGACCCGTTCGATTTCTTCAGGGCGAAGTTCATGCCGGGCGAGTAGTTGGGTGAAAGCCGTGAGCGGATGGTGAATCCATCGGCAGCAGGGCCAGGGCTTGTAGGTCGTGTTAAGGATCTGCCAATCGGTGCCGAGGCCGGCCATCAACGCCTGATCGTCGTGACCGGGTGAGCCGTAGAACTTCCAGAACGCGTTTTCCCCATCGAGGATATCTTTGAAACCGGTGCTGCCCAACCGGGCAAGTAAAGCCGACGAGACGCCGATCTCCGCGCACCAACCTGCGTCGGCGTACTTGTACATAGGCTGCTCGACCGATTCCGCCCACTTGCGCAGTGTGGGTTGCGGCGAGTTGCTGCCGCCAATACCAAAGGCATGATTAGCCTGATCCGTATCGAGGCCGGCGATGCTCGTCGATGCGCCGATCGCTGCCCAGGTGATCGTCGCGGCCGGACCGCCCAGTTCATTCCAACCGATCACCTTGCCGTCCTTGATCTGCATGGGTGCGCCCATCCAGCTTCCGATCCGCGCACCGACGTCGAAGCCGACCGCGATGGCCGTTAGCAAGTCGCGTCCGCTGCGGGCATCCAACTCTGCCAGCGCCAACGCTGAAAAGACTGTCGCATTGCCGAAGTGAGTCGAGGTGGGGAAAGTGTCGTCCGCATCCAGGACGTTGGCCAAGCGTGCGTTGGCGTAAGCGGCGGCGGTCACGGAACTGCGCTGCGGCGCTCCAAGAACAGTAGCATCGGGATTGCCTCCCAGGGCGCCGACATACTCGAGTGCAATGCGCCCGCTTTCCGTGCGGATCGCACCAAGAGCACAGCCGATCGTGTCGAGAAGGAGCCGTCGGCATTCGGCTACCGCCGGCGGTGGCAGATCTTCAAAGCGCGTCTGCGCGACAAAATGGGCAAGTGTTTGCGTAAGCCTCGTCATGCCGGTTTTCCTCCTGCTAAGGTTATTGCAGTGTCAGCCTGATAGCTTGTCTTGGGACAAGTGGAGACAATCAGGGTGGTTACGTTAATTGCTCTACGGGTATGCCCATCGACGCTTCTTCGATCACCCCCGTGTCTGCCGCGGCAAGCTCGGCGCGGGCTGCTTCTTCTCCTTTCAGCAGCGAGCGGCTCGCAACGAGCAGCGAGAAAATGGAGACTGGCAGGACAGCTATCCCGCACAGGATTGCAAGGCGCAAGTCCCCGGTTGCATCGCTGATCAGACCCACGCAGTAGGGGCCAAGACCCAATCCAAAAATATTCGGACCGAGGGAAAATGCTGCGAATGCCGTTCCGCGCAGACGCGGGATGACCAGGTCTTGCGTGGTCGCCTGCAGTGGGCCAAACCACATCGGCACAAACAGAGTTGCGACCGCGTAGGCGCAGTAGAAGACTGTGATGCTATGGGTCAGGTATTGAATGACGCTCGCACCGGTGAATACGGAAGCGGTGAAGCACACGAAATACAGGCGGCCAAACGGGTGTTTGCGCTTGGCGTAGTCGCACAGGTAACCACTGACAGCGATACCCGCGCCACCCGCGATGATTGCGATGATGCCGAGATGCAAACCGGCTTGCGCAGTCAGTCCGAGCGTACGGCTGGCATACACAAATACGAAGCCGTTGACTGCATTCATTGCAAAGGCGAGAAACGCGCCCGCCACCGTTACCGCAACAAAGGACCTGGAGCCAGTGATAAGACGGTGTGCGGACGCGTCACCAAGACGTGTGGCCTGGAACCAGTTCGAGCAGACATAGACTGCAACGGCGATGGCTATCCATTGGACCAGGTTGCTGGTGATCGACAGACCGAACACCGATCCAATTTCGGCTTTACGACCCGTGGACAGGACGTGATTTGTTCCCCAGGTTGCGAATATGACCAGGAGTACGGCGAACAAAAGATACGTCCAGTTGCGCACATATTCACGCCTTGACGCGCCCAGGGCCTTGAGGTGCATCCAACTCCACGGAGGGATCATCGCGCCGAGACTGCGCATCGCGCTGCCGAACGGATGGGGATCCTTTTTTGCGGCGACCGCGTCGAGTCGTCCGCGCACCGGCTCTTTGATCGTGAGCAGCACAATCAGGGCGAAGAGCAGGCCAGGCAAGCCCACGCCGATAAACGTGGCTTGCCAGCCCACCAGGCCGAAGGGCGCTACGCCGTGGCCTTTCCCGTATGCATGTTCCCATGTCGAGAGGATGGAGCCGCCGACGATCAGCGAAGCTCCCGCGCCGACATACACGCCGACTGAATACAAAGCCAGCACCGTTCCGCGACGGGAACGCTCGAAATAGTCGCCCAATAACGATACCGCGGCCGGGGTCGCACTCGCTTCGCCGACGCCCACCCCGATGCGGGCAACGCCCAGCTGAGAAAAGCTGCGCGCCAGGCCCGAAAGAGCCGTCATGAGAGACCAGAACGACAGTCCCAGCGCCAGTGTTCGCACGCGGCTCCAGCCATCGGCGAGGCGGGCCAGCGGAATGCCGAAAACGCAGTAGAACAACGCGAACGACGTACCGTAGAGCAGGCCCAGTTGCGCGTCGGAAATTCCCATATCCTTCTTCAGGTAGGGAGCGAGAATGGTAACGATCTGGCGATCGACATAGCTGAACGCGTAGATCAGCGTCAAGATGAACAGCACATACCAGCGATACCAGGGACGTTCATAAGTCATCTTTCTGTACCCGTAGTAAAAGTGTCATCACGACACTTAAGTCAAGAAATCGTTTGCACGACCATGCTTGCGGAATCTCTGATCGCTGACCGACGTTGTCGCTGAACAGGGTTCGCGAGCGCCATGCGTGGCTTTCATGCTTGTCTTTCTAAAGCGGTGACGCGGTCGATGCCCCGTCGCATACGTATTCGCCACCCGAGCAGAAGGAAGCGGCATCCGAGGCCAGGAACAGGACCAGGTTCGCTATTTCAAGCGGTTCAGCGGCGCGCCCAAATGGCGTTGCGCTCGCACGAGCAGCTTGTTTTTCGGGGCTGAAGCGCTGCGTCATCGGAGTGTCGGTGAGGCCGGGGTGCACTGAATTGACCCGGATACGATCTCGGGCCAACTCCAGCGCAGCCACCTTGGTCATGCCTCGAACCGCGTACTTACTGGCAACGTATGCGGTCATTCCATGAAGACCGCCAAGACCCGCCGTCGACGACATATTCACAATCGATCCACTGCCCAGGCGTTTCATTTCAGGTATGACCGAGCGCATTCCCAAAAACGGACCAATCTGATTGATCCGGATGACACGCTCATAGGCCTCATATGAGGTTTGCTCCAGCGGCATTTCATATTGGATGGCGGCATTGTTGACAAGCACATCCACGCGGCCAAACTTTTCGATTACCCAATGGACTACCTGGATCCAACTCGCCTCGCTCGCCACGTCATGCGATCTGAAATGGATGTTGTACGCGCCGGACTGCAGAAGTGCGCCTTCTTCCTCATTGATATCCAGCGCTATGACTGTCGCTCCTTCACGTGCAAAAAGCTCCGCGGTCGCCTTGCCGATACCCCGGGCGGCGCCGGTAATCATGGTGACCTTCCCCGCTAGCTGAGCGCGTCCTTCGTTCATTTTCCACTCCTGACCACGTGTACTGGGAGCATCGGGTTTATCAACTGGATTTCCACCATCAAGAGCCGATTGCTGTCCAGGCTGGCGGCCGTTGCAGACAGACGTCTCCCCCTGCAGAGCGGATTCATCTGAGGGAAATCGGGAGGTTCCGGGACAAGCTCGAAGAGCCGATGCCGAATACATCGAGCGCGCGGATTGCGCCGGGCGGGTGCATGAGATGTCTCCTTGAGTCTTATCGTTCTTGTGTGCCGGCTACCGTCGTGCCGACTACCTGATCATCAGGATAGCCACATGCATGCCACAGACGCCAATACGATTTTCCGATCTATTTAGAGGAAGAACATTGGCGTTAGACGAGAGGAATATCCTCTCAAAGTATCCACAAACAGTATTGGTCGCATTAAGCGTTTGCTCGGTAGAGTAGCTCCAGATCGCGGCATCGCAGGCTCAGTCCGGGTCGGTGTATCGCACATTCGAATCAGCATGTGATGAATGATGGAGCTTCCAGCTATGGCGCAAACCAGTTCAGTTCAACAGGCCCCCGTGGTCATCGTGGGTGCAGGTCCGGTAGGCCTCGCATTAGCCGGAGATCTCGGATGGCGAGGCGTTTCATGCGTGCTCATCGAGAGGGGCGACGGCCAGGTGTTCCAGCCCAAGATGGATATGGTCGGTATTCGCACCATGGAGTTTTGCCGCCGCTGGGGCATTGCGGATGACGTTGAGAATGCCGGTTATAACCGCGACTATTCCCAGGACTATGCCTGGGTCTCGCAACTTTATGGCGGCTATGAGTTCGGCCGCGAATCGTTTCCGACCGTGCGGGACGAACCCAAACCTGAGCAGAGCCCGCAAAAGCGCGAACGATGTCCGCAGAATTTCTTTGACCCGGTACTGACGCGTTTCGCGGGCAAGACGGGCAATGTCCAGATTCGCTACTGCACCGAGTATGTCTCGCATCAGGAGAACGGCGACGGGGTGACTGTGCGGGTTCGCGACCTCAGGTCTGGCGAAGAGCGGGAGATGGCGTGTCAATACCTCGTCGGTTGCGACGGCGGGGCAAGCCGGGTCAAGGAGAGCCTTGGTATCAGGATGACCGGCACGCCCGCGCTCACCTACACGACCAACGCCATCATCGAGTGCAACGGCCTTGAGCAGTTACACGACAAGAAGCCCGGGTACCGCTATATCTTCATCGGTCCGGAAGGCACCTGGAGCACGCTGGTCGCGATCAACGGGCGAGACTTGTGGCGCCTGTCCATTGTCGGCGACGGGACCATGCGCACGCTTTCCGAGGAAGACGTTTCCCAGGCGTTTCGCCGGGCCGTGGGCCGTGACGATTTCGAGTTCAAGATCATCTCGTTGATGCCCTGGATTCGCCGCCAGCTCGTGGCCGACAACTATGGCACCCCGCGGGTGAAGATTGCGGGAGACGCAGCACACCTGACCTCTCCGACGGGCGGCTTCGGCATGAACATGGGCATCCAGGACGCAGTCGATCTCGGCTGGAAACTGCAGGCCATGGTCGAGGGCTGGGGCGGCGAGCACTTGCTTGAAACCTACGAATTCGAGCGTCGGCCCGTCGCGATTCGCAATGTGAACGAGGCGACCAACAACCTCAAGCTGATGCTCACGCCGCGCGAGAGCCTGAGCCAGACGGTGTTTGAACCAGGCCCCGACGGGGATCGAGCGCGACAGGTCTTCGGTGACGCTTATACGAAGATGATGAAGCGCGAGTGGTACACGATCGGCATTCACCTCGGCTTCCGTTATGAAGGCTCCTCCATCGTCGCGGCTGACGGCACGCCGGCGCCTGAGGACACCGTCAACACCTACGTCCAGACCGCGCGGCCAGGCCATCGCGCGCCGCATGTCTGGCTCAGCCCGGAACTATCGACGCTGGATTTCTTCGGCCGCGACTTCGTGCTGATGCGCTTTGACAAGGGTCTGGCCGTCGACGCATTGCGCGACGCTGCTGAGCGCGCCGGTGTGCCGCTGACCGTGGTCGATATCGACCACGAGGGGGCTCACGTGTTGTACGGGCGCAAGCTTGTGCTGGTGCGTCCCGACGGACATGTGGCCTGGGGCGACGATGTCGTGCCCGAGGATTCGAATGCGCTGGTCGATGTCATCAGGGGCGTGCAGCCCCTGGGCGTTACCAATCGCGCTCTGGCCGAAGAGACCGCGCGATGAAGAGTGTCTCGGGTGATCGTCATTGTATTCACGGGGTGGCACGCCGCTCCGGTCAAGTGTGAGTGTAGGGGAACAGTGTGAAATTCAGCGAAGAACAAGAGATGCTGCGGGACATGGTTCGCAGAGTTGCCGATGAGCGGGTTCGGCCGCTCGTCGCGAGCATGGAGGAAACCAAGCGCTTTCCCGAAGAGCTCGTCGAAGTGTTCGGTGACCTGGGCCTGTTGCAGATGTGGGTGCCTGAAGCCTACGGCGGACCCGGCGGTGACCTGACGTCGGTGTGCATCGCCAAGGAGGAAATCGGCAAGGTATCCCTGGCCGCGTCCACGTTGTGCGCCAACAATTCGATCGGGCTGATCCTGCCGCTGCTTCACTTCGGCAGCGAAGCACAGCAACAACGCTACCTGCCCGAAGCGGCGAAGGGCCGCACGATCTCGGCGGTGGCGATCACCGAGCCCGAAGCGGGTTCCGATGTCTCGGCTATCCGTACAACGGCTCGCCGCGACGGCAGCTCTTACGTGATCAACGGGCAGAAGAGCTGGATCACATGGGCCGCGCAAGCTCACTACATGTTGCTGTTTGCCAGGACGGCAGAAGGACGCGGTCATGACGGGATCAGCGTGTTTCTCGTCGATACGAAATCGCCAGGACTCAAGATCGGGCGCAAAGAGACCAAGATGGGGCGGCACGGCTCGCCAACCTATCAGGTCTTCTTCGAGAACATGCGGATTGATGCGGATTGTTTGCTGGGCGAAGAGGGCAACGGCTTCAAGGCATGCATGAAGATCCTTGACCTTAACCGGCCATCGGTCGCGGCGTCGTCGCTCGGTCTGGCACAGGCGGCAATGGACGAGTCGATCAGCTATGCGAAGGATCGCCGGCAGTTTGGAAAACGCATCGGCGACTTCCAGGCGATCCAGTTCAAGCTCGCCGACATGGCGATGAAAGTCGAGGCAGCCCGAACGTTGCTTTACACCAGCACGCAGGAGATAGACGCCGGCGACACAGGCCGGCTAACGTTGCTTTCGTCGATGGTGAAATGCTACGTCACTGACGTGGCGATGGACGTCGCGCTCGAGGCGGTGCAGGTGCATGGCTCTTACGGTTATTCGACTGAGTATCCCGTCGAGCGCTTCATGCGTGACGCGAAGCTGAACCAGATCCTTGAAGGCACCAACGAAATTCATCGGCTCATCATCGCCCGGCAATTGCTGGGGAGATGACCATGCCCGGTTTTCCCCGTGAAATTGGAAGGAATTGATATGACAACACGTTTTCATCCAGGCTTGGGTGAAGCCGCGCGAGGCCTTCTCTCGCGACAGCATCAACTGTTGATTGGCGGTCGCATGGTCGAGTCGGATTCCGGGTTGCGCACCGACATCCTGGATCCGGCCACGGGAGATGTCATCGCTACAGCTGCCGAAGGATCGGCGTCGGATGTCGATCGTGCCGTCGAGGCGGCACGTCGCGCGTTCGAGGGACCCTGGAGCAAGACCACGCCTTCTGAAAGAACCCGGATGATGTTGCGGTTCGCCACGCTGATCGAGTCCAATGCCGACGAACTGGCCGAGCTTGAATGTATCAACAGTGGCAAGCCGCTCATGTTTTGCCGCAATGGCGACGTGGTGGGGATTGCCGAAATGCTGCGCTATATGGCGGGCTGGACCACCAAGATGGGCGGCCAAACGCCTAACGTTTCTCTGCCAGGCGAGTGGCATGCCTATACCTTGCGCGAGCCGGTGGGCGTGGTCGGGCAGATCATCCCATGGAATTTTCCGCTCAACATGGCGATGTGGAAAATTGCGCCGGCTCTGGCAACGGGATGTACGGTCGTGCTCAAGCCTTCCGAGCAGACCCCGCTGACCGCGTTGCGCCTCGGTGAACTTGCGCTGGAAGCCGGCATCCCGCCCGGCGTGCTTAATATCGTCACGGGTTTCGGCGATCCTGTAGGCGCCGCTATCGCTGCGCACCCTGGGGTCGACAAGGTAGCCTTTACGGGCTCGGGCGTGACGGGGCGGCGCATCGTACAGGCAGCAAGCGGCAACCTCAAGCGAGTGTCGCTTGAGCTCGGCGGCAAATCGCCGGTTATCGTGTTTCCGGATGCGAACCTCGAAGCCGCGGCCGCAGGCGTGTGCTCGTCGATCTTTTTCCACGCCGGCCAGATATGCGCGGCGGGCTCCAGACTCTATGTGCATGAACGGGTGTACGACCAGGTGCTCGACGCCATTGCGGGACGGGCTAAGGGCATCAAGCTTGGTCACGGCATGGAGAGCGGCACTGAAATGGGGCCGGTAATTTCCCGCCGTCAACTCGAGCGCGTGACGGGTTATATCCGCCGTGGCCAGGAGGAAGGCGCGACGCTTTTCGCCGGTGGGGGCACAGTAGGCGAGCGCGGATTTTTCGTTCAACCAACGGTACTGACGAATGTGAAGCCGGGCATGGCGGTTCACGACGAAGAGATTTTTGGACCGGTGCTGTGTGCAATGTCATTCAACGACAACGACCTCGACCGCATCAGTGCCACCGCCAACGAGACGACCTATGGTCTGGCCGCAAGCGTCTGGACGAGCAACGTGGGCTTCGCGCACAAGATGGCCCGGCGGCTTCAGGCGGGCATCGTGAATGTCAACGCGCTATCGTCGCCCGACGCAGCGTTGCCCTACGGCGGCTACAAGCAATCGGGCTGGGGCCGCGAACGCGGCTACGACGCGATAGAGATGTACACCGAGGTCAAGGCCGTGGCGATCAATCTCAACGTTTAACCGTTGCGGCTGCGATCAAGCCGCAGCAGGAATTCGCGGCTTGAACATTTCACTATCAGGCAGGCGCTCGACGTGAGAAGAGCGCGAAGGAGACAGGACATGACGGGCAGCATCGATTACCTGGCGAAAGATGGGCGGGCGTACATCACTATCAATCGCCCCGAGAAAAAGAACGCAATGACCAATGCAATGTTGGATCAGTTGATGGAAGGCTACGATCTCGCCGAGGCCGATGATGACGTTCGCGTGGTTGTCCTGCAGGGCGCGGGTGAAGACTTCACCACCGGGCATGACCTGGCCGAAGTGGGTAACGAGTACGGCGAGACCACCTATGACGACAAGGGCCGTCCGCGCAAACCCAGCCAGCGTGCGCGCCTTCTTCACGACAAACGTTATCTCGAGCGCTTTGAGCGCGTATTCAAATTTCTCAAACCAACGCTCTCGCTGGTCAAGGGCTATTGTCTCGGCGGTGGGTTATATCTTGCCGAAGCCTCGGATCTCGTGATCGCAGCCGATACGGCGAAGATGGGTCATCCCGAGCAAAAACTCGGGCTATCCGGCGCGGCCTATTTTGCCGCCTGGGAAATGATGGCGATGGGGCCGCGCAAGGCCCGCGAGCTGCTGTTGATGGCTGATGTCTGGGATGCACAGACATGCCTCGCCAACGGCCTTGTCAACAAGGTGGTCCCGCGTGCTTCCCTCTCCGACGCCGGCGAGGAGTGGGCCGAGCGCATCGTGCGTCTGCCGCGCGACGGCATTGTCATGGGCAAGGCGGCCACCAATCTCGCGATGGAGTCACTGGGCATCACGAGCCAGTTCTCGTATGGACACATGCTGCACACGCTTGCCACCAACGTGCGCTACGAGGCTGACGAATACAACTTCATGAAGCAGCGCCGCGACAAGGGCGTGCGCGCGTCAAACCATGATCGCGAAGCGTTCTACGTGAAGAAGGAAGAAGAATGAGCACGGCGCTGCAGGGACTGAAGATTCTCGACTTCACGCAGATGATGACGGGGCCGTTCGCGACAATGCTGCTCGGTGATTCGGGCGCCGACGTGATCAAGGTCGAGCAACCGGAGGGCGATCCATTTCGTCGCTCGGGCGAAACCACACTAGGTGGCGACGGTGCGTTTTTTCTTGGTGTCAACCGGAACAAACGCGGCATCGTGCTGGATCTCAAGAGCGAAGAGGGGCGAGCTGCTGCGCTCGAGCTGGCCGCGCAAGCCGACGTGCTGGTCGAAAACTTTCGTCCGGGTCTGACCGATAAAGCGGGCCTGGGTTATGACGATCTGCGCAAGATCAATCCACGCCTCGTCTATTGTTCGATCTCCGGATTTGGGCGCACGGGACCGGATAAGAACCGGCCAGCGCTGGACATGATCATCCAGGCCGTCTCGGGTGTGATGCAGGTGACCGGTACGCAGGAGTCCGGGCCGCTCAAGACCGGATTTCCATTCTCCGACCTGGTGACCGCGCTCATTGCGACCATCGGGATTCTGGTCGCGTTGCAAGCGCGAGAACGCACGGGTGAAGGGCAGCGTGTTGACCTGTCGATGCTCGATGCGAGCATCTTCAGTCAGGTGCCGCGCGATGTGTACTTCGATCTGACAGGAAAAACGCCCGTGCGCATGGGCAACCAGCATTGGGATATTGTGCCCAACAATACCTACGCGAGCGCAGACGGCCGGGACATCATGATCATCACGATCAACGACAAGTTCTGGCACATCCTGTGCGACGCCATTGGCGCGGGTGAGCTCAAGACCGACCCGCGTTTTGCAACCAAGGAGGACCGCCTCGCGAACCGCGACGCCGTGGACGCTCGCCTGTCGGAGATCTTCGCCAGCCGTGATCTGGCTCAGTGGGAGCAGGCGTTGTCGGCTGCTGGCGCGATCTACGGAGCGGTCAGGACCTGGCCGGAAGTGTTCAGCGACCAGCACGTCGTGGACACGCTGCTCAAGACCCTGCATCACCCCAAGGGCGGTGCATTCAAAGTCATCAACAACCCGCTCCAGTTTTCCGCAACGCCTACGCATATCTTGCGTTCGCCGCCGATGCTGGGTGAGCACAACGGCGAAGTGCTGACGGCGAAAGGCGCGAGTTGGCCGTCAATAGCTGGGCAGGACCGGTAAATAGTCAGCCCACGCATTCGTTGAACCGGCAGAGCGGGTCAGACGGAAGGAGGATCATCCCATGCACGAGACGTGCATCATCATCGGCGCGAGTCATGCAGCCGCTCAGTTGGCTCCCAGTTTGCGCCAGGAGGGATGGCCGGGTCCGATCCTGGTTATCGGTCAAGAGTCCTGTCTTCCGTATCACCGGCCGCCACTTTCAAAGGCGTACCTGTCAGGAGAAAAGACCGCGCACGATCTGCTGATTCGCTCAGCGGATGCGTATACGCGGTTCGGCATTGAATTCCGCCTGGGCGAGCTCGTCGAGTCGATCAATCGGAGCAGGAAAACCATCACCTTACGTGGCGGCGAAGAGCTCGCCTATGGAAAACTGGCGATCTGTACCGGTACGCGGGTGCAGACCGTCACCCTGCCAGGATCGACTCTGGCCGGTGTCCACTATCTTCGCAATATTGAGGACATCAATCGCATCAAGGCGGACGTACGGCCCGATGGCCGCGCCGTTATTGTGGGTGGTGGTTATATCGGTCTAGAGACGACCGCAGTACTGAACAAACTCGGCATGCATGTCACGGTGCTGGAAATGGCGCCCCGAGTGTTGGCACGAGTCACGGCACAACAGGTTTCCGAGTTTTTTCAACGCGTGCATGGCGAAGAGGGCGTCGACATTCGTACCAGCATGGCGGTTAGCGGGTTCGAAGGAGACTCCCGCGTTGAGAGGGTCGTCTGCGTTGACGGTACCCACTTTCCCGTGGACCTGGTGATTATTGGCGTCGGCGTTACGCCCAATGTTGAACTGGCGACTACAGCGGAGCTAGCCACCGACAACGGAATCCTGGTGGACGCGTTTGCTCGTACGTCAGACCCGGATATTGTCGCGGCCGGTGACTGCACGATGCATCCGTCTCCGTTCTATGGCTATATCCGGCTCGAGTCGGTACCCAACGCAACGGAGCAGGCAAAAAGCGCCGCCGCCACGTTATGCGGCAAGGAGAAACCTTACGCCGCGTTACCGTGGTTCTGGTCAGATCAATACGATATCAAGCTACAAATTGCCGGATTGAACCAGGGCTACGATCAGGTGGTGGTGAGAGGTGACCGTTCAGTAGGGCGAAGCTTTAGTGCCTTCTACCTGAAAATGGGAAAGCTGCTTGCCGCAGATTGTGTGAATCGTCCTCAGGAGTTCATGGTCAGCAAAAAGCTGATCTCGGAGGGCATCGAGGTTACGCCCGAGCAGTTGGCCAACGAGAGCATCGCACTGAAGGCGTTGCTCGACGGCGCCCGGAGCGATGTGTCTACCTGACTATGCAATGAGAGGAATCTGCAATGCCCGTAATCAACTATCTCCATTCCAACGGTAAAACTTTCGAGGTGGAGGTTCCCGTCGGAAGCTCCGTCATGCAGGGAGCGGTGGACAATATGATTGAAGGCATCGCGGCTGAGTGCGGCGGCGCGTGTAGTTGTGCCACCTGCGAGGTCTATGTCGATGAGGCCTGGATAGGTGTCGTTGGCGAGGCCTGCGATATCGAGAAGGACATGCTGGAGGCCTCCAGCGCTTGGCGTACTAACCGCCGCCTGAGTTGCCAGATCGAAGTCACCCCTGATTTGAACGGCTTGGTCGTGACGATTCCTGCTGCTTGACTGCTGCTTGAGCGCGGGCGAGGAAGTGTTTCCACGATGACGATAGGAATTAGGTCTCAGGTTCTCGTTAAATAATATTGGACCTGCGTGGGCATTGGACGGAATCTTGAGGCTGGGTCCTCCTGCAAGAGGAGAGACATGAAGATGTGTTCCAAAACCATATTGTGAGAAGAGGTGATGCATGACCAGCAAGGTAGCGGTTGTCACTGGATCCAATGGCCTGACCGGGCAAGCGATTTGCAAGAATCTGACCGAGCGTGGCTATACGGTCATTGGGTTCGATATTGCGGATTCCGGCAAAGGCGACTACGCGTATCGCAAGTGTGATGTAACGGACTACGAACAGATCAGGGCGTCAGTTGAAGCGATCGACGCCGAATACGGAACGATTCGTGTGCTGGTCAACAATGCCGGCGTATGGCACGGCAAGACCTTCTTCGACATCGCACCGTCGGACTATGACTTCACGTATGGCGTGAATACTCGCGCGCCATTTTTCCTTAGCCAGGAAGTCGCCAAGCGCCTGGTCAAGAAGGGCGGTGGTGGCGTGATCGTCAACCTCGCGTCGATTGTCGCGACGGTTGGCAGTGGCATCCCCGATTACGGCGGATCGAAAGCCGCGATCGTCAATCTCACCAAGAGCCTGGCCAAACCCTTGGGGCCCCATGGTATTCGTGTCGCCGCAGTCTCGCCGGGCACGATCAACACAGCCATGGGCGAAAAGGTACCGAAGGAAATTCGTGACAAGCTGATTGCCGGATCGGGACTGCAGCGTGCAGCCGAACCTGAAGAAATTGCTGCGGCAGTGGGATTCCTCGTTAGCGACGACGCCAGCTACATCACCGGGGCAACGCTGGATGTCAACGGCGGCCTCTGAGACGCCCGCCGGTAAATGTCTATTTGAGCCCTTCGATCGCGGGCGTGCCTTTCTTGCGCACCGTCCTGGTTCGAAGCGGCAAGCGTTCAACGAGAACGGAGGAAAAATGTCGGGATGCCCTATGAACAAGCCCTCGTTTCCGATGCCGAGGCAGTGCCCTTTTCTTCCGCCGCGAGAATACAGGGATTTCCAGCAGCAACCGGGGCTGGTCCAGGTGCAGATGTGGGATGGAACCAGCGCCTGGCTGTGCACTCGCTACGATGATGTTCGCGCGGTGCTGGGCGACAACCGCTTCAGCGGTAACCCGAGCGAAGCCGGTTTCCCCAGTCTCTCGGCGGCGCGCAACGCAGTGCTCGATCTGGAGCCCGCGTTTATTCGCATGGACCCTCCGCAGCACGGCCACTTCCGCCGCATGTTGACCAAGGAGTTCATGATCAAGCGGGTGAGCGCGATGCGCCCGAAGATTGGAGCGATTTTTGACCGGTTGCTGGACGAAGTGCTCCGTAAAGGGCCTCCCTCCAATCTGGTTGAGGATCTCTTCCTGCCGTTCACCTCGGAAGTCATCGCCTGGATACTCGATGTTCCTGCCGGGGATCATGGTTTTTTCCAGGAGCAAAGCCGGTTGAAGGTCCTGCTGGATGTCGACCCCTCGGTTCCTAAAGCCGCGTCCGCGCGTATCTTGAGCTATTTGGACAATCTCATCACCGAGCGCACAAAGGATCCTGAAAACAGGGAGGATCTGCTGAGCCGCTTGATCATCGAGCAGGTCCGGCCGGGGCATCTGAGCCACCGGGAACTGGTCGTCATGGCCGAGTTGCTGTTGATGGCGGGGCACGAAACAACCGCGAACCAGATGGCGCTTGGCGTGTACAGCTTCCTGAGCAATCCGGACCAGCTGCACCTTCTGCGCGATGATCCTTCGCTATTGCGCAACGCCGTCGAAGAGATGCTGCGCCTTCATACCATCGTGCACTACAACGCATTTCGCGTCGCGCTTGAGGACGTTGAGGTTGCAGGCCAGGTGATTCGCAAAGGCGAAGGGATCATCGCGTTGATTTCCGGTGCTAACCACGATGCCACCGCGTTCGAGAATCCGGAGAAATTCGATATCACTCGAAAGGCCGACCATCACGTCGCGTTCAGTTACGGGATTCACCAGTGTCTGGGCCAGCCGTTGGCTCGCGTCGAACTACAGGTTGTTTTCGCTTCGCTTTTCGAGCGTATTCCTACCTTGAGATTTGCCATGCCTCAAGACCAGATCCGCGGCAAAGGGGACCATTTTGTCCAGGGATTGGAGACATTGCCCGTCACCTGGTGATGAATGCTGCATGGGCAAGAACACGAATCAGGAGACTACGGCATGTCGAAATACAATTTCAAATTGCGCATCACGGTTGATGAGGACGTCTGCGTGGGCGCCGGATTGTGTGTGTTGTCGTCGAGTGACGTATTCGATCAACGCGATGAAGACGGTGTGGTCAAGCTGCTGCAGGTTTATCCGGATCAGGATCTCTACGAGAAGGTGCTGGGCGCGTCGCGTAAATGCCCGTCCCACGCCATCAAGGTCGAACAGCTTGCGGACGATGCCCCGGTCCCGGAGAGCAGCGGTCAGTGAGTCTTGCGTCAGTGCCGTGGCCGTGACGGAGCCGCAGCGGTTTAAGGCCATGGGCAATGCCGAGCGATCGCATGCTCATGTTTCCTGCTCCACTACCTGTTGCCGCGAAGTGTCCAGAAAGAGCTGCGGATGTTTTTCAATCAACTTGGCGGCATTGGCGCGGGCGGCTTCACGCCAGGGACCGAGCAAGGCGGGAACGCGGTCCTTGTGCCATGCGAGAGATAGCGAGACGCCTGGCGTCTGCGCATTTAGCGGCCGATAGGCGACACCGAGCGGCTGCATAAGCTGCATGATTGCCGGCACCACGGCAACGCCCATCCCCGCGGCGACCAGACACGCGGACGTATGCATGTCATGTGCTTCCTTGGCAATGGTGGGCTTGCAGTTTTCATCTTCGAACATGTCCAGGATCCTGTCGCCATAACCTCGCTCCGTGGCGGTGCCGCGTGCTACGGCGATGAGTGGCCAGGTCGCGAGTTCCTTGAGTTCCACCGCATCAGGCACGTCATACTCGCTTCCGGCGGGGACGGCCACCACCAGCAACTCGCGATAGAGCAATTCGGTAACGATGCTGTGGTCGTAGATATGTCCGCGTACCAACCCGACTTCGATCGCACCTTCCTTCAGCGCGTTGATCTGCTGCGAGATGGTCATTTCCTGCAAGCTGACATCTGAATGCGGGGCCAGCTCTTTGAACAGGCGCAACGTATTGGGTAGGAAACAATAGATCGCGGTGTAAATGGACCCGACCATCAGGTGTGCTTGCGCGCCGCGTCCGGAGGCACGAACTGCCGCCATCGCTGCCGAGGCGGTGTTCAACACACGTTGTGCGTGTTCCACCAGGATCTCACCGGCAGGCGTAAGCAAAACCTTGCGTTTCTCGCGGGTGAAAAGCGCTGTGCCCAGTTCCTCTTCCAGGGAAATAATCTGGGCACTCAAGGCAGGCTGCGCGATGTTTACCCGCTCGGAAGCGCGAGTGAAATTCAATTCAGCAGCCACTGCCAGGAAATATTGAAGCTGGCGGATATTCATTTCCACATTCCTTCGTCGGCTTTCCGGGCTTTGGCTTTGATGAAAAGACTCAAGCGGAATCCAGGCAAGCGTTGCCGAGGAAGTTCGCACTTCGGGGCAGGGCCGTTCGCATACTCGGAAACAAGCTCTGGATCGTAGGCGCCGTGAACCGGATCGACCATGTAAAGCGCAAGACCGACGTATCGGACAAACCAACCCAGTCTGGAGGTTGCGGTTTGTGGCGAGCCGAGGGTTGGCCGGGTCGATACGCCCGATTTGCTGTGGATGCTTTTTCGCATCGAGGTCATCACGCCAGCGAGCGTGTTTTTTAGTTGTCTCATCTGTCTCCACCATGCTTCAAAGGCCTCTTGCGGGCCGTGTGCAGCGTCCGACTTATGCCTTTTCCGTCCGGATGGCAAACGAGTCGAGGCTTGCGGACGTTCGATTGACTACTGAGTAAGCTATCGAAATGCGCAGAGATGATCAATAATTGATCATCTCGGAAACATTACGGATCGTCTCAATTGGATGTTCTGAACGACATCGTCAGGTTGATGCGCCCACAGGCGGTGCTCTGGAAAACCGTCGAGGCTCAAGGTCGCTGGGGAATGACTATTCCGCCGCGGGACGAGCCTCGTTTCTGCCTCGTAGTGGCCGGGCACTGCTGGTTCCTGCCCGACACAGGGCCCGCGCTCCTGATGCGGCAGGGCGACTACCTGTTGCTGGCCGCGAAGCCTCGCTACAGCCTGGCGAGTGACCCGGACGTTGGGCCACGCCTGGCCGCGCTCGCGGACAAGGCAAGCGAAGGGGACTACGTCCGCTGGAACGACGGGGCGGGCGGCGAGGCAATGCGGCTCATCGGCGGCTATTTCCAGATCGAACCCGAACATGCCGCGCTGCTTTCGGGGTTGTTGCCCGATCTTATCTACATCCGTTCGTCTGACGAAGAGGCGGGCCGCCTGACGCGCGTGCTGGAACTCATCGGCGAGGAGGCGATGTGCGAATTGCCGGGCCGGGAGCTGGTGATGAGCCGGCTGGTAGAGGTCATGCTGGTCGAAGTGCTGCGCAGGCCCGTACAGCAGTTGCAGGGACAACGCACGGGATGGTTTAGCGGCATGGCCGATCCGCATATTGCATTGGCGCTACAGAAGATGCATGCCGATGTCGCTTGTCACTGGACGGTGGCGACGCTTGCGAAACAGGTTGGAATGTCACGTGCCGTCTTCGCACGCAGGTTCGCTGAACGCGTGGGCGTCGCGCCCGCAACCTACCTTTCGAACTGGCGAATCGCGCTCGCCAAGGACGCGCTGCTGCACAGCGAGCGCTCCATCAATGATATTGCGCTGTCGGTTGGCTATCTTTCCGATAGTGCCTTCAGTACGGCATTCAGCCGCATCGTCGGATACGCTCCGGCGTCTTATCGAAGGGCGGGGCGAAAAGGCGGTGACGGCGCGTCAGCCTGAAACAGCTATAGGCGGATCTGCTTGAACCATCGTTTTTTAATATTTGCTCCATCGTCCCGCGGCGGCTTATCTTCTGCACATCATGGTGTCTTGTAGGAATCCGTAGTTTTGAATTGAAAGACGGAATCAGCGCGAGGCATTTCTCAAATGGTTTGCAAGAGGTTTGCAAGAGAGCGCGATATGCTGAAGGTGTGTATTTTTGGGGGCGGCGCGATTGGGGGGTACATCGCGGGTCATCTCGCCCGGTCCAAGCAATGCGAAGTAAGCGTGATCGCGCGCGGCAAGACGCTGGACGCCATTCGCGCACGAGGCATCAGGATCGTCACTCCGTCGGAAGACTTTGCCGTCAGCGTCAACGCGTGCTCGGACCCTGGTGAACTGGGTGTGCAGGACTATATCCTGGTCACGCTCAAAGCCCATCAAGTCGATGAAGCGCTAGGCCAGATAGCGACCCTGATGGATAGCCACACCGTCGTGCTGCCGCCTACCACAGGCATTCCCTACTATTTTTTCCATGGCTCGCAGGGCGCGCTCAAGGGCCGGCAAATGCCCCGCATTGACCCTGACGGTCGTCAGTGGCGCGCGCTTCCCGCCTCCCAGGTGCTCGGCTGCGTGTACTGGATAGGTGCTCATTCAATCGAGCCGGGCGTGATTGCCCAGGACGGCGCAAAGGCAGGTTGCCCGATTGGCGAGCTGGACGGTACTCATTCGAAGAGAGCAAGCGACCTCAGCGAACTCCTGACGGCAAGTGGTATTCCCTCAAGGGTCAGCGACGACATACGCGCGGCGATCTGGGTCAAATTCGTCAACAGCTTGTGCTGGAACCCGGCGGCGGTGCTCACCCAAGGCTCGCTGGGCGAGATGCGCGACGCGGGCGATGTCGTTCCTGTCGTCAAGGCCATGATGCTGGAAGTGGATGCGATAGCGTCGCAAATCGGCATCCGCGTCGGACCGGACGCGGACAAGCGCATTGCAATGACCTTAAGCGCGGCGCATCACAAGATGTCCATGCTGCAGGATCTCGAAGCCGGCCGTCCTTTTGAACTTGAAGCGCTGGAGAGCTCATTGCAGGCGGTGCGCGAGCTGACAGACGTGCGCACGCCAATGTTGGACACGGTCCTGGCCCTGGCGCGGCTTCGGGCGCGAACCGCGGCACGCGCGAGTGCAGGGCACGCGCATTGAAGTGAAATATCGACGGCGTGCTCCCGAACAAGGCGGAGCGTGCAGGCATCCCCATTCAACAGATCTGAGGAGCGGTACCGATGACACCCAGCTCAGCTTCGTTAGCAACCGGATTGAACGACGACTTCCGGCGTCCCCTTGAAGGCTGCAAGGTCGTGGAAGCATGCAGCTACATTTCCGGGCCGTTCTGCGCGCAGATGTTGTCCGACCTGGGCGCCGACGTCATCAAGGTCGAGCCTCCGTCCGGCGATCCTTACCGGAATTTTGGCCATAGCTGGGAGGGTGTCGGTACGGTCTGGACCAATTCGAACCGGGGCAAGAGAAGCGTTGTGCTGGACCTCAAGTCGCCAGAAGATCTATCGCGATTCAAGGAGCTCTTGAGCGACGCGGATATCTATATCGAGAACTGGCGTCCTCATGTTTCGGCATCGCTCGGCCTGGGCTTCGACCAGTTGAGTCAACTGAATCCGCGGCTCGTACAACTGTCCATTACCGGCTACGGCCCGGACGGCGAACTCGCGAAAGAGCCCGCATTTGACGCGCTGATCCAGGGGCGTACCGGCTTGCTGAGTTACGAAGCCGCGGGAGGTACGCCGCGGGCGACGAACACGTTTCTCGCCGACAAGGTAGCCGCTGTGTTTGCTGCGCAAATGGCGCTTTCAGGGATTATTGCGCGCGACAAATCACAGAAGGCCGTTCATCTCGAGACATCGATGCTGGACATCATGTCGTATTACAACTTCCCGGACATGTTCCATAACCGGACTTTTATCGATGACGATGCCCCGGTGACGCTCGCACCTCAGCCAGTGCTTGCGACAAGTGATGGTTACCTGGTGCTCTCCCCAGTGTCCGGCAAGCAGCTCAGCAGAACGCTGGATGCTGTCGGGCATCCGGAATGGAAAGATGAAATCAAGAAGATCACTGACCGCAAGGAAATGACGCACGCGTTCTTCCAGCGAGTCGCGGGGCCGCTCAAGGAGAAGACTACCGCGGAGTGGCTCGAGCGCTTTCGCGAACTGGACGTTCCCGCCGGACCGGTGAATGAACCGGGCGTGCATCTGAACGACCCACAGGTCATCCACAACGAGCTGTACTCGCAGTTGCAAACGTCGACCGGCACGGTCAGAGCTGTCCGTTATCCGGCCCGCTTCAACGGGCATTTGCTGAAACCGCGCCGGCCGGCACCCGTACTTGGAGATAGTAACGGGGAGTCGTTCGAAGGCTAAGGCGATGCGCAAATCCGATCAGACTTCGATCAAGGTGGTCCACATGCATTTGCAAATCAGATACCAATGCGATAACGGATGCGTCTTTTGTGCAATCAGTTCATTTGCAATCCTGATGATGTCTGACGGGGACGGCGGGAAAGGTCGCAACGCAATCGCTCTGTGCGCGCCGGTCTCCCGTTCGGCTCGCCGGTGCGTTAAAAGGCGGGTCTTGATAGTCCCTCGGACTCGCAACGGGGCGCACACCAATAACGGGAGAACAACGTGCCGATACTGCTGAGGGGTATTGAGGGAATCAAGGCCTATGCAGGCTTTAACCTGGGCAAGAGCAGTTGGGTTGAAATCAGTAAGGACATGATCAACGGGTTCGCGTCCGCAACCGATGACTGGGACTGGATATCCGTTGACGAAGAAAAGGCTGCGCAGGGGCCGTTCGGCGGAGCCATCGCCCAAAGTTATCTTGTCATGAGCCTGCTGATTCCGCTGCTGTCCGATATCTATCTGCTCGAAGATATCGGGCTGGGTTTGCAGTGCGGGATCAATCGGCTACGGTTCCTGGCGCCGGTGCCGGTGAACTCGAGTATTCGACTGGATGCAACCCTGAAGTCAGTCGATGCGGTGGGTGAAGGCGCACAGTTGGTACTGGAGTGCGTCATCGAGTGCGATGCCACCAGGGAGCCCGCCCTCGAGGCTGAGATTGTTTATAGAGTCTGGCCATCGACGCTTACTTCGACGCGAACAATCTGCGCTTGCGGGAGCTGAATTATTCGGTTCGGCAATCAATGGCACAGATGGTCTCAGCAACGATTCGACTCGCCGGATGGTGACGGCGGCTGCCCATGTCATCAAAGATGGAGAAAAGGCCGCTGTCAGCAGATGGATCGCATGACGTCGTTGACTCTGGCGGAGTCAAGCCCGAGGCGCACCTTGAGGAGGCCGTCCCGCCCCCTTGCGCATCGATGCCAGCCGCCGCACGATCGACGCGCCTTTCTGCAACACGAACGCGGTACGGTGGCTTTTCATTGAGCGGCATGTACAGGCTCGGTGGCGTGGCCGGCGATGCCACCCGCAGCCAGACGTGGTCAGTCGGCATGGGTTACAACCGCGGTCCACCGGTCCTCGGCGCCGGTTACATGAACGTGCGCAATTCGGAACTGACCAGAGCGACGTAAAAGCCGTCGTCGCAGCGCTACCGGTGTTTCTTTTGTTCTGGCCAATATTCGGCCGCAAGCAACTACCGGCCCAATGCGGAGGTTTGGTCTGCGGCAAATTAAAGACCTCGGGTCAACCCGAATTGCGGGACGGCATCTATCCGCCTATCTTCTCTACATCATACGTATGATCTAGAGAGCGAAACATGGCGACACTACACCGGCAGGTCCTGAATCAGATGGGCGAGCAGATTTGCTCGGGCAAGTTTGCGCCCGGGGATATTCTTCCGGCCGAGCCGGTGCTCGCCGAGCAGATGCAGGTAAGCCGCATCACCATCCGCGAGACGATGAAATCGCTTTCAGCCAAGGGCATGCTCGAAGTGCGCCGGCGTTACGGCACGATCGTGCTGCCCCGCTCGCAATGGCAGTTGTTCGATCCGGACGTGATCACCTGGCGCGCGCGGGCGGGCGCGATCGACGAGGGCCTGATCCAGGATTTGATGGAGCTGCGGCTGATCATCGAGCCGAATGCGGCCAAGCTCGCTGCCAAACGCGCGAGCGCGGAGGATCGCGTCGCGGTGCGGCGTACCTTCAAGGCGATGGAGCGCGCCGTCGCCGGCCACGGCGAATACGTTCCCGCCGACCTTGCGTTCCACGGTGCGATCCTCACCGCCTGCCACAACCAGTTCATCCAGCAGATGCAGAACGCGCTGTCAGCGATCCTGCGCACGAGCTTCGAACTCAGCTCCGAAATAGCCGGTGGTCCGGCCCGCTCGCTGCCGATGCACGAAGCGCTTTGCGTCGCAATCGAGACAGGCGACCCGGTGGGAGCGGAAGAGGCGGTTCTCACGCTCATCAAGCGCGCGGAGAAGGACTTCGAAGACCGCGCCACGCTGAATCACGTCGCCAACGACACGCCCATCTGACGCTTTAACCAGCGGATCTGACATCAACGTTATCGCGACCGGCGTGCCGGTCGCGAAGGGCGCACTCGCGTCTCGTACTTGCACACCCGAAGAAGGAACAGCGCATGACACAGCTATTCGACTTGAGCGGCCGCACGGCGCTCGTAACAGGCTCCGCGCGAGGCATTGGCTTCGCACTCGCCGAGGGACTCGCCACGGCAGGCGCCAGGGTGATCCTGAACGGCACGCGTGCTGACACGGTCGCCGAAGCGGCCGCCCGGCTAAAAAGCAAGGGGCTCAACGCCCAAGGCCATGCCTTCGACGTGACCGACGAACAGGCCGTCGCCGATGCGTTCGCGCAATGGGACAAGGACGGAGTGCAGGTCGACATTGTCATCAACAACGCTGGCATCCAGTTTCGCAAGCCGCTTGTCGAACTAGAGCTGAGCGACTGGCAGCGCGTGATCGACACCAATCTGACGAGCGCGTTCATCGTCTCCAAGCAGGCGGCGCGACGCATGATCGCGCGCGGCACGGGCGGCAAGATAATCAATATCGGCTCGCTCACGAGCGAAGCCGGGCGTGCGACGGTGGGTGCCTATACGGCGGCCAAGGGCGGCATCAAGATGCTGACCCGAGCGATGAGCGCCGAGTGGGGCGCGTCAGATATCCAGGCGAACGCGATCGGTCCGGGCTACATCCTGACCGACATGAACAAGCCGCTCGTTGAGAACGCGGCGTTCGATGCCTGGGTGAAAAGCAGCAATCCTTCGCAACGCTGGGGCAGGCCGGAGGAACTCGTCGGCACGGCCGTATACCTATCGTCCGCCGCATCGAGTTATGTGAACGGCCAGATCATCTACGTCGATGGAGGCTGGCTGGCCGTGCTTTAAATGCAAGTCCGCGCGGGAGCACGAGAACAAAAAGAATGACCCGCACTAACCGAACTGTGTGTACGCCGTACCGATCCGGAGACATCATGGAAAGCGTTAAACCCGTTGCACCCCAAAGATGGTGGTATCTGATGCCCATCATCTTCATCACTTACAGTCTCGCGTATCTGGACCGCGCGAACTACGGCTTCGCCGCGGCGGCTGGGATCAACAGAGATCTCGGCATCTCGCAAGGCACCTCGTCGCTGATCGGTTCGTTGTTCTTTCTCGGCTACTGCTTGTTCCAAGTGCCCGGCGCGATCTACGCTCAGCGCAATAGCGTCAAGAAGCTGATTTTCTTCAGCCTCGTCCTGTGGGGCCTGTGCGCTGCGGCGACCGGCATGGTCAGCAATATTCCGATGCTCATGGTGCTGCGCTTCGTGCTGGGGGTCGTGGAAGCCGCCGTGATGCCGTCGATGCTGATGTACATCAGCCGGTGGTTCACACGCACTGAACGCTCACGCGCCAATACGTTCCTGATTCTCGGCAATCCGGTGACGGTGCTGTGGATGTCGGTCGTGTCCGGGTATCTGGTCCACAGCTTCGGCTGGCGCGAGATGTTCGTCTTCGAAGGCATCCCGGCGCTCATCTGGGCGGGGGTCTGGTGGTTCACCGTGCAGGATCGCCCGGCTGAAGTGACCTGGATGAGCGACGCCGAAAAGCTCGAATTCAGCGCCCGCCTGAAGGCTGAGCAAGCGGACATCGCGCCGGTGCGCGACTACAAGGCGGCGTTCCGTTCGTCGATCGTCTGGAAATGCTGCGCGATTCATGCGCTGTGGAGCATTGGCGTGTACGGCTTCATCATGTGGCTGCCGTCGATTCTTAAAGCTGCATCGACCATCGACATCGTGTCGGTCGGCTGGCTTGCCGCCGTGCCCTATCTCGCGGCGATCATCCTGATGCTGCTCGCGTCGTGGCTCTCGGACAAGACCCGTAACCGCAAGCTGTTCGTGTGGCCGCTGCTCCTCGTGGGGACCATTGCATTCGTAGCTTCGTATCTGGTCGGCGGATCGCACTTCTGGATCTCGTTCGCACTGCTGGTGGTAGCGGGCGCTTCGATGTACGCGCCATACGGTCCTTTCTTCGCCCTGATACCGGAACTGATTCCGGGCAACGTGCTGGGCGGTGCAATCGGCCTGGTCAACGCGTGCGGAGCGCTCGGCGCGTTTGCCGGCTCGTATATCGTCGGCTACCTGAACGGCGCGACCGGCAGTCCCGCGGCCTCGTATATCTTCATGGCGGCCGGTCTGCTCCTCGCGGTCATCCTGATGATCACCGTACCGGCGCATTCCGGGCAACGCGTGAAGCGTGAAGAGCCGCTCTCGCTGCGCCGCACGTAACGCGGTAGGTAAGTAAGCGCGCGATGCGGCTCCGCTTTATTGATTCGATTCTGGCAGATTAAAAAATGGCAACCCTGATTACCGATGTAAAAGTCATCCTGACCGCGCCGGAAGGCATCAACCTGATTGTCGTGAAACTTGAGACCAACCAGGATGGCTTGTATGGACTCGGCTGCGCGACCTTTGCTTACCGGCATGTCGCGGTCAAATGTCTGATCGAGGAGTATCTCAGGCCGCTCCTGATCGGTAGGGATGCCGAAGCGATCGAAGAACTCTGGCAATTAATGCATCAGAACGCTTACTGGCGCAATGGTCCGATCGAGAACAACGCGATCTCCGGCATCGATATGGCCTTGTGGGACATCAAGGGCAAGATGGCGAATATGCCGCTCTTCCAACTCTTTGGCGGCAAGTGTCGCGAAGGCGTGCCCATCTATCGGCATGCCGATGGCCGCGATCTGAATGAGTTGTGCGAGAACATCCAGAAGTACCGCGAGCAGGGCATCACGCACATTCGCTGTCAGAGCGGCGGCTACGGTGGAGGCGGCTATGGCCGTGCGCCGTCGAGTGCACCGCAGGGTGCTGCAGACGGTGTCTATCTCGACAGCAGAAAGTACATGCGCGAAACGCTCAAGCTGTTCGACGGTATTCGCAGCCGGGTTGGCTTTGATGTCGCTTTGTGCCACGACGTGCATGGACGGCTCAAACCCGTCGAAGCCATCAAGTTCGCGTGCGAACTTGAACAGTACGACCTGTTCTTTCTCGAAGATGCGATCGCTTTGGAAGAAGGCGAATGGATTCGTCAGTTGCGCTCGAAAACCACGACGCCTTTGGCCCAGGGCGAGCTCTTCAACAATCCTTCCGAGTGGCGGTTCCTGATCACCGAGCGGTTGATCGATTACATCCGGGTTCACCTTAGTCAGATCGGTGGCATCACGGCGGGACGCAAGCTGCAGATCTTTGCCGAGCAATTCGGTGTAAGGACGGCGTGGCACGGTCCGGGGGACATGTCTCCGCTCGCCCATGCGGCGAACATCCACATCGACCTTGTGGCGCGCAATTTCGGCGTGCAGGAGTGGTCAGGCACCGAGCCGCCGAACTTCGTGATCCAGGAACTCAAGGGGCCGAGAGCGGCTTTGCTGGATGTCTTTCCCGGTCTTCCCGAGTTCAGGGATGGACACGTTTATGCCAACGACAAGCCGGGTCTTGGCGTCGACATCGACGAAGTCGAGGCAGCGAAATATCCGTGTGAAAACACCGTGACGACATGGACGCAGACCCGGCTAAAGGATGGAGCCCTGCAGACTCCATAAGCGAGCAAAGCGAGTTTCAGTCAGCCTCCTTCAGAGACGACGAGGCTTCAATTTGCACACCTGATTCAAAGCCGGACATTCGCACGTCGTCCCCGAAGGGCAAATACTGTTTGGTCTACTTGAGGCATTCGCTGTGCGCAATAGCGGCCGCTCGGTGGATACCGATCACAGACCACCTGATGCAGTCCTTGGATCGATAGTCATCTTGCTACCAGTTGAGTCGCAGTCCGGCCTCTGTTGCACGATGCCGATCGTCGTCGTCCGCATGCAGATACTGGCTGGTGCTCGAGATCGATTCATGCCCCAGGTTGTCCCGGACGTATCGCAGATCGACTTGGCCATCCATCATGTGCGAACCCCCGGTGTGTCGCAACCAATGGGCGGACGCCTGGCGCAATCGTTCGGTTGCACGTTCCTGCGCTCTATGACTGGCGTCAGGAGCGTCTTGCTTTCAGCCGGCACGTCCAGTTCATCTTCCAGGATCCGTTGGCATCGCTAAGCCGTCGACAAACGATCTTGCAATCTCTTGAAGAGCCCTTGAAAATCTACGGTTTGGGACCCGCCTCTCAGCGCCGCGAACGAGTGCTGCAACTGCTTCAACTTGTGAGCTTGCCAGAGTCATGCCCGGACTGGCTGCCTCGCGCTTTGTCGGGTGGTCAGCGCCAGCGCGTGGCCATTGCCCGCGCACTGGCCCTCGATCCTCGCATTCTCATCTGCGACGAGCCGTTGAGCGCCCTTGATGTTTCGATTCGGGCGCACATTCTCAACCTCTTCGCGGATTTGCAGTAAAAGCTAGATCTTTCGATTGTCTTGATCGCGCATGATCTGGCAATCGTCCGTCTGGTTTGCACGCGAGTGAGCGTGATGTATCTGGGCAAGATCGTTGAGACGGGCCCTACGTCCGAGCTCTTTGCGCGGCCGCGCCATCCCTATACGCGTGCTCTGCTGGATGCTGCTCCGTCGGCCGACCCGGAAATTGAACGTTCGCGCCGTATGTCATTCCTTGTGGGTGACCCGCCGAGCCCCAGCTCACCGCCTCCGGGCTGCCGATTTCACACACGCTGCCCCATTTCGGAGCAGGTCTGTGAAATCGCAGAGCCAATGCTGAGGCTGGTTGATGAACGAAGCCAAGTGGCCTGTCACCTAGCTTAATCACTTCCCCGATACCCCTAGGTTCAGCTTAGAGCAACAAGTCGTTCGGCAGCTTTGCGATGATCCAAAGCACCTTGGCCGGCTGATCAGTGGGGTTCAACTGGTTGCTAGTTTTTCGAGGTCATCGAATTTGTCTGTGATCCGCGCCGGGACTGGATTTGTGATCGGCGAAGGCAGATCGGTTAGAGTCCAGATGTTTGGACTCAGCGAATGACGGGTAACCCATGCTGGCAAGCGATTCCGACGAAATTGAGCGAAGCGCAGTTCGAAGAATTTGTCTTGCCACACCTGAGTCGTGGCCGACGCGGACCGGCACCCACGCTGTCGTTGCACAAAATCTTCAACTACATCCTGCAAATACTGTACATGGGCTGCCAATGGAAGATGCTGCCGATCGAAAGGAATGCAAAAGGTCTGCCTGAAATCCACCACACGCGTATATACAGGATGATGCGGCGCTGGCAGGCTGATGGCAGCATCGACCGGATCTTTACGGGCACGGTACATAAACTTCATCAGGACCAGATCCTGGACCTTTCAGTCATCCACGGCGACGGCACGACGACTGCAGCGAAGAAAGGCGGCGACAACCTCGGGTATAGCGGACACAAGCATCTCAAGGGCTGCAAGGTCGTCGCCTTCTGCGATCGCGACTGCAACATCATCGCGCCGTTCGTAACGGCCCCAGGCAACCGCAACGAATCACCGCTGTTGCGCGACTCGCTGCCCAGACTAACCGAAATGGCCCGCGCCATTGGCGCAGACCTGCAAGGTTCAACCCTGAGTCTGGATGGCGTCTACGATTGCCGGCCCAACCGCAAGGCGATCTTCAATCGCGGCATGACCCAGAACATCCCCGAGAACCCGCGTGGGCGTAAAACACCGAAGCGGGGCCGCAAGCAGCGCTTTGATCCGGCGATCTTCGAGGAGCGCTTCAGGACCATCGAACGCGTCTTTGCCTGGGAAGATAAGTTCCGCCGTCTGCTGCTGCGCTTCGAACGCATCAGTGACGTGCACTACGCGTTAAAGACGCTCGCCTATGCGATGATCAATCTGCGGCACTACTGCCGAAACTGATCTCATGCCCAGGCCTTGCGTAGCATCGTCGGCGCTCTTCTCAGCTTCGCGATCGCGCTCGACCTCTTGATACCTTCATCTTCGCATACCGAAACATATCATCGCATCTTCAGCATGCCGTACCCGATATGGATTTGCGCCTCGGATTTGTTCGACCGCTCTGTACAAAATCAGCGTCGAAACTAGCAACCAGTTGCATGAGTGAAATTCTTACACGTAGGCGTTCGTGCAAGCTGCTGAAATCACAGAACGCGTTGAAATGTCGGCACCGTCCTCATCAAGGGCGATTCCAGCATCCCAACGCGTCTTCGGGATCAACGGTTGCTTGTTAGCGTCTCGAATCGAAACGACGCGATACACTGGTTTAGCTGTCGGCCCTGATCTTCGAGCGAGTTCGCCGCCGCTGCGGCTTCCTCTACCAGCGCGGCGTTCTGCTGCGTCACTTCGTCCATCTGGGTGATGGCATGGCTGACCTGTTCGATGCCCTTGCTCTGCTCGGTCGATGCAGCAGCGATTTCACCCATGATGTTGGTCACGCGAGCGACCGCTTGAGTCACTTCTGCCATGGTTGTGCCTGCTTCGTTCGCGAGGGTCTCTCCCTGCCGAACCTTATGGACCGATGTACTTATCAGCTCTTTGATCTCTTTCGCAGCACTAGACGAACGCTGCGCAAGGTTACGCACTTCGCTCGCGACTACCGCAAAGCCGCGTCCCTGTTCACCCGCTCGTGCAGCTTCCACGGCGGCGTTAAGCGCTAGAATGTTCGTCTGGAAAGCGATACCTTCAATAATGCTCGTGATGTCCGCGATCTTTGCCGAGTTCGCGCTGATATCTCCCATTGTGTCGACAACACGACCGACCACGCCCCTGCCTTTGAGCGCGACTTCCGATGCGTTCGCAGACAACGTACTTGCCTGCTGTGCATTCTCGGCGTTCTGTTTCACGGTAGAGGTAAGCTCTTCCATGCTCGATGCCGTTTCCTGCAACGAGGCCGCCTGCTGCTCGGTGCGAGAAGAGAGGTCGGTGTTACCCGTGGCGATCTGACTGGAGCCGGTCGCAATGCTGTCTGCGGCGGTTCGTACGCGGCCGATCAGGTTCACAAGACTAATCTGCATTTCACCCATTGACGCAAGCACGCTTCCCACGGGGGCGTTCGTGGCGCCCGCGACCGGGCTAAGATCGCCCGCGGCGACGCGCTGTGTCACATAGGCGAGATCGGTCGGCTCCGCACCGAGCGCGCGCATCAAGCTACGCGTAATGACCACACCAGCTAGTACTGCCATCGCGATCGCCGCAAGACATATTGCGATGAGCAAGTTGCGTTGGCTGGAAAATTTATCCTCGGCTTCCTGAACCATGTTCGTGGCGCGCTGGTGCGTCACGTCCGCGTAGTCGTTGGACGCCTTGATCAGCGATGTAAGCAAGGGCCTGCATTTCGTCGTGATCTCCTCGATTGCCGCTTCGCGTTGGTTGCTCGACGCAAGGCGATTGATATCCAGAGCGACCGGGCGATACAGCGCTTCAACGCGGGATATTTCCGCGGCGAGGCTACGCGCTTGATCACTCATGTCGTGAGCACCCGCCACCATGGCGTTAAATTTTTCCAGCCGACTCTCGACCCTTTGTTCCGCATCGACAACTGCGGCTTTCTCGATCTCCACATCAGCTGGCTTGCTCACGAGCACCAGGTTGCGGACTGCCACGGCGCGTTCATCCACGGCGGTGCGGATGGACTCGGCCATTTCTGCCCGCGCGTTGATGCCATTGACGAAGCCGTAGAAGCGGTCGTTGGCGTCGTTCAGTGACTTGAGCGACATTCCCGATACGATCAGCACAACAACGGCGAGCAAGCCAAATGCGATCGAAAGTCTACCCCTCACTGTCAGTCTTTTTGAATTCATCTCTCAACCCCAAATATTGTTATCGCAGAAAGTGTGTATTAAGCGGCTTTCTTGCTGTGGATGCAGAGCACCGATGACGGACGAAACGATGACCGCTGCCATTGGTAACGGCATCGACTTGTAATCGCGCAGGGTGGACATCCCTTGGTCATGCTTGCGCAAAGGTTTGCGTGGAATTTATTTTTAGGGATGGTTGCAGATCTAGCGAGTAGGGAGAAACATGTGCGCAATTAATCTGAATGGTTACTGCAAGTACTCGCGCTTTCGCCTTAGGCGTTATCCCTCGCGGTTTCGCTTCCATTCGCTTGCTATGGATAACTCACGAGAGGATTTGAGTCTCCAAGATCGCACTCCTGCAGGGGGTGCAATCTTGCTACGAGCTATGCTGTGGGCCGAACTCCGTTGTATTGATCAGCATAGAGACCGATAGCGATGAAAAGAATGTTCGTGATTGTCTCGGCGATCCTAATGGCAGCATGTGCCTCACCGGCCGTGTTCAAAGATCCGAAAACAGGCCAGGTCGCTCAATGCAACGCATCGACACCTGGCCTCTTTCCGATTATCGCGCAGCACGAAATCGACACCTGCTCTGACGCATACGCTCGCATGGGCTGGGTGAAACAATGAGCCGCAAGATTTACGAACACATGTGGTTACTTATCATAGGCAGGCGTTTAGCTGTCATCGAGCGCCGCGAAGCCTTCCGCCAGTAACATACTCTGATGGGCAAAGCGGGTCGCGTCGCGTGTCCTAAGCTTGCCAAGATTCTCCATCTTCCAGCGGATTGCCGGTAGGTCGCGTAGATGGTCGTATGGCATCAGTGACCAGTCTGGCTCGAGTCTCACGAGCGAGGCGAGAAATTCGCGGTGCTCCGCGGTCAACGCCCGAGGAAGGTCATGGTGGAGTCGGGATTGGACAGCCTCCAGTGCAGCCAGATCGACCTGATCAACGGTCATGCCGACAAAGCCGGCCTCGTATTCGTCCTCAAGTGATCGCGGCTTCGCAAAGAGTACCTCGTGGACGGGGCGGTTATGACCCGCCAGATAGCCGACAAAAGCCGTCACGACGTCCTGGCGCAGACCATAAGTGTCATACATGTGCTGCACATCAAAAATATCGCTCGGATGCTGCCGGTCCAGTGCCGCAACGAGTTTGCTGCCGTATAGCTCGGCATCGGCAAGCGTCGGCACTTCGAAGTCGACGCGGAACATAGCCTGTGCGCGCGGCACGACACTGCGCGTCACCGTCGGCGTTAATGTGCCGCGAAAAACATAGTTCACCTCGACCTTGACCTGGGCTTCAGCGGACGAGACGGTCAGTTTCACGTCGTCGCCTTTGTTTCTGCCACTGGCGGCCGCCACGGTAACCATGTGTCCCTGTCGCTCGATGGCCTGTCGCGCGCGAGCGAGTTCGTCATGGATGATTGCAAGAGCGTCGTCGCGGCCCGGCTCATGTGAACACATGACCACGTCAATATCGACGGACAGGCGGGGCAGATCCTGAACAAACATGTTGATGGCGGTGCCGCCTTTCATCGCGAAGTGGGGCGTGTCAAAAACATCTGACGCAATCGCCAGCATGAGGCGAACCGTACTGAGGTATTGATCGTTCATTGAGAGGACGTTGAGCCTTAAGGGGCCGTGCAGGTCAGGCCTTCAGGGAGAGGCGGGGGCCGCCCTTGCGGCTACTCGTCCAGCGTCGGCCGGGCCCGAGCCGGTCGACGTGCCGCTGGAGGTCGTGGCCCCAGGGAAATCCGCCTGCCTCACCAAGGTCGCGCACAAGCTTGACGACCTTGACGCGCGTGCAGTGCGAGAGGAGGGTGTCCAGGACCGTTGTCCGGAGATTGCGAAGCGAGGACGCGAGGCTCATGGCCTCCTCGAGCGATTGCCCCTTCGCACGTCGTTTGCCTACATCGCTGGCGAGTTCAAGCAGCGCGCGCTCGGGCTCGGAAACGAGCAGGGAGGGATCGCGGTTCGGCAGCGGTGACAGCGCGGTGTTTTCCGGCATGCTCTGGTCGAACAGGCAGGTGGTCTGCAGGGTATAGGGCATATGTTCGCCCACCCAGTCCGGCATGACGTAAGGGCGTCCAGCCCACAGCACGACGCGCTCGCGAAAGCTCAGGTTGTGACGCACCCCCTGCCAGTCCAGGGCTGTTCTGCCGCCGACGTGAAGGCCCGGTATCCGCTGGGCCAGATAGGCCAGTATTCCATCCCGGGTGGGCGTGTCGCCAGCGAGCAGATAGGCGCCCTTGGACAGGCGTTGCAGCCATCCGGCATTGACCAGATAGGTTGTCTGCTGGGCGCTCACGCCGCAGTCGCGAAGCATTTGCGGCGTGAGCGGTTGCCCGCGCGGCGCGCTTGCCATGAGCCGTTGAAGTGTCTTGCTGGCCATTCCGTCGATAAAGCATGATTTTTTATAGCATACACCCATTTAATTTGAAGTTACAAAGAATAAATCATGCAACGTGCGCACGCTTAGGACAGGCGACGACGAGGAGCGTGGTTCGCAGCAAGGGGATTTTCAGGCTCACACAGTATGATTTATTCTCCGGAAATACTAATTTCGCCGTATTTTGAGAGAATAATGTATGCATTCACGATGCTGCCGTGCGCTGCTCGACGTTTGACGTCGAGCAGCGCACGTGGCCGGGAGTCTGTGACGTCAACAACTGGCAAAAAGACTACTGAGGCAGCCTGCACACGGTAAATCAGCATCGAACTGGGTTTAAGAATGGCTGAAGAGGCGCTTTCCGTTGCACGCTTTGCGGCGTCAGCAAATGCAGGTCTGCTAATAACGGTTATCACACCTGAAACCTGATTGAAAGCCGGGTTCAGTCATCCAAATAGCCGGGCAGGGCGGCGTCTGGCGTGATCGTCAACCGAGATCGGTGTGATGAACCGGGGAGGCAGCGGGATACAGCACCACGCTTCTAGTGCATGTTTGATCGCGTGCGGAAACGCTGAAGTGCAACGGAGGATCCCACCGTTCCGATGGATCCGCCGGCCCTACCGCGTTCGTGCAGAGAGATGGGCGAAGCAGCGTCAATTCGCGCGCCCGCGGGATGGCTTTTCAACCGCGTCGCGCCAGGGAAGGTTTAGACGAAGGGTATGAATTAGGGCTATCAGACCATTCAGTTCGTGACATCCAGTTTGGTGGCCGGCATCGCAGCCTCCCGCACCGCTGGCACGTGCGCTATCGGGCCGCGTCCAAGCCGAAATCGCGGTCAGTTCTGCTCGCAGGCACTGGAATGCAGCCTCACCGAGGGAAACTCTCTGCCCAGAAAGCAGCCTGGTGATCGAAAGGAAGCGCTTATCAAGCCGACAATTTCAGTCGCTCATTTTCCAAAGACGAAGTGGAAGGGCAGATCGCCTTCTGCTTTTGCTCCCTTCGCGCCCCGCGCCCACCGTTCCGCGGCGTACGGCGCGCAAAGCCGCCGGTACGCGCGCTCAAATTCCGCATTCATGCTTACTCCAGTTATCAGATGTGGCGATTTTGGATTCGGGCGCGCGATGTGACGGGTTTACGGCTGGGATGGTGTCCGTCGGGCAGGGAGGTCGGGACTTCGCGCAACCGGAGCGTGGGTGGGGCAAAGCGCGCCGGCAACGACATGGCCCTGTCGGTGTCCGTGTTGAACTCGCAACTGCGCGTCGCGGCAGGTCTGCCGGTTTGCGTCGGAGCGCCCCGGTGCGGTAGGGTGTGGCTTGTATGGGCTGGCGCAGGGTGGTCGGCCCTTCAACACGAGGTCTGGAGACTCATGAACAAGCAGGAACTTATCGATGCAATCAGCTCGACCACGGGCGCGAGCAAGGCGGCGACCGGCGCCACGCTCGACGCCATCCTCCACGCGGTGACAGAGACGGTGACCCAGGGCGAAGTGGTCCAGCTGATCGGGTTCGGCACCTTTGCGACCGGCGCGCGCGCCGCACGCACTGGACGGAACCCCGCCACCGGCGCGGAAATCCAGATCGCGGCGGCGAAGACGGTCAAGTTTTCTGCTGGCAAGGCATTCAAGGACGCGGTGAACGCGTGAAGTCGAGGCCCGTCACCGCGCCGGAGGGTTACGCTGAATTGCATGGCGAGATTGCCGGTGTGGTGGACGCCCGTCTGGCTGCTGCCCGCAGTGTCAACGCGTTGATGGTCGCGGCCTATTGGGAGGTCGGCCGGCGTATCGTCGAATTTGAACAGGGCGGTGAAGGCCGGGCCGGCTATGGCGAAGCGATGATCAAGCGGTTGGGCGAGGACCTGTCCCGGCGGTTCGGGCGCGGTTTCGGCTGGCGTAACTTGTCACAGATGCGGGCGTTTTACCTCACCTGGCCGGCCGAGCAAATTTTGCAGAGACTGTCTGCAAAATCACCACCGCCTGCGATTGTCCCGACACCGTCTGCAATTTCTCCAGTGAAGGAGAGTTCCCCGCCCCGTGCACGCTCTTTTCTTAGTCTGGCTACTTTGGCACAGGCTTTTCCGTTGCCGTGGTCGGCTTATGTGCGCCTGCTGTCACTCAAGAACCCCAACGCCCGCAGCTTCTACGAAGCAGAAGCGCTGCGCGGCGGATGGTCAGTGCGCGAATTGGACCGCCAGATCGGCAGCCAATTCTACGAGCGCATCGCGCTCTCGCACAACAAGGCGGAGATGCTTCAAAAGGCCGAGAAGTCAGGACTCGCAGATACGCTCACGCCTGAGCAGGCCATCAAGGATCCTTTCGTCCTGGAGTTTCTCGACCTCAAGGACGAATATTCCGAGTCCGAGTTGGAAGACGGTCTTATCCGCCATCTGACTGACTTCCTGCTTGAGCTGGGTGACGATTTCGCCTTTCTCGGTCGGCAGCGCCGGCTACGGATCGACGACACCTGGTTCAGGGTCGATCTGCTGTTTTTTTACCGGCGACTCCGATGCCTCGTCGTGATTGACCTGAAAGTGGGGCGATTCAGCTACGCGGATGCCGGACAGATGCACCTCCATTTGAATTACGCACGGGAGCACTGGATGAAGCCGGGCGAAAACCCGCCGGTAGGCCTGATTCTATGCACGGAGAAGGGCGCAGCCGAAACGCGTCAACCCACTGGCTGCGTCACAGCGCGGCCTCACATTAGGCCGACGCCGGCACCGACCTGCGCTTCATCCAGAAGAACCTGCGTCACGCGTCGATCGAGACCACCGGCATTTACTTGCACGCGGAAGATGACCGGCGGCACGCGCAAACGGTCAATGAACCGGACCCGCTCCGCCCGGCGCCCGCCGATGCGGCCCAAGCTCAGCCGACTTCACGGGGCTCCGCATGAAGCATTCTGACTTTTATATCGGCCTTGAATTCATGGGCATTGCCGGCTTCTGGTGGCGATGCACCGATGTCGGCACGCGTACCATCACTGCCATCCAGCTCGATCGCGACGATCCCAACTGGTATCGCGGGCCGCCCTATATCGCGAAAGAAGTGGTGTTCGACGAGCACGAAATCGCTGCCTGTCATCTGACGGAGGAAGAGGCGATCAGGGCAGCCCTCCACGAACATGAAACCTCCGGGCACCCGGGCTTCCCGCACGAGGTGGTCACGCACATGATGGACGAACGCTGGAAAAATCCTGAAGCCCGTTACCCGCACAAGGGCGTCCTGCGTTTCGACCGGCGTCGACCGGATGGCGAAATCCTGCATCCATACGCAGGGCGGAAAGACGGGGACGAGTGGATTATGGAACTGTACCTGCCGTTCCTGCAGACCTACGCAGGAATGCCGGAGCGCGAGTTCATCGCGTTGCCGACTGCGACGGCCGCCGATGTGCGAGCTCGCGCTGATCGGCAATCCACAGCGTGACGAATGGCACCAGCCCGACCGTCTTTGTCTGCGGAGTGCCTCTGGAAGCCCAACCTGGCGTGGGTTAGAGGAGGATTTTCAATTCTCGGGGGATAGACAAAAATAGCCAGGTAGGCCTTGCGGAACAGAGTGAGCAGCGGTTGCAGCGAGCGCTCGAAACCGCCTGCCATGACTTCACCTCTGAACTGGATAAGCTGCGTGCCGACGGCAAGCTGGAGCAGGAGCGGCTCAAAGCCGCCGAAACCCGGGCGCTATCGGAAATCGGCCGCGAGCGGCAGGTGGCCGGGCGCTTGCAGAAGGAGCTTGATACGGCTAACCGTAAAACGGAGCAGGGCAATGTCCGGCATCGACGACGTGCAGAAACTGCAGGCTCAAGTCGGTAATCTGCATCAACAAGTCGGTGTGCTCGAGGGCAAGCTGGATGCGCTGCGTACCGAGAACGCGCGTTATGCCGATGAAGGGTTGCAGGCGCGTGATCAACGCGACCAACGGGCGTTGTCGCTGACGGATGCCGCTGCCAAGCAAAAGGTGTTGACGGCGAAGCGGACAGCGAAATCGACAGGAGCCCCGGGCAAGAGCAGTGGCCCGGTGGGTAAATCGCCGCGGACGCGCAAAGCCTGAATTTGTTGGGGTGGATTCCGCGAGGACGACGCACGATTCAGCGTTAGAGCATCATGCACGCGGTATAAGCCGATGAGTTCAAGCAATCAGCGCCTTCGGACCCGTAGCGCCCGTTACGTCGCCGGATCAGCTAACCTTATGCCCAAGGCTCCTTCTGGACCGACTGCAACACATCCTTCTTATATCGTTCCGTGACAAGCAATGACTGACATCGTATTAAGCAGCGCGGACTACAAGGGCATTCACGGCGATATCGTCGCCATCCTGGAAAGCAGCCGCCGAGCCGCTGCCCGCAGCGTGAACGCGCTGATGACCGCGACTTATTGGGAAGTCGGCCGGCGGGTTGTGGAGTTCGAACAAGGCGGGGAAAACCGGGCAGCCTACGGTCAAGCGTTGCTGGTGCGACTATCTGGCGATCTGACTAAACGATTCGGCCGCGGTTTTGGGGTAGACAACCTCGAACTGATGCGACTGTTTTACCAGACGTATCCGCCTGCGGCGATTTCCGAATCACTGATTCGGAAATCTGCTGATTCGAGCGCAGCCCCGAATTCCGAATTGGTGATTCGGAATTTTGACCTCGAGCGGTTGGCAACTGTTTTCCCCCTCTCGTGGACGCACTACGTACACTTGATGCGTCGCACCCGCTCGACTGACGAGCGCACGTTCTATGAGGCCGAAGCGCTTCGAGGCGGATGGAGCGTGCGTCAGCTCGACCGGCAAATTAGTTCCCAGTTTCACACCCGCGCCATGCTGTCCAAAAACAAGCGGGCAATGCTGGAAAAAGGGAGCAATGCGCACCCGAGTGACTTCGTCACGCCAGAGGAAGCGATCAAGGACCCCTATGTTTTGGAGTTTCTTGATCTGAAGGACGAATACTCCGAATCCCAATTGGAGGATGCGCTCGTTCATCGGCTGGAAGATTTCCTGCTTGAGCTGGGCGGCGATTTTGCGTTCGTTGGACGTCAGCGCCGCTTGCGCATCGGTGAGAGTTGGTTTCGGGTCGATCTATTGTTTTTTCACCGACGCCTTCGATGCCTGGTCATCATCGATCTGAAATTGACAGAACTAAACCACGCTGACGTAGGGCAAATGCACATGTATTGCAACTACGCACGCGAGCACTGGACCTTACCTGGGGAAAATCCGCCTGTCGGATTGATCTTGTGCGCCCGCACGAATGCAGCCGTCGCGCGGTACGCGCTGGAAGGACTTCCAAACAAGGTGCTCGCCGCCGAATATCACACAGTTTTGCCGGATGAGAAGCTGCTCGCAGAGGAACTCGCAAAGGCGCGCCACGAATGGGAAGCTCGGCGTGTGAACGAACTCGTCAACCTAAAAACTGGCGTTTAAAAATTACTTCGTGATTTCTCCGTTCGTCGCCGATCTGACTATGTGAATGCAAAGCACACTCGGCGCGGACTCGAACAATATGCGATAGACGCTCACCGTGGACTGAGCGCGGTTAAATGCAAGGAACTACGTTATCGCAAGTTGCGGGCTGACAGATCCGTCGCAGCGCTTCAGAGTGCAGGTCACACTCGGAAATAGTCACGGTCGGCGTCGCCTGCCTAAGGTGCAAGAGAGTACCCGTCCCTGGACAGCCTCGGCCTGCTAAGCGTATCTGCTCTCGCAGCGCGCTACGCATTAAATTCGCGATACACAATGCCACCCTGTACTTGAACGTGTCTCGCAACAAAATATCTGGACTGCTAATTGTTATTATCAGACAAGCGTTTAATGCCTAAAATAGCGGTATTTTGATTTACAGCGCTGACTTGCTCGTAATCATCTGCTTTAAGGCCGTTTTCTGACCAAAGGAGGGTGCCATCGCCAATCGTGAGCAGCAGCTCGAACTGCCGACTCCGCGCACCTACACGCGCACCGACTTCACCGCGTTGCGCGCCTTCGTGCAACGCATCGACGCAGGCGTCATCGCCCGCCGTTACTACGATCCGGACACGACCCGGCACGCGGCGACGCCGGAGACGCTCGCGCGCTATCTGCGCACCATGCTCGATGACCTGGTGCAGCTCGCGCTGCGCAACGGCTCCGCCGCGCTCGCGTCGCACCTGAAAGCGTCGATCAAACAGCACGGCAGTGCGAAGCTGACTGCGGTGACCTTGCGTATGGTCGAGCAGGCGTCGACCCTGGCGGTCGCTGCCCCGTCGCTCGATCACCAGGTGGGTCTGTGGTTCCGGCCGCTGGTGACCAAACGACTGGTCGGGGAGGGGATCGATACCCTCGGTGACCTGGTCGAATTCTGCAATTCGCACGGCGGCAGTTGGTGGCGCTCGATGCCACGCATCGGTGCGCATCGCGCGCGGGTGCTCGTTGCCTGGCTGCGCCGACACGAGAGCGATCTTGGCAAGCGCATCGATGCGGATGTCGATACCCAACCGCTGGTGCCGGCCGTGGGTCTAGGTAATGTGGTGGTGATCGGCGGGTCGATTGATGCACCGCAGTTGGCCCCGTTCGAGCGGCTCGCGATTCCAACTGCGCTCTCTGGTGAACATGGCACCCACCGCGGGCGGGACTTTGCATTCATTCGGGCGGAACACGATCTGGCGGCGGTGCACGCCTATTTGAATCGCTATCGCGACCGGCCACCGACCTTGCGCGTCTACACGCGCGAGCTCGAGCGACTGGTGCTGTGGCT
This sequence comes from Caballeronia sordidicola, assembly GCF_000729995.1. Classification (GTDB taxonomy): domain Bacteria; phylum Pseudomonadota; class Gammaproteobacteria; order Burkholderiales; family Burkholderiaceae; genus Caballeronia; species Caballeronia sordidicola_A. The sequence goes on along the minus strand of NZ_JNFG01000214.1, from coordinate 204,133 downwards.
CGTGATCGTGCGGGGCGTGGCCCTCTCGTCGATGACGGTAGAAGACTGCGAGGCGTACAAGGATTTCCTGAAGGCGCCGCTCGCGAGTTTTGTGGGACCGAAGCGGCCGCGCGCGAGTGGCCGGTGGCGGCCGTTCACCCCCGAAGGACTATCGCCCGACAGCCAGGCGTACGCGGTGCGCGCAATTCGTGCGGCGTTCGCGTGGCTGACGACCGTTCGGTATCTCGCCGGCAACCCGTGGAGCGCGGTGACGGATCCGGCGACGATCACGCGCGAGGTCGAGGTGCAGGTCGAGCGGGCGCTGTCCGCCGATCTGTGGACAACGCTGCGGGCGGAACTCGACGCTCGGTGTGACGGAGCAGAGCTCGGCGGATTGACACCGACCGAGGAAGAAGCGCGCCAGTGGCGCACCGCGCGGGCGGCGATTTTATTGATGGGCGACTCGGGGGTGCGGCGCGACGAAGCGACCCACGCCCGTCGCGAAAATCTGAGCGTGGCCGTCGTGACGTCGGGCGGGCCTGCCAAACCTTCCGCCAAGGGGTTGACCAGGTTGTCCCCGAAAGCCGCGGCCAGTGAGGCAGCGAGTGAGGCGGCACCCGCACAAACAGGCACAACAGTTTGGGCCTTGACCATCGTCGGCAAACGCCGCAAGCAGCGCACGGTTCCGGTGAGCGCAGCGGCAGTTGCCGCGTTGCGCGCGCACTGGGCTGATCGGGAAAAAGACTTCGATGCGCCGGCGCTCGCGGCTCCCCTGATCGCGCCGGTCGTGATCAACGGCACCGAGGCGTCGCTCGCCAAGCATGATGGCGGCACGGACGGCAACAGCGAGGCGCCCGATCAGCCCTACGCGGCGGACGCGCTCGCGCGCCTCGTGCGCGAAGCGGTGCGACGCATCGCCGGTGATCTGCTGCGCGAGGGCGCGCTGTCCTACGATGCGCACGCAAAATTACTCGCGACCTCGGCTCACGCGTTTCGACACACTTTTGGCACTCGGGCCGTTGCCCGGGACATGCCCATCGACGTGGTTCAGCGCATCCTCGGTCACGCCTCGTTGCAGACCACGTCGATCTACGTCCACGCGGAACGCCAGCGCATGCTCGATGCCGCGGCACAATATTATTCAGAAGACAGCGGCTAGCCGCTGTCAGTCGACTCCAATGGAGAGGCAAGGCGCTGTCGCTGTGATACCAGCGCCAGCCCGCGCCAACCGGGCATGCTCGGTGCGGTATCCTCCGGGCTGGCACGCATACAGGCTGTCAGTTAGCTTAAATGGAGAGCACAAACATGAATAAGCAGGACCTTATCGATGCAGTGGCAAGCGAAGTGGGCATCGCGAAATCCGCCGCAGCAGAAACGATCGACGCATTTTTGGCGACCGTGACGAACGCGGTGGTCAAGGGCGACCCAGTTCAACTCATCGGGTTTGGATCTTTCAGCACGGGAGCGCGCGCGGCCCGAGCGGGTCGCAACCCGAAGACCGGCGAAGCACTCCAGATCGCCGCGTCAAAGACCGTCAAGTTTACGGCCGGCAAAGCGTTCAAGGACGCAGTGAACCAGTAGGGCGTTGAACGCGGTGTCCGCCTGCGCGGGTCGCAGGCGGTCGCAACGAGCTCGGCTTGATACCGGCGGGCTCACGCTAGAACAATTGATCGTCGAGCAATTTGAGGGTTTTTCCATTTCACCGCGCTGCGTCGCTTAACACCATCGGCGTGCAGCGAGCGGATCATGGCGCGCTCGCCGCGCGCGCCCGACACCTCGGCGATTCGATTGTCATACCGGACCAGCGCACCGTGCTTGGGACGCGCCTTTGGCTATGGCTTGGTCGATTTCAAATCCGACCAAGTGACGTCAAACTTTTACTGGAAACGCAGCAAAAGGGAAGGCCCATCGATGGGTCTTCGAAGGGGATATAAGGGGGTACCGAAACGGTGCAGGGGCGTACTGATTTGGTAACGGGTGGGCACGGCGCCTGCTCATACCTTATTCCGTCCTTACCAAGAGCGAAACTATGAAAAAGATCGCCATGGCCATCGTAGTCGCTGTCACGGCATTCTCCGCCGCAGTCCCTGCATTCGCCTATTACCATCACGATCGCTATTACCATCATTGCCATCGAGTCTGGCATCACCATCACTGGGAGCGGATCTGCCGATGAACCCCCGAATTTTCGGGCGGTTGCCTTGTCATGGCAGCGGCCAAACAGAAAAGCCCGCTGGAGCGGGGGGCTTTTCGTTTTGTTCCTGCCATGCGCGTATCGAAGCAACGTTCAGAAAAATTTGGGTCAGCCTGCTGTCGACATCTGAGCTCGCTGTCGCTGTTGGTGCACGAGGTCGGTGTCGAACCGGCACCCGCGGATGATGAGCCCACCGCGCTTCTGACCAAGTTTGGGCTATAGGCCCTATCGCGAGTCGCATTTTAGCGCAACAGGGCGCGCGACCACCCGACGCGGAAGGGCAGTGAGCGGCCGAGGCCGTGTCAAAACTCAAAATCACCAGGTTTTAGAAGGGGGTCGCTTTACCCCTCCTGAGCTGCCGCCAAGCCGGTATAGAGCGTTCTGACAAGCCGAATTTTGCACTGAGCGAAAGCGGCGTGCGTTTTGACACGGCCTGGGCCATGAAGCGCCGCTCCGGCGCACTTTGATTCAACTCTTGGAATGTCGGCTCCCGTCCTGACTCCAGACCTTCCGTCCTCAGTCTGGCCATGGTCTGGTGTCGCATGCCCCATCGCCATAAGCATTCTGGCAACTTTTCCGATGCTACCGACGCCGCTTCGCTCAAAACGTGTACGTCCGCCGGAACAAATCGGTCCTTTCGGCGAGAGCCGATTGGCGTCGAGGTTTTTTTGTTTCGACAAAGATCCGGTTTGACGCGCTTCTCAGCGTCCAACCGCCTTGAATACCCGATTCTTGTCGAGCATGGCTGGATCGAGCACAGCCTCACCGCCTTCCGCAGGCAACGCGGGGACGGCGTCTTCCAGCGCGAGCCCGGTATAGCGGCTTCGTGGCCGTATGACCTTGCCCACCCGGAGTTGCTCAATACAATGCGCGAGCAGACCCACGCTCCGCGCTGTTGCGAACACCGCGAACGACGCATCGCGCGGCAACGCCAGCTGAGCCACCAGGGCAGCAAGCGCAACGTCGATATTCGGCATGAGCCCAGTCAGCTCAACCACCTTGTTGATGAACGACATGAGCTCTTGAGGCGGATTCAGCACTTCGAGCAACGCGGCCGCCCTCGGATCGCCGTCTGGATAAAGATGATGTCCAAACCCAGGGATCGGAATGGCCGACTGCAAGTGATGAGCAACCACGTGCTCCGCACCGAGTCTTCCGACGTCGTCGAACACGGCCCGCACGCGGCCTGACGCATCGCCATGCAGCGGGCCGGAGAAAGTCGCGAGTCCCGTGAGCAGGCATCCCGGCAGCGACGCGCCGGTTGAGGCGGTAATCCTGGCGGCGAACGCCGAACTCGTAATCTCATGGTCGGCCACGAGGACTAAGGCACGGCGGATGAGTTCGGCGCCATCGAGGTCCTGGCCCCAACCGAGCGCGAATCGTTCATGCATGCTTTGTGCATTCGCGTCACAGCGCGCGCCGAATGCTTGCGCGATGAGCGCCACGAGCCGACCGGCTTCGACATGCAGCGCGCTGTCCGTGCGACCGAGGGTAGAGAGCCCGCTAGCCGCGAGCGCCGCCAGCGATGTGAACGCGCATTGCCTGCCTCGTTCGTCACCCTGTAGCGGCATGTCACCGGTTTCGAAGGAAACGGGCTCGCGCGCATTCCAGAGAATGGCCGCCACGTCCTCGAGCGTCGCCGTGTCCGAAAGCCGGATGCTATCCCGTCCCCTGTAATACGGCCGACCCTTTGAGAAGGTGGTGATACCACTGTAAATGCAGGGCTCGGCACCGAATATAGTCCCAGCGGCGAGCGCCTCGCGCTTGCGTCCCACCTGTTTTTTGCGGCACAAACCGGCGATGTCCTCCGCACGATACAGGCTCTTGCGCGGATCATGTGGATCCGGCATGACCGCGATAGTGCCTCGACTGACGTACGCATAGACAGTTTGCGCTTGCACTCCAAGTTGTCGAGCCGCTTCAGTCAGAGTGATCCAGTTTCGCATGGGATGGCCAAGCAAGGTGATGCAGCGGAACGGGGCAACAGCGGAGTGACGACGCGGATCGCGTCTTCCATTCGAGCACGACCGATCTAGCGTCAATATTGACGTTTTTTCAGGTAAAAGTCATCTCGGCGGGTCGCCGCTCCAGGACCTCGACGAGAATGTCACCCGGCGACCGCACGAAGCAGGCCCTGACGCCGGGGCGAACCTGTTTGATCGGCTCGACGATTTCCGCCTCGCAGCGCAACAGATGCTCGAACGCGGCGTCGATATCGTTCACGACCACGCCGAAATGATCGATTCCCTGCTGCCGCTCGCCATGAGGGCGGCCACTTTGGGCGCTCGCCAGCGACGTGATGAAAAGATTGATGCTGCCGATGCGCAAATCCACCCGCCCCGGGCGACGCACGATCTCGGCGTTCAGGCAGCGCGCAAACCAGGCGGCGGTGACTTCGGCGTCCGCCGAGCACAGTTGCAGATGGTCCCACTTGAATTCAATCATTCGTTTTTCGCCGTCTAGTCAAAAGCGTCACAGTTCGATGCGGGAAAGCTTCCCCAGAAGCACAGAGTACGAGAGCGTGCCGAGCAGGCATATCGCGCCCATCAGGTTTAGTGCCCAATAGAAGTGGCCGGTGTGGTGGGTGATGTAGCCGATCATGAGCGGGGTGGTGACGGCCGCGATGTTGGCCGCGAGGCTGGTGATGCTGCTGGTCAGTCCCACGTACTGTCGAGGCGCGATTTCGGAGACGGCCGCCCACGACATCGACCCGACGCCCTGCGCGAAGAACGCGATAGTCAGGATGGCGATCACCCCCTCGTTCGACTCGACGAAATTGACGAGTACGATAGACGCGCCGAGCAGCGTGCCGATAATGAGCGGCGCCTTGCGCGCAGTGGAAATCGACACTCCGCGCCGGATGAAAAAGTCCGAGAGGAAGCCAGCAAGAAGAATGCCGACCGTCGCGCCGATAAATGGAAGTGCCTGGAAAATCCCCACCTTGATCATCGACATGTGACGCGCCTCGATCAGATAGGTCATGAACCACGTGGTGAAGAAGACCAGCAAGGTGTTGTTGCAAAACTTGCCGATGCAGATGGCGAGAATCTGCCGGTAGCCGAGTAGCTTGAGCGCCATGCGCCAATCGAACTTCTCGCGAGGCTTGCGCGCCACCGTAGCGCCTTCATTGATGTATTGCAGCTCGGCGGCATTCACACCCGCGTGCCGGTGCGGATCGCGGTAGACCCCGTACCATAGAAGACTGAACAGAATACCGACGCCTCCCGTTACGAAAAAGACCGAACGCCAACCGTACGCGGCGGAGATCCACAGCAACAAGCCAGTGAACAAGGGCGTCCCGATGTATTGCCCCATGACATACACGCTGGTCGCGAAACCACGCTCCCGGGCGGGAAACCACAACGTCACGGCGCGCGCGTTCGAGGGGAACGCCGGCGCCTCCATTGCGCCGATTGCGAGCCGCGATCCAAGCAACATGTGATAGCCGGTCGCGAACCCCTGCGTCAACGTGGCGAATGACCAGCCGAGGAGCGACAGCCCATAGGCGAGGCGCGAGCCGAGAACATCGGTCAGCACGCCGCCGGGCACGAGAGCAATGGAATAGGCCAAGCCGAATCCGGCAAACAGTTCGCCCATCTCCATCCGGTTGAGCGCGAGGCCCTTCGAGAGGCCCGGCGCAACGATGCCCAGCGCCGACCGGTCCACGTAATTGAGGATGGTCGCCGCGAGCAACATCGAGAGCACGACGTACCGCACCCTGGAGCGTTTCGTGGTATCCGCGTAAGCCGGGTTTCGGCCCGGCAATGTGTGTTCCTCTACGGCTTTCATCGGTGTCTCCAGAACATTTTCGCCAGTTGTTTTTTTTATAGTTGGCGCAAGGGTGATTTATCCGCGGCCGACGAACGGCATGGTGGTCGCCATGATGGTCATGTTGAGAATATTGGCTTCGAGCGGAAGACTGGCCATGTGCGCGACCGCATTCGCCACGTGCGTCACATCCATTCTTGCTTCAGGCGCCATGCTTCCATCCGCTTGCAGTACACCGCGGTTCATACGTTCCGTGAGCGATGTCGCCGCGTTGCCGATATCGATCTGGCTGCAGGCGATATTGAATGCGCGTCCGTCCAGCGCGATCGATTTGGTGATGCCGGTGACCGCATGTTTCGTTGCCGTATAGGCGATGGTATGCGGCCTCGGCGCGTGGGCTGAGATCGATCCATTGTTGATGATTCGTCCGCCTTGAGGGGACTGTGCTTTCATCAGGCGATAAGCGGCCCGAGCGCACAGAAAGACGCCGGTCAGATTGGTGGCCACGACATCGTTCCAGAAATCGACCTCGTAGTCTTCCAGGGGGACGGCCCCCGCGTTGCGGCCCGCGTTGTTGAAGAGCACGTCGAGCCGGCCGAATGTCTTTGCGATCTGCGAAAACGCGTGCTCGACCGATGCAGCGTCGGCAACGTTGGCCTGGAATACATGCGCTTCTCCGCCGGCAACGCCGACTGCCTCCTTCGTTTCCAGCAACGGCTCGACTCTGCGCCCGATCAGCGCAACGGCGAATCCAGCGTTGGCGAGCGCCACGGCGGCGCTACGGCCGATGCCGGAGCCGGCCCCCGTAACGGCTGCGAACTTCTTCGATGCAGGCATTTGACTTCCTCTTAACAATTCAATTGAACACGTGAAAGAGAGTTGCATTCGCGAGACGCGGTGAGCAATCTTGATTCATTGAATCAACATCTGAGGCCCTCGCCATTGGGATCGCATCAGGGTTTTCCTGATGCGCGTGTTGCCGCGAGCGAGATGGAAGAGGGGCAAGACGGAAGCGAATCGCAACGCGCAGGCGCCGTGAACAATAAGGGGGCAATCATCACCGAGGAGTTGATTCATCCAATCAACATTGACGGTCCGGTCTGCGGTTTCGTAGTCTCTCGACGTCTGCCTACCAAAGGAAAAACCATGTCGGAAGATAAACGCACCAGCCTGTTGATTGCGCGAAAGGTTCCCACGGCCGTGGCGAATCGCGCCGTGGCCGAATTTCATGCCTTCGTGACCGAGTCCGATATGGACTCGTGGTCTGTCGTCGACTTCTGCAAGAAGCACGACGTGCCGGCCGTACTCATCGGGAAAAAATCCGGCCTGCAGGCGGAACACATTGCCGCGCTGCCCTCGACGGTCAAGATCATTGCGAACGCGAGCGCGGGCTTCGATCACATGGATGTTGCGGCGGCCCGTGAAAGGGGAATCATCGTCACGAACGCGCCCGATGCGTTGACCGAGTGCACGGCCGATTTCTCCATGCTGCTCTTGCTGGCTGCGTCCCGTCGTGCTTCGGAATACGAACGGATCATGCGCAACGGATGGGGCAAATCGTTCGGCATGACCGAGATGTTGGGTATGCGAGTGAATGGCAAGACGCTCGGCATCGTCGGATTCGGGCGTATTGGGCGCGCAGTCGCTAAGCGCGCGCAGGGATTCGGCATGCGCGTGATCTACACGGACATGCACCGTGCGGCCCCGTTGCTGGAAAATGGCGCGACCTTCTTTGCCACTCTCGACGAAATGCTGCCGCACTGCCAGGTGCTCACGCTGCACGTGCCAGGTGGAAGCGTCCCGCTCATGAAGAAAAGAGAGTTTGGACTCCTCCCCGCCGGCGCGATTTTTATCAACGCGGCGCGTGGCGGCCTGGTGGACGAAGATGCGCTTTATGACGCCCTGACTTCGGGTCATCTGTTCGGCGCGGGTCTGGACGTGTACCGGAACGAGCCCAATGTCGACAAGCGCTTCGGTGAACTCGACAATGTGTTCCTGACGCCCCATATGGCTAGCGCAACGATCGAGACCCGCGACCAGATGGGCTTTGCGGCGCTCGACAATGTTGCCGCCGTGCTGGAAGGGCGGCCCGCCTCCAGTCCGGTCTAAGGCTCGACCTCATCGGGACAGTACCGTTGCGACGCCGGTCGACAATCCGAGCGGTGGCGAAGACCTGACCGCCCGTCTCCCGATAAAAATCCACCAACGGCCGCCTCGGCAAGCAGCCGTTGGTTTCGCACCGTGCCGAAGGGCCGGAGTGGGTCGGCAAGAAGCGTTCGATTGTCGATTTCTGATCGCTGAAAAAAGCTGAAAGGACCGCCGATTTACCTTAACTGCGGAGGCGGTCCTCTCCCTCCCATGGGCTCGAACGGTTGAGCCTAAATCTGTTTTTTCTGCCTGCTGGAGAAGCGAGGGAGACACAGGGACCGAAGCTGCGCGATGCGACGGACATTTCAAGCCGGGCGCGCGAGTGACGCTTACTGCCCATCTCTTGACGGGTAACGATTTAGGGCGACTGCACTGAATTCTCTTTAATTCCGCTGTATATCAGCGACCAACTCCTTCAAAGCTTCGATGCCAGCGGTCGTGAATGCGGTCACTGCAACCAGTTCATCACCTTCGGCGTTCATGTGGTCAATCACGCCTAGGCAACCATCCTCCGGCTCCAGATTCATAAGCGCCAATTCTTCCAGCCACGCCTGCGGTTCGCCCAACATCTTCGCGACATATGAGATCGTATAAACGTAGGTTGTTGCGCCCATCTGACTTGCTCCTAAGTCGATTCTGCGAACATCACGGCGTTCGTTTCGCATACATGGCGGTTGCGGGGTGAACAATTAGCCATCCAGACTTACATGATTGGTCCGCCGTTTTACGGTACAGCGCGACAGAATTTTCTGCCAACCGTTTCGCGCTCTAACAGCCTCGGCGAGAATATCAAGATATTCGCTGTGATCGACCCTGTCGTCGCTTGGAAGTCCATGCTCCGCGTGCTGTTTAAGCAGGGCTTCTCTATCGCTACGACTACGTGCTATCGAACTTATTCGGCTCCAGGCTTCGCATGCCCATGCAAAGGTCTCACGCATGCGAAAGTCGATATCGAGAAGATAGTCGCTGCGAGGCCGGTGGCCTAAACCGGCGGTGGACCTTCTGCAATTATGAAAAACATGCGCTGCCTCGTGAACGACGAAGTCAGCGAAAGGGTCGCTCTCCCGGAAGTACGCCATCGAAACGTAGCAGGTCGTCTCCTGGCTCAAACCGACGATGTTGCACGCCTGCAAAGAGAGCGTTGGTAGCTCCAGGCTCTCCAAGTATATGTTCGCCACATCCCACGCTGTAGATAGCCAGCGCTCAGTCTGGAGGGCCTTTAGTGTGGTTGTAGGCGTGAGGAACACAATGCTATTTGCCAGCAGGTGTAGGACGGCTGCGCGCTCGTTTGCATCGAATAGTCCATACACCATCGGCCGCAATCTGTAGCTGCTCCATGCATACAGGTCATTTGGAACACAGGGCGAAAACTGAACGCCGGCTGAACGGCCCATAGTTTCCGACAAGAGAGCCCTCCGCAGCCGTTGGGTAGCCTGTGTGGCGGCGTCAACAAAATCCGAGCCAGGCCACCCGCCGAAAAAGGCGTCATATTCGCCTGTAAGCAGGTAGCGCTCGACCTCGCCGTCTATCCACCGTGACGTACCAACCTGCAACGATTCAGGTAGTTTTGCTCTGGAAGTGCATTTCATGCTTACCTAACCCCTCGGTAGAGACGTAGCATTTGCGCTTTATCGTATCATCCGGCTCGGAGCTGGTTTGATCACAGGATCGAACCGGCTGCTTGTGGCCACGAATAAGCCTCATCGATCATTCCGGACTGCAAGAGGATCGCCTCAGAGGCTTTCGCGACCGCGCCAAGTGGCACATTGGATTCCTATGAAGCCGGTGCATAGCGGAGTGCTTCGGCTGGCAGGCCTTGCGCCATCAACGCATCGACTCTGCAGCGACGATAGTGCCACCAGTTGAAGCGCGCGCTGTCCACCAGTCGGATCAATTCGTCGTAGCGTTGAGCGCCGTAGAGCGCGCTCAGGCAAGCAGTCGTGCCGGTAAAGAACTCGCCGTAGCCATCAGGGCCTAACACGCGTGTGGTGGTCCCCAAAAGCCGCTCTGCCCAAGCCGAGGCGATTGACGGTGTCACGCATAACTGGCTCCAAAGGTCGCCTAAGTGTCCGATGTACGGCATCCGATCTTCTTGCAGCGCATCGAATAACCGCTCAAGCCATGCTTCGCGCAGAGATCCTGTCACGTCTGGCGCGGCGATGATCGGGACGAGTACGTCGATGGCGCGATTCACCGCGCTTCCCAGTGCGCCGGAGGAGCTATTGACTTGCTCCAGCGCGGGCGAGAGCTTTTCGAGAAGCAGAACAGCGCCGTCGGCCGCAAGAAGAGGGTCCGTGCGCGCCGCGCGCTTGATTTCTGTTCCCGCTTCCTTCAGACGTTGAATCGGCAGCGCTGAGCGCCAACTGAAAGCCTGACGTCGAAAGTGGGAGGCGAATGCCCACTTGCGGGGGCTACTTCCGATCGTGGGAGTTTTCAATCAGCGAGTGCTCATGTAGGACAAGTAGAGCGAGGCGTGCAAGCCCTGAAGCCTCTTGCGGTAATCCAAAACGTCGTAGTGGCGGCCTTGTCGCTCAAGGTTGAGCAATTCAAGCAGCAGTCGCATCGCGCGTTCCGGACTCGCCTGCGTTGAGGGCTGCGTCGCGATCAGAAGGCGCGCAAGAGCGGGTTTCTCGATCAAAACCCAGGCGGGGAACCAAGCGATATCCGTGATATCACCGGCGCCTTCAAAGCTCGCGTAGAACTTCTTGAGCAACGAATCCAACGGCTTGTCACAAATTCGTTCGACAAGCCCGGTACAGCGATCCGGCGCGAGCCATGCGAGTTCCGCCAGGAGGGGCCAGGTTTGCTCCAGCGCGTCGAGCCGGTAGGAGGCTTCGGCCATCCATGCTAGCGGAGCAGGAATGCGACGCCATGATTCGATAGTAAGGATCGCGTCGCGCGCATCCGACCAACCGCCTGCCTTGAGCCATAGCGCTGCTGCATGGGTGTCGATCGAATCGGCTCGGAAGGGCAGCGAACTCGCGCGCTTCGCCAGTTCCCGCCATAGGGGCAGAAGCCATCTGCTGCCCGCATGCTCGCCCCACATGCGCAGGGCGGCCGGCGTAGTTTTTTCAACGAGAGCACACCGTGCTTCAGCCGCGACTTGATGATTGGAGAGCGCGACGGTTGACCGCAGATCGAGCGCGTCGGCCAGTACGGTCAGTTGGGGAACGCTGTCGTCATCGGGGTACTCGTCACTCAGCCGCCGAAGGGTCTGCTGTGTCTCGTGCGCGTCGTAGCGTTGCAGCGCGCTCAGGACATCGTTGCGCAGCATCACATCGCGGCTGTCAGCAAAAATATCGAGTTGCATGCTTGAAATCGGGAGCCGGCGGCTGTTCAAGTGAAAACCAATTATGCCATCGACGCCTACCGTCCGGGATTGATTGGACGGAGCGACGCCGGCCGTCAAGGATCGGCGTAATCGAGCAGGGGATGATCGGCCTAATAAGGCCACCGAACGAGGTCTCGACACGGAATTGCGGAGGCTGGTTTTGATCGAATCCAGAGGTGTCACGCAGGGTGCGATGATGGACCAGACAATACGTGAATGCCGCAAACTGGAACAATGTCGCGTGAAATCCAGACTCAGCGCAAGATTGTCAGAGGTGTAAAGATGAACTGGCGGAATCGAGTATGACTTCGTGGCTGCTCCTCAAACATATTGCGCTTTGAAGATCGGCGGGGAACCTTCAGGGTTCTCACGAGATTGGGGACTTCGACGGAATAGGGGAAAGCGCAGATCAATGGGACGTTTGCAGTGGTCGGGCGCAATGCCGACAGCACTTCCGTGTGTTGCTGCTAGCTTAGACGGTGAAGCGTCAGAAACGTCGAAAGTCGGGACCACGCGGACTCGAACGGATAGGTTCAGGCGCATCGCGGTGTAGTTGGGCTGAGCGGCCATCGTTGGTGGGGCGAGCAAGTCCCCACTGCCGAAGAAAATTTAGACACTGCTTCGATGAAAGGATTGGCGCCGGATCTTTTTTTCACGCCAATAAGACGTCGTGTTCTTCGTTCGCCCGGCGTGGCAAGCAGTCGCTGGTCAAACCGGGCGATCACATTCAGGTCGTTGAGCCGACACTAGTTTCGACAACTGCCGACGGGCCGCTCACGGCCTTGCTCTTTGGCGGCGTCTTTTTCGTCGACGCCTTTTTTGCGGGTGCCTTCTGCGTCGCATTCACCACAATTCTCTTACTCACAGTCTTCGCCGTCATAGCCTTCTTCGCAGCTGGCTTCGAAGCTACCGCTTTCTTCGCAGCTACCTTCCTGGCCGGAGTGTTTTTGCGAGCAAGCTTCGCGCTACCCGATTCCGCTGAACTGCTGTTGGCACCGTCAACGAGAAACCTCGTTCGGTCCTTCGCTGCTGCAAGCCACGAGGGCGCCGGACCACGTCCGCTCCATGTGGCTCCTGTCTTCGGGTCGAGGTATTTTGCCGGCTGCGGTCCTTTACGCTGTCCCTTGGAAGCTGGTGCGCCTGCAGCTACTGAGGCTTTCTTGGTCTTGCGCACAGGGCTCACGCTCGCCGCGCGAACGGCGTCCGTACCACTCACAATCAGGAACTTGGTGCGGTCTTTTGCATCCGCAATCCACGCCGGCGCGCGACCGTGGCCGGTCCAGGTGGCGCCTGTCTTAGGATGTTGATACTTCGGGGGGGTGCCGCCTTTTAGACTACGGGCAACCTTCGCCTTGATGTTTGGCGTGCTCCCATTCGCCGCTTTGGCTTCGCGCTTCGCCTTTGCTTTAACTTCGATGTCGACGGTGGTCAACCCGTGCGTCAGCATAATTTTTCGAATTTGGTCGACCGCTGCTTGTGCCTTTCTTGCAATCAACGTATCCGCTTGCGCCTGCAATTTCTTCATCTTTCCTTGGATCTGTTCGAGGGTGGGCATTGAGAGCTCCTTAATGGATATGGCCGCACTATGCCATGAGCGTTGGCTGTGTGAAAGCACTGATAGGGTTTTCGCGTTACGCAGGTGCAACCAACGATGACGGTTGGACCGGTGACGGTCCTTTGCGATTTGAGGCTTTTGCCGTCGTTTGTGCACGCCCGATAACGCCGCCTCCATGCGAGAAGAGGCGCTGTTTTTCGCAAAGCAGCAACCGTCCGAGAGTAGGGCCGTCTTTCGATTCGATCGTGTTTGAGCATGCCCGGAGCCCGATTGGAGAAGGGTTTTACTGAAAGCGCCTCCATGAAGCGAGGTACAGGTCACCGTTTTCGTGACTTTCATGCAAAAAACCCCTTGAATAAAGGTCTAGGACGTTGCGTCTTCATGTCGGGGTTGTTACGCTGGCGCCCAACCCGAGAATTTGTACCTTTGCGTTAGTCGGTGACGGCGCAAAGGCAAAGGCCTTGGGCAACCTTTGACTAGAAGAGAGGCATTCATGGCAACAACCGCTACGAAGAAAACTGCTGCTCCCGCTACCAAGAAAGCGGCAGCGCCCGCTACGAAAAAAGCACCGGCTGTCAGCAAGAAAGCTGCGCCAGTAGCGAAAAAGGCAACTGCACCTGCAGTAAAGAAGCCAGATGCGGCGGCTCCCTTGAAACCGATCAAGGATACGTTCACGAAAGCGTCGCTGACCATTCACCTGGCCGAGCGCTCGGGCGTGGAGCCGAAGGCAGCCAAGGCATTGTTGGCGGCCCTCGAAGAAACGGTGCTCGCATCGATTCACAAGAAGGGCGCGCAGGAGTTCACTCTGCCGGGATTGCTGAAGGTGGTCGCGCAAGATGTGCCGGCCAAGAAGAAGCGCTTCGGCAAGGATCCGTTCACGGGTGAAGACAAATGGTTTGCGGCGAAGCCGGCTTCGGTGCGGCTCAAGGTGCGTCCGTTGAAGAAGCTGAAGGACGCCGCGCTTTAAGCAAAAGTTCTCTGAAGTGATAACGCCCCTCGCGACGAAAATCCGAGGGGCTTTTTTCATTCACCGTCGTTGTCGAAGACATCGGCTCGGCGATGGGATTGCCGAAAAAATGGTTGATGGCAGCGAGCGAACTGGGATCAACGCCCTCGGGTCACGACCACGCGCTCACTTGCAAACCACATGACATCGGCTCGTCTCAATTGCAACGGCAGCAACTGCTCGCGTTGCTACACCCAGGCGCCGGCGACTGACGCAATGGCCATCCACGAATTTGGCGGAAACCACTCGCGCACGAGAGCGTCATCTTTAAGGATGCGAAGACGTCCGGTCTGTGCTCAGTACTCGGCGCACATCTCTGTGTCTGCTAACTGCGCGGTAACTCGAAGGCTACGGATTCGCAGCATGGGTCTTTCCAATGTGATGAGCCGGTGACCGTGATGGTGCGCCTGTACGTCGTGGAACATTGCCTGATTTTATGAGGCGATTGTAGCGGGCGACGCCGACGCAGCAGCTTTCTACGCCCAGCGGCACATTCGGTGAGTTCAACGCGAATTCGCGCCAAAATAGCTCAACCCGGTCCGAAGTTTTCGGTATCAGTCTGCCGATGATTGCTTCGGCAGAAGTGGCTGTGCCGCGTCATCGCATCCCGCACAGTTCTCGAAGAGCAAATTAACCTACGATTCGCAGTTGAAATGTACGCCGGTTCGGCGATCTCGCATGCAGCACGATGGCTACCACCGTAGGAACTGAGCAACTCCGGTGATTGTCGCAACTCGCCGATTGTGTTTCTGTGCGCGTCTAAACGCCAGTTTAGCCGGTCCTGCCGCAACGACGCGAGGCCGAAATCGGAGGGCGTATCATTGGCGGCGAATTCGTTTAAGAGCGACCTGCCATGGCTGAAGTTAGTTGGTTCAACCAGATAGACCGCGAGTGGGCGGCACTGACTCGGCACGACCCGGGGCTCGACATCGAGAAGTTTTATCGACACGTGTTATCAGCCTATAAGGCTGGATTTGCGCCTTTAGAATCCATTGCCTCCACTGCAAACGCATTACTCGTGTCGGCGCTCCCTGGCGCGGCGTATCTCGGGCGCAAGATGCTGGACCAGGTGGGCGTCGACAAACACCCAGCCCTACGGGTCGCGTACGCGATATCGTTGCTCAGCGGGACTGGTGGAGAGGCCGACTACGCGTTGGGTCACCGCGTGCTGAGGGATGTGCTGAAGGACGAGCACGCCCCGGACAAGCTCAAAGGCCTATCTGCCGTCGCTCTTGGCGACAGCGTGCGGTTGGGGCGTGGAGAAGAGGTGGACCTCGAGCTTGCCAAAGCTCAGTACGAGATAGCGTTCGAACTTGGCATGCGAGATGCGGCCCATACCCTCGGGCTTTACTGGGAAAACTGTTGGAGCGGCGCGGCGCCTGGGGACGTTCTACCGGACCGGCCCCGCGCACTGCAGTGGTATAAACGTGGCGGCCCAGCTAGCCCGAGGTGCATGGCGCGGCTCGACGCCCTAACCACCAAGTAGTGCGGCAGGCCCGGCAATCGGGCCTGCCTTGCAGCTGTGCAGTTTTTGCATGGCAAATGATGAACGGCCTGTACTTTCATGACTTCAGCAAGTCTGATATTAAGCATCCGATGCGATATGCCTCTTATTCGCGACGCGCCAGCGCACAGTCCACGGGCCGGATGGCGATATCCAAGGTCGCGAAAATGAACGTGTTCAACCCTCCTTGGCGCGGCGCTTCTATGCGAACATCAACGGGGGCCTACACCCGAGCACGACCTTCAATGGGTTTCGTAATTCCGCTGCCTGACGCAGGCGAATCCATCTTTCCCTTTTTCATTTGCTTTGGCGAGCTGCCTGCCGTGGTCCCGATGGCGCTCGAACCAGACGCGCCGGGAGTTGAGCCCGTGATGCCGCTTACATTCGGCGTCCCCATCCCGTTCCCACCCGGTCCAGCACCGTTGCCTTCCGCGGTACCACCAGCACCGCCGCCCGCACCCTGCGCGTAAACTGCGCCGGAAAAAATCGAAACGAATGCCGAAATCAACAATCTCTTTGTCGAGGCTCGCATGGCAGTCTCGTTTCTTCGGGAATCAGAGAGTCGCGCGTCGGGTCCATCTGCGCTCTGAATCAATCGCAATCACCGCGCCGCAACGGTGGAAAACGCGTCGGCTAGCCTGCTGGCGCGGCACAACGGCTATTGCTTTCGGACAGACACTTTTCAACTACGGAATGATTTTTGCTAGTTCTCGGTGACTCCCTCTCGAACGGTTTGCTGCCATGGCCGTCGCCTTTCCATTTAACGAGTCTCATCGATTGCGCACGCTTAAAACGTTCGGGATTCTCGACACCCCAGCGGAGGAGCATTTCGACTCCATTACCCGGGTCGCTGCAAGTCTGTTGAAGGCACCGATTGCATTGCTCAACTTCATCGACGAAACCCGAGAGTGGTGTAAGTCCGCGTGGGGCATGGAGCCCCAGTCGACCAAGCGGGAAGAGTCGCTTTGCGCGCAGGCCCTCCTGACTAACGATTTTCTCGTTATTCCAGATGCGACCGCCGATGAAGAATTCAGGACGCATCCTCAGGTGGTCGGTGAGCGCAACGTCGTTTTCTATGTGGGCGCCGTATTGAAGGCGTCGGACGGCATGGCCCTCGGAACGCTATGCGTAATTGCTCATGAGCCCCGGAATCTCAGTGAGTCCGAGAGAGCGACACTGAAAACTCTGGCGGAACACGCCGAGCTGCATCTCGAAAAACGGCAGGCATCGGCAGAATTGCTGGAAATGCGACGTCGCCTCGACGAGGCTGAGCAGCACCAGGAAGAATTTCTCGCAATGCTTGCGCACGAGCTTCGCGCGCCGATGGCACCCATTCAAACGGGCATCGCAATTCTCGACCGACTTGAAGCCACGGACGCAGACCGCGCCTGGGCGCGAGAGATTGCCCGCCGCTATGTCGGACAGATGGGCCATATCGTCGACGACCTGCTATCGACCTCGCTGGCCGTCACTGGCGTCATGCAACTCAATCCGGAACCCGTCGCCGTGACGGATTTGATTGAGAACGCCCTGGAGCTTACCAACGCGGCAATCGTCCAGTGGGGTCACACGGTTTCGACCTCCGTCGGCGCTTCACTCTATGCGTCCGCCGACTCGACTCAATGCTCAATTGTCATAGCGAACATGATCGAGAACGCTGCCATCTACACGCCGGCCAACGGGCGAATACACCTATCGGCTGAAAGCGACGACTTGAACGTTTTCATACGAGTGGCTGACAACGGCATTGGAATCGCACACGAGGACATTGACGCCATATTTCAGCTTTTTAAGCAGGGGAAGCGGCCACTCGCCCGGTCCGTGGGAGGAATGGGGCTGGGTTTGACACTCGCCCGAAAACTGGCCGAGTTGCACGGCGGGGCGCTCGTTGCTCGCAGTGAGGGCATCGGGCGCGGAAGCGAGTTCACGCTAACCCTTCCCCTTGGGACCCCTCAAGACATACCCGCCATCGGGCGCGTCGAGGTTGCGGCGTCGACCCTGCCCATGTCCATTTTGATTGCCGAAGACAATCACGATACGGCGGACGCGCTTGCGCTCTACTTGCAGCTCTCGGGCAATACTGCGCGCGTGGCTTATAGCGCGACCGAAGCGCTCACCATCGCCAAGGCGTGGCGACCTGAGGTTGTGCTCAGCGACATAGGGCTTCCGGACATGGACGGCTACGCGCTCATAAGGGCAATGCGTGGCCTTGACTGTCTGGCGAACACTACATTCGTTGCCATTACTGGCTATGCATCCGACTCGGACAAGATAGCTGCGATGGAAGCAGGCTTTGACGCTCACATGACGAAACCGGTGGATGCCACAAGTCTAGAAGCGCTTTTGCGACGTGCTCGGGCCTCGAACAAGCCAGCTCACTAGCGCGGCGCCGCGGCAGCGCTTGCCTGCCGACCGTGTTTCAGCAACAGTTCATTTAAGGTCTTTTTGGTTGAGGCATCATTGGTTTTCCAACAGTTGGACCACCACCTCGCGCGCAACTGTGAAGAACGTTACGCAGATTGGCGCAGGCATTACTTCCTAATATGCGCGTCGTATTGGGATTTTTACTGGGCGAAGCGTGCGTCACCCCGCCGCGCAAACGCTACTTCATAGCGATATCTTGTGACTGACATCCGCCCGTTCCGACTGCTTGCCAATCATCTTCGTCGAGAGAAAGACAGTGTCGTCGCGCGCTGGATGAAAATCGTCAGCGGCGATGCCGACGTCGAGAAATCAGATGCACTCAGCCGTATGCAACTGGCTGACCATCTCCCCGCCATATTTGAAGAAATTTGCGCGGCGCTGGAGCACCAAGACTTGGACGTCGCACAAGTTGCCGTTGAAGGAGACGCCAGGGAACACGGGCAATGGCGCTGGCGCCAGGGTTATTGCTTGGACGAGCTCGTGCGCGAGCTCGATTTGTTTCGACAGGTGCTCACGGATGCCGTTGAGCCATACGCCGCGACTGACGACCAGTTTAAGGTTTCGGACCAACGAAGAGCCCGATATGTTGTCGATGAAGTCATTAGCTACGTTACGCTCGGTTCCATCCGCGAGGTGCTCCGCGAGCGCGACAACAAAATCGACGAGTACACGGGTCAGCTGGAGCGAGCGAACGACGAACTGGGTCGCAGCAAACGCCGCATAGATAAGCTTTATGAGATGCGTCTGCAAGTCACGCGGCGCGTGACGCACGACCTGCGAAATTTTCTTAACATCTTCTCGAACGCGCTTCAGCTCGCCGAGAAAGTCCCCTCGAAAATGGTGACGGCGCTTGCGCTTGCCAATCGACAGGTGTCGGACATGAAGTTGCTCACCGACGAGATGGTCGACTATGCAGGCGTACTAAGTAGCCGCGACCCCGGCACGCTCGAGACGTTCGAACTCCGGGAGCTATACGACGACCTCGTCGCGGCGATACAACCTGTGGTCGAAGATAAAGGCCTGAAGTTCAATACCACGTTCGACCCGCTCCTCGGCGCGACGACATCGAATCGCCTCAAAACCAAACAAATCTCTCTGAACCTGCTAGGCAACGCTGCCAAGTACACAGCGACCGGAGAGGTTGGACTTTTCATGACAATTGTAGGCAAGCACCATTTTCGGATTAGGGTGACTGATACGGGCATGGGAATCGCCGAAGAAGACAAGGAACGCGTGTTCGAGGAATTCGAACGGGCCGCCGGCGACGACTTTCCTGGAACGGGGCTGGGGTTGGCGATAGTCCGAGAATTGGTCGCATCGCTCGGGGGTGAAATAGACTTCCGTTCGCAAGAGAGCGCTGGATGCGTGTTCGAGGTAGTGTTGCCCAGCAGGCTCGGGCGATTCCGCCGTCAATCGCTATAGATGATTTCGCAGCAATGCTGTATGCGAACATGTCCGTCGATCGAGTGTTTTCATGGAAAGCGGGCGCGACACCATATCAAGTCGGTATCGACGACACTGCGGTATTCGAGACCGCGTTGGTCTCCGATCGGAACCTAACGCTGAAGCGCGCAAGGCACAGTCACTGTTCGACCAAAGGGACATCCGCAGCGACCTCCCGTCAACGGACGTTAGCGCGATTTCCGCGACGCTATGATAGAAACCTTGCGCCGCAACGGCGGGGAAACGACCCCCGTGCGTTGCGACATCCATCACGCAGTTTCACTCTCCGAGCTTCGACTCGACGCAGCCGGTGCTGGTGCACTCGCGTTCGCGTTCCTGCAGGAATGCCATGCGTTTCTGCGTCATGTCGACCGCGCAGTCAAGATTGACGAAGAAGCCGGTCGGCTTCTCTTCGCTGCATTGGTCATCGCGCTGCTTGATCCAGGTGAGCTGGCCATTCTTCAACGAGCTCTGTTGCGTTGGATTGAGATGCTTGCGCAGGCCCGTGTATTCCTGATTCAGATCGCGGTCCGCCTGCGAGAACAAGTTGCCCGCACAGTAGACCTGATCGAACGCGTTACGGGGCTTGGCACAGCCCGCGGCGTGTGCGCCGAGGGGGAAAACGACCGCCATCAGGACTATTGCAATTTTCTTCATCTTCGCGCTCACTTCTCTTGGTTGAAATTCTTGGCTGAGCAGAGATATTCCTGCGCGTCACGGCTGACAAGCCACGACCCCTTCCGAAATTGCATTTGCGATCTTCGCAATCGTTGCGGGGTTCTGCAGGCGTGGTTCCTCGTCGGGATTGGCGATGACACCCGCTTCAACGAGCACAGCCGGCATCGGAGCCGTCTTGAGCACGATCAGATCGTCGAAACGGTGAATACCGAGTCGCCGGTCAATGAGCGGCCGATTTTCGCCTTTGATCGGTGTGGCATGGTAAAGAGAGGGCGTTTCGCCAGCCGCGAGCAGCCTTTCGCCAATTGACTTCGCGCAGGCGAGGCTTTGTTGATAATGCGGGTTCAGCATGGACACAAAAATCGAATAGCCCTTGAACTCGCGACGTCGTCCCGCGTCGATCCACGCCTGCTGGAGCGAGTCATGATGAATCGAAACGAACAGGTTCGCGCCCGGTTCGGCATTAGGTCTGTCGGCTAGTGCGATTTCGCGATTGTCCGCACCCGTGCGTGTAACGCGATCACCGTCGGCCTGAAGCTCGCGCGCAACTGCCGCGCTCAGATCCAGGTTGTAAAGATGCTCGACCCTGCCGCTTGCCCCCGTTGCACCCGGATGAGCAGGTGTATGACCCGCATCGACGATGACCCAGTCTGCATAGCAAGTCGAGGCGCACAGCACGAAAGCAAACGGGATCATCCTCGAAGTGAGCACTCTGAGCATTGTATTTTGCCGGCGGCGTTGGTTGATAGAACGTCATCAAGCAGAGCGCAGATGCGAATCCAAAATGCATTGCGCCTGAATGTTGCTGACATTTTGGCATGCAGTGTAGCGAAATCCGGCCTTTGAGGCAAAATTAGGAAACCGCATAACAGTCCGCGGAAATCCCGCCTATACAGCCTCAGAGAAAGTCGCGTGCTTAATGGCACCACTGACGTTGCAGTCGGCCGATTCGATTGCTTAGCTCTGCAAGAGAGCCCAGAGCAACAGAATCGGCCGCACACCCGATACGGTGGAATGTGCAGTGGGAACGTCCGCTATCGGCACTGCTGATCGTCTCAGCTGGGTCGGACGGCGACCGTCCAAAGACGTGCGCGCGCGTGCCATGAAACACTCAGCTCGCTGCGATATCGCGGCGCTGGCTCTTAGGCGAACACGGCGCGGCGCGGCGCCGAAGCCGGCGCGAACGGTACGCCGCCGCTAAGGTCGGCGTCGTCCACCTGGAAGGCCGCGGCCGCGCGTTGCAGGCTCATCGCCTGCTCTTTCAGTGACTGCGCCGCGGCCGCGGCCTGTTCGACGAGTGCCGCGTTCTGCTGCGTCATGCTGTCCATCTGTGTGACCGCGAGATTCACCTGGTCAATTCCCGCACTCTGCTCTGCCGCCGCCGCGGCGATCTCCTGCACGACGCCAGTTACTCGCATGATCGCGTCGCGCGCTTCGTCGATCGTCGATCCGGTGTTCTCGACCAGCGTCGCGCCGCTGCCTACGCCGTTCACTGCATGACTAATCAGCTCGCGGATTTCTTTCGCCGCGGTCGCGCTACGCTGCGCGAGGCTGCGCACCTCGCTCGCGACGACCGCGAAGCCGCGACCCTGCTCGCCCGCGCGTGCCGCTTCGACAGCCGCATTGAGCGCGAGGATGTTGGTCTGGAACGCGATGCCCTCAATCGTCGCGATGATCTCGACCATGCGGCCCGATTCGCTCGAGATGCCCTTCATCGCTGCAACGGCCTGCGTGATCATGTCGCTGCCGCGGTTCGCGATATTCGCGGCGCCGGCCGCAAGCTCGCTCGCGGTGCGTGCGTTGTCCGCAGTCTGGCGGACCATCGCCGTCATCTGCTCCATGCTCGACGCCGTTTCCTGCAACGCCGCCGCCTGGCTCTCGGTGCGCGACGACAGGTCGGCATTGCCGTTCGCGATCTCGCTCGCGCCGCACGAGACGTTGTCGGACGCGTGCTTGATCTGGCAGATGGTGCCGGTCAGCGCATCGCGCATTCGCTGCATCACGTGCAGCAGGCTCGACATATCGCCGTCGCGCGTGTGGATCGCCACCGTCAGGTTGCCCGATGCGATTGCGTCCGCCACGCTGACCGCGTAGGCCGGATCGCCGCCGACCGTGCGCACGATGCTGCGGTTCGTCACCGTGACGAGTGCCACGAGTACCACCGACACCGCCACGAAGATCGCGCCGATCAGCCACAGCGACGCCATGAACGCAGCGTCGATGTCGTCGACGTAGGCGCCGGTCGCGATGATCCAGTCCCACGGCGCATAGCGAACCACGTAGCCGATCTTGCCGACCGCCTGAGCCGACGCCGCTCCCGGATGCGGGAACACGTAGTCGACGAAGCCACCGTCCGGCGCCTGTGCAACCGACGCGAACGTCACGTAGTGGTGACGGCCGTCGGCATCGACGCTGGCCGCGAGATCCTTACCCTCGAGTGCCGGCTTGATTGGATGCATTACCATCTGTGGCTTCGAGTTGATCACGAGAAAATAGCCGTCTTCCCCATAGCGGATGCCGCGCAGGCGTTCGAGCGCCTGCTTGCGGGCATCCGCCTCCGGCAGCGCGCCGCTCTGCGCCAGGGCCGCATACTCCGTCACGATGCTGAGCCCGACGTGCGCCACGTTCGTGAGGTCGTGCTTACGTTCCTCGATGCGCGTCTCGCGCGACTGCCACGCCGCCGACACCGAGACGATGAGCAACGCGGCGAGGCTGATGACTAGCGGTAGCCACAGCTTCTGCGTAAAACTGAGTTTGTGCATCCTGAGTCCTCTTGCAACCGAACGAAACTCGCGCGTGGATTCCGTGCGAAGCGGCACGTGAATGGATGCGCCGGATGGCGCCGGTCGACTGTTCGGCGTCCGGGCGGTTCCTGCTTGAGTTATCGGCAGATCCCAGCGAAAGTTTCATCCTGTGAAACCCTCGGTCATTCCCTTGCCGCTGCCGGCGAAAAATCGATGCCCGGCCAGCTTTCGTGTCTGCTGACTAAGACGAGCCTCCGATGCTTTCGGTTCCAATGCGTAACAAGAAAATTGAGGAATATACATCACTCTGTGACATATAGTTAAAATGAATCGATCGTCCATCAGTGGCAATGCTGGTGTCGATTCAGCCGTAGAGCAGGGATCCCTGACGGCGTTGTCGCCATGTTGGATGAGCTGTTGAAGATCTCCCGCCTCGCCGTTCGGTGAAGGTCGGCCTGGTCGTCATCGAGCATCACCGTATAGCCTGTTCGCGCGCTGGTGGACGATGGAAAAGTAGGGCAATTGTGGATGTCCCCATGGAGTCGGGGACGAAAGGAGATCACCGTGAATATCGACTTTTACTGGGTGCTGTTCTTGCTCTCATTGTTCGTCTTTGCCGCAATCGGTTTGGGCTGGCCGCGCTTTTTCCCGTGGAACGCACTATTGAACGGTCGCGTGTCGCGCACCGGGACAGACGTTATTGACGGAAACGGCAAAGCTAGTGGTTGTGCGTCAGTGGGCTAGGCCGTCCGGATCGAAAGGGCGACGAAGGCAGAGGTAACCAAGACGGAAACGGAGGCGGCAATGATGGATTTGCTAGTACAACTTGTTGTTGTGGCCGTAATACTTGCGATGCTGGTTCTTTTCATTTTGGCCCTGGATCGCAAGCCCCACCGACGGAATCAGGATTCCCAGACCGTACACCGCCGGCATCGGTGAGACCGGATGGAAAACGGACGTTGACGGATACGACGCCGGCTGCGTCGTTGTCGCTCCTTTCAGACACAGGGTAACGGCAGTTCGGCTATCACGCTGCGCAACTCGAGCTGCAGCTCTCCCGAGAGCCGCTCGCACCGCGGCGCATAGCCGGCTAAATCCGCGTTCGATCTTGAGATGTGCTTCATGTCGACGAATCCAGCAGATTGAGGCGATGAACATTAGCGCCAAGTGATAGCGTGGTCCCCTGTGATCGAGGCGTGCTGCAAATTAAAGTTCTCGTCAGAGGCCCCAAATGATGTCGGCATTTTGCTTATGTGCTTCACGCAGCATGTCGAGAAAAGGATAGGCCCGTTGAGATAGTCCTGCAGGATGTTCGTGATGACCGCCGTGCACCGAACGGTGGAGCTCATCGTGTTCAACCGCCGCCTTTTCGTCCTCCGAGATCGCGGTCTCAAGGCGCTCGATGACGTGCGGTAATTCGCCATGGGTGATGACGCCACGGGTGTTTAGCCGTTTGCCGACAATTCCCAGCAGATAGCTTGCGAGATCCTTGAGCATCAGGACATTGGGCGTGGCATTTGATTGAAATGTGATTAGCATGATCTTTATCCTCCTGTTTCCCATACCGCCTCGTGCCACGAGCCGTCGGAAGCTCTTGCGCAGGCACGTCAAGACAACGAACCGAGCAGCCGGGAACCGAAACCGTCTGTCCAGAATCCGCGGTGCGATCATCGGTCGTATGCGGAGTGAAAAGTCACTCCATGGTTCCGGACAGACACCATTTTATTTATATCATAACATGATGTAAATAGCAAAAATGCCGCTGTTTCGGTCGTTCGATTTCGTTAAACCGTATGCATCGAGGATCCTGGGATGGCTATGCAGCCAAGCGGCGCGGGACTCAGAGGCAGGGGCTGATTTAGAACGCCCGTTTAGATGTGCGCAACAGAACGATCGACCAACCAAAGTGTTGGATTCGACCTAGAGGAAAGCGGAACGGGGAACGCGGCGGCTCAGCTTTGTGCGAGCACGACATTGTAAAAGGGGCCCGGCGTTTCTGTCGGGCCCAAAGCGGATGGTCTGCATAGTCAAGTGGTGGAGGTTCCGCTGGCCACTTTCCTATCTGAGGCTGGGCCATCCGCGGGCCGCCACCGAGAGATGCCGGCCCAAGAGCGGCTCGCGACGCGAAGCGTGTGTACCCCTCACGTTCAGAATAGATTCGGTTACTTAAACCAGACTTAGTTCACAGGACCGCCGTGAAGCTCATCAAGACCGAGCGCGGCCTTGGTTATGTGCAATGCCAATGCCAACACCTATTCCGACTTTCCGAACGCGAGCAACGCATCGATTGCGTGGCGGACCTGGGATGTCGCATCAAGTGCCTCTTCCAGCGACTCATAGCGCAAACTGATGCTCGAGTCGACCTGGCCTTGCAGCTCGTCGATAGCCAACTTGTCGCCGCTCAGGTTTCGAATCGTGATCTCGAACGTTTGAGGAGCCAGCTCGCCGACGAAGATAGCGTAATCACGATATGTCTCACTGTGATGAATCGTCACGAGGTCCTCCGTTGCGACGGCGGTAGAAATCGTCCCAGAATTTGGTCCAACCTACGTCGACTGTTTTCTCGAATGCGAACGCGTTCGGCGTTACTTCGGCTCTGTCAATTAAGCGGCCTACGGTCTCGCTAAATGTATCACAATGTGAAACATAATTCAGATGGACGTCCGATTTCTTCAATCCGTACGAGACGTGTTATGCGTCGTGATCCAGCTGCAATTGAGGCACGGCGAAACCGCAATGTCGGTCGTGCGCGATGTATTCAAAGGAGATCCAAAATGGCCATGACCCCACGGCAGATCGAGATCATCAAGTCGAGCGCCGGCGTTCTCAGCGAGCACGGAATGACCGTAGTGACTCGGTTCTACTGCCGGCTCTTCGAACATCATCCCGAGTTGAGGAATCTCTTCAACCACGCCAACCAGAGATCAGGCGGACAGTCGGAAGCCCTTGCGCATGCGGTTTGGGCTTACGCCTCCAACATCGATAATCTCGCCGTGCTCGCGCCCACCGTCAGGCGCATCTCCCAGAAGCACGCAAGTCTGGGCGTTCAGCCCGAGCACTATCCCATCGTGGGCAAGCACTTGCTCGCAGCGATGAGCGAAACCCTGGGCGATGCCTTCGACGAGGAAACGCGCGACGCCTGGGCTGCCGCCTACCAGGAACTCGCTGACGTCATGATTGGCGCCGAAAGGGAGCTGTACGATCAGCGTGCGACGCAATCCGGTGGCTGGATCGGTTGGCGCCGCTTCGAGGTCATGCGCAAGGTTGACGAAAGCGAGGAGATTTCATCGTTCTATCTCGTGCCAACGGACGGCAAGGAACTTCCTCCCTTCGATCCGGGCCAGTTCGTTAGCATTAAGCGCTATGTCGGCGACCTCAGTCTCGAACAGCCGCGCCAATACAGCCTGTCGGATGCACCGCACGGAAAATGGCTGCGCATTTCCGTGAAGCGCGAGGCAGCCGACAACGGAGACATCACAAAACCGGCCGGTCAAATCTCCAACCTGTTGCATGACGAACTGCATGTTGGAGGACATGTCGAGGTCAGTGCGCCGTATGGCGATTTTGTCCTGGATCGCACGAAGCGAACACCGGTCGTGCTCGTGAGCGGCGGTGTCGGCATTACTCCGATGATCTCCATGCTTGCGACAATCGTCACGGATTCCGCCACGCGCCGCGTCAGTTTCCTCCACGCTTGTCGCAACCGTCGTGTGCACGCGTTTTGCGAATGGCTCGACGACGTTGTTGCGGATCATCCGAATGCGACGAAGGTCACCTTCTACGAAGAAGTCGACCCGAACGACGTGCCGGACAGAGACTTCGATTTCACCGGCCGCCTCGACTTTGCGAAGATTCGCGAAGCCGTTCTGCTTCGCGACGCGGACTACTATGTGTGCGGGCCGATGCCGTTCATGCGTGCGCAGGTCGACGCATTGAAGGCACTGCACATCGACATTTCGCGAATTCACACGGAGATTTTTGGAGTCGGCGACCTACGCTAGGCGTCGGACGACACGCGGAGTGAATGAGGTGGACTCGATCGGTCGACGCGACACCTCTGATGATTGCGGCGACCCCAGCCGCTGAAGGTCGCTATCGCTGCTAGCGATGTTAGTTAGTTATGTTGGCGCCCCGAGTCAATCGATTGATTCAGTGCTAATCTGAAGATCGGGATTTTCCCCAGTCTTGGGAGAACGTGATGCCATCAGACCCTACCGCAAATCCTACCGTGCCACCGGCGACGCGAGATAAGCCGGTCCCTGCGTCCACGCCGCAGACCGAACCGCCACGTCCAGACGCAGATAAAGCCGAACCGGCACCGCATGAGCGCCCGCCGGTCCGGTCAGACGACAACTGACTTTCCCTACGTGCGCCGCGCTAGCCAGTTCCTGCACGTGCGGCCGACCTAAACGGAGCGCTGGTACACGGTTTATCGCCCGTGCTCTGCAAATACGCGTCGCGGGGTTTAACTACGAACGATCCCTGCCCCCGGGGTGGAAATCCCTGCAGCCAGGATCGATCTGGATTCAAGCTCGGCATTCGTTGCTCCATGACGCGCCTACCCGTGCCTCGTCTCTTCGCTGATCTTCAATATGGACCGGGGCCGAGTTGACTCCAGGCCAAACAGGAGGAAAAACATCCAGACATTGAGCGGTCTGCTGCGATGCCTGATGGATATCGACAGGACGTCGACAGGACATCGACACGCACTGCCGAGCGTATCGTTTCGTTCGACACGGGTTACTCATGCAGCAACATGTGACTCGATGTGACTGAGCACCGGTGCGCCAGATTCAGGCCTTTTTCACGTAAGCGCTACACCATCCCTTTGCATAAACCAGCTTGCCGCCGTAGGTTGGACAGGGGCCCGTTGCGGAGCCGGCCTTGCCCTGATACAACTGACAATTGGCGCAAGTCTGCCCAGCTTGGTACCGGGCGAACTTTGGTTTGTCCACTTTGGTCGCGTCCATCTTGTAGCCAAGTGCCTGTGCGGTCGGATCGTTCTCGGCAAGCAACGGGGCGTCGGCACGCGACTCAGTGGAAAGAACCGCTGTCGATGCGACGGAGGCGGCAAGTATCATGAAATGCCGGCGGGAGAGTGACATGGCAGGAACTCCTATAGAAAATGGAGCAGACGGATGCGAGGCGTGCCGCCCTTTGTCCGGTCACGTTGACTGGATCCTGTCGGTCCATGAAAGACTGGTCAGCATATGCGATACCCACCGACTAGATAACCGGATGCCTGGCACTTCGCCTGCCTCGAAATCAGCATTTTGCGATTTCGTCGACAGCCCATCGATGATATTGATGGGCAGACGATTATATCATAACGCGATACATATGTTTGCGCGTGCTGAACAGATAGATTTGGGCGGCCTTCCTCGTCGCAGATTATGGTCCCGATCCGAACGGATCGCTTCTTTCGCCGTGCGTGACGCCGTTATGAAGCACGCGAACCCGCGCACCTCTCGACCAGTTGATATGAAAAAATGTCCGTCAGAACAGTGTGAACTTCGACCGGATCGACGATGCGCTGCTTGTACTACCCATGGACACAGGATCGGTGCGTAGGTCTTGCTTTGTTATATCATGTAGTGATATAAAATTAACGTGACAATAGCAAGGCCAATCTGCAACTGCCAATGGTGTGACAGCTGGAACGAGACAACTGATGGACCTTCGCACAGTGAACGTTCAGATCGGGGCCATAGTGGAGGGGGCGACGTGATGATCATCAATGATTTCGAAATCGGGTATATGGTGATCGTGTTTGCATTGCTCGGAGCTATTTTGCTTGGCGGCCTGCTCAGTGCATTGCATCTCGACCGATGGCATCCGCAAATGCTTGGTGCAGCGATGGGCGCGCTCTTGGGCGTCGCGTTGATCGAAGCTGTTGCGCTGATCACATAGAGACCTGTCGAGAGGCACACGGATCGCACTTGGACGGATGGCGGGCTGCCGCCGGTGCTCTCGCGACGGAGACGACGATTCCACCGTCTATGCGGGTTCCGCTGCATTACGGCGCAACGCCGGAAGGCAGGACTGCGCTACGCTGCGGCCCGTTACTCGCGAAGCGACTGGACGCTGAGAGCCACCTGGTTCCAGCTTTCGACTGCTTGTATTGGGCACGCGGGTACAACGTCATGTCCGCGATTAGCTTTGGTCTCGACGAATAAACTGCCCGATAAATCCTCCAAAATGGAGGCGCATATGGTCGATTTACTGGTGCCAATCGTTGTCGCGACGATGGCGTTCGCGTTGGTGGTTCTCCTGGTCATCGACCAATGGCGTCGACAATCTCTTCGTGAACGAATTGTCGCGCGAGCACGCAGTAGAGACGGCCGTGGTCGACCGCATGTACAATGCTGACGCTGAATGAGCAGAGCGGGGCGGTCCTCACACCGCGGGCCAAATGAAAATCACATGTTGGCCTGAATTTGAGGACGCCTTTGCTGCATTGCCGAGACAACGACCATGCGATACGGTGCTACCGCGAATCGGCCATCCGGTGCACACGATCGGACCGCTGGATGGCAAGTCTGGCAGGAGGCTGCCGTATGGTCCGGTAAGCGTTATTGAAGCCCCAGCCGCGAAGTGCGCAGCCTGCCTGACTGCGTGAGGTACGTGCCTGCTCGTCATCGGACGGTTGGAACCGGCGCAGCAGTCTGCACAGGAACTTGCCGTGCAGTCACGGATCGACATCACCTCATTCGCTGCACCCAGTCCCGGTCCGCTTAGCCCAAGGATGGTCAATGTGGTTGCGAAGAAACGCAATGGCGCCGAACGGTTCATCTCAAGCCTCTTTGAAAGTGTCAGCAACGCGAAAGCCGCTGAGGAGCCTTCATCACCGGTGCAAAGTCACGACGCGGTTCGCATCGTTTTCGCTCCCTTCCGATGCAAGATCACGTCAATCAGCGTCAATGGAGCGCAGCCCGAGCATCAGAACAGTCCGTAGGCTGCCCGGGACCCAAGGCGCGTCGGCGGTTAGATCCGTGCTCCTTCTCGAGACGTCCTTCACGTCGACGGATTGAGCAGATTGAGACGATGATCCATAGCGCGAAGCGATAACCTGATTTTCTATGATAATCCTGTCTGCCGTCGTGCCGTCGTGCCGTCTCAGTCTGGGCAGGTTGGCAAAGCCCCTTTGCCCGGTGGCCGATTCAGATAGCAAGGATGCTCATCGCCTGACGCTTCAGATCAAGGAAGGTAGCTTGCAGCGTCATTTCCCAGTCGCGCGGACGCGCTGGCGGGACACTGCTTGTCAAGGTCACTCGTCTAGGCCGATCGCTCACCACCAATTGTTCCCCAAGTAGAATCGCCTCGTCAATGTCGTGGGTGATGAACCCAACGGTTGCGTGGATGGGCTCCCACAGTTCGAGCGGGAATTACTCCATTGTCCGGCGCGTTTGCGCGTCCAGTGCGCCAAACGGTTCATCCATCAACAGAACACGTGCTCGCATGACCAATGCCCGGGCAATAGCCACGCGTTGCTGCATGCCGCCAGACAATTCGTAGGGGCGGTGTTTCTCGAACCCTTTGAGTCCGATGACGTCGATGACCTGGTCGACGCGCTTACAGTCGATGTGTCGCGCTTCGCGCATCTTCAGGCCGAATGCAATGTTGTCGCGCAGGGAGAACCATGAATACAGACCCCTTTGAAACACCAGCACCTGATCCGGTCCGGGCTTGACGATGCGTATGCCGTCCAGCATGAGTCGAGCAGAGCTCGGCGCGGTAAGACTTCACAGCATATTCAGCAGAGTCGATTTTCCGCACCCCGACGCACCGAGGATGGTCACGAACGTACCGTCCTCGACGGTAAAGGAAATGTCTTCGAGGGCATGAGTCGCTCCAAAATTCTTGCAGATACGTCCCATGCCTGAGCAGATAAAGGAGGGACGTTATACCCGTCACCGCTCCTTCGATCCTATTCGATTTGGCGAGACATCGGCTACGGGCCGTGACCCTTTCCCATGTTCCTGAATATCTGCTGCCGACGGTGTTCGCGACGATAGTGGCAAGCTACAAAAATCGCTGCGAACACGATCACGAATGAGCCCATCAAGACGGCTGCCGTAAATTCGGTCATCGCATTACCTTCACCTTAATGGCTTGCGCTTAGAGGTTAAGTGTGGCGAGCTAGCGAGGATCGTCCGCGGATTTCCGGTTGCACCGATCAGAGCTTTGCCATCCAGACATCGATCTATCTCGGTCTCCCATACTCAACCGCGTAGCGACAGGCCTCGTCTGGATTTGAGAAGCGCTTAGGTACTCCGGGCGCTCTTTGTGAGTGGTCAGGCTGCTCAACGATGACCATTGCGGTGTAGGCCCCTTCGCCGAACGCCGCCAGCGAGATGAGCACATATCCTTTATAGGTAACTGTCATATTTGACATATGTGTCCTCGACTTGATGAGTCCCTGTCGGATCTGGTCTGTGCCCGCGTGGATTGCATTCTGACCCGAAAGGCATGCCGACGCACCAACTTTATGCATCGATCCACCGCAGTTCGTCCTTTTGTTCGCCGTTACAATATTCCGGCATCCCCGCCTCAGTGCAACGATCAACAAACAATCGTTTCGACTCGCAGCGCCGGGCGTCCGAGAAAAGAGCTGACTCTTTTTCCTCACGAATTACTTCGAAAATGACCGCACTTTCGGAGACTTTATGAAACAGCGATTGATAAAGCCCCTAGAGTTGACCAGCCTGTTCTGCTTAGCTTTCACGGTGAGCGCAAGGTGCAAGCGAAGTTGAGAGCGATCGGCTCATTTGAAAGGTCCTTGGTGTTTGCGGGAGTCCAGGGATAGCGAAGACGCCGGCCAACGCGAAAGGAGCGACGCCCCGTCGCTTCGCTACGTCAGCAGCAGCAAACCCACCAGGCTCGAAGCTGTATTCATTATAGATCACGCTGTGATATATAATGAATACTGTTGAGACGTTGCAGTTTTCGATCCATCCTACAACGGAATGCAGGACTTACCAATTGGCGGCATTGGCCGGTAGTCGTTGGCACAAACGTGGGTCTTTCACGACACATTTTGGTATTGGTCGACACCAACGCTCTTGTCCACGCGGTTCATGCGGGTAACATAGGAGTCGCTCATGTTCTGGCAAGATAAACTTGAGTCGTGGCTTGCTGACGTAAGCAAACTCGTTCCGGTTCCAGCGCGACTTGTTTTGTGGAATGGGCGAGCATTCAATGTAGGTCATTCCGGCGAGCCCCAGGTCACCCTGAACATCAGGCAAGCGTCCGCACTGCGGCGCTTGCGCCGCCCGACGCTAGACGGGCTTGCGCAAGCCTACGTGAACAACGAGATAGACATCGATGGACGTTTGCCGGATGTCATTGCAGTTGCCTATGCCTTGGCACGAAAGCAAGCCGCGCCTGCGAGTCGCCTCGCGAACTTCAAGCAGTTCAACCGTACGAGGAAATCCGATAAGCAGGCGATTCAGTTTCACTATGACGTGTCGGATGCCTTCTATCGCCTGTGGCTTGGTCGCACGATGGTGTATTCATGCGCGTATTTCGAAAACGGCGCCGAAGATCTCGACACGGCTCAAGAGAAGAAGATAGATCACATTCTCAGAAAGATCGCATTGCAACCCGGACAAACGCTGCTCGATATCGGATGCGGTTGGGGGACACTAGTAATACGTGCTGCGGAAAAGTTTGGCGCGCGATGCGTCGGCATTACGCTGTCCGAGAAGCAGTACGCTTTCGCCACTGAGCAGGTAAAACAAGCAGGCCTTGCCACTCAGGTGGAAATTCGACTCCAGGATTATCGCGATATTGACGGCCAGTTTGATCGCGTCACGAGCGTAGGAATGTTCGAACACGTGGGCCGTGCCAATCTTCCCGTGTACTTTGCACGAATCGCCGCGTTGCTGACAGTAGAGGGAATCGCCATGAATCACGGCATTACGTCGACCGACCCTGATATCGCCTGGTCACCGGCCGTCGATGGCAGTGGGTTTATGGACAAGTACGTCTTTCCAAACGGAGAACTATCGCATATCGGCCAAGTACTCGAAGCAATGCAGCGAGGCGGCCTGGAAACGCTCGACGTGGAAAACCTGCGACGACACTATGCACGCACTTTAGGCGCATGGACGGATGCGTTTGAACGAAGCACGCCATCGATTAAGGATCTCGCAGGAGAAGCAACGTTCCGAGTCTGGCGCATCTACCTCGCCGGATGCGCACACGCTTTTCAGCAGGATCGACTCTCGATCTATCAGGTCGTATGTCAGAAAGCCGGACGGCGGGACGATTCGCTCGCATGGTCGCGAAGGTACATGTATCGCTAGGCACAAAGATCGCCGACGACATCCCGGTTCTGGCTCGTTGGCCAAGTGAGATAGAGGCAGGTACCGGCAATTCCTGTTCGGCTTTGCCGATGGCTGGGGCACCTATGTCCAGACGGCACACCTTGATGCGTCCTGTTGCACGTCGCGACCAGTGCAGAGATATTTGTACGGCATGGCGTCGAGGCGCTTGGGCGAATCCTTAGTACACGCGGCCGCATCGCACTGCTGCCCAGCTCGGTGCGTAAATCCCGCACGTCGCGGTCGACAACAACCCATTGAACGGCCAGCGTGTTAGTGAACGTTGCATACGGCTCAGCAGGGACGTTTCTACAGACCCCAGATAATGTCTGCGTCCTGCTTTTGAGCTTCACGAAGCATGTCCAAAAAAGGATAAGCGCGTTGTGCCAGTCCTGCGCTGCGCTCGTGTACACCCGCTTGTGTTCCATAGTGCATCTCATCGTGTGCATCAGAAGTTCTCTGGTCTTCCGCGATGGCATCTTCCATCCGGCCAATGACATCTGGTAGCTCATCGCGCGCGATAACCCCACGCGGACCAAGTCGTTTCCCAACGATACCAAGAAGGTAATTTGCAAGATCGGCAAGCATCAAAACATCGGGTGATGCGCGCGATTTGAATGTGATCAACATGGCAGGCCACCTCCTGAAGTGAAGTCATTCGTGTGAAATAACGCGATGCGGATATTATATCACTATGTGATATAGAATGAACCAAGCCAGGAGATAGTGGTGAGGCATTGGTCAAGCATTCAGCAGCCGGGAAATCGGCAACGCACACAGCATGGCGTCGTCCACGAACGGCCGAGTTCCTACGCGGGAAATAATCCCGTCGACAAATAGCGGTCACCGCGATCGCACACGACGAAAACGATCGTCGCATCGTCAACCTGACGGGCGATCCGCAAAGCAACTTCGCATGCACCCGCTGCCGAGACGCCGCAAAAGATGCCTTCTTCGGCAGCCAGGCGTTGCACCATCGCTTCTGAGGCCGCCTGGCTCACGGTCTCGATCCGATCTAGGCGGCTTCGCTCGAAAATCCTTGGCGTATGCGATTCCGGCCACCTACGGATGCCGGGAATGCGGGAACCATCCTCCGGCTGCACGCCGACAATTTCCACGCTCCTGCTCTGTTCCTTCAGAAATCGCGATACACCCATGATCGTGCCGGTGGTCCCCATCGCGGAGACGAAATGGGTGATGCGTCCCGCCGTGTCCCGCCAGATCTCGGGTCCGGTGGTCTCGTAGTGAGCCAACGGATTGTCGGGATTGGCGAACTGGTCGAGGATCACGCCCTGGCCCTCCCGTTGCTTTTTTTCGGCCAGATCGCGAGCGTATTCCATTCCGCCGGTTGCCGGCGTCAGGATTATTTGCGCGCCGAAGGCCGCCATGCTTTGGCGGCGTTCCACCGAGATATCTTCCGGCGTGATCAGGACCATCTTGTAGCCGCGGATTGCCGCCACCATGGCGAGCGCGATACCCGTATTGCCGCTCGTGGATTCGATCAATGTGTCGCCCGGCTTGATGTGCCCACGGGCTTCCGCGTGCTTGATCATCGACAGTGCGGGTCGGTCCTTCACCGAGCCGGCGGGGTTGTGTCCCTCGAGCTTGCCGAGGATCACGGTGCCCCGCCTGGCTATGTCGTCATCAGGGATGCGCTGGAGTTGGACCAGCGGCGTGTTGCCGATGGTGTCTTCGATGGTTTTGTAAGACATGACGTTTTCCAATCGGTCGACGCGATGAGCCGCCAGGCGTCGGATGGTACAGCCTTGGGAGCGGCCTACGGG
This sequence comes from Caballeronia sordidicola, assembly GCF_000729995.1. Lineage (GTDB taxonomy): Bacteria > Pseudomonadota > Gammaproteobacteria > Burkholderiales > Burkholderiaceae > Caballeronia > Caballeronia sordidicola_A. Next base: position 169,250 of record NZ_JNFG01000214.1, on the reverse strand, counting down.
CGCTCGCGGGTTGCTTCATCTTGATGCCTGGGCACCGGTGCAAACCGTTTTTTCAGATGGTGCAGGGGAGAGCGCCGGAACATCTCGCGATGTTCCTCTTCTTCGAAGAAAGCGAGCGACGGTTTCACCAGATCGCTACGGCTTATCAAGCCCACGAGATGACGCGACTGCGGATCCGACACCACGGGCAAGCGCTCGAGTCCATGCACGGCCAGTCGGTTGGACGCGATCCTGCAGGTTTCCCCGGGCAACGCCATGATGGGTGTGTTTGCGCCGAACAGGTCGCTCATGACATGGATGGCTGGATTGCCGGTTCGCGCGATAAATCCGTCACGCTCGATCATTCCTACCAACGCGCCGTCTCGTGTCACCGGAAACGCGCGATGGATTTGCTTCTCACCAAAGTATTTTGCGAGCACCTCGGCGACCGGCATATCCGCATCAATCGTCTCGACTTTGCGCGTCATCACCTCTTCAACGAAATGGCGTTCAAGAGGATCGATGCCGTATTCCCGATAGATGTGATAACCGCGGCGCGCGATCTTCTCGGTCAGGATGGAGCGCCGCATCAGCAGCACGGTGAACCCGTATGCGACAGCCGACGCCATGAGCAGGGGCAACAGTACGTTGGCGTCATGGGTAAGTTCGAACGCGAACACGGTTGCCATGATCGGGGCGCGCATCATCCCGCCGAGCGTCGCCGCCATGAATACCAGCGGCCATACTGCGGGTTCCCCGCCAGGCAAGAACGGTCCAAAGATGGTTCCCATGGCCGCGCCCATCATCAGCAGCGGAGCGAGTACGCCTCCCGATGTGCCGGAACCGAGGGCGATGACCCACATGATCGCCTTCACCAGTATCAAACCGACCACGACGCTTACTGCAAGATGGTTATGCAGCAGATCGCCGATGACGTCATAGCCTACGCCGAGCGCACGCGGCTCAAAATATCCGCCTATGCCGACAGCAATGCCGCCCAGCGCCGGCCACCACATCCAGTGAATCGGCAATTTGCCGAAGAGGTCCTCGACCTTGTATAGCGCCGACGACAAACCCCAGGACATGGCCCCGGCCACGAGCCCTGCGACCACGCATGAAATCAGGCCGAGCGGACCCAGTGGGAGGGTTTGCAACGGGAAGAGGGCGCCGCTGCCGATCAGCAGGGGGCGCGTGAACCCAGCCACCGCGCATGCCACCGCAACGGGCAACAGGCTACGCGGGCGCAGTTCGAACAGCAGCAGTTCGACCGCGAGCAGGACCGCCGCGACAGGCGTACCGAACACCGCCGTCATTCCGGCTACGGCGCCGGCGACGAGCAGCGTCTTGCGTTCACCGGCGGTCAGGTGGAAATACTGTGCGAGCAGCGAGCCGATTGCGCCGCCCGTCATGATGATCGGCCCTTCCGCACCGAACGGGCCGCCGCTGCCGATGGCGATCGCGGAGGAAAGCGGTTTGAGCACCGCGACCTTCGGCGACATCTTGCTCTTGCCGAACAGGATGGCTTCGATCGCTTCAGGAATGCCGTGTCCGCGGATGGCTTCGCTGCCATAGCGCGCGATCAGTCCGATCACCAGGCCACCGATCACGGGAATCACGATCACCCAAAGACCGAGGGTATTTTCCGCGGGCGAGTGATTCTCGAACGACAGGGACTGGAAGAAGAAAAGGTTGGTGAAGAAATTGATCAGGTGGAGCAGGACATAGGCCGTCACCGTGCTCAACGCGCCGATTACTACCGCAATGGCCGTGATGCGCGGCAGATGAGCATTCGCTGCAAAATCACCTCGTGAAGCGTTTTCGTGCACATTAACTCCTGATCAATTCAGATTTGTTTGTTGCATCGGCACGCACCGATTTAAAGATCGACCTGCGGAACGCGGAAGGTCCCTGCGAGCGACTTCAGTTCTGCCCGATGCAATTCGGCTAGCCGCGAGAGGATGTTCTCTCCGGGTTTCAGCAGATGAACCTCGACCTGGCGGCGATCAATTTCACTAGGCTTTCTCTTAACCAGATCCAGCGCTTCACACCGCGACACGAGCGCAACGACGCCGTGGTGATGTGCCTGAAGGCGCTCAGCCAGTTCGCCTACCGTTGCCCAATCGCGGTCCGGATAACCCTTGATATGCAACAACAGCAAATACTGCAGCGGAGTAATGCCTTCGTCCTGAGCAGCTTGCTCGGAGAACCGCTCGAATCGCCGCATCTGGTAGCGAAACTCGGACAGTTGGGCAAAGTCTTCCTTGCTCAGCGAGCGAATAGCTTCTTTCACGGGCGATAGTCCAGTCAGGAAGTTGGGTCGAGATTGTATCATGGAGTGATATATCAGGAAAAATCTTGAACGCGCAGAATCGATAGCCGGTACCTTGATGGGCATTGCGATATGGGAGACAGCTTACGTAGGGCAGAGGGCCGCGCCCCGCAGTGATGGCATCTACGTGCACTGCGGTTCGCTTGTTCAAAATGAAAAATGAAGAACGGGAAAGAGCGGTTTGATAGGACGCTGACGAACCACTAATAATGTTCTCTGGCAACGTCCGCAGACGTCCGCGGAGAAAGTATTTCGTGATCCTGTTCAGGATCAGCGCTTTTGAACAGGACATCACACGACACCTGTTCAAGCAGCCGCGCCTGATTCTCTCCACCCCACCAGCGGGCGAGAAAATTTTCGTGGTGGTGACCAATGACGATCAAATCCACCTTAAGGTTATTCGCCAGGCGGGGAATTTCATCGGAAGGGTTTCCCGTCACCAGATGCTGAGTCGCGGTAATGTCCCATTCCCGAAGTCTATCGACTCCTTTTTGCAGAATGGCGCGGGCCGATTTTTCGTCGACGTCGAAACCGACCGAAGACAAAACGTCGAATCCGCGTGTCCAACGTGCGCAATTGAAAATTGCGACCAGGTGCGTGTCCGCTCGCAGTTGCTTCGCGAGCGTCGCACCGCACCGCAAGGCGGCTTGCCCCTCAGGTGTAGCGTCATAGCAAAGCAGGATTCGGTCAAATGAAGGCATCGGTAACCCCTAGTCGCAATAGCTCACGTGCCGAAGCGCACCCTGCGACGTGGGTTGTGCGTCGTTACAGGCGCAGACGGCCTCAGGCTAGACGAAGAGCGGAACTGCTTCGAATAACGCGAAACCAAGCGAGACGCCAATCGCCGCACCCACCAATTTCGGATGCCATCGATTCAGATGCGCCGCGGTGAGAAGGCTACCGATCAGAATGGCTCCGAGCATCGCAAAGACAGCCAGGAAGTACCCAATTTCGAAGTCGCTGCTAATGATCATGACTCTTCCTCCCGCCGCGTGATCTCGCTCCAATGCAGCCCAAACCCGCCAAAATAAATGCACGATTAAATCATACATCATGTTGTGATATAACAAAAGTGCGGATCACACTTTGGTGAAACAGCGGGATGACAGGCGAATTAAGGTATTCAATGCTCCGTTGCTGGTTCGTGCGAGAACGGGCTACGTGCTGGTGCCGCCGACTGAGATACTGGCTGCGAGCGTGGAACCGGCTTTGGCTGCAGATGAGGTGCATCTCGCGATGCCAATCCCTCTTGGCGTTCGTATGCAACTGTGCGACCGGGAACAGGACTCAGGCACGTGACATCTAAGTACATAAGCACGTTCGATACAAACCGACGCGCAATGGCCAGCCGGCCCTGTCAATGTCACTGTCACTGTCAAGAGAGATCATATGAAAGCCATTCATGCAGCATTGTTCAGCGCACTGGCGCTCGCCAGTTTCCCGGGCTGGGCGCAGAGCACTGGACCCACGGATCCGCAAATCGCGGCAATTGTCGTAACCGCCAATCAGGTCGATATCGATGCCGGCAAGCTTGCGGAATCGAAGACGAAGTCGGCCGACGTCAAGGCGTTCGCGCAGCGAATGGTCACCGACCATAGCGGCGTCAACCGGGCGGCTGTCGACCTGGTGCACAAGCTAGGTGTGACGCCACAGGAAAATCCGACCAGCCAGAGCCTCAAACAAGGCGGCGATGACAATCTGACCAAGCTCAAGGGACTTGGCGGCAAGAACTTCGATCGGGCGTACGTTGACCATGAGGTGACCTACCACGAAAACGTTCTGGACGCGCTCGACAAGACGCTGATCCCAAGCGCCCAGAACGAAGAGCTAAAAGCGCTTCTCGTCAAGGTACGGCCGGCTTTTGTCGCGCACCTCGAGCACGCAAAGCACTTGCAAGCGGAACTGGGGAAAAGCGGTGCATGATTTCTTGCTGGATGCCGCCGGCCGCCGCCGTGTCCACTTCGGCGGCAACCCCCGGCGGGGCACATCTGCGCTTAACCTGGGTGTGGTGGCTTCGCTCGTTCTGGCATTCTCCGGCGGGGCGGACGCTTCACCGACGACATACACGGTCGTGATCGAACAGATGCGTTTCAATCCTCCGGCGCTGACGGTACGGCGCGGCGATCACGTGACATGGGTTAACAAGGATCTGTTTCCCCACACCGCGAGCGCAAGCTCGAAGGCATTCGATTCGCGCAGCATCGCGCCGGATGCTGCGTGGACTTATGTTGCCGGCCAGCCAGGCACTTATCCGTACCGCTGCGACCTTCACCCCGCGATGGCCGGAATATTGACCGTCCGATGAACCAGGATAACGAGAGTTCCATGACGCAAACAGCTGAAACTTATCCGGTCGCGATTGCAAGCGGCGAACTGACTCTTGCACTCCGTATTGCCGTAGGGGACCGCGCCGCGTTCGAATTGCTGATGCGCACGCACAACCGGCGCCTGTATCGGCTCGCGCGTGCCACGTTGGGCAACGACGCCGAGGCGGAGGACGCGCTGCAAGAGGCCTATCTGTCGGCCTACAAAAGGATTGGTCAGTTCCGCGGCGACTCCGCTCTCCTGACGTGGTTGTCGCGGCTGGTCCTCAATGAATGCTTCGGCCGCTTGCGAAAGGAGGTCCGCCGCCAGAACGTGATCCCGATGGTCAACGCAAACACTCTCGCTGAAGCTGACATCGATGCCATGAGCACAATCGAGTCCGACCCACCAGATAAGGCCGCGGCGCGCACCGAGATGCGTGCGCTGATCGAGCGCAAACTGGACGAACTACCCGAAGTCTTTCGCACTGTATTCGTGATGCGTTCAGTCGAGGAACTCAGCATCGAGGAAACAGCGCAGTGCCTGAATATTTCCGAAGCAACCGTTCGCACTCGACATTTCCGCGCCAGGAGTTTGCTGCGTGAATCGTTGGCACAAGCGATCGATCTTGCCGAACGCGATGTATTCGAGTTCGGCGGCACTCACTGTAACCGCGTCGTTGCAAATGTACTGGCGCGTTTGTCCGATGAAGATCGCTCGGTCGGCAACGAGTATGAATCGCCTTGATTGGATGTTGCCTTCACGGGAAATCGAGCGTTATTGCGTTGCACCGCAAGCCTGTGAACAGACTACCCTGGGTCCGACTGGAAAGCGGGCGATCGTAATCCACCTCATCTGGATAATCTTCGGGATCGCGGCGCTGCTGGCGAGTTCAAGTGCGCAGGCAATCGCGATCAAGGTGGTATCCGGTACCTACGGGCAGAACTGCGGAGCGCAACGCGGCAACGCAACATCCGATCTCGCGACTCGGTGCGACGGGAAAGCCACGTGCGAATATCGCATTGACCAGAGAAGGATTCTTGACCCCGTCGCGGGATGCCCAAAGGATTTTCTCGCGGAGTGGCGCTGCGGCAAAACCGAGTTTCATACCGCCACGCTCAGCCCGAAGGCCGGGGCAGGCAGCACGCTGGTGCTGAGCTGCGTCCGACAAACGGGCGCTGGAAAATAGAGGTAGATGTTATAGTCGGCCCGCCGGTGCGCATTCGGTCGCACACGCCGAACTCTTCACGCACACTGACTGATTAACGCATATCGACCCGGCCAAATAAGAAAGTCTCGACCTGAACTCTGCTGTTCAAGAGGCACTTATCTACGGTACGAGCGTCGCGTTTACTACCAGCCCGTGGGTATGCGTAGGGAATCCAGCGCCTGCGACAAAATGCGCGTCGACGGCGTATCGGAACCATCTATCCTCTATACATCAGTGACGCGAAAGGAACACGCTTTAGCGATCTCCGTCACAGGGTGCACGATCGCCCCCAAACCAATTGCGACGATTAGGCTGTTGACTACTTGTCGGATGGGTGAGAACGCTCAATCGTCGAGGAGACGAAAATGCTCAGTCCGCATGAATTCGCGACCTTAATGCTTGTGAGGGAGATGCCGGATCGAGACGATCTGAATCCCGCCGATCTGGATGCGCTATTGGAGTATCAGCTCGTTGCGCCCGAGAAGCTGACGTCGGGGTGCAGGTACCTTAATCTCACAGATCAGGGATATCTTTTCCTAAGCGCGGCGGCCGGTAGTACTAAATCCACCGTCGCCTTGGTCGTCACGCATTCAACTGAACTTCAAGCGGCTAGCCGAGGTTCCTGCGCATCAGGTTTTCATGAATCGAACGTAGATCGTGATTAACAACTGAAGTTAAAAACCATCTGCAGAGAGTGCTCGGATGCCCATCTCCACTCGAATGAAATTTTGCCGTCACAATCTGGCGGGGGACGTGTGACGTTGGAACTTGATGAACGCAATGCCGCGACCAACATATGATTGGCCAAGGGGAGTTCGGGCATATTCGCCCAAGAACGCGGGCGACGCACCGCATCGTCTCCGTGTTCAGGGTGCGCGCTGCACCATCTTTGCATACCGGCCGGTATCGACCGGGCTGATTTTGACAAGCTCGGCCCCGCGATCCGGCGCTTCCGCTCAGTCAGGCGCGGCCAGCCCTTGTATCGTATGGGTGACATCTTCAGGAGCCTCTATTCAGTTCGGGCCGGCTCGTTCAAGTCTATGGTTGCGCATCGGGATGGTCGGGATCACGTCACCGCCTTCCATCTCGTCGGCGAGACACTCGGAGCTGACGGAATATGTGCGGACCAGTATGCTTGTGACGTAATCGCACTGGAAGACAGCCTCGTCTGTATCATGCCGTTCGAGTTGATCGAACTGCTGTGCAGGGAAGTCGCTTCCGTACAGCGTCACGTGCATAGAATCATGAGTGCGGAGATCGTTCGGGAGGCGGGTCTGCTGATGATGCTTGCCACCATGAATGCCGACGAACGGCTCGCGGCATTTCTGCTGAACATCTCTGCGCGGCTGCAGCGCGCCGGCTATTCGCCGGCGGAATTCCACCTTCGTATGACACGTGACGAAATGGGCAGCTACCTAGGCTTACAGCTTGAAACGGTTAGCCGCTCCTTTTCAAATTTCCAGAAGGCCAGCTTGATCGAGGTGCGCGGCAAGCAGATAAACATTGTCGACCGGGGCGGACTCGAGCACATCTGAACCTGTCAAAACGGACGTGCGCGGTAACGTAACATGTGACTGGGGGGCGCCAAAATTGGCAAATATCGCGGCTTCTTGAGAATGCTCATAAAGGGTCGGCTACCGCTTGATATAGCGACCGCATCCGAAGTGACCGGCGCGATGAAGTCATGCCGTACTACATTACGCCGTTGTTGCTAGAGACAGATTTTTCATGTTCAACACGCGCGGTGACGTCCCGGGCGATTGCAACCGAGCCAAGCACTTCACCCTCCTGATTGTTCACCATCGCGAACGTCATTTCGACGTAAAGCTTCTGACCTGTCTTGCTGATCGCACGGGTCAACGTCGCGCGACCATGCAGCCTTGTATGGCCACTTGTCATCGCCGCTTCGAAGCCGCGCCAGTGTGCGGCCCGCAGATGTTCCGGGATGATCAGATTGAGGTTCTGGCCAAGCGCCTCCGCGGCACTGTAGCCGAACAGCGCCGTGGCAGCACGGTTCCAGCGCACGATGGTACCGGCACGGTCGGCATAGATAACGGCGTCAGCCGTCTGTTCGATTATCCATTCAGCAAGCGCGGGCGTTTCTTCCATGATGTCACTCCTGATCGTTTCAAGGGGGCGATGGGACTTTGAGTGCGCGCGTGGTCGAGCAATAGCGTACTCACTCGATGCGCAATGGCAATGCAGAAAAACCAGCAGCCGGATACACGGCTTTCGTGAGGGGGCTGCCCGGCGCGAGCGCAATCCAGTTGGTGCGCTCAAGGAGTTCTTCCATGGCAACACGCAGTTCTAGCCGCGCGAGCAGCGCACCCGGGCAAACATGAATGCCGGACCCGTATAGGAGGTTACTGGCCGGATCGCGGTCAAGCCGGAACTCGTCGGGGTTACCAAAAACCGTCTCGTCCCGGTTCGCTGATGCCCAGATGAGCGTGATTCGCTGGCCGACGGGTACTTCGCGACCGCCGATTTTCACCGACTTGGTACTGATGCGGCGGTTGGCGATGAGCGGTGCCCGGATCCGGAGTATTTCGTCGATGGCCTTTGGCAATACCGATGGCTGCTCCCGCAACCGCTGCTGGACATCGGGACGTTCGGCAAGGTAATGAGCGAGAATTCCGATGCACGCCGCAATTGTCCCAAGTTCACCGACGGTCCAGTTGCGCAGGATACTGACAATTTCGTCGTCGTGCAGCAGCCGGTCCCCGATCCGCTCACGTAGCAGGCTGGTCGTGATGTCGTCAGGTGCTTCCGCGCCCGATTGCCGCCGTTGCGCAAGCAAACCCTTGATGTAGGTGTCAAATTCGACGGCCACCCGGTCGAGGGCGATTCTGTCACCCGTTAGTGTGGCCCCGTGATTTTTGCGAATCCAGCGAAGGAGTGGCGCGCGCAATTCCAGTGGCCAGCCCAGAAAAGCGCACTGGATGTTCATCGCAAAGTCTTGTGCAAACTGAGCATTAAATTCGACCTCGCCGCCTCTCGAAAGTCCATTTACCAGAGTGGCGGCAATCTCCCGGCACAGCGGCTCAAAGACCGCCATCCGCTGCGGGCTGAAATAAGGCTCGATAATGGTTCTGTACTGGGTGTGCTCAGGAGGATCCATGCCATTGGGCACGGAGAGATAGCTCGAGACCGCACTACTGAACGTTTCATGATCGTTGAGCACGCGCATGACATCGTCATGGCGGAACAGGGATAAGTTCAGATAGTCACTGTGCGCGACGGGACAACGGTGCCGCATTTCATCATACGCCGCAACCTGATCGTGCGTGACGGCCTCGGACCTCGGGTCCCAATCGTTAGTCGGCTTCTCGTTCATGCTTATTCCTTACCTTGCTCCTGGCATCGAATGCCGGTTGTTTCGTGACTTCTCGGGCACGGCTTGATGCCTGTCAGCTTGCGGGGTGTCGCGCGATTCCGTCACCGCGTAGCTCAAGCAATCGTTTCGTTGCGCTCTGATCCTCTTCATGGGGAACGTGTCATCGTCGAGCCCATTGCAGTCAATGAGAGATCTGTTCAGGGTGGAGCAAGTAGCACTGCCTGACCATGTGTATCGAATGGAATAAACATGCCGACAGTTCCCGCTTTGATAGATTCCACCATCCTGTTCAACGGCGCTTCGGCGTCCTCAGCCAGCGGCACACGCCCGTTTTTACCCGAGAGAGCGGCGACGAAGACGATTGCCCATTCCTGGAGAACCTGTCGCGATTCTTCGACCAGATCGCTAAACGTGCCGAGTTCTTCGAGCGTTTTGTCCACGCACATCAGTGGCGTCAACGCGCCCCCCTCACCAGCTTCGAAGCGGGCCCGCTGTTCGGGCGTGGAGTCCCCAGGTAACTCAGCTGTGGTAAATACGAATAGCAAACGCTGAGGTTCAGGTTGTTGCCGCGCGACGCGAATCAGCTCATCAAAACTTGAAATACTCATCATCAATGATCCATGTGGTGTCGTGTCGGTAGGGCGCAGTACGTTGGGTCTTTTGCCGTCACTGCGGAACTGTTCCGTCGATGCGGACCTGTCGGACGCTGGATTGATACAGCAGAATCAGCGACACCCAGACGATGCCGTACAGAAACATGAAGCAACTCGAGCGTACGCCGAGCCAATCAAGAATCACACCGAAAAGGATCGGCAGCCGGAAGCCACCCAATCCACCAGCCAGTCCAACGATGCCGGTGACGACGCCCATTTGCTCCGGAAAGTCGTCGGCGACGTACTTGAACGTCGAGGCCATACCGAACGCGAAGACCGCGCCAAGAATGAAAAGAAGTCCGATGAAGACCGGGACACCCAGATGGATATGAAAGCTGCGCGTGCCGCCGATCGTGCTCACCACGAAAGAGGTATCCGGGTATGACAACAGGAATAGACATACCCACGCGACCCACAAGCCCCACCACGTCACCTTATGCGCACCGAAGCGGTCGGACAAGGTGCCACCGAGCGCGCGCAATACCGATCCCGGCAGCGAAAAGCCGGCGGCTAACGCCGCGGCGGTGACGACCGAAAAGCCGAATTCACCCTTCAGATATTGCGGGACCCACAGTGACAGCGCGGTGAACCCACCGAAGCAGATCGAGTAGTACTGGCAGTACTTCCATATCTTTGGATTCTTCAGAACCTCGAACTGCTTGTACCATGGCCCGGACGATTTCCCTGCGCCCGGGTCGGTCGCGGAGCCCAACCAGAAGATCAGCGCCGTGACGAGCAGCGCGAGCGCATAGATCTTCGGGACAGCGCGCCAGCCGTAGGCCGCCTGCAGCGAAGGCGTGATGAATAAATTTACCGCGGCGCCGGCTGTGCCGGCGCCAAAGAATCCCATCGCAAAGCCTCGTTTTTCGGGCGGGAAGAACCGCGCGACATAGGGCGTCCCTACCGCAAACGATGCGCCGACCGCGCCAAGACACAGGCCGATTGCAAGGAATTGCCAGAACGCGGTCGCGTATGCGATCAGGAACACAGGGACGGCGCAGAGGACCAGCAATAGCGTCATCACCACGCGACCGCCAAAACGATCCGTCCAAATCCCCAACGGCACGCGCAATAGTGCGCCGGTCAGAACCGGCGTGGCCGTGAGCAATCCAAACTCCGTGCTGTTCAGTTCAAGCTCGGTTCGTAGCTCGATGCCGAGCACGCCGAACATCATCCAGACGACGAAGCAGACCAAAAATGCCAAAGTCGTGACACTTAACACCAACATTGGACTTTTTCGTGAACTCATAACTGCTCCAGAGCAGGACGATAGCGATGATGGCGACAAGTGGACGTCATCGATCAAGTTAGGGGCGATGGGCGCGTTTCAAATGCGAATGCTGATTCGCTGTAAACCCCACTGCAAATCACTATTGCAACAACAAACCGGGGCGTACATCCAATGTGATGCCACGCAGATCGGCGTTTGCGGCCAGCAGCGTCAAATATTGTTGAATCGACTTATGCCGAACATGCTCAAGAAGATAGCGTCCGATGGTTTCTCGTACTGCTTCGTACGGCAGCGCGAGCCCCTCGATCCGGCGCTCCACCAACACGATATGAAAGCCATAGCGCGTGTTGACGAGCCCCGTCAGCAGGCCGACCTGTTTGCTGTCGAAAATTGCCCTCTCGAATTCGGGTACGCTTTCGCCGCGGGTCAACTGGCCGAGATTTCCGCCGACCTGACCGGATGGGCAGTTTGACAGGGTGTTGGCGAGCGCCTCGAACCGATCTGGGTGCTGAACGAGTTCTCGATGCGCCTCTTCCGCCCGGGCGCGAACCTGGGTCATGGCGGCCTTGTCTGTCAGCGCAAAGAGGATGTGGCGCGCAAAGACCAGGTCCGGACTGCGAAACTTCTGCGAATTTGCCGCGTAGTAGCGCTGACATTCCCCATCGGATGGCACGGGAGTCGCACATTCCAGTTCCAGCAGGCGGTCAGTGACCTGATCATCGAGTTCGGCGTGTGCCACAAGCAAACCCATCGTCACGGCTCGCTGTGTGAGCAACTCACGCACCACCAATGCCAGACGTGCGGCCCTGTCTGGATCGGCTTCATTCAGGTGGGACGCAGATTCGGTATCAATTGCGGCTGCATCGATCAGGACGCCGTTGACACTGAGCTCAACCAGGTCTGATACCGCCGATGTGTCAATCGTGTTTGAAGACATGTGATTTTCCTCGCGTTAGCGCTTACGCACGATCTGGTGCGGCCGAAACAAATAGGCTACGGTTGCCATGCCACTCCAGATATGAACAAGACGCGTGAAGGGAGAAATGAGGAAGATCGTAAAGCCCAGCACGATATGGATTTTGTAGACGAGCGGCACCGGAGCAATGAGATTGGCGACGGATTGGAACGTGACGATTCCCTTGACATAGGTGCTCAGCGTTTCGAACATGAGCCCATCCATGTGAGCCAATGAAAGCGGGACGGTGGACAGTCCGAGCGCAAGCTGCAACCACAATATGACCAGGACCAGAATATCCGCATGCGCGCTGTTGATGCGAATTCGCGGGTCCGACAGCCGTCGATACAGCAGAATGGATAACCCGATAATTGCAACGATGCCAGCACTCCCGCCTGCAGCCATCGCAATGAATTGATGCTGCGAGGCGTTCAGAAACGGCGACACCATCCAATGCGGCGCCAGAAAACCAGCAAAATGGCCACCAATGACGATCAGTACACCGATGTGAAACAGATTGCTCCCCAGGCGTAGTTGCCGCCGTCTGAGCAGTTGCGAGGAATCGCTCTTCCAGGTGTACTGTTCCCGATCGAAACGGATCAGGCTGCCAAGCAGCCAGATCGCGAGGCAGATATAGGGATAAATGCCAAACAAAAGCGAATTGATGAAGTGCTGACTCATGAGGCATCTCCAACGAGAATCATGCTTTTGAACACGGTGTCCCGCTTTGCGGGACTATCGCGGTGGTCGTTTTTCATGAAACTGGATAGGCTGAGGCTGCGTTGAAACAGGGGCTTGCGCGCCCAGGAAACTGACGGGTGTGTCCTGCCACTCGCGATCGAGCGCTTCGCCATCGATCTCCGAGTCCGCTACGTGCGCGGGCGCCGTGACGTCCAGCGGCGCCTCGCCTGCGAGCGGCAGCAAGGCGGCCACCACCGCGAAGTAAGCGCTACCGCGCTCGGCGAGCTTCGTCGCAATTTGCCGGTTGATGTCGGCGATTTCAGCCAGCAGCGACCGCGCCTTTGCGGGTGTTTCGTGTGCGAGAAATTCCAGGAAGACGGGCAGATAGTCAGGCAACTCGCCTCCGCCGAGAAACAGCTCTTTTGCTTCGTACATCGCAAGTAAATCGACCATGGCTTGTCCCCGCTCGCGTGACTCGCCATGGACGTGTTCGAACAGGTAAAGGGACATTGCCCGGCCTCGATCAAACGTTTCAACATAGTCTTCCTGCAGGTCCAGCAGGGGTCGCGACGCCAACTGGTCCACCAGCGCGATCAACGCGTCACGTGTGGCGGGTGTAAAGGCTCGATGCCGTGCCATTGACGTACGAATCTCGGCCAGTCCCTCAACGAGAGATTCATCCGGATAGTCGAGCAGCGCGCTCAACATGCTGAAAATCGGTCCGTTGTTGTCCATTACTCACCCGCCGCACGAATTGGAATTGTCTTTCGATCCTTGCCGATGCCCTTGCGGCCGCCAAACAAGCTGGTTTCAGTCGTACCATCTGAACATCCATTGCCGAACGAGAAGCCACACGATGCGCGCAGGTCGAAAGCATCCTCGGCATATTCGCGATGCGCCGTCGGGATGACAAAGCGGTCCTCGTAATTGGCGATCGCAAGATAGCGATACATCTCGTCAACTTGCGCGGTGCTCAGATCGACCTCAGCGAGCAGTTCCGGACTTTCACGACGCTCTACGTGGCGCTCGCGCATGAATGCGCGCATGGCGAGCATTCGCTTGAGTGCGAGGCGCACGGGCGCTTCGCGTCCCGCCGTCAGCAAGTTGGCCAGGTAACGCAGGGGGATGCGCAACGAATCGACATCGGGGAGCAGTCCCTTCATGCCGAGGCGGCCGTCGTTGGTCGCTGAGTTGATGGGCGACAGGGGAGGGACATACCAGACCATCGGCAAGGTCCGGTATTCGGGGTGCAGCGGGAAGGCGATCTTCCACTCCATCGCCATTTTGTACACCGGTGAATGACGCGCTGCTTCAAGCCAGTTGTCCGGCACGCCATCGCGAGTGGCCTGCTCACGCACGGCCGGATCGTTTGGATCGAGGAAGATGGAAAGCTGTGCTTCGTACAGATCCTGTGGATCTTCAACCGACGCAGCTTCCTGGATGCGGTCGGCGTCATACAGCAGGACGCCGAGGTAGCGGATTCGCCCGACGCAGGTTTCCGAGCATACCGTTGGCTGGCCCGCCTCAATGCGCGGATAGCAGAAGATGCACTTCTCTGACTTGCCGCTTTGCCAGTTGTAGTAGATTTTCTTGTATGGACATCCCGACACGCACATGCGCCAGCCTCGGCACTTGTCCTGATCGATCAGGACGATGCCGTCTTCCTCGCGCTTGTAAATCGCGCCGGAAGGACAGGACGCGACGCAGGCAGGGTTAAGGCAATGTTCGCAGAGTCGCGGCAGATACATCATGAAGGTGTTCTCGAACTCCCCATAGATGTCCGTTTGCACCTGGTCAAAGTTGTAGTCCTGCTTACGCTTTTCGAATTCGCCGCCGAGAATTTCCTCCCAGTTCGGGCCCCACTCGATTTTCTCCATCCGCTCGCCGGTGATCAGCGATCGGGGCCGGGCAACCGGTCCAACCTTGACGTCCGGCGCGTCGTGCAAATGCGCGTAGTCGAAGGTGAACGGCTCATAGTAGTCGTCGATTTCCGGCAGGTTCGGGTTGCCGAAAATAGTCGCGAGCACACGCCACTTGCTACCGGCGCGAAGCTCGATCTTGCCGTTTGTCTTGCGCTTCCACCCACCGTTCCAGCGATCCTGGTTTTCCCAGTCCTTCGGATAACCAATGCCGGGCTTGGTCTCGACATTGTTGAACCACGCGTATTCCATCCCTTCGCGCGAGGTCCAGACGTTTTTGCAAGTGACCGAACACGTATGGCAGCCGATGCATTTATCCAGATTCATGACCATGCCGATCTGAGCGCGGATTTTCATTTTTTATCTCCTGACTCATCGTCGACCGTCGCGTTGGCCATCGCAAGCGTGGGGGCGCCATGGGCGAGGGTGTGTTGGTGACGGGCGGCCTCTGCTGACGACAGCACCGACGACGGCGTCGACTCATCCTTCCAATCGACTGTGTTCATTTTGCGTACGATCACAAATTCGTCGCGATTGGAGCCGACCGTGCCGTAATAATTGAAGCCGTAGGAGAGCTGCGCGTAGCCGCCGATCATATGGGTCGGCTTCGGCATGATGCGCGTGACCGAATTGTGAATTCCGCGTACGCCGGTGACTTCGGACCCGGGCGTGTTAATGATCTTTTCCTGCGCGTGATACATCATGACGGCGCCCACGGGAATACGCTGGCTCACGACTGCGCGGGCTGTCAGCGCTCCGTTCACATTGAAGGCTTCGATCCAGTCGTTATCAACCACGCCAATTTTTCTCGCATCGATCTCGGAGATCCAGACGATGGGGCCGCCGCGCGAGAGCGTCAGCATCAGCAGATTGTCGGTGTAGGTGCTATGAATGCCCCATTTCTGATGCGGCGTCAGAAAATTCAATGCTATTTCGAGGTTGCCATTCGAGCGGCTACCTTCCATGCCCACCGTACTGCGTGTATCAATCGGTGGTTTGTAGACGCAGAGCGACTCGCCAAAATCACGCATCCACGCGTGATCCTGATAGAGCTGTTGACGTCCCGAAAGGGTGCGCCATGGAATCAGTTCATGCACGTTCGTATAGCTTGCGCTGTATGAGACATGCTCGGATTCAATCCCACTCCATGTTGGCGACGAAATAATCTTGCGCGGCTGCGCCTGAATATCGCGAAAGCGGATTTTCTCGTCTTCACGTGCGCGCGCGAGATGAGTGTGGTCGGTGCCGGTGAGTGCCGACAGAGCTTGCCAGGCCTTGACCGCGACCGCGCCGTTGGTTTCGGGAGCCAGCGACAGAATCACTTCGGCAGCATTGATTGCCGAAAGAATCTGGGGACGTCCGTGCGACACGCCTTCATCAGTGACGGCATAATTCAGTGCGCGAAGTTGATCGATTTCTTCGCCGGTTTGCCATGTGATGCCCTTGCCGCCGTTGCCGAGTGAATCCAGAAGCGGCCCCACAGACGTAAATTTTCGATAGGTATTGGGATAATCCCGCTCGACGGTCACGACGCTCGCCATGGTCTTGCCTGGAATGGGCTCGCATTCATTGTGGCCCCAGTCGGCGACCCCATCGGTTTGTGCGATTTCCCCGGGGCTGTCATGCTGAAGCGGCGAGAGCACCACATCGTGTTCTATGCCCAGATGACCAACGGTTAATTCAGAGAATTTCTGCGCGATGCCCTTGTAGATTTCCCAATCGCTCTTGGACTGCCACGCAGGATCGACGGCGGCCGACAGCGGATGGATGAACGGATGCATGTCGGACGTGTTCATGTCGTCCTTTTCGTACCAGGTCGCAGTCGGCAGAACGATGTCCGAATAGAGGCACGTGGTCGACATTCTGAAGTCGAGTGTCACGACCAGGTCGAGCTTGCCCTGCGGCGCTTGATCGTGCCATTTTACTTCTTTGGGCAAGATCCCGGCGCTTGCGCCCAGGTCTTTTCCCTGCACGCCGTGCTCGGCACCGAGCAAATGCTTAAGGAAATACTCGTGTCCTTTGCCCGACGAGCCGAGCAGGTTCGAGCGCCAGACAAACAGGTTCCTCGGGAAGTTTTCCGGTGCGTCGGGGTCCACGCATGACATTTCAAGCGAGCCGTCCTTGAGTCCCTTCGCGACGTAGGCGGCGGCATCCGACCCGGCTGCCGCCCGGCCGAGCTCAAGCGGATTGGTCTTGAACTGCGGTGCGGAGGGCAACCAGCCCATGCGCTCGGCCCGGACGTTGTAATCGATCGGGCTCTCGGGAAACTGGCTGCCATCGACCAGCGGCGACAGCAACTCGGTAACCTTCATGGTTTCATAGCGCCACTGATCCGTATGCGCGTAGAAAAATGAGGTCCCGTTCATGAAGCGCGGCGGCCTGTGCCAGTCGGTTGCGAACGCAAGCGGCAACCATCCCGTTTGCGGACGAAGCTTTTCCTGGCCAACATAGTGAGACCAGCCGCCACCCGATTTGCCGACGCACCCGCACATGACAAGCAGGTTGATGATCGAACGATAGCTCATGTCCATGTTGAACCAGTGGTTCAAGCCAGCGCCGAGGATCACCATCGATTTGCCCTCGGTCTTGTGGGCGTTGTCGGCGAATTCGCGCGCAACGGCGATGACCTCATTGCGCTTGACGCCCGTAATTTTCTCCTGCCAGGCTGGGGTATAGGGTACGTCGTCGTCGAAGCTGGCCGCCACATTGGCGCCGCCCAGGCCCTGGTCCACACCATAGTTGGCGATGAACAGGTCATATACCGTGGCGACGAGCACGTCGCCGTCGCGGGTCGCAACCTTACGTACACCGACGCGGCGCGGCAATACGCTGGCATGGCCTGTATGCGTAAAGTGCGTATGTTCTACATTGCCGAAATACGGGAAGGTGACCTCGATCACCGCATGGTGATCCTCGACAAACGACATCACCGGGCGAATTGGTGCGCCTTGTGCGTCCTCTTCTTTCAGATTCCATTTGCCGGCATCGCCACCTTCCTTTTGGCCCCAGCGAAACCCGATCGATCCCACTGGTGTCACGAGCTTTCCGCTCAATTCGTCGATGGCCACTGTTTTCCATGCGGCGTTGCTATCTTGACCCAATGCGTCTTCGAACTCGTCCGATCTCAGCAGGCGCTCCGGCACAAAGTGCTCGCCCTGTTTGACGATGCGCACGAGGAGCGGCATGTCGGTAAAGCGTCGGCAGTAGTCCGCGAAATACGCGCTCTTGCCGGCAACGTGGAACTCCGTGAGCACGACATGGCCCATGGCAAGACCAAGCGCAGCATCGGTGCCTTGCTTCGGGTGCAGCCAGATGTCGCCGAACTTGGCGCCTTCGGCATAGTCCGGGAAGATCGACACGACTTTGGTGCCGCGATACCGAACTTCGGTCATGAAGTGCGCGTCGGGGGTACGCGTTTGCGGTACGTTGGACCCCCACATCATGATGAAGGTCGAGTTGTACCAGTCGGCCGATTCGGGAACGTCGGTCTGCTCGCCCCAGGTTTGCGGCGAGGCGGGCGGCAAGTCGCAGTACCAATCGTAGAAGCTCAGGTTTACGCCCCCGATCAATGAGAGATAGCGGCTGCCGGCGGCGTAGGACACCATCGACATGGCCGGTATCGGCGAAAAGCCAACTATCCGGTCCGGACCATGCCGTTTAATCGTGTGGATGTTCGCCGCCGCGATGATCTCGTTGACTTCGTCCCAGTTTGAGCGAACGAAGCCACCCAGGCCACGGCGACGCGTGTACGAGGCACGGGCCTCCTGGTCATCGACGATAGCGCTCCATGCTTGCACCGGTTCTAGCGTCAGTCGTTTTTCGCGCCACTGCCTAAGCAGTGCGCTGCGTATCAGCGGATATTTAAGGCGGTTCGCGCTGTAGAGGTACCACGAATACGACGCACCCCGCGCACAGCCACGCGGTTCGTGATTCGGCATATCAGGGCGGGTGCGCGGATAATCGGTTTGCTGGGTTTCCCAGGTGACGATCCCGCTTTTGACGTAGATCTTCCAGGAACACGAACCGGTGCAATTAACGCCGTGAGTGGAGCGCACGATCTTGTCATGCTGCCAGCGCTGCCGGTAGGCATCTTCCCACCCGCGATCTTCATCGGTCGTCATTCCATGACCTTCCGAGAAGGTCGGCCTCGACGTGGAGAAGTATTTCAGGCGATCAACAAAATGGCTCATCCGATCTACTCCTAACGTTCGATTTGCGTGACGTTTATGCAGAAAATATGCATTTATTGTGAATCTTTATGGTGCCAATAGCCCCGTTTGAAGGGACTACGGAAAAACGTGCCTAAAAAGGAGGGTGACGTTTTGTCCTTCTTCAGTAATGCATTTTTGGTTCGTATTGCGAAAAGGATCCTGCTTCAGTTCACGCACGCTCCAGATTCGGGCGCTTTGCCAGGCAGGTCACCTGCGCATATTTCGACAAGTTCGCTGTAACCAAAACCTCGCGCGTAGTCGATCACACTGACGACGATTGGCACGAGCTTGACGAAGACAACTTGGCCTGGCTCGGCGGGAGGTGACATGTCCCATGCTGTTGGGAAACGCGCGAGGAGCCGGTCCGTCGCACGCGCACGTTCTGGCGAATCATCTGCCAGTATGTGCGCAGTCGCAGCCATGGAAAGACCTCTGATCTGTTCCCAATCGTTGTATTCCATGTTGATGGTCAGCGATACTTTGCTGCATCGCAGAATATTTTTGATTTTTTGACTGGTGCGCGCCGTGCCGAAGAAGAGAGTCAGGCTATCGTTGGCGTAACCGATCGCATTGGCTTGAGGATAGCCGTCCTCGCGCAGCGTTGCCAGAGACAGATCACGTCCTGTTTCGATGATCTCCAATATGAGCTGTTTCAGCTTCGCATCCGTGGATGTGTCTCCTTGCCGCGCGAAGCCGGTTGTGTCTCATCAATGGTCGTAGCTTCGCTCCGTACCGGGTACCTTCGTTTGACCTATGTCAAGTCGGTATCGATCCGTTATCAACAGCGTCTCACTACTGCAGGCGCGTCTATGTATCACAACGTGATTTAATATGAAGTATTGTTTCGGTGGGTGTTAGCCAGGCTTTCCGTCAGCTCGTGGCGCAGTCAGATAGGGCACGTATTTCAGCAAATAAATAACCAATGCCGCGAACCAGCATAGCCCCGCTGCGTCGATCCAGAGTTGTGCCGTGCCGCCTCCTAGCCACGGTCCGAAGACGCGCAGAAGCCCTGCCGCGATGATCAATGCGTAGCTCGCGATCTCCACCCAGCCCGCAACAAGCGGGCGGCCGGTATGTCCGAGCGCGGTGCGGGTGATCATCGCGATGATGGCGCAGCCAATCGCACCGACGCTGAACGCGTGGAGCGCAAGCGTGTGCGGCACGGCGCCAAAGGCTGCCAGCTCGAGCATGACGAATCCTGTGGGGATCCACACATAGGCGACATGCAGGATCAAGAGAATGGGCCGCATTCCGAGTCTCCACGAGCGCCATCCCACGACCCTGACGCCATGAACTATTGCCGCCGCGCACGCGCATGCCGCGATCAGCAAGGGCGGTGTTGGGAGCGCATCGGCGAGAAAGGTGAGTATGACGACCGGCGCGGCGAGGCTCTCGATCAGTTTCCAGCGTTTTATTGAAAAACCAGGAATGGCATTCGCCGTGAACATCGGTACCACTCGCCCCGCGATTACAGTGACAAACATAACTACGAGTCCAACCGCGGCGTATGCGTCGCGCAATGCGAGGTCGCCACGGCCTTGCCACGCCCACCAATGGAAAAGTGCGTTTAATACCCCGAAGAGCGCCAACGCAACAGGCAGGAATAAGTTGCGACGATTATTTGCGGCGATCAACACCCGCAACAACACGACGGCAACGATCGGCAGGAAGGCGCAATCCACGACTGCTGCGACGGGCTCCGGGCCGGTCCAGACCAGTACACGCCCAGCCGCCCAAAGGAGCCAGAGCCACGCGAGCGATGAGCCTCGTGGAGTGTCGAGCGAGGTCCACGCGCGCACGGCTGTCAGCAGAAAGCCCACCACGATTGCGGCAACAAAGCCGAAGATCATTTCGTGAGCATGCCAGAGGAGGCCACTCAGCGCTTCAGGGCGACCTGCGACGGGATAGCCGTGAAGGGCGAACACCCAGAACGCGATGGCAAGCGCGCCGAAGAAGGTCCCGCCAAGGTAGAACGGTCGAAATCCGAGCCGAAGGACTGCCAAGTCTGATGCTTCTTGGTGTGGTGGGTCGGCGACTCTCATTCCAGCTCCTACAAAGCATGCATTCGAAATATATCTTAATGTGTATTTGACTGCGAAGGGGAAAGATCTTCGCGCTTCAAGTTCGATTGCTGGCAGATGGTTCGGCGGCACTTGGCAACGGTCGTCAATGGTGTTCGCTTGTCGAGCGACAAAGCAAGCGGAAACCGAGGACAAAATATTGAAGGTTGTTCACTCGTTAGCCGTTGCATCAAATCAAGCGTTTCAGCAGTCTGGGATCGGAAGCAATCTGTCTGATGGAGAGGTCGCAGCAGCCCGCTTTCACGGCCGACGGCCGGGCCATCATCGACAACTCCATGCAGCAACTCAATCACGCGACCAAGTTCATTCCGACGTGGGTCAAGGTCGCGGTTGCCATTGCGCTGGGACTTGGCACAATGGTCGGCTGGGAGCGGATTGTCGTGACGGTCGGGGAAAAAAGTCGGCAGGCAGCACCTGACCTACGGCCAGGGTGCGTCGGCGGAGGTGGTCGAGATGCTGACCATTGGGGCCGCGGATGCATATGGGCTCCCGATGTCGACCATGCACGTGCTGACCTCAGGCGTTGCCGGCACGATGGCGGCAAATGGATCGGAGCTTCAATGGAGCACCGTGCGAAACCTAGTGCTTGCCTGGGTGCTCACACTGCGGGCGTCGATTGCATTGTGCGCAGCGCTCTACTGGCTGTTTCAAATGATCTCCTGAAGGTTACTTGCCAGTCGATATGCCTCGGATACAACGATGTCTGCTGCCTGTCCCTGACGCATGGGCACTCGCGGTTGAGATAGATCCGTCCAGTCGTTAGAAACGGAGCGTTAGATATCCGAATCAACGCGTTCGATTGACCGAAGTGGGTCGACTACGGCTGATTGCCGGCTTGCAGAAACCGGCCCAACAAGAGCTGGTGACGAACTGGCGTCGAGCGTCGGAAATCAGTTTGATACCGGCCGCTCGGCGATGAGTGCCGAGGAAGCCGTGCGCAGCCGCTTCCGCATGCGGGAGGCCGTCGAAGGACACAGCGCTGCGAATTGCCTGCATAACCGCACTTCGCCGGGGACGCCTTCGCGGCTCAACCGCTCGTAACCGGCTCGCTCGAAGAATCGCTCTGCTGTCGTTGTCCGGATCTGCCAATGAGGAGCACGCGATAAAGGTCGGCGCCGATGCGTAGATCTCGAAGTTCGTTGCGCAGGAGCTAGCCACGGTGTTGCGCGAAACTCTGGGGCAAGCCATGGCGGCCTGATTCGCTGGACGGTTGCGACCTATGAGGAGGTGCGGAGATCATCGGCTCCGTAGCTTTAACTACACGTGCGTGTTTGGCCTGTACCGGGCAAGGGTTTGTTCCTCTAAAGGGGAAGACTCCGCTGCCGTAAAGCAGGGGCAGACGTACCGCCTACCGTTTGCCGCAAAGAGCGCTGTCATGTCAGATGTACCACGCATTCTGACACGACAAAAGTGCGTTCCCGGCCATTGGGGCGTTCTCATTTTATGTAGACGGGAGCAAAAGCAAATGAATCTTAATCAGATGACCGTTAAGGCGAAGTTGAGCGCGGGCTTTGGCGTGCTTGCCACGATCGTGCTGGTTGTATCGGGCCTGTCGGTGAAGGCATTGAACGACTCGAATGAGCGATTTTCCAGCTACGTCGCGGGCATCAGCGCACGCGCTGACATAGCGGAGCGTGTTCGGACCGCCGTCGATCGGCGCGTCATCGCCACTAATAATCTCGTATTGTTGACCAAACCCGCCGACCTCGAAACCGAGAAGGCCGCGGTCATCCAGGCGCGGGATGACGTCCAGTCTCGCCTTCGAAAGCTGAATGAAATGATAGCCAGCGCGACTGACACGAGCGAGAAAGCCCGCAGTCTCGTGGCTGAGATCAACCGTATCGAAACGGCCTATGGGCCGGTAGCGCAGGCCATTGTCGATCTCGCTCTCGACAACAAGCGTGACGAAGCCGTGACGAAGATAAACGAGGAAGGAAGACCACTGCTTGCGGCATTGATCAAGGCGACCAACGACTATTCGACGTTCACCGCCGGCCGTGCGGCGCAGATGGTGGAAGAGGCAGCTCAGCACGGCGCGAGCCAGCGCAATCTGCTGATCTCGATCTGCCTGGCCGCGCTTGGGGTGGCTGCGTTGGCTGGCGTGCTGATCACTCGCGGTTTGACGCGTGCCTTGGGTGCTGAGCCTACTGCCTTGGGCGAGGTCGCTGAACGCATCGCCGGTGGCGACTTGAGTCCCGTGGCTGGCGCGCAGCACGCACCTGCCGGTAGCGTGCTCGCTTCCATGGGCGAGATGCAAGGCAGCCTGGTCAAGCTGATCGGTCAGGTTCGAAGTGCGGCGGAGAGCATCGCTAGCGGGTCGAGCCAGATCGCGGCGGGCAACGTGGACTTGTCTTCGCGCACCGAAGAACAAGCAGCATCGCTGGAAGAAACGGCAGCCAGCATGGAAGAGCTGACATCGACGGTGAAGCAGAACGCCGAGAGCGCGCAGCAAGCGAGCTCACTTTCCGCCAACGCATCCGAAGTAGCGCAAAAGGGCAATGTGGTGGTGAGCCGGGTCGTCGACACGATGGGTGAAATCAGCCAAAGCTCGACGAAGATCGCGGATATCACAGGGATCATCGAAGGGATTGCCTTCCAGACCAATATCCTCGCACTGAACGCGGCGGTCGAAGCCGCCCGTGCCGGCGAGCAGGGGCGTGGCTTCGCGGTTGTCGCCAGCGAAGTGCGCAGCCTCGCGCAACGTTCGTCGAGCGCGGCGAAGGAGATCAAGGATTTGATCGCGACCTCGGTGCAAAAGGTTCAGGATGGTTCGGCGCTGGCCGCAGACGCGGGCAAGACAATGTCGGACGTCACGCAGGCAATCTCGCGCGTAACCGACATCATGGGCGAGATCGCTGCTGCCTCCGGGGAGCAGAGCCGCGGAATTGAGCAGGTCAATCAGGCGGTCACGCAGATGGACGAAGTCACGCAGCAAAACGCCGCGTTGGTGGAAGAAGCAGCGGCGGCCTCTCAATCGCTGGAAGAACAGGGACGGCATTTGACGGAGGCAGTGGCTTTTTTCCGCCTTGGTGCGGCGACTCCCGAACACGCAGCCGATCGAGCAACGGTGGCACCGCACCGCCTGGCGCCGGCTAAACGCCAAGCGGCGCCGACCACCAGGACAGCGGCGCCGCTCGCCAAGCGGTCGACCGCGCGAGCCGTACTCGCCCCCGCAGGTGCCACTACCTCCGCCAGCGCGGCGTGGGAAACGTTTTGAACTCGGCGTACATTGCGCACACGGGGGGTTTGATCATGGAAGCGAATCAAGAGGGCGCTCGCGCCGCAACGGTCTTGGCAGCGTCCTCCGCGCAAGCGGGGGATCCACCCCAGGTGGCTGCGTCCCAAGCCGGTGGCGAGTTCCTGACTTTTAACCTGGGGGCCGAAGAGTACGGCATTGATATCCAGCACGTTCAGGAAATTCGCTCGTATGATCCCCCGACGAACATCGCAAACGCCCCTGCGTTCATCAAAGGGGTAATCAATCTACGGGGCACCATTACACCGATCCTGGATCTGAGGATCAAATTTAGGCTCAAGTCGGTGAAATACGATGAACTAACCGTCGTCATTGTGGTGAATGTCGGCAAGCGTGTCGTTGGCGTCGTGGTGGATTCGGTCAGCGACGTACTGGCTCTGGATAGCGCTCAGATCAGCCCCGTACCGGAACTTAGCTCCGCAGCCGATGTTAGCTTCATCACGCGTATCGGTTCGGTACCCGGTGACGGGCATGAACGGATGCTCATTCTCGTGGACATCGACAACTTGATTTCCTCGGTAGAGGTTGGCTTACCCAAGATGGAATTGCATTGAGCGTTTAGGTCTGGACTCGCTTGGGGACGAAGCGTCCCTGTAGGGCCAGGAGCGCGAGCCGTCCGGGATCACATCGAGCAAGAGACGCTGATAAGCTTCCATCCGGTCCTGCTTGAAGAATTGATCGAAGGCCAGATCGAGGTGCACGCCTTGCAGGGTCATCCCCATGCCCGGCGGCTTGGCGAGCGCACTGAGCCGGATCGACTCGTTCGGCTGCAAACGGATCGTCAGCCGGTTCGAACCCGGACGCAAGGCCATCGCTTCCAACGCGGAGTGCTGCACCGGCCAGAAGTTGACGACAATCTCGGCGATGCGGCCCGCGAGCCGCTTGCCGGTGCGCAGAAAAAGCGGCACACCCTCCCAACGCCAGATTTCCACCTCGACTTTCAACGCGACGAAAGTCTCGGTCGCACTACCTTGCCTGACACCGGGCTCCGTGTGATACGCAGATACTGTCGTGTCCTTAATGGCACGCCGTCTCCCTGGAGGGGCGGATCTCGCGTGGTCCAATCACCATTGTTGATTCCCTCGCTTACGAGGCACCTCAAACGAACGCTCGTGGAGCACTCTTGGCTGCTGAAAATGCTAACGTGAGCATATTAGGATTTCTATCCCATTTGACGTCTTAGAACGGGGCTGGTATTGTTGTGCTAACGTTAGCTTAGATATGTATGGGTCGGATTGTATTTTGCGGTTGCGGTGAGGGGGTGATGACCAAAGCAGCTTATGTAGGGTGCCTAAGGACCTCGTGCGGCAGGCCAGAATTCGAGCGGGCTAGCATGGGGAAACGCAAGAACGGAAACCCCTCGCGAAGACGCCATCGCGCAATCACGCTAAAAGTCCGGCGGCGGGACAAGGTACGTGTCTCAAAAACCAAAAAACACGCAGGAGATAAGAGTGTGCACAACAGGAATCAAAATGGCGGCTGTCATTCCACCAGACAATTTCGACCGACGCATTTGACCGAAATTGCGTGTGCGGTGAAAGAATAACGTATTCGGTCAAATATCACTCCCCCGCGAGTACGGCGTTCTTGCCAGTTAAGACACTTCCGACTTCCTGTGTTGTCCGGCGGAGGGGACGCCGTGTCCAGTACTGGGAGGACTCCCTTGCTTACGTGTGACCAGCGGTGTTATTCCATTAAAAACGGGAGTTCTCCATGTCGACGTCGTCAGTGCGTCTCAAGACGCGGCTCGGTTTAGGCTTCGCCGCACTTGCTTTGCTATGTGTGATAGTCGCTGTGTTCGGACTAAAGAGCATCGCCGACGCGAATGCCCGGGCCAAGGTTTTCTATCAGCAGGGAGTTCTGCCCGCACAATATCTCCAGAATGCTTTCCGTCTGCAATGCGTCCGGGCAATCCAGCTTCTTGAGGCGATGTCCATCGACGACGCTCAAGCGAGAAAGGAACGCTTTGATCTTATTGAAATCCTGAAACAGCCGGCGGATCGACAGTTCGAACTGTTTCGGCTCAGCGACAAGCCTGCCTCAACGCAGGCGCTTGCTAGGAAATTCATTGAAAACAGGGTACGGCTCGAGGAAGGCTTTACTGAAGCGGTGAGATTAGGACGCAATGGCGATATGGCATCCGCGGCTGCCGTGATGGCACAAAAGGTACGTCCATATGCAATATCGATGGGACGAGAAATCGATCAACTCTCTGACGCTCTAAGTGAGGAGGCCGATGATTCGCACCGTCGCGACGACGTCGCCTACAGGCGGATCCTGGCGATCATGGCCGTTTTGATCACGCTTGGCGGTTCGATGGCTTGTGCCTACGTATGGCATCAGATGAGACTGCTAGGGCGCAGTCTCGACAGGATTCAGGCTGCACTCAACAAAACGAGCCGCACGCTCGATCTGACATGTCGGGCTCCTGTGGAACGGATGGATGAAATTGGCTCTACCGCCGCCGCTTTCAACGAGCTGATCGGGCGCTTTTCGGAGGCAATCGGCGCTGTCTTGGTGGCAGCTGCAACCGTTGAGACTGCAACAAGACAGATCGCAGCAGGCAATGCGGACCTTTCCTGGCGAACCGATGAGCAGGCTGCGTCTCTGGAAAAGGCTGCGGCCAGCATGACGCAACTGACGGAGACGGTCAAACAGGGTGCTGACAATGCCCAGCACGCAAAGCTCCTGGCGGCCAACGCTGCCATCATGGCTGAAACAGGAGACGAGGCAGTTCAAAGTATGGTTGAAACGATCACGGCAATAAGCCACAGCTCAATCAGAATTTCCGAGATCACTGGCCTGATTGAAGGCATTGCCTTTCAAACCAATATTCTCGCGCTTAACGCTGCAGTCGAAGCGGCGCGGGCCGGCGAACAAGGCCGAGGTTTCGCTGTGGTCGCCAGTGAGGTCCGGGCACTTGCACATCGTTCCTCTTCAGCGGCTAAGGAAATCAAAGACCTCATCGAGTCATCTACCATCCTTGTGCAAGGAGGGACGCAGCAGGCCTCAGAAGTCGGCGGCACTATCGCGCAGGTCAAACATGCCATTAGTCAGGTTTCGCAAATCGTCGGTGAAATTGCTGATGCCTCGGCCGAACAGAGTCTCGGGATCGAGCAGATCAATCAGGCGGTCGAACATATGGATATTCTGACGCAGCGCAATGGAGCGCTCGTCGAGGAGGCCGCCGCAGCAGCGCAGTCGCTCGAGGAGCAGACTGGGAAGTTAAATCTGGCAGTTTGTGTGTTTGCAGTAGCGGACCAGAGCACCCCGCTGGAGGGGCGAGTTTCACGGGAGTGACGTCTGTGCGTGACACCGGACGAGCGGTTCAACAAGCCCGACCAACCCAGGTTCAAGATGGTTGAAATCGGCGTCCGCCTATTTGCAAACGATGACCTTGAAGCGGACAAGCCAGCCTCGTGGAAGGTTGTTCGTGCCCCCGTGCCCGGCGCTGACACTGCCCTCTTCGTCACACGGGAATATAACCGATCGGTGCCCGCAGTATTGAGGAACGCTGTAGACGTGCTATCACGTCCTTACGACAACGGCGCTCTGACCCGAAAGCCTGCTCCCGTTTGCCACCGTTTTGCCGGGACGCCTATGGGGTTTTGGCGCTAGTTATCACGTGCGTCAAACCCCCGCCTGTTTCGGTGTGAATCTTATGCGCACCCCGGACATTTACCTTGCGGCATCACCTCCGTCTTCGTCGACCATGGAGCGGTCATAAGTCCGAAAACGGTCGAGTTCATCAACAGGTTTCTGGACGAATCTTGCCATTGGACGGTGCTTTTTCGAAGGCATAGAAATTGTCCGCCACGGCGGTGATCTGTTCCCTGCTATTCCAGCTGGCACCGGCATGTCCGCATGCGCCGGCGTGCGAACGAACGCGCCGCGAGATGATGCGGTGAACGCTCAAACTTGATCGTTGCAGCCGCGTACAAGCTGTAAGTGAGCCTTAGAAGTGACCCCTTAGTGCAGGTCTAATTGACATGAATACGCTCCAATGCATGCGAATCTTCTCGCAGATTGCGGTCTCAGGCGGGTATGCCGCCGCGTCCCGTAAGCTCAATCTCAACACAGCGCTTCTGTCTCGGTCTGTCGTCCAGCTTGAGGAGCATATGGGCGTCCGGTTGCTCAATCGGACGACAAGAAATGTGTCATTGACTGAGGCGGGAGAAAGGTATTTGCGCCGATGCCTGAAAATACTTGCCTCCATTGAGGAAGCCGAAGCTGAAGCGAGTGCCGCGACTCGGGAGATATCGGGGTGTCTGCGGGTCCATGCGATGTCGAGCTTTGGTCACGATCTCGTGCTGCCAGCATCACTGCGGTATCAACGGCAATTCCCGAAGGTACGCGTTGAGCTCACACTCTCTGGCGATGTGCCCGACATGATTGAGGGCGGGTACGACACTTCGATCGTTTTGGCACCGGAGCTCCCCAGTTCGGGACTGGTGAGCGTGAGGCTCGGAACCATAAACGGGGTTATCTGCGCATCTCCCTCCTACATCCGTGAGAATGGCCAGCCGAAAAGTCCAGAAGACCTGGTTTCACATTCATGCCTGTTGCTCACTACGCCCGTATTTCCCACTGATCGGTGGGTCTTTGAAGGTCCGGACAGCTCTTATGCCGTTGACATTGGAGAACTACGCTTCACGGCGAACACTCCGGAAGCGCTCGCGCCCGCAGTCGCCAGTGGTCTCGGTATTGGTCTGCTGCCGGTGAGCGCCGCGCTGCCGAAGCTGATATCGGGTGAGCTCGTCAGAGTTCTACCCGAGCACGCTGTGCAACCGGTCAACGTTTATGTCCTGTATCAGTCCCGTCGCTTCCTCGACGCGAAGATTCGGGCATGGGTCGATCTTCTGCGGGAGGAACTGCCGACGGTCCTTGCCGGCTACGATGAGGCGATGCTGAAGTTGAACGTGGGAGCGACAAGCTAGTTCGGGCTGGCTGCCATAGATCTCAGCCGACTATGTAAGTGCCCATGCCGCGCCTTTGGCGCCCGCGCGGGGTTGTGAGGGCGCCGTCACACATGCAGCGCGCGCCTCAATCGCCACAGTATCGGCAGTCTAAAATTTCCTTCTTTCTTTGCGCACGCCTCTGAGCGAGGTGGTGGTGCGCTCGACGTACGAAGTTGATCGTGTCCATTTGACTCTTCGCCCCCTCGGGTTTCAACGGCCACGGCCACCGGTAGCGAAGATCCCAGCAACTCGGCGATTGGCACCCATTGTTCACGTTGCATCATTGTCTCCGCGTCGCCGTTCCGGCCGTCACACAGCAGCGTGCGCGCCTATCGTTGCGGCGAATTTTCAATTGAAGTAAAGTTGGAGCCACGCAACCGTAGATCCGGGCCGCCGGGTCCCGGCGTTCGTCAAATGAGTCGCGGGCGAATCAGTCCACGGGGTCTTCACTGATGACGTTATTACGAAGCGTGCCGATTCCTTCGATCTCGACTTCGATTGAGTCACCCGGTTTAATTGGACCGACGCCGGCAGGCGTTCCGGTCATGATGTGATCGCCGGGCAGCAGGGTCATATATTTGCTGAGATAAGCGATGAGCGTGGGAACGTCGAAGACTAGGTCAGCGGTGGTGCCGTCCTGACGGATTTCGCCGTTGACCCTTGTCACCAGATGAAGATTGGACGGATCCAGTTCGGTTTCGACCACTGGGCCTAGCGGCGCGAACGTATCATATCCTTTACCGACAAGCAGGCAGCCGAACTCGCTTTCCTTGCGTTGCAATACGCGATCGCTGACGTCGTTCCCGCATGTATAGCCAAACACATAGTCCAAAGCGTCGGCTTGACTAACGTGTCGCGCCTCTTTGCCAATGATGACGGTCAGTTCTCCTTCGAAGTGCACGTTCTCACAGTGAGACGGATACACGATCGACTCGTCCGGCCCGATTACAGTCGTGCTCGGCTTCATGAAAAGGCAAGGCACGGTAGGGCTTTGCTTGCCGACTTCTTTTGAGTGCGCGCGATAGTTATAGCCAAGTCCAAAAATGCGTGGGTAATTGAACGGGCTGAGCAGCCGGGCCGCGTCGAGACTATCGACGATATCCGTACGCTTTATCTCGACGAGAGGGGATCTGGTGAGTCTCGAGATGGATTGGTCTTCGAGGACGCCGTAATGCGAATTTCCATCAATTATGTAACGAACGATCTTCATGCTTTCTCGCGCGGTTGAGTGTCATGCTAACGTTAGCGCATCTCTTCGTGACGTGTCAAGCTGGGTCTTCGATCGGGCGTGGGGCTTCTTTGCTTGTCGCCCGACTATGGGCTGCCGGGTACGAGGGTTGGTCGTGACCTTTTCGACATCCGCGACAGCTCAATCGCAGGAAGCAAAGCATATGTTATGCAAACGTTTGAGCGCAAAAAGCTGAGGACTGCTGCGACAGCGACTATCGCAACGGGCCGAGGAATACAGGATTTGAACGGTGACTGGCCGGTGTGGACCGGCCAACCAGAGATGCTCTTGGAAAATCGTGTCAGCGGACGAGTGTCTGCTAGGCGAGTGCCGGTAGGGCGTTAGTGACCACCAACGGCAGACGTACCGTTCGCTTCGCCGCCGTACGCTGATGCGGTGGAGTCGGCACGCTCAGCGGCGACGCGGGCTTCAGCTGCCTTCAGACTGTCCGGGTAATCCAGATCACTTCCGTAGGTCGAGTAGCCGGCTTTTTCAAGTTGCGCAAGTTGAGATTTCACTTCCGCGCGGGTCAGCGGCGCCTGTGCCTGAGCGAAGGAAACAAGCGGCAGAGCCGCAATGGCGGTACCGAGAATAATCTTATTGAAGCGCTTCATAGGTAGAAACCTCGAATTCTTTGGACGTTGAAGACGTAATTTCGGTGTGACAGTGCCTAGAAAGAATTATAAGAAGGAACCCTTCTAGGGGAAACCCCTTGTATGTACAACGCACTATTGTTCCTTAGTCAACACTGGACTCGCGGAGCACCTGGGAAAGCATCGGCCTCCGGTCAGTTTTAACCGGTGTGAACGGAACGAGTCGCGAAAACGGGACGCGCTGAGGATGGGCGAAAAGGTAGGGACGGAAGCTTGCGCAATGAAGGCGTGTGAATGCTGGCTACCTGAGGTGCCGGGTGCATTCGTGCGCCGCAAGACGGGCGCGGCGACGCTCGACTACAGCGTCATATCGGGGCCTACGGTGGAATGAAGAGTCGCCGGATGAGGCGTGAGGGATGCTCGCAACGGCGCACCGTTCAGATGCGCCGTTGCGGCTTACTGCATATCAGGGCAGCACGACATAATTGCTAAATCCGCCGTCGCGATCCTTAAGGCCCGAGATCGCTTCGTTCACCCGTTCGAGCGGGAATTTACGATGTTCAAGGTAGGACAGATCGAGCGTGCCGGTCGCTACCATATCAGCCATTTCCTGACCTTGGGCTGTCGTGAACCAGTTCGAGCCGATGATCTGGATCTGTTCGTCCATGAGCCATTTGACATCGACGGGCAGGTCTTCCGCGACGCCGCCGACGTTCACAACCTTGCCGCCGCGCCGGACACCCTTCATGGAATCAACCATGGTTGCCACCGGTGCCTTGGCGCCGAGCGCGCTGATCACGAAGTCGGCACCGTCGCCGTCGGTGAGCGTTTTGGCCCACTGCCCGGTAGAGCCCTCACCGAGTGCCATCACTTCGACGCGCTTTGGATCAAGTGCCTTGACACGCTGGAGCAACGCTTCGTCCCGGCCGGTACCTAGCACACGAGACACGCCCATCGCCAGCGCGAGGACCGTTGCTGCGACGCCCAGAGTTCCAGTAATGCCGTCGATCAGTGCAACCTGGCCGGGCCCGGCGCCCGCGTTCTTGAGCGCGCCATACGAGGTGCCCATGTACCCGAAACGACCGGCCTGTTCGAACGTCATGTTGTCCGGAAGGTTAACCAGTGCGTATTCGGGGGCTGTCATGTACTCGCTGAAGCCGCCGTACGGATAAAGGTCGAAAATGCGCTGGCCTTCGAGGCTCGTACTAAAGTACCCGTTCAGCGTATAGAGCCGGCACTCGCTGCGTCGGCCAGCGCGGCAGGCCTTGCAGGAACCACACGAGCGCAGGGGACTGACGTAGACTCGGTCGCCGGGTTTGACGTTGAGCACGGCTTCGCCAACCTCTTCCACGACGCCTGCGGGATCAAGTCCGAAGATTGCAGGAAATTTTGCCAGCGGCTGGTGCGGGAACCAGGTTGGCCAGTTGTTGATGACATTCGCCATATTGGGCACGATACCGCATGCCTTTACACGAACGAGGACATCTGTCGGCCGGGGCTTCGGCACGGGGACGGTGTCAAGTGTCATTGGCGTGTGCAGGGCGTGCAGCCGTGCTGCAACCATCGTACGTTCCATAAGTTCCTCTTCAACGGTGAATCTTTCGTCCAGCCCGGCATGCGAAAACGAAAGTGAATAATTTCAGGTTAGTGTGTCTTAGGGATGCATCAATCCCGCCCGGCGGCCGAGAGGTAGCTGGTTGACGCAGCAGTGCGCGCGCTTTGAGCCCCGAATGTAGGCAAGCGTTTTGCGCCAGCCCGTCGGGCTCAGCGATAGCCTTCCTCCAGTTCGATATTGAGCGCACCCATAATTCGTACACCGGAGTTATACCAAGCGACGTTAAGCGCGAGCTCGACCTGCTGCTGTTCATTCAGAAATTGAGCGGCTGCCTGCCATGTTTTGTCGCTCACATTTACCTTCAGGGTGGACTCCTTTGCCACAGTCATGACAGCCCGTTCGAGCTCGTCGAAAAGCGGCGAGGTCTCGAAGTCGGGGATGGCCTGGAGCTGTTGTTCGCTGATTCCCGCCTTCAATCCATGGGACTGGTGGTGCGCAATTTCATATTCCGACGCGGTGCAGTGGCCGACGGTGAGAATGGCCAGTTCGCGAAGCTTTGGGCTGAGTGTCGACGCCCGAATCGCGTTTGCATAGGTCAGAAACGCGTCGAGGATCCCGGGCGCATTCGCAAGCGCACGAAAGATGTTGGCGGTGGGGACTTTGCGTTCACGCTCAAGCCTGTCGAACAGAGCGTCGTTGACGCCGGTGACATCAGAGCGCTGGAGATATTTAACACGTGCCATTTGACTTTCCTTCTGCGGATTTAGTTTTTTGCGGGACGATTCTGGATGTAGGTTTCCAGTGTTGTGGGATTGGGCTTGTTCGGCGTTTCGATCATCCCGGCGCCTTCGAAGCGAGATGCTTCGAAGTACCAGCGGTGTTCCGCAGGCAGACCCCAGCGAACACTTGTGTTCAGCGACGCAGCGTCCCAGCGCACGGGCTCGACTTCAATGTCGATCGTCTGATAGTGGCCGTCGCACAACTCGACACGGTGACCATCGGGATCGCGAAGATAGACGAAGA
Organism: Caballeronia sordidicola; assembly: GCF_000729995.1. GTDB lineage: Bacteria > Pseudomonadota > Gammaproteobacteria > Burkholderiales > Burkholderiaceae > Caballeronia > Caballeronia sordidicola_A. The sequence goes on along the minus strand of NZ_JNFG01000214.1, from coordinate 135,750 downwards.
GCATGCCACCGGGGCCATGTCGACCGGGGCCGCGTTCTACCTCGTGGGCATACCCGTAGATGCCAGCCAGATCGCATGCGGTGAAGATGTTGTGCGATTCAGGAACAATATAGGCGAAGTGGTGCATGCAGGGCCCATCATTTTGAACGATGGCGAGATCGAGACACGTTCCTTTGCGGTACATGAATGCGCCAAGGATCGTGTCGCCGTGGGCCAAATACTCCGAGTTACGGAAGCCAAGTCTGCTGTAGAAAGCACAGGAATCGTGGGTGTTCGGCGAGAATAACTGGAAGTGATCGATCCGCTGAGCGTGTGCGCCTTTGAACTTCTCGATATCCAGATAAAGGCGGGCACGGGTTTCCATCTGTGCGCACAGTTCGATCTTGGTGCCAAACGGATCTTCCACATGCAATGTTCTGCCCTGGTGAGCGACTTCTACCCACTGCGCCGGCAGTTCTTCTTTCTTGAAAAATTCATATGCGGCGTCCAGATCTTCCTCGAGAAAAACCCGGAATCCGATACGCTTGCACGTGTGCTTTTCATTTGACTGCACGAGAACCAGACTATGATGGCAAGCTTCCGAAAGACCGCGCAGATAGCACGTGCTGGCGTCTTCCTCGGTCACGACGAGACCGAGGATGTTCACGTAGAAATCCCGGCTTCGTGCCAGATCGGCTACGTTGAGAATGATATGGCTCGCACGCGTGATGTTGAACGGCGGCTTAAGATTGACAGCGGGCAGCATGATGACCTCTCAATCGATGGTGGTAAGAAAGCGGACCGGAAAACTATCCGATGCGTGTGCCGCTAACTCACAGTTATGGTTCAGAAAGCGAACGGTCGACGCAACCAGGGCTCCAGGCACCGTAAAACGAAGGCCTATTTCGACGCGGGCGTGAATGGCAACGCCGACCATCCGCTGAATTGCGCTCGCGCTCCAAGGCTTTCCTCGATGCGCAGGACTTCGTTCCACTTCGCCATGCGCTCCGAGCGGGAAAACGATCCCACTTTGAGCTGTCCAGCATCCCAGCCAATTGAAAGATGGGCGATGCTCACGTCTTCCGACTCTCCCGATCGGGCCGATACAATTGTGCCGAATCCTGCAGCCTTGCCGGCCTTCAGCGCATTGAGCGTTTCGGTCACGGTTCCCGCCTGGTTGGGTTTGATTAGAACCGCGTTGAGCGAACCGTTTGCAGCCGCCGCCTGCACTCGAGCAGCATCGGTGACCAGGAAATCGTCGCCGATGATCTGGCAGCGCGATCCGTAGGCCTGCGTGAAGTTCCTGAAACCCTCCGGGTCGTCTTCGGCGACAGGATCCTCAATGGAGTAAATCGGATAGGTCTCAAGCCAGCGCCCGAGCATGCTGATCATCTGGTCGGTGTCGAGGGTGCGGCTATCCAGTGCGAGTGTGTACTGTCCGTCGCGCCCGAACTCGGAGGCCGCGATGTCGAGCGAGATTCCTACGTGCTTTCCAGGCTGAAGACCCGTTTCCGCAATGGCCTCCATCAGCGTGTCCAGTGCGTCTTCGTTGCAATCGAAGGCAGGCCAGTAACCGCCTTCGTCGGCGACACCTTGCAGCTTGCCCGCTCTCTTCATCAACGCTCCAGCAGCGCGATAGACCTCGGCGGTCCACTCTAGAGCCTCGGTGAAACTGGATGCGGCCGGGCACATCACCATAAAGTCCTGGACATCGACACGGCGCGCGGCATGTGCGCCGCCGCCGAAAATCTGGATTTCTGGAAGCGGCAGGCGGACCGGACGACCTTCGGACAGATAGCTCCACAGCGGCTGACGGCTGGCGGCCGCTGCGGCATGCAAAACGGCCAGCGAGGTCGCGACAATGGCGTTGCCTCCGAGGCGGCCGCGGTTAGGTGTGCCATCGAGTTCCACCAACGTCGCATCAATCGCTGTCTGATCAGACGCGTCAAGCCCTTCCAGCGCTTTGGCGATTTCGCCATTGACCTTTGCGAGGGAATTCTTGACGTCGAGACCGCCAAATGCCGTGCCACCGTCGCGCAGATCCAGGGCTTCGCCGCTTCCTGTGGAAGCTCCCGCAGGTGCAATGGCTCGGCCGCCGGCACCATTGCTCAGTTTCACTTCCACCTCGACAGTCGGTCGGCCGCGAGAATCCCAGACGCGGCGTCCATGTACCTCGATTATTGATGCATCACTCATGTGTTATCTACCAGATAGAAGTTGGAAGGGGTCGGCGCCGTTCACACCGCACTCACAAAGGATGGCGTGCGCAGCCAGATAAAACCTGTACCCGACTACGTGAGATTCGCCCCGATCAGTACGAACGCGAGCGTCGCCGGCTGATCGCTTTTGTTTCTCCATGCGTGACGCGTGCCGTTCTGTACGACAACATCGTGTTTGCGCATGAGTCGGGAGCGTCCCTCATCGAGTTCGAGCCAGATCTCGCCTTCAAGGACGATGCCGTAATCAATCGTCGGGGTGGTATGCATCCCGTCGGGCTCGAAGAGTTCCGCGAGCCCCGGGCTGATCGCGAGGTTTTCCGCCGCAGCGGCTTGGGGATCGAAACCTTGGGAGGCGAATACGCTGTCGGGCGGGAATGTCACAACGAGGAAGCGTGTGCCGCCGATAGGCGGCACGATGCTTCGTACATCCGGAGTCGGGTCAGCACCATCGAAAGGCAGATGTTGTGCGGGTTCGGTCGACCAGATGAGCCGCGACGCCATACCGGGTATTTGCTGATATGCGTCTGAGCGCGGCGTCGCACAATCCATAGCGACCATCGAAGCGCCGCGCGCGTCGTGACCGGTCACGACGCGGCTAAGGGCCAAGGGGATATGACCCGTGAGAGGTTCGGTTGACACGGTTTGTCTCCTAATATCGTGTTCGAAGCAGAGGCCGACTGACGGGGCCATGCAACCACGCCTGTGACACGGACTTGCCGCTACAGCCGCAATTGCCAGGAAGCCGTGAGTCGTTCCCCTGGGTGATCCCTGGCGCAGTAGATGGTGGCGCCTTTCTGATCGCAATTCTTTGCTAACGTTTGCATAGATTCTGGCAGGCTCAATTCCACCGTGTCAAGAGTTTTCAGGGGAAAGGGTGCGTCCTGGCTGGCGATTTTCACTGATGTGCAAATGAGTATTGCGAACGTTAGCATTAATGTCTCACATTTCGAGACGTGAGCGGTGTCTGCGCTTCAGTCTGTGTTCCACAACCGCTTCTCCAATCGGCTCGGTCGTGCACGGCGCTCGTTCGACGCGGCAACTTTGCGAGATGGCGCTTTGTCCACCGCCGGGGAACGGTGCCCGGCAGTGCAGCATGGGCGGTTCCGGGCTAGGCGACGTAAGCCGAGTAGGGGACGGCAGTTCAACGTTTCCGGGCGTCACGCTGTCGAGCCGATCCACGGCCGGATGCGGCCCAATAGCTCCCCTCCGGAAAGACGTGAAACAAGCAACCGTGTTGAAGGCGTTACAGCGCGGGCTGGTGTCGGCCGATGCGATCCTGCCAGGCGTCCGCAACCTGATAGAGAAATTCGACAGGCTGCCGTATCAGCGGGATGGCGGTTGCGCGAACGTGCTCGCGCTGACTGTCCTGGGTCAGGTATTCCACGGGCGACTTGCCGTCGACGCGGGCCAGCATCAACGCGGGCAACAGTTCTGCCGACCGCGCTTCGAGTGAAGCCCGCAGTTCCCAGTCCGCTTCGTCGAAATACGCTTCCGTGAGTGCCTTAAAGGAGGCGATCAGCGCGTCCCGCGCTTCGGGGCGCACCAGGCACTTGAGCAGCAGGTGGTTCAGACAGAATGCGAGATCGAAGGCAGGGTCGCCGAACCAGGCGCATTCCGCATCGAGGAGTACAGGTCCCTTCGGACCAACCAGGATATTCTTTGGACTCACATCGCCATGAACGAGCGCTGTCCGTATGCTCGCGGTGCGCTTTGCCAGATACTCAAGTCGCGATGCGATCTGCGGATGCCGCTCTGCTGTGGCGATCAGATACGGGTCGAGCCGAATGGCCTGGAAGGTCTCGGACGTATCGAATCTCGCCAGAAGGTCCGTGCGGCCGGCGCTGACGGAGTGAAGGTGGCCGACCAGACGCCCGACGTCCCTGGCGGTGTGCGAATCGACCTGTCCAGACATGAGCTGGGCTTTCCACACAGGATGCCGCAACGGCTCAAGAAAAGACATTGCGAACACGCCGAGTGTCGGGTCATGCGCGAGAGGCGCGGGAACGTTGTCCGGGCAATGCTGTGCTGCAAACTGCATCCAGGACCATTCGTCCGCGTTCCGTGAGATAGGGGCTTCCCAGTTTGCTGCAACCTTCAAGGTTGGAAGCGCCCGTTTGACGCATAGCGATCGGTCTGACAAATCGACGCGCCAGATATCGGACGACACGCCGCCGGTCAGCGGATGCCACCAGGCTTTCTCTTCCGGGCCCACGAGCTTGCTTGAGACGAGAAACGCATCGAGCTGCGGATCGGGACTGTTGGGTTGGATCATCATGATTCTGCAATCTTAAGGGTTGGCACGGGGCGGGTTGCAGGCGTTGCGGGGGGCGTCGCCCCGCAGCACCCGGACAACTTCCTCGGCGGCTCGGCGGCGCAGCTCGACCAGAGACGCGTCGGATGAAAACGCAACGTGAGGCGTCAACATGGCGTTTGGGTGAGAAAGAAGTTCTGCCGGGACCGACGGTTCGGACTCGAGCACGTCCAGAGCGGCGCCAGACAGATGTTTGGTCTGCAGAGCGTCGATGACGGCGTCGGTGTCAACGATGCCTCCACGGCTTACGTTGATGAGCAGACTGTCCGGTCGCATTTTTGCGATTGCATCGCGGTTGATGAGATGTCGGGTGCCATCTGTAAGCGGTGCGTGCACGATCACGATGTCGCTTTGCGCAAGCAGGTCGTCAAGCAGGACCCGCTCAACACCTTCGGCGTCCTCTTGCAGATAGGGATCACTGACCAGTAACCGACATCCGAACACGCCGAGCTTGCGTGCCGTGGCGCGCGCAATCCGGCCAAATCCAACGAGCCCGCAAGTCAGGGAGGCCAGCCGGCGAAGACGGGCGCTTGAAGGATCCCAACGGCCGGCGCGGACTTCGCGGTCAAAAGACACGAGACCGCGCGTCCATGCGAGCGCGAAACCGACGGCGTGATCAGACACTTCTTCGACGCAATAGTCGGGGACGTTTGTCACGATCACCCCATATTTGGTCGCCTCTTCCACCGCGATATTGTCCAGCCCCACCCCCAGTCTCGCGACAACCTTCAGCGCCGGCGCACTTGCAATCGCAATGGCTGACACCGGAGCCCAGCACGTAAGGATGGCCGCGGGAGCGTGCTCGCGGACCAGTTCTTCGATTCCGGCAGCGGGCAGCGGGACGGCCGGTCCGCTCACAAGGCGCATGCCGGCGGATTCGACGATCTCTCGTTCTACGCTGTCGTCTGGCCAGGCGTAGTCAGTCAGTAACACGGTATGAGTCATGGAATGGAGTCCGATGTCGGGTGAGGGCTGATTGCGCTTCGAGAGCCCAACGGCACAGCGGCTGGCGAATAGTGACCTTCGTCAGTCACTGTTCCTGTGAAAGCATGTTTTTCCGCAGTTTGCACGAACGTTAGCACGACGTCGGAGCGTATGCCAAGTCGGAAAATTCCCGTAGAGAAAATCACCGAAGTCGCAAAAGCGTCTGCTTACGGGCCAATAAAGCCGTCTGGGCCGGGATGAAAACCTGATTGACACATTTAGCGACAATGACTAAACTTAATTTCAAATGCTAACGTTAGCGCAAAGAAGGCAGACTCAGACTGGTTCTGGCCGTCGCAACGAATGGTGCAACAGCGGGTCGCCTGTCATTGGTGCGATGCAATTGCACAACTGTAAGGATGACTAAAGAACGGAGGAAGCCAAATGCGTGAGCATGACTGTACATGGCGTGGAACTCGCATTAGCAATCGAGTCAGGCAGAAGCCGGACCGGTGCGATCAGCGATGCCTAGCCGCATCGATGCGGTTCGTGGTTTTATGCGCATGCGAGAAAAAGCGTTCGCGCATCGCTTGCCTATCCGAAATGCGTTATCGCGCACGTTGGAGCGTTTCCAGCTCCAGGCACCTTCCTGGTCAGCGCACGTCCGGGGGCTATCACGCCCGTTCTGTAAGCGCATGATCGCGAGCTTTTTGCCGTGTCGGCAAACTGCGATGCGGTGGGCGGACCTGTCTGACAGGTCGGGTTGGATCGAGCAATACCCGTGAATCAAGCCTGCATTAAAAATTCGTTGCAACAATAACTAAACCTTAGAACTGGTTGGAGACAAACAATGAAACGGCTTCTCGTACCCGTATTTTTAGGTTGTATCAGTGTAGCTGCACATGCCCAAAGTACGGTTACGCTCTACGGGCTCATTGACAATGGCGTGTCCTATGTGAACGATCAGCGGACCGCAAGTGGCACCGGGAAAAGCAACTTCTTCGCTTCCACGGGAAATATAGTTGGTGACCGATTTGGTGTGACTGGAAACGAGGACCTTGGCGGCGGACTGCAGGCGTTGTTCAAGCTTGAGAACGGTTTTACCGGTACGACCGGGGGGCTGCAGCAGGGCGGCCGGCTGTTCGGAAGGCAGGCGTTTGTGGGCTTGTCGGCCCCTTACGCGACCGTCACACTCGGTCGACAGTATGACTCGGTTGTCGACTACCTGGCCGCGAGAAGTCTGGCACAAAGTTTCGTCGGTGGACTGGAGTTTATGCACCCGATGGACAATGACAACTTCGGCGATTTTTTCCGGCTCGATAATACTGTGAAGTTTGCGAGCGCTGACTTTAGCGGGCTAAAGTTCGGCGGCCTCTACGCATTCTCTAACACGGCCGGCGCCTTCACGGAGAACCGTGCTTTTAGCACCGGTGCAACATATAGTCGCGGTCCGATTACTCTCAGCGCCGCATACATGCGCATCGATAACGGAGGAAATGGTAGCGCCGGCGCGCTGGATGGCTCGTCGACTTCGGGAGACGCGACCTTCCATGCCGCCCGGCAACAGGTGTGGGGTGTTGGCGGAGCATATGTGATCGGTGGGGCGACGTTGGGCCTCGTCTGGAGCCACTCGGCGTATAACAATGCGACCGCGGTCTATCGAGGCAGCACGCTCAGTCCCGTGTCGACAGGCAAGCCGACAGATTTGACGTTCAATAACTACGAAGCCAATATCCGCTACCTGATTACCCCGGCATGGACGGTGGCGGGGTCATACACATTTACGGACAGCAACTATTCAAATGCTGCTGTGTCTGCCAAGCCGCGCTGGAACCAGTTCAACCTGATGACTACCTACGCACTTTCGAAGCGCACGGACGTCTACCTGATGGCTGAATATCAACACGTGACCGGTGCAAGCGGGACGATCTTTAGCGGCGCATTCATTGGCGGCAGCGGCGGGCCGTCGTACACCAACAAGCAGTTCCTGACGAGCGCCGGGTTGCGCGTGCGCTTCTGAAAGTGTCGTGGTGAAGGGGAACCTGAGTATTGCGTACCAGTTTCCTCTTCACCTGCCCGTCGCCGATGGCCGTGTGCGGTGCCACTGACACATGCGCTTTTCGCACAGGTCAATGAAAATAGATCGGTTGTGGTGTCACATGACCGCCCTTGAATCAGTCACGCGACAACCTTCACAGAGTACAACATGAGTAGCCAGCACGAGTCCGTATCGTTTGAATGGGAAGATCCGCTGCTGTTGGACCGGCAGTTGACGGAAGAAGAACGCATGGTCCGTGAGTCCGCACGCGTGTACTCGCAGGACCTTCTCGCACCGCGTGTGCTGGATGCATTTCGGCGTGAGCAGACTGACCCGCGTATTTTCCGTGAGATGGGTGATCTCGGTTTGCTGGGAGCCACGATTCCGGAGCAGTACGGTGGCGCAGGTCTGAACTACGTATGCTACGGTTTGGTCGCGAGGGAGGTGGAGCGGGTGGATTCGGGTTACCGCTCCATGATGAGTGTACAGTCCTCTCTTGTCATGGTGCCGATCAACGCGTTCGGCAACGCAGAGACCAAGCAAAAGTACTTGCCCGGCCTGGCAGCGGGTGAACTGATCGGTTGCTTCGGCCTGACTGAACCCAATCACGGCTCGGATCCTGGCAGCATGATCACGCGGGCAAAAAAAGTCGCCGGTGGCTACCAGATAACCGGCAACAAGATGTGGATTACTAATAGCCCGATTGCGGATGTCTTCGTCGTTTGGGGCAAAGATGAAGAAGGCGCGATCCGTGGTTTCGTGCTCGAAAAAGGCTGGAAAGGACTTTCGGCACCAGCCATCCACGGCAAGGTCGGCCTCCGGGCGTCCATCACAGGAGAGATCGTGATGGACGAGGTGTTCTGCCCTGACGAGAACGCCTTCCCAGAAGTCCGCGGTCTGAAGGGCCCCTTTACCTGTCTGAACAGTGCGCGCTACGGAATTGCTTGGGGCGCTCTGGGAGCGGCTGAGGACTGCTGGCATCGCGCGCGGCAGTATGTGCTCGACCGCAAGCAGTTTGGCAAGCCGCTTGCGGCAAACCAGCTCATTCAAAAGAAACTGGCCGACATGCAAACGGAGATCGCACTTGGTTTGCAGGGGTGTCTGCGGCTGGGCCGCATGAAGGACGAAGGAACCGCCGCTGTCGAGATCACTTCAATCATGAAACGCAATTCGTGCGGCAAGGCGCTCGACATCGCGCGTCTTGCACGTGACATGTTGGGCGGTAACGGGATCAGCGACGAGTTCGGCGTTGCACGACACCTCGTGAACCTTGAAGTGGTCAATACGTACGAAGGTACGCACGACGTCCACGCGCTTATTCTTGGCCGTGCTATCACCGGCATTGCGGCGTTCTGACACCATGAATGACATTCTCAATCAAGGTGCGCTTGCGGGGTTGCGCGTGCTTGACCTATCACGTGTGCTGGCAGGTCCATGGTCAGGGCAGTTGCTCGCAGACCTGGGTGCGGACGTCGTGAAAGTCGAACGCCCAGGCGCGGGAGACGATACCCGCGCCTGGGGGCCGCCATGGCTGTGCGATGAGGACGGTGCGTCGACTGGTGAGTCTGCCTACTATCTTAGCGCCAACCGCAACAAGAGATCAGTCACCATAGACATCAGCCAGCCCGAAGGCCAAAGTCTGGTCAAACAGCTGGCTCGCAAGGCGGACGTCGTAATCGAGAACTTCAAGGTTGGAGGGCTCGCTCAGTATGGTCTGGACTACGCAAGCCTTAAAGCGCTGAATTCAAGATTGGTTTACTGCTCGATAACCGGATTTGGCCAGACGGGACCGTATGCGCCGCGCGCCGGATACGACTTCCTCATTCAGGGCATGGGCGGACTGATGAGTCTGACCGGGCGCGAAGACGGCGCAGAAGGTGAGGGACCGCTCAAAGTTGGCGTCGCACTCACGGACGTAATGACCGGCCTTTATGCGACTGTCGCAATCCTCGCTGCATTGGCCCGACGTGAGCGCACCGGCGAAGGACAGAACATCGATCTTGCATTGCTGGACGTGCAGATTGCCTGCCTTGCAAATCAGGCGGCGAACTATCTTGTCGGAGGCCTGTTACCACGACGCATGGGAAATGCGCATCCTAACATCGTGCCTTATCAGGACTTTCCGACGGCCGACGGCTACATGATCATCGCCGTTGGCAACGATGGCCAGTTCGCTAACCTATGCTCCGCACTCGGCAGCCCGCAATGGGCAACGGACGAGCGGTTTGCGACGAACTCCCAACGGGTGAAGCACAGACAGGAGCTCATCGATCTGATTCGGGTCGTCACGAAGCGTCGTCATACCAACGAATGGATCTCTATCATGGAGACCGTCGGGGTGCCATGTGGTCCGATCAATAGCCTGGATAAGGTATTTTCCGATCCACATGTGCAGTCGCGAGAGATGCGCATTGAGATGGATCATCCGCTCTCGAAAGTTGTACCGCTTGTCGCGAACCCAATCCATATGTCCGAGTCGCCCGTCAGTTATCGCCAAGCACCGCCGACGCTCGGACAGCATACACGCGAGGTCCTGAGTTCATGGCTCGCTCTCAGCGACGCGGACGTCGAACAGCTTCGTAGAGGGAGCATTGTTTGACGGAGCGTGCGGCCACTCGGGTGTCACTGCTGAAGGGGACATGTGCATTGACTGGCATCGGGATGCTGAGGTCCGGAGGTAACGCAGGCGACACACTTTCTCCCGGCGGCGCTTTTTGTAGTTGACTGAATCTTGGAATACGTCCGTATGAACAATACCGGTCATAGCGGCTCGCGTGAGTCGATGGAGTACGACGTGGTGATCGTCGGCGGTGGCCCTGCGGGCCTGTCGGCTGCGATTCGCCTTAAGCAGCGCGCAGAGCAAAAAGGCGTCGAGATAGGCGTCTGTGTGCTCGAAAAGGGAGCGGAAATAGGAGCGCATATTCTGTCGGGCGCCGTGATGGACCCGCGTGCGCTCAATGAACTCATTGCCGACTGGAAAGAACAAGGCGCGCCCCTAGATGTCGAGGTTAGGGAGGATCGGTTCCTGTTTCTATCGGAAACGGGCGCCAAGGCTGTGCCGAACTGGGCGCTGCCCGATAACTTCAAGAATCACGGTAACTATGTGATCAGCCTTGCCAATCTCACGCGTTGGCTCGGTAAGCAGGCGGAAGCACTGGGCGTCGAGATTTTCCCCGGTTTTCCGGCCGCAGAAGTTCTCTATCACGACGACGGCTCGGTAAAAGGGGTTGCCACCGGCAACCTGGGCGTCGGCAAGGATGGCGAACCTACCGAGCACTTCCAGCTCGGCATGGAACTGCACGCGAAGTACACGCTCTTCTGCGAAGGCACGCGTGGGCACCTGGGCCGTCAACTGACCGACAAGTTCAAGCTGCGCGAAGGCGTCGATCCGCAGGTCTACGGTATCGGCCTCAAGGAATTGTGGGAAATCGATCCGTCCAAGCACAAGCCGGGTCTAGTGATGCACACGGCCGGTTGGCCGCTGGAGAACGACACGTACGGTGGCTCGTTCCTATATCACATGGAAAATAACCAGGTGGTGGTGGGCTTCGTGGTCGGCCTCGGCTATACGAACCCCTATCTGTCACCATTCGAGGAATTCCAGCGCTACAAGACGCATCCCGCGATCCGCGCGGTACTGGAAGGCGGCAAGCGGGTCTCGTACGGCGCGCGGGCGATCACCGCGGGCGGCCTGCTGTCGCTGCCCAAGCTGGTGTTCCCGGGTGGCGCGCTGGTGGGCGACGAGGCGGGCTTCCTAAACGCATCGCGTATCAAAGGCAGTCATGCGGCAATCAAGACCGGCATGCTGGCTGCTAACGCGACATTCGACGCTGTGCAGGCTGGACGTCAGGCTGACGAACTGAGCGCGTATCCGGCATCGTTCAAGGCGTCATGGCTGCACACGGAATTGCATCGTGCGCGCAACTTCAAGCAGTGGATGGGCAGGGGCCTATACCTGGGCACGCTGATGGTCGGTATCGAGCAGAAGCTGCTGGGTGGCAATGTGCCGTGGACGTTGCATCACAAGCACTGGGACCACGAGATGCTGAAACCGGCTTCACAGTGTAAGCCGATTGTGTATCCGAAGCCGGACGGGAAGCTGACATTCGATCGTCTTTCATCGGTGTTCATCTCGAATACAAATCACGAGGAAAATCAGCCGCTGCATTTGACGCTGAAAGATCCGTCGGTGCCGGTGAAGGTGAACTGGCAGACGTATGCGGGCCCGGAGTCGCGTTATTGCCCGGCCGCAGTGTACGAATTCGTAGAGAACGACGACGGCAACGAGCGCCTTGTGATCAATGCGCAGAACTGCGTGCACTGCAAGACGTGCGATATCAAGGATCCAGCGCAGAACATCGTCTGGATCACGCCCGAAGGCGGTGGTGGTCCAAACTATCCAAACATGTAATGGTGATATGAAATGCAAACTGTTGGAATCGTAGGCGCGGGCCAAATGGGCTGTGGCATCGCTGAGGTGTGCGTAGCATCAGGCCTGGACGTGATCCTCAGCGACGTCTCGGCGAATTCGCTGGAACGTGGTCTTGAGAAAGTTCACGCAGGCATTGAGCGCCAGGTGAGTAAGGGGAAAATCAGCTCGACCGATGCTAAATCCGCATCGGCTCATCTCTGGGGAAGCATAACGTTCGATGACTTCGTGGCGTGCGATATGGTGATCGAAGCGGCTACTGAAGACGTCGAGATAAAAGAGCGAATCATTCGCGAATTAGACAAGGTGGTCAAAGCGGGAGCGTTGATAGCTTCGAATACGTCGTCCGTATCTATCACGGCTTTGGCGACAAAAATGTCAAACCCGGGCCGCTTTATTGGAATGCATTTTTTCAATCCGGTCCCAGTGATGTCACTCGTGGAGATCATTCGTGGCATCGAGACGACCGATGCAACTTACGAGGCAACGATGGCACTGGCAACACGCGTTGGCAAGACGCCGATCAGCGTGAAGAATTCACCCGGATTTGCGGTGAATCGTATCTTGATACCCATGATCAACGAGGCGATCTTCGTATTGCAGGAAGGGCTGGCTAGTGCGCCGGAGATTGATGCGGGCATGCAGCTCGGCGCAAATCATCCTGTCGGTCCGCTGGCGCTCGCTGACCTCATCGGGCTGGACACGACACTCGCCATCATGGAGGTGCTCTATCGTGACTTCAACGACTCGAAGTATCGTCCCGCACCGCTACTGAGAGAAATGGTGGACGCCGGACGGCTCGGCCGAAAGACTGGCACTGGGTTCCACTCGTATTGATCGTCGGCTTGCGGTTGACAGTTCCTCCGGATATGCCGTACTCGACCTGGTAAGCCTCAATCTGTTCTTGCCGTGAATTATTAAGGGAACAAGCACCGTGAAGGTTATCGTAGCAGTGAAAAGAGTGGTCGATTACAACGTGAAGGTCCGGGTGAAATCGGACGGCACGGGCGTCGACATTGCGAACGTGAAGATGTCGATGAATCCGTTCGACGAGATTGCCGTGGAAGAAGCGGTGCGTCTGAAGGAAGCCGGTGTGGCGACGGAGGTGATCGTAGTGTCGGCGGGTGTCGCGCAATGTCAGGAAACGCTGCGCACGGCGCTGGCGATCGGCGCGGACCGCGCGATCCTGATTGAATCGACCGAGCAATTGCAGCCGCTGGCGGTGGCCAAGCTGCTGAAGGCACTGGTCGAGCGCGAACAGCCACAACTGATCATCCTGGGCAAACAGGCAATCGACGACGACTCGAACCAGACCGGCCAGATGCTGGCTGCTTTGGCTAACCTGCCGCAGGCGACGTTCGCCTCGAAGGTGACGCTCGCCGACGGCAAAGCCACCGTCTCGCGCGAAGTGGACGGCGGTGCTGAAACGCTGTCGCTGACGCTGCCGGCCGTGGTCACCACCGACCTGCGCCTGAACGAGCCGCGTTACGTGACGCTGCCGAGCATCATGAAGGCGAAGAAAAAGCCGTTGGAAATCCTGAAGCCGGAAGACTTGGGCGTCGATGTCGTGCCGCGTCTGAAGACGCTCAAAGTCAGTGAGCCGCCTGAGCGCTCCGCTGGCGTGAAAGTGCCGGATGTGAAAGCGCTGGTCGAGAAGCTTAAGACCGAAGCCAAGGTCCTTTGATCCAACGCGAACCACGTAAAGAGGAGACGAAAGAAATGACGATTCTGGTAATTGCTGAACACGATAACGTATTGCTCAAGGCAGCGACGTTGAACACGGTGGCGGCCGCTCAGGAGATCGGCGCCGAGATTCATGTGCTCGTTGCCGGTCACGACGCGCAGCCTGTAGCGGATGCCGCTGCGAAGGTCGAAGGCGTCGCAAAGGTACTTCTGGCGGATGCACGCCAACTGGCCGAAGGCCTCGCGGAAATCGTCGAAGCGACGGTGCTGAAAATCGCGAGAAACTATTCGCACATCCTTGCGCCAGCGACAGCGTACGGAAAGAACATCGCGCCGCGTATCGCGGCGAGGCTCGATGTTGCGCAGATCAGCGACATCACGGCCGTCGCTAGCCCCGACACGTTCGAGTGTCCGATCTATGCAGGCAACGCCATTGCGGTCGTGCAATCCGCTGATCCGATCAAGGTCATCACGGTTCGTGCAACCGGTTTCGATCCGGTCTCAGCGCAAAGCGGCAGCGCAGCGGTTGAAAAAATCGAAGCAGCCGCAGACGCAGGTATTTCGCAGTTTGTGAGTCGCAATGTGACGAAGCTGGACCGTCCAGAACTGACGTCGGCGAACGTCATCGTGTCGGGCGGCCGTGGCCTCGGAAGCGGCGAAAACTACACGAAGGTGCTCGAGCCCTTGGCTGACAAGCTCGGCGCGGCAATGGGCGCGTCGCGCGCAGCAGTGGATGCGGGCTATGTGCCGAACGACTATCAGGTCGGCCAGACGGGCAAGATCGTCGCGCCCCAGTTGTACATCGCGGTTGGCATCTCCGGCGCGATCCAGCACCTCGCCGGCATGAAGGACTCGAAGGTCATTGTCGCGATCAACAAGGACGAAGAGGCGCCGATCTTCAACGTCGCCGATTACGGCCTGGTGGGTGATCTGTTCACAGTCGTGCCCGAACTAACGAGCGCTTTATAAGTGCCTTCACTCTTGCGCGCGACCTCTTCGGACGCTCGGCGAGCTATGGGGTTCGTTCGATGGTTGGGGGATACGGTGCAGGGCAGGGCGCGCTTGCCTCATTCCAGTCATCACACCGTCAGCCCGTGCGTGGCAGACCGGGCCGACGATTTTGCAGGCGCGCCATGTCTGCGCGTGCTACCACGTACGATAAGGGTCGCCTGCGAGACTGAAGTATAGTTAGTCGATTGAACAGCGTTCCGTTTGATCTGATGGATGAACCAGAGTCCACAGGCGGTGGCCAGGTCACTGACGGGAAGGCCGATGCTTGTCAGGCCCGGTCCCCACCAGCTGAAACCGGGTTCGTCACCAAAGCCCACGACCGACAGTTCGTCGGGTACACGTACGCCTTGTGTCGTGAGTTCTTGAAGAATACCGTGGGTCACTTGCACGGAGCCCGCGATGATAGCTGTTGGACGCTTGGCGAGCGACAACAGCCGACGTGTCGCGTCGCGACCAAATTCTATTGCCCCTGGAGCGCCCAGATGCACCAAAGCAGCATCTTCGGGCTCGCCAGAGGGCAATGCTTCGCGGTATCCCTTCAACCGCGCTGCACCCGTTGGCAGCTCGTCGGTACCGCCGATGTATGCGATACGGCGGTGTCCGAGCTGAGCCAGATGAGCCGTCGCTTCGGACAATGCTTGCGTATCATCAATTCCGAACCATTGATCGCCAATCATTGCGTGCCTGCGCAGCAATTGAACATGCGGGGAAAGCTTGAGCAAGCGCACCGTTTCGCGATGAGGTTTTGCCGTCGGAACAATAATGATGCCAGCGACATTCGCGCTGGCCAATTCGCGCACGCTCTGAAGCTCGGCCATGCGGTCGTCTTCAGTTTCCGACAGAGCGAGCTGAAAGCCTGCGCT
This sequence comes from Caballeronia sordidicola, assembly GCF_000729995.1. Taxonomy (GTDB): domain Bacteria; phylum Pseudomonadota; class Gammaproteobacteria; order Burkholderiales; family Burkholderiaceae; genus Caballeronia; species Caballeronia sordidicola_A. The sequence continues at coordinate 120,293 of NZ_JNFG01000214.1, read as the reverse complement.
CTGGAGACACTTCGATAGTGCATGAGCAATTGTCGCGTAGAAGCCGTTTCGGATATCTGGGATGACGAACCCGACGAGGTTACTCGATGCGCCACGCATCATCCGGGCAGCCAGGTTAGCCACGTAGCCCATTTCTTTCGCAACTTCAGCGACTTTCTTTTTCGTGGCCGCACTGATTCTCGGGTCGTCTGACAGGGCGCGCCCCACCGTCGACGGCGAAACCTGCAAGCGGGCAGCGATGTCTTTGATCGTAACCATATATGGCCTCGGAAATTTTTTATGACGATAGCACAGCGCGAGCGTCTCGAAATCACCCAGTGCGCAGCCGGGGGCTAGCAGTCAATTACACCGCTAAACGGCCTCCCGAAGAGCTGCGACGCGTGTTAACACTCGAAATACCCTGATTGGGTTTTGCACACATAATGCTAACGTAAGCGCATTTGAATAGCCAATTTCTTTTTGACGGGCTGCTTGGTTGCGACTAATATTATGCTAACGTTAGCGCATTGAATCACACCCGTTCGCTAGCGCTGAAGCCATTCAGCCGTGCGGATTTGCAGCGGCCGCAAGTCGCGACACCGATTGCCAATCGTTCGAAGAAACGCGGCAACCTCGCTTGTCTGTGGCCAAGCCGCGGCTTGCAGCGTGGGCCCGGCAGCTGGCGTGGCTCGGCAGACGACTGGCCGGCGGAAAAAACGAAATCAAATTGAAATTGGAGACAACTGATGACCGTACCCCCGCATGATCTGCGCTACGAGCGCCGTACGCTTGCCCTTCTCGGCTTCGGTTTTGGACTTGTTGGGTTCGACAGATGGCTCATGGCGCCGCTCTTTCCGCACATGATGCGGGATCTAAATCTGAACTATTCGCAGTTGGGCACCCTGATTGGCGTTTTGGGCGTCGCTTGGGGATTATGGTCGATCGCCATGGGGCCGCTAGCGGACCGTATCGGAAGAAAGAAGATTCTCGTGACGACGATGGTCACCTTCTCCGTTCTGTCCAGTCTTTCTGGCTTTGCCACGGGATTCATCAGTTTGTTGCTCTTGCGGGCGGCCATGGGCGTGGCAGAAGGAGCGTTTACGCCGGCAAGCATTGCCGCGAACAGTGAGGCATCACTGCCAGCCCGGCGGGGGTTGAACCAAGGCATCCAGATCAGCATGATCCCCTTGATGGGCCTTGGTTTCGCGCCGATTCTCGCCACACAATTGTTGCAGGTAGTGCCGAACTGGCACTGGGTTTTCGCCATCTCGGCAATTCCCGGCATGATCGTGGCCGCATTGATCTGGCGTTACGTGCACGACAAGCCCGCGTCTGCCACGGAAACCGGCCACGTACATGCGGTACGGCCGGCCTGGACTGAGATCTTTGCCAGCCGCAATGTCGCAGTCGCGACGGTATCGATTTTGTGCGCGATGAGTGGGATCTTTGTCATCGGTGCAATGGTGCCGATTTATCTGGTTTCGGTAGTACACCTTGACATGCGCAGCATGGGAATCGTCGCTTCGGCGGTCGGTTTCGGTGGCTTCGTAGGTTGCTTCGCCGTGGCAGGAATATCGGACTTCATTGGTCGTCGACCTACCGCGGTAATCGGCTTCGTCTGTGCAGCTATGCTTCTGTACCTGTTTTCCAATACCGGCCCCAACACGACGCTACTGTTCATCTTGCTGTTTGGTGTAGCCATGTTCGCCATGGGACTCTTGAGCCTGCTTAGCGGTCCTGTCGCAACCGAAGCCGCCCCTATTGGATTGGTAGCGTCAACGATCGGCTTTGTTTCTGGGGTGGGGGAGACCTTCGGAGGCGGAGTCGCACCGGTGGTGGCCGGGTTTATCGCCCAGCACTACGGTCTCGCTCGCACCCTTGACTTCGCGTTCTGCAGCCTTGCCATAGGTGCAATCGTTGCCCTGTTCCTGGTTGAGACCGCGCCACGCCGCAGGCGCGGAGAAAGCGGAAAGTCAACGCCCGCAAAAATGACCGTTGCGGCCCGGAACGGCGACGCATAGTGTCACGACTTATAAATTCGCATACAAATCTATGCCCTGGTAACCACAGGTACGTTGCCGCGGTAGCACCTTGTGAATAGTACGAAGGGACTGAGCTCCTTAGGTACAACATGCGGGGTGAAAAAGGGAACGTCGTCCGAGCGCATCAGCGGAAACGAGATTGAAGGAGAAACCAATGGGAAAGACTGAAAGGTCCTTGCGTTCCATGGTCGAAAAGTGGCTTGTGATAGCTCCCGCACTGTCGGTTCGGGTAACACGAGGAATTCGTGCACGCTCGGATCAGAGGCCCTATGTATGCGTCGAGGCATCGCTATCGACAGGCGCGTTCGCACTCTATCTCTTCCGCCAAGACGACGGTACCTGGGACGTATTCCCGCCTGATGCCGATCGCCCGGCGATGAGTGTTTTTTGACGTGCGGCGCGATTGGGATATCTGTAGATGTGATCGAACGCCGGTCGCGTCCACGACCGAGAGGGGCTCCTATGTTTGACGAATTGAACCATCTACCGCGCGATTACGTGCGCGATCTGGACGCGTGGACATGTGCTTGGTACGACGCAGCCGTCGCAAGGGGCTTTATCGGATCGCCGTACGAACCCGACGCCGCGACCGTAAAACTTCTTCAAGGCTACTTCCACGCCAGGCTGACGCCCGTTGAAGCCGCTGAAGCATGCTTCGCGCGAAAACACTGAAGAGGCGCTGTGTTGTCGTATCGACGTTCGAGTAGGACCCAATATAGGAAAGACAAACAAGGGGATAAATAATGTAATGAATTTGAAACTCATGACACTGGCCCCTGTTAAATATAAACCTCATAAAAATTAACGTACTTCGCAGTGCAAATAAATAAAACGTGTGCTGTTGCCGAAATTCAGATACGTGATGGAGTGGATATAAAGATGTCTACTGTACTTGTTAACGTTTCAGCGGCTCACTGTGCACCATTTCCCGCGCTGCTATTCGACACGCGCGTGCTAGCGCTGTCCTATTGGGAGTCAAGTGGCTTACATGGCATTCGGTCCATGGAGGCTTTCTTTGACGAGTGGGCCGCGAATGCGCCGTTGCTGAAAAAACTGTTCGACGACCCTGCGACTGTCGACGCTATCACCAACCGAGGAATGCCGATAGCAGACGTCCGAGTGCATGCACCTGTTTCGCCCGGACAGGTTTTCTGCACGATCGGGAACTATCGTAGCCAGCTTCTCCAGGCTGCTGAAGACGCGGAAGAAGGGGCGAACTGCGACAGTGCGTCAACGCGCCGGCAAGCAGTACAAGCCGCCATCGAAGACCGGCGACGCAGCGGAGTTCCATATGTAGGCTTCAAGGGTACTGCAAGCGTAGCAGGACCCTACGACGTGCTTGAGGTCCCCGAGCACCTTAAGACACTTGATTGGGAAGTTGAGGTGGGTGCGGTCATCGGCAGGAGTATTTCTAACGTGAGCCCTGAACGTGCAATGGACTGTATAGCGGGATACTGCGTGGTCAACGACATTACCCTGCGGGATCGCATCTTTCGCAAAGACCTTCCGAATTTCGGTACTGACTGGTTGCAGTCGAAGTCGACACGCGGGTGGCTGCCGACCGGCCCATGGTTTGTCCCAGCCTGGAGCATATGTGATGTAGCGGCGCTGCGGCCATGGCTCCGTTTGAACGGTTCTCTGATGCAGGAGGGGATTGTTAGCGACATGCTCTTTGATATTGGAGAGCAGGTCGCATACCTATCCAGGTTCACGACGCTTGAGCCTGGCGACCTTATCTGCACCGGCACCCCGCCAGGCATAGGTAGCCACTACGGCAGGTATTTGAAACCCGGGGATGTGATGGAAGCAGGCATTGAAGGATTGGGGATGCAACGAGTCACGTGCGTGTGATGACAGCGGTGGGGCCTTCGAAGAGAGAAACGTAAAGTGTGCGTCATCCAAAGCGAGTGCTTTGTCAGACAGAAATGTTTTATCAGTAATACTTATTCTGGAGACCATGGTGAAAAAATTTAACGCACGATCGGCTGGAGTTATTTTGATCGCGACGCTTCCGTACTTGGCGTTTGCTCAGCAACATGCTGCGAGCGCGCCAAGTCAGTCCGGCACGATTGACCATCCAGCCTCAATGAGTAAGCCTGAGCTCAGGGCTCAACAAAAGGCCGATCGAAAAGCAGCACGCAAACAGGCCCGTCAGGCGAAAAACGCTCAACTGAAGAGCCTCGAACAGCAGGGGTACGGGCCGTCGGCCGATCCGAACCAGTATCCTGAGAATTTCCGTAACGCTGAGAAAAATGCGAGACAACAGAAGCAAGCTCCCTCCCCACCAGCGTCTGGAAATTGACTCGCGAAGATTCACTTCAATACAAATGGAACCGACCTCCGTCACGTAGAACGGAGACATTTTCGCCCCTCAACTAGCGCCGAAGTGTATCCAGAGATACCGTGCGGAGCGCAGCTTACCCGGAGCAAGAGATGGAACGGAGACAATATTCTTCTACTGCCAAGGTCCTTCACTGGACCATGGCGGTTGTGATCATCTGTTCATGGGCAGTTGGTTACTATTCGAGCACGCTGACGGTACCGCAGAAGATTCAGGCCGACAGCATCATGCTGCACAAGTCAATAGCGACCGTCACCCTGTTTCTTGTCGCCGCGAGGATCGCGTGGCGTCTTGTGCATGGAGCACCTCAGCCATCGTGTGATCTGCCGGTTTTCGAACACAAAGCTTCGCTGCTGGGACATACGGCTCTCTATTTATGTATGGTTGCGCTGCCGATGTCCGGTTGGTTGTGGAGCTCGGCTGCGGGATATCCGATTCCGGTTGCAAAGCTATTCTTTCTACCACCCCTGATGGCCAAGACACCGGCGCTGGCGCCCTTCTTTAAGCAGACGCACATTGTACTCGCGTACACCATCGCGGTCCTTGTGGTTGGGCATGTGCTGATGGCGCTAAAACACCATTTTATTGACCGCAATGACTCTTTGCGTTCGATGTTGCCCTCTTGGCTCTTGAAAGATAAGAAGCAGGATAAACAGCGCTCGATTTCCGCATAGCGTTTGCGGACAAGAAAGCTAAAAGCCGTTTGTTTGAAGAGATGGGACTCTTCAAAGGGTCACTTCGTTTTTCTATATGGAAATATTCGATAGTCGTGAGCACCGATATTCCCCGATAGATATCGGCACAGTGCTGTTTCCAGCGTGCATTGGCACCAGCTAGCGGGCCCGCGAATGGCTATAGTCGTCGAATACTTGCCGGCCGACGCCACTCCACGAATAATCAATACAATTTAAAAGCTACCGTTGAAGTCGGCCGATCGAAGGACAGAAATGGGCCGACCAGAGACGGTCTTCATCCGTCTCTGGTCGGCCACAACCGGTCAATCGACACCGCCATTCAGATCGTTCACAATCCCCTCTGCGTACTGCGTTGGTGCGCAATACGGCGAAGAAGTCGTCTCTGACCGGAATCCCCTCTAAGGGCGCACATGAAGAACAAGGGGCCGCACATTTTTGGCGGAGGCGCAGCCTTCTTTGGCTTGCTGGCCTACTTGGACTGGCGCATCGTCCAAGGGGCGGCTGAGACTGGTGTGATCCCGAAAGGCAGTCGGGGCTATAGTACGATCTCGTTAGCTATTGATCCCGCAGCCTTTCGATACCAATATCATTACGACTTTGTGCAGGCAGCGGGCTTCGCGCTTATTAGCGCGACCCTTCTAGTTGCCGCGATAGTCTGCTTCGTTCGGTATCGGTGAGGATGCCCAATGTCAAGCTGAACGAAATCACGCAACTGAACAAGGACAATGCACGGCTCGTCGCCGAGGCCGGCGCCGCGACCAGGCGACAGCGCGAAGAGCACGCACAAGGCGAGCAACTGCAGTCTGCGCTGAACCGGGCGCTTGCCGACCACGCGCGTGCCGAGGCTGAACGCGATGCGTTGCAGACAGCGGGGAGAACACAGGCCGCTGAACTGAGACAGGCGCGCGAGGCGCGTGAGTTGCTTACCGCTGATCTGACGAAGCTCGCGGCACAGTTCGATGCGCAGCAGCAGTTGCTCGTGGATTACCGGATGCGCATGGGTCTTGCGGGCGCGGCCGAGTAAAAGCGCCAAATTTTGCATCTAAAGGACGCGGTTTCGCGAAATCTCGGTCACAGCAAGTCATTGATTTTTATTGTCATTTCGAAACAAACCGCCAGATTTTGCACGAAAAGGACGATTACCCCTGGTTGGTCAGGGGGGCGTTGTCAGGTTGCTGGGCCGGTCACGTAAGATGGCGTGATGAAGAAATCGAAATCGCTCTATCACGGTCACCGTTTCCCAGCCGAGGTCATCAGTTGCGCTGTGCGCTGGTATTCCGCTTCCAGTTGAGCTTGCGCGACATCGAGGAACTGCTCTTCGAGCGCGGTGTGACGGTGACATACGAGACAGTCCGATGCTGGTGCGATAAGTTTGGCAAGGGCTTCGCTCACCGGGTCAAAGCGGTGCGACGTAAGCCGGGTAGCACATGGCACCTCGGCGAGATGTTCGTCAGGCTGCGTGGTGAACCGCACCTGCTGTGGCGTGCGGTCGACGAGCATGGCGCCGAACTCGATATCTTGTTACAAAAGCGGCGCGACAAAGCCGCGGCCAAACGTTTCTTCAAGCGTGTGCTGCGCTCGAACCCCGTGCCGCGCAAGATCGTCACCGATCAGTTGCGCAGCTACCCCGCGGCCAAGGCTGAGATCCCCGAGTTGGCGAACGTGAAGCACGTGTTCGTCAAAGCGGCAGCCCGGCTGAACAACCGCGCAGAGAATAGCCACCAACCGACGCGTGAGCGCGAGCGTCGCATGCGTGGCTTTCGCGACCCGAAACGCACACAGAAATTTCTCTCGTGCTTCGGACCAATCAGGCAACATTTCGCTCTCAAGCGGCATCTGCTGCGCGCTTCGCTTTATCGCAAACAGCTTGCTGCTCGGTTCGCCGCTTGGCGCGAATTCGCCGAAGTCACCCAAAATCCGCCGATCGCTTTCTGACCGATCGTCGCACCGGTCATCGTGCCGTCTCACTCGCGGCAAGTTGACAACGCCATGGTGAGTCCGCGCTACAGAATGTAAAGCCAACCGAGCAGCGTGATGACGGAAAAGAGCGTAGTCATCGAGATCACTGCGCCCACTACGGTCTTTTCGACGTCGTATTCAACCGCGAGCACGTACGCGCTCTTGGCGGTGGGCACGGCAGAGCACACAACAGCGGCTACAGTCGCCGTCCGGTCGAGGTGTGCCGCAAGGCAAAGCGCGTAGACCACGAGTGGCATGATGGCCAGCTTAAGCGCCGTGAGCAACGCATAGAGACCCAAGCGTTCGCGCAGTTCGGAGAGTGTCAGATCAAGTCCAATTGCAAACAGCGCGCATGGCGTCAAGGCTTCGCCCAGCATCGTGAGAAACGACGCGACCGGCCCGGGCAGTTCCGAACCGAGGATCGACCAAAGCAGTGCGAAAATCGTGGCAAGGATTACGGGATTGGTGGCGATCTGCCGCATCAGCGCGGCCGTCCGTACGTTGTGCGATGTGTCGTATCGCCCAATCTCGAGCAGTAGAACCAGTATTGGAAACATCATCGCGCCGACGAATACGGTCGCAATCGCAGCTGCGAGCACTCCCGGCTGGCCAAAAAGCGTCTTCAATATAGGGAGTGCGACGAATCCGGTGTTCGTCATCGACACGGCAGCGGCCAGTATTCCGCTCTTTCCCACGCCTGCGCTGCACGCGATTCGCACAAACATCGCTACGGCCGCAAAGCAGATCATGGAACCCCCGCCGAACGCAGCAAGAAAGCGCCAGTCAAGGAGCGAGTGAAGCGACTCGTCGGCAATCGTCTGGAAGACCAGGGACGGCATCGCCACGTAGTAGGCAAAGCGCATCAGCGGCGCAGCCAGCGCGCGCGGCAGGTAGCCGAGGGCGCCGGCAAGCCATCCCGTTAGGATGATGGCAAAGATAGGAAGTATGGTGCCGGCGAGATGCATGGTGACCTCCCGTAGCGATGGGACCTAGGCGCATCGACGCTCATCCCTGACTGGGCGTCATTATCGGGGAAAACTTCGTACGACGCGTGGTGAAGTCGCAAATTGATCGCGCGCTAAGACGGGCTACGGACCCCGGGCATTTCCGAACAATAAACACTTGTCGGGGTCGTTTGTGTGACGCGATGAGGCGCGCCTGCGTGTCTCCCGACCCGCCGCGTCGGCCGGGAGGCTATACCCGCTGGCAACCGGCCGTTGTTCTTCAACGGGCGTCGACGCCGCTTTAGATCGACAGGCAGCAACGGGTCGCTATGTTGATATTTGCATAGCGGCCGCTCGGCGCGGCCCGGTCACCGACCAATTTATGAGAGCTCGAATCGACGGTCAAATTGCTACCAGTTGAGTCTCAATCCGGCCTCTGTGGCACGGTGACGGTCGTCGTCGTCCGCGTGCAGGTACTGGCTCGTCGTCGAGATCGAATCATGCCCCAGGTTGTCCCGGACGTATCGCAGATCGACTTGCCCATCCATCATGTGCGAGCCAGCTGTGTGCCGCAGCCAATGGGCAGACGCCTGGCGCAACCGATCCGCGGCGCGCTCATGCGCTTCGCCCGTCGATTGCAAGTGCCCGATCGCATTATCGAACACCTGTTTGATGATCAGGTGCACGGCGCCCCGTGTCATCGTCCGGTGAGTTCCGCCGATCGGCAGTAACAGTGGTGTCGTTTCGCCGCCATAGGGGAGGGCAGCCAGACCGTAGTGCCGGCGATAGCGTGTGAGCTCCGCCATCAGTTCGGTCGTCGCCGGCAGCAAACGCTCCTTGTCGCCCTTGCCGACGATCGTCAGCCACCATCGGTCCTGGCCATCGCGATCGCGCCGTCTAAAAAAGCCTCCCATCGGGTTGCTCACGACTTCCGAGATGCGCAGCCCCATCAGATATAACAGCGAGATCAGCCAGCGCACGCGCAGGTAGTGTTCTCGCTCGCGCGCACTGTCACGAGGCATCGCGTCGATCGAGGTTTTGACGGCCTGCCAGAGATCGTCCTCCAGAAAGCGCGTCACCCTCGGCTTGGCCTTGCGGGCGCGTTGGCGCGAGAGCGACAGCGGATTTCCGGCCAGGTAGCCCGCATTAACCAGCCAGGCGAAAAGCGTATTCAGAATGACAAACGCTTGTCGCGCGCTGCTGGGGGAGAGCGGTCCCGCGAACGGCCGCCATTTCGGATCCGCTCGGGCCACTTTGCGGCCGGTCATGACCCAACGCTGCGCCGGTTGTGGGTCTGCCAGAAAACGCCGATAGAGGAGCAGGTCTTCGTGCGTGAGCGAGGAGAGCGGTTTGCGCAGTTCGGTGGTCGACCACAGCAGAAGGCGTTCGGACTCCTTGCGATAGGTATCGAAGGTCGCCTTCGTGTCGACGAAGCGCGCGAGCCACGCCGTTATGGCGTCGACGTCGTTTTGCGCAGCAATTTGAGGACGGGTGCCGAGCGCGCGGTTCGTGCCGAGGCCACCGTCGAGCTCGGCCGGCAAAGAAAACTGCTCAAGCGGCACGAGGGTGCCGTCGGACACGCGGAGGGGCTCAGGAAACGGCATGACGGGGAGAGGCGTTGGTTTAAGTAATTTTGTTCCCGTCAAGTAATGGCAAGTTGGCGGCAACGTCAATCATTGGGAACAAATTTGCTTTAAAAAGTTTTAACCAAAATTGTTCCTTCGGCTGACACATTAAGCAATTTTGTAGGGTTGCTGGCGTCCCGGATCATCGTTGCCCGGTTCGTGCCCGTCAATGTTCCGCGTTGCCGGTCGTCGGTTGAGCCCAACACCGGCTGCCAAGTGCATCAGCACGACGATTTCGGTCCAGGGGCTGGGAACAAAAAGTCTTTAAGAATGGGTACACATTTGCTTAAACCGACGGGAGATGCTCAATTCGCACAATGCGTCATTTTACTCGACATTATCGTCATAATGTCTAAATTCAATCTTCTATTTCAAGTTAATTAACGTTATACGTTATATTATCAACATATTCATTCTCCGGAACTGCTCGCCATGGATGCTTCGTCCGCCCTGGAGGCGCAATTGCACGCGGACATCGCGCAGGAAATCGACCAGCTGCGCGCGCAGTTTCCGCGCACACAGGAGCTGTATCGCGAGGTCTGCGTGCTGCTGTTTTTTAGGCACGGCATCACGCCCACCGCGAACCGGCTCTATCAGCTGGTGAAGAAGGGCAGCATGAACGCGCCGGCCGAGGCGCTGACGCGTTTTTGGGCGACTCTCCGTGAAAAGAGCCGGGTGCGCATCGAGCACCCCGACCTGCCGGCGGAACTGCAGTCCGCGACCGGTGAACTGGCCGCCGCGCTCTGGACGCGGGCGGTCGATATGGCGCAAGAGGAGTTGGCCGCCGCGCAGCTCGAGGCGCAACGCTTGGTCGCAGAGGCGCTGGCTCGGGAGGCTCAGGCCGAGGCCGAACGCGACAAGTTGCGGCAGGAACTGACAGGCAGTGCGGCGGCGCTGGACGGAGCGCAAACCCGCGTCACGGAACTTGACCAGGCGCTGGCTATCTCCGTGGCCGCTGCATCCGCGTTACAAGACCAACTGGGCCTTGCGCAAAAGGGCGAGCAGCAGTTGCAGCGAGCGCTTGAAACCGCCCGCCATGACTTCGCTTCTGAACTGGACAAGCTGCGCGCCGACGGCAGGCTGGCGCAGGAGCGACTCAAAGCCGCCGAAACTCGGCCGCTGCTAGAAATCGACCGTGAGCGGCAGGCGACCGCGCGCTTGCAGAAGGAACTTGACGCCGCTGCGCGAAAACGGGAGCAGGGGGACGCCCGGCATCGCGACGACGTGCAGAAGCTGCAAGGGCAAGTCGGTAATCTGCGTCAGCAAGTCGGTGTGCTGGAGGGTAAGCTGGATGCGCTGCGCACCGTGAACGCGCGTTATATCGATGAAGCGGCGCAGGCACGTGAGCAGCGAGACCAACTGGCGCTATCACTGAAGAATGCCACCACAAATCAGAAGGTGCCGAAGACAAAGCAGACCGCTGGCGTACGCACAAGCAATGCGCCAGTGCGCAAATCGCCGCGCACGAAAAAGCTTTGATTTTTCTCGGCCGTAATATTCGGGCCCGATGAGGCCTCGTAGTCAACGCGCTCGGTACCTACAGGTCAAGATGGGATGACCGGGCGCTTACGCCGCACCTATTTGGCGCTTCATTTATCAAACCCTCTTGAAATAGCGACATCACCAACCTGCATCCGCACCACTAGATCGGACCGCGCGGCTATTGTGCGGTTGCCGGGGCAAAGGATTTGCCAGAGCATCAGGAGCAGTTGAACGAGCAGTACCCGTGGTTGTTCAAACCCATAGCAGGTCAGGACGCCACCTGATTGCATCGCCCGGGGACCACACTAGTTGAGAGCGGTGCGGCACTAAAGCCGGATGCCGGCGACCAGGGAGGGGTCAGCAACTGCCACCGTGCGAACAGATCACTGACCTTATCCCGTCAGCAAGTGAATCGCCATTTGGATTCCAGGTCTAACCCAAGCCTGTTGTACCTTCGGCCAACTTGAAGCCCTGCTCGACCAAGGCAAGCACGAGATTATCGAGGTTGGCGCCTTCGGTGTTGAGCGACTGGATCAAGGTGTCAAAATATACGCCTTCTATGGCCTGGACAGTCGTGCACAGGTCTGCAAACGTCGTCGGCATTGCCTCGCGGGCCTTGGCACCGAGTGACAATATCTCGACGACGAATGCGTTGAAGCCCGTTTTCAACATGTTTGACTGCGTCAGGAGACCTATGGTAATGGCAGCCAGACGGTGGGCAATCGAACGGATAGGCGCTCCGTGGCCCCACAAAATGTAATTCGACAGATTGTAATGGCTAAGCGCGCAGGTACCAGGCATCCCCGCGCGATAGTGGTAACGCAGAGCCCTTTCTTCAAACGGTATCGCGGCACCGGGACCATGGAGCGCATGTTCCAGACTTGCGGTTGCCGAGAAGATGGCAGCCAGGCCATCGATGTCGTCTTCGCGTTCGAACGTCCTGCGGCAGCGGTTGATGAGCTTGCGAACGTCGCCATAGCTCTGTAGCTCAATCAGCGGCTGGTAGTCATTGAATTCAATTTTTGCTTGTTGAAGATCCCCCGCATTGCGCTCAGCCTGGCTCTTTTTGATCTGCTCATTCAGTTGCAGTGCACGATCCCATTGTCTCAGTTGAAGAGACGCAGACCGCCCAATATCAAGGAGCGTCTCGCGCACATTCCAGGGTATTGCGGTCTCGTTCTCGCCGGCTTCCGGCAGCCCTGCGAGGCGCTCCTGTAGCAACAGCACTGTATTCAATACTTCCTGAAAGCGCCCCTTGGCGGACTTCACGACGAGTCTCTTACCCTCGTCGGCGAGTTGCGTCCACGGCCCCAGGCCCGCAGCTTTTGAATACGCAATCTTCCTATCGGCCATGGCCAAGGCATCATCGAGCGTCCCGGCCAACGTGATCCAATTGGTGAGATCTCCGGCCACTGCAGAAGCCACACGAAACTGTCCGCGATCAACCGCAGCCGCGAGAACCTGGCGCATTTCCTCTTCGGCTTCCGCATTTTGACCGATCGATCTGAGCGCACGAGCTAGCTTTGCCCGGTCGTAAAGTTCCTCGGCTGTGCCGCTCGTGGCGCCAGCAATCTTCCTGAGCCATGGCAATACCGCAGCTGCGGTTGCCGACGAGTCATCACGGAGCAGAACATGCTCAAGATAAGCGCTGGCGGCCCCCCAGTTACCGAGGCGTAGCAGGTACGGAGCGGCGGAAATTCCGCTGCGCACAAGCAGTTTTCCGGCCCCCTGCGTTTCGGCAGTCTGACTCCACTGATAGGCGGACGACCAAAAACCTGCGAGCGTTTCGTCGACCGACCTACGAAGCGCGGGATTTGTGGTCGCCACCTCACGGGCCGTAATGGCCGGGTGAATCGACCAGCCGACAACGTCCGCTTCCGCCGTGCGCGCGATCAATCCAGCTCGCAGAACAGGCGCACACAAATCGTCGTCAGGAAGATCTGGCAGCGCCGGCATCTCGATGGCAGCAGCAAGGCTTCCCCATACCGCATTGAGCACGCTATCCGTCCTGTCGTCAGCCTCGATCACACAGAGGATTTGCAGGAAAGCCCTGCTGGCCGGCGGCAAGGCGGCTACCGCACGATCCGTCCAATCAGCGAGCGCCGAAATGAAACCTCGGTCTGACACTTGACTTTCGCCGTAGTGGAAGAATGCGTCGATGGGACTGCCATCTGCCCTCCATACCGCTTCGGTGTGCTTGATCTGGGCCGCCAGCGCACTCGTGTCAGTCGCCAGCCCCTCTGCCAGCTTGATCAGCGTTGGATGCCCCTGCACAACATTGAGCAGACGGCGAGCGAGAGCGCGCTCGGCCGCATTCCCGTTGAAAAAGCGGTACAGACGTGACGGCCGGCTCATCAGCAGAGCCGCCTCTGCTAGCGAAAGGGAGTGAACAGGTTCTACCAAAAGGGCTGCCGGCAACAGGGCCGGCCGAGTTTGGCTGGTAAGGATTACGCGTGACAATCCGCTATGGGCAAGGAGCGCCTCAACGAACTGTCCGAATTGCGGATCACGCCATTGCCCCTCGTTGGTCAGGAGAGACTCGATGTTATCCAGCACGACCAGAACGGCCTGCTGTGCCAGAAGAGCTTTAAAGCGCGGCAGCCATTTCGCGAAATCGACCTGTCGGCCGACCACGTGTAGCATCTTGAAGTCGGGAAGTTGCGATTCCATTGCCATCGCCAGATCACGAAGCGCCGTTGCCGTATCCCGCTCGCGATCGGGCGCCTCGAACCACACCCAAGCCTTGAACCTGGCCGTCTGCCTCATGTGGTATGCCAGTTCTACTGCGCACGCGCTCTTGCCGGCGCCTGCCATACCATGGAACAACACACCCACTTTGCCGCTTGAGAAGGCAAGCGCCGCACTGGCCCGAGTCATCAACGCGACGCGTCCAACGAAACGGTTCGGTTCCGATGGAAAGTTGAACGTCCCGGTTTCAGCGGGCGCAAATGTCATGCGCGTCACTTTCGGCAGCGCGAGGCGCAGATCGACAGACTGTCTGCCAAACAAGGCGGGTGTCACCGCAGACAGCGGACTGGTTTGCGGTGCGTTTGCCGCTGCCTTTACCGCGCGTTGAAACGCTTGTGGAAGGCAGACATGCTTGTTGAGAAGCTGCCTGTAGAGCGTATCGGCAAAACCAATAGCGAACTGATCTTCAACAGGGAACCGCATGGCCACAACGGCGCAATCCAAAGCCGACGCCAGGGCCCGCGCGATAGGTGGCGTCGCCGAAGACGCCTCGTCCCTGATGTCCAGGCCGATAGTTTGTGGGTCGATTCCAATTGCCGCCAAGAGTGCGGCAAGCGAACCTGCACCTGAATGACACGCCGATACCGTGACCAGTTTCAGTCGAGTCCGGTTCTCACGCAGGATTTGAGCAAGTTCCTCCGCGTCTACAACGTCTCTCGAACCGTTTGTGCTTTCCAGAGAGAGCTGACCGGGCATCCCATGACCCGAAAAATGGACAATGTCCCAACCCTCGCCCTCGTCCAGTGCGTCGCGCAACGTCTCGCGAGTGGCGCCATATTGGAGTGTTCGAAGCTCTATGGCGGCATGCCGCGCTCCACCTTCTAGTTCAGAAACCATTCGGCGCAGAGCCTGCCGTTCCTCGCGCAGATTTAGCGGGCACTCCTCCGGCGGCAAACTGAAAACCGCCAGAATGCGAACGGCAGCGCCGGTGCCCTCTCCGCGCGGGGCTATTGGATCATCGAGAACCTCGAAGACGAGCGCGATGTTTGCCAGCGTAAGCGGAACACCCTCGATGGTCGTTGCCTCCAGGGGCCGCAGAACAAGAGCCTCCGCGGCGCGAGGCACGACGACCCGGACAGTCACCGGCGCATAATCGCGCATGATCCGCGTCAGGGTGCCGAAAAGATTATCGCTTAGCCAGTCTCCAAAGGCTCCGAGTTCTGCCGCTTCCTCCTCCGGCCGGTCCGGTGATGCTCGCCGCCAGACGTACTGTGCCAGATCGAGAAAGCCCTCGTACTCGGCAACGCGCGGATCGAGCCTGACCTCATGGTCCCCAAGGAACTGACCATGTGCGTCCCTCAGCACCCATCGCCAGCGCGTGAGATCTACGAACGAATCGATGTCAAGGACGAGGATGTTCATGATGAACTTGACGACTCCGTGGCAAAGCGTTGGTCCAGGTCAACGATCAAGCAAGAATAGCCCAAGCGCCGAAGACCGCCGACGATTTATGCGGCCAAGTCGCAGGATCTCTCCAGAAGCATGCCGCTCTTGACACGCAATTTTCGATGCAGTCACCCGTCAATGCGACTGCCGGAGCGCCACCGGCAGTTTCAAGGGTGAAGTGCGACAACGGGTTTAATGTTTGGAGCCTGGAGGTTGGCTTGCTGAAGCGAGGGTCGCAGGGCAGACCTCGAATGGCGAATGCCTCGATCCGGGCGATACGCACGCCAATCGTTCTGATTGATCCGCCAAACTCGGAGCGTTTCCTTGTCCGGGCATTCAAGGTCGCGTAGCGTGCGGTGCCGTCGGCTGA
Organism: Caballeronia sordidicola; assembly: GCF_000729995.1. Classification (GTDB taxonomy): domain Bacteria; phylum Pseudomonadota; class Gammaproteobacteria; order Burkholderiales; family Burkholderiaceae; genus Caballeronia; species Caballeronia sordidicola_A. The sequence goes on along the minus strand of NZ_JNFG01000214.1, from coordinate 104,722 downwards.
TCGATTGGCTCAGCTCTCCGAACAAGTGGCCATCTGTTCGCGCGGTTGTCGTGAGTTGACATAGTTCATGGGTATGCCTATTTTCAATCCATACCTTGAGACGGAGTGAGTCATGGCGCGCGAGTCCTTCTCTGCCGGATTGAACCTCGAGTTCGATGATCAGCACTTCGCGCTTTCATCGTCCGAGCGGACATCACGGTCGCGACGAGGCGGTGCATTCGGTCCGGCAGTCGTGATCGTGTCGTCAGGTGAGGACGTCGGCGTCGCCGAGGCCGTCATGGAGATCCTCCGCACTGAAAATGTCGTGGAACGGGCAAGCGACGCCATCGAACTCACTCCCATCGCCGACCGGCTCACTCGCAAAGGTTCGTCGGCCATGCCCACGCGACTCACGGTTGAGGTCGAGGAAGAGCAGCAGGCTGTCGTGCTCGTGGAAAGTGACGGCCTGTTGTGGTGGGAGTTCGGGCAAGCCAATCAGGCCCCGGAAGACACGGCGCGCCGGCGGGGCGAGCCGGTCTCGCGCAGCGTGACTTTTTCCCTTGATGCGCCACCGCTTCCCTCGCACAAGCGTGGCGTGCTGCGCCAAATGATTCCCGGGGCGATTCGTGCAATCGTTCTGTATTTCGCCGCCGAGAAAACGGCCGATGCGCTCGTCGCGTTCATCGACGGCAAGCACCGCGAGGGGCCAGTCAGGATTGGATCGGCGACCGATGTTGCCGCGTGGGTTGGTCACGATGACTACGCCGGCATGGTGCAGCGACGCAATCCCACAGGTAAATTCCTGCTCCTGCTGCACGGGACGTTTTCGACCACCGTCGGCGGCTTCGGGGAACTGGCTGCGACACCCTGGGGACAACGGTTCCTCGCCGCCGCCGACGCGCGCTACGACGCGGTGATCGGCTTCGACCATCACACGGTCGGTACGGCTCCCGACGCCAACGCTGCCCGGCTCGCAGCAGCTTTGAAGACCTTGCCGTGCGACCAGCCGATCGAACTCGATGTCGTTTGCCATAGCAGGGCAGGTCTGGTTCTCAGGTCGCTTGCCGAGCAACTTCGCCGCGATGGCAGCCCGATCAAGATCAAGCGGGCGATATTCGTCGGGGCCACGCATCTTGGAACGCAACTCGCGCGTCCGGAGAACTGGGAATCGTTGGTCAATTTGATCACTAACCTGTCGTCGGTCGCGACCAGGGTACTGGCGTTGTTTCCCGGAGCGGCGACGGCGTCGGCGGTCGCGCGCGAGACCATCAAGTGCATTGGGCAGTTTGTGAAATATCTCGCGCAGGTGTCGATTGCCGAGCGCCGCCTTCCCGGCATAGCCGCAATGGACCCCGACGGCGAGTTCGTGGAAACAATCAATATCGCCTCGAATGTGGCCTCGCTCTCCGATACCGAGAGCTATGTGATCACATCGAACTTCAACGTCAGGATACTGGGAGACGGCTCGCACGAGCCTGGAGAGTTTCCGTCGCGGCTTGCCTACGCGCTCGCGGATGTCGCAGTGGATCGCCTCATGAAGGGCGATCAGTCCGAGGCGGTGCCGAATGATCTGGTCGTCGATGTCGCGTCCATCCTTGGGAAGGATTCGACGTTTGGCGCCGGGGTGAAAGACCTGCTCAACTTCGGATCGAATCCGTTGGTGTACCACACGAACTATTTCCTGCGGCCCGAGACGGTTGCCCGGCTCGCGCTATGGCTGCATCTTCCATCGCCCGTTGAAGATCTCGACTTGTACCGCCTTGCCGGGGCCAAACGCGGGATACTGCCCATGCCGGCGGAGACGACCGTCGGGCAGGCGCTGCAACTGGTGTCGCGCGTCAAACCGGATTATGTCGTCGTCGCTCGAAAAAATCCGTATAGGCAAACCTACATTGGGAATCGGCGAACGCTGCATTATGCAATCAGTGCGGACGAGCTTCGACGTTCCACCCAAAACAGCGAGACGCTGGCGCCCCTCGAGCAGGCGCTGGGCTTGCACGAATCTGATATCTCTCAGGAATGCGAGATCGGTCAGGCACCGCTGGATATTCCAGACGTCCACGCCACCATGCCGTCCGCCAGCCGCACGGTGGTGACGGGTGACTGGGGCGCTCAAGCCGTTCTGGAGCCGGGTTCGCGTGCGGCCAATGCACTCGTACTAGCCGAGATGGCGAGCCAGATCCATGCGCAGGCGGACGCGCTGGCTCAGGACGACGCGGACTACCGGGTCATCGACGAATCCGAGCGGGAGAAAGTTGCGACGCTGACCGCCGCGGCCGGAGCGGACGGTTCCTACCTGGAGCTCCCGCCTTTGCTGCGCTCGTTGCGGGCAGCCACGAAGATTGAGTCGCCTGTTGAAGTCAGGCGCACAATTCGAAAAGACCCTCTGGTGAAGCGCACGCCAACCCGTAAAGAACCTGGAAAATCCGGAGGCGAGCGCCCGGCTGCCAGGCCGAAGCCTCGCGAAACGCTGGCGCCGTTGCACGCGACTGCGCAAATGCGCAGCGAGGTCGCGTTGGGTTCCACCACCACGCTGACCGTCACGTTATCGGCCGAGGACATCGCCATCGCGCATCAGTCCGGTGAGGCACGTGACAAGCAGGACGCGATGGTCGATCCGCGCGAGCAACTGACCATTCATGCCATCCCGCGCTGCGGGTTCGATTACGTTCCCGGTGAGCGCGACAGAATCGTCGTCGACTATCCCGTAGCAGGCCGGCCGCAGATCGTCGATTTTATCTTCAAGGCAAACGAGGCAGGCGAGGGCGAGATCTCGGTCGCAGTGCGGCAGAACAATGTCCGGCACATCACGCTTACGCTTCGGTGTGCAATTGTTCCGCAGGCCGACCGTGCGCCCCGGAGCGTGTTCCGGACCGCCGTCGCCCCTGATACCGACGACAGCGGCTGCCCCTCGCTCGAAGTCTTCGACCGGCGCAACGGTCAAGAACTCCGATATGAATTTTTGCTCGACACGGATCGGGTTCACGACCGCTTTCAGTCCGATCCGATCATGGTCGATCCGAAGGAGTTCATCTCGGGAAAGTATGAGGCGATCGACGAGGCATGGGCGCAGACCCAGGGGCAGGTGGATCAATTCTCCGACTGGCTTGAGGCCTTCGGCGGACAGATGTTCAAGGAACTGTTTCCTCTCACGCTGCAGGAGCAGTTGTGGAGCCTTGTTAGGGACGATAGTCTGGAAGGTATCCAGATCCACAGCGACGAACCGTTTCTGCCATGGGAGGTTGTGTTTCTGGACGATCCGGACGAACAGGGTTCGAGCGGCAAGGGCCTCTTTCTGGGGGAGCTCGGCTTGTGCCGGTGGCTGTATGGAGCCAAAGCTGCGCGGTCGATTACCGTGCGACCGGACCGTGCAAAATACGTCATACCGAATTACCCGACCAGCATGAAGTTGCGCAATGCCGAGACGGCCGAGAAGGCAATGCTCGTGAAATACGGATTCTCGCCCATCAAGCCCCGGTACAAGGAAGTCCTCGAAGCACTGAAAGGTCCGGGAGCGTTCGACCTGCTGCATTTCGCCTGTCACGGCGCGAGCGACTCCAGGAACATCGATACCGCGTCGCTTCTGCTGGAGGGAAGCCTGAAGGGTGACGGCAATGGACGCTTAGCCTGGTACAAGGAATCTCTCGACGCGACGGTCGTGGACCGGTTCGCCAACTTCCGGTCGCTTGACGGCAACCGCCCGCTCGTGATCGTCAACGCGTGCGAGACAGGGCGGCTCGGATACAGCCTGACGAAGCTCGGCGGATTTGCGACGGCGTTCCTGGGCCCGCGACTCGGGACCGGCGACAGTCGCGGACGCGCCGGTGCTTTCGTCGGCACGCTTTGGTCTGTGGACGACAAATACGCCAGCACCTTTGTCGAAAAACTGTACGCGGAGCTCAGCGCCGGCAGGACCATGGCGCAGGCGTCGCGTGCGGCGCGGCAGGGCGCCCGGGAAGCAGGGGATGGAACGTGGCTTGCATACACCGTGTACGCATACCCCGGTCTCGTTGTGAATTTCGAGGCCCTGTGAGAAGCGGGGGCCTTCGAGTAAACCGACAACGGGCGAGGCCCTCGCGCGAGTATCCGCCGAAACTCGCACATGCAACGAAAGGCGCCTTTGACCTGCGCCCTTCAATCCCTGACCACCGCGACGGCGGACGCCCAGATTGGCAAGCCGAAATGGGATAACCGCACTTCGTTGCATGCCTCGCAATATGCTTGCGCGACGGACATGTTTTTCTGCAGGTACATCTGGTAGAAGATGCGCAGATATTCAACACGAGCGTGGTCGTCCACATCCCACCGGAAACCGAGCACCGCTTCGGCCCCGCTGCGCATCATCTCGATCGACGTGCGCAGCGACGAGCCACCGCACGACGAGAGCACTACCATGCGGATTCCCGCTTGCTCCACCCAACTCGCCACTTTGCGGACCGATACACCCTCTGCCTGGCCACTTTCGCCGGGAAGGACCAGGAAAGTCCCCTCGTCGCCCGGCAAGTTTATTGAATGACCGGAAAAATGCAGGATATCGAATTTTTCCGAACTGACCAGGTCCTCGATTTTTCTTCTGAACTGGGCTGCGGTCCTGATGCGAGGTGAGACAGACACGCTGCTGACGGATTCGAGCTTTCTGCCCGCCTTGAGAGTTGCAAATTCCTTGACCACCTTTAATTCGTCCGCGGTCTTCTTCGCAAGTTCGGTGAGATGGGCAATGGTTTGTGCACCCGTTGTCTCGTTGAAGACGGTGGCGGTTCCTTCGAAGCTCGCGTTGATGAAAAGAAGCCGCAACGGCCGTTCTTGTTGCCCCGGTCCTGGATTCGCGTTGCGAGCGTCGCGGTACTCGCTGGACTCGAGTTCCGTAAGGATCTCGGCCTGCCAGGTCTGTTCAGCCGCTCTGCCACTGTTTGCACTCGCTTCGTGAGGCGCATGCTTCATGAAGCGGATTCTGCGCGCCATCGGAACGCGCGTACAAAGAAAGTCGCTTCCGTATTCGGGCGGCCTGGCTAGCTCGAACGGCAGTTCGAACAACCGGGCGGCCTCATAATTACCGATTTCGATGTCGAAACGCAGTTCTATGGGGGCGCGGTCGCGCTTGCTAGTCTGGTATTGATCGATGATGAAGGGACCTATGGTCTCGTTGATGAATAACCTGAATACCTCTTCGCCGAATTTATCCAGCATGGCGCGCCAATTTCCCGCCACGCGTCCTTCGCTGATCGGGGAATAGTTGCTAATGCTATCCAGCAGGTGATGGAGATCCATCAGACTCCGATACTCGTACTCGCCGCTTGCCTTCACATTGGCGCCTTCCGTCACCAGGTATTGTGCGGCGTATTCACCAACCCGCACGGTGATGCGCTGATGTGCCGTGGAGTCGCCGCCTGAAACCCCACTGAGCGCTTTCGCGAAGGCCAAGGGGAGATTCTCGTCGCTGAGGTCCAGTGACCGGATGTTTCCCTGCGAGCGGCGGACCTGACGCAGCTCGAGGCCTTCGACGGGCGTTGAGACCAGCACCACGACCGGCACGTCGGGAACGGTATGCGTCAGCAGGTCGAGCAAGGCCATGGCGGCCACGCTGCTGCCGGTCGTGCCGCCAATGCTTTTGGCCCGCACCGCTCCGTCCAGCACGATCAGGCCGAGTGCGGCGCGGGCCGGCTCGAGGTCCAGACATGCAGTGCGGGCTTTTTCGGTCGAGGAATACGTTACCAGTCCCATTCCGGCGAATCGATCGACATCAGGAAACCGGGCCCCCTGATCGCGGAGACCGGAGTGCGCGTCCGAGACCAATTCGCATATGGTGAGGTCGTCGGTGATGAGCGCAATACGCTGAGCCGGTGACGTGTCGGTTCTCATGGCCGAAATTCTCCATGCAACCTCGGCAGTGTGACCTGGAATGCAATCCACGACGGCGCGGGGTCGTCGTTCGCCCAGGTCGTCTGACGGACGTCGAGCTCTCCGCCGTGCGCCCTGATCACACCGTCGATCGCTTCGAAGGCGAGGCTCGAATCCGTGCGGGCCACCCGAATCGCGCGCCACATGATGTCGTGAGTGCGCGTACTGTTGGCTTCCCTGTCTACATCCGCATCGTTAGTCAGCGTAATGGCAAGCTGTATGCTGCTCCTTTTGGACGCAAGCGCCACCTCGACAAGCTCATCTCCCGACCTCATGCGCAGCATGTACGCCACGATCGAACGAATCGCAAATTCGATTCTTTGTTGATCACCAGTCACGAGAAATTCGTCGTCGGGCCACGTGACCTTGATCATTTTCCGGTCCCGGTCAGGCAATGCTTCAGTAACCCCAAAAATGCAGTCCCTGAGCTCGAATATTTTCCGCGTCCGCAGCGGACTACGGCGAATCTCCACGCCCTGTGCGAGGCGCTCAAATGTAATGTCCACCTTCGCGAGTTCGGCAAGCACCCGTTGCGCAAGGAGTGCTGCGTCGTTGGGGAGCGGCGGGTTTTGCGTTTGCGCGGCCGCATTGCCCGAGTTGCCGCAAAGTGCAGGCAACTCGCGCAGGAGACGGTTCGCCAAGGCGAGCGGCGCACGTGTCTGTTGCGCGACATCGGCCACGGTTTCCCGGAGAAAACGCAGATCCACTTCCCATTCGCGGGCCCTGAGATCGACGAGAAACCAGATCGCGGTGTCGAAGCCGTCCAGGACGCGCCGGGTCGCCAGCACGGGGCGAACCAGTTGATCTTCGCCGAGGAGCTCGACTCGGCTGCGCTCTGCCGAGTCGAATGTGCCCAGTATTTCCACGGCGGTGGGATCATCCTTCGCTGCGTAGTCGCGTAGAAAGACGAGCTGCGGCTGCTCTTTCTGGAAGCCTAGAAGGCGGGCGGCGGTCGGGTTGACCGTAATGATCGCACCGTCCAGGTCCGCCACAACAACCCCTTGCCGTGTGTCGATCATGATGGCGTCGTTGATTTGATCGGTGACCCGCGAGCGCAGGCCCTTCTCGATCACCCCGACGAGCTCGTCGATCGATACCAGGTCCATGCCGTGGAAAGCGTGCGCCTCATGCATTTCAATGTGGAACATCCAGCAGATGCGCTGGTTCACGCGCAACGGGACGGTGATGGCGGAGCGCACGACATCGCGATCCAGTCCAATGTAGTCATATTGCTCGATATCGGGCGAGCCCACTTCGTTGACGACGATGGTCGAGCCGCGGCTCAGGCAGGCGCCCAGCATGCCCGTATGGAGTGGCTGGACATAGCCGGACCCGATCCTGAATGCCTTTGGACATGGACTCTCGTGAAAGAGCTTGAATTCCCCTCTCAGGCGATCGACCTTGTAAAGCGACACATAGTCCCACTGGAAGCGTGCAGCCAGGAGGTCGACGATCCTGCATATATGCTCCTGCACGGGCCCGGCGCTTGTCAGTAGCGATCGGAGTGTGACGCTGAGTTCCTCGCGCTGACGACGAATCTGCGCTTCGATCCTTAACAGCAAAGGTTCGAGATCAAGATTGCGCAGGATTTCGACATCTCTTTGCGAGTACCGGTTCGCTTCGCGCGAGGCAAGCGTCAGCGCGGAAGTCGGGCCGTGCGCAGTGCTGGCGACCAGAGTCACGCAAGAACGTATGTTCCGTTCCAGGTACATGCTCGCGACCTGGTTCCCGGAACTATCAGGAAGGGCCGCAACGAATTCGTTCAGGTCCGTTATGAATGTTTGGCCGCTCTTGATCCAGTCATTGACTGTGTCGGGCAGCGCAAGCCATCCACGCTTCCATCCCGGCTTGTCCGGCGGGTAGAACGCAAGAGCGCGGAACCGGGTTGCATTTTCAGCGTAGATGCCGAGATTGGCATGCTTGAAGCGAATCAGCCGTCTGACCTGGTCGAGGACAAGACCAAGCCATTGCTGCCATGACTCGATACTCGGGGCGCGGGCGATACTGCCGATCTGCTCCCTGACGCGATCCTCCAGCGTCAGTCCAATGAACGCCAGCGCGCCCAAAGCACGGCCGTCCAGCGCCATGTCCGGGACCAGGCGCAGAGGCGCGATCTGGCGCTCGCCGTCCGTATAGCGGGCCACTTGTATATCGATGGAGACGGTTTTAAGCGTGTGAAGACATCTGTCAAGGCCGTCTCCCAGGGCGGCTTCAAGAATGGGATCCTGTGCCCCGGGGTCCGCGTTCGACTTGCCGAACACCGACACAAGTTCGTGATCTATGACCTGTGCCGGCGTAAGCGACATCGCGCGATAGGTCTCCGCATTTGCAAATCGAATGAAGCCGTCCGCGCTTATCCGCAGCACGACGAGCGGCGCGGCATCGAGTTGCATGGTCTCCGCGCGCCGCTGCTGCGCGCCGTCTGCGACGAACACCAGCCGTTCGCCCGTCAGCGGCGATTGATGGAGCGTGTGCAGCCAGGCAGGCACGAGCGCGCCGGTTGCATCGCGGTAGAGTGCGGCGAGCGAGCGGCGCTCGCGGGTCCTGGCCCGTGCGGTGTGCTTCGGTAATGCGGAGAGACGAAAAATATCAGTCAGCCGCTGGCTCGTGCCAGGGGGTGCGAGTGTTTTAAACGCTACGCTGGCGCGAATCACCAGCCCCGACCGGTCGACGATCGCACAGGGGCTGTCAGAATCCAAGAGCCCGCGAATGAGGCGGTCATTTAACGAATCGTCGTCGATGACGATACCGGGGCTGGATTCCGTGCTCATGGACCCTCCAGTTAGAAAGGTGCGAAGGCCGTGTGCGCACCAGCGCGAGCGTTGCAAGGAATAATCGTTCGATTGACGCCGCGAGCGCTTCCCGTCGGCGGGGACGTTCGGGCTGGGTGCTGCGACGTTTCCAGGCTGTATCGCTATCGTTCCACGACTGCCCGCTGCTTCTCATGTTGCGAGCCTTCTGCATACGCATGATCGTAGCGCGATATTCCAGGCCGAAGCAGGGACATTCACAGTGCTAATCAGACAACGTTCGCAGGCAATGGGTGCAGCGCGGGTATATTAATGATTTGCGGCTCGATTCCGGTGCACGGAAGGGTGACGCATCCCGTCCGGCAGTGTCCATAGTGCACCGAATGATCGGATCATAGTCGCGACGTGCTCGCGGACTGCCGTGTCTCTGGCGGAAGTCGAGCCTTATGGTGTTCCTCGCGTTTGCCTTCCGGAGGCCCGCGGCGATGTCATTGGACGAACAATCTCCATCGGTCGTCGAGCGCTATCTCGCTCTGCTCGGCGACATGTCGTGCTCGCCGGCGCTTGAATCGACGAGAGCAGGGACGTCCGGAGATATCCACCTTTCCGATGCGGCCATCACCGGTCGCATCGACGAGACCAGCGGCCAGTTGCGTCGCATCATCCACGACTATCTCGACGATGCTCCGGATGCGCATACCATCGCTGACAAATTGCTCAAGAGCGGCGACGCTGCGCTGCACATGCTGCGCGAGCGCGACGAGGAAGGTCTCAATTCGAATAACGGTGCGCTTGCGGCGCTCGAGACGATCGTTCGTGTCGATGGCTCGCGCCCATCCTTCCTCGTACGCGACGGCGTGGTCGATCATGACTCGGGTGTCGTCGGCAACTGGGCAGCCACGCTTGACGCCAGCGCGGATGAGTTGGAGCGAGCGGTCGCTTGCGTGGGCCGGATTGATGATCCGGGCGCCGCGCAGGGCTATCAGGGGACCGGTTCGCTCATCGGCCGAAATCTCGTCCTGACCAACCGGCATGTTTTGCAGGCAGTGGCTGCATGCGATGAACAAGGCGGCTGGTGCTTCAACCCGGGCGTTTGCATCGACTTTGGGCACGAGTTCCTTGCCCGGGCGAGCGTCGATCCGCGCGCTTTGCGCAGGGTCGCGTTCTGCCCGCCGGATCCTGTTGATCCGACAGCGCCGATTGATCACGCAAAGCTCGATCTTGTTCTCATCGAACTGGAACAGGCCGACGCCGTGCCGCGCCATGTGCTCGCCCTCGATATTGCGGATGACTGGGCTCAGCCGTCGCGCGCCTCGTTTATCGTGGGTTATCCTGCCGATCCCGGGTTTGCGGCGTTTCCACCCACGCTGCTCGAGCGGCTCTTCAGGTCGCTATTCGGCTTCAAGCGGCTTGCGCCCGGGCTCGTGATGCGCTCGGAACTCGCGTTGCACCCATGGACCTTCGCCCACGATGCAACCACCCTCGGCGGCAACTCGGGGTCGAGTGTCCTGCTCACGGGGCGCGAGCATATAGCCGCCGGAATTCACTACGGCGGCAAGCGAAGCGAGCCGCGCGAAAACTGGGGCCATATTCTCGGAATGACGCTGGAGCGCACGGACGCAGTGACGAAACGAACGCTTCGTCACATACTTGAGGAATACGAAGTGGTTCTTGTGGACAGCATGGGCAACCGTGCTGCGACCTCATGTATTTGAGTATTCCGGAAATAGTGGCGTCTCTGCGGGTTTCGCGCGCGGAGTTCGCTCGACTGTTTCTGCAGGTTCAGGCCGACGAAGGCCTCGTCCCGGAGGGACGCGTCGAGTTTGAAGGGATCGCGCTGGAGGGTGTGGACTCGGAGGCATTCACGACGGGGCTTTTACACGCCCAAAACAAGGGCTGGTTGAAACCTCTTGTGCATCTGATTGTGCAAAACGGTCTCGAAGACGGCGGCATGGCAAAGGCTTTGATCGCGGCCGCGCCTCCGGGAAGCGCGGCGCTCAATGCCATCACGAACGCCGCTGCAGGTTTCGACAATCCTGAAGCGGTCTATCGCGGCGTGGCGAGCGGCATGCGCTGGACCGTTAAGATTCTGGTCGATGGGGCCGCAAAGGGTACGGGCATTCTGATCGGTCCACATCTCGTTCTTACCGCATGGCACGTTCTCAAGCCGCTCTTTAACGTGAACGGCGCCGATGGCAGGACCTATACCGCGGATGACGAGGCATCCCAGCGCATTCAAGTGGAATTCGACGACTTCCTTTCGTTGGTCAAGGGTGGCGTGTACGCGCCTCACGAGTCGCTGCGGGTTAGCGCTCACAAAAACTGGTGCGTGGTGTTCAGTCCGTGTCATGTCGATGAGCTTTCGTCGAGGTTGCCCGCCGACCTGCGCGAACTCGACGGCATGTGGGATTACGTGGTGGTGAGGCTTGCGCAGACGCCCGGCCTTGAGCGGCGCTGGGCGCCTCTCGATGCGCGCGCAGTCGTCCCGCGCAACAAGTCGGTCATCCTGGTGTTCCAGCATCCGGACGGGCAGCCGCTCAAGTTCAACCGCAACGATATTGTCGAGCCCGATCCTGCCGAGGCCGCGATCGTTCCGCAACTCCGTTTTCTGCACCGCGCCAATGCCACCGGCGGCTCGTCGGGCGGCCCCTGTTTCGACAAGTCGTTCACCCTGTTCGGGTTGCATCAGGGCGCATGGACACGCCCAGGCGAAAACGGAGCTGTGATTAATCGGGGGGTGCCGCTCGTTCGGGTGAAGGAACATTTTGATGCGAGGATCAGTGAGCTGCCGTCGCCAGAGCCTTGTGACTGCCAGATCTCGCAACTCGGCGCCCGAGATCTGCAGGCGCCCGTGATCGGTTGCGATGAATTTCAGTCCGCCGTCTGGCGATCAGCCATCGCGGGGAGCAAGAAAATCATCTGGATATCGGGAGATCCGGGCGGCGGGAAAACGTTCAGGACGCGGCTTCTCGCCGTCATGCTGGCGGACAGTGGACATTTGAAGATCGAGCTGAATGCGTCGACCATCTCCAAGATGAGTGCGACCGAGCTTGCGGGAGCGATATGCAAGGGCGCTGGTGCACCGGTTCCGGATTTCGCCCCGGCGGAGAAGTTTGCATCCACGGTCGCGATCTGGCTTCGCGACGAAGTGTGCATGAAGGTTGTCGCGGCGCTCGAAAGTGTCCGCGCAGGAAGGCTCGTGTGGCTCATTTTGGTGGATCTCAACAAGACTGGGATCTGGGGCGATGGTGCGTCCGACCTGATGTACGACCTCTATTTGCAGACTGCAGCGCTTCCCTGGCTTCGAGTCGTGCTCGACGGAATGCAGGGCGACTTGCCGAGCGCGCTGGAGCGCACCGTTGCATGGGAAGAGACCTCGAAGCCGACCAGGAGGGACATGGAGGCCTTTCTGAAGCGCGCCATTGTGGGACTGGGGGAGAATCCCGACAACCTGACCGTGAGTACGCATGCAGTGTCCGCCATGAAAGACTTCGAGAAATGGCGCGCGAAAAGACCGCAGGAAGCCATGCGTCTCCTGTCCGAAAAAGCGATGGAAATCCTCGAAATCTATCTCGACGTAATCCATGCACGAGGAAACAGCTGATGCCTGCCACCCGGCCCAGCGCGACCGCGCTCAGGTTTGCCGCCCGTATGGAGCAGCATCGTCGCCGCAACGAGCCAGACTCGGCGCAAAGACACGACGAAGGTGCGCAGCACGACTTCCAGGCAGACCAAAGGGAAACTGCTGTTCAAGCGCGATTCGATCAGGCGGAAGAGCGCGCCGCAGTTTCCGGGTTAGTCGACCCACGGGATCTGTTGGACCCGGAAATGGACGAGTCGATGCGAAGCGCGGTGCTTGGCCGGCTTGCACGCGCGTGCGAAATACGCAGCGACGATCACGCAGTCCAGTGGATCATGACGGCGGGTCAGCGTACGCGCGTCCTGCAGCGCCTGATGCAGGAGAAAAAGCTGGCATCGATGCTTTCCTCTTCTTTGCCGCCGACCGACATGTTCGGCAACATTCTCAGGCGCTGTCTTGCCGGCGCTGATCTGCCGTTCATCGATCTTGCGGACGAGGCTGCCGTGCTCGCGGTATCGTCGGCGATTGAAATATTGGCCGACCTTGGATACGGGAAATTTGACGCCGGAGCGCTTACACGGCGGATTAGCCGCGACCGCTATCGGAGAGACTACGACACGCTGCTGAGGGACGGCTTCCTTGGCCGCGAATCGCAACTCGAACTGTTACGCGGATTCACGGATGCCAAATCGCACAATGAGGCCTCAGGGCCGGGCAGCGGCAAGTTTGAAGGACTTGTACTCAGTGGTCTCGGCGGTGTGGGTAAGTCCACGCTACTCGCGCATTGGTTGCTGGAGACGATCCATGCAGCTCGTGCCACGCCGGTGATTCTCGACTTCGATCGCCCGGGCATTGACCCGTCGGACCTCTCCTGGCTCGAAGCGGAGATCACGCGGCAAATTGGCTATCAATATCCGGAGACGGCGGCAGAGCTGGCGCGGATTCGCGCGGCTATCCGCGAGCGGAAAAGGAATGCCGCTTACAGCGAAGGAGTTTCCTCGCACCGCGGGATCAGCCGCAGCTATCGTGCGCTTCACAATATTCGCGACGCACTGCAACAGGCTTCGCCGGCAGGCCGTCCGTTCATCGTTGTTCTAGATACGTTCGAAGAGGTTGCCCAGCGGCATTTGATCGACAGCGTTGTGTCCTGGCTGCTGGAGATGCAGCAGGGCTTGGGGGAAATTGCGCTTCGCGTTGTTTTCTCAGGGAGGCTTTTCGGAAGGTCGATCGAAAATCTCGCTCTACAGGGAATTGAGCGCGTGATACCTGTGGGTGATTTCAATCCCCATGAGGCCGAATGCTATCTGAAGGGATTAGGAGTCGACGGCCAATGGGCGAGGCAGATTGCGTACTCCGAGGTGCTGCCACTCAGGCCGCTCGAGTTGAAGCTTCTCGCGCGAATAGCGATGAGCGACGGGGCTCATTCGATCGATGAGATCGAAGATGAAATTCGCAACGGCGGCACCAGCGCACAGGAATTGTTTGCCGGACTTGTGTACCGCCGGATCCTGTTGCGGGTCAACGAGGAGGTGAGGGCGCTTGCTGTTCCCGGACTGGTGCTGCGCTATGTGACGACAGACCTGATCCAGCGTGTCCTGGTGCCGGCGCTCGACTTGTCGCTGATGAATGAAGCGGACGCACGGCGCGCACTGGATGCGCTTGCCGGATACGAGTGGCTGGCCGAAACGCGCGGCGACGAAGTCTGGCATCGACGCGATCTGCGCCGTTCCATGCTAAAAGTCATGATCGGTCCGGAATGCGAAAAGGCGGCGCGCATCAATAAACTCGCTTTTGCTTTTTTCAGAGAACGCCCGGACGAACGCTCGCGGGCGGAAGCGTGCTATCACCGGTTGATGATTCAGGATTTTTCGGATTACGAATGGCTGTCCGCTAGTTCAGATCTGAACAGGGCGTTCGGCGTGATCGGCGGCGACATCGTAGATCTTCCTCCCGTTTCTCAGGCTGCGCTTCGATACGCGGCGAACAAGGACATCGGGATCGCAGAGGTCCGCTTACTTCCGGGCCCGTTGTTCGAGATGGCCTATACCTCGGTCGGCGAGCGGTATGTCGACATGAGGGAGTTTGGTCTTGCGCGAAGGCTGATGCGGCTGAGGGAATGGGATGGAGAGCGGAAAACGCCGCAATGGGAGACGCACACGCTTTTTTCGACCGCTTGCTGGTCCGAATTGCGCGAGAGGCCGTTTGCGCGGCTCCCGCTCTATGGATTTGGATACCTTGCTGATCTGGTCTATCCTGCCGCGCTTGTTGCGAAGGATCGGCCAAGCCTCGACGACATCGGGGAAGCGCTCTCGCATGAACCGTGGCTGCATCGCACCGGCGGCGCATGGCGCACACACTGCGAGCAATTTGCGATGGGTATCATGCTCCGGCTTGGCACAGAGCCGGCACGAGACCCGATTCGACGTATGCTCGGGCGAATGATTGGACACCTTGCTGACCAGGATTCCGTTCTGCCGTCCCCGGAGCTCCAGAGGGCAATCATGCTGCTCGCAACCGCGATCAGGGAACGGGAGATCGCGCCGAGCTATCTTTTGCTTACGCACTTGAACCTGCTGCTCGACGTTGCCGGGCTCAGAGAACTGCAGGCCATGATGACGAGGGACCACGCCCCGGATCGGGAAATCGAATTTATTGCCGAGATCGCCTTGGCTCTTGAGCAGCATGAACAGGAAAGTGTTGCGTCAATACTCAGCGCTGTCGATGCGGTTGCCGCGAGGAGTCAGCCAGGCAGCGTACTGCTGAGACATGGCATATTGCGCAAGCATCAGATCAAAAGCCTGCTTCTCGGCGCGGAATTCAGAGTTCCTGTTTGCTTTGCTTTTATCGAGGCGTTCCCGCACAAAAGCGATTATCCGGACCTGTGTGCCGTTTTCGCCGCGACGATCCCTTTCCCATATGCAGAACGCCGGCCCGATGCTTTCACTAATTCGGTCGGAGTCGATTTCGAGCACTCGCTTCCCAATCTTATCGAGCTGGCTGATCGATTCGGAATCCTTGGGAATGCAGTGAAAATGGCGCACAAGTACCGTCCGCATTCACCCGTTCTGAGAGATGTCGCGAACACCTATGATCGATGGAGCCACTTGGTCACAGATGTGTGCGACTATCTCACGGCACCATAACCCGGGCTTTGCGGGAACCAGTCTCAAGCACTGGCGCCCCGCCCGACTCCCGGACGCGAACGCTTCCAAAGCCCTCCACTCGGTACCCTGCCGGCAGGCGATATCCCGCAATCCACCACGGCTCACCGTTACTCGTCTGCAGCAGATAAGTCGCGATAATTGGGCTGATGCCGCTCGCGAAGATCCCTGAGAACTGATACACAACGAGATAGCCGATTAGAAGTAAATCGTACTTTCGCCGCAGAAGATATCGGTAACAGGACGCTCAGGCGACTGCAGCACGGTTCTGCTTGCCGACACCGTCAGCGCCTTTGCCGGGGTCTTCGTCCGAATCGTGCTATTTCCGGCGGTCTGTGCGGAAAATCGTTACTTATGTATGAGTTGAATGTTTCGTCGATCCGGCTATTCCGCGCGGCCATGAAGGCTTGCTGACGGCGGCTCTGCGCGTGGCCAACGCCATTTTTGGCACGAAGAATACGAGAACCCCTAGGAGGACGTCGACCCTTCTATAGCAAGGCTTTGCTGGCTCCCATCGCATGATGTGCAAGTCATTGATTAGTATGGCCTTCTCGCGTCGAACCGCCAGATTCGCACGAAACGTACAATGCCCCCAATTGATGAGCGTTTTAGGACAGGACCGCCTTGGCAAATTATGGGGCGACGACTGCAGCATCCAACCTTTCCGTTCGCAAGCCTCTTTACTGCGGTCGCGGCAATGGTATCTCAACCCAATCGAAGCGCCATTCAGCGTAATATGTGCGCGCGTCGTATGCACATAACGTTAAAGATTTTAGAGACGCGAGAAGAGGCCGAATATGGATGAGATAACTAGGCAATATCGAGACGCGCTCAGATTGTTGTTTATTCTTGCAAGGGCCGGGGAGCCAACAACGAGTACATCAGCCGTGGCAGACGCGGTCACAGTTATCAGCTCAGAGAAGAAGCTTCAAAAGATGGATTTCTGGGTGCGAAATCCGGACCATCTTGCATACGCGTTGCTTGAGGCATACCGGGAACAGGGGGATACCGTCCTGCTTACCCAGGCGAAGTCGATAGCGGGCTCCGAAGAACCCGAAATCCGTCGCGATGCTATGCTGAAGTATCTTTACGGCGCATACGAACCGCTCGATACGGCTCTGGCGCCGCTATTCAGTTACGGGCTGGCGCGAATGCTCCGAGATGTGAACACCAAGCAGCGGACGTATTTTCTGTTGCCTAAAGGACTCGAAATTGCTGACCGAATGGCAAAGGAGCTTCCCGAAGCTCGGTGGTATTCCGACCGTAGCACGCTTGTCGGCGAGTTCTGCAAAGACAAGTCGGGAGACCAGTTGGCAAAATGGCAGTACAGCCACCCAAGCTATGCCGGGGCAAAAAACGGGGAAACCATTGGTTCCATCGCATCGGAAGTGCGACAACGGGTAGCCGAACTGGAGGCAGGTCGTGCCTGAACAAAAAAAGACGGAGTCGTCGAAGCCGCTACCTCCGCTCGCGGCGGCGGTTGCCGAAAAAGCGAAGGTTCCGCTCGCTACGGTAGAGAGCATTTTCGCGCAGGCCAACGTCGTCGAGCAGGCGGGGACCCGGCATTCCGAATCTCTGACAATTCGACGCGTTCTCTTCAGCGGTGAAAAGAGCGCTGCTGATTCTGGTGACGGTCCTTTCACGTTCGAGTGGTCTGACCTCGAGGCTGGCCTCTGGCTCGTGCTGAGCGACAATGGGAACCAGATTGGCAAGTCTACGATTCTTGAGGTGATGCTTTGGGCGCTGCGGGGTACCACGAGAGGCCTCCGGCCCGAAGTGCGTGCCTGGATTCATCATGTCGAGCTCGTATTCTCAATCGGGCTGGACTGGTACTGCGTTCAATTCGATGACTACGAAAACACTCCAGTGGGCGCTGTTCTACGCACTGCGCCGGGTCCCGCACAGGTACTCGCGAACTTCGCTGGCAACGAGCAGTTCGAGCAGGTGATGGAAAGGTTGATGATGGGGCGATTCGCTCTCCAACCCATTCCGTTTGTGAACCACCAGGGCGATGTCGCCGAGCAGGCCCATCACACCTGGAGCCTGTACGCTCGCTCAATGTTCATTGAAGGTTCGCATCCGGCAATTCTCGGAGATGTCGCCGTCGGCGCCGCGTGGTGGCGCATGCTGCAACTCTTCATCGGTATGCCATACACCGGTGCTCAGATGGCGCTTAAAAGCGCATCCATCTTGGAGGTCGTCCGTTCGGAACAGGTCCGGGCGAGCATTCCTGCACCTGTCTCCCGTCAACCGGAAATCCAGAGGCTCAATGGTCGCATCGAGCAACTCAATGCAGGCCTGACGACATTATCTGCGTCCACGCCGCGACCGGAAGATGCTCCTGAGTTGCTGAGGAGCTACACGCGTGAAGCGATGGAATACGCAAGGCTTCGGCAAGCCGTTTCCGAAACAGAGCATCAGCTCGCTGCCGCAATCACGCAGGTCAGTGAGGCGCGCGCGGAGGTGAGGCGACTCGAAGACGGCTCAGCCGCCAAGCATTTCTTCGCCGGACTCAGTCCGGTTTGTTGTCCGCGTTGTGCCCAACCGTTCCCGTCTGAGCGACTCGAGTCTGAGCAGGCTGGTGGTGGTTGCGCGGTTTGCGACAGAGACGCGCCGGGCGATGACCATGACGCGTTGGAAGATGCCATTGCTGAGGCGAAGGAGCGGCTCAATGCTGCCAGGGCCGCCGAAGACGAGCTACGGACGCGCGACGCGCATTTGCGCTCCGACCTTGCTGTGGCGAAAAAGCAAACGGACGCGCTTGAAGCTCGCATCCAGCGCATCGACCAAAACGCGGACAACATCCTCAAGCAGCAGGAACTACGTTGGGAGCTGGAGCGTGCACGCGGCGCTTGCGAGCAACTGGTTGCTCTGGAGCAGGAAGCTCTCCCATCGACAGTTGATGAAGCGAAGGCCGAACAGCGGCGGGTTTTGAAGGAAGGGGAGAGGATTGCGGAGGAGCGAGCGAAGTCCGCTGGTGCACAGATGCTTGCCGAGCTCGAAGAAGAGCTCGTCGAGGTAGCGGCGCGAGTTGGCTTCAAAGGGCTGGAAAAGGTAGCTATTCGAGGAAACGGAATCACTCTGACGGTGTCGGGCACGCCGAGCGGTTTCTCCCTCCAGACGTCCGGTCAGCGGCTGCGGTTGCGCATCGCCCTTGTCGTCGCGATGATGAGACTTGCGAGCATAAACGGGCAAGGTCATCACCCAGGCCTTCTGTTCATAGACTCACCCGGCGCAGAAGAGGTCAGTGAAGATGACCTGAACGCGATGATGACGGAGATTCGTACCGTGTGCGACGAGACCAGGAACCTTCAGATTTTTGTCGCGTCAGCACGGGGAGCCACTCTGACGAGTGCCGTCTCTAAAGAGAGGCAAATCTGGCCGAAACCCTCCGGCTCCATGTTCTGATTACAAGGTTCGAATCCACTTTCGTTATGGATATCCACGAATTCGATGCGGTCCTGTCCAGTAAAGACTCGCCCAGTTCGGAAGAGCTCGGTGGGATGCCGGTCATGCGCCAGTTGGCATCGGAATTCGTGAAGAGTGGTCATGCAGACAGGCTAGCCAACGTGCTGTGTCATACGACTGATATGCGCGCCGACTATCTGAATTACGCGGTGGCCGTCCTGCGTGAGAACCCATACCCTCTAGTTGTGGCATCGGTCGGAAAGAAGCTCGCCGACATGGAAATGTCCCGCCGTGAGGCGATGTCAGCGCAGGACGCGTTGCTCTCAAGAGCTCGGCAGACGGACTCGCAACTTGACAATGAAATGGCGTCTGAGTGTCTCGCGGCGGCGTTTTTGCTCGCGTCCGAGGCACAGGCGCCTCAGTCCGCTCTGGTTGCAGCACTCGACAGAGTGGAATCTGGCGACAATTTCCTGCTCGTTCGCCGAGTCGCGTTACTTGCGGGGCTCGCGTGGCACTGGGGCCACGCCAGAGAGTTGGAGGTGGTTCTCGAACGCTTAGCTGCAGATAAGGAAGCTGGAGAGCAGGCAGCGTTCGAGCTTGGGATGATTCACATTGACCGGGCGTTAAGTAGCCAGGACAAGGAGTCTCTCTTCGCGCGACTGAACGATGCAGCGAAGTGGTTCGAAGCGGCGGAAGACGTCGCCCCGGAGATGCCTGAAGCGACGGCATTTCGCGGCACCGTCCGCGCATTGATGCTCTTCTGCGAGGATGCCCCAGCAGAGACGATCGAGCAACATGTCGTACAGGCTTGTGAAGCAGCGAGCGAACGTTTTCAATATCTCGACAACTCTTCATTGCGGAAGTGGCTTAGGCCCCGACTCGACGCTCAGACCTCGTGGTACGAACTTACTTCTGCGCTGCAGGGCCTGAGCAAGCAGATGTCAGAGCGAAGCTGGCTACGCGCGTTGCCGGTTCTACAGCAGATTGCAAATTTGCGGAGCACCCTTGTCAGCTTGGCCACGGATTCCGGTGACGCCCTGCGAAGCGCGGTCACGAACCGCCTCGCTTCGGGTTTTGCCGCGCGCGAAGGATTGCGTGCTCACCTGCAAGATTGGATTGATGACGCCCAGACGGACGAGGCAAATCGGCAAGAGGCAGCTACTTTGCTAGCGGCGGTCGATAACCTGAGGGCCGACCCGGGAAAAGCCGGGCCGCTGGCGAGCGAAGGTGGCCTCGCCAGCGGCTCTGAACCGGAAGATCCGATCGCGAAGTCCGCGTCAGCGCTTCCCGGTGGCTTTCTTTCGCCATTCAACAGGATGCAGGAAGACTGTTTTTTGCAACTTACATCGCAATTGCAGTCGCACGTCGACTATCGAGGCACCGTCGCAAATGATGTCAATTCACTCATCGCGTTCCTGATACGATTTTCGACCCATTGTCTCGACGTCGGCTTCGAGATTGCGAAGCCGTTCCTTGAGTTTCTTTTTCGGACCGGCGGCAACCTGCCTCTTGAGCGGGAGCTCCAGGCCGCCATGTTCCACGCGTTGCATCTCGGGGCAAGTAACTTCCAGACCCATCAGATACACCGGGAAGCGCATGACGTATCCCGCGGACGCGCTGACCTAGCAATCACATGCGCCGACTGGCGGATGATTATTGAAGTCAAACGAGAAAGTTCGGATGCGTCGCGAGAAGGGATATCCCAGTATCTCGGGCAAGCTGCGGCCTACCTGCTTACAGGACCGCGCATAGGCTTCCTCGTGGTGCTAGACCTCTGCTCACAAAAACAGTGGCCGTTGACGCTCGCTGACAATTGTTGGGTCGAATCGGTGAAAGGGCCCGGCGATTCAGAACCGCGAATAATAGTGGTGTGGCGTATTCCAGGGATGCGTCCTGTTCCGTCCGCCATCACGACGCCATCAGCCAACCCAAAGCCGAAAACTCCAAAGCGCCGAACGACGAAAGGAAAGGTCGCTAGCAAACCATGAGTGGGTTAATCGCCCTGTATCCAGCACCCTTCGCTCCGACTGTCGAAGAACTCTACTTCCACGTCGGCGCCCAATTTGTCCGCAATAACCTGAGCCGCGTGGTTGCAATCGGCCTGTCGGTTCTGATACACCGATACCGCCACGCTTTTGATGCCAGACCCGCTCATGCGGTCAAGAATGTGCATATCCTGCTCGGCGAGTCCCCAGCCATAGACGGTCAAGGTGGGGTGTTCTGACGTCAGAACCTCGCGGTAGACCGTAGAGAGGTAATAGCTGTTCCGTATGGCCGAGACCTTCTGCTTCCAAGTGCCTTCACTGACAAACAGAGGAACGACCTCCTCAGTCTCCCATCGCGCAAGGATGGCATCAAGCAGACGGGTCTCGCCCCCATGAATCTTCCGCTCTTGTTCCACGTTGTTTCGACTGAGCACAAGACTTCCATGAGGGTAGAAGACCAGCGTGACTGATTCGGCACCTCGTATTGGCTTTCTCAGCTCTTTCCAATCGTCATAAAGCTCGCCGTTGATGAAGCAGTCCTTGAAGGAATGTCGGTCCCTGACGTCGAGGCCATACATCATCGTCCAATACACAATCAGGTCGTAGTTCAAGGAGATGACTGTGTCGAACCGTTTGAGAAACTGATAGATGGCCGGAAAATGAGGGCTAACCGCGTCATGGTCGGGATGTACCTCACGCACCGCCCGAATCAAGGCTTCTCTCACATTCAGATACGCCTCTCGGGTGCGCTTGTCTTCAATCTTGAGCGCGTTATTGACGTTCGTCGCTTGCCACACCGTTCGCAGGACGAACTCGAAATCCTTTGTATCGAAGAAGTCAAATATCTGTTCGACGTCGTCCGAAATGAGTTTCTCCGTCAGCGCGCGGTCGAGCAACGAAGCGTACAAAAAGCTGTTGTTAATGGCGACGCTCGCGCCATTGCCGAGAATGAGCGTGTCCCCATACTTCTCGGCGATGTCGTTCCATTGTTTGATTTCGAAAGGCACGTGCAGTCTCCAAAACGCGTATCGACGATGCGCCTTGGCGCCGGAAAAAGCCGGCGTTGGGCAGCCGAAGACATCAAATTATTCGACGGGGTAAGAATAGGTGTGTGCGCGCAGACGACCGGTTTTCGAGCGCCGCGGGTGAGCGCAATATAAAGGTGACAAGCATGATTGAGCGCATACAATCAAGATGTGCGCCTCGAACTATTGCTTCAGTGAAGCAGAGGTGAGTTCTGGCACTGGTTCCACCGATATTTCGCTAATTGCCCATCCTTTGGCCAACAAGGCTTCGACCTTGCCGGGCTCGATCCTTTCCTTGTTCATTGCAAGACACAGGAAATGTCGAGGACGAGACATTGCCACATACAGATTGCGATATTGACCTCGGACCAGTTCAGATGCTTTCTTGCTGATCGGCGTTCCATCACAGATGTTTGTCAGAGCAGTTTGAAGGTCAAATTTTCTCGACTGCCCTCCATAGGCCTCGAGCACTAATGTAGCAACGTGGGTTTCACCTTTCACCGAGGCAGTCGTGCCAATGTGTATGCAGACTGACCGACCATCATGCGTGACGACGCATTCGTTACTAGATTGTGCCGCGACTGTACCAACGAGAGGAAGCTCGAATATCGGTAGGGCGTGGAACGCGTCTCTGAAGAAGCCAGGAGGAAAAAGTGAAATTAGGCCGTCGTATAGCACGTCGAGCGTGCTTGCCCAGGCCGCCGCACTTGCCGAGTGCCCTCTACCAATCGTGAGGCGCCGGCACAATATGCGAATGGGCGCCGTCTCAAATCCCAATGACTCAAGATGCCGCATGAGGCCCGACGCATCGCGAACGCCTTTGACAGCTTGACTGCCAGCAGCGCGTAAGCAGAGCAGAATCGCACGCCTGACGTCGCGGACGCGTCGGTTGAGATTCATCGCTGCGACACCCATCTCTGGATGGTCGGAGAGAAGGCGAAAAATACTTTCCTCTCCCGTGCGCGTGGTCGTACTGGTCGTATAAGCCGGCCAATAGTCACCGAGGTGTCGTCCTGCGGGTTGGTTGGCGTCGCTTTGCTTTCTTGCGCATACAGCCTTCACGACCCCGGTCTGCAGTATCGTATCGGGCAGTGTCGCGAGGATGAGTCTTCCGAAATGCTCGATAACACGAGGTGCGGAACCGGTGTCATAGAGAATCAGCATCGGCGGTTGCGTACCATCGCCTGCGCTCGCAGCGATCGGTTCACCATACTCTTGCACCGCTCGAACAGCGGACGCTATATTCTCCGTGAATCGCTTTGTG
Source organism: Caballeronia sordidicola (assembly GCF_000729995.1). Taxonomy (GTDB): domain Bacteria; phylum Pseudomonadota; class Gammaproteobacteria; order Burkholderiales; family Burkholderiaceae; genus Caballeronia; species Caballeronia sordidicola_A. The sequence continues at coordinate 81,672 of NZ_JNFG01000214.1, read as the reverse complement.
GTTGTGACATGCAGACATCCATCGCGCGGGAAGGTGAGTTTGCCGGCGTCCTTTGACGAACTCAGGATACGTTGATTCCTGTCGCCGTAGCGTTGCATGACGACAGTTTTGTCAAAGAGCTGGTTCAAGAGTTCTTCCTGAGTCCAACTAGTGTCCTGCATCTCGTCGATGAGCACGAGCGGAAAGCGCAGGGATACGAGTTTGGGGACATCCGGGACACGCTTGAGGAGCCGCGCGGCATATGCGAACATATCCTCGTGCCGGAAGATTCCCTTCGCCGCAAGTTCGTCTTTGAGCTGTTTTGCTTGAGCGTGCGAGGGAGTTCCTGCTGCGGGCAGATTTCCGTCCTCCCAGCCGAGCTGCAGATCGGGCCCCTCGTAGCGCAGCGTCGAGATGGCACTGGGACCCTGATGAGGATTGTTCTTGACCCAGCCATTCAGCGTGTACTTGTAAGGTAACGCAGCAACCGCGCGCGTTGCGAATATGTCATTGTCAATGACGTCGACTGCATGGCCGTCGCTACGAAGGAGGGGAAGGGCGAGGAACTGGTTTACGAAGGCGTGAATAGTGCCAACAAAGTGCGGATAGCTCAGAAGGCGGGATCCGATAGCCGTCTGGCTTAGTCGTTTGGAAATTTCGTCGCGTGCGACGTTTGTGTGACTAAGGACGCATACGCCCCGGTTCGGATGCGGCCACTTCTGCGCCAGGAGGAGGAGCTTGGCCGCAAGCAAGGTCGTTTTGCCGCTGCCCGGCGCTGCCTGCACATCTGCGGAGCCAGCGGTAAGCAGGACCGCTCGACGTTCGGGGTCGTTAAAGTCCAGGTCTTGGAAGGCCGATGCGAGTTGCTCAACGTCGGCCAGTTCGATAAGCGGAATCGTCATGCTGCTCCCCCTGCGTCGCTGACTTCGATGCCCGGCGTTCCTGCGAGGTGTAGCAGAGACTGCTTAAGATAGGTCGGAAGACGCCCGAGGAGTGCCTGTCCCGTCCCATACTGACCCGCCTGAAGAAGGTTGGCTGCATACTGCGCTGCGACGGCTTTCGAGGCGTCTCCTTCGTAAAGTGGCTGATAGATTGTTGTGGCGAGCGCTTCCGACGTAGCGGAATCAGCCTTTAGCGCAACCCAGCTTATAGCTGCCTCTGCCAATGTCGCCGCTTCGTCTGCTTCGGTGAGCCTCTCGCCCCGGGCGTGTGCCTTGACGGCCAGTTGAATCGCGTGATACATCAACTCAGCTAACCCAGCTCGTGCGAGGTCGTATTCGAGCGTCCAGTGGTCCGCGACAAACACTTTTACGTTACCGGCGCCTACTACCTCGACGCGGTCAACCTTGCGTTTCACGGTTTCGGCCGCTTCGCCCGGCAGATAATCTCCTTCAAATCGCTTGCCTTTCTTTGGGGCGGAGACGTAGCTCTTTGCGACGTCAGGAACAATGTCCCTGTCGGTGATGCAGGCTACCGGGATGGGAATGCACTCGTCTATCTTGAGTCTCTGGAAGATGCGCGCGTAGTGATAGAGCCCGACGCCGCCTACATTTACGACGGAAATGCCGAATCGGCCAAATGATAGGCCGACAACTTCGGCGATGACTGGCAGCAACAAAGCCTCAGCGGGACCTTCAACGATGACGACCCCGCGGGCGAAAAATAGGTTGGATTTCGTCGCATCGATGAAGCGGTGAAGGAACCCATAGTCTGCCCGCGCCAGTCGAGTATCTTCCGGGCGAAGTCGATAGGTCTTCGCCTTGTGCACGAGTGTCATGAACTCAATAGCTGCACTTGCGGCGAGCGACGGGCTATGGGTGGTCATAACGACTTGCACAGGTCGCTGCCCGCTCTTTGCGTGTTGCTCGAGAAGGTTCATTACGCGTGCTTGCAGTTGCGGATGCAGATGTGCTTCGGGCTCTTCAACCAGAAGCAATCCAAGTTCGTCGCCCTCTCGTAGCAAAACAAGCTCGGTCGCCATAAACAACGCGTTGTTGTAGCCAAGTCCGCGTGCGCAGCGCTCGCTGGATGACATGTCGCCCGGAGGAAGTAACGACAGTTCGAACCGTTCGAGGATCAGCGTGAGGCTCAGGTCGCCGGAGATACGAATTTCGGACATAAGATCGTCACCCGCGAAGCTCATCCGTTGAAGATAGTTCTCGTTAATGTTTTTTTGGACGGTTTTTACGACGTCATGTTTGCCGATATGGTGCTGCGCATGTTCCATGAGTCCGACTAAAGTCGTCGGAACTACACTTGGGTTTACTTTGTCGAAGTCGCTTTTCTCTTGCTCCGCGATAAGCGTGTGTGCGCCGAGAATCTGTGAGAGGCGGGAAAGCCTACCAGGCTTCAATTCGGACTCTGCATCGCGCAGTGGTCTCAGATATGTCGTCCTGACAAGATCCCTGACCGCTGCGCCAATTTCAGGGCCGGTGCCATTGCGACCGGCACGAACAAGGGTGTCGATCCGACTGCGGCGTTTCGCCTGAGGTGGAAGGAGTCTCGCCTGCAGGTTCAAGATGAGAGTTCGAGAGCCATCGGGTTCGTATGTGAGCCACTCAAGGACCGAAGCTTCCTGTTCTGGAGAAAGGTCTTTTAGCGTTGCTTCAATGATGAGCGTCACGGCGCGATTCGAACCACTGATGTGGAAGTCGTGTTCGAAGAGGCGAACATATTCGAAGCTTGTGGTCCAGAGAACTTGACGAATGGCATCGACGATCGTTGTTTTACCCGCATCGTTTTCGCCGATGAGAACGTTCATGCCCTTGTTAAGTTCCCAGTCGAGTATTGGGCCATTTTCGCCGTCGCCGAAGGCGCGGAAATTTTGAGCATAGACGCGATGCAGATACATGATCTCCCCGGATTGGTCGACCGGTGAACCGAAGGCGGATGCAGCCATCGATCTTGGGGTCTGTTATGCGAATATTGTAACGTGCGCTTTTGCGATTGCTTTAGAACGCGCCCCCGGGTCCATTGCTGGGAACTACATCCGGACGGCAAGACATAAAAGGTCTTCCAAGGATTTGGTTATCAAAGTCGTGTCGCTCGGTTTGATCGGTTCACCAGCTTGATGACCTGGCCGAACTCTCTGGAGGACAATGCATGTGGTGCGTGGTCTGTCGTCCCAGGCCTCGGTTGATCGACGATGGCGGTTCCAGTCCGTGGAAGGCTAGATACTGGGTCAAAGCAACGCGATCCTCCTCGGCAATGCGGTGCAGCCACTCCGTCAACGCATCCACTGTGAGTTCGACAACCCGGCGGGCGCGACTTTAGGAACGCCGGACGCGAACTTGCCCGGACGCTTCTCTACGGACGATAGAGGATGACCCACTCATCCTGGTGAGCCGAGCGGGGGGCGAGGCATGACATCGGCGCGGACTTGACCTGTGGCCTGCGCCGACTGAACCAACTTGTGCAGCATGCAACCCTCAATGGGACGTGGGAGGTAGCCCCGCGGGAGAAGTGTGGTGCCGGCAATCATGTCATGTCTTAACCTGTTTCCGCGTTGAGAAGTGCGCTTCGACGCTTTTTCGCAGTGGGTCGCTCGGCTGCTCGCAAGGCGCTCATCTGTGGAAAACAACGACCGTGACAAAGTTATGACGTTTGAGAAGCTTGATCAGTTTTTATAACTCGTTGTTCTAGATAGAGAATTTTAGAAAACGAAGACAGTACCCAGAACATTAAATTCTGTTATAAATAGCGCAGTGTGACAGCCCTTGGAGTTCTTAGTGCCTGATGCTATCGAAGAAGTCCTGCGAAGTCGTGGGCCTGGCCTAAGTAGCGACGTCGCGGCTATCCTAATCGAGGAGCATGGTTTGTTGGCTGCTGCTGCTCGTCAGCGCGTCTCGCGGCGATCACCGGCGGTCCGAAGTCTTACGAATCTGGCCTTCCCGCGCAACGCACGTTTTCTGTACCTGCCTGAACAATACGGCTCGTCCGCTTTCTGGTCGACACTGGTGAAAGCTCTTTACGCCAGCAAGGGAAGCTATGCAAGGGCGCTGGCAGCGCTCCAGCAACGCGGTGGCATTATGCCGGTAGACCACTTCAGCATCGCTGCAGGTGCGCCACTGGAGCAGACGCGGCAACTGGCTGCTGACACGATCCGCGCGCGCTTGGTCGAGGCGAAGCTGCTCGAGGAACTGGATGTTCCCGGCGTAGGTACCTGCGTTGCGTTCGCGAGAGGTGCAGAGTATCTCGAGCAGCCGGCCGCGCGAATGAAAGCACGCCTCATCACGGAGGCCATATTGCTAAGCGCGCTCAAATCGTGGGCGCGCGAGCTGGGGCTGGGCAGCTACGAAAAATTTGAGGTTCGCGACGAGGGGACCCGACAGCCGCGAGTTTCAACTTTCGAATGGGACATCACGGCACCGTCATATCTGGGAGGGCTGGCAAACTGGGCAGCCGATGCGAAACCTAAGCCTGGCTTTGTCGTGTTCGACGTCTTCCTAGGTGGCGTTCTTACCGAAGCTGGGCTGGAGCCTTTCATTCACAAGTGCCTCACTTTGCGCAGCTTGAAGAAAGTTGGGCGATGCATTCAGTTCTTCGTCGCCGAGCGGTACACGCCAGAAGCTTTGAGGTTGGCTCGCAAGCATGGTGTCGTGCCGGCGACCCCTGCTTCATTGTTTGGCGACGAGCTAGCGGCCGCGCTCACTGAGCTCATCGCCACGATGACGAATGCTGCCCAAGCAACGATAGACCCGGAAAAATTCACTACGTTTTTTACCAAACTTGGCAAGATCGAAGGCGCGGTGAGCAGGCTGCGCGGAGCGCTTTTCGAGTTTGTAGTCGCCGACATCGTGCGGAAGAAATTTCACGCACGGGTGAAGTTGAACGATATCTATCGACAGAATGGAAAAGATGTGGCTGAAATCGACGTCCGCGGAGTCGTCGACGAGCAATGTGTCTACTTCATTGAATGCAAGGGCTATATGCCCGGCCGCCTCGTCGATGACGACGAAATCGAGAAATGGCTGACCAAGCGCATTCCGTTGGTGCGACAACGTGCGCTCGAGCATCCCGAGTGGCGAAATCTCAAACTACGGTTTGAGCTATGGACCACCGGTGAACTCTCAGAGTCAGCAAAGGCTCGCATTGCAGAGGCCCAACGTAGTATTCGTGCGACTGCATATGTGGTCGAAGTACGACAGGCCAAACAAATTGAGCAACTCGCGCGCGAAACAAACGATGTTTCCCTGATCGGGGTCTTGCAACAACATTTTCTTAAGAGTCCACTTGCGGATGTCGACAAGAAATCGGGGGGTGTCGACACAAACCCGATGACACATGCACTGCCGTTTGATGCGAATTCAATCGCGTTGACGACGCATACCGTGCCATTTTTGCTTGGGTCCAGCGCTGGATAACCGCGATTCCTTGCCTTGCGTCTCCATTGCAGCGACGTCGACGCTGCACGAGTAGGTACGGCTCGGGCGACAGGGCGAGCAGCAGTTGCAGGAGGCGCTGGAGACCGCCCGACGTGACTTCTCTTCGGGACTGGACAAACTGCGTGCCGACGGAGCGCTGGCGCAGGAACGGCTGAGAGCCGCCGAACCTGGGCGCTGCTGGAAATCGAGCGCGAGCGGCAGGCGGCCGCCCGCTTGCAAAAGAAACTGGACGCGGCGACCCGTAAAGGGGTCAGGCTCGTTCGTATCATGGGCCTTTGTGTCCTGGACGAGATCGTACTCGGCCGCATCGTTGCTTTGCCACCCAGAACCACCCGACTGCTAGTGGCAGCAACACACTTCCCCCACTTGGACTGCCCATGAGACATTCGGGCAGCCTGCTCACCGACTGACCTTTCACACGCGGATGCGTTCGACCTCATCCTGGCTGAGCTCATCACGACGCCGGTCATACAACTGCGTGGTGCGCGTCGATGCGTGATTGGCCATGGCCGCGGCGTTCTCGAGCGTGCCGCCATTCTTCAGGTACGCAGTGATACCGGTCGCGCGGAACGTGTGGTTGCCGACGGCCGTGCCGATCCCGGCCACCAGCGCGCGGCGCCGCACCATCGCGTAGGCGTTCGCCCGCGGTAGCGGCGCGTCGCTGAGCCGCCCGGTGCCACGCGCGATCGTGCGGAACAGTGGCCCCTTCGGATCGTCGCCGATCCCGGTACCGTCCAGATACGCGTGCAGGTACGCCTCCAGCGTGTGGTGACACGGCATCTCATGACGCTTGCCGCTTTTTTCACGCAGCCGCACCCACAGCCGCCGCTGCTGCACGTAGACGTCCTCGACCCGCATCGCGAGCGCCGCGCCCACGCGCGCGAACGAAAACACCATCAAGGCAATCAGCGCGCGGTCGCGCAGCCCCACCGGTGTGCTCACGTCGATGCTGTCGAGCAGCTGCCGCGCTTCCGTCGCGTCGAGTACCGGCGTTTTCCCTTTCTTTGCGGTGTGGATGGGCCCGCGCACCGACGCGGCCGGGTTGTGCGGCACGACCTGGCCGGTGACAAGCCAGTCGAACAGATGCCGGATCGCGGCCAGGTGCTGCTTGACGGTCGGCGCCGACAGGGTCTGCGTCTGCCGCTCGATCCCGGCCGCGACGTGCAGCGGCTGCAAGGCCGTGATCGACGGTACGCCAGCGCGGGCACACCACGCGAGGAAGTCACTGGCCGCGCGCGCGTACGCCCGGCACGTGTGCGGATTGCGGATCGCCGACGCAAAGAACTCTAAGAATCTTATCGAGGCTATCTCACCGGCCTCCAATGCTGGAACCAACAGCGGAATTCTGTCGTGTGCACCGCACGCTCCTAGAAACAGTCCCCGCTTCTGTATTTCGCCGGTCAGGTCACTTCGCTGCTGCGCTGGACGCGATCAGCCGTCATCGCGAGATGCGTATGTTCAATAACAGCGGTCGGCTGCGTTAGCGGAATTAACGGACACGATTAGCGCTCCAACGGACACCATTAGCGGAATTTACGAACTTCAACAGCCGGGGCAAGCTCACGCGCCTCGTACCCGTTGAGAATGCGGCAATGGCCGGGCGCAGTGTCATTGAATGGGACAAGGACGACCTCGATGCGCTCGGGCTGCTCAAGATCGACATCCTCGCACTCGGCACGCTATCGGCCATCCAGCGCGCCCTCGACTTTGTCTCGGAGCAACGTGGGGAGCGTTTCGAGATGCAGGACATCCCTGCAGAGGATCCGAAGACCTACGCGATGATTTCGGCGGCCGACACGATCGGAGTTTTCCAGATCGAGTCGCGCGCGCAGATGTCGATGCTGCCGCGCATCCAGCCGCGTACTTTCCACGATCTCGTCATTCAGGTGGCGATCGTCAGGCCCGGCCCTATACAGGGGGGGCGCCGTGCATCCTTACCTGCAACGGCGGCAAGGCCTTGAGCCTGTCTCGTATCCCAGTGACGCGCTGAAAATTGCGCTTGGTCGCACACTCGGCGTTGCGATCTTTCAGGAACAGGTCATGCAGGTCGCGATTCTCGCAGCCGGTTTTACGCCAGGCGAGGCTGACGAGTTGCGGCGGGCAATGGCCGCGTGGAAGCGAAAGGGCGGTCTTGAAAAATAGTACCACCGCATCGTCAACGGGATGCTTGAGCGCGGCTACGAAAAGGCGTTCGCGGACAGCATTTTCGAGCAGATTAAAGGGTTTGGCGAGTATGGGTTTCCGGAGAGTCACGCCGCGAGCTTTGCTCTACTCGTGTACTCAAGCAGCTGGCTGAAATGCCATGAACCTGAGGCTTTCCTTGCGGCGCTCCTCAACTCCCAGCCAATGGGCTTTTATTCGCCTTCGCAACTCGTGCAGGACGCGCAGCGGCACGACGTGAAGGTTCTGCCCGTCGACGTGACGGTCAGTGGGTGGGACTGGTCGCTCGTCAGCGTGGTGGGCGCAACGCGGCCCGCCGTGCGGCTTGGCATGTCGCTGCTGCGCGGCATGAAGGACGGCGCCGCCGGGCGCATTGAGACCGCGCGCGCGGTCCGCCCGTTTTCGAATGTCAACGACCTCGCGCGCCGCGCGCAACTCGATCGGAAGGATCTACGCGTGCTGGCAGAGGCGAATGCACTGGCAGCGCTCGCCGGCAACCGCCGCGAAGCGCTCTGGCAGTCAGTCGCTGCAGTGCCTGAAAAAGACATGCTTGCGGCAGGGGCCATCGAGGACGAAACGCCCGACCTTGGCGCGCCGACTGAGGGTCACGAGATCGTCGCCGATTACCGCTCCGTGGGATTGACGCTTGGTCGGCATCCGCTTGCGCTCCTGCGCCCTCGACTGCTCGCGAACCGGCTGATGCCTGCGGAGACACTGCGTACCTATCGCGATGGACGCCTTGCCCGTGGCTGCGGCCTGGTTACCGTACGCCAGCGCCCCGGTACCGCGAACGGGGTGCTCTTCCTCACGCTGGAGGACGAGACCGGCAATGTAAATGTGATCGTCTGGCAGAGCGTATTTGAAAAGCAGCGCAAGGAAACGCTGGGGGCGTCGTTGCTCGGGGTCTATGGCACATGGCAATGCCAGGGGGAGGTTCGCCATCTGATCGCGCACCGACTCGTCGACATGTCCCACCTGCTCGGCGACCTGCAGACGGCAAGTCGGGATTTTTGCTGAGGTTCGCTGCCCCGACGTGGCTGACTTAGGCCTGCGACCTTCGCAGTCCGCCGACGCGTGCGCGTTCGGATACACCAACGTCTTGCGGGGGTTTCCGTGGAGCACACCAGGCATGGAGCGATGACGTCGCTTCCCAATTGCGACGCGAGCAGTGTCCATGAACTCACCCAGACGTTCGGGGCACGTTCGCGGACGTGACTGCCGCGGTGAGGCTGCTTTCGTGGCATGCGACTGACTCTGGAGAGCCTCGTAATGCGGCATAAGGTGGGCGAGCCTGTACAGCGGTGTAAGGTCACAAAAACAGCCGCTTCTGCTTGCATTCTGATAGCCCACAACTTATAACGCAAAGGAGCGTCGCGTATCACTCGCATGGAAAAATGATTGTTAGTAATGCAATTGAAAAGGGTGATGACTATGCAGAGCGCGAGAACGGTGGTCGCGTTGGTTATGGTGGCTCTTTTAAGTGCGTGTAACAGCAGATCACCGACGCTCGAATCACGGTCAGAGGAACAACCGGCGACGAAAACTCCGCAAAATGCGACGCTTTCGGACAACGAGATATTCACTGAACCCTTCCCTTCGGATGGAGTTGTTCTCGGACAGGGGTGGAACAGCCTGGCGGGCCGACCAACCCCGTATGTGTGCGTAGGTGGCACCGAACTGAAGACCCAAGGTGGGAGCGTAACTGCTGACTATCGCTACATTTCCGACCGGGAACAGTTTGAAAAAACACTCAATATCTCAGCAGGCGGATCATATAGTGGTGTCGGCTACGGTGCATCGGTGTCTGCTAACTTCAGTAGCTTCAACAGCAGCGACAAATCTAAAACATACATTTTAGGAAGAGTGCTCTCCGATAAAGGAACAGAATTCCTTATAGGCAAGGACAAAAAATTGGATCTGGTCGCTGACCAGAAGAATCTCAGTGATGCTGAATTCTTTCAACGATGCGGCGACTCGTATGTTTCGTCGATCAAGCTGGGAGGAACTCTCGGCATCCTCTTCACTCTCGACCAGTCGACATCGACAACGTCTCAGTCTATGGGGCTGACGGTGAGTGCGAGCGGTTTTGGCGCGTCAGCAAATCTGTCACTGAGCCAGAAGACCATGGACACGCTGTCGAAAAACGACGTGCAGGTTCGGCAATACCAGAGCGCTGGCACCCTTGATACGCCAACCAACGCCTCTGACGCCATCGCCAAAATTTCACACTACGCGACCTATGACCCCAGCGCGGCAGTGCCGTATCAGGTTACCCTGATGCCTTATGCGCTAGTGGATATTAAGGTGAAGTCCGCAGCAGCATCGAACCTCTTCTACCTCAAAGCCATGTTTTGGGAGTACCAGCGCCTGATGGAGCTCACGGCGCTCTACAACGCTGCAGTCATTTCCCCATCGGATTTTTACATCCCTTTCTACAAGGACGGTAACTCCCTCACCGAGCAGGCCGCCATCTTGACCGCAACCACAAAGTGTCTCGAACCGCTATTGGCGCTCTGCCGTGACTATGGTGAGTGTGGATTCGACAAATTAAGCAGCGAAAATGTGAAGCGCTATCGTGCAACGGAGATCTGTCCGCTGAACGGTAACGAACTGACTGCAGAGGAAAAGGGGGTAGTCATTGGTCTTGTCACGTTAAACGTATTTTCCCGGAAAAAAATGGTAGAGGTTTATGGAGGTTCAGAGAATAAGTCGAACAAGCTTGACGCGAACTCGCCGATGATGCTCGTGCTGCCCAATGATGTATCCAGGTCTTTCAACACAGCTATGGACGCGACTCCACCTGCGTCCTCGGCGACGCCGGCCGCGCCAGCGGAACAGAATGTATCAGGGGCGACTCCAGCGAATTTTCCCAGTGCCGCAGATAAGCTCGCGACTTTTGACTTCTATTACCAACTGCTCGCAAAGGCACCTCTTCACAGGGTCGTGACGGTCGACAAGGGCGTCATAACCCAGCAACAGGGCGATGAACTCGCAGCGGCCATCGCGCTCTGTTCAGTTCGAAACGTGAGCGGAGGCTGCCCAACCTATGACGATTTCACCTCAGGGCCGAACGAAGTCGCGTCCAACGCCTTGGGAGCGTGGGTGCTGCTAACTCGACTTTCTCCACTCTCTCAAACCTTTTGTGCTGAAACGTTGTCGCATCCGATGTGTAAGTCTCCGGGAGAACTCGTTCAGTGGACTCCAACCCCACAGTCCCAGTCCGTCTGGTTCGGTCCGGACCATGGCTTCATGCCATCCGCAAAGCCGCCGCAGCCGGGGAACGGGGACCATACACCTCCAGCGCATAAGCCACCACCGTCATTCCGCGCATGTCCCGGTCCTGCGGCCAATAGCAGCTGCCTGTAATCGCCTCAATTCGTGGAGAGAAGCGATGTACTTGTATCTCACACTTAACGACTTCGACACAGTGTCGTCCACCCTGAAAGTCAGGATACGATTGGACGGGGGATCAATGAGCGGAACGTGGAGTAAGCTTGAAGACACGCTCGGTGGTAAGCCGGGCTTTCCAGGTGATGGTCACTATCGCTGGGACGAGGGTGGTATCGACCTGTTATATGACGATGACGAGACTGGCAAGAAGGACGTCGTTTTGTGCCAGATGTTAGGTCTGTCGCCCGGCGTTACAAAAGACCCAAGGGGGACAGTGGCGATTATCGGCGAGCGCCTCAGCCAATACACCACTGCAAACTGGAGTCAGGCAGAGGAAGAGACGGAATAAGCTTCCTTGATCGCGCTGTTGTGCCTCATTCCAATGCTTGGATTGTCCGAAAGGTAGAGATGTAACCGTGTTGAGCGTTTCGCGGACGATCAAAGCACAAGCGAACGTCAGTGGAGGCGTTCATCTTCGAGAGCGCCACGCGGTGATAACGGTTAGCGCCTCCTCGCGTGCTGCGACCGCAGCCTGCTGTACAGCGGCAGGATGCCGGAACCTTGAAACATCCACCAGCGCATCGAGCGCAGCGAGGCCCCTCGACATTATGAAGGGGTTGTCGAACCTTGCTCCGGATCGAACCGCAGAGAGCCACGCATCAGCACTTCTCTCTTCAAGGACATTGAAGTTGGGGAACTCGCGGGAAATTAGGGCCACTTTTTCGGCGGCCGCTTGCGTGGCGGCGGTGTCGTGGTTCAGGTTCGGGCGTTAGCTGATCTGGCGATGTGGATTCACAAGAATGCATTCTCAACCGGTGGCACGAGCGGCGTCGAGGCGGGCATGGGTTAACGGCTAGCGCGCCGCCCGCAGCGCCAGCGCTGCGTACGCGGCACGCTCCGCTAGCCTTCCGAACCATGCGCGCCGCACCGAGACGGTTTACTCTGCGAACATTCCGAACCCGAGCCGGTAGGGCGTGAAAGCGGTCGTCGCGTCTTCTCGAGCGACGAGTTCACACAATCTGCCTCTCGCGAGCACAAACGTCTGGCCAGTCTTGAGCGCGCGGAACGGGACGTTCTTCCGGCCAAGGAGGTACCCGCAAAGGCGGTCGGTGTGCAAGCAACTGGCAGGCTTCGGCATCATGCGGTTCTCCTGGAGCACAGCCCTCAGGCCGGGTGAGAAAAGTCTTCGGAGTGGGCGATATCGATATCGGGAAACAGTTCGGCGACCGTTCCGCGGTTGGGATACGAGAGTAAATATAGCATCCACGCCCGCTCATACAATTCCGCGCTACGTTGCCTCGTTGCCCAGGGCCGCTCAAGTGCCCTGGCGTCACTGCCGGGGCGTTTCGACCTTCGCTTTCGATTTTGCAGTGATTGGCTTGCTGAAGTGGTAAGAGCAGGAGCGCCGCCGACATTGTCACTTCAGCTTTTGCGATCGTTGCCTCCCCTTGGCGGGCGCCTGTCGCGTGGCGCGACCAGAGTCGAACCGGACCAGTAGCGCTCGAACGCGCCACCGCAGGCCTGGCCGGTCGCCGAAACTTCGACGGTGTAGACGCCGTCGATCTCCGGCACTGGCAGCGTCGCGAAATAAGCCCTTCTTTCGAACTGCGCCTGGTGCTGTGAGGTATGCGTCTTGGTTAGGATCTGTAGATTCGGCGGAATGAGATGCGTGTCCGCCGCTGCCGCGCGCTGACGCACGATCGGCGTCGACAGGCTCGCTAGCGATGTCAGCGGCGAGGTGAGCTTCAGCGTTACTTTGGCGTCGCCGAGCACCACACCTGCATGGGTCACCTGAGCAATCACCGACATCGGCGCGCCAACGGTCGTCGCGGTGATAGTGGCTTCGATTTGCAGTTCACCCTCGACTAACACGCTTGTCGCCGCCCGGGTGCTCCCGCCAGCGACAAACACGGGGTCAATCAACATGCGCCACTCGCCGAGCTGTCGCGGTCCGATCGCGTGGTTAGGCCCCGGCGGCAGAGCAATCTGAAGAAAGCGGTAACCGGGGCGCTCGACGTACCGGACCAGCCGATTGGCAGCAGCGGACGCGCTACTGAATACTGTGCCGTCGGGTGCGCGCACGGAGAACTGAACCTGCGCAGAAGGATCTTCCCAAAGCAGCACGAAGCTGATGCGCGACTCGCACGTTGTAATGTTGACCGGAACCGTGACCGAGACGCCTTGTTGCAGATCGAGGATCGGGTCAGCGGCCAGGTTTTGCCGGAAAGCATCAGCGAGGATTTCCACGAACTGCTTTCGCAAGACGAGTGGGTCTGTCGTCTGAAAGAACTTTCCGTTTGAACTCGCGGCGAGCTGGTTGAGTGCCGCGACCGACAGGTACGCGGGATCGCCCAGCCCGACCGCGTAAACTTCGATGCCCGCGCTGATAACGCCGGGTTCGACTGTAGCGATCATTGGATCCGTGTTCTCGTAGCCGTCCGTAAATACGATTGCCACCTTGCGCGGCTCGGCCGACGCCGCGAGGCCGGTCTGCCCGAGTTGCAATCCACCACCGATGCACGTAAAGAAGCGTGGTGACAGCGCGTTGGCGCCGGCAATGATGGCGCTCTGCTGGGTCGCGTCGAAATTCGCCAATGGCGTCAGGATGGCGTCCGTGGTATCGAACTGCACCGATCCCATACTGAAGCCGGTCCCTGGAATGACGAGTTCGGCGAACATGCTCACCGCACTTTGCAACGCTGTCATCCGAGTTCCGCCGGTGATCGTGGTCGCCATACTGCCTGAGCGGTCAAGAATCAGTTGGATCGCCGCCGGTGACGCCGTCACCCCGATCCCGGTGAGTGCCACCTTGACCGAGGGATGCGCAGGGTCGTTGCTCACGATCGTCAGCGTGCCCGACGCAGTGCCGGTCGACACTGGTACAAACACGACCGTGTAGGTGTTTGATGTGCTCGCGCTGACCGTGTCGGTGATCGGCAAATTGCCGGGGGTTAGGGTCGTCAGATCGCCTGCCTTAAGCACGAAGGCCGCGCCAGAAACGGTGAGCGTGACATCGAGATCTTCGCAAGGTCCGGTGTTCGCAACTGTCACCGCGATCCCGGCGTAGTACTGCAGCGGTACGGCGCCGAAATCGATCGCCACAGGCGTGACGGAGATCGCCGGCGGTGGCTCTGGTGTGCCCGTTCCGCTCAGCGCCACGCCGGCATTCGGGGTAGTCGGATCGTCTGTTTTGAAACCCAGACTGCCGTTCAGCGCGCCTACCATCGCTGGGTTGAATGTCACGTGGATCGACGCATTGCCGCCCGCTGGTACTGTCAACAATCCAGGCGAGGCGCCAAATCCGGGACCCGTGGCGACGATCGATGACATATGGAGGCTCACCGGCCCGGTGTTGCCGATGGTCGCACCCAGTGTGTGCGACAGGCACACCGCAACATCGCCAAAGGCAAGCGGACCGGGCACGACCGCGTGCGGATACCCGCCGCTGCCGCTCAAAGGAATCGACAAGAACGCCTTGGTCGGGTCGTTGGTCGTCAGATTCAGTTCTGATGGATAGGACTGGACCGCGGAAGGGGTGAACGTTACATGCAAGACAGTGCTGTGGTTCGGCGCGATGTCCTGCAGGTTGCCGGAGGGTGAGACGTGGTACTCGTTAGCGGCTGGTTGCGCGACCGTCACGTGCAGCGGTTCGGTGCCCATGTTCTTCACAGTCAGCGACTGAGGCTCCGAGGGTTTCAGCACGAGAACCGGGCCAAAGGCGAGGCTGCTCGGAGAAACGGCTACCGTCGCGACCGGCGTCGCCGGGATGAAGCTCGTCATACCGAACGTGCCCAGCGGGCCGATCGTGGTGTCGTCGATGCCCTGTGCGGTCGCGGTGATGCCAACTCTGGCGAACAGAGTCACATCGACACCGTTGGTGGCGCCAGCCGCAACATTGCTGCCAGAAAGCCTCACTATTGCGCCGCCCCCTAGCTTCGTCGCGGTGTCTGCGCCACTTGGGCTACCGGGATTCGTGAAGTCGATCAGCGACATCGTGAAGTCGTTGGTAGAGGCGGCGGCCACGAAATTGCCACTGATCGAAAGCGAAGAAATGCCAGATTGTGTGGACGCATATTGGCCGAGCAGGCTAGGCGTGCCACCTGAAATATCGAAAAGATAGACATTTCCGCTGCCGGAATCTGCAAGCGCTGCGTGCGTTCCGTCAAGATCGCAGGTCGGGGAATTGCCGAAGTGAACGCCGGCAGTTCCTGGAACGAACTGAACCTGCGTTGGATGAGACGGGTTCGTGTAATCAACGACCACAAATGTCAGGGCATACACTCCTGTTGCGACAGCGTAGGCTCCTTTCAACGCGACTGCTGAGATGCTTGAAAGACCGGTATTAATCGTAGACACCACCAACGGCGCGGACGGGTTGGACACATCCACCAACACCAACCCATCCCCGCTTCCGTCGCCCACCAGCACGTGTGTGCCGTCAATGGAAATCGTGGCTAAGCGGGAGACAGGGGTGCTCACGGTGCCCAGCAGCGCGGGCACTGCAGGATTGGAGATGTCGTAGATCGCCACCTCACCACCGTTAAAGTCTCCCACGACCGCCAGCGTACCGTCGCAATCCACCACACAGCCGGCTGTGAACGGCGGTGCGGTCAGGACGTTGACCGGGCTCCCCGGCACCGAGAAGTCGATAACTGCAAATTCGGGGGCATCCTGGCTGCCGGCGACGATGACGAGAGACATGGCTCGACCTCCTGCAGCTGCTTAAAAGGTTACGGCCCAGGCCGTAAAACCATTCTGTGTCACTAGGGGAGGTCCGCAGCGCACCTCGGTCAGGGCAGCGTTATTTATTACTGGTTCCGTACGTAGTCCGTACCGTTCCGGTTTTTGTGGAAATTACCCGGCTGCCGATCGGAGAAATGTTAGATACAGTAACCAACCCTATGCGCGCGATGTGAATCGAAGTTCTACCGTGTCCGGTCAAACGTGGCGGCATAATAACGGCTAACCCTCTATCAGCACGACTCTCGTGCTCAAAATCGCCCGATAATGCGCGTAGTACATGCACCGAAATTTTATTCTTGTGCAAATGCGCTTTCTATCCAAACATAGTCAACGAGCGATGTTGATGCAACCACCTTTTACCGCCCGGGAATAGGCCTTTCTCGCCAAAACTCGTAGGCAACACGAACGCGAACGTGCGATCAGCGACTCTTTCTTAAAGCCCCGTCTAGACCCCTGGGAGTCTTGGCGAATTGGGCCACTCGCGCGAGTTATTGAATGTTCAATAAGCTTTTATTAATTAAGCACCAACAGCCCATGTCGCGCTTGAGTCACCCACTACCGGGTGCAACGCATCACCGCTAAACCCATTACTAGAAACGGCGATCGGATTAGGCGGTACGGGCAAAGCAACGACATGGGTAAAAGAACAATTAGCGATCGACATAGGCAAAAGAAACATCAGGTCCCCTTGTCGGGCTTTTCTGGCCCTTTCTTGGCTTCCTCCAGTTCAAGCTCGATCAGCCGCTGGAACTCCTGATGGGGGAGCTTCGCGATCACCGACACAATGTCCATTTTGACAGGCTCACCATCGTGAGTCCCTCCAACGCAAGTCACGCCGGTTGGTGACTTTCCGTCTACTGTAGCAATACCGCTGCCTGCATAACACGCTAATATCGTAACCATAATGTCATGCTCCAGATTGTCGTTGGCAATGACCCTACTAGCTCTGAACGACTGAGGTTCAAGTATTGTCGTGTCAGTGGCGATTCCGCTCGGGCTGCTAATTAGGCATCGTAGGCACCAAGGCGGATGTGCACCCATCGGCAATGGCCAAGGTGTCATGCCAATTTTTGCCGAATCACCATTCCTTCAGTTTCGCCGGTGGGTAATTTTAAATCTAAAGCGATCGACTTCTTAGTTATCCGTCGAATATGCAATTCTTCTCCATTATCAATTGTCGCAAGCTCAGATAGAACAGCTCTTTGAACTGCCGTACGTATAGTTTCAATCTGCTTCGTGGTCAAATCTAAGCCGTCGAGGATGATTTGAATATTTGTATTGCTGCTTTTTGTGGAGCCTTCAGTTTTCATTTTGCCTCCCGGTTTTCTAACGAGTCGAGCGGATAGCCGGTATCAGTTATAACCTCTAAGCAGCCCGCACACGCAGACGCACCGTTCTGAGAAAACCACCGGCACTGAGACCGTATTCCGCACGCAGGGACGGATGGCATATCTGCCGAGATTCGATCGGCAACTGCGCACCGGCCATTCCAATTTTTGCAACCCTTCTCAATACAACGCGAGGCAAAGCGAAAGCGGGAGTCAGGACGGCGACCATTTCGAGCGAGTAGAACAAAGCTCTCGTCGATTTTGATAGGCTGAGCAGCAATGCCTACCCCCGTTCGATGCACGACACCCAGCAGAAGAGCTCCTTCTTCACATCGAGCGCTTGGGCAGAGTAGGTTTGATTCCTCATTCATTAGGTTCCACCGCTTCGGTTTATGCTGCTGCGACCACCGCGCGCACCTCATAGTGAAATCTTTCGAATATGTGGATCCACTTTGAAGACCTTCGTGCAAGCTCATTTACTCTAGTCCCACCGGATCAAATCGACAAGAACGCGCATTTTTCCCGACGAACGCGGCCTCTTGAAGGATGAATGCGTGAAAGTCAGTTGTATCATTCAGTTTAATTAGTTGGTAAGCCAACCTAATGAGACGTCCTTCCGCATGAAGTCGCCATATCGCAATTAGAAATATCTGTCATTCAAACATAGAGGAACGATTTCAGACTTGCAAATTTTTCGTGTTGAGCGAACCGTTTCAATCATCGGCAAGGTCTGTAGCGTTAAAAACTTCGAACTGTGAATCGCGCAGTTTGGCTCAAGGCGATAGTAGTACAGAGTCTGCTATTCATAAGGTCGTTTTTTGTATGCCCTTCTTTTCGATGCCCCAATACACGAGGATGCTCTGGCTTGCGTGCTCGGCGTCGAAGCGCCATGCACCGAAGACACTGAAAACCAGGCCACGCCAAAAGTCCCAAACAAGATTGCGGGTGCACGCGCACAGCCTAGCGATACATTTGTGGGCGCTACATGTATCGGCGTTTCGCTTGCGTATGAACAGGCCACGCTACAACTCGCATGGTACTGACGGCGAGAAAATGGCAAACGACCAAGCGCCTGCAGACAACCGTTCGTCGAAAGCCGAAGCAATGCTGACAGTATTGTCGGATGAACGTGAATGACGTCGCCCTCGTATCGTTTAATCTCGGACTTCAGGGACGGGTCGTTGAGCGCTTACCCGACGGCCGATATCGGGATCCGTCGTTTTGTCGAGCGCCGCGCACGCTGAGCGCTTGGCTTACACGAGGTCGACGTAGGCGGGCGGTCAGACATTCCGCTGTGACGGGGCTCAGCAGTCGCCTCGGGTTCGTATCGGACGAGCGCGCGCCGCCACATACTTCGATGTTAATGCTCTTAGCTCGCGCCTGCAGGCGGAACGACGTTTGTCCCAAGAAAACGGCGCAGTGATGCGTCAATCGCATGATTCTCTTCCGTGCCGAGTGCGGCCTTGTTCTCGCGAAGCCAGCGCATCATGGCGTGCGCCACAAATGCGGTCTGGGATTCGCCGGCGACCGCTGGAGGAGGCGCGCTGTAGAGCAGCTTGAGGGCCTCGATACTGCCTTGCGTTTCGTTCGGGCCGATCTTCTCGACGCTCTCCTCGAGGTAGGCGATCATCGCTCGCAGCCATTCGCCCGGCACTCCGAACACTGGCGCCGGGAGGTCAAGCGCGGCGTCGATCGCTGCTAGGGCTGCGCGCCGCCCGGCATTGTCGTCTATCGGACCAGTAAGGGCGCATCGCGCCTGTTCGAGCACCCACCGAGGGCCTTCAGTCATGAGGCCCCACGAACGCGGATCCGGAGGATTGGCTTGATGCTCGGGGGTGTTTGCCTTGATCACATCGTAGATGGAGGAGGAGATCTCTGATGACGACCTGTTCGTGGCGATCGGGACTGCGTTCGAGGTGCTTACGCCTGACAGGCTGTTGCCCGCCGACCGGTTCGATCGGTATCCGCGCAATATCCTCGTCGATCCAGCCCGCAAACGGAAGGAGTTCTTTGGCGTCGTGGAGCAGCAGGGCGCAACGGCAGGCCTGGTTCGCATCGCGCACACCGTGAGCGCCCAGATGAATCGCAAGCCGGCCTCACATCACAACCCGGATGACACGGGCAAACGCGCTCAGAATAGTCCACCATCGTCCGGCGCCTTCGAGCCGGCATGTGATCTATGGCTTAGGATCAGCCACGCCTGGGTATCGACCGTTAGCTCAGAGGCCTGTTGGAGCCGGAGGCCGCCCACTACATGCGCAAACACCGAGGTGCGGGCGCTCAGTGCTTTCCGCCCGGGAAATTTCATCGAGATTCAACACCAATATGGCACGTGGCGCAGCGCGCGCCCGTCAGCGCTGGAATCTCTCAGCGCGATGGTATTGGAGGAACGGCGCGAGCTGCTCAGGGGCTTTACGCAGCGGTCGAGGAATCCCTAGCTCAGCACGATGCTTATCCGTGAGATGCCGCGAGAGGATCATCGCGCCATCGTCTGCGAACGAGATAAGACCCGTGTCAAAGAGCCTGTCGAGATTGGCGCAGAGCAGGATCCCGTTGTAGCCGTTGAGCTTTTCGTATCCGTTCGAATTCTGCCACGGCTTGATGTGCGACGCGATGAGCAACTCACGACAGTCGAGGTTGGTGACGGCGCAGGCACCCTTCCATATTTGCATGAGGTCTTCGCGAAACCGGCCTTGCCCGCGCCGCGCGTTTATGGTCGTCAGGACGCTGGTCACCGGCTCGCCACCGTCGGGCTGCTCATCAATTGGCAACGGCTCGGCCGGGGCGCACTGCACCGCATCGTAGAGGCGATGCCACTTCTCATTTCGCTGACCAGCCGGGATGGCGTCAAGCACGCGCGCGACGGTCTGCAGGTCCCATTGAGAGGAGCCGAGGAACATGGTCGCCAACCTGCTTTTACCCGTGATCGCTCGCGCGTCGAGCGTCACGGGCTTGTCGAGCCACCAAAAAAATTCGTCCGGGCAAATCCAGTTGGGAATCCAGGCCAAGTCCTTTCGCCAAAGCGTGAGAAATGCGCGCTTGTCGTCCTGCCAGAGATCCCGGATTTCCGGAACCGCCCAGGCTTGCTCCCACAAGTCGTTCAGTGCAAGTTCCTTAACAATCGCATTGCGCTGCTTTTTGTATTCGTCGGCCGGCATGCCGACGGCGTTCCCGGCAATCCCGACAAGTTGCTGAACCCCGTCGTGTGAGGCCGTCATAAAGACAAACGTCTGCCCGGCGTTCTCGGTCAAGAGATCCTGGCGCACCCTCTCGGTGTGAAAAACGCGAAAGGCCCGCTGGTCACGGGTGAGCAGCATTCGCGGCGAGTTGTTCCACTCTTCATGCCCGTATCCATTTTCCCGAGGGTAGCCGCTTGTGGCGACGACGCCCGAGGGCGAGCGATACTGATTGGTATTCCAAAAAATCGGTTTTTGAATGAATAGCGCCATTTTGTTTTCCCGTCCGCGGTTAGCGCGTCTCAACTAGGTCTCGATTCGTCGCCCGAGCGATTCTATCGGACGGAGGATGGCGCCAGTGCATCTGTTGCCATCCTTGATTCCATTCCTACCTGTGCCGATCCAGGCACCATGCGCGACACAGTTTTTTTTCATCTCCGCGCAAGCTGATTAGTATGTGGTTTGCCAGTCAGTAGAGCTTGAGTCGAAGCTTGATCAGTTTCGTTCGGTGATCCTCGGTAAGCCTGGCTTTATTCGCCCTCTGTTGGAAAGTCCAGTTGTTTGAGGGCGTCCTAGACGGAACGCGCACATAACCATGCTCCCTGTGGAACGCTTCCAATTTCTCGAACTGTCGGTTACACGCTCGCTTCGATCGGCTCTCTTGACCGTTAGGTCGGTAAGGAATGCCAAGGGCCACGAGCTTGGCCCGTAGGTCTATCGTTAGTTGGCCCCGGGCTGCGATACTCCGCTGGGCACAAAGCCAGGAATACCGGTGGAGCGCATGGACGCCCCCACAGGCGCGCTGATAGGCCGCGTTCGCTTTCGCCACCTAGCTGCGCGATTGCGGCTTGAATCTCTTCACTGACGGTTTCGCGTCGCTTGCGTCCAGGAATTCTCGACAGCAAGACATAAAGTCCCTGCCGTGCGCTTCCTTCACCGGGGGGAAGCGTCGATAATTGACGAAAATTCTGAACAAAGTCGTCGAGGATACGCTCCGTCCATGATTCGGACCCGGTTACATCCATCGAGTACACCCACTGGATCTCAAGCCCGCACAAAGCCGCCAGCACGTCTCTCGCTGGGCGCTGGGTTCACTGAGGATAGCGCGGAGATCGTATTTACCAGTCGCGGCTTGGACCGTATATATCGAAGAAGTCGACGCCAACCCGTCGACCGGCGTGACCGGCTGTTCCATCTGCCGGTCAGCGTTACTTGATGCCGATGGGAGGGTTGAAGGCGGCGCCGGAGGGCGCGGCGCGCCATTTCAGTCCATCGGGTTCGAGAGCCGTCGCAATGTGGCGGTCTCCGTCCGGCCCATCCAGAGGAAACACATCGTCGGCTCCACACGACCACAATGACTCCCCGGAGGGAGGGTCGAAGAACAGAGTAGCTGTGTCCCTGCCCGACTGTCGGGAATGCCAGATCAAGGCGGGTACCACGGAGTGTCCCGAGATAGCAATCTGACTCATCAACCTGGCGGTGACGTCGTGGGTCTTCGAGTGGTCTGGCTCCCTGAGCACCCACTCCCACAACTTGTCCAGATCGGACGAAGGGTCCACGATCTCCCTGCGGCGGGGAGCGCGCAGATCGAGCGCTTCGATCGGCGCCGTCAACGTAAGACGGGCCATCATCATGCCCTTGAGGTTGTCCGGGTCTGTGTAGACGTATCCGTTGTCGACTGCGGCGTAGCGTAGCGCCGACTCCCATAGGGCGCATGCAGCTGTTTCACCCGTGTAGAGCATGCTGTGCGCGCCATCGCGCCACGCCAGACGGGCTCCCGAGTTTGGGTTGGATGCAGTGGCCTTGTATCGGGCCGGGAAGACGTGCCAGTACACGCCAGGCTCAGCCTTGCAGAACCTGACCCTGTGCAGCACGTCGTCCTTACCAGCCGGCATCCTGGCTCCCCGCAAACTCACGCTTCGCCACCTCAATCACCCGCACAGGATCCGAGACGAATATCTCGGCGGGGGTTTTCCCCTCGAGGAACGAATGTGGCGAGTGAAGCCAGAATGCGCGCTTCCATCCACCGCGGTCGTCACGATCCGGGAGGACCTTGAGCAACTCGGCAACGTCGGAGCTCACGTTGCCGCTCGCGTCGAACTGGAAGCTGGGATGCAGGAACATCCGGGCCGCCGCCGACCATACGCCAAGCAGCTTCCCATCGGAACGCAGCCGTGTAGCGTATTGGGCTGGGTTCGTTGAAACGTTGCTTCCGGCAAGCTCGGCCACCCGCTTCCCGTCGGGCCAGTTCAGCGCCAGCAGTCTGTCGCGGAAGTCGATGGTGGCCTGATGCGGGTCATCCGTAACGGGATCCGGCTCAGCCGCTTGCGATTCCTCCGGCGTGACGTTATTGTTGATCGCGTCGAGCAGCTTCTGGATGCCCTTTTGCGGGCCGTCCGCCTCCAGAACCAGCACAGGGGCGTCAACGCTGTCGAGCTTCGCTCGGAGCCCCTTGATCGACTGGAACGCAACGACCTTCATGCTCGACGTGCTGACATCGTCGAGCGAAACACTGAAGAACCGCTGTGCGCTTCCGACGGCCGCACTGTCGCGCAGGCTGTGCCGCAAAGACGACCCGGGGCTGGCGAGCATTTCGAGGCGCGAGATAACCGTGAAGGCGGCCAGCGACGCTTTGCCTTGCCGCGCATTGTCGCGGAAATAGACGCGAAGCCGAGCCGTGCGGGGAGGCCGTTTTGCCGGCACCTCGATCGCTTTGGCCGTGCCGAAACCCACAACCGGGAGGTCGCCGTTCTCCGCGACTTCCACATAGCTTAAATATGACATTACCATCCTCCTGCCTGGCAAACCGGGAAGGCCAATCTGCACAAGCGCCGTTTGTATCGGGACGCAATAGGGTAACACTCGTTATTCTGGTTATCAACGTTATTCTGGTTATTCTATCCCCCGTTTGGGCGGTCGTGGGGTGCGGTGGCGAACGCAATCCGCTCGCGCGGCGGAGTGGATCCCGGGGAGCAGGTTGCGCGAGAGCAATGGCGGCCCGCCGCGATGTGATCCCTCGCCGCGACCGGCGAGGGATCGCTCATACCGCCATTACGCGGAGTACTCTGGGCCCCGACACGGCGGCGCGCATCTATGAGATGCGCATAGCGGGCCTGAACGTCGCGGGCAATGATGACCCCACCTCGATGCCAAGCCCTGCCGCAACGTCCCGACGTACGGTAGCAATCAGAGCGGCGTCGGCGTCTGAGGGGATCGCGGACGGCCAGCTCGGACCATGGGGCTTTAGCGTCATTCGACACCGCCGAGGCCGGCGTGCATGAGGATTCGTGGGCTTGAGTGGCCGATACTATCGAGGTACGCCGCAGTCGCCAGCGCACACGCCTGACTATTTCGGTCGCCGGTGACGCGCATCATGAATAGGTCATCGTGACTACGAGCCGGACAGCAAGCCCTCGCAGCTTGCCCTCCGCCAGAAACGGAGATGCCTCGGCATCTTTGGTGACGGCTAGGGTCACCATCACGTCGTCCGTAACAGTTCTAAGCTCGTAGAACTGCGCGCCGGCCCCAAATTGCCACTGACGGTAGGGTAGACCAGGCACCACTCGTTCGAGATCGCTGGGGGCAATTCTGTCGCCCTCTCGAAGCAATCGTAGCGCCGTAACATCGCGGGACCCATTGGCCGCCTGCAACGATAAAGAAACTGCGCTGTCCAGCAAGTTCATCGTCCGCCGATGCGCGGCGGCATAGGCTTCGACCGGCCCCAGCCGGATCATGGTGCTTTCGCGGTGGGAAAACGACACGTCCTCGGCTCTATCGCGGTCTCAGAACCGCGATGATACCGCGCACCAATCGAGACCAACGCTGCGTCCTAAGCCTGAACTGCTGTATGGATACGGCTTGATGAGACTGACCTGCCCGCCTAATCAACGACTTGCTCACGCATGCGGTCACGCGCCGGATGAGTGGAACCGAATAAATCGGATTTTCCGGCCTTGTAACGAGAAATGAGAGGAGGCCGGTTTGAGCGGGAGCAAACGCGCTATTGCCCGCGCGGTCATGTTTGAAGATGTGCGCCGCTTTGTGCGGGACAATCTGGCGGACTGCGAACTTTCACCCGAGCATGTGCTCGAATCCCTCGGGTTTCCGACCAACATGGCATAAAACACTGACATCATAAATGCGAGGCTATCCGTGGGACCTAACCCAAAAGTTGAGCAGGCAGTCATTCAATTTCTTGGCCAAACTTTCGACCCAATGCTCAAAGCGGTGTACCTGATTGGAAGCAGAGCAAAGGGAACCGCAGCAGCAAACGCAGATCACGACTTCGTCGCCGTCATTGACGACAGTTGTGATCCAGGGTGGGCAACCGGCGGCAACCTCTGGAGCGATAGTATCTGCCGCAAGCTGCACGCAATCATTCCACCCCACGAGGTCGACATTTTTGTGAAGCACCAGGGCGTCTTCGATGCGGGCAGTTCACAACCTGGCAATCCGGCAAACGCCGCTACAACGTACGGCAAGAAAGTTTGGGCCTGAAGCACGGCGTCTTCCGTAACGCGAGCGGGACAGAAACGTGTATCGAAAGGGACTATTTCGGCTAATCCTGGCTGCAATCCCTTCGGGCGCGTTGCCCGTTTCCGCTTAAGCCCGAGTGAAACTCTCTGACGGTGCGGGCCATGGACGGCATGCGCTTCGCCAGCTTGCTCAGGATCGAAGAAAACCGGTAGAATCTGCGCACGCCGTTCGCTCGGCACATTTCCTGAAAGCGACCACGCCCGCTCCTTGCCCGTCGGTCCGCCTCAACAGCATGACCCCAGCGCCAGGCTGAACACAGTTGACTGTTCACCCGGGCCATTCGCTCTCTCCTTCATCAACAGCCCCACGGGCAGAAAAGGAGAAGCTTCATGAATAGCATCCAGAACGTTGCCACGCATCAGGAAGTCAATCTGCGACCGTTTCAGGTCGGCATGATCAACATTTCCACCACGCACATCCCGAAGCACACGGCGCTCGCGCTCGGCAACGACGAGGGCAAGAGCGGTAAGCCCGATCTCTGGGACACGCTGTCCCACGTATACTTCCACGAGTACGGCTGGATTGTCTGGTGCAGCAGCGATGCCGCAGAAGCGGTACGCGAATCTCACCCGGAACTCGCCGCACTGATTCGTCGCTGTCTGGACATCAACGCAGCCTGCCTCAAACTCGACTGCGACGCGGACGTTGTCCCGGAACTGGCGACGTTTGACTGGTAAAAAACAGCCATAGAACGTACCCGCGCCGCCTCTTTGAGGCGCGCGCTGGGTGCCGTTGCTACACGCGTGCATTCTGGTCAGCCAGGCGGTTGACCGGAGCGCTGCGCGCTCTCTCCTTTATCAACGCCCAGAGCGGGCAAAAAGGAGAAAGTCATGAACACCACTGAAACCGTTCGTGTTGCTGTCAACGAAGCGAACCTCGTGCGCAACCTCAAGTTTGCGTTCTCGAACTATTCGACGTTTCTCGCCGAGCTGATCCAGAACAGCCGTCGCGCCGGTGCGACGAAAGTCGACATCGAACTCGACGGGCGGACCTTGACGGTCAGCGATGACGGCAATGGCATAGAGAACTTCCAGAGTCTGCTCACCATTGGTGACAGTGGCTGGGACAACCAGACCCAATCGCTCGAAAACCCGTTTGGCATGGGCTTTACCAGTGCGCTTTTCGCCTGCGCTCACCTGATGGTCGAGTCGCGTGGTCAGAAGATTGCTGGAACGACGAGGGCCTTGTTGGCGCGCGAGGACGTGGCAGTTACTGCTGGGTCCGTGAGCACCGGTACGCGGCTGACGCTTAAGGGTCTCACGTTCGACCACACGAAGATCGAACCCGCGCTCAAGGACATCGCGACCGGCTACGCAATACCGATAGTCTTCAACGGCAAAAAAATTGCGCGGCCGTATGCGCTGCGCGAGGATCGTTTCGACCAAACCGCAGCAGGGTGGATAAGCATTCCCGACCTGTGCAGTGTGGGGACCGGCCAATCGGCAATGCTCGTTTATCTCCAGGGAATTTTGGTGCACCGTGGTTATCGATGACACGGAAATTGCGATCGGCGTTGACGGCAAGGATGGCGTGGTGTCCGAGGCATGTGTCTATGTCCCGTCCAAAACGACGGCGCTGGGCGGCGGCGTGTTGCAGTCCGAGTCTTTTTCGAGCGAGGACGACCGACACGATGAAACGGCGCAGGACGAGGCCATTCGTCGGTATCGGCGCTGGATCAGCCAGGCCCGGAACGCAAGTCCGATGGCGCTTTTGAATGATCTGCTGTCGACTGTGAGCGTCGATGTGGTCACAGCTCGCGGCGCCCGATTCATTCTGGAGGTCTCGGAAATGGGCGATCTCAAGGTGGTAGAGCAGGTGGACGTCGCGAAGGACTAACCGGATGATTTGCCCGCACCCTCGATGTTTGAGAGTGCGGGCACTCCCGCTGCCGTCGGATCTGCTGACGTCGGGTCCGCGGCTAGTTCTCCCGGAAGCTTCCATTCTGGCAAGCCTTCGTTTAGCTGTTTGTTGCGTGCGCTCGTTCGAAAGGTATGCGGAGTTCTAACACATCAAAATGAATGAAGACCTAATGCTGGGTCTTACGCACTAGATCGGCTCCCCTTAGCAGGATGATTTACGGCCGACGTCTGGGTAAACAGAGAAGTTCATGTAGGATTCGGCAAGCGCCGCTGCGAATAACGCTGACGGGAGCCCCATATCGTGTGCGTTCAGCCCTGAGGGGGAGTGGGACTGCCATGCGGTTTTTTGTCCTCGGCCTGCTTCCTGCTCATGTGCCGCTTGTCGACCGTTAGCCCTACCTCGCCCGGTCGTACGGTGAGCACGTCGAACTCTTGGCTAGGCGAAAGTTTCTTCACAGCAAAATCCCATCGGTCGAGCCACCACCATTGCTGCGCCTCTTTCTCTGCCGCGTCGCCCGTGCCGCGCAATTCACTATCGTACGGATCCTCCGCTTCCGCGTTCGTGTCGAATACCTCCAAGTTGCTATTGAAGATGTAATCGAGCGGGGTGCCTTTGCTAAGCGGATCGTCACTGCTTCTATACCACCCCTTGGCAGTCAATTGCGGCATGCCCAGCCCCCCGGTCCTGTAAGCGACAGACCTCAGACGCGCAACAAAATCACTCGGATATTGCTGCTTCCACTCCTCCGAAAACACCTCGTCAAAGTCGAAGTGCTCCTTCCTTTTGTCTGCATCTTTCAGTTTCTCTTTGGTGCGATTAGTCGCCATATCGCGCGCGCGCGTATGTGCCACGACCGCAATACGTCCCAGCCGTGCAAGCGGATCAGGCGAGAAGATCCCCAGCCGCGCATCAAAACGGCCGCGACGCACGGCCGCTTCGTCCAGGCTTCCCAGCAGATTCGTGATCAGAACATAAGCCGTCGAGCGTTTGCTGGCTTTCTCGCTCAGATTTTTGAGTTTCGGAAGCATGCCCGGTGTGAGAAACGAAAAATATGTAAATTGCTTCCTCCCTGTTGCATCTCTTCTTCGCAGGATCGGATCGAATTCGTCAAGAAGAATGACGACATGGGTCAGAAACGAAAGCGCTTCGAATACTGCGCGGGATCTTCGCTCGAGTGCCGCCTCTCCGGCCTTGGCGAGGTCGCTAGGCGTGACTTCGACGAGCGGCACGCCGCAGCTTTGCGCCAGCGCTTCGGCGAGGGTCGTTTTGCCGGTCCCCGCCGGGCCATACAGCACCAGCGAGTGCAAGGGTTCCTGGTTGGTTTTCGTCACATGTGAGCGCATCCGCTCAAAAACCAGCGCGGAATTCGGTCGCATGATCGATTTGACCTCTTTTATATCGGTCTGCTGATCGAACCCATAGTCTGCATAGAAGAGATCATCCAGTCCTACACCGTTCTCAGTCGGACGACGAACCGAGAAATGCTCGAGGATTACATTGTTGATACTTTCATCGAGATATCGATTTATGGCAACTAGCGCGTCGACAGCGATGGCCGTTTCTTGTAAGTCCACATCGTTCGTATCAGCGTATTCCGTTTTCCAGCCCTTCATCACTTGGCCGGAATAAACTCGGCGTCGCTCGAGATCTTGAAGAAGTTTTTCGACGAATGTCCTATCCAGATGTGTCTCCGTCGCGCGCAAGAGTTCCGCCAACGCGGCCAAGACAGCATTGCTGGCTACGAAATAGCTCGACTGCGAATTGGTGTAGTAGGGATTTCGCACTACGAACGTTCCGCTGGCGTCCATTCTTTTCTTGACCAGCGAAGCGGCAAGCCGGATGCGCTCGCCGTCCCGCACGTTCTCATCTTTGTTCAAGGCCGCATACGCGGCCGCGGCGAAGGCGAGTTCCGCTGGCTCCCACTGCTGGCCGTCGGACAGTTGGCTCGCCGCTAGTTGCTGGTCGATGACACCGGAAAGGAACCGCTGCGCCGCGTTCAAACCTTCGCGAACCGCGTTTGACGACTCTTTGAATACTTTTGCAGCCTCGCCCCAACGGTCATTCGTAGAGTTGATCGCGCTAATGGCCTGACTTGTGCTGACCATCGCCTTCTTTAGGCCAGAAAGCGCGATGCTGTGGCCTCCGGTCGACTCAGCCACCTGCTTTGGCAGGTCCTTGCGCACGTTGTCGCCCGTTTCGGCATTTTCCGGGGTAACGGATTCGCCCGGAACCAACTCTCCCCGCGACTGCGTCACTTCATCGCGCCGAAATTCGTCGACTTCAGTCACCAGGGTCTCGACGTCCTTGTACGTCCTTTCGAGCGCTTCCCGAATCTGACGAATCAGATCGACCTCGATGTAATCTTGCAGTTGGTCCGCGTCGAACTCGGTGATCCCCTGCAATCTGAATGGCAGCCGCGGCGAGATTCTGATTAAAGTGTTTCGACAGGATTGCGCGATTCGCTTACGATCGGTCACCATCCAAGCCTTCGGAACGCCCTCTTGCGAAATCAGCGCTAATGATTGCGCCGTCTTCGACATGAACTTGCAGAGATCATGCATGGCCGCCAGACTATCGGACAGATCCAGCACGGCGTGAACGCATTGCGCGGTGACGAACCCGGAGACTCTGCCACGCGGACCCGCCGCCGCCCCGCCGACTGCCCAATCCGGCTGATTGGCAGTGAACAGTTCCCGGATGATCCAATACCAGCATCTCATAGTCGACGCGCTGAGGGCCAGTTCGCCGGTCGCGACGAGCCCACGCATGGAATCTGCCGCGACGAGCACTGAGCGCTTTGTCTCACTCAATGCCTTGAGATTTTGCACAGAGTCGAATTTCTGCTCCAACGATCCCGAATGCGTAAACTCTGCACCGGTTTGCAATGCGACGCGCATTGCCTTGATTCGCGCGTACGGCGTCGGAGTTTCTACAGAAGTGGCTTTGTTCATCACCGACTCGAGACATGCGCCCAGAGCGGATTTTCCCTCCATCCTCTGGCGGAGACTCTTTTCCCTGACGCCATCGAATCGTCTGAGATCTTCCATGTGCGACTCGAGGTCGCGGGGGCTCACGGGATCGTCCGCGAGAAATGACGCGGACTCGGCATCGCGCAAATCCGGTACATCAGATTTTCCGCCCACCCGCCAGCTATCAGGGAAGTCACGACTCATTGCACCACCTCCCACACACTGTTTTTATGAAGAGTGAACTGGATGATGCTTCGCGACAGCCGTCGAACGTTCATGCTGCCTCGTTGTCATCTAAATGACGATAGACCATCTCGCGATCTTTACAAGCAGCACTCTCGTGCGCGAAATGGCATGGTCCGTGCGCCCCGCGAATTCGGTCGTTCGTGTACCCACTTTTTCGGCGCAATACGAGGCACTAAAGACTCGCTCGCAATGCCAGCGAACGCCAAGACTGATCCTTATCGGCCTTCGCGACTCTCGCTTTACTTCCATGCCCGGCATGGTGATTGAGGTGAGATTGCTGCTCGTGGTCATCGAGTAAAGGATGCTCGAAAAGATCGTCTCAGTGCGAAGTGAGAAGTCGGTGGTCTTGGGATGAGATGCTGAACTGGCTCGACTCGTATCGGCCGAGCCTTAAGCTTGGTGCATCATGGCGGATCGACGGCACGTGTGCTGCTGAGCGCCCCGATGGGTGCAGCCAGCGCAAAGCCGGCCGCCACATACGTTTGGAAACAGTTTGCTCGCGGCCGTATCCGTGAGTAGCTGTACCGTGCGACTGCTCCACTCGGATACCTGCCATTTCGCCGTTGCCGGCTCACCCAGCAGAATTGAGTCGATTAGCGACCGTCGCGGACGGCCGAGTCCTCGCAGGAGGTATCGGCGGTCCGGTTTTTTTTACGAACTGTATTCGGTAGTTATTCACTTACCTGACACGGTTTTCACTTTGGTGCGCCTCCGGATAACGCGCGGCGACGAATGGAACATGCAGTCTGCCGTCGCGCGTCAGCGGCGCTTGGGTGGCGATGTGTGGGAGGGGTACGGACAAACACGACAAGGCATCACCGCCGCGATGCTGCGGGCCGTGGGCATAACGCCTTAGGACGCTTTCGCTACCGGCGACAGTGCGTTGGCGGTTTTTGACCTTTACCGTTGGGAAGTCGTGGCGACAGGTTGTTGCGCTCCGACGCCGACAACATGAAGATCCTGGATACACGCACAGCAGGACGGGCCCAGCCTTGCGCCGGGTTTTGTATTGAGCCTTCTGGCGGCCTCAGGCCGACATACCCACCGCGACGCGCGAGCGGCACAGGAGGCCCGGAATGAACGCGGAACGCATTTACGATCCAGAGACACTGACTCTCGCAATCTGGTCTGCGATCGGCGGCAACACCTGGCCCGGGCGTCAGGCGACACGGACGCGCGCTGAATACAGCGCGTCCCGCGGTCCAGGGTCGCCCGCTTCGAAAGAACCAGACTACGTCATTCGACCGCGCTCGCCCGTCGAACCTTTACCGTCGACTTGCCTGGCTCCGCGACCGTACGACGTCCATGCACCTGAATTTTCATGCGCCCCGTCACCGCCTCGATCTGCTGACACCCTTCTGGCGTGAGCATTACGAAAGCTCCTTCTCCCCAGATGCCATCCTCGCCGATGTCGATCGGGCCGCCGTCTCGCCACCAAACAACCCGCGCCACAACTCGACCTCTCTTATCAAGGTAAGCGAGCCAGTCCTCTGGGTGCTGCTGCCACGACAGACGGCGCAGCCAAAATGGGCAGATCACCAGCATGTCGCTTGGAACGCCCGGCACGCGCGTCTCCTCGAACCGCCTCACAATAGTCGCGGCGGGCTCGTCGGATAGCGGCACGATACTTCCTGCCCAGATAGCCTGCGGCAGCTCGAGCATCCAGGACGAGAGGTCGTCGCCTTTGCAGACATCAAAAAATGGGACACGAAGGCGCTCAAGCGAAAAAGTCGTCCGGATATCACGACAGTCGAACCGCGCGAACTCGGCAATGACCTTCCCGGGACGGTTCAAAAGCGGTTGGACATCGCCGTCGACAGCATCGAGCCATCGTTCCTCTGTTTCATGCCAGTGCGTCCGGTCTAGGGCCGGCCGCGTAATAGTGCGAGGCCGTTCGCAGGGCGATACCAGCGGCATCGGGCTTGCCGGGTACCCCATCAAGTGAAGTAGCCAGGGCTCGTCTTTCTCGTCGAGGATACCGGCGCGGCTCATTTCGCCAGCCACGTAGCGAAGGGCGCGCAGCGCTACCGTCATGTGCGGCCTGGCGTACGCCAGCCGCATGTCGATGCGACCGAGCGCGGCCTCGAGCGCAACCGTTGCCGAAGGGCCAAACGCCGCCAGCCCGCCCCAACCTTCGATGAATATTCGGCAGCGTTCCCGTATCTGCAGGACTGACACGCCCTTTCGCGCCAGCGCCCGGATTACGTCCGAAAACGCAAAAGTCCAACCCAAGGGGTCTTCGACATGCATCGCCCCCGTCCTTGAATCGCTAAGCTTCGGGCGTTCGAACCGGTCAGCGTTGCCCTCATCCAGATAAATTTCGTAAAAGAACGGCAATGCCGTGTGCGTGATTGCACGCGCCCGTCCCCAGCGCTTCAAAAGCCGCGCGGCCCCGGCCGCTACTGCGTAATCGGGATCATCGACGAGGGGCGCGATAACTTCCCCGAGGACGGGGGCGGCTGTATTTTCTGCATCATGCAACAGCAACTGCACCGCTTCGGCCGCTTCGTCTCCTTCCCCCTCCAGCAGCCGCCCGACCAGCAAAGTAAATAGCGGCACACCGGCGTCGAATGAGAGCAAGTGCAGGGCACCCCTTCGCAGATTGCTCGTCAGTTCGGGTAGCGAAAGTGACAGTGCCCAGCGATAGATCGAAACAATCAGGTCTTCGTCGGTGATGCCTGATTCAGGCGGCAGTTCGAACGGCGTGCCGATCGCGTACTCACGCATCATGGTGAGTTGTTCGGCAAGGCACTCCCACATCGCGGCCCAATCTAGCGACGACGCAATCGTTGGAAAGACATCTTCGATGTCGAACAGGATCGGCTGCACATACTCCCTGCCTCCAGCGAGCTCGCCAACCAGGTCCGCGTAAGCCTCGTCGTGCACGACGGCCCCTTCAATTTTCACACGCGCCTGAAAGTATTTGAGCCGGCCAGCTCCGGTCCAGTAGTTCCATGTTGCACGCTCGTCCGTCTGCAAGCGGTACCCTTCCACGAGGCTTCGCGCGAATGAGAGGTCCCCGCACGACAACGCCCTGGTCACCAGCGCAAATCGCGCGTTGGTGTCGTTCTGCAGGGCTGCCCAGCGCTCAAACAGGGTACGTGCTTCGCCCAGTTCGGCCGTCGCAACCAGGCGTGCGTATGTTGCGATACCTTCGTAGTCTGGCGCATCAAGTGCCTCGTCGCGCAAACGCGCTTCGAGCGCACCGAGGGAGGTGACATTGTCATATCGGCCGGGCGTGCCGCTATCCCGCTCGGCCGGCGTCTCAGCCCGCCAGCGAACCAACGCCTCGTCAACGCGTGAGTTATGCGCTCCCCTCACGCCCATGGCAGCGGCCAGCCGCTCTAGCAACGGCGTACGCGTTGACGCCTGAGCGTTTGTTTCGATCGATACGCACAATTGATCGATCAACGTAACGAGGTCGTGCTCCGGTGATGCCGCAATCACCGTTGAAATGAACTCACCGAGCTTGTCCGAGCGATAGAGCGGCTCGGAGTAGTACGGTAGCGCGAGAGAAGCCCATGCCATCGCGCACGGACCGGCCAGATCGGGGCGACGTCGGACGACGCCCAAGAGCAGCGCGTTGATGATGCCAGCCCAGTCGAGCATACTGCGCGCGGCCATTTTCTTCGCGGCCACGAGGCCGGTTGTGGCATCGATCAGCGCTGCCTCGGTCAGCACGGCCGATGCGATTCGGCGACCCGACGCCCGGCCCTCGGTTTCCATCATGCCGTCGAGCAGACGCATCATCAGTTCGACACGGTCGCGCAACTTCGCCGGATCGGCGGCGTTGGCACGTTGGAGCAAATCACGCCACAGCGCATATTGGGGATCTTTTTTGGGCGCACGCGCGTAGCCAAGCGATTCGTTGTGAAGCTGATGCAGGAGTTGTCGGGCGCGTGCGACCGTCCCAACGCTCGCAAACGTGGTGGCGAGTGCCGCCAACCCCTCCACCTGCGTCTCGGGCGTATCCTCGCGAAGCTCTCCTGCCAAAGGGTCTAGCCGTTGGCAGGCCGCGTCGAGATCGCCTGTCTGATGATAGATCTCGGCCGCAACTTCGCGACGTAAATCGATGCGCTTCCGGTTCTTGCCATTGGGCTTCGCGAACGCTCGGTCGAACTCGGCGACCACGTCGGTGAATGCTTCCTCGCCGCACAAGGCCGCGGCGTGTATCAGAGCGTGAGCGAGGATGGGCGCGGCTGCATCCAATTGATGGATCGCATAGAACTCGTCGGCGGCTCTCGGTTCGGCATGCTCAAGATACGCGAGCGCGTCGTGCGTGGCGCGCACCAACTCGACACCGGGCACCGCCTCGCCAGACCGGGCGCGGCCGAGCAACTCACCAACTTTGATGGCATGGTGCTGAAGCGGCTGGAGTAGGCTGCGCTTCGGCGACGCCACCTCGGACAGCGTCTCGCCCAGCAGGGTGCCGAGCTCGACGTACTCGATAAAGGCCCGCGCGACTGTCTTCGCCACACCGTCGCCCGTCTTTCCCTCCATCATGGCGATTGCCGGAGGTGTCAGGTGCGCAAACACGGCACGGGCCATCGCGATGTCACCAAGCTCGGCTGCACTTCGTGCGACCAGACCGCGCCAGTCCTCCTGCACCTGCGAGAAGGTGCTCTTAGACACCGCCTGGGACAGTAGCGCTCGGGCTATTTCCGCATCACCGCTGCGTTGTGCACTCAAGCCCGCTTCGATCAACAGATAGGGCACGTCGGTATCGCTTACCCCCAATTGGCGCGCGAGCGCCTGCAGATCACCGGTGGGCTGCGCCCTCGCCGCCGCGCACGCGACGTCGAACCTGAGGTGGTCGCAATAGTCCGGATCATTGCTCATCGTCCGCGCCAGCGCCGGATTCGATAAGCGCTCAATCGCATCGTTGATCTGATCGACCTCGCGGAAGTGAAACACGCGTTGCGCCCATTCCCGCAATTCAGATTCCTGACTACGGACGCCATCTGACTGGTTACCCCAAAAGCGTTCGAGAGGCTCTATCCGGTCGAACCATGCCCGCGCCCGATCCACTTGACCGGCACTCAGCAGCGCATCGACAATTTTGTAGCCACCGCAACCATTCGCCTCCGCGAAGGACTGCGCGCCGTCGATGTCGGCGATCGCAAGCATTGCATCGACTACACTCGGCGCGTATTCGAGCGCATTTGCCCTGCGCCCGATTTCATCCTGGGCCAGCAGCAGACGGAAGACGTCCGTCGGATCGCCTTCCGCTTGAGCGGCACCAAACGCAAGACGGATGTCTGCCTCGATGTCGGCAGCGGGCCTGCCGTCAGCAAGCTGATTCCGAAAGCGCACGGGCTGTGCAAGGGCAAGCACATCCCTGTGGCGCTGTGCGCGCGCCAGATACCTGAGCTCGAGCCAGCGCTGCGGGCTGCCGGTGGCCGCGACGCGCGCGAGTTCCGCGAGCCTCACGTAAATGCGGGGGGCGTCGCCCACGTCTGGTTTGCCAAACCGCAATCGCGGCTTCGACAGGATGAACAAACGAAAGCTGTTATGAAACACCGCCCATCCGTTCGGCCCGACGCTTAGCAGGTGCGCCGTCGAGGCGAGCGCCCGTTCCACCGCCTGCTCCGACACCGCGTCGGCGAGCTGCTCGGGTTGAATCGGTCCTTCGGCGCGCGCAATGAAACTCATCACGTCACGCGCTTGGGCGTCGTCGTTGATTTCGCGCCACGCAGAGGCATAAATGGTTTCGATATCGCCTTCGAACGTAAATTGGCCAGCGAGCAGCCCCTCGCGTTTTCCGTTATCTGCGTGGCGCAACGCGTTAATCAGGTAACGCGTGACGAGCGGCTGGCCATGGCCAAGTGTAAGGATCCGTTCTCGTGAGACATCGGGATCAAGACCGTACGCATCCGTCATCCGGTACACCGCTTCGCGGGAAAGCGGCGCGACTACAATCCTGCGGTGCGAGAGCGAAGCCTGCTCCTGAATCGCCGGCTTTAAGTCGTCGAGGTCGAGGCGTTGCGTTCCAAGCACAAACAGCACTCCCTCCGGCACCGCTTGCGGCAATGGGAGCTCGGCGAGTAGCGACCGTTGCGGCACTTCCTCGCGCGGAATGTGATCGAGCCCGTCGACGATGATCAGCGTTCGGACGCCGTCCCGTTGGAATCGCTCGCCCGCACGCTGCATGAATATGCCGAACTGGTCGCGCCGTTCTTGCAGCGTCGTGTCCCGAAACCGTAGACCACTAAGGCCGCCGCGCCTCAACTGGGCATTGACGTCGTCGAGGAACGCTTCGGCTTCGCCGCGACCGATGCCCTGGCCTTCCCCGGGCACAAAGGCGAGATAGCGCACGATGGCCAGTGCGGGTTCGGCGGCGAGGGAGGATTGCAGCAGCGTAGACTTGCCGACGCCTGGCGAACCAACGAGGGCGACATAACCGTGACCGGCTTCGTTGATTGCTCGGCGCAGCGCCATTTCCGTCACCGCATTGCGCTGGACATAGGCGCCCACCGGAAACTGGTGCGAACGTCGCACTATGAAGCTGTCGGGCCAACCCAATTCTTCGAGCAGTTGCGAGCGAGTCCAGCGGTCGCGGTCGCGGACATCTGCGACGAGCCGTGGTAACAGGCTCGCGATC
This sequence comes from Caballeronia sordidicola, assembly GCF_000729995.1. Lineage (GTDB taxonomy): Bacteria > Pseudomonadota > Gammaproteobacteria > Burkholderiales > Burkholderiaceae > Caballeronia > Caballeronia sordidicola_A. Next base: position 45,300 of record NZ_JNFG01000214.1, on the reverse strand, counting down.
TCCCCCGCCAGGCGCCTGGCGTCCGGCGACAGCCGGTGGGCTTGTGCGAAATCAGCCGCCGGCCCCCACAAGATGCGCAACGCTTGCAGGAATTGTTCAAAGGCCGCATCGTCGACGCCTGAGCGCAGGACGAGTCGATCGACAAACGGCTGCCACCTGGACGCTCGCCAGTCAGCCAATGTCCGGTTCGGATAAAGCATGAACTCGCGCAGGAAGGCCGCGCTGTGCCCGTCTTCCCCGTCAAGCACATCGGCGTTGGACGGATAGTCGTTTGTGACTAGCCGCACCTCGACGCACCCATCGGGAAACGCCCTGCGAAGCGCTTGCCATGCGAGAACGAGAGGTTGCAGCAACCCATCTGCGCCGAGCAGCAGCGTATCAAGCCGGAAGGGTCCCGAATACCTTGATGTTTTGAACTGGTGGCCAACGACACTGCCTTTCAGACCAAGCACGACGTCGTCCGCGACGCCGGCGTTGCGGTCCGCCAATCCGACCCAGACCAGCTCGTCGCGCTCAAGCGCCGCGTAGATCGCCGCCGCCGCTGACTCGTATTGACGCACGTATCCACGTTGCGCGCGTCGCTCGCCCTCCCCGGGCGCTGTCTGTATTCTCAATTTGGCCATTGCGCCTCTTCGCTGCCGCATCGAACGCGTTGCTCGGTGACAGCCGGCAGTTGTAGCTCCTAAACGCAATGATACCGCGGGTGCAAAATCTGCTTGGCACGCGCGCACGACGAGCCAGACGCGCACATGAAAAACCTTGACTGACCACCTCAGGGCGTGATGCTGCCATTCAGGTCCGTGCAGTCATTATGTCTGCTCCCTGATGTACAACCGCCTTAAAGCGGAGACGCCATGCCTCGCCGCGCACGGTGCAACCGTCGCGGCTGCCGTCCTGTTCGCGTATGGCGTCGCTTCATCGCGCAGGGCGCCAGGCCTCGAACGCGACCTGCTTCGCGCGGTTCGCGTGCGTCGCGTCGGTCTTGTCCGGCGTGCCGTTGAGCGGATCGGAAGACGTGAAGATCTCGCTGTCGAATAGCCATGCGCGGCGCTCGGCGTCGTAGCGGAACGTGATGAAGTCGGTCCAGTGTGCGCCGCACGCGACGCCGTTCTGCACCGTAAATTAGCGTCCCTTGACTGCGAGCCCGTCGTCGCCGTCCTCGAATGGATCGCATTGGCCGCCTTCGTTGGTGCGCAGCACAATCGTCTCGTTGCGCGCGGAGAGCCGGTACTGACCGCTTGCCTGTTCCTCGAAGATCAGCAGCGGACGCGGCGACGGGCTGTTCGCAGAGTCGTCGCGCTGGTGGGCGACGACGAGCAAGCTTCGCCGACCGCCTCCGATTCGCGGCCCAGCTCGGAACACCATCGGCTCGTAACCCGTCGGCAACTGTGCAGCGATGCCCGCCGGCAGGCCGGCGGCGTGCAGCGTGGCGGACGCGGCGAAGAGGGCGGCCAGCAGCAGGAAGCGTTTCATCGGGAGAAGGGCGTACGTCGCCGCGGCCCACTAAGTGTCGATAGCGCGCATTCTACTTGCCACGGCCCGGGCTTCGGGGGGAGTGGAAGCCGGCAGCATTTTGAATGAGTCCACGTCATATGCGTGATGAGGAGCACGTGACCGCTTGACCGAGGATTGCTGCCACGGCCGGGTGGCCGGTGGCGACCGAGACCGTGTGGAAACTCAATTTTCGCCGCTGCGCGCGCGAGATTGCCGATCGGGTCGATCGAGTTTACTACGTCGAGCTTGCGCTAATCGAACATCGCGTGCGCAAGAAAGCCCCTCGGGGCTTTAGCTTCCAGCCAACTTCATCGCCTTCATCGTCCCTGCAACTCCAAGTATGTTGATGACTCGCTTGAGGTTGTAGGCCAACACCTGAAGGCTCATCTATATGAACGCGTCCCGTTTGAGCAAGCTCTCGTGTGTTCTGGAAAACAGGTTGATCGCGGCTCTATATCCGGGCTTGTTGCAGCCTGATTCGCTGCGGCCCACTATGAAATCCGCTGACCCATGCCTCATTCTCCGTGCGAGCTCGAAGCTCGTATGAGCCTTCAGGCTTCGTGGGTCATGGTCCGACCTGATGTGTCATCACATACGGTGCCTGCGCAACCTTTAGACGTATCAATCTGATCGCAAGTTAGTTGTTCGTGAAGCGATTACCGCCTATGCCGGCTTCCTGCTCACGTAATCCCTCTGGTACGGACGGTCATGCGCCAGAACCGCCCAGATCATCCGCGCCATCTTGTTGGCGAGCGCGACGATCACGACATTCGCTGGGCGACGCCTGCGCATCTCCTCAATCCAAGTGCCCGCATCCTTGGCGTGACTCAACACGGCGCGCGCGCCATGGATCAGCAGTGTTCTGAGATACGTGTCGCCCCTTTTGCTTATGCCGTGCAAATTCACTTTGCCGCCGGAACCACTCTGTCTGGGTACGAGACCAGCCCACGCAGCAAATTCCCGACCGGAGCGAAAAACCTTCGCATCGCCCATCGTTGCCACTGCAGCGGTTGCTGTCAGGAGACCCACGCCGGGAATTTCGCTGATCGCCTTTACGGCGGGATCGTGCTTGACCCACTCGCGCATTCGGCGCTCGATCGCGGCAATCTGCTCGTCAAGCTTTGTCAGACCGTTCCACTGCTCGCGCATCGTATCGACCAGCATCGCTGGAAGGCGCTCGCTGATCCTTGCCAACACGTTCGGTATCGCCCCGTCCAGTGCCGCACGGCCTTTGCTCATCACTTCGCCGTACTCGGTGAGCAGGCCTCTGAGGCTGTTGATCTGCATCGTACGAAACTTCACCAGTTGCTGGCGCATGCGATGTAACGCCAGCATCGCCTGTTGCATTTCGGTCTTCACCGCCACTGGTTTGCCAGGCTGCTGGACCGCTAGCCAGATCGCGCGGGCATCGGCCGCATCATTCTTGTTACGAATATTGAACGCTTTGACGTACTTTGCCGGCATCAGCTTCACCTGATGCCCCATCTTGGCGAGTTCTCGCGCCCAGTGGTGAGCACCTCCGCACGCTTCGATTCCGATAAGGCAGAGAGAGCGGTTCGCAAAGTGTTCCAGGAATTTTTGCCGCTTGATTGGCCTGTTCACAATCTCGCCTGTTTCCTCGTCCACGTAGTGCACTTGGAAAACCGATTTCGCGATGTCAATTCCAACCGGTGTGGGGTTCATCTCGGACTCTCCAGTTCGCCTTGAAGACCTTTATGATCTACCATCCTGGGCACTTCGACGTCGTTGGCCTGTGTGGATCCACTTCCGTGCGACTCCACCGTTCACGGGTGGGACGCGTTCATTTCATTCTCGGTGCTTACCCGCTCGATCGTTCGTGTTAAGAAATGCGTGGCTCCCATCCAAGCCTTGATTGTGCCAAACGGATGCTCGACGGTTTGCCGTCGGATACGCATCATGTCAGGGCTGTGATCAAGACGGATTTGCATCTCATCGAGAACTCCTTCGTGTTCCCAGCGCGTCACCCGGCGTTGTACGCTCGGTGTGCACTTGTCCTTTAACGAACACTGCTGGCAGTTCGAGCTCCAGTAACGGTGCAACTTTAGCTCTCGCTCGATAGTCACGTAACGCCATATGAGCCGCTCTCCCGCTGGGCAGCGATACTCGTTCGCCTCGGCGTCGTAAATGAAATCGTCTTTGCTGAAGCGACCGTGAGCCGTCGCACCCGACGTCACCGTCTTCGGTACGAACACGGTAATGCCAGCTTGGTGACACGCGAGTATCTCCTCGCTTTTGTAATAGCCTCTGTCCGCAACTGCCGTGAGTTTCTCAACGCCCATTTCCGTGCGCGCGAGCTTCGCCATCGATGTGAGTTGGTCTCGATCAATACCGTTGTTGGTGACCTCGTGCGCGACAATCAGATGGTGCTTTGCGTCGACCGCTACCTGGACGTTGTAGCCGACGACGCCTGTCCCCCGCGTCTTCATCGAACGCGCGTCCGGGTCCGTGAGCGACACTTGCTTGTCGGGAGCCGCGTTGAGTTGAACTTCGACTTGCTTGAGGATTTGCATTTGCTCTTTGAGAGCTGCGATCTTGTCTTGCAGCCGCTCCGTCTTCGCCTTCGCGATAGTGGGTTCTTGGCGATCAGCGGTGTCCATTTGCGCAAGATAACGGCTGATGCTTGCCTCGATATCCCGCATTCGCCGCTCCAGTTTTGCGTTCGTAAAGTTGCGGTCGCGATGGTTCACTGCCTTAAACTTGCTCCCGTCTATCGCAACGAGCGTTTCGGCGAACAGGTCCAGGCGTTGGCACAGCATGACGAACTGACGGCAGACGCTGCGGATCGCTTTGCCGTTGTCTTTGCGGAACCGCGCAATGGTCTTGAAGTCCGGTGCCAAGCGGCCCGTGAGCCACATCAATTCAATGTTGCGCTGGGCCTCGCGCTCAAGGCGACGACTGGACTGAATACGGTTCAGGTAACCGTAGATGTAAATCTTAAGCATCACCTCAGGATGATACGAAGGCCGGCCGGTAAGTGCTGGTTCGACGCCTTCAAACCCAAGCTTCTGAAGATCAAGCTCATCTACAAAGACATCGACTACGCGCACGGGGTTGGTATCCGTCACGTAGTCGTCGAGCGCTTCGGGAAGAAGAAAGCTTTGCGTACGATTGTCGCCCTGAACGAACCGCTTCATCTCGCTCACCCCGGTATCGGATAAGAGATTTTAGCTCTTCAAAAAAGCGTTTTGACACACTCTGGGCCGACCCCAGCCTTTCGGCGATCGGCGAAACCCGACCCACAAGGGACAGTGGGCGGGGCGTGATGGCGGCCCGCGCTACTGCCGCCAAGCGACATTCAGTAAGCACACCCGCTTTAGCGCCTATGCTGTCGACTGAGCGTATGCATACGTTTATTGAATTGACTCGTGGCTTCCCGACGGCGGTGACAGACTCAGCTCAATGCGGTTTAACGCAGTGACAATAGATGAAATGCTGGACGCGCCCTGCTGGCGTGACGTGTGTTTCTTCGTCATGTTTGATCAGTTCGAATGCCGGGCCGAATTCACCGTGTAGGGAATCCGCGTCGTACTGGACTACTGGAAGACCGCTGCACTCGGCGGGCCCGTCGGGAGCGAAGGTGGCAACGATTACGTGGCCGCCCGGCTTGACCGCCCGCATTACCTGACCGACATACGCGCGGCGGTCGGCCTCGTCTGTGAGGAAGTGGAACACCGCACGGTCATGCCAAACATCAAAAAACCGCTCCGGCAATGGCGCCGAAGTGACATCAGCCTCAATCCACTGCACGAGCCTGGATTTTTTCTGTCCGAGCCGCCGACGCGCCACGGCCAGCGCTTCGCCGGAGAGATCCAGCACGGAGAGATTGTGGTAGCCGAGAGTAACCAGATCGTCGGTCAACGTTGACGCACCGCCGCCGACATCGATGATCGCGGCATCCAGACCGATGCCGATTCGTCGAATCAGACCCAGCGACAGCGTCGCGTGCGGCTGATACCAGCTGACTTCGGTCGATGATTTCGCCGTGTAGATGTGTTCCCAGTGAGTCTTCGATTGCATCGCCTTTCCCACGAGTTTGGTTCGCTAAGCCTTTAATGCCTGCATCTCCTGTATTTTGCACTCAACTTCGAGCCAGTGTTCCGTCGCGATGCGGCCGGCTCGCTTGACGCCCTAGCGGACAGCCAGGAATCGCTGGCGGGTGGCTGAAGATGGCCGACTTCTGCCTGCTGTCCAGCGCCAGTTGACATGTTTAATTCGTTCGACGCGCGGACACGGGCGCAACGGTTCTTGTGACCGCCAATGCATTGCGCTTGCTTCGTTACGGTCGCAATCGGGCGACACACTAAGGTCGCATCCGAGTGTTTGATTTCGGCCGGTCAACGCGCCTCGTGGTTGGGCGCTTCACTATCCGCGCATCTAACCTTCTTTCTGCCTATCGGCTCCTGCGATCGGCGTCGCATTACCCGCGCGACTCATTTTCTATGAATCCTTGACCTTCCCGCTCGGTCAAGGTCAAGAATGTGCTGAAGCCGGCGAATTGGCCATCGTCGAATCACGGCGGGACGGGCTGGGTTGCGAGATCGCCTACAGTGTGACAATTCGGAACCATTTCGACGCGCCAGAGGATGGGGCAATGACGCTCATCGACACAGGGCAGCTAGGTACGCGACCGGACACGGGCGGGCGCCCGACGCGCTGTGTCCGCGACATTGCAAGCGCACGGTGCTGGTTCAAGCGGATAGCGCTCGCGCTCCTCGTTGCGGTCGTCCCGCTTCTAGCACATGCGGTGACCGAATCCGACCTGTTGCCACCCGAACAGGCCTTCCCGCTCACTGTCAGTCCCGGTGCGCCGCAGCAAATTACTCTCGATTTCGGCACGCGCTCCGGTTACTACCTGTATCGAGACCGTTTTAGCTTCGCCGTAGAGGGTGTTCCGGTAAAGCCGGTCGACTTGCCACCGGGCGAAGAGAAAGATGATCCAACCTTCGGCAAGGTCTTCGTCTACCACGGTCCGGTGTCGCTGCGTCTGACGTTACCTCATCCCGTGACCGCCGATGTCGTACTGTCAGTGACCTCTCAAGGCTGCGCGGATCTGGGTGTTTGCTATCCGCCACTCACTCGGACCTATCGCATTGCAGCCGCTGGCCCGGTGTCGGACATCACCCATGCTGCAGACCAAGCTAGTGTTGTCAATGCTGGGGTCCGCTCGCCGGCGAACACACGGACATTGTTCGGACTGGCACTGCCGTCGTCCGCCGGCCTCAGCATCACTGAGTTGCTCGGCTTTTTGCTCGCGGGCCTATTGATCGCTGGGACGGCGTGCATGTATCCGCTCATTCCGATTGTCACGACGGTTGTGTTGGGCGGTGGAGTACACGGTGCCCGGCCGCATTTATGGCACGCTTTTGCGCTCACCTTTGCCTACGTGCAGGGACTGGCGCTGACCTACGCATTGGCGGGCAGCATCGCAGCGTTCTTCGGCATCCAGTTGGTGATGTTCATGCAACAACCGTGGATCCTGACAAGTTTCGGCATCCTCATGGTGATCTTCGCGCTCGGGATGTTCGGTGTGTTCAGGCTGCAATTACCTTCACACTGGCAAACGGGCCTCGCTGGCTGGAGCCAGCGGCTGCCTGGCGGACGTATCCTTCCCGTCTTCCTGATGGGTGCCTTGTCCGCGCTGCTCGTCGGTACCTGTTCAACGCCGGCGCTCGCTGGCGCGTTGCTGTACATCTCGCGAAGCGGTGATCTGCTTTCCGGTGCGCTGGCACTTTATGTGATGGCGATCGGCATGGGGATTCCGTTGCTGGTCGTTGGCACCTTTGGCACGCAGGTCTTGCCACGAACAGGCAAATGGATGCGTGCCGCGCAGAACACGCTGGGCGTGATGCTGCTGGTGGCCGCCCTGTGGTTCGTCTACTCCTTGCTTCCATCGTGGTTGCTGATGGTGCTGGTGGCCGCGCTCTTCGCCGCGTGCGGCATGATGCTTCGTGCGATTGATCCATTGCCGCCGGATGCGCGTGGCAGTGCTCGGGTGGGCAAAGCACTGGGCGTGCTCCTTGTCGCTGCCGGTATTGCCGAACTGCTCGGTGCCCTGTCCGGTAACGACGATTTGCTGCAGCCGCTCAAGCGCGTGCCACAAGGGACGGCATCCGTCACGGAAAGCTCCTCGCGTTTTCAGCCGGTACGCACGGTTGCCGAACTGGACGACGCATTGAGTCAGGCGCATGGTCAGCCCGTCATGGTGGATTTTTATGCAGACTGGTGTCTCTCCTGTAAGGAACTGGAACGCTTTACGTTTGCCGATTCGCGTGTGGCGGCGAGATTGGCGCACTGGAAGCTGCTACGCATCGACGTCACGCGAAACACGCGGGAGGATGCTGCGCTGCTAAAGCGCTATGGATTGTTCGGACCGCCCGCATTGATTTTCTATGACCGAAGCGGTCAGCAACAAACCGCTGCGCAACTGGTGGGATTCGTTGGCGCGGACACGTTCCTCGCGCACCTGCAGCGGTGGGACCGCTGATGGGGCATTCACTGGGACATCGCCCATTGGGCTATCGACGTAAATACCGACATTGCAAGATGTGGCATCACTGCCCGGCTGCGCCTATACTAAAAATCATGAAATTTCTGACCAAACTGATCGCCTTTTTTCTGATCGCGTGGTTGCCGATACTCGGTTACCCCGCGCAGGCGTCGCTTTGTTCGGCGATGGCACCAGCCGTTTCGCCATCACACGAAAGCCAGATGTCCATGACCGACATGTGCGATCATGCAGATCGCACAAAAGCACCTGTCGTCAAGATGCAGGCGGGTGGTCACTGCAGCATGGGCAGTCACTCGTGCAGCATGCCGTGGGGTCTCGTTCCCTCCCTTCATGTCGCGGTAGCAATCACCTCGTTGCCTGTCTACCGGCCCGTGAGTCACGTTCTCATTGCGCAGTTCATCCCCGAACCGCCGCAGCGCCCACCACAAGTGCTTTAACCCCTCTTCCGTTAGTCCCATCGTAGACACGTTCAACGACGACGCGCACGCACGTCGGGAGAACTGTAGGACGGCGAAAACATGTGTCGCTTCCGACCAGCCTCAGTGTTCTCGTTGATGCTGTTGATGATACGGTCCATGAGCCTGGCAGATAAGCCCCACAACTGTTCGCGCTCGCCGGCGAAACAGGGGTTGCCTATGCCAGTAGAACTAGTGCCGCGCGTTAGCCCGTGACACCGAACAGACTGGATGGAAACTGACGTGAGTGATCGTTCCTGGATTCTGAAAGTCACTGTGATTGTGCTGGCCGTAGTCGGACTTATCTCCGTACTTGGCGTGGCAGGGATGGCAATGATGCACGCTGGCATGATGCGTGGCCTGCGCTACTGTCATGCCGCGATACGCGCTTGATGATGATCCTCATCCGGCCAAGGAGACACGTCGATGAAAGATAGGCAACCAGACAAAAAACTTTCGAAAGATCGAGCCACACGTGCACGGCCTCGCAGCCCTCGTTTGAACTTGTCGAGGCGACGCTTGCTTTGGGTGGTGCCGGTGGCGTTATCCGCGGGCGTAGTGTCAATGGCGGCGGAAATCATGATGTCAAAGACCACGCCGGTGGGGGACAAGGCACCGTTACCGGGCACACCGAACATCCCATGGCGTATCGGTATGCTGCGCGACAACGGTTTGCGCATTGTCCCAAGTGGACGAACCGATGCATCGCATGTGCTGAACCCCCAGCAGTTCTCCGACGTCGCGACGCGGCACGCGTATTGGGTAGCCACGCAGATCCCGGCAACCCTGAATCAGTTGTATTGCTGGTGCGGCTGTGAGAATCGCGGTGAGCATCGCTCCAATTTGCAATGCTTCGAAGACAAGATGGCCGTGACGTGCCCCGTTTGTCAGGGTACGGCGGAGATCGCTTATCAGATGACGCGTCAGGGTATCAAAGACCCGGGCAAGATCCAGGCTGCGGTCGATGCGAAGTGGGCGCCGAAGGGTTGATCGTGTCATGCACCCGTGGGGAGGCGATTGCGCCAATCCGCGGCTCAAGCAAGGCAAGGATGGCTTGTTGTGGAGGTGACGAATGCCGGACATCAAGAACGCAAAACGTCGTACGTTCCTGCGCGCCTCGCTGAGCTCGGCACTATTCGCGAGTGCCGGATGGCCACCTACGTTGCGTACCGCATCCGCGCAATCAAATCCAGCTCGTGCGTCATTTGTCCCGGATCTCGAAGTCGAGTTGCGCGCAAAGAAAGATCAACTCGCGATCTGGCCGGGATCGGCTACACACGTGTGGCGCTATGTCGGAAAAGTCACCTCTGGCGACGCCGGCGCGCTCGTCTTTCTGTCCGATGGATACGTGCCGGTGTTGCGCGTGCGAAGCGGACAAAAAGTGCGGGTCGATTTCATCAACGAATTGCCTGAGCCGACCATCATCCATTGGCATGGTCTGCTCATTCCCGCCGCGATGGACGGGCATCCGCGCAATGCGATCTCGCCCGGGCAGCATTTCCGATATGAATTCGAGGTCCAGAACCGCGCCGGAACGTACTGGTTCCACGCGCATCCGGACGGTCGCACCGGCGCACAGATCTACTTTGGACAGGCCGGCTTCCTGATCGTCGGTGATGAGGAGGAAGCTGCGCTCAAACTCCCTGCGGGCGCTTACGACGTGCCACTCATGATTCAGGACCGGAAGGTGAATGGCGACAACCAGTTCGCTTACCTGTCACAACGAGCAGGGGGGATGATGGGGCGCGGTGGAATGATGAAAAGCGCAATGATGGGTAACGGCGGCATGGGCGGCATGGGTGACGTGATGGCGCAGATGATGGGTTTTCTCGGTGACCAGATTCTCGTTAATGGGCGGCCCGACTTCGTGTTGCCAGTAGAAACCCGCGCCTATCGCCTGCGCCTGCTTAACGCGTCTAACGCGCGAATTTATAAGCTCGCATGGAACGACGGTTCTCCGTTGACCGTGATCGGCACCGATGGTGGACTGCTCGACGCACCGCTTCTAGGGCAGTACGTGACGCTCGCGCCGGCCGAGCGGATCGACGTGTGGGTGGATTTCAGCCACCAACCAGTAGGGACCCAGATGACGCTGGAGAGCCGCGAGTTCGCGGGCGACGTCGCGATGGGCGGGATGATGGGCAATACGGAGTTGCGGATGGGCGCGTGTTTCCCCGTGTTGAACGTCAGGGTCACGCAGCACTCGGATGCGACCAGCGTCCTGCCGATGCACCTCGCGCGGGTGCCGGCGGTACGTCCGCACGAGGCAGTCAATTTCTCACGCCCACGTGCGTTCGGTATCACAATGGGCATGATGACATGGGGCATTGACGGTCGCCGTTTCGAAATGGATGGCGTCACGGCATCGGAAACCGTGAGGCGCGAGACCACCGAAATCTGGGAGTTTCGCAACGAGGCATCGATGATGTTGATGGCGCACGCTATGCATGTACACGGCGTGCAGTTCCGCGTACTAAAGCGGTTGGTTGCCGCGGAGTTTTCCAGCGCGCGCGACTCGGTTGCGGGCGGATATGTCGATGAGGGATGGAAGGACACCGTACTCGTTATGCCGGGCGAGCGAATCCGCTTGCTGATCCGCTTCGGCGCGTACACCGGGATGTTTCTCTATCACTGTCACATGCTGGAGCACGAGGACTCGGGCTTGATGCGCAACTATCTGATTCAGGCGTTAGAGCGTGATTCAAGAATCGGAGACAACCAGGCCAGACTTCGCGAGCGCGAGACGGCCAGTGAAATGGAGGGCAACCATGAAATTTTCTCGCCGCAGTTTTATGCTCGTCACCGCAGGTTTGGCCTCGTCGCTGATCTTGGAGCGCAACGCTACAGCGCAAGCCGGGCCGGTCCTTGAATCCGACGCGAACGCGCAAGCGCTCGGGTACAAAACAGATGCAAGCAAGGTCGACAAGGCGAAGTATCCCAATCATCAGCCTGGACAAACCTGTGCAAGCTGCCAGTTCTTCCAGGGAAAGGCCGGTGATGCAATGGCTCCTTGTACGATCTTTGCCGGTAAGCAGGTCAATGCAAACGGTTGGTGTAGCGCTTACGCCAAAAAGGCGTGAAACGGTTCAACTGAGCATAAGGAGATCACCATGGAATCGCAATGCGTAGTCGCGATTATCCGGCCGGAGGTGCTTGGGGCTCTTAGGAAAGCGCTGCACGCGATCCATACGCATGGTGTCACGATCAGCAAAGTAAGAGGCTTCGGCGCGCACCTGAACCCGTATGCGAACGACGAGTCGATCGGCCACCTGAAAATCGAGATCTTCGTTCGCACGGCCGATGTCGATACGCTGGTCGCTGCAATCATGAAGGTCGCGCATGTGGGTGCGCCGGGCGACGGCGTGATCGCCGTGCTGCCGGTTTCCCATTTCTACAGCATCCATACCATGACCGAAGTGCTACCGTAGTCGTACGAACGCGATCTGTCAGCTCCGGTCCAAAGGACAGCGGCGCCTACCATAGTAGGCGTCGCCGCGTCCTTGGCGCCTACCGACGGTTAGTGCTTCTCCAGCTTTACGATAGTCAGTGTGCCGTTGACATCTTCGACCCGGACTTTGACCTTCTCGCCTTCCTTGACGTGGTCAATCATCGCAGCGTCCTTGGCCTTGTATGCCATCGTCATCGCCGACATGCCGATGTTGGTGAGCGCGCCGTGCTGAAGCGTCACCATGCCAGTCGATGGGTCCACCTTCTTGACCACCGCGTCGGTCAGTTGCGATTTGCCCGGCTTTGCAGCGCTCATGGCGCCGTTGTCCATCTTCATGCCAGCCATTTCGTCCGCAGCTATCGCGGCACTGGCGAGCGTAAGAGCGGTACAGAATACGGCGGATACGGTAACGAACTTCTTCATTGGTTTTCTCCAGATTGAGTTTGCGGCACGAGCGTGCCAGTGGGTACTGCGTGAGGTTGAAGCGGTGCTTCAGGTTTCGTTTGGGTGCGCGCAATCTTCCGGCGTTGCAGCAGCAACCAGGCGGCCGGGATGATCAGCATCGACAGGAGCGGGGCGGTCACCATGCCGCCAACCATTGGCGCGGCGATTCGCTGCATGACCTCCGACCCCGCACCATGGCCGAGCATGATCGGGATGAGACCTGCCAACACGACCGCGACGGTCATTGCCTTGGGTCTCACGCGCAAGACAGCGCCCTCGCGAATAGCGTCGACAAGCGTTGCTTCAGTAAAGGGCGCGCCTTCCTCGAGCCGGCGGTTGAGCGAACCTTTTAGATACAGCAGCATCACGACGCCGAATTCGGCCGCGACGCCCGAGAGCGCGATGAACCCGACAGCGGTCGCGACCGACACCGCATGTCCCAGGATCCAGATCAGCCAGAAGCCTCCGACCAGTGCGAAGGGCACGGTTGACATCAGTAAAAGCGCGTCGGCTGCCGAGTTGAACGTCAGGAAGAGCAGCACGAAAATGACGACGAGCGTCACCGGAATCACGGTCCGCAATTTCGCGGCCGCCCGCTCCAGATACTCGAACTGGCCGGACCACGCGATGGAATAACCGGGCGGCAGTACAACGTGCTGCGCAACCGCGAGCTGCATTGCCTTCACGGCCGATTGCAAGTCCACATCGCGAATGTCGACGTAGACGTAACCCGACAAGCGCGCGTTCTCGCTACGGATCATCGGTGGCCCATCGGAGATTTTGATGGTGGCTACGTCCCCGAGCGTGATCTGCGCCCCCCGGTCAGTGACCACCGGCAACTGACGCAGATTGTCGACTGAGTCCCGGATCTCCCGTGGATAGCGAATGTTGATCGGGAAACGCTCGCGGCCTGCAATGACTTCGCCGACGTTATCGCCACCCACCGCCGTGGACACGATGGACTGGACGTCAGTCACCGACATGCCATAGCGGGCTGCAGCCAAGCGGTCAATATCAACGTCGATGTAGTGGCCGCCGTTCAAGCGTTCCGCCAGCGCCGACGTGACGCCTGGAACGTTCTTCAAGACGGACTCGACCTGCGTGGCAATCTTGTCGATCTGCCCAAGGTCTGCGCCAGAGATCTTCACCCCCACAGGCGTCTTGATACCGGTCGACAGCATGTCCAGGCGATTGCGAATCGGTGGCACCCAGACATTCGACAAGCCCGGAATCTTGACTCGCGCATCGAGCTCATCCACCAGCTTCTCGGGCGTCATGCCGGGTCGCCATTCGCTGCGCGGCTTGAACTGGATCGTGGTCTCGAACATCTCGAACGGCGCCGGGTCGGTCGCGGTATCGGCACGTCCCGATTTGCCGAACACGGTTTTCACTTCGGGAACCGTCTTGATCAGACGGTCGGTTTGTTGAAGCAGCTCGGCAGCTTTATCCGCTGAAATGCCGGGCAGCGCGGTCGGCATATACAGCAGGTCGCCTTCGTCGAGCGGTGGCATGAATTCGCCGCCCAGTCGCGATACAGGAATGAGCGTGACCGCGAGCGCGATAACCGCCAGACCGATCGCGACCCATGGCCGGCGCAGCGTCGCTTCGAGCAATGGACGATACAGCCTGATCAACGCGCGGTTGATCGGGTTGGCGTTTTCGTGCGGAATCCGACCCCGGATCAGAAAGCCCATCAGCACCGGCACCAGCGTCACGGACAACCCGGCGGCGGCCGCGATCGTGTATGTCTTCGTGAACGCTAGTGGGGCAAAGAGCTTGCCCTCCTGGCCTTCCAGTGAAAAGACCGGGATGAACGACAGCGTGATGATGAGCAGCGAGAAGAACAAGGCGGGCCCAACTTCGGCCGCGGACTCTGCGATCAGTTCCCACCGCTGAGCGTTCGTGATCGGACTGTCCGGGTGCTCGTGGTCGTACGCCTCCAGATGTTTGTGAGCGTTTTCGATCATCACGATGGCCGCATCGATCATCGCGCCGATGGCAATCGCAATACCGCCCAACGACATCAGGTTTGCGTTGACGCCTTGATAGCGCATGACGATGAAGGCCGTCAGCACACCGAGCGGTAGCGACAGGATCGCGACGAACGCGCTGCGCAGATGGAACAGGAACACCGCGCAGACTAACCCGACGATGATGAACTCTTCGATGAGCTTGTCTTTGAGGTTGTCGACCGCGCGCTCGATGAGTTGCGAGCGATCGTACGTTGTCACGACCTCGACGCCGGGCGGCAGCGATTTTTTCAAGTCGGCGAACTTGGCTTTGACCGCATCAATGGTCGTCAGCGCGTTCTTGCTGGAGCGCATCACAATGACGCCGCCGGCCACTTCGCCTTCGCCATTCAGTTCGGCAATGCCACGGCGCATTTCGGGGCCAATCTGGATCCGAGCGACGTCTCCCAACAGGACCGGCGTGCCTGTGTCGTTGGTCCGCAGCACGATGTTGCGGAAGTCATCCAGTGAGCGCAGGTAGCCGGATGACCTCACCATGTACTCCGACTCGGCCAGCTCGACAACCGATCCGCCCGACTCCTGGTTGGCCTTTCCTATGGCATCCGCAACAGCACCTTGCGTGATGCCATAGGCGCGCAACTTGTCTGGATCGATGACGACTTGGTATTGGCGCACCATTCCGCCGATCGACGCGACTTCCGAGACGTCCGGTACCGACTTCAACTCGAACTTCAGAAACCAATCGTTTAAGGCTCGGAGCTGCCCAAGGTCGTGTTTGCCGGTGCGGTCGACCAATGCGTATTCGTAGACCCAACCAACCCCCGTTGCGTCAGGACCGAGCGACACGGTCGCGCCCGGTGGCAAACGACTCTGCACTTGGTTCAGATATTCCAATACCCGCGAACGCGCCCAATACTGGTCCGTCTTGTCGTCGAAAAGCACATAGACGAAAGCATCTCCAAACGATGAGTAGGCGCGAATGGTCGTGGCGCCCGGCACGCCGAGTAGCGTTGTCGTAAGTGGATACGTCACCTGGTCCTCAACCACCTGCGGCGCCTTGCCGGGATATGAAGCCTTGATGATGACCTGCGTGTCGGACAGATCCGGCAGCGCATCGAGCGGTGTCTGCGTCAACGAATAAAAGCCCCATGCAGTGACGAGCACGGTCGCGAGCAGCACGAGAAACCGGTTGTAAATCGACCAGCGAATGATGCGCGCGATCATTTTGTGCCTCCAACCGGTTCGACCTTCGTCAGTTGGTATCCGTCATCGGACTGCTTGAAAACGAAATGTACGGAATCGCCCACCTTGACGTCCGGGAAGGCCGTGGGCGCAGGCTTGCCGAATGTCATGGTCATTGCACCCCATCCCAACGCCGGCACGGGCTGGTGCGAGAACGTGATGTCACCAGGCGTGACTTTTTCAACCTTGCCAGTCGTCTCGTAGGTTGGCGCCGCAGCTGCGGCGGAGGCTGGCGCCGGAACCGATGCACCCATGCCTGGAACAACGCTTCCTTCGAGCTTCGGCAACACGGATTTCAGGCTCGCTTCCGAGTCGATCAGGAACTGGCCGGATGCAACGACCTGCTGGCCTTCCGTCAAGCCACTTGTAACTTCGGTATCCTCACCGGCATCGTTGCCCACCGTAATGGCGACAGGTTGCAGTCGACCATCGCTGTTCTTGACGATGACGATCGATCGTTTTCCCGTCGTGATCACGGCTTCGGACGGCACAAGCAGGCGCGACACAGGTTTCGCTCCGCTGATATGGGCGCGCATCAGCATCCCCGGCGTCAGCTTCAGCCCTGTATTGTCGATTTCAAGGCGCGCCTGTAACGTGCGGCTGCTTGTGCTGATGCCGGGCAGGATTTCGCGGATGTGACCGTTAAAGTGCTGCGACGGATCGCCGTCGAACGTCGCGTCGACCAACATGCCGGGCCGCACCTGCAATGCCAGCGATTCGGGGATCTCGATGATTAACCAAAGCTTTGACAGGCCTGCGACCTTGGCGAGCGTCTGCCCCGGTGAAACCATCGCACCATCGCGGACATTGAGCTCGGTCAGCACACCCGTTTCTTGCGCGGATAGCGTCACGTGCGTCTGCGCTTTACCCGTTCGATCCAGGCTCGTAATCAGTCCGTCTGGAATCGACATTGCTCGCATGCGTGCGCGAGCCCCTTCAAGCAGGCCGTCATCCATACCGCCGCGTTTGAGCGCCAGATATTCTTCCTGCGGTGCCAGCCAATCCGGAACGAACAGCGACGCGATCGGCGCGCCCTTGGCCACGCGCTGCATTGGCGCGCTGGCGTACAGATGGTCGATGTAGCCTGTTACTCGCGATTGGACGACATCGGCCGCCGACTCATCGAACTGCGTGGAGCCGACCGCGTCGAAACCAACAGCGGTGTCTTGCCGGCGCACCGTGGCGTATCGGATACCGAGATTCTGTTGAAGCCCCGAGTCGACCCGGATTCCGCTGGAACCGCCCTCGTCGGCAAAGACGGGCTGCAGCGCCATAGCCATGAAGGGAGATGGGCCGGGCTTATCGAAGTGCTGGTTGGGCACCATCGGGTCATGCCAATACAGGACCTTGCGGCCGGTCTTTGGATCGACCTTGTCGCCGGGCGCCGATGGGGTCGCAGCCGTGGCTGACGCCATGGGTGCGTCTGTTGCAGAACGATGGGTGCCGATCACATAGCCGGCGCCTAGCAGCGCGACTGCGATGAACACCGACGCGACGGCACGTACGAGTAGTTTCTGGTTCATGTTTTTATCCTTATTGGCTGGCTTGGCTGGCTTGGCTGGCTTGGCTGGCGGTCAAGTCAGGCGGCAAAACCTGGTATTCCAACTGGGCCCAGACCAGGGAGACTTGTCGTTCGAGATTCAACACTTGAAGGTCCGCTTCGAGCTGCGTGTGCCTCGCGTCCAATGCATCGGAGAGCGTGGCGGCACCGGACCGGTAGGCTGCGTTTGCCAGTGCCACTTTCTGTGCCGCGGCGGGTAGAACGGTTTGCTTCACGTTCGCTAAACGTTCCCGACCGCTGGCGAGTTTTGCCGTCAGGCTTTGGATATCGGCTACGACCTGTCGCTCGGTGTCTTCGTAAGTGAGCCGTGCTTGCGTGCCCATTTCCGATTTTTGCTCGACGTCGCGATCCTCGAGATTTCTACGGTTGATCGGCAGAGGGATGGAGACACCGAACGACACGTAGTCCGAGAAATTTCCGCCCCGCTTGAAATAGGTCAACCCCCAGGTCCAATTCGGGTTTCTATCGCTTCGGGCAACGTCTGTGCCGGCATCGGCCAATGAGATGGCGGAGCGTGCGGCGATCAGATCAGGCTGAACTTGATCGAGCTGCTCGACGCTTAAACTGGACACTTGTGATTCCAGGTCCGGTGGGTCTCCAGCGACCTCCAGAACGTTACCTGCCGCCGTCCAACGCGACAGGGCAATCAACGCAGTCTTCTCGTCCTGCTGCGCGTTAATCAGTTCATCACGTGCGTTCCCGAGCGTGAGGCTGGCTTGGGCGACGTCCACCGCCGTGCCTTTTGCACCGCGGTACGACGCTTGTCTGGCGGTAAGTTCCTGGCTCAGATGGTCGACCAGGGCCTGGCTCAAGGCGACGGCCTTTTTTGCATAGATAGCGTTCAGCCAGGCCATGGCCGCTTGTTGCCGGACCTCTGCGACTTTTTGCAGGTAGGTCGATTTATCGCGCTCTACGGCGCGATCCGCCAACGCTGTATGTAATCGGCGCTTGTCCGCAGATACCCATTCCTGCTCGATGCCAATACCGCGCATCGTGAAATTGTCCTGCCCGATCGTGAAGGCCTGTGACCCATTGATAGGCAAGTCCTCGACGCTCAACTTCAACGTGGGATTGGGTAGTTGCCCGGCTTTGACGACGACGTCTGAACTGCCCCGAACTGCGGCTTCCGACGCCTGGATCGAGGAAGAACGGCTGGTCGCTATTTGAAGCGCCGCGTCGAGTGTCATGCCTGCGTCTTGAGCGTGCGCTGCGCTACTGGAAAACATAACGACCGCTGCCAAAGCGAGGCAACGCAGCGGCTCACGTCGGATGATCGACGTGAAATGTTGGAAATGCATGTGAACCCCGAATGGTCGAGCACCCTATGGCCGTGCGAACGGACATACGGACTCAAGTCCTGAACCAGGACAACATCACCGCGAAGCTGCGGCGAACCAGATGGACGGAGTTAGAGGGACTGCGGGGGACGCCAGAGTCCATCCGGCGCGCGGAAGGAGAACGACTCTGCGTAGTGGAAACTGAGTGGGATGAACGACCCCGCGGGTCGAACGACTGAGGGAGACGATACGGGGTGGTAGAGACTGCCAATTTGACATTGAGCAGTCACCTTGCACAGGGATGACTTCGACTTGCCGTGTTCGCCAGATGCCGCTGTCATCATTTCGCAGCCGGGCATATCGGCCGCCATGGCGCCGCTATCGTCGGCCATGACCTCTTGCATCGGACACTGTCCAGTCGCGCCACTGGCTGCCAGCCCACTGATAGGCAGCATAGCGCAGAGCAACAGAAGGAGCATTGTCCGAAGAAATTTCATGGTTGCGATTATAGCTGAGACATTTTTTTAAGGTGTCAAGGAGTTTTGAATGCGTAGCGGACCACCGAGCATTTACATCTGGACATCGGTGCGGATAGATACGCTGAAAAACAGCGATGAAAGACGATCAAGCTTTGCCCTCGTCGTAACGTGATCCATAGACGACAAAGACCCGACGTCGCATCACCGCTGCTAAGCAGCCCGCACGGCGAACTTACCGATTGTTCGCTACGACCGGATCTTCTCCTCGCCAAGCCTGCTCGATCTGTTGGAACCTAGCATGGTTGCGAGCTACGGTTTCGACGCTGGGCGGGTACTCATTCTTATGAACGGGGACCGTACCGGCGCGCTCCGCCTCCAACAACTCGGCACGGACCTGTGCACGGGTCTTCCCGTAAGCTGTGATGCGGTCTGCGGTGGAAGGACCATTCGTGCCAGTCGTGAGGACAGTGGATTCGGAACCATCGCTATTTGCTAGCACCGTTTGCTGCGAGTGCAATGTTGAGCTAACAAGCGAGGGCGCATAGAGGTTTGGATTACGCCCCAATCCATTGGATCCGCCGCCCGCCGCGAATGCGGTAACGGTTGCGGACAGCAGCAATGTTGCGAAGACCACTTGTTTGAGCGAAGTGATGCGTTTCATGTGTGTTTCCTTGATGTTAATTGGGTCAAGCGCGAAAGAAAGTCAAGCGCGTTAGCGCATTCAATTTGGATGACTAATGACTAGGGGTCGCTGCGCGGCTGCATGCAATGAAGCCCGATGGCCCACAGCAATGACTCACTTGCTTAGATCGGTGTCACTCGCCATTTGCCCCTGCGAGGGAAGGTCTCCATGCGCTCGCCAAAACGGTGCAGCCTGCTGGAATCGCACCTGATTGCGTGCGATGGTCTCGGCGCTGGGCGGATAGTCAGTCTTGCCTGATGGGATAAGGCCCATGCGTTGCGCTTCCACTAATTCCTCGCGCACCTGTGCCCGTGACTTGCCCGTCGAAGTGCTGTGAGTTGCTGCAGGCGCTTCCAGCGCGGTGGCGGTGGAACCCGTGACGCCCGCGGGAAGAACGGCCGCGCCGGAAGCTGTCGATGCCGTGCGTTGACCCGCGCTTGAGAGCGCATTCTGGAATGGGTAATCCCTCGGCTCGGCGGAACCACCACCACCCGCGAAGGCCGTAAGGGTCGTCGACAGGAGCAGGGTTGCGAAGACAGCGTGTTTGAACGAAGTGACGCGTTTCATTGTTAATTCCTTAGTGAGAAATAAGCGCAGTGCGTAATACGCGATAGGCAACACGCGATACGCATCGACGACACAAATTGCCGAAGCTTCAAAGCGTGGGCGGCTTACCCGCGACTTGACTTAGGCGACTTAGTTAAATTTGCTTGGTTTGCGAAACGCTTGTGCTCTATCCGTCTTCGCGAACGATCGGAGGCCCGGCAAGCGGCGAGCGATGCGACGCACAGTTCGCACGCGGCGAACAGGCAGACGGTGGGACAAGCGTAAAAACCTTTTCCGCGAACGAGCGTGATCGCGCGCTAGCTTTCGCCGAGCACGATCGACGTCAATCGCCAGAGATCAGATTCGAAAAACCTGGAACAGAATGCGCGGAGGGGGAGAGGCAGAAAGCAGAATAGGCTCAGGCCGTGTCGGCGAGCGTGGCTGGATCGCCAATGCGGGGATCGTCGACGCACCCCAGATCAACGGTATCCAAACGAGTGGCGATGGAGCGGGTTGCTGGGCGTGATCAGGTTGCGCAGAATTGTCGCAGTGGGCGTGGCAAACCGCGGCGACGTGGTGATCGCGAAGGTCGGTATGACCATCGAAGAACGTGACTGCTTCAGTAGACGATGAGCTGGAAAGCGCAGGTGTCGTTGTGCAAGCGTACGCCGCCACCCAGAGCTGGCTGAAGAACAGCGCAACAAGGAGCGTGATGACGGTTAGCGTACGGTTAGCTTCGCGGCGCATGGTGCCTCAGGCGGATTGGCGGAGGTTGTGCGAAATGCACTGCACATCGGCGAGCAACAGGGTCGCACGCCCGCATTCACTCGCGGCGGGCGCGGTCGATCCGGCTGCCCCGCACACCGGGTGTACCACCGCTACCTTCGTTGTTCTTGTGTACCGCATCTCTTTCGCCCCTACTCGTTGGCTTGCTTAATCACCGCCGGTCTTGCCATTCGGAGCGCTCAAGAAAGGCGCGCTCGCGGTCCGGGTGTTTCCACGGACGTTTCGCCACTTCGCTGGCCTACGCCATGCGTTATCTGACAATGGAGCGGAGTCTAAACACTCCCGTCACTGGAGTGTCAAGGGCCGCGGAGCGAGTTTTTAAGCCGTCACCCAACACCAAAAAAACCTTGACATTCCCGCAACTGGAAGGTCTAGAGTAAAAATTGGAAATCAGCGGGCAGTGGTGTGGAGGGCCTTTCGCAGCCGATGCTTGCAACATGCGATCTGGCGCGTTAGCAGGTTCGACCTCCATTCGCCACACCGCAGTGACTTAACGTATGAGGTGCAAGATGAACATCGGACAAGCGGCGAGCGCCTCGGGCGTCACGGCGAAAATGATCCGCTACTATGAGAGCATCGATCTCGTGGAGGCCGCTGGTCGCACGGATAGTGGCTACCGGATCTACGGTGACTCTGACGTTCATGTGTTGCGCTTCATCCGACAAGCCCGCACCTTGGGATTCCCGATCGAGCAGATCAGGCAACTGCTTTCGTTATGGTTGAATCAGGACCGCGCGAGCGCCGAAGTGAAGACGATCGCCGCGCACCACGGCGAGTTGAACACGCGCATTGCGGAACTGGTGGCGATGCGTGACACGCTCGCTAACCTCTCGCGACATTGCGCGGGCGACAAGCGGCCGGGTTGCCCTATATTGGATGGAATAAGTGGACCTGCCGTGCGGCAAGGTCTGAACTTGAAAGGAAAGCCGGCGACCCGCGGCGCGGCGTTCGCCGTGTAATCCGGATCCAAGAACAAATGCATCTGTAACTGAACACCTATTCAGAAATCAACATCTCGTGAAACGCGTCGTTAAATTACTACTGTGCTTCTTGATTGCGTGGCTGCCTTTGACGGGCTTTGCCACGCCAGTATTGATTTGCCCGCAAGTTTCATCGGCCATGGCCGGATCGCATACGTCACTGCATCACTCGGCGGTCCCGTATGCGGTTGCCTCAGTAGAGGCAGCACACGTGGACGCCGCTGTATCGGCCACGCATCAGCTCGATTGCCACGGCAGCATCGGTAGCCTTGCCTGCACACCTGCGGCGATATCTTCCCATCCGATCGCGCTGGTCCCAGCGCCCTCGACATCGGTCTACGCGTCATTCGACGCCACTGCGTTTGCGCAATTCATTCCTGATCTTCCGCAGCGTCCGCCACAAGTTCTGTAACTCCCCTCCAGCGATTGGGCATTAGATCGTACGCGCAGCGTCAGCTCGCCGCGCGGTTGCGTGCCAGCACGTCGATGATTCGGCTCGACGAATCGCGTCAAGCGTTTTCAGCGCGACGCCACGGGAACATAAACAGACGGCCTTACTCCCGACTTAGGGAGAGGCGAAGGAAATCGAAATGAACACCAAACGTTTAGCCACTATGTCACTGGCCCTTGCGCTTTTGGGAGCGAGTGGATTGAGCGCCGCAGCCAGCCCACCGCAGCCGGCCATGCATGATCACGCCAGCGCCATGATGGGCGATGGAATGATGAGCAAAGGGATGATGGGAAAGGGGATGATGAGCAACTGCCCGATGATGGGGCAACTCCCTCCAGGCAACGAAAAACTCGCGATGCAAATGCACGGTGAAATGATGAAGGCGATGGGCGACATCATGCTCAAGTACGCCGACAAGATCCAGACACCGCCCGCGAAATAACACGGCAGTGCTCGCACGCGCGAGCATTCTCCCGAATCTGAAATAGGAGCAACACCATGAAATGCAATATGAAAACGATGATCGCCACGGGAACCGTCATGCTCGTCGTACTAGCTGCGGCTTATGCGGCGTTTCCTCAGTTCCGAACCCTCGTATTGAGCGGTGGACCTTTCTTGTTGTTCCTGCTGTGCCCGTTGTCCATGTTCTTCATGATGAAAAGCATGAACCATAGTAAGGACGATCAAGGCACCCGCCCAAGCGAAACGGCTCGGGACCAGCAGCCGCAATCGCGTATTGCGAAGTAGCGATTCGCAGCGGGGCTTCATCTTGGGCGAACGCGTCATCGTGTGCGCTCGCCCGGCGTGAAGCCCGACGCGAGATATAGCCAAAGCCGCTTCGGAGGCGCTCTCTTGCTCAAGCGCCGGCCGCCGCGGACTAAAACAACCACGTGGGTTAATCTGCCCGCAGTAGTAAAGGAGAGGTCGTATGAACATCGGAGAAGCCGCCAAGGCTACCGGTATGTCGGTCAAGATGATTCGGTACTACGAAAGTATCGATTTGATACAACCACATGGACGTGCTGAGAGCGGCTATCGGATCTATAAGGAAAGCGACGTTCACGTCATGCGCTTCATTCGACAGACTCGCGCGCTCGGTTTTTCCATCGAACGCGTCAGGCATTTGCTTGCCTTATGGCGAGATGAGGACCGAGCCAGTTCCGATGTCAAGGCGGTTGCCTTGAAACACGTAGCGGAACTGAATGCTCAGATAGCCGAATTGACGTCCATGCGCGATTCGCTTGATCAGCTCGTGCAACAGTGCGCGGGCGATAGTCGATCGAGTTGCACGATATTGCAAGGCATACAACGTCTCGACGTGGACGACGTCCGCGGCGTTGAAGCAAAAGCAGACACTTCCGCGTCCGGCCAAAGCGCAACGGCCCCGCCGGAAAAAAGCGCACAATAATTGTTCGTGACTTTCAACCCGAAGTGCCCGCCGTGGTGCGGCTGGGATACTTCGACTCACGCAAGTAATGGAGGTTTGACATGACTATTCGCATAGGCGAGGAAGCACCCGATTTCACGGCCGAAACCACTGAAGGGACGATCCGATTTCACGAATGGATCGGAGACAAATGGGCCATCCTGTTCTCGCACCCGAAGGATTTCACGCCTGTCTGCACGACCGAGCTTGGCTATTTGGCCGGCCTGAAACCAGAGTTCGACAAACGTAGTACCCAGATCATTGGACTGAGCATTGACCCCGTGAGTGACCATCAAAGATGGGTTGGTGATATCGAAGAGACGCAAGGGCACGCAGTCAATTATCCGTTGATCGGCGACGCGGACCTGAACGTCGCGAAGCTCTACGACATGATTCACCCGAACGCGAGCGGCGGGCAGCGAACCGCGGCGGACAATGCCACAGTGCGCTCGGTGTTTATCATCGGCCCCGACAAGAAGGTCAAGGCAATGCTTGTCTATCCGATGAGCGCGGGCCGCAATTTTGACGAGGTGCTGCGCTTGCTTGATGCACTTCAGTTGAACGCCAAGCATGCGGTCGCCACACCGGTGAACTGGAAACCGGGCGAGGACGTGATCATTCCGACGTCCGTCTCCGATGAGGAAGCCAAGAAAAAGTATCCGCAGGGCTTCAAGACGCTTAAGCCGTATCTGCGCACGGTGACGCAACCAACATAATCAACGGGCAATCACGCGCAATCGAACGTGCGTAGGCCCGCGGCGAAACATGTCGGCGAGGCCATCCGCTCGCCGACATGGACGCTGCATCGGATAAGGAGATCAAAAACATGGGCTTCTACCGCAATGTTGTCTTGCCGCGGCTCTGCGACATGTCAATGCGCAATGCGATGCTTCGTCCGTACCGGGAGCGAGTCATTGGCAGGGCAGAAGGAACGGTGCTCGAGATTGGCGCGGGTTTCGGTCTGAACTTGCCGCTATGCAAGGCCGGAGTGAGAGAAATTCTTGCTCTCGAGCCCGATCCGCAGTTGCTGTCGATCGGTGGGGCGAACGTCTCGGCTCACACCTAAGCCACCGGGCGATAGCGGCGAGGGCTTTCAAAGATCGGTGCGGGTGCCGATTACTTTTCACCTTGTCCATCGGCGCTTTATAACGTGTCATTTCCTCATCGCGAAAGCACATATGTGAGACTGGGACCAGTCGAGGCCTACGCAGCCCTTCACCTACGCACGATGGTGGTACTGAACAGTGCCGTCATCCTCTCGCTGCACTCGGCTGACCGGTCGCGCGCTCCAGAGGGGCTCCTATCATTGCGAGACGGCGATCAGATCTCGACTCCTCATCTGAAATTCGTCCTGCCGGGGATCTCGAGTGTGCAGTGGCGATTTTTCGAATGCATTGAAGACGACGAATACGGCCTTAGCGCCGTTACAGACGACGTGGTCGTGGCCTTGTCGATGAAACGCGGGCACATCGAGTCCCGGTTCCTCGGAGAGGGCCGTCTGCGTGGCACGGCCGCACAACTGATCGTGACGATCAAAAACGGACACCGCGGACGGACATCCCTGTCGGCCGACGATTGGTTGGCCACCGGCGAATGCGAGGACTGATTCCATAAGGTCGAGCGTGTACGTCAACGAATCGCAAGTGGTTCGCGCCAAGTGGTGCACCCCGTCAGCGCCTGGCGTTTACAACGTCGAAAAGGCAGCCTTGGCGTCGCGGATTCGCGAAGCACAACCGTCACGACAAACGTCTCCAGAACGGGCAACGCGTCTGCTGCTGCAGATCCTCGACCTCGAACGACAGGGTAGCCAGCATGACCTGGTCGATCTGTATCCTAGTTTGTACGCCACGGATATTAAAACGCGTTAGCTCGCAGCTGTCGGATTCGATCAAAGAGGGCATTGGGTGTCACCTCGAAACGGCAGACATTAATCGCTAGCCGCCGTCTCAATATCTAGTGCTCGCAATGATGAAAATCGATAATGCAACTAACCGTCTTTCGATCTTTCATCCGCCTTCAACCCGTTGTGCTGCACCGGTGATCAGTAACCGGACCGACTCGTATTACCTACAACACATACATAGCTCCCAAGACTGTCACCTCATCGCAGGTTCGGAGCATTACGCCAACGGCGCCCGCGCTTGCTCGAACCGATCTTGGTTAGCGAATTTTAGTGACGGTTTCGCATTGGCAGCGTTGTTGGATGTGGATTGAATTCTCGCTGATCGTTAGTTGCACAATATAGCTCTTGCCGATTCAATTATGTAACTACTGAACACTCTGGCGGTAATGTTCAGTAGGGGAAATGGACGTTATAAATATCGTTATAAAAATAACGGTATCTGTGGCAGAATTTTGCGCACGGTCATCGAACAGAGGTGGCCACCGATCCACACGTCCCGGAGCCGTCTTGACTGATCTACAAGCAGAAAGCCTGCGTGACGCGCTGTACGAGCATGAGATGTTCGAGGCGCGTACGTGGAATACCGCCTACGCTTTCGATAGCATGCTGGCCCTCGACGCGGCGCTTGCATTCGCTCCGCAGCAGCTCGAGGCCGGGCTGATCGCGCTGCGCGATGAAGGGCTGGCGCAACGAGACGGACCAGCGGATAGCGGAGCGTGGCGGGCCACGCCGGGCGGCCTTGCCGCCCGCGAACGTCGCTGGCAGGCGCGCGGCCGACGTCACCCGTGCCTGATCTCTGGCGACGCCGATCCGGCCGATCTCATCGTCGCGCTGATCGCAGCAGGCGGGAGTGATCTTGACGTACTGGCTTTCGACGAGACCACATGGCGCACCCTGTGCGTCTATCTGGACTGCATTGATGAATCGCGTCGGACGCTCGCACGCGACGACCTGATCAAGCAGGGACTCGTGGGGTCGGAGGAATGGGGTCTGCAACCGGAGGCGCTGCGCCTCACGGGCAGCGGCCGGCGACATTACCTGCAAATTGTCGTTCCGCGCCTCGGCCTCTGCCCACCCGCGACAATTCTCGCAGCACAGCCGTCGGCACCCCCGGCATTGCCGTTTGACGACCTCGGGCTCGCCCCGGCGTTTGCGGATAACCTGCGCTTTCGCTGGGAAGAGGCTGGGCGTTGTATGAGCGCGTGCGCTTGGCTTGCTGCCACGGCACTCTTCGGCTCGATCATCGAAGTGGTACTGCTCGACTGGCTTGGTCGGGATCAGCCACGCACGAAGGCGGCGGCCAAGGCACCGCGCGACCGAACCGGACAGGCTAAGACGCTCGACCGATGGACGCTCGCGGAACTCATCACCGTGGCGGCAGAACTCAACTACCTCGACGCGAGCCACGCGAGGCATGCGCAGGCGTTGCGTGAATCACGAAATCTGATCCACCCGGACAGGCACATCCGCGAACGCAGCACGCCGGACAGCCACCTCGCAGGAATCTCGCAACAGGTGGTGCGGGCCGTCCTTGATTCACTCGCTCACTCGCGCGCGCGTAGCCGCACAGATCCTGCTGGCGTATCAGGCGGCGGTGCGTGAACGACTAAGAGGGGCCACTGTCAACATGCCTCAACGCGAATTGGCAAGTCAATCGAGCTGTCGGGCCTCATCGATTAGCCACCCTCGCTCATGTCGCCAGTGGATACACGAATCGCTAATAGCTGAAGGACGAATTGACCATGCCGACACTGAGTCACGATTGCCGCGTCAGCCTGTACCGAATCATCTGGGAAACGGGGGAGGGCAGTGTCCAGGCGTTTGCCCTCGAATCCACGCGAGATGCCGCGCGGCGGTTTTTTGAAGCGGTAATCGCGCTGATCGCCGGTCGGCCCGGCGCCGATCTGGAGTTATACAACTTGTACTCGTACCGACACCTGTTCGACAACGGCGTGAGCGAAGACGAGGATCTACGCGTGTTCGAAATCGGCTCACGTGGCGACAGGGTGACCGCATGGGCCGATAAACCGCTTTTTCTGACGACCGACCCGACGCTCTTGGGCAAGTGGGCGGAGTTACAAGCGGAACTTGCCGCGCAGGCCACGCGAATGGCGATCCGTCGCATCGGAGGACCGCGATGACTCAGCGCACCTTGAGAACCGCAGTCAACGGGCGGGCAATAACGGTCCTGATGGGCTGGGACAAGTTTCTGCAATATCACTTCATGGTGATTGAAACCCTCGACGATGACGAACTGCTTTACAGCAATCTGCACGACGAAGATGCAGGCCTGAGCGGACGGCTCAGCTACTTTGCCAAGAAAGCACGGTCCTTTGGTATCGAGCTGCCGCTCGCGATGCTGGCGAAGCTGCAGGCGGACGAAGCGCTGAACATTGGTAACGCAACATCGACATTCGATGCCGCCCGCATCGAGTCGGTGGAGTAGGCCAGCGTGGCGCGATCCTCACTGAGCTGGTCGAACGCACAGATGCGTCTCATTGTGTCCGGCATCGATCAATGCAATCGGGCGTTCCCAACGGATAACGCGCGTTTCCTCGATGGCGTCATCGATGAAATCCGCACCGTGACGGGCCGCCTGTATGGGGCCAAGACTTACGCGCGCCTAATTGATGCTGTGCCGGCCTCGATGACGGTCACGCGTCGGCCGAGTGTGACGACCATCCAGAAGGCGATCGCGCGTGCACAGGCACTGGCACCAGCGGCACTGTCTGCCGACGAAAACGTATCAGCGGCACCTACGTCGGCGTTCGACGTCCACACGTTACGCCGAGCGGTGGAACCGGTTGTCCGAGACGCGCTCGGACCCGTGCACGAGTTGCTCGCCCAGTTGCTGGCCACCAAGTCGTCGTCCAGTGGCGAAGCCGGCGCATGCCCGGCCGGCGACCAGACGATGCACGCAAGATTGACGCAGACGGCGCTGGAAGATGCCCATGCGCGAGTGCGCCGCCTCGAGGAAGATAATGGCCGGCTTCGTCGCGAAGCGGGACACGCGGAGGCACGCGCGACGATCGCCGAGACGCGCATCACGCAGTTGCTTGAGGGATTACACGGCACGATCGCCGAGTCGGCGGACGGCGCACGAGCACTTGGAAAAGTCGCCGAGCAGCTACGCGGGACGGAGCAATTTCTGAAGTTTCAAAACGATTCGGTGCGTCTGCAGGCAACTGCCGAGGCGGACGCCTTGCGACGGCAAGTAAAGCAGTTGCAGGAGCGCATAGATCTCCTACTTCTTGACAACGACCAATATCGGCGAGCGCTCGTTGAGAAGGGCGGCAAGTAGTGGTGGGAGGGTCGATGAACCTCAAGTTCGTGGGCGCCGATGATCGCTCGACGCAGTAGGGGCGTCTCAAGATTCGCTAGTTTGTGCACGTTCAGCTTTTGTGAGGTTGTGCGATTCGGATGGCACTGGTCGTCACCGTTGCGGACAGTGGTGCATCTCGGGAGCGACCATTCGATGCGAGGTAAGACGTGCGGTAATCGGGAACTCGGGCTACTTTCTTCCAGCACGCCCCTCGTAAAATCCTAATCGCTTGTAGACGACGGAGAAGCGGTCTCCCAACTCCGACTGAAGGAGAACACATATATCGGACGCTGCTGCTTCGAAGCGCTCGTACTCTTGCGCGTCCCATGGCCCTGGGTCCGGAGGATATTCCCAGTTGAGCGATAGGTCGTGCCATACAATCATGTCGGCAAGCTTTCTCCGCGTTTCATCGGCCAGCGGCAGCGAGTCCTCAATTGGGCCAACTCCGTATTTGTCGCGAGTTGTGTCATCTCCCGCCCAAAGGCAGCCACCTCCCCACTCGAACATGAGTCTGAGTCTATAGTTTTCGAGCATCTTTGATCCAAATCAAGAGCATGCTCCATGATATCGCTGACGGGTTCACATGAAGATCGAGTTCAGCTCAAAGCTGAAAGCAGGCCTCGAACGGCGGCGACTGGCCGCACGCACGCAGAGTTTTGCCGGTGCCTGTGACCGTTGCTCAAATGCCGGCTACTTGGCAGGATGGCGTATCTTAACGAACTGGCGTTTTTTTATCCGAACGGACACGAGATTGCACGAACAACAACGCGCAGTTTGCCGGCGATTCCACCCCCAATTCTCTTCTTGCGACATGCATCTGAAATTGGGTGTGTCGTTAAACGTGAAGAGCGGAATCCGCCCGCTAAACGGCATGAGAATCAATGCGGATTCTGGCACTAACGGGCTGGTTCATCTGGGCGAGCGAAACGTTTTTCGCAAGATCCCGACTTTTCATCCCGTTGCACGGCGAGCATCGCAAGCAGTGAGCGCCGTTGGCATTGCCATATCTGGCGTTGCCGGCCGTTGGAGATTTCTCGTTGCCGAAGGATATGAGGATGTCTGGGAATATCACACGCTGCTTGGGCAATAAGTTCTCGCCAGTGCTATATCGACCAACGTTTGATGGAAGGGACGTCACAGTACGCTACGGCAGGCCAAGCGTCGGACAGAACATGCTAACGACGACTGGGCGCGAGGTTTCGGGCGTATCGCAGTAGCCACGTCTAGTGGTCCGACGGGCGATTAACGAGTTCGGAATTGGAAATGATTTATAGAATCGTTGCCCTTGGATCGCTGGGGGGACAAATTCGTTGCATCGGAGATAGATCGTATGCGGGATGAGTTGATGACGGAAGCTCTATGCTGGCAATTCGAAACAAAAATCACTGCGGAGTACGCGTACGCCACAAATACGACATTTGAACTTGCCTGTTATTGTCCGCATGAGACCTGTCTTGTCAGGGTGCACGCCAAGAAGAGGGTCAACACGTATTTCTATGCTCCTGATAAGCATGTTGCCGGCTGCCCCAATGAGGCCCGCACTACTGAATCCGCGCTTCATCCTGGGGCGCCGAAGCCGAGAACTGCGGACGAACCGGCAAAGCCCATGCCAAACCTTCTCGGTCCGGGCCCGACGATAAAGCAGAAATCTGTTGCGCCGACAACGGCGGAACTGCTACAGCTTGCGGCAAGGGTACGGACACTCCCCGCGCGACATCCGGGAACGCTCGAAGAAGTGATTGACGCTTGGACTAGCATGACACCGAGTGAACGAGCGCTCCAGCCGTTAACCGTCGGGGATTTTGACTTGACGTACGAAACGGCCTTTACATTTCTCGGTAATGCTGCCGACGACATCGATTCGCTGAATCCGCTCGAACGGATCATCTATGGCGCGGCGGCCGTCGTTGAGAAGGAGCACTGCTTTCTTATACAAAGCAGAAAGACATTTCTACACGGAACGGGCAAACTCCCTTTGCGTTTGGTGCCAAAAAAACGGAATCTGGTGCTCAACTATCTTCCGACGTTAATTAATCAAAAGGCGACTCTGTTCTGGCACGGCGTAGTTCCCGAGTTGGCCGACGAAAGAAACGCGTTTCGCTTTGAAATTGAATCGAGTTCGCCTTACGCGGGCATGGCGCTTAGGCTCGGGGAACTGTTACCCTGAACGGTGGCGACTTCCACGGACGCGTTTTGCCAACCTTAAGCTCGCGGATGGGTTCACTGTCGACGCGCTTCCTGGCTGGACAGGATGGCGCCGGAGCAACTGGGCTTTGCGAGCAGACGGCGGGGAGAAGAGAGGACGATGGCGGCTGGTCAGATTTGTGACACAAGACCCAATGCGATAAGCGGAGGCTAGTCCTTGGGCGAGAGCATGAAGGCATCTACCCAATATCCCTTCCCGTCGTGTGCATCGCGCTTCCAGTTGGCCGCTTCGGTGGCGAACATCCTCGCGCGCCCACTGAGTTCCGTGAGGAGATAGTCAGGATCGATGTCGGGCAAAGTTTCCTGGTAAGCCTTGAGTTGAGCGATCGCTGCTGCAATGAGGCATGCGTCTGCGATTTCGGAGTTGGAAACGTCTACGGTCGCGAACTCTTGACTAGACAGAATCAGGAACGCCATCCGCTCGATTTTCGAGACGATCGGTTCGGAAAGTGGTTTTTCCAATCGAACACGCGTGGCCAACTCGATAAGTTCAACCGGCACTGGTGGGCGACGAAATTCTTTCACACAATAGTCAGCCGCGGCATTGATCTCTGTCACCGTGAACCGGCTCAGCAAGGGCGCCCAAATGTCTACCCAGCGTAATTTTTCCATGGGCAAGTCCCATTTTCTCGCGAATTTTTCAAATGTCGCGCCTACAGCAAACTTGATCTCTGATTCGAGTCCTTCCCCATCACCAAGCATGAGCGCTCCCCTTGTGGTTTAGCGGTCAGTTTAGCGCATGTATAAGGCGTGGCATCCGTGGTGGGTATGCGGCGATTTACGCGGCATTTTTCTGCTCAAATACCGTTCGCTCCGTTAGACTGCTTTCGAGTAAGCCTCCGCGACCTAATACGTAAACAATAATGAATCTTCCACGCACAATCGATGATTTTGAGGAGTTTGTCAGCTCGATTTCTCGATCTGGAGCAAACTTTGCAAAGACGTTTCGCTTAGACGTCTCAGACGTCGGGAACACGGCGCAATTTCCTATAGAGGAGATTTCGCGGGTACAAGCTCTTCTGAGCTGGTTCCGCGCACTCAGCCCGGCCGATATTGGCCAAATATTGCAGATAACCGAACTTCCAGGCGATGCGGACCATGTGCTGGCAACAAGCATGCTCGGACTGGTGCTCATCATTTTGGGCAGATCGGAGTTCCGGCCCACGGATCGGAAAGCGCTCCGAAGTATTCGAAACGATTACTTCGAACAATTGAGATCGTGGCCTGACCTCGCGCGCATGGACACCTCGTTCCTGATTTGTGATGACGGTTACAGTAAGGGGCTACCCGCGCCTCTCTTTAATGCTGACCGGCTGCTGAAAAACGACAAGCATTTCGAGCAGTTCGTACCGTCGATGATTGGTAGCGTCATGGCCGCCGAGGAACTCACGGGAGTGATCGAAGAGCAAAATCCGTTGCTTACAACGTTGCTCTTTGAGCTCATGAAGAATACCCAAGATCACGCACTTTTTGATGCCGAAGGTCGGGCGATCGAAAATTCCGTAAGGGTATTTTTTTCGCGGTTTTATCCGATCGAAAACATTGCCGTTGTGGTGAATAAAAAATCCAGCGTGCCGCTTGCACCTCACCTTGCCTTTATAAAGTCCTTCCAATCCGAGGGCGCAGCGACAATGCGCTCGCAGACGAAGAAGAAGTTCCGTGGCATCCTCGAATTTTCGGTACTGGATAGCGGTCCGGGATTCGTTGGAAGCTGGCTTCGCAAGCAAGTCGATCCGCAAGGCGACATAGACGTGGAGTACAGGGCTGTCCTGGAATGCCTGCGGTCTGGACACAGCACCGCCAGAAACCCAAACCGAGGCTTGGGCTTAACCGATGTGTTGCGCGCACTGCGAGCGCTCAACGGATTTATTCGCATCCGAACCAATCGGATTTGCCTTTACCGTGATTTCCACATGTTGCCCACCACGCCCTTAAGTGAGACGGAAGCAGTTCTCATGGATTGGCAGAAAGGCGTCTCCTCGAAGCCAAGTGCGCTCGGCCCAGTTACCGGGGCGACCGTGTCGGTGTTAATTCCGGTGG
The DNA here is from genome assembly GCF_000729995.1 of Caballeronia sordidicola. Classification (GTDB taxonomy): domain Bacteria; phylum Pseudomonadota; class Gammaproteobacteria; order Burkholderiales; family Burkholderiaceae; genus Caballeronia; species Caballeronia sordidicola_A. The sequence goes on along the minus strand of NZ_JNFG01000214.1, from coordinate 12,060 downwards.
AGGCCTGATGGCAGGTTTTGCACTGTACGAACATCGACGTGAGACTCATACAGCAGACTCAGAGACGCAACTGAGCATTGTGCTTCACTCAAGCGAGCAAGATATTGAAGCGCTCACCAGAACCCTATCGGCGCATCTTCGTGAGAACCTGGCTCCTTCAAAGGTTGTGCTATTCGGTCTTCAACCAAATAGGCAATTCATTGCATCTGTATTGGAAATAAACTCTCCGTTTATGATTCGCCTATCGAAGGCGTGGGGAAGCAACGCAGAAAATAAGTGCTTTGGAGTCCTGGTTGAGAGAGACGGAAAGGGTTTCGAGCCCTTGTTATCTGGTGCAGCAGGCTATCTGGTGGACCCGCAGCGGGAGGCTGATTTCGCCAGGCAGATGACAAGCCAGTCGATCTTTAAATCGCGGAAATGCCTGCAGGTCGCGCCGCGCGGAATTCATTTCAGCAAAACCTCTGGCGCTCACAGCGATTCGTTTATACGTGCTTCAAACGCGCTGGTCCGTTCCGGTGACACGCTGACACTCGCATACTGGCTACAAAGCTTCTTATCGCAGACTACCCAGCGAATCTTGGTTGACACCTCCGCCATCGCGTCGCTGGTCTATGCGGGCTGCGCAATGGCAGTCTCGAGTGGATCGCAGGCGCAAATGCCGGTGATCGACTCGTTTCAATCATACGAAGGCCTATCCGATGAGGATCTAAGCGCGATAGATCAGACGCTCTTCGTCATTTCGGCGAGCAGTTCGGGCAACCTCGCCCGTGAAGCCCTTCAGCGACGTGTGCCCCGGAATAGGCTATTGACAGTCTTTCTGCTGGCGAACGAGCAGAATGATCAAGACAGTTTATGCAACGTGGCGAAGACCGCCTCGAATCCCGACGGACTTGCTCTCATTGAAAGCTATAAACCTGACGATTGCTCGCTCTGTAAAGGCGGTTCTTCCCCGATCCAGATCGGCGGCGATCTCTTTCTTACGGCGCTTCCCAGGTCCGTTGGCATTACGTTGGTCAAGAAGCACCTGCCTGAGGAGCAATATAAGTTGTTGGGCGGGTATGCCGGGATAGGGTTGTTTCGCGTCCACAAAAGAATTGGCGATCGCACCAGCGAAATCTCCGTGGACTTGGGGTCTCTACTAGATGCAGAAGAGACTGCTGCAGTTAGCTTCCGTGAATCGTGGGATCGGATGCTTCGCCGTCACGTGCCAGCGAATGTCTCACATTTAATTTCGCCCGAGTACCCTTGGTCTAGCGAATTGCTCAAGACTGTTGCGGCGTTTGGGCGCCAGTATCTCGACATGGCTAAGGTTGTGCAAAAGCGAGGCGTGGCAGTCTACGGTTCCGACCCGGTGCCCGAAGGCGCGGCACTGGTCGTCACACCCTGCATAGACAACGCAATCGAGATGATGGGCATCAGTCGAGATTTGCGAACCGTTGTTCCAGGCGGCAACGTGATCTACTTCGCGCCCTTTGTACGCGCCAAGACACCGAAGGATATCAAGTCGGTTTGCACAAATCTGACTTTTGGAGACCGAGGAGCGAACACTCACTCGCTTCACAAAATCCACGATCTGCTCTTACCGGATGATCGCGCCGTTGATCCATGGGAGTCTGAGCTGCTTTATCTGACGGCGGTTTCGGATTGGCTTGAGGCGGAAGACTTGGAGATTCCCGTCGAATTGACTCGCCGTCGAAGTGTCCTCGCCAATGCAAGCGCGCAAGGAATGACGAGCGACCTGTTCTGGCCAGCGTACGCTGGCGAGGCCTTACAAATTCGCTCGAACTTCGTACTTCTTCCCACACGCGACGGGAAACAGTCATTGAGCCAGGCAGACATTTTCGTTGTTGTGTCTTGCCTGTTAAATAATCTTCGTCATTCAGAAGGTCCGGACCGACTTCGCTGTAGCGAGTATGAGCGCCGGGTGCTCGCGCCAGACAATTTTGTCCGCTTCAATGACGGTGTTATCCAAGCGGCCATTTTGAGGGCGAGCAGTGGCGACGAACTCAACTACGTGGCTACACACACCGAGAGTTTCAGCAATCAGTTGCGCGATCTTTTGATGAAGATGATCGACGGCGCGCAAGAGCAGACGGGTGAGGCGCTCTCGGAATTTGTCCTTGCATTGGGCATGGGCCGTATCCGGCTTGATGCGGATGACATACGAAAAGTTATCGAGAAAATCGAAGCGTGTCGGGAACAGTTGCCAACTATCGTGGTTTGCGTTGCGCAGGCGATTGCAAATGGAGTTTTTGGCTCGCCGCGCCGGGAACCGTGACCAGTCGGGATGGCCAAAGTGCTTAGCCTTCGTGACTGCTGTTCGTTGCGGTCAGCCTGATGTGTCTTCAGGATTTAGGCAGAATTTTCCATCATCTGCCCGCAAAGCTACCCGCGTCTGGCGCAAGATCTCATCGACGTATTGAGGGCAAATCTGCAGGCTGCGTGGTTTACGCTTGCCGGTCGATCCAATCGAGCAATTCTGTCCAACGTCGGCGGGTCAATCCATTGCTCGAAATGTCGTGATCGAGCACGATCGAGCCTTCGGCGATTGCACCACGTAACTGAACGACGTCGTTGATACCCGCATTCACCAGGATCGAACGAATGCTGACTCTCAATCCTGCGAAGGGTCCGAGTGCAGTCATCTCCCGTGTGAGGCCGGCCCTTGTATTGTTGGCGAGCTGGTCTGCGACCGCGATCCAAGCGGCGGGTGTTGATATCATTTTGTGGAAGAACGGCAGATTTTGACTGAGGCCCGGCGCCAGAAAACTTGGATCCTCGCCGCTACGTTGCTTAATCAACGAGCAGACACTTTTAAACGAAGCGAATGAGCCTGATCGAGGCGATTTCGTTTTGGCGAGTGGGTGTTCCAGGACATCCAGCATCAGGGCGCGGAATACCTGAATGTCGGTGAGTTGCCTGCGTTGAGAGCCTTCGCGCTCGTGTCTGTTCTGACTGGCACGGGACGCTTGAATGCGTTGCGAGAGCGCATCACGCTCAGCGTCTTGTGCCGCGCGTTGTGCCGCTTCGCGTTCTGCCCACGAGCGATAGCGGGGCGGCGCTGCTGCCCCGTTGGTGTCGGTATCGATATCGGTCATCGGTGGTTGAAATGACGGGTGCACGGTTATAGAGATTTGCATTGGCTGCGCCTTAACGCTACCGCAATGCGTAAACCCGATTGCCATTAGATCAAGCCGAGTTGCTCGATTTCGTGGGTCGGATTCGTCGTTCTTGCCGTGCTCGGAGCCACTACGCGGGCTGAGCTGCCAACCTGCGCCGGGGCGGGCCTAAAGTCGCCGGTCGCTATACCGTTCCACTCCGGCGAAAGCACGACGGCGGCGAACGCAACATTGGGGCCGATTTGAATCATGCGCATGGTGTTTGCCGTTAGCGAAAGGGTAGGGCCGCTTTGTCTAAGCGCTCAACATAGAGGCCGAGCATAGCGCGCGAAGTGTTGAGCGTCGAGAGTGCCGGTCTAGGGATTCGTTGAATGACCAATACTGTGCGGCGCCAGACGACTGCCGAGGTGGATGCGCTACGCGTGCGGAGCCGGAAGCTGCACGAACGCGTTGATCACCTGCTCATTGATAAAATGACCAGTACCGCCACCGTTGCACGCTGGCTGTGCACCGCGGCGGAAAACGAATTAGTAGCGGCCACGCACTTGACCTTATAGCGAGACCCGCCTATGCCAACATGCTCGAGCGACAATTCCGGCCTTCAGTCGACCGTCACTCTATCTCAATCTCAGGATGAGACAAGTGCGTATCGTGCATTTCGACAGCGGCAGTTGGAGACGGAGTACGCGAGGTGGCGGCTGGATGAAGGGCGATCGGATTTGCCGCGGCGTACGCGGTATGGGTACGATGAGGCGCCACGACGTGGGCTTGCCTACGGCCGTCGGATCATCAAGGCATTTCGGGAGTCGGTCGCGAGCGGTATCGATGAGTTGTGCGCGCCGCGGTCACCCGACGCTGACTTTGCCCGACGCGCGCTAGGAATTCCAGATCACGTACCAGTGCGGCTTTCCTGGCCCGCGAAGATCGGCGTATTTCTGGCGACGGGATTCTTTCCGGTATTGGCGCTTCGGCTGGCAGCGGATCGGCTTCGCGAGGTGGGGACGCCAGAAGGACGTGAGCTGATCTTCGACCGGCTTGCCGGTCCTGCGTTGCTAAAGACGCCATACTACGGCGATGGACTAGACTTCATTGTGCGCAAGTTCACGGTACCACGTAGCCACGCCGTGCTGGAGCAACTGCAGTATTTCGACGTGGTGACTGCGCGCAATGCGTGGCGCCTCGGGATTGAAACGGCGGAGGAATTGCAGGCCGTGTTTTGCGGGATGTCGCGCAGCTTTCCCCAGGGGAAACTCGCCGTGTTGATCGACCTTCAGGTTATCCGTTCGGTCGACGAACTGCACTGGCTTGAGTCGTGGCGCGAGCAAAACCACGGCTACAACTGGGACGTGGAATCGACCGACGGGGGGCCCCAGGTGATTCGACGACTGCTCGAACACGGAGTCCCTCGTCGGGCGACGTTGAAGGTGCTCAAGTTCTGGCGGCACTGCGACCCGGCCGGGCTCGATCTCACGCTCAGGACGCTGGGCGAACGGGGGGCCGTCGATGTGGCGCATCTTTTCGAACTGCTGGTCGAGCTGCTCTGGAAAGCACGACCGCGCAACTGGCATTTCGTGATTGACGTGATCGGCGCGAAGGAACCGGAGCAGTGGCCGTTGTTCAGCAGGGTTCTGGAAGTCGAGGCGTTGCCGAACGAAGAAACCGTGGACGAACTGCGCACGCGGGGCGCGTCGCTTGACGACCTTTCGGGCCTCCAGTCCCTTATGCTGCAGATGCGCGAGCGCGATCGTGACCCGCGTCGATCTATCGATCTGTTGTGTTCGCCGCCGCATTCGCTCGGTTTCAATGAGCTTGTGGCGTGCCGCGCATATGTGATCCAGAGAAGCGACGACGATCTGGCGTCGTTCCTCGGCGTGCTCGAGCGCTACGGGTTTGGTGCGCCGGCGGGTGTGCTGGCGTTCCAACACCTGTACGCGAACGGCGTGGCCTCGCGGAATCTGGACCGACTCCTGTCGATGTATTGCGCGCTGCGCAATACATCGTCCGTGCCCGAAACGGTGGCCGAATGGGTTGGCAACATCGGAGCGAATCGCATCGATGCATTTGAGTACCTGGTTTCGATTCTGCCGGTGCCGGACTTGCCTGCGTTCGATGAAGTCCGGCAATTGGCACAGATCGATCGCAGTCTACTTGAGTATGCGGCTGAGGCGCGAAAGCTGCGAACGGTGCACGCCTTGCGTGCCTGGCAGCGCGCTTCACGCGGTATCGAGCAAGTTGGCTGGGTGAGCTGGCAAAAGCCTGTTTCGCGGTTGTTGCTGGACGATGCCTGCGCCCGCGGCAACTGTTTCTTCGTTCAGGGTAATCTTGCGGCGGTCTCGAGAGCGTCGTCCGCTGCGTGCCGTCATTTGCTCGGGCAGTTGCCGTTCAACGACGAGCCGGCGTGCACGATCTACTGGCGCCGCTGGCATGCACTTGAATTGGACATCGAAGTGCGTATCCTGCCCGGGATCCAGCCGCAATTGGACGCAACGGGCGGCATGCTGGCTGCCAGCCTGATTGGTGCTTACCTTGCCGGTGCGCAGGAATATGAACGGCAACTCGCCGCGTTTCGCGTGGAAGTGGAGTCGCTGCTGAGGGGACAGGGACCTTCCGGTGCGGCGCTGTCGCAGTTGGAGGCTGAAGCTGTCACGGCCGTATATGGGATCGAGTTGGGAGAAGGAGACCAGCGATGGTCGAGAGCGGCGGGGCTCGTGCAGCATCTTGACCATCTCGTAAAACGTAACCATTACATGATGAAGTGGCGTCGCAAGCCAGTTGAGTTGAAGCGACCGATCGATTCAGCGGGACTACGTGCGATCCGGGCCGCGATCGGATATGGCGCGACGTTCCGTCGAGAGGCCGACGGAGACATGTCTAACGCATGCTACCGACTGTCGCCCAAGCAACTGCGCGACTGCTCGCGACAGTCGGTGAGTCCGCAGACTTTCCATCGTCACCTCGGGGTGCTGCTTGGTGTGATTCCAGCCGACAGGGTGGACAGGCTGCTGACCCATATCGAGACGCTTGAAATGCATGCGAATGACGTCGACCGGCGGCATGCCGCGGCTAAACAGGTAGCGGACTTTTTCGATGTCGAGTTGCACGATGCGATCTCGGAGCATGGTACGACCGTCGCTGCGAGGCTGACCGAGGAGGCCGCCGGGTATCTGGTGATGCGTCTCGCCGGGGCGCCGGTGGCTGATGATAGTAGGGTGCCGCGCGATCGGCTGATTGTGGTGCTCGGTGAAATCGGGGCGCGTGCACGCGGGATTTACGGGACGTGGGCACACCGGCAGGTCAGCGCGTTCAAGGGTCGACCGTCTGAGAAGGCCAGCGAAGTTGAATACCAGTCATCGATGTCAAAATATCCGGCGGCTTACTTCGCGAAGGTGGCGACGAAATTGTGCTCGGCGGATAACGTGCGCATGTGGCGCGAAGAGCGCCAGTCGCATCTGGTGGTGTTTAACCCGGTGAGCAGGCGGCTGGTCGGCATGGCGATGCTCTACGTTGAACGCATTGATCCGATCGACCCGCATCGCGCAACCTTGGTGATGCGTGCAATCAACACGGTCAACGCGGCGGACGCGCAGTACGAGGCCGACTCAGTCGTGCAATCGTTCGTCGAAGTCGGCATACAGATCGCGCAGGACAACGACCTGGCGGCTATGGCATTTCCTGCCGACGACGACGGTCAGCATTACATGTCAAACCGAGATGACATGTACCGATACGTCGAGAAAATCTGTGCGCGGGCAGTCGATCGGAGAACGGCGTTCTTGCACATGGGTGCCCTTGATGGTCCGGAAAAGCCGGGGTTGCCATATTGTGTCGCGCTTGACAAGGGCGATACGTTCTACGGCTACGAGCGTGGCAACGGACCGGTGAGCAAACTGTACGTGATCTGGCAGGCACCGCTCACGCGAGCGACGGAGGCACAGCCCCAATCTGGAACCTCGGCTACCACGAGTCTCAGCGGTCAGCGTCTCGATCGTAGGCCGCTATAAACTGGCTCGCCTCGTTGTAGTCCGCACGCGTTTTCAGTACGGTCACATCCGAACCTGGCCGTTGGGGCATACGGATGATGGCGATTTCCCGGCCTCAACGATCGAGAAGCGTCCTCAGTTTTTCTGTACGGCTCGGGTAACCGAGTTGCACGGGGGTCGCCTCGGATGCGATCCTACGCACCAGCCTTGAGCCACCGAAGCAGCTGCGGCCGCAACGAATAATGCGGCTCCGAGGACCAGACAGCGAAGTCAACTTCCCACTGATCGAGTAGATAATCAGGCAGGTCGAGTTCTTCGTCGAGCGCGTCTTGGCCGTCTTCGTGAAGGAACACGTAGCGCACTCGCTTGTCGTCCCAGTAGGCAACCGCGAAGTCAGTCAGATCTGCAGTTGTACCGCGCGGCTGATCACGCAGCAACATGGCGACGTGTGCCCCGAATTCTTCGTGCGTCATGCTTATCTCCCTGCCGCGCGCGGCGGCGAATCAACCAATCTTCTTGCCACAAAGCCTGCTGCGAATCTATTCATACGGCTCATAGCGCGATGTTCCGTCATCCCAGAGCAATTGATATTCAACTTCTGGCCCAAAGACCGACGCGATGTAGCAGATCATGGCCGCGTCGAGGTAGGTATCGCCATGGAACTCGCGGTGATCTACGAAGATCGAAACTGGCTCGGCATGCGGCCGGCGTGCAAAAAAAACAATTCCGCGCCCCGGATCATCGATCTCATCGATGACGATCTGTGCGCGCTCGATGATTGGCTCCGCCAGTTCAGGATTCAGTGTGTATCGCGGCCAGTGGGAAATGCTGGCGATATCGACCGCGGACGCGCGCGGGTTTAAACGGAGCAGTTCCGCTCGTTCGACCCAGTAGTCGAGGGTTGCGTCCGGAAGGTCAGTCGGGTCCATGATGTCTCTCCGAAAAACGGCCTAACTCAGCGCTATCATTAAGGCAGGAGGTGGCCCATGTGCGCAAACTACGATCCATCTAAAGAAATCGATTTCGAGGCATTCAGCGAATTTCCGCGTCCGACCTTTGATTATCCACCTGAGACGTGGAAAGACTACGCGGCGCCCATCCTGCGCATGGACGGCGGTGAGCGGCTGACCAATCCTGCCACCTTCGGCATTGTGCCGCGCAAGCACATTCCCAAGGGTGTGAAGCTTTTCGACACGATGAATGCACGCGCTGAGTCGATCGGGGAGAAGCGCAGCTTCAGCGGAGCATGGAAGAACCTCCAGCTCTGCCTGATCCCGTGTCGCAGTTTTTACGAGCCGAACTATGAGACCGGATCGCCGGTGCGCTGGCGGATCGGCTTGGGCTCTGGCCAGCCACTCGCTCTTGCCGGCCTGTGGCGCGCTTGGAACGATCCAGACGGCCCTTCGTTGTCGTTTTCGATGCTTACCGTCAATGCCGAGAACCATGAGCTCATGCGGCGCTTTCATAAGCCGGGGGCCGAGAAGCGATCGGTGATCATCCTGCGGCCTGAGCAATACCAAGACTGGCTTGGTTGTCGCACAACGGACGAGGCACGTTCGTTCCTAAACCTGTTTCCCGCTAACGAGATGGCCGCCGCGCCTGCGCCGATTCCACCGCGGCGCCCGAAACCGAAGTCTGAGGTGAACGAATCGCTCCTGTAGAGCTACGGTTGTGCGGCACATCCTTGGTTCACCAACGCTTACCGGCATATTGACCGTCCGTCGGCAATTTGATCATGATGCCACCTTGTGATCCGAGTCGGACGTGCTCGTCTTGTAGGCGAGCTAATAGCGACTTCGCAACACCAACAATTTTCCCCTGGTTATTTGCTCCCAGGCCGTAATGAATTTCCAGCGCCTCAGCATGCGCTCTGTCTATGACGCGCCGGTAGCGCACCACCTCTAGGATTAGCCGACGAAGGGCTGGATCGCGGCAAATCCGCCATAGATCACGCAGGTCTCCATTGGAGACGGGCTCGAAATCCTCGATTTTGAGCGACATGATTCTGCATCACAAAAGCTGTATGGATATACAGTATAGGCGATGCGCAGCGTGTCTATCATTGGCCTGGCGAAACGCAGGGCGCAAAGTGTTCTCGGCTTGTTTCGAACGTCGCGGCTCGAAGAAAAAGGGTGTTGCTGCAGGGATGACTTCAGGATTCGGATTTTTTCTTACGACGGCTGCGGTGCACAATCAATAAAATCAAAGACTTAACTTCGCACGTGTTGGCGTCATGGTTTCTGTTTCTGTGGAAGGTCTGATCTTTCCCCAGTAAGGCTTTACGAGCGGCTGACGTACGTTTTCGTCCGGATCCTGAAGGCACCCCAAATGGCTTTGTCAGCGCGGTATCGAGGTGTGCGACAAAAAAAAGCCACCCCGTGCATGGGGCGGCTTTTTGGTATAGCTTGGCTTAGCAACCCATAGGGGCTGCGAGGCGGGTTTAGTGCCAGAGCTTCAGGACGTCGCCTACGATCAAGACGATCGTTGCTATGGACCCGACGGCGCCGGCAATGACTGCGGACAGCGACAACATGGCTTCCTTGCCATGCGCGCGAGGGAAAAGGCGATGTGCGATGGTAGTCATAGTCGGATCCTCATTGAGCCCAGAAGTGGACGTAACCAAATAATGCGGCAGAAAACACAGTGAATATTATAGTATAAAACGCGGTCGGATAGTCCTTGGCGAAAGTCCGCCAGGCAAAGCCGTCCAGCGCGTCAGCCGTATCCACCGCACCTTTCGTCGCGAAATACCCGCTCGTGTAAACCAGTCCGAGCAACGCAACGAAAACCACTGGCGCCCAGTTGGGCAGTCCGTGCTTTCTGATGCCGTCGAGCGTATCGGAGACGGCCGCAAAGCACATCAGCAGGCCGACCCATCCAAGCTGCCCGTCCTTGAACAGCATGACGATCCGGCGTCTTCTGAGCGCGTCCAACCTCTCAGCGTCGTCCCGAATGTTACGCGCGGACACGATTTCCAGCCACATACCCAAAATGGGTGCGATGACTGGAAGCACGAGGTTGATGAACAACCACATTACACCTTCAAGCATATCTGTTTTTCTCCGTAGAAGCGCTCCGGTCGCCAGCCTTTCCGCCATACCAGACAGGTTCATCCAGCGTGCGTGAGCGCAATCATATACATGGCGTTCGGATATGCGCCGCCACAAAAAACTCAACGCGACTTTTCTTTGTCGCGACATTCCTTGTGCTTAGTTCATCGCCCGGTAGCACTGGCTTACACAAGGACATTTCTCAATGAGCAGCGAAACGAACATTCGGGCGAGCGGGGTAGCGATTGTAATAGCAGGTTCGGTCGACGGAGGGTTGAACTCAGACGTAGTGCTTTCGTCCCAGGCGCTGCGCGACCGATACCCTAGAAAGGGCAGCATGCCAGCGGAGTTCGTCGGGAAGTTGTACGACCTGCGTGAAATGGAAGTAAGGCACTTGGCACTGTTACCCGAGATCTCGCCAGCGCATCTCCATGGTCTGGATTGGGGCGCCCGCGCCCTTGTCGCAGATCTGCTCTTCACGCGTTGCAACGCCGATGCACAGCGCGCGCTGTTAGATGATTCGCACCATTTCGTGCGCAGCACCGCTACCCTGGTTGCCAGGAGAGCGGCGGACGCTGCACCTCATCCATCAAAAGCCACCGCATCACGAGTCGATGCGATCGATCGCCGGGAAGCAATCGCGCAGGAGCTCGCCGCGGCAGGGTGTCGCATGGAGTACGACCCGGGCGCAATGCCCGGCGAGGGACATTTGCTGATTCGCGTCGCGGATGGTGAGATGGTCGACGAGCCAGATGATCCGATCGCACATCTTGCGAAGGAATGGTCGGATCTTACCGATGCAGCCGAGAGTGACAGAACCTAGCGATTGCAAACCACGAACCGCGCTTCCTTTCGAAGCGCGGTTTTTTTTGTCCTCACATCTCCTGGGCTCAGTTCATTGTCCGCAGCCGCGGACTTACTTTCAGGAGATCGAATGATGGGAAGCGTACAGGTTGAAGTTGCAGACAAAGCAATCGAGATTCTTCAGCGAACCCGCGATGGCGACACGTTGGAGGCGAGAGACCTCAAACTCGTCGAACAGGCGGTAAACGGTGCGTTGAACGAGGCGGGCAGGGATCTTTTCGAAAAGCTCCATAGCTCGGTAATTTCGGGAGCGTATGCAACCACGCGTCACTGGTTTCACGGCATAGTGCATCTGACTCGTGATCATCAAGGGTACGTGTTCTGGAAGGGCAGGCAGATCGAGCATTACTCGCACAGCGATCCTGCCGAGAGCAGACGCGACGCGCTCGAGCTTGCGGAGCGCTGTCGTGCACTCGAGTCAAAAGGGTTTCGCGTTTCAGGAGGCGCACTCAGCCGAATCTGTATGCTGCAAGCGCCGACCGACACCCCCTGGCTACTCGCACTGCAGCGATATTACTGCTTCTTTGAACCTTCCGAAGGGCGATTCCCACTGACGGATGAGATCTACGGAATCTTCTACCGTACCTCAGCAGTCGGCGGTGTGGTAGTCGTTTCTCGCAATGCAGAAGGGCTGCTAATCCAGCGACGGGACAGCGGGTATCAGGCTTTCCATGAGTTGCAGGACAGGGGACTCACGAGTATGAGGGTCGACCCAGACTATGCAGAGATCTGTCGTAGATTGGAGCTGATGGACATCACGCCAGCAGTACTTGATGCTGCAATTTCCGAAGCGTAGGCGACAGCCTTGCCACCACAACACAATGCCCGCGATCTCCCTGAGACGCGGGCTTTTTTTCGTCAGTTGCATTCACCTTTCATGGTCAGATGGGCGGGTCAATGGCGGACGGAACGTCCGGCGCAGCGAACCATTGACGCGCCCATCTGACCATTGACGCTCAAGGGCATGTGGCTGGCATAGCTGTTCGATGCCAGCCACCGAGCCCGTCCGGCGGCAAGGACTTCCCCGCCTGCGGGCGGGGTTAGGGG
>NZ_JNFG01000213.1 GCF_000729995.1 Caballeronia sordidicola | reverse complement strand
TCAGCTCTTTTTTAAGGACGCCCCGGGCTTGTACATACAGGCTTCGGTAGATCGTTTCGTGTGATAGTTGCATGAGCTTATTGACTGGGAACTGCCGTTTGAGCCAGCCCGATATCTGCGCAGGTGCCCATTGTTGTTTGAGCTTACTCGCCACGAGCATGCGTAGTCGCGCCCGGTTTGAAAGGGCACACGCTTTGGGCCGTAGCGCGCTCTTCCAGGCATTGGCGTCGGCCTGTTGGGCGCGGTACTTTATCGGGCCGCCGTTGCGTTCGATCTCCCGGCTGATCGTCGATGGCGCTCGGTTCAGGCTCGCTGCAATGCGGTTTGAAGACCAGTTTGCGCTCAGCCCACGCGAGATCGCTTCGCGCTCCTCGGGCGTCAGTGCACGTGGCGAGCGCTTTCTTGGCGGCGGTGCGATCCCACCGCGCTTAGCAAGCATCCGATGCACCGAGCCCACTTCACGCTCCAGCGCCCGACTAATCTCGCTGACAGACTCCGCTGCGCGCCAGCGCTTCCAAATCTCCCCCTTCTGGGTCGACGTCAACCACGGTTTTGCTTGTCGTTTCATAGCCTCATCCTCCGATTTCCGTATTGGAACAGAGGTGTTGCATCGACCAGTTGAATCCGCCCGTCATTTCTTTGTCCAAAGCGACAAAGAAACGAAGCAAAGAAAACGCTTTCAGAACGAGGGCTCATAAGTTGACCTAGCGTGCAGTCTCCGCGTTTTTGGCACCCCAAAAGCACGGTGCTCGCAAGAGCGACGGATGTGTGAACCCCTCTTTCTCCGAACACGGATACCCACACGCTTCGCCACCAGTGACTGAACCTGCCCAAGGAACACCCCGCGCTATCCGCGGAAAACCATCCTCCAAATTTGTACGCATGCCGAACCACGTCGGCAACCCACCACGAAGCGAGCTTGCCAAAATGTGTGAGGCCGTAGCCGGAGAAAATTGCGCGCTGGCCATGCAAACGCCTACCAGAAATTAAAGCAATCAATATGCGTCCGGCCGTGATGCGGTCCCAGGATACATCCGGGCAGACCACGCAGCCGATCTGTCAGAAACTCAAGGAGTAGGCTGTTTTCCACGAAGATGGCAGCGCTGACTAATCAACCAACCAACAAAAAATGGAGCCGCAAAAAGCGCGTGATGCCGTGCGAATTTCTTGGCAATGGTGCTTGCCCGAGAGCGTACGGGGCGAAGCGTGTGCGTGTAAGAATTCGCGAGAAGGAGGGGTTCAAACATCGGTGGTTCTGGCGAGCACCGTGCTTTTGGGGTGCCAAAAACTTGGAAACTGCACGCTAGGTCAACTTACGAGCCCTCGTTCTGAAAGCGCTTTCTTTGCTTCGTTTCTTTGTCGCTTTGGACAAAGAAATGACGTGCCGCCACGCACAGTGGCTAAT
>NZ_JNFG01000212.1 GCF_000729995.1 Caballeronia sordidicola | reverse complement strand
TTCCCTTCGCCTCTTCGTGAAGCGAAGGAACGGAATTCTAGTGCCCGTTTCTCACTCGCGCAAGGGGTTCGCGAAAAGAATTTCAACGGTGCTTAAAAACCGGTTTCCGCTTCTCGACAAATGCGGCCATTCCTTCCTTCTGATCTTCGGTGGCGAAGAGCGAATGGAACATGCGACGCTCGAAGTGAACTCCTTCTGCCAACGTCGATTCATATGCGCGATTAATGGACTCCTTCGCCATCATTACCGCCGGCAGCGAGAAGCTCGCGATTATCGATGCCGCGTCCAATGCTTCGTCCAACAAGCTTGCCGCGGGCACAACGCGAGATACCAGGCCTGCGCGCTCTGCCTCCTCGGCGCCCATCATGCGTGCCGTCAGACACATGTCCATCGCCTTCGCCTTCGACACTGCGCGCGGCAGGCGCTGCGTGCCGCCGGCACCCGGGATCACGCCAAGCTTGATTTCCGGTTGACCAAACTTTGCGGTATCGGCGGCAATGATGATGTCGCACATCATGGCTAGCTCACAGCCGCCCCCAAGCGCGAAGCCTGACACCGCAGCAATGATCGGCTTGCGAATAGTGCGGATCGTTTCCCAGTTGCGCGTGATGTAGTCGCCCTTGAACGTGTCCATATAGGAATAGCCGGCCATCATGCCGATGTCTGCCCCAGCAGCGAACGCTTTTTCGCTGCCGGTCAATACAATCGCGCCGATGTTCTCGTCGGCATCGAACTGCTTGAGTACGACGCCGAGCTCATCCATCAGCGCATCGTTTAACGCATTGAGCGCCTTGGGCCGGTTCAGCGTAATCAGGCCGACTCGTCCGCGGACTTCGGTCAATAGATTCTCGTAAGCCATTCATTCCTCCTATGTGAACTCGCGCAAAAACGCTTCGCGCACGCGTCTCGAAAATGCTAACATTCGCAAACCAACCGGTCGGTCAATTAATTAACCGAGCGTCCATTACCGTTACTCATCCCTTGCCGCCATGACACATCCGCTATTCACGAAGCACGAAGCGACGCTTAATCAAGCGCTTGCCGCCATTGCAACACGTGGTTACTGGAGCCCGTTTCCCGAAATGCCTAGTCCCAAAGTGTACGGTGAAACGGCTAGTTCGGACGGCGAGGCGGCCTTCAAAGCACACCTCAACCAGACGTTCGATCTGGATCAACCGACAACCGGCGAGACGGTCGGCAATGAGCGTTCGCCCTTTGGGCTCGCGCTCGGAATTCGCTATCCGAAAGCGAACGTCGACGCACTGCTGGCTGCATCCGGGGCGGCTCAAAGTCAGTGGCGCGCGGCCGGTCCCGACGCGTGGGCGGGTGTAAGCCTCGAAATACTGACCCGGCTGAACAAGGCGAGTTTCGAGATCGGATACAGCGTCATGCACACGACCGGGCAAGCTTTCATGATGGCCTTTCAGGCAGGCGGTCCGCATGCGCAGGATCGCGCGCTGGAAGCGGTGGCCTACGCGTGGGACGAGCTTCGTCGAATTCCCGCCGAAGCTTATTGGGAAAAGCCCCAAGGCAAGAATCCCCCGCTCGCGATGCACAAGCGTTTCACCGTCGTGCCGCGTGGCACGGGTCTTGTGCTCGGTTGCTGCACATTCCCTACCTGGAACGGCTATCCGGGGATGTTCGCCGACCTGGCCACGGGTAACACGGTTATCGTCAAACCACATCCTGGTGCCATCCTGCCGCTGGCAATTACGGTACGCATCGCTCGCGACGTTTTGCGCGAAGCCGGATTCGACCCGAACGTGGTCACGTTGCTTGCGACCGAAGCGAACGATGGCGCCATCGTTCAGGATCTTGCGCTGCGTCCCGAAATCAAGCTGATTGATTTCACCGGCAGCACGCAAAACGGCAACTGGCTCGAACGCCATGCGCACCAGGCGCAGGTCTACACGGAGAAGGCCGGCGTGAACCAGATCGTGATCGATTCCGTCGACAACCTCAAAGCCGTTGCCAGCAATATCGCATTCTCGCTGGCGTTGTACTCCGGCCAAATGTGTACGGCGCCGCAAAACATCTACGTGCCACGCGACGGCATCCATACCGGCGAAGGCCACATGAGCTTCGACGACGTCGCGAAGGCGCTCGCAGCTGCCGTCGAAAAGCTGGTCTCCGATCCGGCCCGCGCAGTCGAATTGACGGGTGCCATTCAGAATGATGGCGTGATGGCGCGCATTGCCGACGCCCGGCAACTGGGCGAAGTGCTCACGGACAGCCAATCGCTTGCTCACCCCGCGTTCCCTGATGCCCACGTGCGCTCTCCCCTCATGTTGAAAATGGACGTTCGCACCGACGCCGCAAAATTCACGCAGGAATGGTTTGGCCCAATCTCGTTTGTGATTGCGACGGACTCGACAGCGCAGTCTCTCGATTTGGCGGGATCGATTGCGGCGGAACACGGTGCCCTCACGTTCTCTGTGTACAGCACAGACGATGCAGTGGTCGACGCAGCCTACGACGCAGCGATTCGCGGTGGCGTCGCGCTCTCGATTAATCTGACCGGCGGCGTGTTCGTCAACCAGACTGCGGCGTATTCCGACTTCCACGGCACCGGCGCCAATCCCGCAGCAAACTCGGCGTTGTCGGACGCAGCGTTCGTCGCGAACCGCTTCCGCGTTGTTCAAAGCAGAGTGCATGTTGCACCCAAGACCGCGCCGGCAACAGTCGGCCAATCGGCATAGGTACCCGCCCCGCAACGCCGCGTGAAGGCATAGGCCATTCGGCCTAATGGAAAGCGGCGTTGGGCACGGCTAGTATCGAAGGCATGCGTATTTGCACAACTTAGCCAGCAAGGAGACACCATGTCCGGCAACGGCAATTCAATCGTCATCAGTATCGACGACGGCACGCGTGTCGCCACGCTGACGCTCAATCGTCCCGATAAGCTGAACAGCTTCACGAGGACGATGCATGAGGAATTGAGCGAAGCGCTCGATCAGGTCGAAGGAAGTAACGCCCGAGCATTGGTGATCACGGGGGCGGGCCGCGGTTTTTGCGCCGGCCAAGATCTCGCGGATCTTGACTTCACACCCGGGGCGATGACCAACCTGGGCGCGCTGATCGACCAGCATTTCAACCCCCTCGTGCGCCGCCTGCAGGCGTTGCCGTTGCCCGTGATCGCCGCCGTCAACGGTATCGCCGCCGGTGCCGGAGCGAATCTCGCCATGGCATGCGACCTGATAGTCGCGGCGCGTTCAGCAAGTTTCGTCCAGGCTTTTGTGAAAATTGGTTTGTTACCGGATTCCGGCGGCACGTGGCTCTTGCCGCGGCGCGTTGGTGAAGCACGGGCGCTGGGCCTCGCGTTGACCGGCGACAAGCTGGGCGCCGAACAAGCTGAAGCGTGGGGACTGGTCTGGAAGGTGGTCGACGACGAGCAATTGCCGAGTGCGTCGCTCAAGCTTGCCACGCAGCTCGCGCAGCAGCCCGCGAAGGCCATCGCTGCAATCAAGCACGCTATCCGTGCCGCCGCGAACAATACGCTCGATCAGCAACTGGATCTGGAGCGCGACGTTCAACGCGAACTGGGTGACTCGCACGACTACGTCGAGGGTGTCGCCGCCTTCAAGGAAAAACGCGCGCCCCGCTTCGACGGTCTCTGAAATTCGATCAGAAAACTCCGGGAGAACGCAGCAATGACGCCTGAAGAACTCGCCAACGCGACCGCACAAGCCATGTACAAAGCGGATGCATGCAGCCGTGCGCTCGGACTCGAACTCAAGGAAGTTCGGCCCGGGTACGCGCGCATGCAAATGAACGTCCGTAACGACTTTCTGAACGGCCACGGCATCTGCCACGGCGGACTCATTTTCACGTTGGCCGACTCCACGTTCGCGTTCGCCTGTAACTCGCACAACATCAATACGGTCGCGGCAGGCTGTTCCATTGAATTTCTGCGTGCGGTGAAGGGCGGAGACCGCTTGTCGGCAGAAGCCGTCGAACAATCACTGACGGGACGAACCGGCATCTACGACATTCGCGTCACGAACCGCGAAGGCGAAACGGTCGCCATGTTCCGGGGCAAGTCGTCGCAGATAAAAGGCCATCTGGTTCCCGTCGGATCCTGACCCACTCTACAAAACATAGCGCCCGTACGAACTTGATTCGGGCGATTGATTGACGATCAAGAAGGAGACACTCGATGAACAACCCGCTTCCGCTGGACCCGATCGAGACGGCCAGCCGCGACGAACTAATGGCGCTTCAGCTCGAACGCCTCAAGTGGTCACTCGCCCACGCGTATGAAAACTCGCCGGTGTACCGCCGCAAGTTCGACGAAGCAGGCGTTCATCCGGACGACGTGAAAACCCTGGCCGACTTGGCGCGGTTCCCGTTCACGACAAAGAAGGATCTCCGCGATAACTACCCGTACGGCATGTTCGCCGTTCCGCACGACCAGATTTCGCGAATCCACGCGTCGTCGGGGACGACGGGCAAACCAACCGTGGTTGGTTACACGGCGAAGGACATCGACACCTGGGCAAATCTCGTCGCGCGTTCCATCCGGGCTGCGGGCGCACGGCGTGGAGACAAAGTGCACGTCAGCTACGGTTATGGCCTGTTCACCGGTGGCCTCGGCGCTCACTACGGTGCGGAGCGTGCCGGGTTGACCGTGATTCCGTTCGGCGGCGGCCAGACTGAAAAGCAAGTGCAACTTATCCAGGACTTTCGCCCCGACATCATCATGGTGACGCCCAGCTACATGCTGTCGATCGCCGACGAACTCGAGCGTCAGGGCGTGCATCCTGCCGATTGTTCGCTGCGTATCGGCATCTTCGGTGCGGAGCCGTGGACAAACGACATGCGCACGGCTATCGAAAAGAGGATGGGCATCGACGCTGTCGATATATACGGACTATCGGAAGTCATGGGGCCGGGGGTGGCGTCGGAGTGTGTCGAGACGAAGGATGGGCCGACGATCTGGGAAGATCATTTTTATCCCGAGATCATCGATCCTGAGACCGGCGAAGTCTTGCCAGATGGCGAACTGGGCGAACTCGTATTCACTTCGCTGACCAAGGAGGCGCTGCCGATCGTCCGTTACCGGACTCGTGATCTCACCCGGCTTTTGCCGGGCAGCGCGCGAACGATGCGTCGGATGGAAAAAATCACGGGGCGCTCGGACGACATGATGATCGTGCGCGGCGTCAATGTATTTCCAACGCAGATTGAAGAGCTCCTGCTCAAACAACACGCACTCGCACCGCATTATCAAATCGTGCTGACGAAGGAAGGTCCGCTCGACGTGCTCACGCTGAATGTCGAACCCTGTCCTGAAACTGCCCCGGATACGGGTGTTCTCGATCAGGCCAAAGCCGCACTCGCTTACGACATCAAAGCCTTGATCGGCGTCAGTGCAGTGATTCAGGTGTTGGGTGTGAACGGCATCGAGAGGTCAGTCGGAAAGGCGCGGCGCGTGATCGATCGGCGGAAAGCAGCGAGTTGATTGTGTCAGCCCAGCTCAAATCCGGCGCTTACGGCTGAAGCGGTACCTGCATCGGCACGCCCGCTTTTGTGCGGTCGATCGGTTACGCATGATCGATTGTGGCGATTGGGCGGGGCGCTGTCGTCGGAGCTCGCGTTCGAACTCAGCCGGCGCTGACCGTGTTCGCCCGGCGGCATCAGCTATCTCGACCAGCCGAACGTGACCGGCGTAACCGGTGTAACCAGCGGAATCGGAAATCAGTGGGATCGAAGTTTTGCAAAGAATCCACAGAACCCGCCCCGTGCGTTAGACGTGACAAACACGTGACGAACGCCACATCTAACGCACGTATCGCGATCCGGCGTAATAAAGAAAAACGAAGCACGCGGAGAAACAAAACCCGCTGAACAGCCGCTAAACGCAAACGGCTGCTCTACCCCAGCAACGATCTCCCAATCCAAACCACCCGCTCACGAATTCGGCAGCAACAGCCACATCCTGCCGCCCTGCTTCATCCGGCCGGCGAGATCCCCTGCATCGTCGCCCAAACCCCAGAAATAATCCGCACGCACGCCGCCCTTGATCGCGCTGCCGGTGTCCTGGGCGAACACCAGCCGATTCATCGGCGCATTGCTCAACGGTCGAGTGGTCTGCAAGAAAACCGGCGTGCCGAGCGGGATAGAGGACGGATCGACGGCGATCGAACGTTCGGGCGTAAGCGGAACACCCAGCGCGCCTACCGGCCCGGCTCCCACGCCAGCCGCCAGCGTTTCCGTTCCCGGCATCTCGCGGAAGAACACGAAGCGCGGATTGACGTCGAGCAAAGCATCGACACGCGACGGATTCGCTTTCGCCCACGCCTTGATACCTTGCATCGTCGCCTGTGCGGGTGTGAGCTCACGCCGATCCAACAACTCACGCCCGATCGATTTGTATGGCTGGTTGTTGGTCCCCCCAAACCCGACACGCATGGTGGTCCCGTCTTCCATCACGACCTGTCCCGAGCCCTGGATCTGCAGGAAGAACGCTTCGATAGGGTCGTCGACCCACACCAGTTCATTGCCGTTCAACACGCCCGAATTTTCGAGCTGGGCGCGCGTTGGTAACGCGGTGCCAGGTTTGAACCGATACGGCCATCGATACAACGCATACTGATAAAGCCCGTGACGCGTACGCGAGCCGCGCAACAACGGCTCGTAGTAACCGGTCACGAGACCGTCGAGCGTGCCGTCGGTGTTGGCCAACTGGAATGGCGTGAAATACGCTTCGAAGAATTCGCGAGCGGCGTTCATGTCGAGATCGTCGAGCCTCAGCGCCGCCGCGCACGCCCGGCGCCACGCGGGCTGTTGCGCGAGACGGCTGCAGTTCTGGCGCATCGCGGCTGTTGCGCCGAGCAGCGAGTCGTCCTGCCACCCAGGCACCTGCTGCCAGCTCACGGCAGTCAAGCGATTAGCCGCACGCTGTCCCGTGATGATCGGCGCACCGGTCGGCGGCGAAAGATTCCCGGACTTGATCGCGCCGCCGCCACCGCACGAAGCGAGCAGAACTGCTGCTGTGATCGACGCCGCCCATCCCGCCAATCCGGCGAGCGGACGAGTGAAACGCATACAATGTTCGTTCTTGATGAGAACCGCCATGTCTGATCTATTCGACGAATACCCAATGCTCATTTTTGCGCTCGAGTCTTTCCTGGCGCTGCTTCTGCTGATCTTTATCGTCGTGTGGACGGCTTCGGGCAAGAAGAAAAACAGACGCTAGGAGCGCCTCGAACGCCATGATCGCACGTGCATCAGCGCTGCCGATTTAGTGCAGCGTACGCGGCATGTGCAACGAAAACTCGGCAATGGGCACATCGAAACGTTCGCCGTCTTCGGCGACGCAAAAATACGAGCCGCGCATGGTGCCAACGGGCGTCGCAATGACAGCCCAGCTCGTGTACTCGAATTTCTCGCCGGGCGGCAGCAATGGCTGGTTCCCCACCACGCCAAGGCCCTTTACTTCCTGAACCACGTCGTCGCTGTCGGTGATGATCCAGTGGCGCGAGATCAGTTGTGCCGCGACCTGGCCGGTATTGCGGATCGTCAAGGTGTAGGCGAACGCAAACTGGTGAGCGTCCGGATCCGATTGTTCAGGCAGATATTGCGTCTGGACAGCTACGCTGAATTCATACTGGCTCATCGCTTTTCCAATTCAAAAATGTGCTGCGCGGGTTCGAACCCCTCCCCCTTAAGGACAGGGGTCCGGCGCGGGTTGCGCGAATTTGCGTGAACGTCAGGTGACGCATTCTGCTTGATGCAGCCGGTGCCCGC
The DNA here is from genome assembly GCF_000729995.1 of Caballeronia sordidicola. Classification (GTDB taxonomy): domain Bacteria; phylum Pseudomonadota; class Gammaproteobacteria; order Burkholderiales; family Burkholderiaceae; genus Caballeronia; species Caballeronia sordidicola_A. The sequence goes on along the minus strand of NZ_JNFG01000212.1, from coordinate 12,192 downwards.
AACAGAACGCCACTGGCTGCGAGGCCTTTGTCGAATGCGCGAAACGCCCGCTGAAGGCTGCTGGACGGGACGTAGGCCATTCGGTCAGCGGTCAAAAGTGTCGTCACGCTGTAAAATGCATTTTCCGCTCGCAACCGGCCGACGTCATGACGCAATTTCGCCTGTCCCCCAGTATTTTGTCCGCCGACTTCGCCATTCTCGGCGAAGAGGTCCGCAATGTAGTCGCCGCTGGAGCAGACTGGATCCACTTCGACGTGATGGACAACCATTACGTCCCGAACCTGACAATCGGCCCTTTGGTCTGCGAGGCGTTGCGTCCGCATACGGACGTGCCTATCGATGTGCATCTGATGGTGCGCCCGGTTGACCGTATCGTGCCCGATTTCGCGAAAGCCGGCGCTAATGTGATCAGCTTTCATCCGCAAGGTTCGGACCATATCGATCGCACGCTTTCACTGATCCGCGATCACGGCTGCAAGGCCGGTCTCGTTTTTAATCCGGCAACGTCGCTGAATCATCTGGACCACGTGATGGACAAGGTCGACCTGGTGCTGATCATGTCGGTGAATCCGGGGTTTGGCGGCCAGTCGTTCATTCCAGAAGCGCTGAACAAGCTGCGCGAAGCACGTCGGCGTATCGACGAATACAAAGAGCGAACCGGACGCGAGATTCATCTCGAAGTGGACGGCGGCGTCAAGATCGACAACATCCGAGAAATCGCGGAAGCGGGCGCGGATACATTCGTGGCTGGATCGGCCATTTTCGGCCACCATAATTACCACGACGTGATCGCCCAAATGCGCGCCGAGCTGGCTAAAGTGAATACCGGAGAGGCACGATGAGCGAACTCGCGGCGGAGCTTCCGGCGTTCACGAACAAGACACTGCGCGCGGCGATCATCGATCTCGACGGGACAATGATCGACACCGCCGACGATTTCGTCGCCGCGCTAAATGGCATGCTGGCGCGGATTGGCACGAAGGCCACCGATCGGGACGAAGTCATTGGCTACATAGGGAAGGGTTCGGAGAACCTGATCCGCAGCGTGCTGGCCGTGCGATTTTCTGCGTTGGAAGCCGCCACGAAATTCGAGGATGCGCTCGCGATCTATCAGACCGAGTACGCTCGCATCAACGGACAGCGCGCCACCCTCTTTCCTGAAGTCACGGAAGGCTTGAAAGCGCTGCGGGATCTCGGTTTGCCACTGGCGTGCGTGACGAACAAGCCGCACCGATTCGCCGTTGAGCTGCTGACCAAATTCGGTTTGGCGGAATATTTCAAGGTCGTGCTCGGCGGCGACTCCGTTCCGCAAAAGAAACCCGATCCGGCGCCTATGCTGATTGCCTGCGAGCGGCTGGACGTGCTGCCGCGCGAAGCTGTGGCCATCGGGGATTCGGAGAATGACGCGCTCGCGGGTCGCGCAGCGGGCATGGCGACGCTTACGGTGCCTTACGGTTACAACCACGGCAAACCCGTGCACCTGGTGAAATCCGATGGTATAGTTTCTTCCCTGCTAGGTGCCGCACAGGCAATAGCAGCAACCATGGCCGCGCCCGCTTCACCCGGCGCGACAACATCGACTGACTAGTTCAATCCTCATGTTTCTGAACAAAAAACGGAGTCTGAGCAGCATCGACCGGGGAGCCTGGCCCTGGCGTCGCTGGTCGCGCTAACCTCGCCCGAGGGTCGCTGAAGCTCGTCTTCGGCAACCGTTTTTTGTTTCGCTGCGCATGCCGCGCGCCGATCCCGCCGACTTGTTTTACCTTGATGCCTAGCCTGATCCGCATCATTCGTTGCGCCCAAATTTCGTTTTGCGGCCGTGCCGTTTTAGCAAATGGCTACCGCCGGTACGATTGGGACAGCGTTTGCAGCATCAGGCGACGCACAAACGAGAGCGAGATTCGCGCCGTGCGGTAAATTGTCCGCAGCGCCCAGTGTGTGCTCGATGTCGCCAAATCCAACAAGCGGCACGTAAAGGATCAGAACATGACCGAACTCGAATTCCAATCGCTGGCGAATGAAGGTTTCAACCGCATTCCGCTAATCGCCGAGGCGCTGGCCGACCTCGAAACGCCGCTTTCGCTTTATCTCAAGCTGGCTCAAACCGAGCGCAATGGCGCCAACTCGTTCCTGCTGGAATCGGTGGTGGGTGGCGAGCGCTTTGGGCGTTACTCGTTTATCGGCTTGCCGGCCCGCACGATGATTCGCGTGCAGAACGGCGTGTCGGAAGTGGTGAAGGACGGCAACGTCGTTGAGACGAGCCAAGCTGATCCGCTGACGTTTATCGAAGAATTTCAGAAGCGCTTCAAGATTGCGCAGCGTCCGGGACTACCGCGCTTTTGCGGCGGTCTCGCCGGGTATTTCGGTTATGACGCCGTGCGTTATATCGAAAAGAAGCTGGCGCATACGGCGCCGCGTGACGATCTTGGTTTGCCCGATATCCAGTTATTGCTGACCGAGGAAATGGCGGTTATCGATAACCTTGCCGGCAAGCTTTATCTGATCGTCTATGCCGACCCGACTACGGCCGAAGCCTACACGAAAGCCAAGCAGCGCCTGCGCGAACTACGCGCTCGTTTGCGCACAACCGTGCAGCCGCCGGTGACGTCGGCGAGCGTGCGCACCGAGACGTATCGAGAGTTTGCGAAGGACGATTACCTGAACGCGGTGCGTAAGGCGAAGGAATACATCGCGGCGGGCGAATTGATGCAGGTTCAGGTTGGCCAGCGGCTCGTGAAGCCGTTCCGCGATAACCCGCTCTCGCTGTATCGCGCGCTTCGCTCGCTGAATCCATCGCCGTATATGTATTACTACAACTTCGGCGGTGAGTTTCATGTGGTGGGCGCATCGCCGGAAATTCTCGTGCGGCAGGAAAAACGTGGCGAAGAGCGGATCGTGACCATTCGCCCGCTCGCCGGTACGCGGCCGCGCGGCAACACGCCCGAACGCGACGCCGAGCTCGCGACCGAATTGCTGAATGACCCGAAGGAAGTGGCCGAGCACGTAATGCTGATCGATCTGGCGCGTAACGACGTCGGCCGGATCGCGCAGACAGGATCGGTGGTGGTGACGGACAAGCTCGCGATCGAAAAGTACTCGCACGTCCAGCACATCGTGAGTTCGGTAGAAGGCAAGCTGAAGCCCGGCACCACGAATTTCGACGTGCTGCGCGCCACCTTCCCCGCCGGCACGCTGTCGGGCGCGCCGAAAGTGCGGGCGATGGAAATCATCGACGAGCTGGAGCCGGTGAAACGCGGACTGTACGGCGGCGCTTGCGGTTATCTGTCGTTCACGGGCGAGATGGATCTCGCCATCGCGATCCGCACCGGTCTCATCCACAAGGGCAATTTGTACGTGCAGGCGGCGGCAGGTGTCGTCGCGGATTCGGTGCCCGAGTCCGAATGGCAGGAGACGGAGAACAAGGCGCGAGCAGTCCTGCGCGCCGCCGAGCAAGTGCAAGACGGCCTCGATAGCGACTTCTGATCCGGAGAAAGACCATGCTGCTGATGATCGACAACTACGATTCGTTCACCTATAACCTGGTCCAGTATTTCGGCGAACTGGGCGAGGACGTGCGGACTTTCCGCAACGACGAAATTACCCTCGATGAAATCGCGAAGCTGAATCCCGAGCGGATCTGCCTTTCGCCGGGGCCGAGCAATCCGCAACACGCCGGCATCACGCTCGACGTGCTGCGTGAATTTTCCGGAAAGATCCCTATTCTGGGTGTTTGCCTCGGCCATCAGGCCATCGGCGAGGCATTCGGTGGACGCGTGGTGCGCGCACAAACCATCATGCACGGCAAAGTCAGCACCATCGAAACCGATTGCCGTGGGGTGTTTTCCGACCTGCCGAAACATTTCAGCGTGACGCGTTATCACTCGCTTGCCATCGAACGCGAATCGTTGCCGGATTGCCTGGAAATATCCGCGTGGACGCCCGACGGCGAAATCATGGGCGTGCGTCATAAGGAACTCGCGGTCGAGGGCGTGCAATTCCACCCGGAATCAATTCTCTCCGAGCACGGCCACGCGCTGCTCGAAAACTTCGTCAAGAGCCCGGCGCAAGGCATTCGCGCGTGAACCGAGATCCAATCATGACTATTACGGCCCAGGAAGCGTTGCAACGGACGATTGAGCATCGCGAGATTTTCCACGACGAAATGCTGCACCTGATGCGCATGATCATGCGCGGCGAGATGTCGCCGGTGATGTCCTCCGCGATCATCACGGGTTTGCGCGTGAAGAAGGAAACGATCGGGGAGATCGCGGCGGCGGCGACTGTGATGCGCGAGTTCGCGAATCACGTGAACGTTCCGGATAGCGAGAATCTTGTCGATATCGTGGGCACCGGGGGCGACGGCTCGCACACCTTCAACATCTCGACGGCCACCATGTTTGTTACGGCGGCCGCCGGCGCGAAGGTGGCGAAGCACGGTGGTCGCGGGGTATCGAGTAAATCGGGCAGCGCGGATGTGCTTGAGGCGCTGGGCGTGAATATCGATCTTCAGCCGGAACAAGTGGCGCTGTCCATTGCCGAAACAGGCATGGGTTTCATGTTCGCGCCGAACCATCATCCGGCGATGAAAAACATCGGGCCAGTGCGTCGCGAACTCGGCGTGCGGACGATTTTCAACATCCTCGGTCCGCTGACCAACCCGGCCGGCGCACCCAATCAGTTGATGGGTGTGTTCCATGAGGATCTCGTCGGCATCCAGGTGCGCGTGATGCAGCGCCTGGGAGCTAAGCACGTGCTTGTGGTGTACGGCAAGGACGGCATGGACGAGGTATCGCTGGGTGCGGCGACGGTCGTGGGCGAGCTGCGCAACGGTGAAGTGCTCGAGTATGAGATTCATCCGGAGGATTTCGGCCTGCAGATGGTGTCGAACCGGACGCTGAAGGTCGCCGACGCGCAGGAATCGAAGACCATGCTGCTCGGCGCGCTGAATAACAAGCCGTGCGTCGCGCGCGAAATCGTGACACTGAACGCGGGCACGGCGCTGTACGCGGCCAACGTGGTCGAATCGATCCAAGCCGGCATGGCGCTGGCGAAAGAGGTGATCGCGAGCGGACAAGCGCGCGAAAAAGTCGATGAACTCGTGCGCTTCACACAGCAATTCGCCAAATAATGAGGCCAGGACATGAGTGACATTCTCGATCGCATCATCGAAGTCAAACGTGGCGAAGTTCGCATCGCGCAGGAAAGCGTATCGCTCGAGGAACTGCGTTTGCAGGCGAGCACGCGCGACTCGCGCGACTTCGTCGGCGCATTGCGCGCGAAGCACGCTGAAGGGAAGCCGGCGATCATTGCGGAAGTGAAGAAAGCGAGCCCGTCGAAGGGCGTAATACGCGAGAACTTTGTTCCCGCCGATATCGCGAAGTCGTATGAACGAGGCGGCGCCGCGTGTTTGTCAGTGTTGACCGACGTGCAGTTCTTCAAGGGCAGCATTGCGTATCTCGAGGAAGCGCGCGCCGCGTGCAGCCTGCCGGTCCTGCGCAAGGACTTTATCGTCGATCCATATCAGGTCCTCGAAGCCCGCGCGATGGGCGCCGACTGCATTCTGTTGATCGCCGCCGCACTCCAGCCCTTGCAAATGCGTGATCTGGAAGCGTACGCGCACTCGCTCGGGCTAGCGGTGCTCGTAGAGGTTCACGATCGCGACGAACTCGAGCAATCGCTCACCCTGAAGACGCCGTTGATCGGAGTTAACAACCGCAACCTTCGCACGTTCGAGACATCGATTGAAACGACGATCGGCATGCTGGACATGGTTCCCGAAGACCGTATAGTGGTGACCGAATCGGGCATTCTGAGCCGTGTGGATGTGGACCGTCTGCGTGCCATGGACGTGCAGACGTTCCTGGTCGGCGAGGCGTTCATGCGCGCCGACGACCCCGGTACCGAACTGGCGCGAATGTTCTTCTGACGCTGTTGCACGGAGTTTATTTTGAGTATTGAACGCGAAGTCAAACTGGCGCTGCCGACATCGAAACACGGCGAAATAGCGAAGGACCTGACGCAACGCACCGGTCAGGAAGGCCGCAAGGTCCAGCTCACCAACGTGTACTTCGATACCCCCGGTCGCGCGCTCGCCAAGGCCAAAAGTGCGGTGCGCCTGCGTGGCACGCCGGATCAGTGGCTGCAAACGTACAAGACGGCGGGTGAATCGCAGGAAGGTTTGCACAATCGGCACGAGTGGGAATTGCCGGTTGCAGGCGTTGCGCTGGAAATCCCCGCCTTGCTTGAAATCTGCGACAACGAGCATGCTGCCAACGCACTCAGCGACGCCGCGCCCGAATTGATCGCCCTGTTCCGCACGGATTTTTCGCGCGTGATCTGGGACGTTGAGATTGACGGTGCGAAAATTGAAGCGGCGCTGGATCTGGGCGAGGTGGTGACTGACGTGGACGGCGAGCGCCGCACTACACCGATCAGCGAACTCGAACTCGAGCTGAAATCCGGCAACGAGGAAGCACTGAACACACTCGCGGCGCAAATGCGGGGCGCGTTCCTCTATCTCCAGCCTGAAGACGCCAGCAAGGCACGCCGGGGCTACGATCTCTGCGAGCCCACAGTGCCCGGCCACAACGGTGGCGTGAAATGAGTCAGGCGTCGCTGTTTGAAGCTGAGGCTGCCAAAGCCCAGTCGCATACCTCGCTGGAAGGTCAGTTCGACGCACTGCCGGCGGACTGGCGCAAACATCTGAAGGCTTTTGTCGAGAGCCCGCATTACGCGGCGTTGTGCGCGTTCGTCGATGCCGAGCGCGCCGCCGGCAAGACCGTGTATCCCGCCGATGTCTTCCGCGCCTTGCGCCTGACTCGTCCCGGCGACGTGAAGGTCGTGATCCTCGGACAGGATCCGTATCACGGCGAAGATCGCGGTGCGCCGCAGGCTCACGGCCTGGCGTTTTCGGTGCCGGCGCCGGTCCGGCCGCCGCCATCGCTGAAAAATATCTTCAAGGAAATCAACGCCAGCCTTGGTTTTACTGCGCCCGCTCACGGTTGCCTCGACGCGTGGGCGCAGCAAGGCGTGCTGCTGTTGAACACGTCGCTGACGGTGGAACGCGATAAAGCCGGCAGTCACGCCAAACGTGGCTGGGAGCATTGCACCGACACCCTGATTCACGAACTGGCCCTTCGGCACGAACATCTCGTGTTCATGCTTTGGGGCGCCCATGCGCAGGCAAAACGCGGGTTGATTGCGTCGGCGGTGGCGGCTGGAAAAGCGCATTGCGTGCTGGAGGCGCCTCACCCCTCGCCTCTGTCAGCGCATCGCGGCTTTCTGGGCTGCGGGCATTTTGTGGCGGCGAATACGTATCTGGAACAACATGGGCGAGCCACCATCGACTGGCGTTTGCCTGATCCGGCCGACAGACCCGCGTAAAAAAACCCGCCGATGTCGCACGACACGGCGGGTTTTTAAAAAACTACTTCACAAGCTTACAGCGCGGCGATCGAGTCGCGAGCGGTAGCCAAGGCGGCGCCGGCAGCGTCCGGGCCCATCGCCAGGCCTTCAGCGAAGATAAAGCTGACGTCGGTCATGCCCAGGAAGCCCAGGAACGACTTCAGATACGGTGTTTGCGAGTCGTTCGGCGTGCCGCTGTATTTGCCGCCACGTGCGGACACAACGATCACCTTCTTGCCCGTTACGAGACCTTCAGGGCCGTTCGCGCCATACTTGAACGTGATGCCAGCGCGGGCGATCCAGTCAAAGTAAGCCTTCAATTGCGACGAAATGCCGAAGTTGTACATCGGCGCTGCGATCACGACTACGTCAGCCGCTTGCAGTTCGGCGATCAGCGCTTCGCTCTTGGCGTGGATGGCGTTCTGTTCGGCAGTGCGCTGGTCGGCAGGCGTAAAGAATGCGCCGAGGGTGGCATCGTCGAGATGGGAAAGGTTGTCGGCGAGGAGGTTACGCACCACCAGCTTCGCACCCGGGTGCGCTTGCTGCAGCTTCGCCGACACTTCGTCAGCCAGCAACGTCGATTGGGCGCCTTGCGAGCGGGCTGCGGAATTGATTTGAAGAATGGTCGTCATGATGATTCCTGTGTCTAGTTGAGTTCGAGCACGGATCGCGCTCTGACAGGACGTATTCTTCTTTTTTACGACGCCGGGAACAAGCTGTGCACTTGTGAAGGATTGTTGCAACAGTAGAACAATCCGAATTTAACCGTGCATTTCTTCCTTAACCTTTCAGCCAGCGTTCGCGCCATTGCTTCGACGGACCACGCCCATCGGCAGTGGAAAGCACATAGCGCGATACTTCCGGCGGGTCGAGTTTGACCTGCGCGACGCGCAACTCGTCGCGCCGGAACGCGTGCACTTCCACCTTCGCGCCGGGCAAATAGCGCGCAAGCAGCGTGTCGAGATTCGATCCCGTTACGCGCAAGCCGTCGATTGCAACCAGCACGTCACCCGCCGATAACCCCGCCTTCTGCGCCGCACTGTTCTCATGCACGGCCGCGAGCACGCAATCCGTGCCGTTGCGAACGCGCGCGCCAAATGATGGTTTCGCCGCGGTGCCGTTGGTCGCGACATCCGGCGCGAACGTGATGCCAAAGGGCTCGAACAAAGTATCGAGCGGCAGATCGCGCGTGCCGTGAACACCCTCGCGAAACAGCTTTTTCAAGTCGGCGCCGGTCGCCTCGGCAAACAGCGCTTCCACTTCGCTTTCTTCGATACCCCGCGCTTTGCCGTGATAAAAATCGCGGCCGTAGCGTTGCCACAGAAGCCGCATGACGTCGTCGAGTGACTTCTTGCCTTCGGTTTGCGCGCGAACCGACAGGTCGAAAGCGAGCGCGACGAGCGAACCCTTCTGGTAATAACTGACAATTGCGTTCGCCGCGTTTTCGTCCTGCCGATAATATTTGACCCACGCGTCGAACGAGCTTTCGGCTACGGTCTGCTTGAGCCGCCCCGATCCGCGCAACACGCCGCCGAGCGTCTTGCCCAGAAGCGAAAAATACTCGCTCGCGCTGATCAGCCCGCTGCGCACGAGCATCAGGTCGTCGTAGTACGACGTAAAACCTTCGAACAACCACAGCAGCGACGTGTAATTTTCCTGCGATAAATCGTAAGGCGCGAACGCCGCGGGTTTGATCCGCTTCACGTTCCACGTATGGAAATATTCGTGGCTGCAAAGACCCAGATACGTTCGATAGCCGTCCGTCACATCCGGGCGCCCGGCAACAGGGAGATCGGCGCGATTGCAGATCAGCGCCGTCGATGCACGATGTTCGAGGCCGCCGTAACCATCGGCGACGGCGACCGTCATGAACACATATCGATCAACCGGCGCCTTCTTCGTACGCGGCTCGAACAACGCAATTTGCGCTTCGCAAACACGCTTGAGGTCGGTTTCCAGGCGGTGCATATCGAGACCGGTCACGCGGCCTGAAATCACGATGTCGTGCTTCGCGCCGTGGGCATCGAAAGAACCGAGCGCGAACTCGCCCAGCGTCACGGGATGATCGATCAGCGCATCGTAGTCCGGCGCCTCATACGCGCCGAAGCCATAGCGCTTCGTGCCGCGCGCCTCGGGCAATGCCGTCGCCACGCGCCAGTTCGCGTATTGCGTGCCGGCAGGCTTTTGAATATCGACGATGCAGGGCGCATCCGCCTGCCCTTCCACCGCGAGGAACACGCTCGTGCCGTTGAAAAAACCGATGGTGTCGTCGAGATGCGCGGCACGCACCGACAAGTCCCAGCCGTAGACCTCGTAGCGCAGCGTGATCGGACCATCGTGCGGCGCGGTTTGCCACGCGTGCTTGTCGGTTTTATCGATGGCTAGCTTGCGGCCAGCCGCGTTGAACGCCTGCAGCGTGACGATATTGCGGGCAAATTCTCGGATCATGTAACTGCCCGGAATCCACACAGGCAGCACGAAACGCTGACCTGACGGATCGGGTTGCGCAACGGTCAACGTCACTTCGAACAGATGCGCAGCGGGATTTTTCGGAACGATGGTGTAACGGATGGCGTTCATGCGTCGAGGTCCTTTTGTTCTTGTCGCCGGGCGTGGCTTTTTGGCCAAATTAGCGAGGCTTTTCGCGGTTCAACCGCTCATTGCAGAATCAGGCAAGTGGAAGTTCATGAAAGCGAAAGAGGCGCTTCGCGCGCCTCCTTCGTCATTGGTCGACTTATCGTCAACTCAATCAGTGAACCGCCGACAACTCCTTCTCCAGCCGATCTGCCGGCACCGCGCCGGGCAGACGGCGTCCATCGGCGAGGAAAACGGTCGGCGTACCGGTCACGTTCATTGACTGGCCGAGCTTCAGGTTCTTGTCGATGGCGGTCGTATCGCAGCTAGCGGCCGCGGTGGGCGCCGTGTGGTCAAGCATCCAGCCTTCCCACGCGCCCGAACGATCTTTCGAACACCAGATTGACTTCGACTTGACCGACGAATCCGGCGACAAGACCGGGTACAAGAAGGTGTAGACAGTGACGTTATCGACGGACTTGAGCGTGGTTTCCAACTGCTTGCAGTACGGGCAATTCGGATCGGAGAACACCGCGATCTTGCGCGCGCCCGTACCCTTCACTACCTTGACCGCGTTCTCGAACGGCAGCTTCGCGAAGTCGATCTTGTTCGTTTCCGCCAGACGCGCTTCGGTGAGATTCGTGCGCGTGCGGGTATCGACGAGATCGCCCATCAGCAGATAGTTGCCGGTCGCGTCCGTGTAGACGATCTGCGCGCCGAGGTTGACTTCGTATAGCCCCGGAACCGGCGACTTCTCCACGCTTTTGATGTCGGCGTCACCGATGCGCGATTGCAGCGTGGCCTTGATCTTGTCAGTGGTCTGATCGGCTTGTGCCGCGATGCCGATGCCAAACACCGCGGCCAGCGTGGCAGCAGCGACCAGGGCGCGGCGAAGAGTGATTTTCATTCGAGTTTCCGTCAATCTGAAGTAGGTGGGATGTTCGTAACCAAGACTTAACCAAGCGCCGCGGACACAAGCCAGCGTTTGACAAGCGGTTGTGCACCCACGAGCGCCATGCCTGTGTTGCGTAGCCCGCGAGCGAGCGTGCCGGGCATGGCGAAGAGTTTCTGCAGGCCGTCGCAGGCGAGCGTCAGTTTCTGGATGTCCTCGCGACGGGTGCGTTCGTATCGGCGCAATAAGACGGGGTCGCCGGTCGATCGGAATGCTTCCTTGTTGGCGAGGGTTTCGGCCAGCGCCGCTACATCGCGCAGACCCAGGTTCATGCCCTGCCCAGCCAGCGGGTGAATCAGATGTGCGGCGTCGCCAACCAGCGCCACACGTGGGCCGATCAGCCTGTCCACGGTTTGCAGCGCGAGCGGAAAACCCTGCGCCGGCGTCACGCATTCGAGCGCGCCGAGCATGTTTTGCGTAGCCTTTTCAACTTCCGCCGCGAGTTGGGCGGGATCGAGTTTCAAGAGGGCATCGGCGTGTTCGGTTTTAGCGGACCACACGAGCGAGACGTTGTCCCCGGGCAACGGCAATAACGCGATGATCTCGCCGTCGCGAAACCATTGATACGCCGTCTCACCATGCGGCTTTTCGCACTTGAAGTTCGCGACCACACCCGTTTGCCGATAATCCCGGCGTTGCATTTTCGCGCCCGTCTGCGCCCGCACCCAGGAATGCGCGCCGTCCGCGCCGACTACAAGGTCGGCTTCGAGCGTGTCGCCGTTTGCGAGGGTCAGATGGGCGGCGTCATCGTGGATGGTCAGGCCCTGAGCGCGCGAGTCGATCCACGTGAGATTCGGCTGGAAACGCAGCGCGGCATCGAGCGATCGTTCAATCAACGACGACTCCACGATCCACGCCAATTGCGGCACTGCGGCCTGGAACGCGGAGAAATGCAGCTCGGCGAAAGCGTCGCCGAAAACGCGCATGTCCAGCACCGGTCCGAGCTTGTCGCGCTCGAGCGCCTGCCAGACGCGAAGCCGTTCCAGCAGCGCCTGCGAGCTCGATGACAGCGCGTAAATGCGGGAATCGAAGCTGTCGGCGGCGGGCGCAGCCGCAGCGGGCGTTGCCAGCAGCGCCGTGCGCAGGCCGGATTGCGTCAGCGCAAGCGCCGCCGTCTTACCGACGAGTCCGCCGCCAACCACAACCGCATGAAAATTTCGTGAGTGGAAAGTCATACGTCCATTATAGCTGTCGGGGTATTTCGAGATTCGATGTGCAATGCAGTGTTCCAGCGGGTGCGGCGCCCTGAAGCTGCCCTGTAG
>NZ_JNFG01000211.1 GCF_000729995.1 Caballeronia sordidicola | reverse complement strand
CGAAAACAAAAACCGTCGATCGGCGCGAATCATCTCGCTAGCCCGCTCAGCGATCATCAACGTCGGCGAATTCGTGTTGCCAGAGGTAATCGTCGGCATCACCGATGCATCAACCACCCGCAACCCGCTCACCCCAATCACGCGCAAACGCCCATCGACAACAGCGGCCGGATCGTTATCCGTCCCCATCCGACACGTCCCCACCGGATGAAAAATAGTCGTCCCAACTTTTCCCGCTGCAATAGCAAGCTCCGCGTCCGTCTGGAACGCCGGCCCCGGCAAAATCTCCTCCGGTGAATACTTCGCCAACGCCGGTGCTCTCACAATGCGTCGCGTCAAACGCAACGCATTGACCGCAACCTCACGATCACGATCAGTCGACAAATAGTTAGGCGCAATCAAAGGCGCATCGCGCGCATCCGGCGTCGCGATATGAACACTCCCTCGCGACGTCGGCCGCAACGAACACACCGAAGCCGTGAACGCATTGAACGAATGCAAGGGCTCGCCAAACCGGTCAAGCGACAACGGCTGCACGTGATACTCCACATCCGGCCGCGTAATGCGCGGGTCGTCCGGATTGGACTTCGCAAACGCCCCCAGCTGCGACGGCGCCATCGACATCGGCCCGCTTCGCATCAACATGTACTGCAAGCCAATCCACGCCTTACCCCACCAATGCGCCGACATAGTGTTCAACGTGCGCACGCCATGCACTTTGTAAGCCATCCTAAGCTGTAGATGATCCTGCAAATTCTCGCCAACTCCCCGCAGGTCCTGCACCACGTCAATGCCCAGCCGCTGCAGCCGCGCGCCGTTGCCAATGCCGGACAACTCCAGCAATTGCGGCGAATTCACCGCGCCCGCACTCAGAATTACTTCGCATCGCGACTTGGCCAGATAGTCCGCGTCGCCACCACGATATTCCACACCTACGCAACGCTTGCCCTCCATCACCAGCCGCTGCGTATGAGCACCCGTGATGATGGTGAGATTGGGGCGCTTCATCGCCGGCCGCAAAAATGCCTTCGATGCATTCCACCGAATCCCGCTGCGCTGGTTGACATCGAAGTAACCAACACCCGTGTTGTCGCCACGATTGAAATCGTCAGTAGCAGGAAGACCGCTCTCCTGAGCCGCCTGCACGAACGACTCCAGCACCTTCCACTTCAGCCGCTGTTTCTCGACACGCCATTCGCCCCCGGCACCGTGCCATTGATTCCCACCGCCATGGTGATCTTCACTGCGCTTGAACACCGGCAACACCGCATCCCAGGACCAGTCGCGATCGCCGGTAATGCGCGCCCAATCGTCGTAATCCTCGCGCTGGCCGCGCATGTAGATCATGCCGTTGATCGACGAACAACCGCCCAGCACGCGACCTCGCGGATACGAAAGCGATCGCCCATCGAGTCCCGCTTCAGCCTGCGTTTTATATAGCCAGTCCGTGCGCGGATTGCCAATGCAATACAAGTATCCGACCGGCACATGAATCCAGTGGTAGTTATCCCTGCCGCCCGCCTCCAGCAGCAGTACGCTCACATCGGCATCTTCGGTTAGCCGGTTGGCAAGCACGCACCCCGCCGTTCCCGCACCCACGATGATGTAATCAAATTCGCCCTCAAGCTTGCGCGCGTCCTGTTTCACCTATGTCTCCTGCTCAAGTCCTGCCCAAGCCGCTCAATGCGGCTTTCGCTCTATTGCAAATGCACAAGCTACTGCGGACGCAGTGCAGCAATCCAATCAGATATCTTCAACAGCTTTATAAGCTGCGCTAATATCAGGCATGGACCTGACTCTTCTCCGCGCTTTTGTCACCGTCGCCCGCGAAGGCAATCTCACGCGCGCGGCCGTGTTGTTGCACGTGTCGCAACCGGCAGTCAGCCTGCAGATCAAGAACCTGCAGGAGACACTGGGCATTATGTTGTTTTCGCGGACGTCGCATGGCCTGATCCTTACGAGAGACGGTGAAGCCCTCCTGCCGCACGCCGAGCGAGCCCTGACGGCCGCCAGCGACGTCCAGCGCGTGGCCGCCGCGCTTCGTCACGAGGTCAGCGGACGCCTGACCATCGGGACAATTCTCGATCCCGAATTCCTGCGCCTGGGCGGCTTCTTGCGAGCGCTCGTGGAGACGTATCCACGCATTGAAACCGCGTTGCCGCATGGCATGTCAGGCTGGGTGCTCGAGCGCATCAAGGCGCGCGATCTTGATGTGGGGTTCTATATCGGCGATCCGGTAATCGATGAACCCCGCGATCCGGACCGCTTTCATGTCGTGCAGCTGAAGCCGTATCTGTATCGCGTGTTGGCGCCGGCGGGCTGGAAGGACCGCGTGAACCGGCCGGACCGCTCTGAAGGCGGGGACAACAGTTGGGTGACGCTGGCCCGGCTGCCGTGGATCTGGACGCCGCCGGAATCGGCACATAACCGTTTGCTCACGCGGATCTTCGACGCGCTAGGTGTCCAGCCCGTCAAAGTAGCCGAAGTGGACCAGGAGCCGTCGATGCTCGATCTGGTCAAGTCGGGCGTGGGCCTGACCCTCGTGCGCGATTCCATCGCGCTGGCCGAAGCGCACGCGCATGCGCTGACTATCGTGGAAGGCGTCACGGTGCCTACGCAGCTTTCGTTCATCGTGTTGGCGGAGCGCCGCGAGGAACCGAGCATCGCGGCGGCGTTACGTCTGATTGAAGCTCAATGGGCGACCTAGTCGCCCGAACGGCCGTTTTGAACGTCATGACCGGAAGCCGATGAATCTTCCGGTCATTTAATTTTGTTAGTCTGAGGGGTCGCGCATCTGGCGCCCACGTGAACAGGAAATTTCAACATGGCACGCAATATCGAAATCAAGGCTCGCGCGCATCAGTTCGACCAGCTTCTGGCGCGCGCAGCCGCGCTAGCCAGCGAACCGCCGCTGATCTACCGCCAGCAGGATTTTTTCTACGATGTGCCAAACGGCCGCCTTAAATTGCGTCAATTCGATGACAACACGCCGGCCGAACTGATTTTCTATCAACGCGACGACCGCGACGGCCCGAAGGTGTCGTACTACTCGCGCAGTCCGGTAACGAATCCCGAAGCCACCCACGCCCTGCTCGCACAGGCGTTGAACACGCGCGGCATCGTGAACAAGGAACGGCACGTGTATAACGTCGGCCGCACGCGGATTCATCTGGACCGCGTGGACGGACTGGGCGATTTCATCGAGCTGGAAGTGCTGCTGGGCCAGGACGATGACGAAGCCGGCGGCGAAAAAGAAGCAGAGGAATTGTTTGCGAAGCTTGGCGTGTCCGCGGCCGATCTCGTGCCGGTAGCGTATGTCGACCTGCTGAGCGAGCCCGCTTAATCGGCGGAATCCGGCGGAGTGGCTGCGAGATGTCCCAGCGGTAGCGGTCCGTTGCGCTTGAATGTGGTCAGCACAATATTGGAGCGCACACTGTCTACGCCGGGAACTCGCATGAGCTTTTTCATGACGAATGTGGAGAGCGCGTTCAAATCCGGCGCGACGATTCGCAACAGGTAATCGGCGTCGCCCACTGTCGCATGGCATTCAAGCACTTCGGGCAGCGCTTCAATCTGCTGCTGGAACTGATCGATGACGGTATCGCCGTGATGCTTCAGCTTGAGGCTCGTGAAAGCGGTCACGCCAAGGCCGAGTTTTTCGGGGCGCAGCACAACCCGGTAACCATCAATCACGCCGGTCGCCTCGAGGCGTTGCAAGCGGCGACCGATCTGCGATGGCGACAAAGGTACTTCCTCACCAAGTTGTTGATGCGTCGCGCGGCCGAAGCGCTGAAGAACGTCGAGCAGCGCGAGATCGAAGTGATCAAGGTCGACCATGGGGATATCCTGCGTGAAAAGCCGAAAGACGCAAGCTTACCGCGTGATCCGCTGGTCCCCCGATCCCTCTTGATCGCGTGCGCCGCCTAAGCGCTCTTAAACCCCCACCGCTCGAGCAAGGAGAGCCGACATGATCAAGAAGCTTACAACCGACGAATTGCCCAAACTTCTCGCGGAGTTAAAGCATTGGCAACTTAGCGCGGATAGCAGCTCAATCCACCGAAGTTTCAAGTTCGCTGATTTCAACGAGGCGTTCGGTTTCATGACCCGCGTGGCAATAAAAGCGCAGGAAATGGATCACCATCCGGAATGGTCGAATGTGTACAGCCAGGTGGACATCACGCTCTCGACGCATACGGCAAAGGGTCTGACGGACCGGGATATAACGCTCGCAAGGTTTATCGATTCCATAGCCTGAATCGCCTGAAATTTGCATACCGACCGGAATTCCGCGACAAATGCGTAACAGTCGAATTACAAACGATGACATTCAAAATCTGCCATAAGCGAGCTGTAAGTGGTCTGAACTCACTTATTCGAAAGCGGAAACAAGGGTATTTGAAAGTCTCCGGCAATGTAGTCTTTCAACGAGAAAGAAAATATTTAATAGTGGCGTAAGCTTTCACAAGGCTCTAAGCGCTCCGACGGCTCAAGTCCATCGGCAGCATAGACCGACACTGTACAATCAGCAGCGCATACGGTTTGGACAGTCCGTTCATCCCTTTTAACGACCGGCTTTGTCGCTGGAGGGGCCGAACGGACGTGCAGGAAACCGACCACGGGGTGGCGTCCGCGAAGCGGGGAATTCCGGCATGTCCTGCCGCAGGAGAATCGCTGCACAGCGAGGCGCGGTGCAGCGTTTGGCGTATAAAGATTGCTGATATAACTCGGACGGCGCCGCGGCAAAGAAAGGTAGGCAATTCCGGCTGGCGACCGCGACGCACAATCGAGCCCAACCATCGTATAAGAGCGACTTTCATGCGAATCCTTCTGATCGAAGACGACCGCCCCATCGCGCGCGGCATTCAAAGTAGCCTTGAACAAGCCGGCTTTACCGTCGATATGGTTCACGACGGCATTTTCGCGGAGCAGGCGCTCACGCAAAATCGCCATGAACTGGTGATTCTCGATCTCGGTTTGCCGGGTATCGACGGCATGACGCTGCTTTCGCGTTTCCGCCAGGGCAATCGCCATACGCCAGTGATTATCCTGACCGCACGCGACGAACTGCATGACCGCGTCCAGGGCCTGAACAGCGGCGCCGACGATTACATGCTCAAACCGTTTGAACCCGCGGAACTCGAAGCGCGCATTCGTGCCGTGATGCGCCGCAGCGGCCCGCATGGCGATGTGCCGCGTCCGGAAGTGTCGCTTGGCGGCTTGCGCCTGTCGGGTGTGGATCGGCGCATTTTCAACGACGAAAAGCCGCTTGAACTATCGCCGCGTGAATTCGCCGTGCTCGAAATGCTGTTGCTGCGCCACGGCCGTGTGGTCAGCAAAGCCCAGTTGCAGGATCACCTGACGCACTTCGGCGGCGATCTGGGCGACACCGCCATTGAAGTCTACGTGCACCGGGTTCGCAAGAAACTCGAAAACTGCCGCGTAGAAATCGTGACGGTGCGAGGTTTCGGCTACTTGCTGCAGGAAATCCGGCAGACCGCCGCGTAAGCGGTCGGTCGATGGCACAACCAGCCTGACAAGCGGTAACCAGCACCTTGCGATTCCCTCCCCGGCGCACGCCCGACGAACGTTTCGACCGCGCCGACTGGCTGCATCTGGCGCGCTCGACAACCTCGTCTTCGCGCGTTCCGTCCAGCCTGCGGCGCTCGCTGCTGCGCCGCCTTGCCGCGCCGCTGTCGCTCCTCGCGTTGATGAGCGGCTTGATGGCGTATTGGCTTGCGTGGCAATACACGCAGCACGTGGTCGACCGCTCGCTGGCCGATCTCGCCACGGCCATCTCCAAGCAAATCCAGCTGGCGGGCGTCGACGCGCCGGTGACGGTGCCGCCGCTCGCCCGCGCGATGTTTTCCGATCCCGTAGAACAACTCATCTACCGGATCAGCGACGGCGAAAGCGAGATCGCCGGCGAACCTGATCTGCCCTTGACCGGCACGAACGTGCGCCGGATTCACTACGCCTACATCTTCGAGACGTACTACCAGGGCGTGAGCGTGCGTGCGGCCCAGGTGCGCGTCGACCAGCTGCACGGCAATCCGATCGTTGTGGAGGTGGCGCAGCGCGTAGGCTCGCGGTATCGGATAGCGGTTGAGTTCATGGTCGCGATCATGATGCCGCTGCTGCTCCTGCTCTTGGCCGGCTGGGTGATCGTATGGCGCGTGGTGAACCAGCAGCTCAACCCGCTGACCGATCTCGCCGATACCCTCAACCGGCAGACCCACACGTCGCTGGAACCGGTCGACGAATCCTTCGTTCCCATCGAAATCCGTCCTCTGACGAGTGCGATGAACGCCCTGCTCGACCGCCTGAAAACGGCGCTGGACGGACAGCGCAAATTTATCGCCGACGCGGCGCACCAGTTGCGTACGCCGCTCACCGCCGTGAAGCTGCACGCTGAACAGGCGGCGATCGCGAAGGATCCGGCGAAGGTGCTGGAAGCGGTCAAGGAGCTGCGGGCATCGGCGGATCGGGCTGTGCGCTTGTCGAATCAACTGCTCTCGCTCGCTCGCGCCGAGCCGGGCGAACAGGCCGCGCGTTTCACCGACTTCGATTACGCCAACCTCGCGTTTGAAACCGGCGCCGAATGGGTGCCGCGCGCGCTCGCCGTGGGTATCGACATGGGCTTCCAGCGTCTCGATGATCCCGATAACGAACATCCCCTGATCGTGCGCGGCAATCTCGTGCTGGTGCGCGAGGTGATCGGCAACCTCATCGATAACGCGCTGAAATACGTACCCACCTCACGGGCCGAAGGCGCGCGCGTGACGGTTACGGTGACGCAGACCGTCGATGAAACAGGCCGGCGGATGGGCGAGATCGTGGTGGAAGACAACGGTCCCGGCGTGCCGCTGGATCAGCAGCCAGATCTCTTCAAGCGCTTCTTTCGCGGCGATGGTCACGGCGTGGAAGGCGGCGCCGGACTGGGTCTCGCGATCGTCCACGACATCATGGTCCTGCACCACGGCAGCGTGCATTACGAAGATGCTCCAGCGCCTGAAGGCGGCGCACGTTTCATCGTGCGGATGCCTTTGAAAACGGCATGAAAAACGCCACGGAGGAAACCTTCCGTGGCGTTTTTTTTATCTGATTCCCTCTACGAAAGCCCTACTTTTTCTTCTTCAGCGCCAACATGGTGCCGCGGCACTTTTTGGCGCCGCAGCGGCACTCGTATTCCTTCTTGAGCTTCTTCGTGATGCGACCGTCGATGACGAGACCGTAGTCGTAGTACAGCTCTTCATCTTCCTTGATCGCACGCAGCGCGTGAATGACCACGCGCCCTTCCTTCTCTTCGGCTTCGCAATTCGGCGCGCACGAATGGTTGATGTAGCGTGCGCTGTTGCCGTCGACCTTGCCGTCGATCACCTTGCCGTTTTCGAGCGCGAAATAGAACGTATGGTTCGGCTCGTCCGGGTTGTGCGGATGACGGCGCAACGCCTCTTTCCACGAAATGCGTTCGCCCTTGTACTCGATTATCCGTTCGCCTTTAGCGAGCGGCATCGCGGCGAACACGCCCTTGCCGTGTATGCCCGAACGGCGGACGGCGACCCTCCGTGAACTCATCGAACGAATCCTTTAAAACGAATCGGTTTGGCTTGGCAGACGCTTCAACTTCGCCCCAAACCGGTTTCACGCGAACGGTGACGAACCGGAACGTGGCTTAAAAAAACGCGGCGGCCTGAATGCGAGGCGCCGCCGCGTTGCTGTCCTTTCACTGCATTGTTTGCTTCGGTTGCTTCATGTGCCGCAATTCACTGTCCTTCGTCGCCCGCGTGAAGGTGAAACCATGCAGGCGAACAACGGCATCGTACACGTTAGGCGCGCACGAGTTCAACCGCTCCATAAATTCAAGCCGCGAGTTTCAGCGCTGACCGAACGAGATATCGCCGAACAACGCTTTTTGTTCGCGCGGCTGCGAGCGCCAGTATTGCGGCGGCGCTTCCACGGTCGCACCCAGTTGCGCGGCCGCGTGCCACGGCCAGCGCGGATTGTAGAGCAGCGCACGCGCCAATGCGACGAGATCCGCCTCGCCCGACTCAATAATTTCTTCGGCATGCTGCGGGTCGGTGATAAGACCCACGCCCATGGTATTCACGCCGGTGGCTTCCTTGATGGCTTTTGCGAACGGCAGTTGATAACCCGGCGACAGCGGTATTTTCTGCAGCGGCGATACGCCGCCCGAGGACACATCGATCCAGTCCACCTTGTGTTTCTGCAACTCCTTCACGAAGACGATGGTCTGCTCGAGATCCCAGCCGCCCTCAACCCAATCCGATGCCGACACACGCAGGCCGACGGGTTTATCGGCGGGAAAAGCCGCGCGCACGGCGTCGAAGACTTCCAACGGAAAACGCATGCGGTTTTCGAGCGAGCCGCCGTATTCATCGGTGCGCTGGTTGGCAAGCGGTGAGAGGAACTGATGCAGCAGATAACCGTGGGCCCCATGCACTTCAAGTGCATCCACTCCCAGGCGCGCGGCGCGCTTCGCGGTCGCCACGAAGGCCTCGCGTATGCGGATCAGGCCGGCGGCATCGAGCGCTAGCGGAGGCGTTTCACCTTCCTTATGCGGAATCGCCGATGGTGCCGAGGGCAACCAGCCGCCATCCGAAACCGCGATCAGTTGACCGCCCTCCCAGGGCACTGCGCTGGACGCTTTGCGGCCGGCGTGACTGATCTGCATCGTGATGGCGATGTGCGAATATTTTCGAATCGCGTCAATAACGGTTTTAAGCGCGGCTTCAGTGGCGTCGTCCCAGAGGCCAAGGTCGCCGGGCGTGATGCGGCCATCGGGTTCGACCGAGGTTGCTTCGAGGCAGAGCATGCCGGCGCCCGAGAGCGCGAGGTGTCCGAGGTGGATCATGTGCCACGCGGTGGCTTCGCCGCGCTCGGCTGAGTATTGGCACATCGGCGACACCACGATGCGGTTCGGAAGCGTCACGCCTCGCAGCGTGAAAGGCGAAAACAGAGCGCTCATGGGAGTTTCCGATGGAAGGAAAAAGGGGCGTTTTAGAATAGCACTTCGGTTTTTTCCGTGCTGACAGCAAACCCGATTGCCTCGCCAATAACGCAATAACGAAATGCCGTCCGCGCCCCCGCCGCTACTTCCCTACTACCCTACTACCCGATCCATGCTGCGTTACGGTCTGTTCGTCTAACCTTTATTTGCCTGGTTCGAAACGGTCCAGCCATTCGCCAAACATCTTGCGCGCGGCGCGTTCGAGCGCCGGGCCGTGCCGGACGGTATCGGCGCGCAAAGCAGTCACGGTAGTCCCGCTTTCCGCCACTTCGCCCGGATACGCAATCAGCCAGGTTTCAAAGCGGTCGACCAGGACTTCCGGATGGCATTGCAAGGCCAGGACGTGATCGCCCCAGCTAAAAGCCTGATTGTGGCAAAGATCTGTGGATGCCAGCCGCGTGGCGCCATCGGGAAGATCGAAGGTATCGCCGTGCCAATGGAGAACGGGCAGCGGCTCGCCATCCACTTCGAAATGCCGCAAAGCGGAAGCTCGTCCCGCCTCGGTCAGCGTCAACGCCTTCCAACCGAGTTCTTTTTGCGCCGCCGGATAAACCTTCGAGCCCAGAGCACGAGCAATCAACTGCGCACCCAGGCAGATGCCAATAGTCGGCAACCCCGCCGCAATGCGCTTTTCCAGCATGGCGAGCAATGGATTCAGATGGGGAAACAGCGCGTCATCGTAAGCGCCGATCGGGCCGCCGAGGACGACCATGAGCGAAGTATCGAGCGGATCGGGGGCGTCGATGCGGGCGCGGCCCACATCGAGATAACGCACCAGTTGGCCGCGATCGCCGAGCACCAGTTCCAGGCTGCCGAGATCTTCGAAATAGACGTGGCGTATCGCCAGGACTTCACGTTTCATCGGCGGTCACCCAGGAAAGCCGGCAAGCTGAGATCAGCGCACGCGGCATCAGGCGGCGCACACAAAGGAAAGGCAGTCGAGCAGCCGGCGCGCCGCCAACGGGCGGGCGCGCGGCTCGAATAGTCTACCGACAAGCCTCACGGCAAGTCTAACCGACACCGCCGCGCTTCGCGCTCAAGACGCGAAGCACGGACGGCGAAGCGAACGTGAAGCTTCAGGCAGGGACGCTTACGCGACCTGCGCGAAGATCTTCCAGTTCTTCTTCTGCTTGGCGAGATCGCCTTCTTCGTATACCGAACAATCGAGACGCAGGTCGGTATCGGCCATGTCGATCTTCAGCAACGCGCAGTGATGCGGCGTTTTCTTCGGGTTCTTGCTTGCTTCGAGGTGCGTGCAGCTCAGGCACATGCGATGCGGCGGAATCTGCTGCACCACTTCAAGCTGTCGAATGGTCTTGAGCAGGCTCCGATACAACTGCGACTGCTCGTCGACCTTCAACGTGCCGACTGCCTTCGACAAGAACTCCGGCCATACCAGCGCCTTCTTGGCTGCCGTCTTTCCGCGAGCGGTCAGGCGTACAGCCAGCGCGCGCCCGTCGTCCAGCGCGCGGCGCTTTTCGACCAGACCCTTGCCTTCCAGCGTGCTGACGGCATCGCTCGTGGTCGCGGCGGTCAACGCCGTTTCACGTGCGATCTCGCCAAGCCGCATTGGACCGCGCCGCTGCATCAACAGCACGAGAATTTCGCCCTGGGTCGGCGTCAAGCCCGCACCCTCAGCCCATTCCCATGCCTGGCTACGCATCGCCGTGCTCAACCGCAGCAGCCCGTGGGTCACCCGCCCCGTGGCCTGCTCTCCATATACGCCTTCGCTCATAGTCGTTCGCTTCGTCTTTCTTGATGCTTATCTGATGGTTCGGCAACGTCTTGAAACCGGTAAAACGTCAGACCCCGCTCGTTTTACCCAAGCCGCTGCTGGCTCAATCGCCGACGTATCCGACCGGCGAATCCTTTCGTATCAACTACCGTCTCAAAATTCGGGCGATCAAACCGATGCAGCTAGTTCGTCGTCCGGATAAGGACATCTACGTTTCTTCGTGGCGCCTGTTCTAGACCGTCGAGCGCTTCGTTTGTTCACCGGCGTTGCATCTCCCTACCGGTAAAACCGACATTCTAAGCGACTGGAACCAAACGTACACCTTAGTTATTCACAAAACAGTGTGGATAACGCAGTGGATAACCACTTTATTCCATGTGCGCCGATTCTTGATAACCCCCGGGTGTGCGAAACCGCACACGTCTTATCCCGCGCTCACCCGTTCGATGCAAGGCTTCGCCCCAAGGTTATGCGCACTCCAAACTGTTGAGTTTGCGGAGATTTTATCGGTTGTCCACAGAAATGTGCGAGGCTTGTTAACTACTATTACGTAAGTATACGAACTCATGACAGTAAACCTTGGAGGCAGGTTATCGGCATCAGTCTGAAAGAAAATAATGAAAAAAAAACCTGCCGTGGGAGCAGGTTTATTTTTTTCAGCGATCAAAACCGCTGGAGCCAACGGCGATTCATCACTCGCGCCACTGCAGGCACTGCTGGCGCACGGCTTCATGCAGCGAACGCTCGCGATCGAAAACACCGCGCAACCAGGTTGCATCGTTCATGTTGCTGCGGGCGATGTCGCCGACCTGGCGCAGCGCTTCGTTGGAACCCAGCGCGTCGCCATGAGGCGCGATCACGTCGAGCGTGGCGAGGATGTCTTCCGCAATCGTGCGGCGTTCGCCCGTTTGAGGATCGATGCAACTGCCTTCCAGGCCGAAGCGGCATGCTTCGAACCGGTTGAACGTGTAGACGAGATAGTCGTCCTCTTTCAGCGTCAAGGGCTTGTCGAGGAGCAGGTAGCGCGCGAGCGTCTGGATGTAGCAGGCAATCGCAGCCGCGCGATCGACCGACAGCGGCGTGTCCATCACCCGGACTTCGATCGTCCCGAAACCCGGCTTCGGCCGGATATCCCAGTAGAAGTCTTTCATGCTGTTGACCACGCCGGTGCTGACCATCTTCGAGAAATATTCCTCGAAGCTGTCCCAGGTGAGCGTGAACGGCGCGCGGCCGGACAGCGGAAATGCAAACACGGAATTGAGGCGGGCGGAATGAAAGCCGGTATCCACTCCCTGCACGTACGGCGACGAAGCCGACAACGCGATGAAGTGCGGAATGAAACGCGACATGGAATGCAGCAGGAACAACGCGCTGTCCGGGTCCGGGCAGCCAATATGCACGTGCTGGCCGAACACCGTGAACTGCTTCGCAAGGTAACCGTAGAGCTCGGAAAGGTACTGAAAGCGCGGTGTATCGAAGATCTGGCGGTCGCTCCACTGCTGGAAGGCGTGCGTGCCACCGCCACACAGCCCGACGTTGAGGTGGTCAGCAGCGGCCACCAGGGTGTCGCGGATGGCACGGAGGTCCGTTACGGCCTGTTCATGCGTCGTACAGATGCCAGTGGACAACTCGATCATGCTTTCGGTGATCTCCGGCGTAATGTTGCCGGGGATCTTTTCGTCCTTGACGAGCCGCATGAGATCGGAGGCGGCCTTGGTCAGGTCGTAGTCGTGCGTGTTGACGACCTGGATCTCGAGCTCGACGCCGAAGGTGAACGGCTCCGAGTTGATGAAAGGTTCGAGTGACATGGTGCCTCTTGATTGACAAAGCCTGGGTCGCCGGCCGGCGTGTTATCGGCACAAGGCGCCGGGTAAGCCGGGGTAATGCGTTCAAGCACACTCAAGCTCGCTCGAGCGCTAAGTGACAGGTTCAATGAAGCGCCCGGTGACCCGATGAAAACGATAAAAAGACGGACTAAAACGTTACTCGCGGCGTTCACCGATCGCCGACAAACTGCGGTACACGAGGAACGGCGTAACAATTTGCAGCACGACGATAGAGCACATCACGATTGCCCGCAGCGTTGGGTCATAGTCGGGATACAGCACGTACATATCGTCGACGAGCAGGTATGCAAGCGCTGACATTGGCGTCAACGCGACCCCGAGCGCCGCGCCCTGTTTCCAGTTGAGGCCGCTCGGTTTCGCGAAGATCAGCACGCCGGCCAGCTTGCCGATGAAACGCGCCACGATCAGCGCCAGCGCGGCCACACCGCCTAGCGCAATATCGCGCCATTCGAACGATGTCAGCGTCAGCGCGAACAAGATCACTGTCAGCAACCAGCCCGCCGTGCCGAAATGTGTCGGCCAAAGTTGCGGCCGCTCATTCGAATTCTTCACGATGATGCCAGCCGCCAGCAACGCAAGAATGGTCGACAGCTTGAACACATGCGCGATCGCGATCGCGAGCAACACGAGGCCGAACAGCGCGACGAACGAATGCTCGTCGTTGGTGTTCAGTCGGCGGTACAGCAGGTTGCAGGCCAGCGCGAGGAGCAGCGCCAGCACGAGCGAACCGAGCAGCAGATAAAGCGGCTGGACGATGGTCGCAAGCGTGTTGCCGTAGATCTCCTGATGCAGTACGCCGGCCGCGAGTTTTTCCACGATCACCGCGTACATGCTGTTAAGCGCGGTCAGCGTGAGCAATCGTTGTGTGACCTGACCTTCCGCGCGTAGTTCGGTACGCAGTTGAATGACCATGGCCGGCGATGTTGCCATGGCGATGGCGGCAATCACCACTGACGGCATGGTCGGCACTTTGCACAGCGTCAGCGCGATCAGGACGAAACCGAACGTGAGCGTGCTTTCAGCAATGCTCGACAAAATCAGGTAAGGATTGCGACGAATCCAGCGCAGGTCGAGCCGGCTGCCGAGTTCAAACAGGAGCAGGCCGAGCGCGACGTCGAGCAAGGGCCGCGAGATCCCGGCCGAACTGACATCGATCACACCAAAGCCCGCGTTGCCCGCGATCAGGCCAATGACAGCGTAGCCCGTGATTCGTGGCAAACGCCAGGCGCGCCAGAGCAGTTCGCCGCAGAGGCCCGCGGCGACCAGTGCAAGGCCGGCCCAAAAAATGGCGTCGGGTGTGAGTGGCCAAACCGGTAAGAATGAAAAGGCCGACTTCATCGTGAGGACTTCTCCTTCGCAGCTAGTGCGGAAAAACAGTGAATGGGCAGGTAGTGCGCGGCAACAGTGCGCGTTGCCGGAATGGTTCGTCGCCCGGTGATTCTTCTGACTGCGTCAAACCCCGTCGGGATCCGTGGGCCAATTGACAGCTGATTCGCTGCTTGGACAGTCGGTCCGTTGCCGTCACGGCCAGGGTTACAGCGTTTTTTCAATCCACGTTGCTCGAAGCGGAGCCCGGTTTGAAGCGATAAGCCGGCAAGGCGGCCAAACGAAAGAACGGGGATTGTGCCATAGCTACCGGCAGCCCCTGTTCTATCCCTCCGGCAGTTGGAACCAGGCGGTAACAATAGGTTTCAGTGCATCGACATGAGGAAAAATCTACCTTTTAGAGGGTCGGATCTCGTCGTCGGTTTGTCTGAAATAACGCAGATTTTTCACTTTGAGCGCTGCCGATGACGTGTGTTTTAAGGTTTACAAGTTTTGTTTATATATACGTAGTAGTAGTTAACAAGGCCGCACGATTTCTGTGGATAACCCCATTTTCATCAACGTTTACAGAAACTTGCAGCGCGCATAAGCAGATAGCGAACGTGTGGGTCCCGGAGGGTGAACCCGGAACAACTTTGGCCGGATTCGTGGCGTGATCAAGTTGTCCCGTTTACGCCCACAGCGAGTACACAGGTCATTCGCGTGAAATTCGACGAGTTATCCACAGGCTGCGGTGGATAGTTTGCCGGGGCGGGTTTTTAGCTGAATTCGCCTTGTCGTAACGCCCGCAGAAGAAAGCGTGCGGGGTCGATGGCTTCAGCCAGTTCACGTTCGATTGGCCACGGTTCCCCTTCGACTTGCGCGGCGATCAGCTCGGCTGCGAGCGTCGACCACACCAATCCGCGCGATCCGAAAGCAAACGCGCCGTACAAGCCCGGCCTACGCGGCAAATCGAGCGGCCACGCGCCTGAAAGACGGGCGGCATCGGCACGAGCGGCAGTTTCGTCGGCGAGGGCGCCGATCATCGGCATGCGGTCGCTTGTTACCGATCGGAAAGCTACGCGGCCTTCCAGCGTTTCGGGCGTTGGTTCGAACCCGACTAGCGCGGGTAGCATCATCGCGACACGTTCCAGGTTTTCGGTATGACCGGCGGGCTGGATCTGTGTATCGATGCCGTCAATATCGTAGGTCGCGCCCGTCAGCGTTCGGTGTGCGCCGAGCGGCACGGCGTAGCCATCGCCGACGATCGGTACCCGCAGGCCATCGAGTGGACTCGAGTTCAAGAGCGTTAGCTGGCCGCGGACGCCTCGCGTCGGAAGGCCGTGGAGCACGGCGAGGCGTTGCGCATCGCCAGCGTTGGCAAGAATCAGGACGGGAGCTTGGGCGAGGGCGCGGCCGCTGGTGTCAAAGGCAGTCCATGTGCCGTTCTCCCGATCGATACGCGCGACTTCCGTGCCGAAGTGGATGGTCAGCAAATCTCCCGCAGCCTCGCATTGCGCGGCGCATATCGCGGCTGGGGAAATCCAGCCGCCGTGAGCGAAAAACCATCCGGGACGCGCAACAGGCTGGCCCGCGAGGCGGGTGGCTTCGTGTTCATCGACGGCTACTACATAGGACGCCGGTAAGCCGAAGCGCTTGATCGCGGATGCAATTGCGTGTGCGTCCTCAGTGGTATCCGCGATTTGCAGCAATCCCCGGTCGCTGCGGTTGAGGGTGTGGCCGGGGCGTTCGAGTTCGGACCATCGGTGCAGCGCATAGAGGAATCCTGCGCGTGTCAGGCGGGCAGCGATGCTGTCGTCACGCCAGACGATCGGGTGGAAGACGCCGGCGGGGTTACCCGACGCATCGTGGGCGAGATCGTCGTGCCGCTCGATCAGGCTGACTCGCCATCCCCGCGAAGCAAGGCGTTCTGTGATCGCACAGCCGGCAAGGCCAGCCCCGATGACGATTGCATGGCGTGGTGTTTGAGACGGGAAAGCTGCTGCCGCGTCCTTCGAAAACTCTGCTGATGGAGGGGCGTTTCCGTTTTCTATTGCCAACGCAAGCGGCGGCTCATGACGCCGCACACGCCAGCGTGGGGCGAAGCGCGCTTTTACATAGCCGCCGTCCGGGGTTTCATCGCAGATAAAACCCGCGTCTTTGAGCGCTTGGGGAAGGAGCGGATGCGCTTCGGCGCACAACGTCGCCTGATCCCCGGCGACGCGAGCCAGCGCTTTGGCGACATAGGCCAGCTTCGCATCGACCCGCGATAGCCGCAGATAAAAGGCATCGGCGCGCAGCCAGATTTTTGGCAGCATGCTCTCCAGCTCGCCGATAGCCAGCGTCAGCACCACGCGCCCGTTTTCAAACTCGAGCCGGTGCATCCCGGTTACGTGCATAGGCCACGCATCGATCAGCATTTGGGAAAGCGTGGGCTGCTCAGTGGATACATCGGGATGAACCATGGTCGTCAGTGGCCAGACCGCCACGAAATGCAGGCGCTCGCAGCGCTGCGGATCCGCACGCCAGGTGGCCCATGTCTCGATAAACAGCCGACCGGCGTCGAATTCCGTCTGTAGGACGGTGAAACGTCGCTGCCGGGCCCAGCGTGCGCGATCGCCAAGCACGTTTGCGCAGAAAAAGGAATGGGTCATTCGAAAGGTCTGAAAGCAAACTGATGATATGACCGTCGCCGTGTATTTCCGATGCTGCGCTGCATTCCCGTAAAGCTAATAGGGGCAAGGCTTAGCGCGTGATACGCCGGATTGTCCGACAACCGTTGGCAAAAACCAACGGAGGGTGAAATGCACAGTACGAAAGGATTGCTTGCATGAAAAAGGCCGCGAGAAGGGTTTCCGCTAGCGTCCGATCATGCGTAAATCTTCGAAACCCTTATCCCGCTTGGGTTTGCGCTGCGTTATGATAACAACAGGCGAGTAAGGAGGAGGCCCGGCGACCGGGGTGTGAGGGTTTGCCGGAATAGTGGGCCAGGGGGCTGGACCCGCGCCAGTACTCGACTGCAAGGCCCGCGCACGTATAATCGGCGCGTTCGCGCTGTTCGTGTCAACCTAAACTGATAAAGGAACCTTAATGAATAAACAGGAACTGATCGACGCCGTGGCCGCTCAGACCGGCGCCAGCAAGGCTCAAACCGGCGAAACGCTGGACACGTTGCTCGAAGTGGTCAAGAAGGCTGTCTCGAAGGGTGACGCCGTGCAGTTGATTGGCTTCGGAAGCTTCGGTTCGGGCAAGCGCGCAGCGCGCACCGGCCGTAACCCGAAGACCGGCGAATCCATTAAGATTCCGGCTGCCAAGACCGTCAAGTTCACGGCTGGCAAGGCATTCAAGGACGCAGTGAACAAGCGGTAAGTTGTAGCCGATTGTCAGTATGGAACCCGCCGTAGGCGGGTTTTTTTTTGCTCGCGCCGGTGGACGGGGTTTTGGGGTTTGAGGTTTGGGGTTTTGGGTCATTGCCGGGTTGCTGCTTTCGGCGTTGGTGGTCTGCTTGAGTCGGATTTTCTCTTTATCACTTTTAGCCACTGTGCGTGGCGGCACGTCATTTCTTTGTCCAAAGCGACAAAGAAACGAAGCAAAGAAAACGCTTTCAGAACGAGGGCTCATAAGTTGACCCAGCGTGCAGTTTCCAAGTTTTTGGCACCCCAAAAGCACGGTGCTCGCAAGAGCGACGGATGTGTGAAACCCTCCTTCTCCGAACACGGATACCCACACGCTTCGCCACCAGTGACTGAACCTGCCCAAGGTGCACCCCGCGCTATCCGCGGACAACCACCCACCGAATTTGTACGCATGCCGAACCACGTCGCCAACCCTCTTCGAAACGAGGCCGCACGATGGGTGAGGCCGTACCCACAAAACTAGCGGCGCGGATCAAGCAATCAACCGACCAACCGATGAAGCACTAAAAGCGCGTGAGGCCGTGCGGGTTTCCTTGGCACTCGTGCTTGCCCGAGAGCGTACGGGGCGAAGCGTGTGCGTGTAAGAATTCGCGAGAAGGAGGGTTTCACACATCGGTGGTTCTGGCGAGCACCGTGCTTTTGGGGTGCCAAAAACTTGGAAACTGCACGCTAGGTCAACTTATGAGCCCGCGTTCTGAAAGCGTTTTCTTTGCTTCGTTTCTTTGTCGCTTTGGACAAAGAAATGACGTGCCGCCACGCACAGTGGCTAATAGTGATAAAGAGAAAAGCCAACTCATGCAGACCACTAACGCCGAAAGCAGCAACCCGGCATTGACTCAGACCGCTAACCCTGGAACTTGGCAACCCGGCACCAACCCAGACCGCTAACCCTGGAACCTAGCACCCCGGCACCAACCCCGACCACTAACCCCAGAACCCTAGCACCCC
>NZ_JNFG01000210.1 GCF_000729995.1 Caballeronia sordidicola | reverse complement strand
CAATTAGTCGCATATTGTTTCAAAAATTGAAACTTTAAGAGTTTTCGTGTGGATTTGAGCGGTCAATCGAACGTATGGTTCTCCCCCAACTGAGAGACCGATTCGAGCGATAGCCTGATTGAAGCGCTAGCGCCGGGTTGGATACCAACAATCCGAGACCCGCATTCAATGCAGCCTACCGTCAGAAACGCCGTTGCCAATCCAAACCACGTCACGACCAACCGCTATACCGTGGAGATCCCCGGTACGAAGCTCTCGCTGTCTATTGTTGAATACGAGTTGGTCGAGCGCTTCAACGAGCCCTTCTGGACCAATATTGTTGTTACTTCACCGAACATGGCGATTTCCGGCGCCGAGTGCATCGGACGCTGGTCCATCTTCCATATCGACGCGGAAGGTTCTTTTGCTTGGTCGTCGTCAGCACGAGAAGTCGAGAGGCTGCGCACGCTTCACGGGGTAGTCGGCAGTTGGGAACACGTTTCATCGAGCGCCGATGAAGCCACCTATCGGCTATTTATCAAACCGCGTTTCGCGCTACTGCGCCAGACCACAGATTCGCGGGTGTTCCTTGACGCAAGTCTCAAGGACATCATCAACGCGTCAATCATCGACGACAAAATTTTTAACCATTGGGATATCGAATGGCAGTTTGAAGGTAACGAACCGGTCTTCGAACAGGTCTTGATGTACGAGGAGTCCATTGAGGCGTTCATCTCGCGCTTGTGCCGCAAATACGGTGTCTTCTATTACTTCAAGCAATCGGACGATCAAAACGGCGCTCGCCGGGAGACGATCGTCTTCGGCGATTCAGCAAAGGGATATGTTCGAGCGCTCGAAGTGCCGCTGCTGGGTGAGGCAGGGCTGACGAATACCGGACAGGAATCGATCCATACGCTGCGCACTTTGCGCACCTCTGTTCCCGAAACCATCAGCTTACGGGAACACAACTACCGCATTCCGGATGATCCGCTTAAGGCTGAAGCGAGCGTTGCCTTTGAAGACCGCTCGGTTATCGGCACGATTCGACGCAGCAACGAGCACCATGAATCGCAGGCCGATGGAGAAGCCGTTGCCAACCTCCGGCGCGAGGAACAGATTGCGCGCCAGACAACCTATGCCGGCACCAGCAACGTCGTTGGCTTGACACCGGGAATGGTTGTGCGACTGACCAATCGTGAACTGCCCGATGCGAAGTATGGGCTGGTGATTACGTCGGTGACGAGTCGCGGCGCACGCGGCAAGGCATTCGTGAACGAGTTCGAGGCAATCCCGTCGCACCTGCCATATCGGCCTGAATACGATCCGCAAAAGCACTGGCGCTGGATGCCAGGCCCGGTGAAGGCAGTGATCGAATCACGTTACGCCGACGAATATGCGCATCCGGACGAGCACGGCCGGTATCAGGTGAAGTATGGCTTCGATTGGCGCGAGACGAAGCCTGGGTTTAGCAGCGCGCCGCTGCGGCTCTTGCGATCTTCGGCGTCGTTCACCAGCGGTTCGCATGATCCGCTTTTGCCCGGCTCTGAAGTAAGGGTGGACTTTACTGGCGGGGATATTGATCGTCCGGTAATCGTGGGCGCCGTACATGATTTTCAACGCACCGACATTGTTTACGGCCGTGAGGGATGGAATACGCGTTCGATATGGCGTTCGCCACTGCGCCGTAACGACGTGCGTTTGGAAGACTTCAAGGGGCACGAAGGCGTCAAGGTCGCGACGGTGTTTCAGAATACGTCGGTAAGTCTCGGGTTTCTGGTCGATCGTGAGAAGAAGGAGAGGGGGCAGGGGCTTGAAGCGACGACGCAGGGTTGGGCAACCTTGCGCGGTGCCAAAGGTGTATTGCTGTCCGCTGACGGGTTAACGAGCCCGGGTGCACCTCATCTTGAGATGCAGGCTGCGTTGGCGCAATTGCAGTCCGCCTTGGGCGAAGCATCGGCGTTGCGCTCGGCGGCTGAGCGGGCAACGGCCGAACTTGCTGAGGTTAAGGCCCAGCAGGTTCAACTGGAGAGCGCTTTCAAGGACTTGCAGAAGGCCGTCATTGTGCTGTCGGCGCCCGACGGTATTGCAGCCGTGACACCTAAGGGTATCCATCTTGCGAGCGGCGAGCATTTGACTGCCGTCGCGGGCAAAAACGCTGACTTTAGCGTCGGAGGAAATTTTACGATTGCGGCGACTAAGGCGGCTTCGATATTCGCTCATCAAAACGGCATTAAGGCGCTGGCGGCAAATGGCAAAGTCGATGTGCAGGCGCAGAACGGTGCCATGAATCTCATTGCACACGATGGCATGAGCATTACCAGCGCCAACGGGCGCGTGGTCATTACCGCGAAAGAGGAAATTCTACTCGTATGCGGCGGCTCGTATCTGCGGATTCGTGATGTGGGTATTGAAGACGGAACGCGTGGAGACCGGCTAATCCGCTCCGCGTCATTTCAGAAGGTCGGTCCACAAAGCTTGTCTTCCGCGATCCCATCGTTGCCAACGTCGACTGGGGATTACGACCAGGCTTTTGTCGTTCGTTGGGCGGGTACCCCGATCGTGGCTGCGAATACCAAGTACCAAATGTATTCGGAAGGAAAGCTGATCGCCGATGGCATCACTGGAGAGCACGGTGAGACGTTGCTCGGAAAGAGCCATGTTCCTCAAGATGTACTGATCAAATTACTGGACCGCTGAGAATGGCAGCAGATGAAAAAGTAGTGGGCACAGCGACGTCCTACATGACGCCGACGGACTACAAGCAACGCGCGCTGGTTGAGAGAAACGTGTGCGACAAGATGGTGCCGGCCGCCGCGGCGTCCATTGTCGGGACATGTCCGTACTACTACCGGCCGCTCCACGGCGAGTACTGGGAGACGGTTGAGAAGGTGAGCGTTTCGAGTACGTGGGAGGCGGTGAAGGCGTGGGCGAAGTTCTGGGATCCGTACAGGGATCACGCTACGTTTGCGACGCTCTTGCATCGACGGGAGAAGCTCATTGAAGCTGAGAGTACGGACTCGGACTGGTCGCGTCACGGGAATTTCATGATGCGTCATGTCGGGTGTGGACATAAGCCACCGGGTTACTACGTCAGCTACGGGTACTACTACTGTTCGACCTATGGGGCGAAGTTATTTCCAAAATTAAGTCCTTCAGGACAAGCGTGGCTGGTCCTCGCAAAAAAGAAACTCCAGGTGCATATGGAAGACGGACTTCATCAAAATATGACTGGAAACACGATAAAAATGACTAGCGAAAAGGGAAATCGTAACGTGCGAATGTCCCCGCCTCAATTCGGCCTCGAACTGAATGACGAGACTTTCACATCCTTCGCATTCGAAACACACCCGCTCGCGTACCTTGAGGGAGGTTTGGCTGATCTCGGTTTTTTAGACTTGTGGTACATCCTTGGGGAACCGAACATGCAGGAGTGGGGCGATGGTCGCACGTGGGGGCAGGCGAAGGAGAGTTCGTTTGGAATGGCAAGTATTGGGTTAAATAAGGTGGAAGAGTCGGCTAATAAATTTCGGTCCGAAACGAGCGAATTGGTCGATCGCGCATTGAACCGCTTGATGGAAAGGTGAAATGCACGCTACGTGGCATTGGAAAGTCCTGGTTTGTGGATTAGCGGCCGTTGTCGGCCTAACTTATGGGTATCGGAAGATGGCAGCAAGCTGGGAAACGGTCACGACGACCTTCACTAAAACCGACAAGCCGTATGGCGGCGGCGCTTTCCGTATTCACGGGAACGACGTATTAAGTTTAAAAACCGCTGATCCTGAGATTCACTACCACGTAGTTGGATTGGATAAAGGTTATGACGGGGCACAGGCGATTGCAGAAGAGCCGTGGGCAGAGGACTCCGGCGAGAGGCTTAGCCGTTCTACTGTTCGTATTTTGCGGGGCAAGCTTGACGATAACCTGACACGTGCCTTCGAACAACGCGGCCAGGACGCTGCCTGGTCGTACTCAAAAGACTGGAGCACGTTATACGTAAGCACGGGCTGGATGGACTATACAAAGCCCGTGCCGAAGGATGGCATGTCGCCGCAGATCACCAAGCTCTGGCGATCGCACGACAGCGGCAAGACATGGACACAGCTCACGTGGCCGGAGAACCAGAACATCGGAAAATTGCTATTCCTCGACCCATTGCGCGGTTATGCCATCGGCTGGGGGCCGCATATATGGCGCACAGCCGACGGCGGCCAGTCCTGGCAGGAAATCAAGATGCCGCCGCTGGCGACCCACTACGATCAACCGCGCAAGACATTCGACGCAGTGAATCTGGGTCCAAACGGGGTGTTGCGCGTGGCGTACTACG
The DNA here is from genome assembly GCF_000729995.1 of Caballeronia sordidicola. Classification (GTDB taxonomy): domain Bacteria; phylum Pseudomonadota; class Gammaproteobacteria; order Burkholderiales; family Burkholderiaceae; genus Caballeronia; species Caballeronia sordidicola_A. The sequence goes on along the minus strand of NZ_JNFG01000210.1, from coordinate 42,857 downwards.
TAACGAGTCTTGGTGAGATTCGCACATCGAGCGTGGTCTGCCGGTTGGCGTGGGATTGGCAGGATTTTGAGCAGGATGCGGTGTTGCCACAGCAGACGGTGGTCGATCTGCAGTCGTCGCAGGAGGCCAGCGGAATCTACTCGCTTTATGCACTTTCGCGTCTTGGTCCGCCACGCAACTGGGATGACAGAACTGACAAGGGTCATCGCACGGGCGCTATATCGAGTTGGCTGAGCTACCAGCAGCCCGAGGTCAAGCAATCGCACACATTCGATGAACGGTTGACGCTTGATGGTTTGAGCGTGGGCACGCGCGGGGTTCTTCTAGTCTACGCGACTGATGCGACACGCGACGGCGCACCGCATGACTTTACGTTGAGCAGCACCGACTCGGGCAAGTCATGGAAGGAAACTGACGACGGAATCATGCAGGGCGGGTACTTCGACGCCGAGACGAATACGCAATACGGTTTGTATGCGTACACGCTCAAGAAACGCACGTTCTAGGAAAATGACACATCTCCTTCTCACCGCACTCAGGACCAGAAAACGATGACAAGACGCGCATACATCTGCAATGGTGACCGAACAAACGTGGAAGGTGTAGTTGAGGCGCCAAGACGCAACGACCTGCTCGACGGACGCGAAGCGGCGTACGAAGACGATCCGGTTTGGTGTCCGCAGTGCAAGACATACGGGCGGATTAGTTGCGTGGGCACAAGGTCGTCGAGCAAAAACGCAAGTGGTAGGGAAATGGCCCTTGCTAACGATCTGTGTCTTTGCAACTGCCAGCCCTATCCCGTGTTGATCGCGTCGCAAACGGATTCGTTTTCCGACGCTTAACCGGTGAATCGGGAAAAACTAACCGCCAATGCCTATCAACCTCTCAAACATCGGACCACCAAAGCCGTACCCAGTACGTGGGCTGAGGCTTCGTCCGTGGTTGTTCATCTGGGCTATGTGCTCTGTGTTCGGAGCCGTTGTGGTATTGCTGATCTGGTCAACCGGCACGCCGGCGCGGGGATTATGGTTTTGGCTGTGCATCCTCGGAGGTCCACAGGCCCTGTTCGCTCTCATTCTCGGTTTCACGCGCGCGGTCTATGAGACGGAACATCTGCATGCGCTCTACTACAACCAGCACAGGGAAAACCGGCGTCGTGTCCTCATTGCACGCGGACAGGAGCCACTTCTGATTCTGGCCTACGCATATCAATTCCCGCTGGACGGTCAGGGACTTGCACGAACGGTCATCGACGGACCGCCGATGCTCCGGACCCAACCACTGCAAGACGGTAGCACGGTAGTGCGACATACACGTCTGCTGGAAGGTCGATCGCATAGCGAACAGGTTGACTCTGTGCTTTCTCGGGTGCTGCAGCAAGCGCCCGTAACACCCTATGGCAAGCTCTATGCCCACCTTCTTATACCGATTTCGGAGCAGCTGCACGTGCTGGCAGCGATGGGCTCGAGTCGCTTGCCAACCGTGCAGCTCGTCGTAACCGGCGGCCACAAGACAGCGGGTCAATTACAGCAGTTACGCGCGGTGATTGCCGCCTGCGGATTACCGCCGTTCGATTGCAAGGTTGCATCGGATAGCGACGGATTGATGATTGCGGACGCGTGGCTCGACTCAACAACGCGCCGGCCCCTGCTGGTCATTGCAGCGCAGTTGCATGACCTGTCACCAGCAGAAAGCACAGAAGGCGGAGTCGCGGTTTTGCTAGCCAAATCTGGGATGCGCTTGGCTCTTATCGAACCTCTGGCTACTTTGCATCGTCCCGTTGCTGCGGCGCCGGATAGGCTGGCGGAGGGCGTTGTCGCCGCTGTTGGCTGGGGAAAGGCTGCCCCAGCTGCTGTTCGGCACACGTGGACAACCGGCATGAAAGGAGACGAAAACGTGCTCCTCTCAAGCGCATTCAGGCAAGCCGGAATGTTAGGCGTATCGGGAGCCGATGCACGACATGAGCCTGATCTTGCGATCGGTCATGCCGGTGGGGTTGCCCCCTGGCTCTCGGTCGCTGCGGCGACGGAATCAGGTCTGGATGGTCCACAAATACTTTTGAATCGCACGCAGACCATACAGGCAGCGATCCTTTACGCTCATAAGAAGCCTTCGCATGAAAATCGAGCAGACAAACCCGCCAATTGAGGCGGTCGCACCGACACCCGAGGTAAAGCCTATCGCTGTGTGGGGTTTCGCTCTGCTGGCTATCGTCCTAGCAGCTCTCGCGCTCGCGGTAGTTTGGGTAAAGGGCGACTTGGTGCACATCCAGGGAATCGAGGAAAAGAAGACCGCGTCGTTGTGGATTCTTGGCGTCCTCGTTGCGATATTCATGCTCCATGTCTGTGCGTCGGAAGCGGGCGCATATCGCGCAATGGGCTTGCTGTTTCGTCGCCAAGACCGGAGCGCATCGACGGAAGGGGATCTTGTCAAGCCGTCAAAATACGACCCACGCTTAACTGAGCTTCGCTCTGAACTCCATGCGCAATTCGGCTGGCGCTGGAAGTACCGCCAACCTTGGCTTCTCGTCACCGGCGAAGACGCGCTAACCGAAACAGTCGCACCGGGTCTGCGTCAGACCGGTTTTGTACTTACTGAACATGCGGTCTTGCTGCATGCATCGCCTGAGAACGTAGATGCGAAAACTTGGCGCGAGCAGATCAGCCGAATGCGTTGGCGCCATCCTATTGATGCAGTAGCGCACGTCATGCGCACGACCGATGCCAGTCGTCCCGACACCGAGCTTGCCCGCACCCTTGCGACCCAGGCAATCGATCTGAAATGGGCTGCTCCGGTCTACCTGCTCCATAGCGTGGAAGTCGGCGGCCGCCGCCCCGACACCTACGAGGCTGTCGGCCTGACCCTAAACGAGCCCTCGACTTTCTCATCCGATCTGTACACCATCATGCGCGGCAGCAGCCACCGCGGAACGCTTGCGTTGTTCGAGCCGCGCCGGATTCCCTACATGGCGCAGCTCTCGCAATACATGGACCATCAAAGCAGTCGGATCACCGCGCAATTCGATGCGCTGGTTGCATCGAAATGGCGTCGTGCGTCGCTTGCCGGCATGGTGTTCGCGCCTGCCTATGCGGCGTCATTTGTCATCGATCCCGATCAACCTGCGCTGCTACCCGCGTCGGTATTGCCAACGTGGCAGTTTCTAGCCACAGCGGTACGCGCTCAACGCGGTAAGCGCATCGGATTCCATTGGCCGAACGCGATTGCTGCAATGGCCGCCGTCGCGACGATGGCGTGGTACGTGGCGCTCGTGATCTCTTTCATCGGCAATCAGAGCATCGTGCGATCGGCGGATGCGACGGCAAAGCAGGCATTGGCCGCTTCGTCGGGCAGCAGTGCTGCGATACGTACGCAACTGCAGCTCCAGCAAACCATAGAGATGCTCGAAGAGCGCCGCCAACACGGCGCACCTTGGTACCTGCGCGCGGGCCTGAATTCCAACGATGCCATCCTCGCTACGCTCTGGCAGCCGTATAGGACGGTGAGCACGCGCAACCTACAAGAGCCGGTCGCGCGGTCGTTGCAATCAACGCTCGTCACGCTTACGGAGCTGCGGTCCGACAGTCCGCAGGGTCCTGAGGCCATGCAGCGTTACTACAACGCACTGAAGGCTTACCTGATGCTTGCTGAACCAAAGCGAGCCGATCCAGCGTTCCTCACGCAACAACTTCTCGTTACGTGGGCCGCGCCGCCCGACATGCCCCCGGGCGAGTGGCTCGACAAGGCACCGTACCTCGCTGGCTTCTACGCGAATCAACTTCCGGCACATCCAGAATGGCGGACAGATATCAATGACGTTTCGCTCGATCCGACCATCGAGGGCGCTCGCGATGCGCTGGTCAACCAGATCGGCCTGCAGAACGCTGACGACGCTCTTTACAGGAGCCTGATAGACGAAGCCAAAGGAAAGTATTCCGATGCAACGCTCACCACTCTTCTGAACGGTGCGGATGCGCGCGGCTTGTTTGCTACGGTGCAAAGCGTACCGGGCATCTTTACGCGAGCCGCTTGGGACGGTGTCGTCGCCGAATCGATTGACAGGATTTCTCGTGAGCGCAAAACCGGCGGCGATTGGGTGCTTGCCGCAACATCCGGGAAAAAGGATGCGACGCAAGACGCCGGCGATGACTCGCAGGAAAACATCAAACAACGCCTCATCCAGCGCTATTTCGCTGACTACGCTGCGGCGTGGGAGGGTTTTCTCAATAGCGTGCAGTGGCAGCCGTCGACAAACCTGAGTGGCGCTATCGATCAATTGACCCGACTCGCCGACGCCCAGCAGTCGCCTCTGATTGCACTGATGAAATCAGTGCAATTTCAAGCTCAAGCTGGACGGCAATCACAAGCGCTATCAGATACGCTTGTGCGCAAGGCTCAAGATCTCTTGCACGGTGGCGATGCAAGCTCGCAGGTTCAATCGTTGCAGGTGAATCCTCTTGACCCCTCATTCGGACCATTACTGGCGTTGATGGGCGATAGCGCGGACAACCGAAGCGGGACGAAAACAGCGGCAGCATCAAACGATATCAGTCTCGCGCATTACCTCAATCGCGTGACGGCGGTGCGCTTGAAACTGCAACAAATCGCATCGAGCCCCGAGCCGCAAGCAATGGCCCGAGCACTGGCGCAGGCCATATTCCAGGGTAAGTTGTCGGAGCTGATGCAAGCTCGCGACGATGCCAACTTGACGGCAGCCAGTCTCGGCGCACACTGGGCGGGGTTCGGCAATGCGCTGTTTGCACGACCGCTCGACACCGCTTGGCAAACAATCTTGACCCCAGCCGCTGCAAGCCTTAACGATCTCTGGCGAAATGGTGTCGCGACGCCGTTCAAGACGGCATTCGACGGGCATTATCCTTTCGCTGACGCTTCCGCTGATGCATCGTTTGCAGAGCTCGGCCGCTACATACGTCCCGATACCGGTCTGATTGCCCGTTTCATAACGACGCAGCTGGCCGGCGTGCTTCAACAAAGCGGTGACCGCTGGATGCCGAACGAACTTGCGCCACAAGCGCTTCGATTCGACCCGGCGTTCCTGAAAGCGCTCGCGCAACTATCCGCTACCGGCGCACGGCTTTATGCGCAAGGCGATGCGGGCTATCGCTTCGATCTGATGGCGCTTTCCACCGTGGACGTAACGCGCACGGAGCTCACTATCGATGGCGTGCCGATTGTGTATTTCAACGAGCGCGAGACCTGGAAGGCATTGCAATGGCCGGGCAACGGCTTGAACGGCCGGGCAATTCTGACGTGGCAGACGTTTGATGCAGGCACGCGAATCGCCTTTGAGAACACCGGGGACTGGGCCTTCTTGCGTTTGCTGGAAAAGGCGGAGACGAGCCCTCTGGACAGTACGCGTACGGCATTGACCTGGACTCAGGGAAACGCGGAACCATTGCATTATGTGCTCCGTACTCAAACGGGTGCTGGACCGCTCGACCTGCTCAAACTACGCGGCTTCAAGATGCCTGAGCGGATCTTTGCGATTGGCGCCGGCTCGTCAAAAATAGCAGCGGTCGCAATGCTGCCTCCTCTTCCACTGGAGCTGCAGCCGTGAGCGAAAATAAAACCCTCAAGTATTACGAAGCTGAAATGCGCTATCTCCGCGAGGCGAGCAAGGAGTTCGCGCAAGCGCATCCGGAAGCAGCGCGTCGTCTCGGATTGACGAATGTTGGCGCTCCAGACGAGAACGTCGAGCGCTTGTTCCAGGGTTTCGCCTTTTTAAGCGCGCGCTTGCGCGAAAAGCTCGACGACGATATGCCGGAAATAACGGAGCCTATCGTCAGCATGCTTTGGCCGCACATGGTACGCACGATCCCTTCGCTGGCAATTCTTGAGTGTGCACCGCGCAGGGACAGGGTTGGATCGAATTTAGTGCCGGCAGGCGTTGCAGTGCGCTCGAAACCTGTCGGACCAGCGAAGACTACTTGCATCTACCGCACGACGAGAGCGGTTCATGTTCTACCGCTAACACTAACCGATGCCTCCACATCAACACGCGCGGACGGTCGGAGCGTAGTCCGTATCGTATTTGAACCGCAACGCTTTGATCAACACGCGCTGGGTGACTTGTCGTGTATTCGCCTTTACCTGCACCGTGCACGCGCGGATGCGTCGGTGCTCTACGCTGCGCTTACCCGCGACGTAAGTTCGATCACGGTTTGTATGCCATCCGTTCACGACGGTCGTGGCCAGGTGGCAAGAGGTTTGCGTATTGAGGCGTCGGGCTTCGGTCCTGAGACCCGTGTATGGCCCGATGCAAACCCGCAATGCGATGGCGAGCAAGGTCTGCTCGAATACTTCACATTCCCCGAGAAGTTTCACTTCATTGATCTGTGCGGCTTTGATTCGGCAACGGTTCCTGTGGACGAAATGCATGTCGAGTTCGAGATCGTACTCAGCCGTCCATTGCCGTCTGACACGCGGATCGATGCGTCCAATTTTCGCCTGCACTGTACACCTGTGGTCAACCTGTTCGAACTGGATGCCGAGCCAATCCAGACGGATGCATATGAGCATGACTACCGCGTACGTACGCCACGCGCGGTTGGTGAGCACGTCGAACCCTATTCTGCGTTGACCGTGATTGCAGTTGATCATAGATCAGCTGAGAAGCACCATTACGTACCGTTCGAGGAGTTCCGGCATCGTGGTGGAATGCTGAGGCATGAAGCACCCGAACGCTATTTCCATACGCGGAATGTTCTCGGGCCATCCGGGACACGCGAGATGTGGTTGGCGCTAGGCGGTCTTGCTTGGGATGTGCCCGGCAGCGTTCCGGACGACCATATCACCGCGCGTGTGCTGGCTAACAACGGTACGTTGCCACGCATGGAGCTGCGCGAGGCCGCTTTGACAGAGCCGATATCGGCGCTCTCCGGTATTGAGAAGGTAAGCAATCTGACGAAGCCAAGCGTGCCGGCTTATCCTCCTGAAACAGAGCGCTATCAGTGGAAGGTGATGTCGCACTTCGCGGCTAATGGACTAGCAATGTTGGACACGGTGGTATTGCGAGAAGTGCTGTCGCTCTATAACTGGACCCGGGATGAACAAAACCAGCGCCGCATTGACGCGGTGCACGATGTCCGCTTGCGCACTTTGCAGCGCCTCGGGCGCAACCGGTTGGAGCGTGGAGTTGAAATCGAGGTGTCGCTTCATTCCGGCGGATTTCTGGGGGCAGGTGACGTCGCCTTATTCAGCGATGTGCTGAACCGGTTCATGGCGCGGTACGCTTCGTCGAATATTTTCGTGCGATTGGTCGTGAGGACGGATGGCGTCGAGAAGCGGTATCCGAGCTGCGAGTTTGATGGGCCGAGCTTCTAACCATGCGCGCGCATGGCCTTTGCATCGACGCATTGCCGGAGCTAAAGGAGGCGTACGCAGATTAAATGCGGAAGACGGCCGCAAAGACATCAATGCAAGCAAGCCAGGATTCCCGGTCGCAAAGCTCACCGCCGCGCACCCCTTACGACCCCTTGCTTTTACCCGACTTCGCGTTAGCCGGCGACCTCGCCCGCCACCGGATAGTCGTCTCTTTCCCCGCAACCTCGTCCATTGCCACGGCGATCAACTCGACCCGCTGCTCGCGCGTAAAACTCGCGTAAGAAACACCATCGATCACGCCATGTTTCTTCAGCAAATGAACCGCAGCCGACCGGTTTGCCTTCTCGAGTTCCAGGTCTTCCTGCGCGCTGAGCAACGCCGCTGTCAAACTCGCGACCGCGGCTTTTTCCTGCGCGACATCGAATTTCATCAGGTCCATCTTGACGTCGATGCCAGGCTCAACCGATGACATCCTGAGCTGCAATTGCGTCAGTTCGCGTTTCAAGTCGCCTTCGCGCCGAAGCGCGCGTTCGAGCTTTTGCGCCATGCCGGGGTGTGACCGCCCGTGGCTGCGGAAAAACGAGCTGAAGGTGTTTCCGAGAATTCCCATACCGTCATGACCTCGAGATGATTTGTTCATCGGCAAGTGCTGTCCGATGGCCGCAGGTGTGAACTCGATACGAGAACAGAGTCTCACCCCCGGTATCTACGGCAGCTCAAGGTAATTCTTTAGACAATTTATAAATCGCCCAATTTGCGGCATTTTTTACATGATGAAAGCTCGAGCGAAAATGAAAAAACGCCCGATAATCAACATGGTAGGTGATTATCGGGCGTTCGAATGCAGCAACTAGATCAGGCTTAAGCAGCTATTCGTAAGGTGAAACGCTTCACGTAATTGTTTCAGGCCGCGACTTCCTCGGCATTGGCCTCGACCATTTCCGTCTCCGAATTCCGGATCAAGTAATCGAACGCGCTGAGCGACGCTTTGGCGCCTTCACCGACCGCGATCACGATCTGCTTGAACGGCACGGTGGTGACATCGCCGGCCGCGAACACACCCGGCACCGACGTCGCGCCCCGTGCATCCACCACGATCTCGCCGTGACGCGACAACTCGACCGTGCCCTTGAGCCATTCCGTATTCGGCACCAGCCCGATCTGGACGAACACGCCTTCGAGCTCGATGTGCTTCGCTTCGCCCGAACTCTGGTCCTTGTAGATAAGACCGTTGACCTTCTTGCCGTCGCCGGTGACTTCCGTGGTCTGCGCCTGGGTGATGATGGTCACGTTCTTGAGGCTGCGCAGCTTGCGTTGCAGCACGGCATCGGCACGCAACTCCGAACCGAATTCCAGCAACGTCACCGCGCTGACCAGTCCAGCCAGATCGATTGCCGCTTCAACGCCGGAATTGCCGCCGCCAATCACCGCAACACGCTTGCCCTTGAACAGCGGGCCATCGCAATGCGGGCAATACGCCACGCCGTGATTGCGATATTGCTTCTCACCCGGCACGTTGATTTCGCGCCAGCGAGCACCCGTGGCAAGCACGATCGTCTTCGCTTTCAGCACCGCGCCGTTGGCGAGACGCACTTCATGAATCTTGCCCGGCACGAGCGCTTCGGCACGCTGTACGTCCATGATGTCGACGTCATAGCTCTTCACGTGCTGCTCGAGCGCGGTGGCGAACTGCGGTCCTTCGGTCTCTTTCACCGAGACAAAGTTTTCGATGGCAAGCGTATCCAGCACCTGTCCGCCAAAGCGCTCAGCCGCCACGCCCGTCGAGATGCCCTTGCGCGCCGAGTAGATGGCAGCCGCTGCGCCGGCAGGTCCGCCGCCGACGATCAGCACATCGAATACGCCTTTCTTTTCGAGTTCTTTCGCGGCGCGGGCGCCGGCGTTGCTATCGAGCTTCGCGAGGATTTCCTTCACGCCCGTGCGGCCTTGACCGAACACTTCACCGTTCATGTAGACGGTCGGCACGGCCATAATCTGCCGCTGCTCGACTTCGTCCTGGAACAACGCGCCATCGATGGTGACCTGGCGGATACGCGGATTGATCAGCGCCATCACGTTCAGCGCCTGCACGACTTCCGGGCAGTTCTGGCACGACAGCGAGATATAGGTTTCAAACTCATAGTCACCGTCGAGCGCGCGGATCTGTTCGATCACCGCGTCGTCGAGTTTGACCGGATGACCGCCGGTCTGGAGCAGCGCCAGGACCAGCGACGTGAATTCATGACCCATCGGAATGCCCGCGAAGCGGATGCCCGTGGGTTTGCCCGGTTCGCCGATGGAAAACGACGGCTTGCGTTGCGCATCGTCGCGCTTCTCGATCACCGCAATGCGGTCCGACAGCGTGGCGATTTCATGCAGCAGGCCTTGCAGCTCAACGGATTTCGGCGAGTTGTCGAGTGAAGCGACGATCTCGATCGGCCGGCTGACCTTTTCCAGATACGCTTTCAACTGAGTCTTCAGGTTGGCTTCCAGCATGGCGATTCGAGTCCGTGTGACGAGGGTTTTTGAGGTTGTTATTTAAGCGAGGAATGCGAGGCGAGCGTCATCCGGGCCGCGAGCGGCCCGGATACTACACTGCTGTTACAACCGGGATGTAAAGCTTAGATCTTGCCGATGAGGTCGAGCGACGGCGTCAGCGTTTCAGCGCCCGGCGTCCACTTCGCGGGGCACACTTCGCCCGGGTGAGCGGCCACGTATTGCGCTGCCTGCACCTTGCGCAGCAGTTCGCCGGCGTCACGGCCGATGCCGTTGTCGTGGATTTCGCACAGCTTGATCTCGCCTTCCGGGTTGATCACGAACGTGCCACGCAGCGCCAGGCCTTCTTCTTCGATCAACACGTCGAAGGCGCGCGAGATCACCAGCGTCGGATCGGCAATCATCGGATACTTGATCTTGGCGATCGTTTCCGACGTGTCGTGCCATGCCTTGTGGGTGAAGTGGGTGTCGGTCGACACGCTGTAGATTTCCACGCCCAGCTTCTTGAATTCTGCGTAACGGTCGGCCAGATCGCCGAGTTCCGTCGGGCAAACGAACGTGAAGTCAGCCGGGTAGAACACCAGGACGGACCATTTGCCCTTCAGGCTTGCTTCGGTCACGGTGGTGAAGTCGCCGTTGTGATAAGCGTTGGCTTTGAACGGTTTGACCTGGCTGTTGATGATCGGCATTGCGTGCGTCCTTGTGTTAAGTGGTTAAGTGATTCAGGGAGTGAACGAAGTATGACGGGCGGCGCCCAACATGGAAAATCGAATGATTTAATAGGGCCGATGTGGTGAGGCTATCAGGGTTAATACGACAGGGTTTATACCAGAAGGGCTCGCATTTTATCGTCACCCGGAAACTGCTGCCAACACCGGGAATCGAGGCTGGATCAACAAACACGACGGGCATGGGCGTTGCGCGCATCCCGCTTTAGCTAACTGAATCAACTGGAGGGTGTATGAAAATTGGCATCATTGGCGCAGGGAATATCGGCCGCGTGCTGGCGTTGCGCTGGGTCGAACGGGGGCACGAGGTCCTGATCGGCAACTCGCGCGGGCCGGATACGCTGGCCGAAGTCGCTGGCGAAACCGGGGCAAAGCCGGCCGAGCTGACCGACGTGGTACGCGGTGCGGCCGTGATCGTGGTCACGATCCCTGAAAAGAAAGTGCTGAATCTGCCCGCAGGCTTGTTCAAAGACGTGCCGGAAACCACCGTCTTCATCGATACGGGCAACTATTATCCGCGTGAGCGCGATGGCCGTATCGAGGGGATCGAGTCCGGCATGATGGAAAGCGCGTGGGTTGCACAGCAGATCGGGCGTCCGGTCATCAAGGCTTTCAACAACATTTACGCGGCGCATTTGCGCGATCTCGGCAAGCCTGAAGGCACGCCGGGACGCGTGGCATTGCCGGTCTCGGGCGACAACGCCGATGCCAAGGCCGTCGTGATGCAACTCGTCGACGAGATGGGCTTCGATCCGGTGGATAACGGCAGTATCGACGACTCCTGGCGCCAGCAGCCGGGCACGCCGGTCTACACGAAGGATTTCGACAAAGAGGGCCTGAAGGCCGGTTTGCAGCAGGCGGAGCGGGCTCGCAAGCCGCAATGGAGTGGAACCGACAAGAGCCCCGGCAGCTTCGATCACCCCGCATGAAGCCAAGCGGCGACGGGCCTTTCAAAGCCCGTCGCCTTTCGTGTAGTTAAAGCCGGCGTTCTCAGTCGAGCGAGATGCCGTCGAACCGATGACCGCCCAGCGGGCTGATCTCGTAGCCCTTGACGTTCTTCGTCATCAACTGAAACGCGTTGGCGTGGGCGATCGGCGTGTACGGAACCTGGTCCTTGAACACGACCTGCGCCTGCTCATACAGCTTGGCGCGGGTCGGCTGGTCCGTGATCAGCCGCGCTTTCCCGATCAGATCGTCGAATTGCTTGTCGCACCACTTCGCCACGTTGCTGCCGTGCACCGCGTCGCAGCCGAGGGTCGTGCCGAGCCAGTTGTCCGGGTCGCCGTTGTCGCCCATCCAGCCGTAAAGGATCGCGTCGTGCTCGCCGCCTTCCTTAGCGCGCTTGTTATATTCGGCCCATTCGTAAGTGACGATGTTTGCTTTAACGCCGATCTTCGCCCAATCCGATTGAATCAATTGCGCCATCAGGCGCGCGTTGGGGTTATAGCCGCGCTGTACTGGCATAGCCCATAACGTGATCGAAAAACCGTTCGGAAAACCGGCTTGCTTCAGCAGGTCGCGGGCCTTCGCGGGATCATAAGGCGCATCTTTCAACGCCTTGTTATACGACCATTGCGAGGGCGGCATCGGATTCGAGGCCACGGTCGCAGCCCCCTCGTAGACGCTCTTCAAGATGGCCGGTTTGTCGACGGCCATGTCCAGCGCGCGGCGCACCAGCACGTTATCGAGCGGCTTGTGGGTGGTGTTGTAGCCGACATAAGCCACGTTGAAACCTACGCCCGACAGCACCGCGATCTTCGGATTGTTGCGCGCCGTCTGGATGTCGGCGGGGCGCGGGAAAGCGGTCATCTGGCATTCTCCGCTCGTGAGTTTCTGCATGCGCACGGCGGCGTCCGGCGTGATGGCAAACACCAGTTTGTCGATATGCACGTCCTTCTTGTTCCAGAAGTCGGGGTGCGCGTCGTAGCGGATGGTTGCGTCTTTCTGATAGTCGCGGAACACGAACGGCCCCGTGCCCACCGGCTTCTGGTTCAGGTCCTCCGTCTTGCCGGCCTTCAGCAACTGGTCGGCGTATTGCGCCGACACAATGGAGGCGAACTCCATCGCTATGTTGCGCACGAACACCACGTCCGACGTGTGCAGCGTGAAGCGCACCGTGTAGTCGTCGAGTTTTTCAACCGATGCAATGTTCTTGTCGTAACCGAGGTCGCTGAGATACGGGAAGCTGACCGGATGCGCTTTCTGGAACGCATTGTCCGGGTCAATCATGCGTTTGAACGTGAAGACGACGTCGTCTGCGTTGAAGTCGCGCGTAGGTTTGAACCAGGGCGTGGTCTGGAACTTGACGCCGTGACGGAGATGGAACGTGAAGGTCTTCGCGTCGGCCGACTCGTCCCACGATGTGGCCAGGCCCGGCACCAGGTCGAGCGAACCGCGCTGGAATTCGACGAGGGTGTCGTAGACTGCGTGCGCGCCGGCGTCGAAGTCCGTGCTGGTGGTGTACTGCGCGGAATCGAAGCCCGCCGGACTGCCTTCCGAACAGAACACCAGGGTTTTGCCCGCCGCGTGGGCCGTGCCGGCAAGTGCGCCAAAGGCGGCAAGCGTGCAAACCGCGGTGCGGACCAGCGTGCGGGCAGGAGCTAAGAATGAGCTGGATGTCAGGCTTTGATGTGGCATGTAAGGTCGGTGAAGGTTAAAGGGCGCACAACGAGCGGCGCCCCTAGGCGAACAGGCGCGCCTAAGTAGGCATGTACTTTACCAATCACGGAATTTTTGACGAAGCGATACGTTCTTCTTTAGATATATGGAAATCAGTCGTGGGAATTTAGGGCGATTTCAGTGTGCCTTTCCAAACAGCTTCCGAACCGCTTTTTACGCGGCCGCCGCGAACTCAGGCTTGCGGGCTGCAAATATTTCCCGGGCGTTTTAACATGTCGGACCGGGCGCTCCCGCTTTTTCCGGGCTTCTTGCTAAAGTGACCGATTAAAATGTCCGACTAAATACCGGCATGCGGCCCACGCCCTCCTATGCAGTACAAGAGAACATGAAAAACGTTTCTGATTCACCGGCAGCCACTGCCGTAGCAGCCCACGAAGAATGCGTCGAACTCGTGGCGAAGGCCACCATTCCCACGCGTTACGGCGTGTTTGAGTCGCATGTGTATCGCGTGAAGAGCACGGGCGCCGAGCATCTGACGCTTGTCATGGGCGATGTCAGCGCCGGTGAATCCGTGCTGTGCCGGCTGCATTCCGAGTGCGTCACGGGCGATGTATTCGGCTCGTATCGCTGTGATTGCGGCGAGCAACTGGACCTCGCCATGCGGTATATCGCGGCTGAAAACCGCGGGATCCTGCTGTATTTGCGGGGGCATGAAGGGCGCGGCATCGGGCTGGCGAACAAGATCCGCGCGTATGCACTGCAAGAGCAGGGTTACGACACGGTCGATGCCAACCTGCATCTGGGTCTACCTGACGACGCACGGGAATACGATTCGGCCGCCGCTATCCTGCGTGCGCTCGACGTGCGCTCGGTGCGCTTGATGAGCAACAATCCCACGAAGTTCGACACGCTGCTCAAGCACGATATCCCGGTCTGTGAACGGGTGGCGCTGGCCATTCCCGTGCGTGAGGAAAACGAGCGCTACATCAAGACGAAGCAGGTCCGTTTCGGCCACTACTTCGACGAGAACGAATAGTCGATTGCAGCGGTTTCAGGTTGCGTCGTGGAAAATGATGCCAACCGTATGCCGATGCCCCGATCTCAGCCGGCTCACGCCATGCCTGAGATTCACGCGATACGCCCCGCGCGTCCCGTTCACCGGCCGGTTATGCACGGCAAAAATCACAGCGTCCCCTTGCGCTAACGGCACGACTTCGGCCCGCGACTGCATGCGCGGCCGTTGCTCGGTCATCACGAACTCTCCACCCGTAAAGTCACGTCCCGGTACCGACAGCAGAATCGCAAGCTGAAGCGGAAACACGTGCTCGCCGTACAGGTCCTGATGCAGGCAGTTGTAGTCGCCTTGCGCGTATTGAAGGATCAACGGAGTGGGGCGAAGCTGGCCGGCCGCGTGGCATCGATCGATAAAAGCAGCGTGGTCCGGTGGATACCGGGTGTCGATACGCATGATCTCGTTCCATCGATTAGCGATTGGGACCAAGTGCGGATACACCACGTTGCGTAAGCTGCCGATCATCTCAGGCAGCGGATAAGCGTAGTACTTGTACTCTCCGCGCCCAAAACCGTGGCGCGCCATCACTACGCGGCTTCTGTACAACTCGTCGCGCGCATAGAGCGCTTTCAACGCGTCACATTCCGCGGGCGTGAGCAGGCTCGCGATCGTCGCACAGCCGAATCCATCCAGTTCTTCTTGCACCGCATGCCAGTCGACGGCGTTCACGCGGGCTTCAATATTCGTCGCCAGGGCATCCATTCAGAGTTTCTCCAGGCAGGTTTCGATGACCCTCAGTGTCCGCTGCCCCGCGTTTGAAAACACTCCGGATGTTGCGTTCATATTGGCGATGCGCACAAACATATGATGAATGTATTGAAGCCTTCCTTGAAGCCTTCTCGAAGCCTTCTTGAAGCCTTCCCGCTCACGCAGCTCAGTGCTCCACCGGCGGTGATCGCACCGCAACGGAATCGCGCGATGCCGCGTCGCGCAGGCGGATGATTGTCTGCCGCGACGTGCTGAGCACCCGTGCGATTGCCGTCACGGTGCTGCCTGCGGCAAGCGCCTTCAGTGCTTGTTGCTGCTGTGAGTCGGACAAAGAAGCGGGACGTCCCTGATGCATGCCGTCCTTCTTGGCGATCGCGGCCGCGTCGAGCGCGCGGGCGCGTTTGGCATCGCGCTCCAGTTCGGCGGCAAGCTGGAGGATGCGGATCGGTGAGCCTTCGCCGTTCGCGCAAAGATCGGTTTTGCCTGCATCGAGGCAGAAGACGTGCGCTCCTTTGGCGGCCAGCGTGGCGAGCGTCGAAACAGCGTCGCTGATACTGCTTCCCAGGTAACCGAGGCGCGTAACCACCAGTGTGTCGCCGGGCTTGATGCGGCGGATGGCCCGCTGCAGCGCGACGCGCGACGCGGCGTTCACCGCATGGCTGCAGTGATCGACCAGCACGCAACCCATGTCGACCAGGAAGCCGGCCGCGTCGATCTGGAACAGGTCGTTGTCGCGTCCGGCCTGATTGCCGGCGGTATTGGTGTACACGATGAGGGTCACGAGGCGCGCTCCGTTGTTGCCTTGCACGGTCCGCCGGCAGCGTCGCTACCGGCTGCTGCTTGAACCATGTTAGCAAACTGGCGCACGATGCGCGTCGGGTGGTCCTAGTGCTGCCTCAATGCTATGTCGCAACTTTGGTGATCCGGCTTTGCAAGGCGTCGCGGCGTGTGGGTTGCAGCCGTAGTGACGGCCCTAACGACAGAAATGATAATTCCTCGCGCGGGTGGGGGCGAGCCGGGGTGACTCGCTCGCGAGATTCATGGCAAAGCGGATGCCCGAGCGGCAGCAGCCGAAGCCACGGTGTGCCGCACGATCTCCACCCGCCACCACGCGGGCAGCAGGCGGCGCACGTCGGCACGGGCAAAGCGGTCGTCGATGAGATACAGCACCCCCTGATCCGTCTCTCCTCGAATCACGCGACCGGCGGCCTGTACCACTTTCTGCAGCCCGGGGAACAGGTACGTGTAGTCGTACCCGGCGCCGAACTGCTCGTCCATGTGCGCTTTCATCTGCTGGTTGACCGGATTGAGTTGCGGCAGTCCAAGGGTCGCGATGAACGCGCCGATCAAGCGCGTGCCGCTCAGGTCGATGCCTTCCCCGAACGATCCGCCCAGCACGGCGAAGCCGATACCGCGGCCGGTTTGCGTGAAGCGCGCGAGAAAAGCCTGCTGGTCTGTTTCGTTCATTGAACGCGATTGCGTCCACACCGGAATGTCGGGGTGTTCGCGAAGCAATGCGTCGGCAACCTGATCGAGGTAGTCGAAGCTGCTGAAGAAACTCAGGTAATTGCCGGGCGCGCGCAGGTATTGAGCCGCGATGAGATCGACGAGTCGTGGTACGGACTGCTCGCGGTCGCGAAACCGCGTGGACACGTTCGCTATGGCCCGCACCTGCAACTGATCCGCATGAAAGGGCGACTCCACATTCACCTGCAAGCAGGTTTCGGGAAGACCCAACATGTCGCCGTAGAAATGCATGGGGGTGAGCGTGGCTGAGAACAGCGCGACTGAATGAGCGCGGGCAAAGCGCGATTTCAAATGTGGCGCGGGTACACGGTTGCGCAGGCACAGCACGGTGTTGCGCCGCGTCGAGGCGTGCGGGGACAGGGTGGTATCGAAGAGAGTGTGGGTGTCGAAGCGCTCTGCGATGCGCACGAAATGCATGGCATCGAAGTAAAAGCGCAGCATCTCGCGATCAAGTGCGGCGGGTTGCTCGCCCACGAACTCGGTTACTAACCCAATCATGTTTTCCAGCGCTTCAATGAAGCGCACGGGCAGGGCTGCATGCACCTCGTAGTCGGTTTCCTGCTCGCTTGAAATGGTTTTCCATGCCCGGGCGACCTTGTCGAACGCGCGCTTCAGCGGTGGCGGCACGGTGTGGCGCACGCTGCGCCGAACGCTGTGAAACCGCGCTTCATCCAGTGTGGCCGAATACATGGCGCGGCCGCGTTCAACGAGGTTATGCGCCTCGTCCACCAGGACACCGACGCGCCATTCCTTCGACTCCGCGAGGGAAAACAGCATGGCGTTGGTATCGAAGTAATAGTTATAGTCACCGACAATGACGTCACTCCAGCGCGCCAGTTCCTGACTCAGGTAGTACGGACAGACAGTGTGCTCAATGGCAACCTCGCGCAGCACGCGGCGGTCCAGTTGTGCGGCCCCGAGCGCCGCCTGCCGCGCGGCGGGCAAGCGATCGTAGAAGCCGCGTGCGAGCGGGCAGGATTCGCCGTGGCAGGCTTTGTCGGGGTGCTCGCAAGATTTGTCCCGCGCGACCAGTTCGAGCACGCGCAGCGGCATGTTGCGGCCAAGCGTGGCGAGTGCGTCGAGCGCCAACTGGCGGCCTGAACTCTTCGCGGTGAGGAAGAAGATCTTGTCGAGTCGCGCAGCGGGCCATGCTTTCAACATGGGAAACAAGCTGCCCAGCGTCTTGCCTATACCCGTTGGTGCTTGCGCCAGCAGACTGCGTCCGTGCAGCGTGCAACGGTAGATCGCCGCCGCCAGTTCCCGTTGTCCCGGATGCAACGACGCGTGAGGGAAAACCATTTCCGCCAGCGCGCGGTCCAGTGTGCCGCGATGGTCGAGTTCCTGTTGCGCCCAATCCAGAAAACGCTCGCAGTGCTCGCGAAAGTGCTCGCGGAGTGCGTCGGCGGATTGCAGTTCGGTGAAGACCGTTTCCTCCTCGCTGGCGATATTGAAGTAGACAAGAGCAACGCGGATCTCCTTGAGGTTTAGCATTTTGCAGCACAGCCAGCCGTAGATGCGCGCTTGTGCCCAGTGCAGATGCCGATGGTTATCAGGGATGGCGCCGAGCTTGCCACGATACGTTTTGATCTCTTCGAGCTGGTTCACGCGGGGGTCGTAGCCGTCCGCACGACCGCGTACGTGCAGCGGACCGAAGCTGTCTGAAAGGCTTAATTCGGCTTGGTAGTCCTTGCCGCGACGGGCAGTGACGAGCTTATGCCCTGCCACGCCCTGTTGCGCGGTGGGCGAAGGTGTGAAGCGCAGGTCGAGGTCGCCGCGCTTGGCGGTGAACTCGCACAACGCGCGTACAGCGATGGTGTAGGCGGGTTGGTCTGACATATTTACTGTATGAATGTACAGTAAATATTATCATGTTGTGATCCGCCGGAAACATCGCGTGGAATACGGTTGCTGCGGCTTTAGAGTACGAAGTTGCAGCCATCGATCATCGACTCCGGACACAATAAAAAAGCGCCCGCAGGTCCGCAAGAAATGCAGCGTGAATATAATGTGCGCCGCCTGTGCGTCCGCAGATAAAAGCCGCATGATCGGACGCCCGCGTGCAGTCCAGGCGCGCCTATACTGCGCAGCGCTTCACCCCGGGCGCTGGAAAGCGCGTTCGTTCGAACGCGTGGTGGTATCTTTAATCCGTCAAGGCACCCCGAACCGAGGCCCCTCGAGTGAGCGAAACTACAACATCAATTGCGGCGCCGGCGGGAGACGACGGGCCAGGCGCGGCTCATCACCCAAGCTCGCTGGATTTTCCTGTTGTCGGAATCGGCGCGTCCGCAGGGGGCGTCCAGGCGCTGTTGCGCTTCTTCGAGAACGCGCCGTCCGACATGGGCATGGCGTTTGTCGTGGTTCTGCACTTGTCGGCGAAGCATGTCAGCAGCGCGGACAAGGTGCTGCAGAACGTGACCCGCATGAGCGTGTTGCAAGTCAGCGGGCCGACACGAATCGAAGCGAACCACGTATACGTCATCGCACCGGGCACGAGCCTGACGATGGCGGACGGTTTCCTGAACGCACGCAACGCTGAGCCCACGGTGGGCCGGCCGGTCACTATCGACCGTTTTTTCCGGAGCCTGGCGGATGCGCATAGTCAGCGCGCAATGTGCATCGTGATGTCCGGCACCGGCAGCGACGGTTCGGTCGGCATTGCCAGCGTGAAGGAGAAGGGCGGCGTGACGCTCGCTCAGGAGCCCAACGACGCCGAGTACGCCGAGATGCCGCAGAACGCCATCCTGACGGACCAGGTCGACCTGGTGCTGCCCGTGGTGGAGATGCCGCAACGGCTGCTCGACATATGGAACAACGCCAAGCGTATCGCGCTGCCCGAACTGGAACCGACTACGCCCGGTCCGGACGACCATTCCGAAAACCGTTCCGACATCCGCGCCGACATCCGCGCTGACAACCGGGGCGAGGCCGAACTTGCGTTGCAAGCCATTTTGGCGACGTTGCGCACCCGCACCGGCCACGACTTCCGCTTCTACAAGCGTGCGACCATGCTGCGCCGGATCGAGCGGCGCCTGCAAGTCAACGGCGTGCCGGACCTCATTGCCTACCGCGACCTGCTGCGGGACAACCCGCGTGAAACGGCGGCCTTGCTCAAGGACATGCTGATCGGCGTGACCAGTTTTTTCCGCGATAGGGAAGCGTTCGAGTCGCTCGAGCGCGCTGTGCTGCCAGCCTTGTTCCAAAGCAAGGCCGACGGCGATCAGGTTCGCGCGTGGGTCGCGGGATGCTCGTCGGGCGAGGAAGCGTATTCGCTTGCCATGCTCCTGTGCGAGCAGCGCGACGCGTTGCATTCCTCGGCCAATATCCAGCTGTTCGCCACCGACATCGACGAAAGCGCCGTCGCGCGCGCACGGGCGGGACTGTATCCCGAGTCGATCATGACCGACGTTCGCCCCGCAGTGCTGCGGCAATTTTTCGTCAAGACCGACTCTCGCTACGAGGTGGTGAAAAGCGTGCGCGAGAAGATCCTGTTCGCCATGCACAACGTGCTGCGGGACCCTCCGTTCTCGCGGCTCGACCTGGTTTCCTGCCGCAACCTCCTGATCTATCTCGACCGCGGCGTGCAGAACCAGGTGCTGGAGATGTTCCACTACGCGTTGTACCCCAACGGGTACCTGTTCCTCGGCACGTCGGAGTCGGCAGACTCGGTTGAAGAGCTGTTCAGCGTGGTCGACAAGAAGAACCGCATATACCGGGCGAAGGCGGCGAAGGCGGCGAAGCTGCCGAACCGCCCGACGCTGGGCGCGCCTTCGCTGCTGAGCCAAGGGCGCTTTACGCATGACGAAGAGGCGGCGTCCGCGCTGCTCCCGGGGCGCCGCAATTTCTCGTTCAGTGCGTTACACCAGCGCGTGCTCGAGCAATATGCGCCACCCAGTGTGATCGTGAACCGCGATTCGAAGATCGTGCATATGTCGGACAACGCAGGACGTTTCCTGCGGTATGTCGGCGGCGAACCGTCGAGCAACATGATTGCCGTCGTGCTGCCCGAGCTGCGGCTCGACCTGCGTACCGCGTTGTTCCAGGCCGCGCAGACGGGCAATAGCGTGGAGGCCCGGCGCGTCAAGCTGCAGCGCAACGGTCTTTCTTCATACGTCAACATGACTGTGCGCCCGTTCCATGACGCCGCCGCCGACGCCGACTTCCTCCTCGTCCTGTTCGACGAGGTCCAGGAGGCAATGACGGAAGACAAGGCCGCAGTGGCGTATCAGGCGGGCAATGACACCGTGATGCAGCAACTCGAACAGGAGCTGCACGCGAGCAAGGAACAACTGCAGACCACGATCGAGCAGTACGAGACATCGATGGAAGAGCTGAAGGCGTCCAATGAAGAATTGCAGGCGATCAACGAAGAGTTGAGATCGGCAACGGAGGAACTCGAAACCAGCAAGGAAGAGTTGCAGTCGGTGAACGAGGAACTCATCACGGTCAACGCTGAACTGCAGGCGAAGATGGACGAGACGGGCAAGGCCAATGACGACCTGCAGAACCTGATCACCTCAACGGACATCGCCACCATTTTCGTCGATCGCGCGATGTGCATCAAACGCTATACGCCGGGCGCGGCTACGGTGTTCAACCTGATCGACGCGGATGTCGGGCGCTCATTGTTCGACATCACGCACCGGCTGGCTTATCCCGAACTGGCGGACGACGTGAGTGCGACGTTCCAGTCCTTGCGCCTGACCGAGCGCGAAGTCGCCACGTCCGACGGACGCTGGTTCTTCGCGCGCGTGCTGCCCTACCGGACGGCGGACGACCGGATTGACGGCGCAGTGCTGAGTCTCGTTGAAACCACGGCGCGCCATCGCGCGGAGGCGAACGTGCGGGCGGGCGAGGAGCGCCTGAGACTCGCGGCGCAGACGACGAACGACTTCGCGATCATCGTGCAGGACCCCGAAGGCCGCATCGTCAGCTGGAATGCCGGCGCCGAGCGCGTCTTCGGTTATACGGCAGAGGAAGCGGTCGGGCAGAACGTCGACGTGATCTTTACGGCGGAGGATCAGGCAGCGCACATGGCGGCGCATGAACGCGGCACCGCGCAACGCGACGGCCGCGCCGATGACGATCGCTGGCATGTCGCAAAGGGCGGACGCAAGGTGTATTGCAGCGGCGTGGTGACGCCGATGTCCGATCCCAAGTTCACGGGCTACGCGAAGATCGCGAGAGACCTCACGGAGCGGAAGAGCCAGGAAGACGCGCGTCAGTCGCATCTGGCGGAGGAACGTGCGGTGAGGGCGCAGGCGGAGGCGGCGAACCGGATCAGGGATGACTTCCTGGCCGTGCTGTCGCATGAACTGAAGCACCCGCTCAACCTGATTCATGTGAAAGCGGAAATGTTGCCGCGGATTCCCGAGGCGCGTGGTGTGCCGGCGATCCAGCTCGCGGCGGACGCGATCCAGCGCGCCGTGCTCGGGCAGGCGAAGATCATTGACGACTTGCTGGACCTGTCGCGCGTGCGTACCGGCAAGTTGGCGTTGAACCTGGCGATGGGCGATGTCGCAGCCATGTTGCGAACCATCGCCAATGCAATCGAGCCGGACGCGGCATCACGGGGCATCGCGCTGTCGTTCGAGGGTCTGGACGAGCCGGTCTGGACCAAGGTCGACCCTGTACGCTTCGACCAGATCGTGTGGAACCTGCTTAGCAACGCGTTGAAATTTACGCCGCGCGGCGGCTCGGTTTCTGTTCGCCTTACATGCGAGCAGGACGAGTTGCGAATCGATGTCACGGATACCGGGCCGGGGATTGACGCGCCGCTGTTGCAACATGTCTTCGAGATGTTCTCCCAGAGCAGCGAAGTTCGCCGCAAGACCGGCGGCGGCATGGGCATCGGCCTCGCGCTGGTCAAGCAACTCGTGGAGATGCATGCGGGAAGCGTGCTCGCGCATTCGGACGGGCCGGGACGCGGCACGCGGATGAGCGTCTGGCTGCCGCTGGTCGACGGTCATCCTGCGGGCAAGCATGCGTCGCCGGAGCGCAGTGGAACGCTGGCGGGCGTGCGCATGCTGGTCGTCGATGACGACTCCGAAACCGCGAGCGCATTTGCGGCCTTGCTGGAACTCGAAGGTGCGCTGGTCGCGACCGCCCACGACGGCGAGGACGCGCTTGCGCTGCTCGAACGTAACCCCGTGGACCTGCTGCTCTGCGACATCAGCATGCCCGGCGTGGACGGCTACGATCTCATGGGCCGGGTACGGGCGAATCCCCGCCTGGCCCAGTTGCCGGCCATTGCGTTGACAGGCTATTCGACGGGCGCCGACGACCAGCGCGCACGCACGTCGGGCTTCGACCTGACGCTGACCAAGCCCGTCTCCCTTGAGGCGCTGATTGGCGCCGCCGATCAGGTGTTCTTCTGGCGCGGCGCGCATGGCGGGGGCACGCATGAGCATGGCTGACGGGGTTGCTTTACGACGTGGATCAATTCAGCCGGCTGCTTGCCGCCTAAGCAGCGCGCGGCAGTGACGCGCAATCTGCCGCTCTTCCTGCGTCTCGATCACGTCGAACTGAACATCGAGAAATTCGAGTCCTTCGCAAATGCGTTCACGCACGCTCGCGGCGTGCTCGCCTATACCGCCGGTGAACACCACGCGGTCGAGACCGCCCATCAATGCGGCATACGCGCCGATGGTCTTGCGCACAGCAGTACAGAAGATATCGATGGCAAGCTCCGCGTCCGCGTCGCTGCGTTGCAGAAGCGCCTGCATGTCATCGTTCGAATCGGAGAGACCCTTGAGGCCGCTTTCGTGATTGATCAGGTGTTCGAGTGCATCAGCGTCAAGCGTTCCGGTCCGCATCAGATAGACCAGCACGCCAGGGTCGAGGTCACCGGTGCGGGTTCCCATGGGAATGCCACCCGTTGGCGTGAGGCCCATGCTTGTATCGATTGAGCGGCCATCGCGAATGGCGCACAGGCTTGCGCCGCTGCCCAGATGCGCGACCACCAGGCGCGCCGGAAGGTCGTTGCCCAGCGATGCGACGATCGACTCATAGGACAGGCCGTGGAAGCCATAGCGCACCACCCCTTCGTCAGCGTAGTGTTTCGGCAGCGCGAGGTGAGTGGCTCGCGCGGGCATGGTCCGGTGGAACGCGGTGTCGAGGCAGGCGAAATGCGGCACGTCGTTGAAAATCTGCTGTGCCAGATCGAGCAGTTCCAGCGCCTGCGGCAGATGCAACGGCGCAAATTGCACCGCATCGCGCAAGGTCTGTTTCACCTCGGGCGTGATGAGCGCATGGTCGGTCAGGTGCGGACCGCCATGCACTACCCGATGCCCCACCGCGGCCAGCGGCTGGTCGAGATGCGCATGCAGCGCGTCGGCCACGCGCTGCAACGCATCGTGCTGCGACTCCATCACGTGGTTTTGCGTGACATCGATCGCACCATCCGATGAACGCATGGTCAGCGAGCCATCATCGCGGCCGATGCCCTTCGCGCTGCCGGTCAGCCACGGAATTTCGTCGCCGCTGTCGGGGTTGATACCGGGCGATTTGCCCGGTAGATAAACGCCGAATTTAAGCGACGACGAACCGCTGTTCAGAACCAAAATACCCAGGGTCATGGTCTCAGCCTTTCCAGACCCAGTTGCGGATTTCATCGCGGTCAATACCTTCCGCGTGGGCGTAGGTAATGCTCGCGTTGATCTGGTCCTTGAGCCAATTCTTCGTGTGAGCGCCGGTATCGCGAAGCCGCGGCACACGATCGATCACATCAATACACAATGAAAAGCGGTCGACCTGGTTGATGATCGCCAACTCGAACGGCGTATTGATGTTGCCGCGCTCTCTATAACCATGCACATGCATGTTTTCGTGATTCGTGCGGTTATACGTGAGCTTGTGAACGAGCGACGGATACGAGTGGAAGTTGAAGATGACCGGCTTCTCGCGCGAGAAAATGGAATCGAAATCGCGACCGGACAAACCGTGCGGATGATCGGTGTCGGGCATCAGCCTGAACAGGTCAACCACGTTGACGAAGCGGATCTTGAGGTCGGGGAAATGTTCCTTCAGTATCTCGACGGCGGCGAGCGATTCCATGGTGGCAATGTCACCGGCAGAGGCCATCACCACGTCCGGTTCGCTGTTCTGGTCCGTCGATGCCCAGTCCCAGATGCCGATACCCTTGGTGCAATGCGCAAGCGCCGCTTCCATGTCGAGGTACTGCAAGTGCGGCTGCTTGTCCGCAACAATCACGTTGATGTAGTCGCGCGAACGCAGGCAATGATCCATCACGCTCAGCAGGCAGTTCGCATCGGGCGGCAGGTAAATGCGCACGACTTCGGGGCTCTTGTTCGTGACGACATCGAGGAAACCCGGGTCCTGGTGGGTGAATCCATTGTGATCCTGACGCCATACGAGCGAGGTAATCAACAAGTTCACTGACGGCACCGGTGCGCGCCAGTCGAGTTCGCTCTTCGCCTTTTCCAGCCACTTGGCGTGCTGGTTGAACATGGAGTCAATCACATGCACGAACGCTTCGTAGGTCGCCAGCAAACCATGCCGGCCTGTCAGCACGTAACCTTCGAACCATCCTTCCAGCGTGTGCTCGCTGAGCATTTCCATCACGCGGCCGTCAGGCGATAACGCACCGCCGTCGCTGTCTTCCGGCTTGATCTCGGCGATCCAGCGTTTGCCCGACGCTTCAAATACGCCATCGAGTTTGTTGCTGGCGGTTTCATCGGGACCGAACAGCTTGAAGCTGCTCATGTTGCGCTTGATTACATCGCGCAGCCAGATTGCAAGCACTGCCGTGGGCGACTGGTACGTGCCGGCGGGATCGTCCACGCCGAACGCGTAGTCGCGGATGTCAGGCAGGTCCAGCGAGCGCCTCAGCCGGCCGCCGTTCGCGTGCGGATTCGCGCTGATGCGGCGCTCGCCCTTCGGCGCGATCTCACGAAGCTCTTCAATCAGCGTGCCGTTTTCGTCGAAGAGTTCTTCGGGTTTGTAGCTGCGCATCCACGCTTCCACGATCTTCAGGCTCTTCGCGTTGGTCACCGGATCGAGCACCGGCACCTGGTGCGCGCGCCAGAAATCTTCGACCTTGTGACCGTCGACTTCCTTCGGACCGGTCCAGCCTTTCGGTGAGCGCAGGACGATCATTGGCCAGCGCGGACGCGTGGTGTCGCCGGTCGAACGCGCATGCGCCTGGATCGCGCGAATCTCGCCGATGCAAGTCTCCAGCGTCTCGGCCATCAGTTGATGCATGACGGCGGGATCGTTGCCCGAGACAAAGTGCGGTTTGTATCCGTACCCGGTCATCAGCGCTTCGAGTTCTTCTTGCGGAATGCGCGCGAGGATGGTCGGGTTCGCGATCTTGTAGCCATTCAAGTGCAGGATGGGCAGCACGGCGCCGTCCACCACCGGGTTCAGGAATTTGTTCGAATGCCACGAGGTGGCGAGCGGACCCGTCTCGGCTTCGCCGTCACCCACCATCACCGCCACGATCAGGTCAGGGTTATCGAATGCCGCCCCGAAGCCGTGCGAGAGGCTGTAACCCAGCTCACCGCCTTCGTGTATTGACCCCGGCGTTTCAGGGGTGCAATGCGAACCGATGCCACCGGGCGACGAGAACGCGCGGAACAGGCGCAGCATGCCGGTTTCGTCGGCGCTGCGATCCGGATAGACCTCGGAGTAATACCCTTCCAGGTACGAGTTCGACAAGGTTGCGGGCGCGCCATGCCCCGGCCCCGAGACATACATGACGTTCAGGTCGTCCTTCATGATCAGGCGGTTCAGGTGCACCCAGGTGAACGACTGACCGGGGTCCGAACCCCAATGTCCAAGCAGGCGCTGCTTGATGTGCTCCGCCTTGAGCGGTTCGCGCAGGAGCGGGTTGGCGCGTAAATAGATCATGCCTACCGACAGATAATTGCAGGCGCGCCAGTACGCGTCGATCTTGCGCAATTCGTCGGGGGAAAGGGGGAGGGAGCGGGGAGTTGCCTGTGTGTCCATATCGTGTCCGTTGTATCCGTTGGTTGGAGGGCGGTGTCACTCGATCCGGCGGGTCACTCTTGCGGGGCGCTCTTGCGGGTTACTCTCGCGGGTCGCTCTTGCTAAGGCATTCAGGCGCTAAGGCATTCTGTATTGTGCCGCGTGCGGCGGGTTTCCGGTCAGTCACGACCATGACATGGATCAATGGCAAGGCTATGACTGGCGGTTTTTTCGCGGGGAGCTAGCATGCAGGAGCGGGTTGAAACCGGCTGACGGTGCTGTCTTGCGCGCGGTTTTAGCGGCTCTTTTCCTGCCACTGCCGCCGGATAACTGGTTGATCAGGTCGCTGTCGGGTTCGTCGCCGGGCGCTTCATCGGCTTCCCCAGGTTCGTCATGCTTTTCAGCACCGATACCACCAATATGTCCGATCACCGCGAAAAATTCCTTCGATGCCTGGCGGATGGTTCGTCCAGGCATCATGGTCATGGCGACCACTTCATGCAGCGACTTATTATCGACAGTTAGAAGTTGCGGCGGGGTGTTCCAGTCGATCGCGCTGTTTGCAAAACCCGCTATGACACGTTGTAGCACCGCCGGAGAAAGCACGCCGCTGTCATAGAGACCGATCAGCGTGGCTTCGGCGGCGGCGAACAATCCGTTCGCTGGGGCGGCACGTTTTGCCATCAGTTTTGCGAGGGAGTCGAAGACGGCTTGACGCGCCAGACCGCGTTGCCCACGTCGTCGGCAACCAGCAGCGCGCCATCACGGTCGAGCGTCACGCCGACCGGGCGTCCCCGTGCGTCGCCGTCCGGCGAGAGGAATCCGGTGAGGATGTCTTCAGGCGGTCCCGACGGCTTTCCCCCGGAAAACGGCACGA
The DNA here is from genome assembly GCF_000729995.1 of Caballeronia sordidicola. Taxonomy (GTDB): domain Bacteria; phylum Pseudomonadota; class Gammaproteobacteria; order Burkholderiales; family Burkholderiaceae; genus Caballeronia; species Caballeronia sordidicola_A. The sequence goes on along the minus strand of NZ_JNFG01000210.1, from coordinate 15,547 downwards.
AAATCACCTTGTAGCCGCTGCGCGGCTTGCGATTCCACGAGCCATGCTGACCGATGAACGCACCATTGCGATACTTCGCGGGGAACAGGGTGGCGTCGTAAAACGTGAAGCCCAGCGGAGCAGTATGCGACCCCAGCGCGTAGTCCGGCGATATCGCCTTGGCGACCATCTCGGGATTCTGTGGCTTCACGCGGGTATCGACGTGCTGGCCGTAATAACTGTAGGGAAAACCGTAGAAAGCGCCATCTTTCACTGCTGTCATATAGTCGGGAACAAGGTCGTTACCCAGTTCGTCACGCTCGTTGACCACGGTCCAAAGCGCACCGCTTTCGGGGTTCCATGACATGCCATTAGGATTGCGCAAGCCCGATGCGAAGATGCGCGATTGGCCCGTTGCCCGATCGATTTCCATGATCGACGCGCGTCCTGTTTCCGCCTCGATCCCGTTCTCACCCGCGTTGCTGTTCGACCCGACCGTCGCGTAAAGCAGTTTGCCGTCGCGGCTCGCGATCAGGTTCTTGGTCCAGTGATGATCGATAGGTCCTGCCGGCAGATCGATGAGTTTTTCGCCCGGCCCGGTAATCGACGTGTCGCCCGTGTGGTACTTGAAATGCAGTATGGCATCCGTGTTCGCCACGTAGAGATCGTCGCCAACCAGCACCATGCCGAACGGGGAATGCAGCTTGTCGATGAACACGTAGCGCTGGTCTGCTACGCCGTCATGGTTGCTGTCGCGAAGCAGGATGATGCGATCCGGGCTCGCCGTGGCTGCGCCTGCGCGTTTTTGAAATAGTTTCGTGATCCAGCCTTTGATGCCGCTCTTCGAATCGTGTACGGCGGGCGCATTGCTTTCTGCCACAAGCACGTCCCCGTTGGGCAGTGTGGTGAGCCAGCGTGGATGATCGAGTCCCTTGGCAAATGCCGCTACGCTGAAGCCCGCTGCGGCCGTGGGCATCGTGCCTTCGGGCCAGGGTTTCGCGGGTGCTACGTTGAGCGTGGGAATCAGCGTGGTTTGCGGGGGAGGCAGCGTGGGATTCGGGCCATAACCGATCGCCGTGTTGTCTGATGCGTTCGCGCAACCGTCCAGCAACGCGATACCGCTAAAGCTCACCGCGCACACGGTCGCTGTCGCGATCGCCTTGAGCGCTCTCCGGCGGGGGAAGCAAAACGCGCGGCTGGCAAGGTAATCAAGCACCGCCAATGCCCTCGATCATTTTGCCGGTGCCGGTGCCGGTGCCGGTGCCGGTGCACTGTTCGCACTTCTGGCTGTCCTGCTTTCCCGAGCCGTCGCGTGCGGGACAAAGATTCTCGCCAGTTCCAGGCGTGCCGGGCGGAGCTTCGTCCCCGGGAATCAGTTTGGTGTTATCGGGCATGGCGCCTCTTTGGGTGACCGGCAATATGGCAATACTTATCGCCTGGGCGTGCCTGGAGCCAGTGCGCCTTAAGTGCGGTAGCAAGGCGCGTTCCACTTACGCGTTCACGCAACCATCACGGCTTGCGGCCGAACGCTTCGCGCAGGCGCTTCTTGGCGCTATCAAGGATGGTCCGACGTGATTTCGGCAAGTTTCGGCCGGCGCGATTGATGTAGAAGTTCAGCATCGACATGGCGGACTGGAACGGCGTGCCTTTGCGCCGGCTGCTGCGCGTAGATGATTTCTTCAGCGAATCGGCGATCTCCTGCGCGCTGCCTTCCTTGAAAATCTCGTGCTCGATGTCCATTGCATCGCTCGTTTCCATCACGTGATGCGACCAGCGCCCGGTGTTCGAGCCGCTTGAACGCTGCTTTGATTTCGGCTTTGCGCGCGCATGTTTTTGCTGCGTGGTCTTGCGCTTGCCATTGCTGCTCGTGCTGCTCTTCGATGCGGTCGCCATGTCGTCTCTCCCGGGTTATTTAGTCTGTTTTTCAATCAATCTTCAATCGATCGACAGGCGTGTTTGAAAGCCTCGACGATCGCGCGATAAGCACTCTCGTGCGTCCCGGCATCGGGGGCTCGAAGCGCATACGATGACTGCATTAACCGGCGGCGGCGCTGCGCGCTTGTGCGAGCGTCAAGCTAGAACGCATGGCTTCTGCCAACCGCGCGGCAGGCGCCTCGCGCTCACATGCCACGGCCGCTGCAACCTGGCCATCCTTCAGCAGATAGGCGATGAACGCCTGAGCATCGAGATCACCGTCGATCACCACGTCGTCGTGCTCGCTCGCATGGCCGAGATATTCGAAGCGCTTGCCGAAGTGATAGGTCCAGAAATACGGCACGCCCGTGTAATGCTCGTCGCCGCCGGCCATGTTCAGCGCGGCGACACGCGCGTGTTGTTGGGCGACGCGCCAATGTTCTATGCGGAGGGTTTGGTCCGAGCGCGGCAGGGGAAATTGCGCGATGTCGCCGGCGGCGTAAAGGCCGGGCGCGGCACGCATCGATGAATCCACGGGAACGCCGCCGTCGTCCGCCAGTTCGACGCCCTGCAGGAAGTCGGTAGCAGGGCGCACGCCGGTGCCGATGATCACCGCATCCGCCGGCAATTTTTCGCCATTATCGAGCTGCGCTGAGCTCACGACATCATCGCCCAGGAACGCTGCGACCTTGGACTGCATGCGAAAGACCACGCCGTTTTTCTCGTGCAGGCGTTGAAACATCCGCCCTAATTCATCGCCGAATTGCGAGCGAAGCGGCACCTTTCCCGGCGCGATAACGGTGACGTCCATTCCTCGCTTTCTCAACGATGAAGCCACCTCCAGCCCGATGAAACTCGCCCCCACGATCAGCGCTTGCCTTGCGCCTTCGAGCGACGCGAGAATCGTGGAGGCATCGTCTCTCGAGCGCAGCAGGAAAACGCCGGGCAAGTTTGAACCTGGCACATCCATTCGCTTGGGGATTCCACCTGTGCAGATCAGCGCGGCGTCGTAATTCAGCGTGAGTTTGTTGGACAGGTCGATTTGCTTCGTACCGGCATCGAGTTTCTCGACGTGCGCTTCAACCCGTTCAATGCGCTGCGTCGACAGGAAATCATCGGGCAACAGCGGGGGGATCTTCTCGGGCGGCATATCGCCGGCAAGCACGAACTTGCTGAGCGCCGTGCGATCGTAGGGCATGCCGTGTTCGGGTCCGATCAGCACGAGACGGCCATCGAAGCCGGCTTCGCGCAGCGCGGCGCAGGCGGCCGCGCCCGCTGCGCCCGCACCGATCACGACCATCGTGCGTGTGTCAGCGCCCGGCGTGTGCACGGGTCCGGTTTGCTCGTGCGGTGACACCAGAACGTTGCCGTTTTCAATGGCTACCGGATAGCGTTTCAAACCGGTCAGCGGCGGCGGCTCGATCAGGCTGCCATCGGCAACGGCGAACGTCCCTTTATGCCACGGACAAACAATGCGTCCATTGCAGATTGCGCCCTCCTCGAGCGGCGCCCCGGCATGCGGGCAATCGGCTGAAAACGCATGGACCTGGTCGCCTTGGCGGACCAGCAGGATGGGGGTATCGGCGATGCTCACGCGCGTGCCGCGGTCCTCTCGAAGATCGTCGAATCTTGCTGCTTGCTGCATGGAACCGGCCATCTCGCACTCCCGTCAGTCGTTCTTCAGCTTTCAGCAAAAAGCGGGCCGTCGAGCTTGGGCGATGCGTGAATGACTTATAAATGACCTTCGACTTTCTCTTTCCTGCAAATCCCGTAACGTAGCGCCGCAAAAACGCCGCTCACGCTGCGATCCGGCCCAGCGACGCCGACCCGCCGCGTACGGATTGAAGAATGAGCGCCGCGAGTTGCTGCACTGGCGGCTTGGGTGTAGCCGACGCAAGCACGAGTGACAACGGCAGCGAGGGCAGCCCGGGTAATCCCAGATCCCGGCCCTCGAATGCGCTGACGGAAGCGGGCAAGCCATAGCGCGTGCGCACGGTAAGCCCAAGGCCTGCCGCAGCGGCGGCCCACAGGCCGGAGAGGCTCGGACTCGTGAACGCTACGCGCCAACGGATATTCGCGCGATCGAGCGCATCGGTGGCCGCGCTGAAGAACAGGCACGCGCGATCGAACGCGACCAGCGGCAGCGGTTCTGCCGGATCAGGATTCCACGGCAAGGTCGATGAACCGATCCAGCACATCGCAGGCTCGGCGATCATCTCGTGCCGGTCGCTGCCGGGGAGTTCATGGGCCAACGAGACCGCGTCGTCCCAGATCAGGGCAAGGTCGAGATCATTCGAATCGATCCGGCCGAGCAGTTCCGTATTGCGCGCGACCCGTGCCTCGATCCGCACTTTCGGATGCGCGCGCGAGAAGCGTCCCAGGACGTCGGGCAACATGACTTCGCCAAAATCCTCCTGCAGCCCGAGCCTGATCCATCCTTCCAGGTCGGGGCCGCGCACGGCGACGGCTGCTTCGTCGTTGAGATCGATGAGCCTGCGGGCGAACCGCAGCATGGTTTCGCCCGCCTCGGTCAGCGCGAGATTGCGCCCGGCCTTCTTGAACAGCGGCGCGCCCGACTGCTCCTCCAGTTTCTTGATCTGCGCGCTGACGGCCGAGGTCGAGCGTCCGACGCGGTCCGCCGCCTTCGCGAAGCTTCCCAGCTCCATGCCGACCACGAAGGTCCGCAGCGAAGCGACATCGAAATTGGTCTGCGACATGGTTGATCGTCCTGTTTTGTCGAATTATCGATTCAATATTACTTGATATTCAGGATGATGATAAACCGCGACACTGGGTTCATCGACGGCTTTCAAGAGAAAAAAACATGGCAACTCAATGTGCAATCCCCTTGCCGGCAGCGGTGCACCGCAATCTGGGCGCGTCGCACCGATGGAAGGTGCTGGGCGTCGGCGTGGCCGCGAACGTCAGCTTTTCGGCTGCCGCCGCGGGCATTCCCACGACCGCCGTCTGGCTGCGCGCGGATTATCACCTCGGCAACGCCGCGCTCGGGCTGGCGCTGGGGGCCATGGGGCTGGGCGTCGCGCTCACGGAGTTGCCGTGGGGCGTGGCGACCGACCGTTGGGGTGACCGGCCGATCCTGCTGACGGGTTTGGCCGCAACCGCTGCCGCGTTGCTCGCGATGATGCTGTTTGTCGTGCCGTCGCATGCGGCTGTTCCGGGCTTGTTGTGGCTCGTGATGTCGATGGGCCTGGTCGGTCTGGTCGGCGGGAGCGTGAACGGATCCAGCGGGCGTGCGGTCATGCGCTGGTTCCAGGAAGGCGAACGCGGTCTGGCGATGAGCATTCGCCAGACCGCCGTGCCGCTTGGCGGCGGGCTGGGCGCGTTGGTGCTGCCCTGGCTTGCATCTACCGGAGGATTCCGCCCGGTCTACGGGGTGCTGGCGGTCATGTGCGCAGTCTCGGGCGTGCTCGCCTGGTTCTGGCTGCACGAGCCGCCGGAGGCGCCTGTCGAAGCGCATGCCGGTTCGAATGCGAGTTCGCCTGTGCCACCCGCGGCTGTAGTTAGTCCGCTGCATGACAGGATGATCTGGCGTGTCGTGGCGGGCATCGGCATTTTGTGCGTTCCGCAGTTCGCGGTGCTGACTTTCGCCACCGTGTTTCTGCATGACTTCGGGCACGTCGGCATAGCGGGCATTACCGCGACGATGGTCACCGTCCAGCTCGGCGCAATGATCATGCGGGTCGCGAGCGGCCGTTTCACCGATAAACGCGGCAACCGGCGTTCGTATTTGCGCGCGTCGACGCTGGTCGCGGTGGCGTCGTTCGTGGTGCTGGGCGCTGCGGTGGCGTCGGGTCACCGGTTGCCGGAGGCGTTGCTGATGGTGCTGATCGCGTTCGCCGGAATCTGCGTGTCCGCGTGGCACGGCGTGGCCTACACCGAACTCGCGACGCTGGCCGGCAAGGATCGCGCGGGCACCGCGCTCGGGATGGTCAATACCGGCGTATATCTCGGCTTGTTCCTGACGCCGGTGTGCATACCGCATTTGCTCGCGATCGGATCGTGGGGCGTGGTCTGGCTCGTTGCGGCTGTCTGTGCGCTGGTTGCTTATCCGCTGTTTCCGAAACCGGTGAAGCCGGTGACGCTCGTGGCGCGGGTGTCGTGACAGGTTTGGTCGCGGGCTGGGTCAATTCGGAAAGGGCGGTTTAACGCGTTCTCTGATGTCTACGGGCTTCGCTTCACGCTGTTTGCGTATCGGCATTGGCCGGCATCGCTGCAAGTTTTTTACATTGTTTGCGAATGCCTTTGAAAATGGCGTCGGCGACGTCAGCGGGAAAGTCCGTCGGCAACCGCGATGCGACACGATCAAGATTCGTGTCGGTGGTCTCGATCAGTTCCCCTATCATTTGCTCCACGCTCGCCGGGCTCAGTCCTGTTTGGCGGCCTTGGCTGATCCAGTGCCGACGTTGGATCTGCATGATTGAATAGTGGTTCGAACTGCCGCGCACGGCCATCGCAAGCTTCGCTTTCTGCGGCGCGAGTTTGTTCGCGCCCGAACCAAGGATTGGATGCGCTGACAAAATGTCGTAGAGCGGCGTAGACCGATAGTCTCCGCGCGGCAGCAACGCGAGGCTGAAATTCTTAGCGTGACCATCGGTGGCGGCAAGCAGCCAGAACACGATCTGCGTCTTGAAGAAGTTCTGCCGGTCACGCTCCGCTTCAATCGAACCGGACAGAAAATCCATGATCGTGCCGATGCCGGGGCCGCCATCCATTTGATATTTCAATGCCGGCGGCGTGCCTGTCGCCTGGCAGAAATCTTCTTGCGGCAGCCGGATGATCCAACTGCCGTCGCTTGCCATGCGTCGATCGAAGCGCTCAACGGATAGCACCTTGACACCATCGAACGATTCGATTGCCGTGTGCGCGACCGGCAGTCCGTACCCTGCCACGATCTGGGCGCATAACCACTCGTTTTCCACTGACGTGCGCATATCCGCCTGCATGTTGCCGACCTTGCCGAGCGGCAGCTTCAGAATGTGGCTGGTGGGTGTGCTGTCCGTGGGCAACAACCAGCGACCTTCGTGGTGGAGCAGCGCGGTCTTTTCCTGCGCACCGGCAATAGAGAGCCGTAGGTCTGCGTTGTGTTCGTCGCGCACGAGCGAGGTGGCCGCTGTCGTATTGCGCAGGATCTGCGCAATAGCGGCGCTGGTGAGGGGTGTTCCGGCGATCTGGAACAGGCCGGAGGGCTCTTCGTCGTCGGGCAACAATTGCAATGCACCCACACAGTCCCGGCCGAGCGCGCTAAGGAGCAGGAACGGAGTGGTGTCGCGAAGCTTGTAACGGGCCGCAAGACGTCTACGAATGGCGACACTGTCGGGCAGGAGGTTGTCGAAGAAGTCCGTGACCACGTGGCCTGTGTACGGCAGGTTGCCAGGGCGAAACGGTAACGACAGCGACAATGGGCGGCCTTGGGGGTCGCCAAGCCAGTCGGTGAAATAGGAAAAAGATTCGCGACCTCGGACGTTTTCCCAAATGCCGACGGGGATGCCATTCATCCAGACGTTGAGTCTTTGCGTGCGTGATATCCGGGTCATGCCTACCAGTTCTCTTTCTTCAATGCACCCTGCTTTCTCGCGGCCGGTTTAGGCTGCTTGCGCGGGGCGGCACGCGGTTTTTGCGTGGCAGGGTTGTTGTACGGAATTTCCGGTTCGGCCAGGAAAAGCGGCGGGTGCTCGCCGGCTTCGGGGGCGTCGTCGCTCAAGACCAGATCCACGTGCAAAACCCGCAGCACTCGGAAAAGCCGCTCCACGCTCGCGGAGGCGGGATTTGCCTCGAGTTGAGCGTAACTTTGTTGCGTGATGCCAAGCTTCTCTGAAAGTGCTGCCTGAGTCAGGCCGGCGGCCCGACGATAGCCTTTGAGAATGGGCTGCAACTGGCTTATGGCCTTGATTCGGTAGTCCAAGGAATACCTCGGGAAAAGTCACTCTACCTACATTCTACAGGTTAAAAGTTGTGTTTTACAAATACAGTCTAAAAATTGTATTTTGAAGATACAGCTTAAAAGCTGTATAGTGAATTTACAGGTTAAAAACTGTATATAGACTGCGCGAATCGACCTGTCTTGCAAACCCGCCGCCGCGCGTTGCGTGAACCCGTCGCGCGTTGCCAGACCGTTTCCCGCGCTCCAGCAGAAAAAGCGTGTTGCCGCTACTATTGCGAAGATGAAAAATCTTCCGGACTACGCGTCTCGAACGCTTTCAAACCCACTTTTCGATTTCGTCGAACGGCATCCGCGGCTGTTCGTTTTGTCTGGTGCTGGAATTAGTACGGAATCCGGAATACCTTGTTACCGGGATACTGAAGGGCAGCGTACCGGTCGAGCGCCTATTTTGCTGAAAGACTTTATGGGCTCGGAGTTTTCGCGCAAACGCTATTGGGCACGCAGCATGATCGGCTGGCCATTGGTCGCGGGTGCCGCACCGAATGCCGCGCATCTCGCGGTTGCCCGGCTCGAGCGCCTGGGTTTGTTCGAAAGGCTTGTCACGCAAAACGTCGATGGGCTGCATTCAAGCGCGGGCAATACGGACGTGATCGAGTTGCACGGCAATATCGGCCGGGTGCGGTGTATGGGGTGTGGCGATGAGACCTCACGCGCAGCGCTCCAGCAGAGGCTTATTGCCGATAACCCGGGCTTCGTCGGCTTGGCTGCGTTGCCGGTGGCGGACGGCGATGCGCAGCTCGAAGGCTATGACTTCGATGCTTTCCACCCGCCGTCTTGTACGCGTTGCGGCGGTTTGCTCAAGCCTGACGTGGTGTTTTTCGGTGAGGGCGTGCCGAGGACCCGCGTGGACGCGGCGGCTGCCGCGCTCGAGCAGGCAGATGCCATGCTCGTGCTCGGTTCGTCGCTGATGGTGTATTCGGGTTTTCGCTTTTGCGAGTGGGCGGCACGTGCTGGCAAGCCGATCGCGGCGATCAATCTTGGGAAGACGCGCGCCGACGCGCTATTACAACTGAAGGTCGAAGCGCCGTGCGGGCCGACGCTCGATGTGCTGGCGAGCGAACTGGAGCAGCAACTGGACAGAAGCGCTTAGCTATCGAGCTCCTGCTCGCGTCTCACCCGCGCTTCCTCCTCAAGCCGGATGTCCTCGATTTCCTGCATCACAGCTTCGAGATCCACCGGCGTGGTGTCCACTTCCACGTGACCGGTAAGCTTCGTATCGATAGTGAGCAAACCCGCCTCATACAGCGCCCACATTTCCTTGCCGTAGCTCGCCTTCAGCAATTCCGGCGCGAACTGGCCGAAGTAGGTCGCGAGGTTATCGACGTCACGTTGCAGCATGGCTGCCGCTTCGTTATTGCCGGCGGCATCCACGGCCTGCGGCAAGTCGATGATCACCGGACCGTCGGCGGCCAGCAGGATGTTGTATTCGGACAAATCGCCGTGAATCATGCCGGCGCACAACATGCGCACGACTTCACTCAGCAATAGTTCATGCAGCTCGAGCGCGCGCGCATGGCTCATGTCCACGTCATTCAGACGCGGCGCGACGTCGCCCTGGGCGTCTACCACCAGTTCCATCAGCAACACGCCATCCGTGCAGATGTACGGTTGCGGCACACGCACGCCGGCATTGGCGAGCCGGAACAGTGCGTCGACCTCGGCGTTCTGCCACGCTTCTTCCTGCATCTGGCGGCCGTAGCGCGTGCCTTTCTCCATCGCGCGCGCTTGCCGGCTGTTTTTCACCGTGCGGCCTTCGCGGTACGAAGCCGCTTGCCGGAAGCTGCGCTGCTTCGCGTCTTTATAGACCTTCGCGCAACGGGTTGAGTCGCCGCTGCGCACGACATAGACGGTTGCTTCCTTGCCGCTCATCAACTGGCCGATCACTTCGTCGATCAGACCCTCTTCCAGCAGCGGCAGCAGCCTTTTGGGGGTTTTCATACGGCCACCGCATAGGGAAGGGCTTCGCGTAAGGCGCGAAGGGGGTGGCAGGCGGGGAGGGAGGAAATTGGAATCATGGCGGATTATAGAGGCAACGCGGATTTGCCCGCGCAGAAGTGGATGCGCGGGTCGTTACCCGGGTACCTGAAGCCCCGTTGTCTGCTGAATAGAAAAACGCCGCTGCGAGCTTGACTCGCAGCGGCGTTTTATTATTAGCTCAGGTTTCAGCTTCCAAGTGCCGGGTCAGACATGCTGCTATTGCCGGTTTCCACATGTCCTGCAAGACGCCGGACGAAAGTGGCGTCTGAAGCGGTGGTGATGCTCAGGTCATACCAGCCATACGACGCGCGCAGGTCGAGATAAAGGCTTTCGGTGTCGCCACCACGCACCTGGCGCGTAATGACCGTACCGGGCGCATAAGCGTTCGCCACCTTGAACTGGCAGCTCGTTGTGCCCAGGTTCTTCAGGCGCAATTGCAGGTTGCCGTTGGCGACGTCGTAACCCTCGGCGACTTCCGGCAGCGCCTGCTTGTCATTCCACCAGTGCTGCTGGACCGCCGTGCCGGTAAAACGGCGCAGGAAGCCGTTCGGACCGTACACGATGAAGTCGTAGGTATTGGTGGCGCTCAGCGGGAATTGATCCTGCAGGCGTTTGTCGGCTTCAACGGTATAGCAGCTCGGCGCGGTCTGGCTGTTGGCCGTGTACACAAGGAAGGTCGCGCCGGCATTGCCGGTATTGATGAAGTCGAAGGTCACGCCCTTGCCCGTATTCGTGTGGGCGTGAACGAAGAACTCATAGGGCAACGCGCGAGCGGGACGCACGCCGGGTTCCTGTTTCGGCACGGCCTGGACGGCAGGCGGCACAGGCACATAGTCAGGATGACGAATCTGTTGCGTGGGGGCGTAGCCGCTCGTGTCCGGCAAGCTCGGCAATGCGGCGTTCGGGTTCTTGAAATTGAATGCGGACGTCAAGTCGCCGCAGATCGCCCGGCGCCACGGCGTGATGTTCGATTCTGTAACGTTTGCACGTGAACCAAAACGCTTTTCGATAAATTGAATCACCGAGGTATGGTCGAACAGTTCCGAGCACACGTAACCGCCTTTCGACCAGGGCGAGACAACCAGCATCGGCACCCGTGTTCCAAGGCCGTAGGGACCCGCCTGATAGCTGCTGCTGCCCGGGAAGATCTCATTGACGGTGCTGACCGTGGATTTGCCGTTCGCAGCGGAAGAAGGCGGGAACGGCGGCACGACGTGATCGAAGAAGCCATCATTTTCGTCGTAGTTGATCAGCAGCACCGTCTTGCTCCATACCTCCGGATTCGACGTCAGGATCTGCAGCACCTGATCGACGTACCACGCGCCATAGTTGGCCGGCCAGTTCGGATGCTCGGAGAACGCTTCGGGCGCAACAATCCACGAGACCTGCGGCAACGCGTTGTTCTGCACGTCGCGCTTGAGGATGTCGAAATAACCGTCGCCGGCTGCCGCGTTCGTGCCGGTGCGCGCCTTCTCATACAGCGGACTGCCTGGCTGCGCATTGCGATACTGATTCAGGTAGAGCAGCGCATTGTCACCATAGTTGCCGATGTACGCGTCGCTGGTCCAGCCCCACGAGCCGTTAGCATCGAGCCCGGTGCCGATGTCCTGATAGATCTTCCACGAGATGTTCGCACTCTCGAGCACTTCCGGATACGACGACCAGCTATAACCGAGTTCGGCATTGTCGATCACCGGGCCGCCGCCGTTGCCGTCGTTGCCCACCCAGCCGGTCCACATGTAATAGCGGTTCGGGTCCGTCGATGAGTTGATCGAGCAGTGATACGCGTCGCAAATGGTGAAGGCGTCGGCGAGCTGGTAGTGAAACGGAATGTCCTGGCGCGTCAGATACGCCATCGTGGTCGTGCCTTTGTAGGGCACCCACTGATCGTAACGGCCCTGGTCGTAAGCACCCTTGCCCGTGGTCCAGTCGTGCGGCAGATCCTGGATGAACTGGTTGCCGAGATCAGGCGCGCTCGGGCGGAACGGCAGCACTTCGCCGAGTCCCGCAGCAATGGGCTGGTTGAACACGGGTTGGCCGTTGGGAAGTTGCACGGCGCGGGTGTCTCCAAAACCGCGCACGCCCTGGAGCGTGCCGAAGTAGTGATCGAAAGAGCGGTTTTCCTGCATCAGCACGACGATATGCTCGACGTCCTTGATGCTGCCGTGCTGATTATTGGCGGGGATGGCGAGTGCATTGCGGATGCCGGCCGGCACGATACCTAGTGCGGTGGCGGAACCGGCTGCCTGTGCGGCAGCCTTGAGAAAGTCACGTCGGCTTTTTAAGTTCATGGGTCTCTGTCGGTCGTGGGGGGAAGGCAAGAACAGGCTCGCCGGCCGCTTTAGTTGTCGCCCTTGTGTCACTCGGCGTCGTGGATAACCGGCGGCAACAAGGGCTCGGAAGCGGCGGCGAGCGGGGAGGCTTGGGTAACACTGGACGTCGCTGTTGCCGGCTGGGTCTGCTGCAAAGCCCAGCGCTGTATGTCCGACGATCCCGCTGAAGCAGATGCATCGGTTTGCTGAATAGAAGAAGCGGAAGGAGAGGAAGAAGCGGAAAAAGCGGGTGATGAAGACAACGAAACTGCGGACTGCTCCGGCGATGAAGTGGACGCCGCGGGTTGATCATGGTCCCCGCATGCGGTGAGCATCGTGCACACGAGCACGGCGGCGCATAGCCAACCGGTATTAAGTAATCTGCTGAGCACAAGCGTCCTCTGGACGGTTTGCGTATTTGCGCGACGGGGCGCCATGCGCGTGCGAATGGCGTCGGGAAACGGCAAGCCAGAGGATAGAAATTACACGTGTAGGAATTATTAAATAATCGAAATAACCTCCTTATCGTAATTAAATCGTAATTAATATGTTTAATTAAAGAAAGAATTGTTAGTCGAGAGGAAGAGGGTTAGCCGCCGGTTAATAACATTTACCGGTCGTCGTGACACCACCCACGGTTTGTCCATGCCGCCGCCACGGAAAACCACATGGTTGTGAAGAATTCGTTAAAGCTCACGATTTGCATGCCGTAAAGAGGGGAGCAGGGGCAGCTATCGACTGTCACTGGCTGTGATCCGAAGTCCCGCAACGGCGACTCCTGCGTGCTCGACGAGGAACGCCGGCCGGACCATAACAACATTGTTGCGGTCCGGTCGCGCCAGATTCAATTGATCCAAAACGCATCTGGCCGACCGGACGAAACAGGAGAACACGATGTTCACCGATACGGCGCAGCGGGTCTTGCAACTAAGCGACTACGCGGTGCGCCTTGCCGCTGCACGTGACCGGAGCTACGTGCTCGCACGTGAGGTCGAGAAGTCGCAAGCCACGCTGAACGGGGTGGCCCAGGATCCCGCAAGCGACGCCGCCCTTTGCCGCTATGCGGCCGACGCCCTCGAATCCTTGTGCGAGAACCTGGTGCGGCTGTGTGCGCTGACCGACCAGGCGTCGGCGAATGCCGAAGCGCTTGCGGCCTTGCCGCTCAAGTTTTTCTCCGATAACGAAGGCGCTGCCGAGGACCTCGAAGCCGCGGTCCTGTCGCTGGGCGAGGCAACGTCGACCGCTGAAACCCAGCTTGCCGAGCTGGCGCAAGTCGTGGCGGAGGCGTGCGGCGCCGTCAATGAAATGCGGCGACCGACGCAAATCGGGTAAACCCCGGTCCAGGAATTTTGACACGGTAATATGCGGGTATACGCGAGGCGGTAATTCGTTTCGCGTGCGCCGCATGCATTGCGCTGGTCCGGTGATCCCGGTCCAGCGTTTTGCCTGGCGCACCAAACAGGAGGGTTCGCCGCGTGGCGGACTCGTCGTATCGGAACTGGCCATAAGCCGTGACCGACACTTGTCCCGGGTATTACACATGTCCATTGCAGCATCCCTATGCTCACTCGCGCGAGGTTTGCACCGCGCACGCGATCACCGGTCCATCGCCCGTGGCGTTGTCTCCCCTTCATCTCGTCTGCTGACCCGTCTGCTCGGCGCCGATCCCGGCCTGCTGCGTTTTCACACCGCGCTTCGCAGTGCGATTGCCTGCGTGCTGACGGGCGTAGTGACGATCGGCTGGACCGTTCACACGCATCAGCCGCCGACGCTCGCCGCGTTCGCGTTGCTGTTCGCGATGGTCGCGCCGCTATTTCTCCGTGATGCCTCGCCGCGTGGCTGGTTCCGTTCACTTGCTGTTATCTATGGCGCGGGGTCTGCGAGCCTGATCGCAGCGAGCACGCTGGCGGCCTGGCCGCTCGTAGCGGACGCGGCATTCCTTGCCGTACTGTTCGCGGCGATGCTTGTACAGGCATGTGGACCGCGTGCGCTTGGCGGCGCGATGACGGCAGTTGTTTCGTTCTACCTAGGGCTTTATCTCCATCCGGCGCTCGCGCACGTGTTCGCGATGCTCGGGTTGTCGACGGTCGCGCTTGCTTGCGTGGCGTTCACCGGTCGCGTGCTGGTGCCGACCCGGCCCGAGCTCACGTTGCGTCGCGCGCTGTCCGCGGTGATGCAGCGAGCCACGACCGTACTTGCCGACCGCCGTGCTGATGAGCCCAACGCCATGCGTCATTTGTCGCTGTTAAACGAAGCGGCGCTTGCTGTTGAAGAGCAGCTTGGCCTGCTCGATCTCCCGGGCGCGCAGCGACTGCGGGCGTGCCTGATCGATGTCGAGGTCGCGGCGGGTCAGCATGCGGTGGATTCGAGCCGGCTTGATCGAAGCGATGTGCGCTTGACGGTTGCCCTCCGACGTTTGTCGCGTGCGGGCCGTGACGCGGTGGCATCGACCGCACGCGCCGCGAAAACCGGTGTGAAGCGCGGTGTGAAGCTGACAACCGGCGCAGCGCTTGTTTGGCGCGATGCGCTTTCCTGGCTACCCGCCTGCCGCGCGACGACGGCCGCGTTGATCGCCATGCTGATCGGCCATTCGGTGTCGCCGGAGCGATGGTTCTGGGCCGTCATCACGACCTTCGTGGTGTTCCTCGGCACACGTTCGCGCGGCGACACGATCCGCAAGACCGGCGAGCGCGTGCTTGGCACGCTCGCAGGCGTGGCCGTCAGTGCAGCGCTCGTGGGCGCGCTTCATGGCACGCCATGGTTGCTGGTTGCCGCGATGGCCGCGTGCGTGTTCGGCTGGGCATACTTCATCCTGACCTTGTATGGGCAGGGCGTGTTTTTCATCACCGTGCTGGTCGGGCTTATCTATGGCGAGTTGGGCTTCGCTATTGGACCGCTGATCGAGATGCGCGTGGAGGAAGTGTTCGTTGGCTGTGTTGTGTCGATAGCCGTAGCGGTATTGATGATGCCGCTGCGCACGTCTCATCACGTCGATGTCAAGGTGACCGGCGTGCTTGATGCGCTCGACGAGGTCTTGCGCGTTTGCAATACGAGCGTTGATGTACCCGGGCTCCATCCGCTTACGGCCATGCGAGCGCTCGACCGGCGTTGGCACGAGTTGCGAGTCGCATTGCGGCCGTTGCAGACGCAGCGCGTGTTCGCATGGAACACGCAGATGGAACTTGCCGTCGGGTCGCTGTTCGCGTGCGTGCAAGCGGCGCGTGAGTTGGCGAGTGAGACGGCGCGTGAGACGGCACGCGGCGCAGCCGTTGCGGCAACCGATGAAGCCCGCGCACGCCTCGCCGGAGCAATGGTGTTGTTTGCTGCGCGGTCCGGGCGCAACACCCGGGGCTCGGACGCGGCGCTCGCCGGGGAGGTTGTTGCTGCGCGTTAGCGGTTAAGG
>NZ_JNFG01000209.1 GCF_000729995.1 Caballeronia sordidicola | reverse complement strand
ATATCAAGGGAAAGTACCTATACCAATTTATAAACATAGGCATCACCCCTCTCGCATTGGTTGCCGAAACGCTTTTTATCGGCCAAACCGAACAGGATAAGCAGTCATGCCGCGAAGGTGACGAGGCCACGCTGGAGCAAGGCGATCGCCAGCCAAGTCTGGACATAGCTCATGGAACGGCATATGTGATGCATTTTCGGGAAGCGAAAGCCAGCCGAGTTAGTGCCCGCGACTCAGCGTTCTGGAGAGGTCTCGTGGTGGCACTACAGATGCGGCATCCGACTCGCTGCCATCCGCGCCGCGTCCACCTCTTCTTGCATGGGCAAGATCTGATCCTCCATGTATCGAAGGAGGAAGGGGTTCATATGTGGTGCAAGCGGATAGGCGTCGTCGAGCCCGAACCCCGCTGCCAAAAGGGCTTGGCTGAATTGGTCGTGCAAGCGCTTGCTCTCCGCCAATTCAACAACGTCAAACACAAGGCGCTCCGGCACCACTACGACCCCGTCGGTATCGCCGACAATCCAGTCGCCCGCCCGCACCAGCACCCCGCAACACTGAATATCGCCGTCCGCTTCCCAAGGCCGCATCTCCCCGAAATAGGGCTGCGGAGATTGGCCGCGCGCGAACACGGGAAAGGTCTTTTGGATCGCAACAGCAATGTCGCGCACCGCGCCATCGACGACAATTGCGCGAACACCGCGACTGATCAGCCGGGAATACATCATGTCGCCAAGCGCCGCGTAGGCGGTCAAACCCATGCAATCCAGAACGAGGACATCACCTGCGTCTATGGTGTCGTACAGCTGCCTATTCACTGGCCCATTTGGGGCATCGGCAGCATCCTCGCGATGCGGAAGATAGCGGAGGGTTCGCGCGCGTCCGACTACCGGTCCCGTTACTTCGCCGAATAGATGCAGGTTGTGCATCACAACATGCGCTATCCCCAGTTTCCGCAACGCGTCCGCAGCTTCCGCGGCCCCAAGGGTCTGGAGACGCTCCCTTACATCAAGCAAATGCACTCCGGTCATCACTCCCTTCCTTGATCAACTCAAGCACGAAAAACGCTCGAATCCAACAACTTCATCGGCTTCGACATGCTGCGTAGTTTTGTGTGCCATAAGTTCGACGGCAACCCCCGGAACAATCAAATAGGTTGCTTTTCGTCCAGACGGGGAGAACGATGCGCGCTTTGGACCCACAGCTAGTTCGACGGTCCCGTGCGATACATCAACATGGACAGCATGCCTCCATCAGATGACCAATGGTGCTGCCTGATCGCGCAACGCGCGAAGCGCACTAAAAGCGGCCAGCGCTGACGTCTTGGGATTGTCGGGAAGCGGATTGCCTGACAACTGGATAGTGAGTTTACCGAAGGCTCCTCTTGCGAAGATCCGGTGAGTATTGTGCTGAGTCCGCGCATCAGCAATCAGTTGCGTTCGAGTTCGGTCCATCCCGACCCCCGCCAGCGCCACCGACGCCGCGACATTCGCGTTCTTAGGGTAGAGACGCGCTGCCTCGCGAGCACTCAGCAAAGTCCGAACTCGCTCCGTGAAGAGCATGCGCATTGTTTGCTCAGACCAACAGATTCGCCGATACTCAAGGGCCGCCCTGATACGGTTGATATGCGAGATCGCCTATATCGTTATCAGGCTATTCCTATTCACCGGACACAATAGTAGTCGTGCGGAAAGTCTACATTTTCTATCTGCCCGAGCCGCGGCTTCGGCTCGCTCGCGCGGGAGAACACGCTCATTAGTAAGGTTAAAACCGATACCCGATTTGAAGCAGTGCATGACCCTCTCGCGTATCCGACTTGGCTCATGCTTGTTTATCCGCCTAGTTGTTCAATCCGTATTGTCCGTGATCCAGGGTCCAGCCCCTGCTCGCCGCTGCATACCCCGAGTAGGGCTACGAACAGCACGGGGCATGACCGAGTCCGCTGGAGCACGTGCGCATAAGCTACCCGAGACGCACGGCATTACGTCGGCATCGCACCAGCATAAGCACACACGACTGCCCCCGCACCCCTTGCGAGAGCGGTTATTTGCCTAGTCCGAGCGGATTTTTATTAATTCGTTATCCTATTCAGACTATTGCACCGACTCTCGGTTGATGTCTTCGGCCAAGTATGAACTCCCACAAAGCTCGCGGTAATTGCTCATTAGCTGATATTCGACAAGCGCGGCTAGCCACGCTCGGAATTCTCCGCGGGGACAATATGTATGACGTGCGCGGTGAATAGTTAGCAAAGTCCGCTGCATGGCTTGTTCAACTAAAGCTGGTGGAAGCAGCGACTGGTAGGGTTGCTCCATCCATTGAGCAATCTCTAGCAAAAGTCTACGGTAGGCGATCGAATCACCGAAGTGCGCTGCTCTCATCATGGTCCCCCACCAGACCGCATTTGCAGGAAACACAAAACAGGTCCGAACCGCGATGCGAAAATCGCGCGTTCGCCTTCTCATGACACAGGCGACCAACTTGTCGAAGAGGAGCCCATCGATCATCCATTTTCGGATGCGACTTCTTTCGGTGCTCGGGCGGGCCTTAGTCAGCGCCATAACGACGCTCTGAGGCGGGCTATTTCGCGCTCAGGAACGCGAGATGCGTTTTTGTGAACGGTGCCAAGAATTGAATGTTCTCTGCGCCAACAAGTCTCCTGCCGTTGTGACGAAATGATACCAGCCAATCGGTTAATCATGATCAATGCTCATAAAATGGTAACGGTCAGCTGCGCAATTTATTCCATTGGCTAGCTTATATTTCCATCTGTGGCGTGGATGGTCCGACCAATCACTCGTGACGAACATCACCAATACAGACACAATTGCAAGTGTTTAGTAAACCTAAATACAGGTATTTTTAATTGATTCAACAAAAGATTACTTTTGAATTGCGTCTACCGGCGCGCTCTAAAGTCGTCGGCACCCCTCACCGTCCCAAAATGAGCCGCTAAGGTGGCGCGCGCCGCTCATTCAGTCAAGCATCTGCAAAGAACATCAGTCATAGGAAGCAAAGCTTACGATGCTGACGCTTTCTTGCAACGAATACAGGCTAACTGCGCAAGGATCTTGATCGCCCGGATTCGAATCGCGAGATAAGCAGCACTTCACTCGCGATGCGATGCAGGAAAAATTGAGACGAACAACTCATCAATTGCGCCAAACATCTTAGCCGTATTTCCTGCTCCATACGCCGACTTGTCTAGCTTCTTCGTGTTCCCAATGAACGCGTGACCGCTGAGACTGAACGTAACTGTAATGACTCCTCGCACACTCGCGGGCCAAACGATGTCTACGACGGCCATCAGTGCAGCCGAGGCGCAGAAATGCGGTAATCAGGTGGAAGCATGCTGATATATAGAAAACTGGGCCGCAACCACCGATACACCCTAACTAGTTGCTAATCGTATCTATTAAGAACTGTTACCCGCGATCCTGCGCACGAAATTGAACGCAAAAAAAACTGCACGCCTGTAACCAGGCATAGACAGCCGGCGAATTAAACCGCGTATCCATCACGGGTACATTCCAATTCAACCTCTGGAGAGATTCAATGTCCGCAAAGACCACTGTCAGTGCCACCCTGCTGGCTGGCGTAGTCGCGAGCTTGCTCGCATCCGTCGCCCAGGCAGCACCGCTCACGAAGGCTGAAGCAAGCGCCGCCGTCGCCGCTCACAAGGAGAAGTGCTACGGCGTCGCCCTGAAGGGGCAAAACGACTGCGCCGCCGGCCCCGGCACCACATGTCAGGGCACTTCCGCGATGGATTTCCAGGGTAACTCGTGGAAGTTCGTCCAAGGCGGCACCTGTGCGAGTATCCAAGTGCCGGGCGGCGGCCACGGCTCCCTCACCCCGCTGAAGTCCTAAACCGGCGACCGACAAGAGGAACGGGAACAGCCATGGAAGATTCCACAAGTACAACGGCGGTGGTTGAAACAAGCCTCCTCCTTCACATGACGCCTGGCGCCCAGGGCCTCGTCGGTACCAGTCTCAAGCACGATCACCTGTCCGCGATTCTCGCGGACAGGCTGGACGGAGGATTCTTCGAGGTTCACGCAGAAAACTATATGGGAGCGGGCGGACCATCTCATCGGGCGCTTTCGACTATCCGCCAAGACTATCCGCTCTCCATTCACGGCGTGTGCATGTCGATTGGCGGTCCGGGACCACTGGACATGACTCATCTCGCGCGCTTCCGAGATCTGGTGGCGCGCTACCAGCCTGCGCTGGTGTCCGAGCATCTGGCATGGTCTTCCCACGGCGGGACGTTCTTCAACGACCTCCTGCCTTTGCCGTACACGAAAGCGACTCTTGAAAAGGTGTGCGAACACATCGATCAGGTCCAAGAGGCAATCAGGCGCCCCATTCTGCTCGAGAATCCATCAACGTATATCGGCTTCGCTTCCTCGACAATGAGCGAAACCGAGTTCATTCGGGCAGTCGTGCAACATACCGGCTGCGGCCTGTCGCTGGACATCAATAACGTGTTCGTTTCGGCAAACAATCACGGCTTCTCGCCCTCGGCGTACTTTGCCGGGTTCCCGCTTGAACATGTGGGTGAAATACACCTGGCCGGATACAGCGAGCAGGACGACGACGAGAACGAACGACTGCTCATAGACAGCCACGACTGTGCCGTCTCCGATTCCGTCTGGACGCTTTACAGGGATGTCATACCCCGGATTGGAGCGAGGCCGACGCTGATCGAGTGGGACAGCAAGCTTCCTGACTGGCAGGTGCTACGCGCTCAGGCACTGACGGCGCGGCGGATCATGGCGGAAAACGGAGTGTCACTCGGCACGGAGGTGAGCCGTGAGGTCTGAAAATCGTCCATGCGAGTACGCCACAACTTTTGCGCCCGGTCTGACGGACCCGGAGATCGCGGCACCGCATGATTTGATCGCGCTCTCGGGAAAGGGTGTGGTCAAGCGGTACAACGTCTATCGCAACAATGTCACAGTCAGCCTGATCGATACGCTCGCCGCTATCTATCCCGCGATACAACGCATAACCGGCATCGATTTCTTTAGGGCGATGGCCCGCTTCCACGTTCGCGCGACGCCTCCCACCTCCGTGTTGCTGTTCGAGTATGGGCGCGATTTTCCCGCATTCATCGAGTCTTACGAATATGCCCGTGACATGCCTTGGTTGTCGGATACGGCGCGCATCGAGCGCGCGTGGCTCGATGCCTATCACGCCGCTGATGTTCCAGTGCTTGCCGCGGGAGCCCTGGCCCGCATCGAGCCAGTCTTGCTCGCCGGAGTGCGTTTCAGGCCACACCCCGCCACGCGGATCGTGCGATCCGCTTATCCCGCGGTTGCGATCTTTGCGATGAACCGGGCCAACGGCCCCGTTTCTCCGCTCCGATCAAGCGAATCGGAGGATGCGCTCGTAACGCGGCCGGAGCAGGAAGTGATCGTATCTCGCCTGCCGGCAGGTGGCGCGACATTCCTTGCCGGTCTTATCGGGGGCGCGACGCTGGGCGAAGCGATCGCCGCGGCATTTGCAGAAGCTCCTTCTTTCGATCTCCAGGCCAATCTGGCAGGGATGATCTCAGCCGGCGTACTTAGCGCCGTTCAACATGGAGATTGACCAAGATGTCAAATCAACAGGAAGTACAAATGCGGTCCCCCGACACGGTCGTATCAGCAATTAGGATGGCAAAGCAGCTGGTTCAGCAACTCGCACAACCCTGGCTCGTTCAACTCGTTCTACGGCTTGCTCTGGCCCTGCCATTCTATAAATCGGGTATTCTCAAATGGGACGGATTCCTTCAACTCAAGGATACGGCGATCGACCTGTTCACGGACGAGTTCAAATTACACCTTCCGGGCGGTCCATATTCGTTTCCTCACCCGGCAGTCTTTGCCTTCCTGTCGGGCTGCGGCGAAGTGATGTTCCCTGTACTGCTCGTGCTCGGCCTTGGAACCCGGTTCGCCGCAACCGGGCTGATACTAATGACTTGCATCATTGAGCTGACCGTGCCCGACGGCTGGCCGATTCATCTGACATGGCTGGCGATGGCACTGGGAATAGCAGCCTGGGGCCCGGGCCTGATATCCATCGATTATCTGCTTGGCGACAGATCGCCCAGGTCCTGACACGGCGTATTCACCAACCGTCAGGGGAGGTAAGCGAATTTCTTTCCCCGGTCTATATGCAAAAGCTACCGGATTGGAAAGACAAACTACGAGGAACGATTCGCACCCGTAAGTTCTCGGGGAGTAAGATCGCTCAGCAGGTCGGTCTTCCTCGGTGCATAGTGAATCACCGTGTCCCCACCTCACGCTCAGTTGCGCCCTGCTTCACCGCTCGCGTACGAAAGTCCGTAGGCGAGCGTCCAGTGACGCGCCTGAAGGCGTTGCTAAATGCGCTCTCAGACGCATAGCCCAGCGAACGTGCGAGCGTATTGACGTGCGTCCGACCATCCAGCAGAGCGCGCTGCGCGAGAAGCATCCGCCACTCCGTCAGATACGAAAGTGGCGACAATCCGGCACTTTTTCTGAAGTAAGCGGCAAACGTCGCACGCGACATCGCTGCCGCTTGCGCAAGCTCCTGAAGCTGCCATGCGCGACCGGGCTCACCATGCATCAGTTGAAGTGCGGGGGCGAGTCGCCTGTCACCCAACACGCGCAGCCACCCTGCAGGCTGGGGACCGCCTGTCTCGAAGTGCGCTCGCAGTATCTGGATGAACATCAAATGCGCGAGTTCGTTCGATGCGACATGCGCGCCGGGTAGCAAATCCTCCTGCTCTCCAACAAGCTGATCCAGCAGCCAACGGAGTGGCTGCGCCTGCTTGGATGATGCTCGCACGTGAATCACCGACGGCAATGCCTCAAGCAGAAGTTTGTTGTAACTGATGCTTAACTCGACCTTGCCCCCGATCATGAAGAATTCGTCGCCGTCACCGTGATGCACCACGGGGCCCGTGCGCCCTTCGAGCACTTGGGCGAGGTCGGCGCGCTCCGCCTCAACATCGCTGCCGAGCACATGCGAGCGCGGGGAACACAGTAGAAACACATCGCCCGCTTCGACTCGCACGGGCGCGCTGTCTTCTTCAAGAAGCAGCCAGCAGCTTCCCCGCACAACGCCCCAGAACTTGACCATGTCCGAGCGCGGAAAATTGATTGCCCAAGTCCCGCCGGCGACCAGTCCACCCGTAATGATGGACCGCGCGCTCATGAGGCTTAGAAAGTCGGAGAAGGGGTCGAGCATTATCAACAGATTTTGACGCAAGAGAACCAGACTTTCAAGCATTCAAAAACGGATCGCCTACCCTTAAGCTGCGTTGATTGCCTGGACACGTTGCCAGACGAAACTATCACTCGAAGAGATCGGGGAGGATCTAAGCGCCATGCAGCACACCTGGTTTATCACTGGAGTCAACAGCGGTTTTGGACGCCACATGACAGAGCAACTTCTTGCGCGAGGCGACCGCGTTGCCGGTACGGTACGTGATCTGGATTCAATGGCCGACCTCAGTGCCCGCCATAGCGATGCGCTCTGGCTCGCCAAGCTCGACTTGACAGACACTCCCGCCATTCGCCGCGTCGTCGACCTGGCGTTCGGTGAACTTGGGATCATTGATGTGGTCGTGAGCAACGCGGGTTACGGGCTGTTCGGTGCTGCCGAAGAAATGACCGATGAGCAGATCACACATCAGATCGATACGAACCTGATCGGCTCCATTCAAACAGTTCGCGCAGCGATGCCCCACCTACGAAAGCAGGGCGGTGGACGGATTATCCAACTATCTACAATGGGTGGGCAGGCGGCGTTTCCGGGCGGCTCGCTGTATCACGCGAGCAAATGGGGAATCGAGGGCTTCATTGATGCAGTTGGACAAGAGGTAGCCGTATTCAACATTGGTTGTACGCTAGTCGAACCCGGAGGCGCGCGAACGAACTTTCGCTATCAAAGCTCCCGGCTCTCGCCAAAGCTCGACGCTTACGAGACGTCGCCTGCGCGCACAGTGCACCGCACGATTGAGGAAGGAACCAGCATCCCGATTGGTGATCCGGGAAAGATGGCGGAAATCATAATTGCCAGCGTCAACCACCATCCTGCTCCTAAACGTTTGGCACTGGGTAGTGATGCTTACTATGTTATGCACAAGCAGTTGACCGAACGTCTCAATGCGCTTGAGGCACAGAAAGAACTTGCGTTTTCGACTGATGCCTCATGAGGAAGCGAACGTCGAGTCAGCGCTTCCTTCTTCTGCCACGAGCGAAGGCTCATCCGCTGGACGGGGGTCCGAGAATCAAACCAACTAAGCGCAGGCCGCGCTGCAGTTTAACTACGGATCATCGATTGCGAAGCAGACGCGTAGAATTCAGTTGGAAGTATCGCTTGTCAAGTTCCATTTGCTCAACTCGCATACCAGGAGGCGACCGGCGATGTATCTCAGTGATCTAGTACTGCCGCTTCCTCAGGCATCTGAACTCCGAGGCACGCTACACGGATTGAGGAAGGCTCAAACTCATACTGTCCTGGACCTCCTTCTGAAGCGAGGGCATTGACGATGTCATCCATGGGCATGGCATCCTCGGTAAGCAGGCTGCAGGAGAGCTGGAACATGAGAGACACCGTAAAAATGGCGAGTACAGCTTTCTGCAGGCGCTTGTGTTAGATCAAATCGTTACTGTCGTTGATCTGACTGACGCTGAGTATCTAATTTCCACCAACTTACATCCACATCTCTGACACTGGACGATGGTGAAGCCGCAACAATTGCCATCGCCGCCTCCAGACAACTTCAATCGGTTATTAACGAACGGAGAGGGCGAACACGCGCCAGCACACTATTGCCAGCTTTAGCGCCGCACTGGTCACGAGACCCTATTCCCTTTTCGGTATCCGACTGTTATTACCACCCTCGGTGTTCAGCTGTCGACGCGCTATATCACGCCCTACGCGACGTTCACGCTCTTCGCCCGCTGGCGTATCTCACACTGAACTCTTTTCGTTCAGCTGCTCCTTCGTCACAGTTCTTTTCACAACGGCGATTCTCATGATTTGCTAAATCTTTACCACGGTGTCGGACTTTGACTTTGTCTTAGGCACTACCGCAATCGAAAACTTCGACCGGTCCTTGGTACCAGCAATCCACGCCGGCGCTCGACCTCGACCGCTCCACGTTGCACCGGTCTTGGGGTCAGTATACAAAACCGGCTGCGGGCCACGCACATAATTTCCAGGTTTCGCAGGTTTTTCGGCAACAGGAGTCGAAGCGACGGAAGTGCCTTCAACTAGGTACTTCGAGCGGTCCTTGGCATTCGCAATCCATGCTGGAGCGCGTCCACGTCCAGTCCACGTCGCGCCTGTTTTTGGATCGCGATACTGTGCCGGCGCCGCGGGTTTTACGCCGGCAGCCTTGGTGCCTGGTTTGCGACCACGTTTTTTGCTGCCGCCGACATGCGCATCGATATCCGCCGTCGTGAGTCCATGCCTTTCCATCAGGCCGCGAATCTTTTCGATGACAGCAGTCGAGTCTTTTTTTACAAGCGCCTCCGCTTGTGCCTGCAACTTCGCAATCTTTGCCTGCAGGCTTTCCAATGTGACCATATTTTTCTCCGTGTTTTGGTTAGCAGTAGGTGCACCATTCCATACGATAACGAAAGGATGCGATTCAACGGCGGTCTACATATCCAGCTCGTTGCCGCGGTATCTTAAAGGAACGAAAGTGCTGTGCGCGACCTTGGACTTCACCGACGCGTTGCTCAGCCACCACGGCACCTTCCTTTCACAGCGCTCAATCGAAGAAATACCCGTCTGAATCTAAAGACAATTTGGCCGTCAAGTCGTCGCTGACCTCCTCCACCCTCCGAGGAAATGCGGAGGTCTAGTGTAGCGCTGCTGCACGCAGTCAGGAACTCAGGAATGCCGTGCGTAAATCATTGCGTAGATTTCCAAATCGAACGACGCATCGAATCTTTACGCGAGCTCCCCAACAAATGACGCCAACCGAATAGCTGCATGCAATAGGCGAATCATCACCTTGTCTGGGTGGAGTTGACTGACTCTTTTTACAAACGATTGCTGCATCGTCGCCATGTTTATTACTGATAGAGTAAGCGCTCGATCCGGCACGCACGGGACCAAATATGGGCGCGTGGCAAAGGACCGCTCGAAATATTCGTTGTCAACGCGGCCACCGTTACGACTAAGACCAGTGCCGTGAGCAAAGCCGGCAAGTCGTAGCCTTCGACTACAAGCGGCGCTGTCGCGAAGAAGACGGTAGAGATCAATGCAACATCAACAAGAGGTGCCGCTGAGAAGTTTACGAACGCCAAGGAGCCGACCAAGTAGGTCGTCGCGAAGAAGCCGCGATTGCAGGCAAAACAGCGTTGTAGGCGTGATGGTTCGATTCCGGCCCCGGCCCTGACCACCCTGTCAGGCGAGTGGGTGACATCAGTAGATGATGGCTCTGATGCAAGCGCCAATCGGCCTCGAACCGGGCCGGCGGCGCATCGGCCAAAACGGCCCGCGAGTAACCCTTCAGCCCGCAGATAGACAATCACCGATCTGCTTACGATAAACAAAAATCGCTTATCGTACCCTCGCGATGAAACCAAAGCTCTCGGATAGCGGCATCGTCGCTCTTCGGCCTTGGATTAACCTCCCGAACCTTGAAGGTGATCGGCAGGTTTACAGAGTTACCGAAGATCAGCGCGTGTTGCTTTGGTAGCGATGGTAGACGCTTCATCACGCTATCAGAAATGAAAGGCGTCATCTGCCGGATGTGCGCGAGATCGTCTGGATTCTGGATGCGGTGGACCACGAAATTCGAACACTGGGAGAGCACGGTCTTCGATAGTTCGCTGGGCCGCTGCGAAGCCACAGTAAGAAATAACCCATACTTACGTCCCTCTTTGGCGATACGCTGAAATATCCGGCTTGAGTCGATCGCGTGGCTCGTCGGTCTCTCTGCGATATAACGATGTGCCTCTTCCAAAATCATATTGACGGGCAGTCGGTTGCGCGGGTCTGCTTTCCTCAGCCGCTCGAATATAAGCCGAGCCATAACGGACGATGCAACCTCGACGACTTCGTCGGGTGCCTCATTCATATCCAAGATGATAATTTGCCCCGTCCGGACAAATTGGTCGTTCTTGCGACTGAGGCCGAGGTAACCCTCGACGAATCGGCTGACATCCCGCTCGTCCTCGCTGAGATGCTCAGGCGGAACACGAAGAAAGGCAAATTCTTCACGATCGCGAATCCATTTGAGTCGCGTCACCATCTGTGCGCAGTAGTCGCGGATTTGCTTGTTGCCGTGTGACTCCTCGTACAACAACGCCAGATCAAGTGCTTTTTCTAAATCATCAAATCTGAACTCGCGATTTGCATAATGAGGCATCGCGACATCGTCACGCACATGCCTTGTGAGCAACTCACTGAAGCCGACAGCATTTTTCATCTCACCAAAGCTGACGTTAATCATGGGCCTAACAACGTCTAGATTGATCTCTGGTGTTTTGAACGTCGCTAGCAAAGCAACAATACGATCTTTTTTTGAGGGAGTTCCAGCATCGCTTTGCATGATGAAGAGTAGACAGGACGCCAAGATATGGTTGCGCAATTCGTCAAGCGCATGCTCGGGGCCAGCAAACAACGTAGATAAACCTAAAGCAGTCCTTAAGACTGGTTGCTGTGTACGCTCGCTGGCCCGCAGAAGTAGTTCCCATTCCTCGACGGCCATAAACCAATGCGGCAGTCGGAACACGCCCGTTGACTCCGAGTCTCCGCCGACCTCAGGCGGCTCCGACATCGGGTTGGGGTGAAGTTTTACGTACCGTCGCGAAATGGTCGACGGCAACTGCGCGAATGCGCTGCGGTATTCACCGTTGACATCAAACAGCAGGAAAGTGGCACCTCGGGCAAAAAACTCGTCCTTCTTCTCAAAGAGCGACTGAAGGACTGTTGCGACCGTGCAGGATTTGCCACTCCCGGTGTTGCCCAGTACGGCCGAATGCCCGCCAAAGAACTCATCGATCCGAATCTTTACAGCATAATCTTTGAAAACAACCGACGTGCCTATCGTGAGAGCGTTGAACCGCGTCGCGACGCCATCTCCCTTTGGAGCAGGAACGACATCTATCGCCCCCTGAACTTCGAAGATCCTGTCCAACTCTTCGTCCAATACGTAGAGTGCATCTGCATACAACGAAGGGTAGGTCGACACGCCAAAGCGAAATGATCCATCTCGCTGCTGGGGCAGCATCCCCACCGGCACCAGATCGAGGTACTTTGCTGAGGATGCTTTATCCATGTCGATGCCTTCGCCGGAACGATACCCGGAGGAAGGAGCATCTTTCTCGCGCAAGCCGACGACTTCAGCCACGACGTATTCCGATTGTGCTGGCATCACAACGAACGATCCCAATCGAGCAACATAGTGGATATCGTCGAACCCCACAACGGTGAAGTTCGATGTGCCTCCGTTAAGCTCGACCACAAATTTATCCGCCGCCACGGACACTACCTTTCCGATGGCGCGTCGCTTGTCGTCATTGCTCATGACAGATGCTCCTCGTCGCCGTCCGGTTCGTTGCCACGAGCAATTAACTCGCGAAGCACGCGTTCGACGGCGGTATCGACCTTGTCTCCAGGCGCTTCCGGCATGAATCTCTCGACGAATATATCGAAATAATGCGCGCGAGTATGGTCTTCAGGACCGTCACCACCTATAAACCAAATGCGCGGATCATTCAGATCACGGAGCTTCTTGGGAATCCCGGGCGTATCCGGGGAGAGCAATGCCACGAGCCGAAAACTTGGGATCGTGAGCGCTTGGAAAATTATGTTATTGACATGCTCATCACCGAAGCTATAACCCACGACGAATAGGACCGTTTGTTCCTTGACCACTCGCGCCTGGAACTCTCGAAATAAGTCAGAGTAAGGCGATCCGAAGCTGGCATTTTGCTTCATTGGGGTTGGGTAGATCATGACGCGATCGGCATCTTGAGCTTGGTCCACAGTCACTTCTCGAATGGGAAATAGGCTTCCGCCCTCCTCCACCCAGTTGATAGATCCATGGAGCTTGCAGAGGTAGATAAAGCTGTCGACAGCAGCCCATTTACGGTTCGTAAGATCCAACTGCTCCGCCAGCGCGTAGCGGTAAGTGGTGGGATTGAATCGCCGCTCGACGGTACCGGAAAACCCATTGCAATAAGGCATTCCTAAGCGATCCATCGCTGTCTCGCTGAACAAATCATAGTTCGTCGTGAATACCCATGGCCTGGGCAAAGTGCGATCTCGATAGCTCAACTTTCGATAAAACGATTGGTAGAGACGAACTAGCGTGTCGTCCCCTTGGGAAAACGCACCACTAGAGCATCGGACGGTGACAAATTTGGTCACCTTCTTGATTAGCGAATCGACAACCTGCGCTGCAGGCTTTAGGGCTTCGCTCGAGCTTCGCCGGAGGACGAATTGAAAACTATAGAGCGCCTCCATCAGGCGCTCTAAGTTGTTAGCGAATTCCGCACTGGCCAAGTCAAAACCGAGCGTTTGAAGCAGAACTCTGCGCTCTTCCTCGCTGGGGCGCTCAAAATCACCCTTAGGGCTGGTAGAAGTAGACAGAGGCGGGATCATATCGGCGGCGGTAACCGCGTTCGCCACCGCCGCATCGCCGGACCTTGAAGGCACATTTAAAAATTCACCAGCGAGTGGCCCCATAGTCGGGATCCCCTTCTGCGTACCTCCGTCAACAACCGAGGAGCAGCCTGAGCCAAAAAGAAAAGCTAGATTTTTTGCATTCAAGGCATCGTGAAGGTTCTCTCGCACCCTCGTTGCTGCGACGTTCCACTGAAATGCACTCCCGTCTTTGGACGCAACGATATTCTCCGCCCCTTTAAGGAACGAGAATTCTCGAACGGATCCCTCCTCGCCTGCCATATGTCCCCCCTTGCCTTATGATTACGCATGGCCGGCGTGACCTCGTCGTGTGAGCCCAATGCCGTCCTTAGAATACTTGTTGTTGGACTGTCGAGTACGCACCTTAGGGCACGCGCCATGTAGCTTCTGAATCAGAACTCACTGGACCCGTAGCCTTCCGCCTGCGCATCGTCACACAAAAGTCATAGGTCACGCGACTTCGAATTCGCAACCGGTGAAAAATATCCTGGGCCGATTGTCGACACCAAGCAGTGACAGAGGATCGCCGAAAAGATTGGCGTGCGTATGGCTTGACCCTCCTGCTGCTTTTGTGGTGCGATGATCGGACTCTTTCGCGCTTCAAACGCAGATAGCGAACATCGCTCTTGGTCGCCCCTGCCTATTGCTAGTTGGCCTTGCTCGGTCCATAGCAGACGCTCGGCTCAACATATCGCGTTCGTCGGATGTCGAGCAATCGAGCGGCATTGCCGTTAGCCAGCCATCTGTTGCGCTAGACCGTCGGTTGCGTGCCGTCTTCCTGGCAAGTGCCAGAGCAGTTCAAGGGGTGGATGATATGCACCCAGATACTGGTCGGGATCTCACCGCTGTTGTCAAGTTTGTGTGCGGCGACAATCGTCTTGTCCAGTCGGCGTGTAGCGACAATCGTAATTAG
The DNA here is from genome assembly GCF_000729995.1 of Caballeronia sordidicola. Taxonomy (GTDB): domain Bacteria; phylum Pseudomonadota; class Gammaproteobacteria; order Burkholderiales; family Burkholderiaceae; genus Caballeronia; species Caballeronia sordidicola_A. The sequence continues at coordinate 31,613 of NZ_JNFG01000209.1, read as the reverse complement.
CGCATGGCAACACAAAGGCGAGGTAGGCCGCGAATCGCAGCCCGTCAGCAGAAACTTCTGTTAGCGTGCGAAGGGCTTAAAAAAGATCTCTCTTCTGCGGGTCCGGTGACCCGCATCACTCGGTACGTATTCCGGAATGTACCGCTAACGGCTTGTAAAATCCGACACAATTTTGATGGTTGATTTGTAGGTCGCAAAAAACAAAAACCCCGTAGAACGTTGATTCTACGGGGTTTTTAACCATCGACTGGCGGAGACGGAGACGTCAGCACGTCTTTCCAGGCGGCAAGATCGACCAACCGCTCTCCAATGCCGCGATGAGTTCCGTGCTCGATCGCATGAAAATCGACCCGGAGAAGGCGTCCGTACATGGCTTCCGCTCAACATTCCGCGACTGGGTAGGCGAAACAACTCACCACGCCCGCGAAGTCATCGAAGCCGCGCTTTCACACCAACTCGAGCCGCGTACGCACGTGGCACCTTGATTGCGAAGCGCATGCGTCTTATGAACGATTGGGCACAATACTGCGATGTCCCTCTGCAAGTTCAGATACGGACCTAGGCTTGCAGTGAGGCCGCCGGGGATACCGTGACATAAATGCCGCCACGCTCGGCGAGCTTGTACAGGGCTGCAGGGGTTTTCCCCAGCGGGGAATGTTTTCCCTCAAAAATACTCGGACATCCAATGGCAGTTTGCAGAAAAGTTCTCGACATAAGTTATGCCAAGGATCCAAGGCTGGCTAACTGGCTGAAACAAAGCAAGCAGCACTTCGTGGTATTGACCGAATACTTTGCGGTGGAGGCTCTCAATGCGCGGGATACTCATGGCGTTGCAGAAAATTTCGACATACTGCGTAACCACCCCGACCAAGTGCTGGTTGCCAAGCCGATAAATCCTCTGTGCCAGTTGGAGCCCAAACACCTACATAAACCAAAGAACCTAATTGACGCCTCATCAACCAAGGACTTCACTCGGCTTAGCAGGCAGATCGGCCGTATGCATGTAGATCTACGGATTCAGTTGGCCATTCAAGAAAGAATGTATGAGGCCAGCTTGTACCTCGAGAACCTATCCCCTGCGGGAGATGCGATGAAGGACGTGCTAAGCGGATGGCTAAAGACCTTTAGAGAAAGCGACGTCAAGATGCTTCGAAAAGAGAATGAGTGGACGTCCGAGTTCAAGCACACTTTCCTCAAAAACATCATAGAGCTATCAGACACGATGTTAGAGCTCGCTCATCCCACAGCCTGCCCGGAAACGCTACAGGATCTGCTGCTTTCCATGAATTTCGCGTTTCCCTTGTGTTTCTCCATCAGAGCTGTCCACCGCAGCGCTAAAGGGAATCCCAAAGACATCGGCAGCAGATCTCACAGGAGCGATCTGATCGATTCCACATATTGCACCATAGCTCTTTACTTCGACGGCCTTCTTACTCACGACGTGGGTGCTCAACGAACTTACAATCAAGCTCGAAGAATTCTAAGTCAACTGCTGAAGGATGCACCCCACATTCCATCGACAAAGTATGAGAAGGACTGGTGAGAGCGATCACTATTGTCCAACACTAGAAAGCAACTACCCTCCTGGGGACTTGTCGCAAACGATAACCATGTGATTCATCGATCATGGATAGCCGCAGAGAAAGATCTGCATGTGTTTTCCAATTCGAAACGCTCATTGCGCCTCACGTTGCCGTTCAAGTGGCATTCAGTCTAGCGGTAGCGGAACTGTGGCTGCCCCCATGGTTTATCACCCTCGTCCGCACCGTCTCCGTCATCGGCATCCGCTGTAATAACCGTGAGCGTCTTGCCGTAATCGCCTAGGCCAATTACTTCCTCTGAGGCATCAATTTCGTCGTCACAGCGAAACCAGAGCTGAAGGTCTGTTGAATCATCCACACGACGTCCTAGCGAAATGTTCTCCGACGTTTGGTTAAAGGTCCGCGTTAGCGATTCCCGTGGCAATACAGAACCTTTTTTGAGAAAATTGAGTCCCTTCATCCGACGCATCGCTGGCGAGAGAAAGCAATACTCAACTGACGACCTCGAACTGACAACAATAGCCAACGCCGCATCGGTAATTTCCGAGTAGCGAATCGCGGAGGCCGTGAGTGATGTCTTGCAGATTTCGGCCAGATGCTCTATCGCCGTGAACCCATCGGAATACTTTGCAGCCTCTTTCGTGAAGAGCGCTGATGGCATCAGCAACCCAGCAGCGAAATGATCAGCCTGCAACTCTATGGGATCGCCGGATGCAAAGCCCGCACGGGACTCATGGACGGCTCCCGCACTGAAAATATGCTCCGGGTGGCCCGGAAGATAGAAGTGCCCGAGTTCGTGCGCGATGCTGAACCGTTGAAAACCTTCATTGCGGACATGGGTCGCATATCCGATCGCGAAATCGTCACCACTGCGCAACAGCATGCCGGACACGCCCATCGCCGCAGCAGGCTTGGCACTGACCAAAATACCGTTGCTTTGAGCCAGGCCCAAAACGTCCACTGGTAGTGTGAGTCCGCAATCGCGAACGACCTGCTCTGCGAGCTGTTCGGCATCGCGCAATGACGTATCGCTCATCATTCCTCCTTTTTTCGTCGCTCCGCAAGTTGCCTGATCATCTGATTAGCGAACTCCTTGTCTGCGTCGTTCAGCATCTGCACATTCCGATACAGAGCCTCATTCATGCTCGCCCCAACCGGGCTGTCCGTCCTGCCCAGCAGATAGTCGGTGGTTACATCAAGCGCGTTGGCCAGCCGTCGGAGATTATCGAAAGACGGTTTGCGGGTGCCCGCTGGATTCTCAAAGTGAGAAATCGAGGTTGATGGCAGACCCGCTCGCGATGCGAGCTCGCTCTGCGTGAGCTGCCGAAGCGTTTCGCGCGCGTACTTCAGGCGCTCAGCAAATATGTTTCGTGCGGAATTTTCCATTTTTGTCGATAAAGTATACATAGACTTGCCACACTCGACAAGTTCGGCTACACTGGCTTGAACTTGTCGAAATCGACAAGTCTAGTTTAGCACGCGAACATCCCCAGGCAAAGGGCGGAACATGAATAACGATCGTCAGATACACGAATTTGCGTCGCACAAGCGCTCCGCTCTAGTCCGGGCACTTGACCGTCTATGCCAGGAGTTGGAGCTGCCGCCATCCCGGTACGATGAGGCGCGCGAGCGTTACGAGTCCGTCGGCGGATGGCTTGCGGGGTCGGAAAACAAGTTTCTCACCGTGGCGACTGTATACCCGCAAGGCTCAATCGCTCTTGGAACGACCGTCAAACCGTTGAACCGGGCCGAATTCGATGTCGATCTCGTCTGCTTCCTGCCCACTATCGGTGCGACGTCCTCGCCTGCGGGAGTCAAGGCGCTGGTTGGTGACCGGTTGAAGGAGCACGGTCACTACGAGGGTATGCTCGAAGAAAAGCAACGCTGCTGGCGCATCAACTATGCCAACGAATTCCACCTGGACATCACGCCGGCTATCTCGAACGATATGTGCATGTACGGTGGCGAATTTGTTCCAGACAAAAGTCTGCGCGACTGGAAACCAACGAACCCTCAGGGTTACAAGAACAACTTCGAACGACGGGCGGCACTGCGTCCTCGCTTTTATGCCCTCGAAAAGCGCGCAAAAATCACGGCCGATTCCGTCGACAGCTTTCCCGAACAGGAATTGACCAAGCCGCCACTCAAACGTCTTGTGCAACTGCTCAAACGTCATCGTGATCAGGTTTTTTCCGGCAGGGACGTCCGGGAATGGATGCCGATCTCGGTCATCGTGACGACGCTCACCGCGAATGCCTACGAGTACTGCGTGACTAATCACGTCTATGTCGACATGTACGAGCTGCTGTGTGACGTTATTCGTCGAATGCCGGACTCGATTCGCCGCGTTGAAGTTAGTGCGAAAACTCAATATTTCATCGACAACGACGCCACCACGGGAGAAAACTTTGCTGAGAAGTGGAACCGCGATCCCCGGTTGCCGGAAGCCTTCTACGACTGGCACAAGCGCGTGCTCGACGACCTATCACAGCTACTGCAAATCGAAGGGCAAGATGTAATCGCCGAACACTTTATCAAGTCCTACGGCGCCACACGAAGTCAGGCGACGGCCGCGCTCGGTAGCCCGATTGCCAGCGCAACCGCGGCGCGCTCGAACGGCAGTTTGCTGGTCGTGCCGACCCTCGGCTTGACGACCGACATGCGGCCAGATGCAACGCAGGTTCGCCCGAATACCTTCTTCGGCGATTGACATGCGGCACTACGGCAACGCAAAACTTGGTCTCGCGCAGCAATGGATGCGACTGCGCGCGGCCAACCTCGAGGGGGGAACAGGATACGTTCGTCGGAGCGAGCTAGCGTGGGATTGCTTTGTCCGGCCCTCGCCGCTCGGGCGTAATTACCACGTGCGCCTGCGCTACAAGTTGGGAAACCCGCCTCGCGTGACGGTCATTTCCCCGAACCTCACGTCGCTCGCACCGGATCGTCGTTTGCCACATGTGTATTACGCGACGACCCCGTTGTCTCTCTGTCTTTATCTTCCCGGCTCGGGCGAGTGGGACCCTTCGAAATCGTTGGCGGAAACAATCGTTCCATGGATCGCAGTCTGGCTATTTTATTTTGAGGACTGGCTTCTCACCGATGACTGGAAGGGGGGTGGCAAGCATCCCGGGGATCTATGACGAATACAAAAAAGCGCTTACTCGCCCTCGATGGGGGTGGCATCAAAGGTGTGCTGGTGGCCGAGTTTCTCGCGACAGTTGAAGAGGCAACACACTGCCGTATCGCCGATCACTTCGATTTGGTGGCCGGAACCTCCACCGGCGGCATCATTGCGTTGGGCCTCGGGCTCGGGTTATCCGCTCGAGAAATCGTCAATTTTTATGTCGAGCGTGGTCCGTCGATCTTCGATCAATTGCGCGTTGAAGAAGCCGGCACCTGGAGTGGGAAGCTGTGGCAGCGTTTTAGTCAAGCTCGACGTGGCGCACGCCAGGTGATCTGGCCCAAATACGATCCCGCGAAGTTGCATAGCTCGCTCGAAGCCGTATTTGGCCAGCGTACACTTGGAGAAAGTCGACTGAGGCTTGTGATCCCGGCTTATCACGCCGACAAGGAAGACCTGTACGTGTTCAAGACTCGTCACCATGAACGCCTCCAAGTCGACTGGAAGGAAAGGGCAGTCGACGTCGCGTTGGCGACTGCGGCCGCCCCTACCTATTTTCGTGCACATTCCCTACCCAGCGGCTCCCCGATGATCGACGGCGGGATCTGGGCGAACAATCCGGCTGGTGTAGCAACAGTAGAGGCACGCGGCGTCCTAGGCTGGAATTCCGATAACCTTTTCGTGCTCAGCCTGGGATGTACGGAGGAACTCATAGATATCCCGGTAGGATCGGGATACAAGGATCTGCTGTTCAAATCTACAGCCCTGTTTATGCAAGGGCAATCTCGCGGGTCAATGGGTACCGCATATCTGCTTTCCGGGCACTCCGAGGCAGCGCCGCGCGTCTTTCGCTACCAGCCAAAGGTAGTAACTGGAAAGTTCGCTCTTGACCGTACATCGATGATCGACCGCCTACGCGGCCTGGGTGCGGCTTGCGCGCGTGATGCGCTACCGATGCTGATGACGAACTTTCTGGATATTCCAGCGGACAAATTTGTCCCGTTATAGGACAGTGAACTTCGAGAACCTGCATAGTTCAACGGGCCGAATTTATCGGCAATGGGAGCATCTCACTCCTCCCGCTCGCCATTCGACTGCGCTCGAATTGAATTCACTCTCCGCATGAGATACATAGGCCCGTCATTGCAACATTCTATGTAGACAATGCGTCAGCATCGATCAAGCGCAATCGTACAAGCAAACGTGCGTCTGTATTTTCCACCTATAAGGGTGCTGTAACGGCGCAGATCTTCATCAACGATCAAACAAAGCTCATCGATTGGACCGTTGATAAAAGAACCGTAGGTCGTATGATCCGACGTCGGGAAGCTTCCGTTGTAGTGTGTATTCAGCGGCGGATTCATAGCCCCGATCATAGCCGCTTCAATAAAGGTTACCCATTGTGATTCCATTTCCTTCCATAGCGACCCCATGAGACTGCGCAAATCTCCTTCTTCTTCCGGAGATGGATTCTCATAGTCCAAGAGAACTACCATATCGTTGAATTGCAGCAGCTTTATAAAAAGCTCTTGATCTGGCCTCCCCTTCATCAATCGATCCGCCTCTCGCGCATAGGTTCCGTGCGTGTCAAAACGAAAGTACTGCTCGGTAACGTCTGTTTGACCGACGTAGCGCAGTTCCAATCGTAGTAACTCGTCAACTTCACAAGTATGGCTGGCATGCACATTCACGCCCAAAGAAACTCAAACACGCTTGCGTATGGCAGCACCTTTTCGTTATCTAACGTGACTTTGACCTCTGGATAGTGCTGTCCATCGATAGAAACAATCTTGCCGCGCAGTTCGTTCGAAACCGTTATGTACCGGTTTATTCTGATGAAGTGCTCAACGTGAGTGAACGGCGCAGAGCTTCGCCTCAAATTTATCACGATGTGGTCGTCGTCGATGTCTTCCATCGACAAATATGCTAACCGCGACGCAGTACAGAACATGTAGTGTCTATACGGCATGAACTCTTTAGCGGCACGAATATGTTTTTTTCCTTCGTCACTTGTCAAATCACCATAGCTAGCAAACGCTACTCTTTGGCATTCAACCACGAGGGATACCCGCTTATTTTTATACACAGTTACCCCGTTATTTTTCAGCTAGTGGCACTTTTTTAGTTTTCTATCGCAGGCGAAGGCGCCTACGGCCGCGGTGCTTGTGATATGGCAGACTCAAGCATTCAGCTACGAGACTGGGAGACGACTCATGCATCGCCCTCTATCAAATTCTCAGCCTCCCAGTTTGTCATGTCGACGTCTTGGGCCGCCGGCGGAAAATGGAAAACATCCCTCGGATTTTCGTCGCGAGGGGCGTTACCGCTTCAAAACACTTTCGCTTACAGCGCGGCGTCCTTCAGTTTTTTCAGCGGGCGCACCTTGAGGCGCACCGAAGCCGGCTTCGCCGCGAACCATTTGTCTTCACCCGTGAACGGGTCCTTGCCAAAGCGCTTTTTCTTGGCCGGCACATCTTGTGCGACTACCTTCAGTAAGCCCGGCAGCGTGAACTCTTTCGCGCCCTTCTTGTGAATGGATGCGAGCACCGTCTCTTCAAGGGCGGCCAACAACGCCTTGGCCGCCTTCGGTTCGACACCAGATCGCTCAGCCAGATGAATGGTCAGCGATGCCTTCGTGAACGTATCTTTGATAGGTTTCAAGGGCGTGGCAGCAACTGCCACAGGCGCGGCTGCTTTTTTCGCGACCGGTGCAGTAACTTTTTTGCTCGCGGGTGCGGCTTTCTTCGTGGCGGGAGCCGCAGGTTTCTTGGTACCGATTGTTGCCATGAATTCCTCTTCTCTAGTCAAAGGTTGCCCAAGACCTTTGCCTTTGCGCCGTCACCGACTAACGCAAAGGTACAAATCCTCGGGTTGGGCGCCAGCGTATCAACACTGACATCAAGACGCAACGTTTTAGGCCTTAAATCAAAGGGTTTTTGACATGAAAATCACGAAAATGGTGGCCTGTACCTCGCTTCATCTGGGTGAGTCCAGCAAAACCTTTACCGAATATAGCTTTGAGCGCCTTCAAAGGCGGCCGAATTAAGCGACAGTCCTGCTCTCGGATGGTCACTGTTTTGCGACAAACAGCACCTCACCGCGCATTGGAGTCGGTGTAATCGGCATACGCAGGTGGTGACGACAGACCTTGAATCGCCGGAGACCCTCACCCCCTATCGTAATAAGTCGCTACGTCAGTGGACTGCGAAGTCTTTTCAACCCTTTCGCAATTGGAACTCGCGTGGCATATTGCGGGCAGATCTACTAAGGAGGCCACAATGCCGACGCTCGAACAAATCAAAGACAAGATGAAGAAGCTTCAAGAACAAGCCGAAAAGTTGATTGCCAAGCGCGCGCAGTCTGTCCTAACCGACATCCGCAAGCTAATGGAAGAGCATGGTCTTACTACCGCAGACATCGCCGCTCACTCGACTGGAAAGAAGCGGCGCGGTCGACCAGCGGGCTCCAAGCCCAACACCGCCGCGACGCGAAAGGTGGCGAGTAGTTCAGTTGTCACCGGAGTCAAGTCGCCGAAATATCGCCATCCTAAAATGGGTGCCACCTGGACTGGACACGGGCGCGCGCCGGCATGGATTGCAAATGCTAAGGACCGCAGCAAGTTCTTGATTGGCGGCACGGGCGGTGGCACCGTGAGAACGGCGAAGACCGCAACCAAGAAAACCGTGGCAGTTGGCGGTACAGTGGATCACAAAGGACAGCGCAAAGGTCTGCAGCCAGCGAAATACCTCGACCCCATAAGCGGCGCAAAATGGAGCGGACGTGGCCCGGCGCCTGCATGGCTTGCGGCGGCAGAAGATCGTTCGAAGTTTTTGATTGCCGTCGCGACTGAGACAAGTTCCGCAGGCAAAGCTGGTAAGTCGAGGTCTTCGGCTGCAAGCGGCGCTGTTGCAAAGAAGACAGCAGAGAAGAAGACAACATCAACGAAGGGTGCTCCCAAGAAAACTGCGACCGCCAAGGCACCGGCTAAGTAGGCCATCGCTAAAAAGCACCGACAGGCAAAGCGGCATCGGCGAAAAAAACGCACAAGTGTGACCGTGGCTACTCGGGCGGCACCGGTCGCGACTGGTGCGAGCCGACGACCTGAGCGCAGTTGTCAGTTGCGGGGTAACCGATTAAAACTGGACGCGCTTCTGCGGCAGCACTCAAACGGGTCCGGACGCATTCGGCTCTAATACTGCAGCCGTAACTATTTAATGCCATATTAAATTAGTCATACTACATAAATTATGAAACATGAAGATACTCGTGAAGGCATGGGAGCGTGGGCTTGAAGCATTGCACGAGCGGCTCTGTGACCAGTTCAGTCGCTCGGAATCGCGACAGCGCTCGCTGTCCTACCCGAAGGGACTGCTGGGTACGGTTGAACGTAAGAACGGCTGGCAGCTCGCGGAATGCATCGGCGACTCGAGCCCAGACGGGGTTCAGTATCTGCTCGAGCGAGCGAGATGGGATGCAGATGCCGCGCGCGATGTATTGGGCCAGTACGTGGTTGAACAGTTGGGTGCGAGTGACGCGGTGCTGGTAGTGGATGCGACTGGCTTCGTCAAGAAATGTGAACACTCGGCGGGTGTGCAGCGCCAGTACAGCGGGACCGCCGGACGTATCGAGAACAGCCAGATCGGGGTGTTTCTCTGCTATGCGGGCCATGGGGGTAGCGCCTTCATCGACCGCGAGCTTTATTTTTACCCCAATCATGGATTGATGATCCACCGCGTTGCAAGGCTGCAGGCGCTCCCGACACGATAAAGCTCTCGACCAAACCCCAGCTTGCCAGACACATGCTTGAGCGAGCACTGGATGTAGGCGTGCCGTGCGCCTCGGTAACAGGCGATGAGGTATACGGTGGTGACCGGCATCTGCGGCTATGGCTTGAGTCGCGCGAACAGTCCTTCGTGCTGGCTGTCGCGAAGAACGAACCACTGTGGTGGCAGGGGCCGACGTACGTTCGCGCTGACAAGATCGCAGAGAGCTTGCCGGCCAGGGCGTGGCGACGTCTCTAGGCAGGCGCGGGCATCAAAGGCGAGCGTCTGTACGACTGGGCGCTTACTCCGCTTTGGCGTTTGCAGACCACGCCTGACTTACATTCCGCACGTCGAGGACACAATTTGGCGCGAATTTCGTCGCTAGTCCGGCGGGCGAAAGGCGTCTTCCGGGACGCCGAGTAGCCTGAGCAGCTGACGCTGCAATTCCGTGAGGGGAACGTCGAAGACCTGCACCGTGTGTGCGCCCTCGATCAGCCGGTGACGTTCGGCGAGGCTGAACAGGCGCAGGATCTGTTCGGTCGTGGGGCGTGCGCACTGACGCTGCTCGGGATAAAGAGGCAGTTCGTCGATAGTCTCGCGCTTCATGGCAAGGCGCAGCTCGCGTTCAATGAGCGCCTGCACGAGCAGAGCGAGGAAGTACAGCGTGAAGAAAGCCTCAATGCGGCCCTCATCCTTCAGGAACACCGGTGCGATCTCATGCACGGTCTTGATCTGTTCGAAGCGCTTCTCGATCATCGGCTGACCCTTGTGGGCTTCCAGCACCTGGGCCGGCGACAGACTGCGATCGTTTGTGACCAGAGGATACATCCCATCGCTGTTGTGATCGTAAGCGATGCTCTGTTCGTCCGTCGTCCACTCGATGTCAAAGCGCCGCCTGGTGATCTTGCGGTAAGCCGTCTCGGGCCCCGGGCGACCCCGCCGCGTCTGCCGGTACTCGTGTTCTTCGCGCACGGTACGACGGACCTTCAGATAGCGAGCGACGTGGTGCTTCTCGAGAATCACCTTTATCTGCAGGTCAATCTCGGCAGCGCCACGCAGCCGCGTCTTCGAGCCGGCTAGCCGCGCGCGTAACTGCTGGAACTCTTCAATGGCCGCGGCGATGTTCCTGCGTCGCCGGGCCTCCTGGCGCAGGGTCAGCAACGCACTCCACACCCATACTACGGGCCAGGCTTCGGCCGACAGTAGCGGCGCGCGAAAGACATACCAGCAGTCGCGCGGCCCGTCGCTGTGGCGCGCATTGGGCCGGTCCCACACACAGGTCCAGTCAGGGGTGTTGGTCTGGATCCACTGGCGGAACTCGGCGTCTTCCAGGCGATTGCGGGGCAACACGGTGACGAACCGTCCGCCCGCGCGATCGATATGGTCCATGTTCTCTCGGGAACAAAGTTTTGAATCGGCCACATAGAGGAAGTCGCTGCGCCCCGCCACGGCGCGCAGCGTATTCCAGGTCTCGATGTGGGTGCGCGAGTCGCTCGTGTTGCCGTCGGTACAGCGAAACGCGACGGGAATGTTGCCGTCGGCGCTCATGGTGAGGATGAACAGCAGTTGCTTCATATCGGGCCTATGGCACTTCGAATGACCATAGGTGATCACCGGTGCCGTGCGTCCGCGGATCTTGCGGCCTGAGGCACCACGATAGCTGCCATAGAAGCTGATCGTCGTACTGTCGTTGTGACATTCGTCGAAGTTCACGTCGAAGCGCTCTGCAACGGCCAGTGCCACCTCGGTGAGCAAGGCCGCGCGGTCGGCGTCAAACAGGTGATCCAGCGCACGGCCAAGCCGATCATCGCTGAGGTGATTCATCTCCTCAGAACCGACGCCAAACATCCCGCTCGCAAAGCCGTGGACCGTCTCCTGCTGGCGGTAAATCGGCTCGCGCTCGACGATGATTGAGCGCAGCAGCACGCCAAGGGCCCGGGCGTGAGGCACCGCACAGCGCGCGTCTGATAGAACGTGGCGATCGAGCAAGGACTCCAGGCCGATGCGATCAATGAAGTGATTGACGAGGGGTAAAGGTCCCAGTCGCTCGCTGTGCAGGATAAAGCGAGCCTTGGGCGGAGAAAGTTCTTGTGGGTTGGACATTCTCCCATTATGTTAATGTAGGAATACTAAATATTCAAGGTCGGTTAATGCTGTTTCACACCAATCACGGATTTGCAGCGTCAGTTGCTCAGGCTACCCGGCGGGGCCGGATGCGCACTTCGCCTGCCCGACCGCCAACGAAATTCACGCCAAATTGTGTCCTCGATCTGCGGAATGTAAGGCCTGAGGAACGCCGCTTCGGGCATTACCTGCTGGTGAGGCGCAGCCTGGATGAGAGGCGCGAGCATACTCACTACGTCGTCTACACCCCACGGCGCAAGGCTACACCGCAGACGTTGGTCAGCGTCGCGGGCCGTAGGTGGGAGATCGAGATTGGCTTTGAAGCCGCCAAGGGCGAATGCGGACTTGATCAGTATGAAGTGCGTCGATGGCAGGGTTGGTATCGCCATATCACTCTCGCGCTGCTCGCTCACGCCATGCTTGCCGTCCTTCGGGTACGTAGCAAAAAAAAGCCTGACGGCGTGGTTCCGCTCAGCCTATAGGAGATCCGTCGGCTGCTGTGCCGTCTGCTGTGGCGAACAATCTGGTCGATCGACCAGATCCTGTTATGGTCAATTTGGCGCCGAACCCACCAGTGGCGGGCGCAACAAGCCCACTATCGCAAGCGCGGCTGTACTCCCCCATGAATAAATAGTTACGGCTGTAATACTAAATCTAATTCAAATCAAAGTCTCGCGCGGATCCTTCGCCCAGATCTTCTCAGCATTCTTCTCCATTCTCGCGTCTAGATAGAATTCACTCCCTGTTCGACAAGTGTGTTCGGAGCGTTCACCTTCGACAGTGCGCACTGTGCCGTGAGATTTCCTTATTCCGGAACCGAAAGGAGCATGTCTGAGGGCACGGGAACGGGAAAGTACACACGTTAGTACACGAACCAAAAACTTCTGCGCCCGTGGCTTAACAGACGACAGTGACAAAGACGCGCTTACCTCTTGTGATGAATCGACATTAACACGGAAGAACCACCCGCCCATGAACACCCCTCCCGGCGATGCGTTTCTTCAACACGTTTCGCCACGCCAACACGGTTTCAATGAAACCAGCGCAAAATAAGGCTTTTGGGCGCGGCTCAAGGTCCCTTCGGTGACCCTTTAGTGTCCCTTCGGTGACCCTTTAGTGCCCCTTTCACGAGTGCGTTTTGCTAAAATCCGGGCACTCATCTGGAGAAACATCATGAAGCCGCTTCAATCTGTCGCCATCGCGGCCATTCTCGCCGCAGCCAGCATGGGCGCCTACGCGCAATCGGCCCCCGCGACGGATGCTCCGCCTGCGCACGTCATGTCGCCTGAAGAGAATGCCGGGCTGCCGGACCTGAAGGCCATCAACCGGCCGGCCGCGCAGGTCACGTCGAAGGTCGAAATTTCGCCGCCGCGCCTGCCGAGCTATCACGAACAAAGCACGAACGGCACCGAAATCACGGAATACCGCGACAAAGGCAAGCCCGTTGAAATCGACGTGCGCTCGAACTTCGGCACGCGTTATCAGATGAGCGCACCCGCCGACACGTCGCCGAGCGTCCGCGATAACGGCAAGCCCAGCACGCGCCTGCCTTCGTGGAACCTGACTTACTGAGCGTTTATTGAAGGGTTGTCCAGCGCTTAGTGATGAGTAGTTTTGAGCGCTCCGAGCGCCTATCGAGCGCTCGACAGCCTGCCACCGCCGTCCGTTTCATCCGCTGAGCCCGGCGCCGCGCCACCGTTTCACGGCGACGCAACGCCTGACTGACCCGCCCGCCGCATGTTGTTGCCGGTCATCCTGCATGTTCAACCTCACCAAAGCTCTCCCGCATGGCCGTATTCACCGCTGTCACCGATTCCCAGCTCACCGACTGGCTCCAGCACTACGAACTCGGCGAAGCCGTCGATTTCCGTGGCATTGCATCCGGTATCGAGAACAGCAACTTCTTCCTGACGACCACGCGCGGCGCGTATGTGCTGACGATCTTCGAGAACCTCACGGCCACGCAATTGCCGTTTTATCTCGATCTGATGCGCCATCTGGCACATCACGCCGTGCCGGTTCCCGATCCCATGCCCCGCCTCGACGGTGCGCTTTTCGGTACGCTGAACGGCAAGCCGGCGGCGATCGTGACGAAACTGGACGGCGCACCGGAACTGGCGCCGGGTCCCTTGCATTGCGTTGAAGTGGGCCAAATGCTGGCGCGGCTTCATTTGGCCGGCCGGGATTTTCCCGCGTATCAGCCGAACCTGCGCAGCCTCGCATGGTGGCAAGAGAACGTGCCAGCGGTGCTATCGCATTTAAGCGACGCACAGCGCGCGCTCATTACCAGCGAACTCGCGCATCAGGCGGCGTTTTTTGCATCGGAAGAGTACCGGTTGTTGCCCGAAGGCCCATGCCATTGCGACCTGTTCCGCGACAATGTGCTGTTCGCGCATCCGAGCGCGGATGAAACGCGGCTCGGCGGGTTCTTCGATTTCTATTTCGCCGGCAACGACAAATGGCTCTTCGATGTCGCCGTGTGCGTGAACGACTGGTGCATCGATCTGGCTACTGGCGCGCTGGATATGGCACGAGTCGACGCGTTGCTGCGCGCCTATCAGACAGTGCGCCCGTTCACGCCGGCCGAAGCGCATCACTGGAACGACATGCTGCGCGCGGGCGCGTTGCGCTTCTGGGTGTCGCGCCTTTATGATTTTCACCGGCCACGCGAAGCCGAGATGCTAAAACCGCACGATCCCGGCCATTTCGAACGCATCTTGCGCGAGCGCATCAAAGTTGCGCCCCCTCCCGTTCACGGTAATTAATCAATGCAATTGATCGAAGTCCCCGCCAAAACCGGTTATGTGTGGTTCCGCCAGGGTATCTGGCTGTTTCGCCGGAATCCGCTCGCGTTTCTCACGGTGTTCTTCGCCTATCTGTTTGCCATGACGCTGATCTCGCGGCTGCCGCTGATCGGTCCCGTGCTGCCGCTGCTGCTGATTCCGGGCGTGGCCGTAGGGTTCATGGCGGCTTGCCGCAATACCATCGCCAAGAAACCGGTCTGGCCGACGGTGCTCGTCGACGGCTTTCGTACCTACGGACAGATCGTCGCCCGCCGCTTGCTCGTACTTGGCGTGATCTACGTGGCGGCCATGGGCTTGATCTTCGCCGCGTCCGCGCTGGCCGACGGCGGCTTGCTGCTCAACATGATGCTCGGCAACGGTCCGGCCGGCGATCCGGAAACCGTGGCGGCAAGCTTCAACCCGCTCGCGGTGCTGGTCGCCATGGTCTGCTATCTGCCGGTGGCCATGCTGTTCTGGTTCGCGCCCATTTTGGTCGCCTGGCACGACGTACCGCCGGTGAAAGCGCTGTTCTTCAGCTTCGTGAGTTGCTGGCGCAATCGCGGCGCGTTCGTCATCTACGGCGTGTTATGGATTGGTATTGCGCTGGCCGTGTCCTTCGGACTCAGCGCGTTGATGCAGGCGCTGGGCGCCGAGCAGGATATGGCCCTCGCGGTGTTGATGCCAGCGTCCATCCTTGTCACGACCGCGTTGTATTGCTCGTTTTACGCGACGTATCGCGGCTGTTTCGGGGTGCAATCGGAGGATTCACCTGATATCCCGGATCCGTCCGAACCGCCGGTGTGAGTCTTCCCGGATGAACGAAAACTGATGAGCGAACGCCGATGACTGCCTGGTCATCGGCGTTTTATTTTGTGACGTGTCGTGAAGCGGGGACCCGCGACTTCCTTCGTGCGCTAAATATTTGCGTACACTATCGCTATATCCGTTTTTAGCGTATTCAGGCGCGACCGCCATGACCTCACTCCCGCAATTCTCGCTCGAACTCGACGCCCAGCTTTGCTTCGCGCTGTACTCGACCTCACTCGCGATGACCAAGACGTACAAACCGCTGCTGGACAAGGTCGGACTGACCTATCCCCAGTACCTGACCATGCTGGTGTTATGGCAAAGCGATGATCTGACCGTCAAGCAGATGGCCGAACGGCTAAGTCTCGATTCGGCAACCATGACGCCTCTGCTCAAGCGTCTTGAAGCGCAGGGGTACGTCAAGCGCGTGCGCGGTATTGAAGACGAGCGGCAAGTACACATCCACCTTACCGACGCCGGCCGTGAACTGAAGAACGCTATCCGCGATATTCCCGGCGAGATCTACTGCGCAGCCGGATCGGACGCCGACCAGCTTATCAAACTGCGCGACGATCTCGTGCAGCTGCGTACGTCCCTGATGGAACACAACGAATCCTAAAAAACCGATAGTCACAATCAATCGTCGATACGTCAATTTAATTTGTGCACTAATGATTAGTGCGATATATTTATTCCCGTTGGCACCGCGTTACCGAACTTCAGACCTGCAGTAACCTCTTTCTGCCGCCGGGCGGCAACCATTGAACAGGAGAACATGATGAGCATTCTTTACACAGCAACCGCAACGAGCACGGGTGGCCGCGACGGCCGGGCAGTATCGTCGGATGAAAACCTGGACGTGAAATTGAGCGCGCCGAAGGCATTGGGCGGCTCGGGCGCAGCCGGCACGAACCCTGAACAACTGTTTGCTGCTGGTTATTCGGCCTGTTTTCTGAGCGCGATGAAGTTTGTCGCCGGTCACGAAAAGAAGACCATCCCCGCCGATACGACGGTTACCGCCGACGTGGGCGTGGGCCCGAATGACAAGGGCGGCTTCGCGCTGGACGTTGAATTACGTGTCTCATTGCCGGGACTGGATGCGGCTGAAGCGCAAACGCTGGTAGAGACAGCTCACCAAGTGTGCCCGTATTCGAACGCGACGCGCGGTAACGTCGACGTACGGGTCAAGCTGGTCTGAGCTCAAGGTTGGGGCGCATGAGCGGCGGAAAGCTCGCGCCTATCGCGCCAACGCTCCAGCAAGCGCCAGACGCAAAAATGCCGGCCTTCGTGGCCGGCATTTTTTTGCTTCGACAACGCCGTCTTCGGCGTGACGAATCCTGCTTGTCCTTCTACTGACTAGCGAACTACCGCGGGACTATTGCGGAATTACTGTGCGAGCCACGAGGGATGACGCGACGTTACGCGACGATCCAGCTTCTGCATGCGGTATTCGAGATCATAAATGTCGGTAGCTTCGGCCAGATAAGCGTCGTTGCGCTCCTTGTCACGCTGGTCGGCGGATTTGGTCAGGAACAGGAAGAGGCGGCTGAGTAGATACATGGTGAACCTCGCTTAAATGATTAGGGTAATTACCTACTGCTTTGAACGAAGTATAGGGTAATCCCTAAGCAAATACTAGTGCTCAAAAAAGAATCACGTTGATACGAAAGACTTTTTTACAACACTCGAGGCTAAACCAGGGTCTCGTCGCGCACGGCCGATTGCACGCGACGCTGGTATTTGAAGAATTCCCAGAACATGGCCGATGCGTCCGGACCTTTGGAAGAATGGAACTGCACGGTGTCGTCACCGCCGCTCCAGGCATGGCCCAAACCGCGGACGACGCACGTCTTGATGACTCGCCGCCCACTTTTGACGTAGTCCGTCACAACGTTGTCGGCTTGCTTTTCCTCGCGACGTTCACCGCTGCGCCAGGCGCCGTTTGCGTCGATGAAACGGTTCAGGCGCAGGAATTCCGTTGTCAGTTGCTCGGCATTGGTCTTCGATACGACCGAATCCAGCTCGCCATGCACGATCATGGCCGGCATGCCGGGGTAATCGGCGACGTCGACCGCAGCGTCGATCAGGCCGACAGGGTCGCCGCGGCTGCCGCGCCGCATGGCGTCCATTGCACCGATTGCGGAGTGTGCGTCGCCGAAGACCACGCCTGAGTGCAATCCGACGGCCGCGAACAGCGACGGATACTTAACGGCGAGCATGGCTGCCAGCCCCGCTCCGGCCGACATTCCGGCCACATAAATACGCTCGGAGTCGAAATGGTGACGCGCAACCACCTCGCGCACCAGGGAAACGACCGCTGCCGCCTCTCCCCCGCCCGAATTGGCTGAATCTTCGTACCAATGCCAGCAGCGGTGCACGTGCGCCGTTTTCGACTGCTCGGGATACAGCACGGCAAATCCGAAGCGGTCGGCCAGTAAATTGATGCGCGTGCCCTGGGCGAACTCTTCAGCCGATTGCTGGCAGCCATGCAACATCACGACCAGCGGCATGTCCGTGAGGGATGCGCCTGTCGGCAGATACAACGCGTATGCCAGGTGGTTGACGAAGCGGCCCGCTGTCGGCGGAGCCGAATGGAACGACCGGGTCCACTTTCCCGCCGCCCACGCCGAGGCGCGCGGCCTCACCCGTGACTCGCGAGCAACACGCGGTTTCGGTGTAATTTTGGGTTTCGCCGAGGCCGGCTTAGTCACCTTGGCCACCTTGGCGCGGACAGACTTCGCCGGAGCGCGCGTTTTAGGCGCTCGGGGCGGAGCGAGCTGCGTCGCTACAAGGCGTTTCAAGCCTCGCAGCCAGAGTTTTGTCAGGCTTTTTGGCATCGAATTAAGGGTCCGCACTGAGGAAAAGGATCGCCAAACCCATCGGGAATGACGAATGTTGTGCAGTGCACAATAACACCGATTCCGAGACCGTGTGTGCATCACAGAATTTCACATTGCGTCAGGTTGACGTCATGTAAGCGGTTGATACCGTACGTTGCAAGAATTTTGATTCAATGCGTTGTTATTTTTAGACTCCCTCTAAAAATTTTAGAGGGCCGCCTGGCAGGTATACTGTTGGCTCTTTCACGCTCTGCAGTATCAATCTTCATGCCTGACTTGCCGCTTTCTCTTTGGCTCTCGATTACTTCGCTCGGCAGCGTCGGCGTCATGATTCCGCTCGCGCTCGCGGTTGCCGCATGGCTGGCGCTTGGGTATCCATGGCGTTACGCCGCGTGCTGGCTAGCGGTGCTCGGCGCCGCCAGCGTACTGGTCGCGCTGACCAAAATCGCGTTCATGGGATGGGGTGTCGGCGTGCGCGACCTGGATTTCACGGGCATCAGCGGTCATGCGATGGTGTCGTCGGCGGTATTGCCGGTGGCTTTTTTCGTCGCGTGTTTGCCGGGGCGTCGATGGGTGCGCGCGTCTGGCGTGACCGCTGGCGTGCTGATCGGCATTGTGGTCGGCGTGTCGCGGATCTTGCTGCATGCGCATTCAGTGTCGGAGGTGGTGACAGGATGCGGGCTCGGCGCGCTCGCCGCGTTGGTTTTCGTGGTGTTCGCCTGGCGGGCTGAATCCGGCAAATTGGCAGCGGCGCCGGTTGCGGTAAGCCTTGCAATGGTAGCTATCACGCTGCACGGGATTTCTGTGCCAACGCAGCGCTGGATCACGGATGTCGCCCTGCATTTGTCAGGCCGCGAGCAACCCTACATTCGCGCTCGATGGAAAGCGGGACGCTATGACAAGCCCGTTGCACCGCGGTCGCAACATATCGATGTGAGGTTTTCAGGGACGTCGGAGTCGTAAAGGGGCTGCGCTCGTCACCATCTGGAGGGCGATCGGGGTCGATGCCACCAGCGCAAAGTAGGGGAAACGAACGACCTATCGTTATAAACCCAAATATATTACGATGCGCTTTCCATTTCCCTCGACCTGTCCATCGTGTTCAATTTCAAGCACTCGCTGATCGCCGCTGTCTTCACGTTCACGCTGCAATCCGCCGCCCACGCTGATGAAATTGTCGTCTCCGCTGCAGCAAGCCTGACCAATGCGTTCAAGGCTATCGGCGACGCTTATGAGAAACAGCATCCCGGTACGAAAGTCCTGATGAACTTCGGCGCCTCCGACGTGTTGATGCAGCAAATCGTGAAAGGCGCTCCCGCCGATGTGTTCGCTTCCGCCGATCAAAAAGCCATGGACAAGGCTGTCGACGAAAAGGTCATCGCCACCGATTCGCGCCGCGACTTTGCCGCCAACTCGCTCGTGCTGATCGTGCCGAAAGACAGCGCGTTTGCACCCGCCAGCGTCAAGGACCTGACAGTCGCCAGCGTGAAACGCGTCGCTTACGGCGACCCGGCGTCAGTACCGGTCGGCCGCTATACCGAAGGCGCGCTCAAGGAAGCCGGCGTATGGGACGCAGTCAGCGCCAAGGGCGTGCTCGCGGCCAACGTGCGCCAAAGCCTGGACTACGTGGCACGCGGCGAAGTGGACGCCGGCTTCGTATTCAGCACCGACGCCGCCGTGATGCCGGATCGCGTGAAAGTGGCGCTGAACGTGCCGACGCAAACATCGATTACCTACCCCATCGCCCAGGTTGCGCAGAGCAAACACGCAGCCGACGCCCAGCAGTTCATCGCGTATGTGTTGTCGCCGGACGGCCAGAAGACGCTCGCGCAATTCGGCTTCAAACCGCCGGTGAAATGACGCTATATAGAACATAGAACCATGGACCAGGCGTGGATCCCACTGCTGTTGTCGCTGAAGGTAGCGGGATGGGCGACAGCAATCGACGTCGTGCTCGGCGTCGCGGTGGCGTTTGGGTTGTCGCGCTGGCGTTCGCCGGCGCGTGAGCTCGTCGACTCGTTGCTGACGCTGCCGCTGGTCATGCCGCCTACCGTCCTCGGTTATTACCTGCTCGTGTTGCTTGGCCGGCGCGGCGTGATCGGTGCATGGCTCGACAAGTTCGACATCCAGTTGGTATTCACGTGGCAAGGCGCGGTGATCGCGTCAGCCGTGGTTGCGTTTCCGCTCGTTCTGAAGTCGGCGCGCACCGCGTTTGAAACCGTCGACCCGCAATTCGAACGTGCGGCACGCACGCTCGGCATTTGTGAAGCTGCCGTGTTCTTTCGCGTGACGCTGCCGCTCGCCGCACGCGGCATCCTGGCCGGCGCACTGCTCGCGTTCGCGCGGGCGCTCGGGGAGTTCGGCGCCACGCTGATGATCGCGGGGAACTTGCCGGGCAGAACGCAAACGCTCTCGGTCGCCGTCTACGCCGCGGTCCAGGCCGGCGACGACAGCACCGCAAACATCCTCGTGATCGTGACCTCGGTCACGTGCGTGGTTATCCTGCTCGCAGCCGGACGGCTGCTGCCGCAGCGCTCCACCGCATCGGTGCGTTGAAGATGACCGCGATGACCGCCCTCGCCGTCCGCTTGCGCAAGCATTTCATCACGCCCGAGCGCGACTTCATGCTTGATATTTCGTTTCGTTCGACCAGCCAGCGCATCGTGCTGTTCGGGCCATCGGGCGCAGGCAAAAGCCTGACGCTGCAAACCATCGCCGGGCTGATCACACCGGATGAAGGCGAGATCGTCCTGAATGGCGCCACGCTGCTGGATACAGCCAACGCGATCGACCTGAGCCCGCAAGCGCGTCGGATCGCGTATCTGTTTCAGGACTATGCGCTGTTCCCGCACCTGAACGTGCGCCAGAACATTGCCTTCGGCCTGAAGCGCGGCTGGTGGAATCCGTCGAAACATGTTGCGCACACCGATGTGGACTATTGGCTGAACGCGTTCGACCTGACCCAGGTCGCGCGGCAGTTTCCGGCGCAATTGTCGGGTGGGCAAAAGCAACGCGTTGCGTTGGCGCGAGCGCTGGTTCCGCATCCGCAATTGCTGTTGCTCGACGAACCTTTTTCAGCGCTCGACATGACCCTGCGTCAGCGCATGCGCCAGGAACTGGCCGACCTTCAAAGCCGCCTGGACATTCCCATGGTGCTCATCACGCACGATCCCGACGACGTCGCCATGTTCGGCGATCAGGTCGTGAGTTTGCGCGAAGGCATCGTGCAACCGGACGATGCCCTCAACACACTCAGTCCGTCACGCCAAGAATCACGCTCGACGCCTTAAATGCCGCGATGGCGGCCTGGCCTTCCACCAGGCCGAGCGTCGTCACGCTCTCGTTCGTGATGACGGCAGTGACGGTGGTGGCATCGTCCAGTGCCAGCGATACCTCCGCGTTCACCGCGCCCGGCGTCACGCTGGACACCTTGCCGCGCAACTGGTTTCGCGCCGAGATCCGCATGGGTTTGGAGGACTCTTCGGCGTCATCGACCATTAGCATGACCCACGACGCCTTCACGAGCGCGAACGCCTCCACACCCTCCTTGAGACCGAGCGATGTGGTGCTTTCGTGCGTGAGCACCGCGACGATCGATTGGCCACCGGACAACGTAAGTTGGACTTCGTCGTTCACAGAACCGCGCGTGACTTTACTGACCGTGCCGAACAGCTGGTTGCGTGCGCTCGTTTTCATGCCGATTCGTCCAATCAGCCGCCAGTCCTGCGCGAAGCCTTCAATCGCGGCGCCGGCGCGTTCCAGAAACGCCCGATGCTCCCGTTCGATCGCCCGATACGTATCGATCAGTCTGAGAGCCTTCGCCGTCAAAGTGGTCCCGCCGCCGCCCTTGCCGCCCGTGGCACGCACGACGAGCGCGGTGCCGGCGAGGTTATTCATGGTGTCGATGGCGTCCCACGCCGCCTTATAACTCATGCCGACGGCCTTCGCGGCACCTGTGATCGAACCGGTCTGCTGGATGGCCGCGAGCAACGCGATGCGCGCCGCGCCGCCGAGGGTGGCCTCGCCGCTGCGAAACCAGACTGATCCGCCTACTTCGATGGGATCGTGCGGTGTACTACGGGATTCGTCAGTCATGAGGAAAGTGTGAAGAGTGTAGGTATAGCGATGCGTTCATTCACTTGATCCGCGGCGGCTTTATCTTGCGCAGGATGCGCTCGCCTTCCATTGCGCTCATCCGTTGCGCGTTGACGGCAAAGCCCTTGGCCAAACCCTTCTGGAATTCGCCGGCTTCCTTCAGATCGGCCAGACGCTGAGCAGCAACGGCCGCGTCGTTGCCGTCGCCCAGGACGCTTTGCAACTTCCCCAATGCGTCCTCCACCTCCTTACGGGTTTTCCGGGTCAGCAGTGAGCGAAAAAATTCGAGCGCGTAACGCAAGCGCTTGGCGTGTATGCGCACTTTGTGCCGCGTCGCGGCATCGATCGTGGTGAGGTCCGGTGCACGCTCGATCTTCCGATAATGCTTCGTGATGCGCTTCTGTGCATAGACGGCGAGCGTCTGGTCCGCATGGCCAGGGGGCGGCTCAAGCGCGCTGAACCACTCGACATAGGACAGCGCGAGCCGAGCGTAACGCGGGGAATTCATCGCGTCCTGCAGACGCTGCCGGGCAGCGATGCGGTTGCTGTCGGCGGCGCCATGCGTCGGTTTCCACGCGTCCTTGTGCTGCGGATCATCCGATTCCGCATAGGCGGCAAGCGTGGTGTCGGTGAAGACGTCCCAGTCGCGGGCATCGCCCAGCAAATCGCCGAACCATTTCAGGTCGGGCGCGATTTCCGTGGTCCACGCCTCGTCGATCCAATCCGGGAAAAGCTTGAGCGCCGTCTTCAGGCGACGCTGCGCGACACGCAATTGATGCACGTGTTCCACCTCGAGCCCGCCACGCGACGCAGCGTCGTTGCCGAACCACTGCGCCGCGACTGACTTGCCAATCAAGACGAATGCATCGGTCGTGCTGGCCTCTTCAGGCAACTTCAGCTTGCAGGCCGTGACCGGCTCGCGCAAGGAGCTGTCGATAGGAATAGGTACGATCAGGAACGGCAGCGCCTCCACAATCTCATGCGCGCTCGCGAACAGCGCTTCGTGTGCGTCGGGAGCGGCCGTGAGCGTCAGCATTGCCGGGCGATCCGGGTCGGGTCGCAGCGTGGCGCGCACGTGCACACCGGTGTCCATCTCGCCGGGCGTGTCCCACTCGACGATCGCCGTCTCGGTGGCCTCGCTTAATGTAAAGCTGGCATCGCCGAGCAAGGTCTTGAGATCAGTCAGCGCTTCCTCCGACTTGATCCAGCCATGCAGCGTGTCAAACGGACCCGCCTCGGTTTCAATCCGCCGGACCAGCGGCCAGTCCCGGTGCATTGCCACGAAAACCCGATGGTCATCGTGCGTCTCGATCCCAACTTCCCACTCGGCCAGATTCGTCCCGGCTTTTTGCGATCGCAGCGCGAAATCCGTCCGGCGCGCCGTAGCGAACCGGCTCAGTCGCGCCAGCGCTTCGTCCAGCGGACCATTCGAAACATCCAGAGAAACCATCCTCAACTCGACGAGTTGCAACATAACTTCCCCATCATGAGCGGCTGTCCTTAGCTGGCAGCAAGTCGCGAACCGCACCTTCAGATCAGACAAATTTCAATTCTTTCAATGTCATCAAAAAGCCATAAACCGTGTGCAAACATGGTTGCCGCCACCGCCAGAAGCAACGCCTTTCAGTGTTTCCAGTGTTTCTCTACACCTGAATCCCTTACGTCACACGCGCAGCCTCTAGCTCAAAGGATGTTCCATGCCTGACTTGACCCTACCCGATAGTAACGACAGCAACGGGCCCCGCTCACTCGGACGCCGGCTGAGCATGCCGATATTCCTCGTCGTGATCGGCGTTGGCATTATCTATTGCGTGACGCATCTGATGCACGACCTGGAGTCGGTCCAACAGTCTTCGATACTGCCTTACGTCCTGCTTGGCGTCGCCTTGATGATCGCCCTTGGGTTCGAATTCGTAAATGGTTTCCACGATACGGCAAATGCCGTCGCCACCGTCATCTATACCCATTCGCTCGCGCCGAATCTCGCGGTCGTCTGGTCGGGCGCATGGAATTTTCTCGGCGTGCTGGTATCGAGCGGCGCGGTGGCGTTCGGCATCCTGCAACTGCTGCCGGTGGAACTCATCCTGGGCGTCGGGACATCGCAGGGTTTTGCAATGGTCTTCGCGTTGCTGATTGCCGCGATCATCTGGAATCTCGGTACCTGGGCGCTGGGCATTCCTTCATCGAGCTCCCATACCCTGATTGGCTCGGTGATCGGCGTCGGCTTGATGAACCAGATGATGCACGGCCCGTCGGGGACATCGGGTGTCGACTGGAACCAGGCGCTCGCGGTCGGCAAATCGCTGTTGTTCTCCCCGTTGGTCGGCTTCATCCTGGCGGGATTCCTGCTGTACGTGATGAAGCTCGTGGTGCGCATTCCCGCGCTCTACAAAGAGCCGAAGAAAAACACGCCGCCGCCGTTCTGGATTCGCTGCCTGCTGATCCTGACGTGCACGGGCGTGTCGTTCGCGCACGGTTCCAACGACGGCCAGAAAGGCATGGGCCTCATCATGCTGATCCTGATCGGCACCGTGCCGACCGCCTATGCGCTGAACAAGGCCGTTACGCCGGCCGAGACGCAGACCTTCCTGTCGGTCGGCCACCACGCGTCCGAAGTGCTCGGCAAGTACACCAGTGGCGCCGCACCCGTTGCAGACCCGCGCGCGGTGGTACAGCACTACGTGCAGACCAAGGCGGTCCAGCCGGACACCGTGGTCGCGCTGAAGCAGCTCACCGATATCATCGATGGACAAGTCGGGCCTTCGTCGTCGATGGCGACCGTGCCGCAAGATATCGTGGGCAACGTCCGCAATAACATGTATGTGACCTCCGAAGCGCTGCGCCTGATGGACAAGCAAAATGCGCCCGCCTTCGCCGCCGACGACGCTGCCGTGCTCAAGAACTTCAAAGGCCAGCTCGACCATTCGACCAAGTTCATCCCGACGTGGGTGAAAGTGGCGGTGGCGGTCGCGCTCGGCTTGGGCACGATGGTCGGCTGGAAGCGGATCGTGGTGACGGTCGGTGAACGGATCGGCAAGACCCATCTGACCTATGGACAAGGGGCGTCGGCGGAACTCGTCGCGATGTTGACGATTGGCGCAGCGGACGTCTACGGCCTGCCGGTCAGTACAACCCATGTGCTGTCCTCGGGCGTGGCGGGAACCATGGCGGCGAACGGTTCAGGGCTGCAATGGCGCACTGTGCGCAGCCTCGCGCTTGCCTGGATCTTGACCCTGCCCGTTTCGATCGGACTCGCCGCGGGATTGTTCTGGGTGTTCCGCGGTTTGTTCTAAGCGCCATATGAGTAGATTTATCGGGCTATTCCAAACGCGGTTTTAAGCCCGTTTCACGCGCCCCCAGTTGCACGCACCGTTGCACATTAAGCGCGAGCGGTTTTTTCAAACCGCTCGCGCGCTTGCAGAATTTGCCGATAGCCGGCAGCTGTTTTTCCTCTCTCCGGCTCCCTCCCCGCGCCACCTGCTTTTCGCCATAGGCACAGCGCTTGCTCAATCAAAGCGGCAATCGCGAGGGTATTGGCGCTGTGGACACATAAAGAAGCAATCCGCCAATACTCACGCCGCACCATACGCGGCATCGCCATTCACTCTTCAGCAGACTTTAATAATTAAGGAGAAGTGGAATGATCGGAACAATCTTGCTTGTCGTGTTGATCCTGCTGCTACTCGGGGCTTTCCCTTCATGGCCGCACAGCCGTAGCTGGGGCTATGGCCCAAGCGGGATTTTGGGCGTGGTGGTGGTCGTTGTGATCGTGCTGCTGCTCATGGGACGAATCTAGGGGTATAAGTCGACTGGTGTCAGCCGTTTGCCTGTTTGCCGTTTAGTCAGGCGCAGACTCGAAACTGCTGTGTTATCGCCTGCCAAAGTAGAACATCGCTTGTGGCAGGCGGTTTTCATTGGCTACCGACTACTCTTCGACATCCGCTAATCAAGGAGTACACATTTCATGGACCTCCACCTGGAAGACAAACTCGCGCTCGTCTCGGGATCGACGAAAGGCATTGGCCTTGCGATCGCCACGGGACTTGCTCGCGAAGGTGCGCGCGTGATCGTGAACGGCCGCAAGCAGGCATCCGTCGATGAAGCCCTGGAAAAGCTACGCACTCAGGTGCCCAACGCGAACGCTGAAGGCTTCGCCGGGGACCTCTCAGACGCCCGCCAGATCGATGCGCTGGTCGCGCGCTATCCGGCCGTCGACGTGCTGGTGAACAACCTGGGCATCTTCGATCCGAAACCGTTCGAGGAAATTCCGGACGACGAATGGCTGCGTTTCTTCGATACCAACGTGATGTCAGGCGTACGGCTGGCGCGCGCCTACCTGCCGAAGATGAAAGCGAAGAACTGGGGCCGTGTGGTGTTTATCAGCAGCGAGAGCGGCATTCAGATTCCCGTCGAGATGATCCACTACGGTGTGACGAAGACCGCGCAACTCGGGTTGTCGCGTGGGCTTGCCGAACACTGTGCAGGCACAGGCGTGACGGTGAACGCGGTATTACCGGGTCCGACGCATTCCGACGGCCTCGATGAAATGGCCGCGAAGGGCATGGGCGACAAGTCGTTCGCAGAGTTCGAGAAGGGCTTCTTCGAAACGGCGCGGCCGAGTTCGCTGCTCAAGCGTTTTGCCACAACCGAGGAAGTAGCAAATATGGTGGTGTATGTGTGCTCGGAAGCGTCGTCGGCTACGAATGGCGCAGCGTTGCGAGTGGACGGCGGAGTTGTGCGGTCCGCTTTTTAGAACTGCGTGCCGCGCTGGATCAACGTACTAAACGCAGGCTCACACGCGCAGGACACGTCCGTCCGGCCCGATCAGCGGCGGCAGGCGCGGCGTTGAGTCCGGTCCTTTGGGCGCTGTTTTCGCGTGTCCCGGAATCGCCGGAGCCGTCGTGAGCGCTGGTGGTGCGATGTTGGTTTTATCGGCGACTTGCTTGACGGCGGGGCCGCTCTTGCGCTTTTTCTTTACCTGCGCCGACTGCACGCCATGCGGTTTGGCCTTCGATTTATGCATCTGCGCTTCAGGCGGATTCCAGACTTCGACGTATCGCTCGGCTGCTGCCGCTGCGAGTGAGCCGAAACCCAGGAATCCGGCGACGACTGCAAGCAAGACGTTCGAAGAGAGTGTGGATAAAGCAGATCTCACAGCAATTGCTCCAGAGTGTTCAGTGTCCGCCAGCGCGCGAAAGTATAGCGTCGAGCGAGCGCTGCGATGTATCGAGTTCAAGCAACGCGCTGTCCAGCCGTTGCAGCGCCAACGCGACGGTGCGGCCGTCGGCGGCCAGTTCCGGTTCGCTGCGTGTAGCGTCAAAAGCGGCCGATACCGCGCGGGTAGCTTGCACGTATCGCGCGAGCGCAGCGGCTTCAGCAGAAGAATGACTGTTCATGTTTCGTGTCCACGCAAAAGCACTCACCTGTATGAATATACAGTAATGCCGCGCGACGGAAAAGCATTCGTGCGGCGAAGAGCAGTGTGCACGTAAACCCGCCTGGTTTTAAGTTGCACTTAATTGTCAGAGGGCACATTACAAACGCGAGCTTTTGTCGCCGCCGAAGACGGCGGCTTTTAAATCAGGGCTTTCACCGCGAGGACACGTCATGGCCGCAAGCGCATCGTTTCAAAACATCAAGTCCACGATGAAAACCGATCACGCCCTGCCGCTGCACGAATGCCGGCTTTCCGAGGCTGTGGAAAGGCCATGGGGCAAGCCGTATCGCATGGTTGAATGGGCGCGCAAAAGCGATCCATGCAGTCAACTGAGCGTCGTGCCGGCAGAGTTCACTACCTCCGAGATTGCAGAAGTACTGCGCGCGCACGTATCGGGGCGGCGCTACGGTCCCACGGATACCGACGGGACCGTGAACAACGACGCTTGAACACAAGCAGCGGCGCTTTTTTGGCTCCGCTGCGAACGGACATCGATTTGGGCGCAGCGCAAAATCTCAGTTAAAACTTGATATAGTCCACAAATGGACTAATATGTGAATCAAGTTCTTAACGAGACTTATCTATGTCCCGCGCTCAACGCGTCCCGCGACCCATTCCTACGCCCCAGCCGTCGATCGCGGACATGTCCGCGGCAGGCTTGCGCGCGTTTTTCAATATCGCGCGCGACTGGACTCTGTCGGCCGATGAGCAGATCGTCTTGCTGGGTTCTCCCGGGCGGTCCACGTACTTCAAGTGGAAACAAACGCCGCAAACGGCGCGTCTCGGGCGCGACACGCTCGAGCGGCTGTCACTGATTCTCGGCATTTACAAAGCCTTGCAAATCCTGTTGCCGCAAGCCGAAGCAGCGGATGGCTGGATCAAGCGCGCGAATACCGCGCCGCCATTTGGCGGACGGCGCGCGCTTGACCGCATGCTCGCGGGCAACGTGAGCGATCTCGTGGCGGTTCGCCAATATCTCGATGCGATGCGGGGCGGTTGGGCGTGAGCGATCTATCCAATCTGCCGCAAGCTGAAAACGACTGGCACGCTGACTGGCTGCATATCGACCTCAACTGGTCGCCGGCCTACCGCGTGATTCCCACGCGTTTTCCAGCCGTGAACTTGTTCGATCGCGTTGCGTCGCCCCAGGATTTCGACGCCCTCTACGCGCTCGAGGCCATGACCAATGACCGCTTGCGCACGGAAGTGGGTGACCTGGATCTGGTGCCGCTCGCCGAGCGGCAGTTCGGTGCCGGTTACGGCCCGATCATGGCGGCCTTCACTCATCTGAACCCGAACGGCAGCCGTTTCTCCGATGGCAGCTACGGCGTGTTTTATTGCGCGCGCGACCGGCGTACGGCCATTGAGGAGACGCGTTATCACTCGGGGCTGTTTCTAGCGGACACCAAACAAGCGCCGCTGCGCCAGCAGATGCGGCTTTATACGGTGCTGGCGCAAGGGGATGTCATCGACCTATGCAAGGGTCGGCTGGAACAAGCTGCGCTCGATCCTGCGATTCTTTCGCCATCCAGTTACGTTGCGGGCCAGGCGTTGGGACGGGCTGCGCGGGGAGCGGGCGCACCGGGAATTGCGTATCCATCGGTGCGAGACCACGGCGGCGAATGCCTTGCCGCTTTCCGCACTACCCTGCTGCGCGACTGCCGCCACGCTGCGTATCTGGAATACGAATGGAATGGCGAAACCGTGACCAACGTCTTTGAGATGAGCAAGGTCGGTTAGGTCCGCTGAGCACTTAACTGATAGACACCGCCGTCGACGACCGTACGCGCGCGATCTTCTTGGTCGCGGGGCGCGCGGCCGTCGATGCGGTTTTCGGTGCAGCGGCCTTCGATACCGCCGCAAGCGCTTCCATCCCAACGTCCTTCGACGAGTTCTTCAGCGCAGCCGCTTTCGCTTTTTGACTGGACTTGGCGAGCAGCCGGGCGAGCCGCGGATCTGCTCCATTCGCCTGGCTCTTGCGGCCTCGCGCCGCTTCGCGAGCACGGCGCTTCGCGTCTTTTTCCAAAAAAATGGCGAGCGTCGCTTCGTCGGTTTTCAGGCCCGATCGGCGCGAAGATGGCAGTTCGTCGGCAAGTTCACCGGCTTCGAACGCTTCGATCACCGCTGGATGGACGTAGCATTTGCGGCACACGGCCGGTGTGTTGCGCAATATCTTCGATACCTCCTTGATCGTGCCGACCACATGCATGCGTGCTTCGGTCACGGTTTCCCACGCCAGCTTGCGCAGCGCCGCCAGGGCGAATACGCTGCCGGCCCATGTCCGGTAGTCCTTGGCCGTGAAGTCGGCGCCGGTGATGTCGTGGAGGTAGTCGTTGATATCGGAGGAGCTGACGGTGTGGCGTTCGCCGTTCGCGTCGAGGTACTGGAACAGGTCGTGACCGGGCAGGTCCATGCAGCGTTTGATGATCCTGGCGATTCGAGCGTCGTTCACCGAGACATCGTGTTCAATCCCGCTTTTGCCGCGGAACTGAAAGCGCAGCGTGCCGGACTTGACGCTCAGGTGTTTCTTGCGCAGGGTGGTAAGTCCATACGACTTGTTGTCGCGTGCGTATTCTTCGCTGCCTACGCGAATCAGCGTGGTGTCGAGGAGCCTGACTACGGTGGCCAGGACCTTGTCGCGGGGCATGCCTTCGAGGTCGAGATCCCGGGTGACGCGTGCACGCAGTTTCGGCAACACGGCGCTGAACGCCAGCATTCGTTCGTACTTGGTGGCGTCGCGGGTTTCGCGCCAATGCGGGTGATATCGATATTGTTTGCGGCCACGGGCGTCGCGGCCAGTGGCTTGCAGGTGGCCGCGTGAGTCGGGGCAGATCCAGACGTTGGTATAAGCGGGTGGGATGGCGAGTGCGTTGATGCGCTTGATGTCGGCGTCGTCGGAGAGGGGGTTGCCCTGGGTGTTGAAAAAGACGAAGGCGCCGTTTTTCCATTCGCGCGTGTAGCCGGGACGGGAGTCATCGACGTAGCGCAGACCGGGGGGCAGGTCTTCGGGGCAGCCCTTGATCTCGCTTTGAGGTTGTTGGTCTTGGGGTGCTGTCACTGCGCGCCTCGCCTGGATATCGCTCGATTGGACGAGATTCCAGCAAAGCCCATTCCACGGGGTTTTCGTTCGCACGGGGTTTTCGTTCGCACTCGGGGGCGGGTTTTGGCGCGGTGTTGCTAGGGTCAGGGGTTAGCGGTTGCGGTCGGTGCCGGGTTGCCAGGTTCTGGGGTTAGCGGTTGGGGTTGATGCCGGGGTGCCAGGTTCCTGCGTTAGCGGTCGGGGTCAATGCCGGGTTGCTGCTTTCGGCGTTAGTGGTCTGCTTGAGTTGGATTTTCTCTTTATCACTATTAGCCACTGTGCGTGGCGGCACGTCATTTCTTTGTCCAAAGCGACAAAGAAACGAAGCAAAGAAAACGCTTTCAGAACGAGGGCTCGTAAGTTGACCTAGCGTGCAGTTTCCACGTTTTTGGCACCCCAAAAGCACGGTGCTCGCCAGAGCCACCGATGTGTGAAACCCTCCTTCTCCGAACACGGATACCCACACGCTTCGCCACCAGTGACTGAACCTGCCTAAGGTTCACCCCGCGCTATCCGCGAACAACCATCCACCAATTTGTACGCACGACGAACCACGTCGTCAACCCACCAAGAAATAAAGCCGCAGAGTACGTAAGGCCATACCCACAAAAATAGCTGCTCGGATCAAGCAACCAGCTGACCAAACGATGAAGCACTAAAAGCGATGAAGCACTAAAAGCGATGAAGCACTAGAAGCGCGTGAGGCCGTGCGGGTTCCTTGGCACTCGTGCTTGCCCGAGAGCGTACGGGGCGAAGCGTGTGCGTGTAAGAATTCGCGAGAAGGAGGGGTTCACACATCCGTGGTTCTGGCGAGCACCGTGCTTTTGGGGTGCCAAAAACGTGGAGGCTGCACGCTAGGTCAACTTACGAGCCCTCGTTCTGAAAGCGTTTTCTTTGCTTCGTTTCTTTGTCGCTTTGGACAAAGAAATGACGTGCCGCCACGCACAGTGGCTAATAGTGATAAAGAAATTAGCCAACTCAAGCAGACCGCCAAGCTAAGCAGCAGCAACCCGGCAATGACTC
>NZ_JNFG01000208.1 GCF_000729995.1 Caballeronia sordidicola | reverse complement strand
AGCCGTGATGCGTTTAAAGCACCGCCACCACGCGGATATCGCCTTCGATAGACGGCACGACCTGCCCGCCCACACGCCGAAAGGTGATCGATACGGTCTTGTCCCCAACCCGCAGGTCACCGATCTCCAGCCAGTCGATACCATCGGGCAACTGCGGCCGGTCGATACGCACTTCCTGCCGCTCGGCGTCGATCGTGACGCCGAGACAGGCTTCCAGGATCATGAACGGCGATCCGGCTGCCCAGGCTTGCGGCAAACACGCGACCGGATAACCAATCGGCCGCTCACCGCGTTGCCGGGTGAAGCCGCAGAACAACTCGGGCAGGCGCATATCGAACGTGACGGCCGCTTCGAACAGTGCCTGCAACAAACGCACTGCACCGCTGCGGTCACCGTAGCGTGCGAGTCCGCGAGCGCACATGGCGCTGTCGTGCGGCCACACCGAGCCGTTGTGGTACGACATGGGGTTGAAACGCGGCTGGCCTGCCG
The DNA here is from genome assembly GCF_000729995.1 of Caballeronia sordidicola. Lineage (GTDB taxonomy): Bacteria > Pseudomonadota > Gammaproteobacteria > Burkholderiales > Burkholderiaceae > Caballeronia > Caballeronia sordidicola_A. Next base: position 46,701 of record NZ_JNFG01000208.1, on the reverse strand, counting down.
CCAGCGTTCGGACGCCCCAGCCGGTATTGAAAAGGGTCGATTCAAGCTGGCGCGCGACTGCTTCACCGCGGCTGCGCTCGACCAGGTCGAAGGCCAGCAAGTGTCCGGCATTCGACGCCAGCACCTCGCACAACTTGCCTCGGCCGTCGAGCGCGATACCGTAGAACTCCGACTCGGGCATCCAGAACATGGTTTCCACGCGTTCGCGGATGTTCTGCGCGCGCTTTTCGAAGTCCGACGCTTGCTCCGGTGCGTTGCGCTGCCGCGCGAAGCGGGCCATGGTGGCAAACGCGGTGGATGCATACGCCTGGACTTCGACCAGCGAGATCGGTCCTATCGGAAAACTGCCGTCGGCGTGAAACACAGAGTCGCCACTGTCTTTCCAGCCCTGGTTGGCAAGCCCCGCTTCCGTTGCGCGCTGGTAACTCAGCAAGCCGAATTCGTTCTTGTCGCAATGACCCGCGATCCATTGCGAGGCCAGTTGCAGCGCGGGCCACAATTCGTCGATCAGCGCGGTGTCGCCGGTTCGCTCGGCGTATGCACCGGCCAGCGCCACGAACAGCGGCGTGCTGTCGACCCCGCCGTAGTACATCGCAAACGGCACTTCGCCCGTTGCAGCCATTTCGCTGTTGCGGGTCTCGTGCATGATCTTGCCCACTTCGGCATCGCGGAACGCCGAGTCTTCGCGTGCCTGATGCGCCGCCAGAAACCGCAGCACGCCGCGAGCAAGCGACGGATCGATCCATAACATCTGCAGCGAAGTAATGATGGCGTCGCGGCCGAAAGCCGTGGAAAACCACGGAATTCCCGCGTACGGATACGGTCCCGTTTCGAGATCTGTCGTCAACAAACCGAGGTCGGCGAGCGAACGATCGATCCATTCGCTGAACAAAGGGTTGCTCGAGCGCACGCGCGCCACCGAACGCCGACGTTCACGCATGCGCCGATGGGCATCGACAAGTGCCTCGCGAATAGCCGGCCGCCCCGACTCCGGCGCGCATTCGGCGCCTTCCTCGGCAATCTTCTTGCTCTCCGCGCTGGCGTCGCTCAACGCGTGCGTGACGGCCGTGATCGACAAGTAGATCGACATGGCCGTTTCCGACTGGATCCGCAGCACGTAATCCGCGCGACTGACCGAGAGCGAATGGGGCGCAGGCGAAAACTGGATCCGCGCAGTCCGCTCGACTTCATCCAGACCCGTATAGCGCAACACGACTACGCCGTCTTCAATGCACGGCTCGCGCATTGACCCGCGTTTCGGGCGCGTGGACCCGCGCACTTCGAACATGTCGTGGAAGTCGGCGGCGAAGTTGATCGAAAGCGGCACGGTAGCCGGTTCCGTGCCGTAGTTGGTCAACACGATGGCTTCGTGCAGCACGTGCCTCGACAACACCCGGCGACGCTCGACATGGATGACGCCCTCGGGCGTGCTCGCCCCGCCGATGATCGGCAGCGGCCGGTTGGTCATATGCGCGGTAAAAACAGCGTTGTCGCTCGACACGCTGCCGGACAGGAGCGACGGCGAGCGTCCGCCGAAGGTCAGACGCAACTGGGACAACACGCGGGTGTCGTTCACGAAAAGACCGTCGTCATTGCCGCGGATGTCGCCATTCGCGTCGTTGACCACGAAGGTATTGCCGGCCTTGAGCACAAACTGGCGCTCGGTCGCGTAGTTCGTATGTTCGGTCGCGACAAATGCGCCGTCCGTGTTGGCTTCGGGCGTCGACGGAGGAACCTCGCGAACGCCGGCCGTACTGCGGATCGGCTCGGGCACGTCGTCATGAGCGATATCACGGGCCTGTCGGTCGCTGAGCGCCTGCTTTGCTTGCTGTTGTTCCTTCGTTTCCATTACACCTTCCTGAAAGAGTTGCCTGGACACCCGGCCGATTGTACGACTGGCGCCTGCGAATCAATTTTTGGGGACCGGAGGCATGCACACCACGGACCCGCTATCATCGACCGTTTTTCGACCGAAGCTCATCCAACCGGTTCTCCTCGCCGCATGTCTTTTCCACACATCGACTTACTTTATTCAGCATCCGGCCTGGGCGTCGGCTTCCTCGTGGGCCTGACCGGCGTGGGCGGCGGCTCCTTGATGACGCCGCTGCTCGTGCTTCTGTTCGGCATCCACCCGGCCACCGCGGTCGGTACGGACTTGCTCTATGCGGCCGCGACCAAGGCAACCGGCACGCTGGTTCACGGGATCAAGGGTTCCGTGGACTGGCGTATCACCGGCCGGCTCGCGGCGGGCAGCATTCCTGCGGCGGCCATCACCCTGGTCCTGCTCAGCCGGTACGGTTTGAACACACCCGCCGCCGCCCGGGTGATCCAGCTCGTGCTGGGCTCCGCGCTGCTGGTTACCGCCGTCTCGCTCGTGTTCCGGCCACAGCTCGCACGTCTGGCCTACAAGACCGGGATGGCCCGTGAAGCAAGCGGCAAACCAGGGTCGGCGAGCCGTGAAACCCGCACAGTGGCCTGGACCGTGCTAACCGGCGCAATCCTGGGCGTGCTGGTGTCGATCACCTCAGTCGGCGCGGGCGCCATTGGCGTTACCGTGCTGTTGCTGCTTTATCCGCGTTTGCCGACAGCGCGGATCGTTGGGTCGGATATTGCGCACGCGGTTCCGCTCACGCTGATTGCTGGGACCGGCCACTGGCTGCTCGGTTCCGTCAACTGGGACCTGCTGGCGTCCCTGCTCGTGGGTTCGCTGCCAGGGATCGTACTGGGCAGCATGCTTTCCACACGGGCGCCGGAGGTGCTGCTGCGCAACGTGCTGGCCGCCACGCTGGTAATTGTTGGCGTGAAACTGGTACTCAGCTAGTTCTTTCGCGTGTAGAAAAAACTTAAAAACTCGTTGTGGAACAATGCATTAGGGCGTAACGCTATCACCTTTTTGCGGCACCGTCATGTCCGGGTCCGGCGCGTGTCCGAGATTGAAATCGTGCCCGAAATCAGCGGGGCGGGGGCGTTGTCACAAGGCAACACTGTCCGCAAAAGACGACCCGGCGGAACGTCGTCGTTCAGTCGCGAGCGGAAACGCCGCCGGGGTTACGCTCGAAAAATCTATCGAAGTAGCTGACCTGACGCTGAAAATCCTGTCGTGCTTCGCCGTGATCGGCGCGGGCGCATCGGCGGTCTGGATATTCATCCTCGGCGGTTCAACGGGCTGGCAAGCCAACATCACGATTGATACCCAGGCCTTGCCGTACCGCGACGAGCTGCGGCTCCTAGTCGTCCATGGGGAGCGTGGCGTGGCCGTGCCGATTCTCGATCTCCGAATCCGCTTTGGCAACCGCAGCCCGACCTATAACGACCAGACAATCGTCATCATTTTGACTGCACTGGATCGCGTGATGGGGATGGTGGTCGACGCCGTGTCGGATGTCGTGAACATCTCCGCTGAAGACATCATGCCGCCGCCGCAGTTTGGTGCAGCAGCGTTGACAGGGTACATCGTCGGCATCGCTTCACGGGACGAGCACATGCTGATTTTGCTCGATATCGAGGGGGTGCTCTCAGATGAGGATGCCCGGCAGCTGGATTTGGTTGCAACGGCGAATCTGCTCTAATCCGCAACAGATACCGGGCGCGAAGCAATTGGCTGATCCTGCGCATCGCCCGGAGGATCGTCGGTTTCTACAATCCTAAAGCCCTTGGTTGGCTTCGCATTTAATCATCAGCCTTGAGTCGGTCGCAGCCTAACTGGGAGCCGGACTCGTCCCGGACATAGCGTGCATGCGGGCAGCGCCTTTCACCTTGAGGACGCTTCGTTTCTTGCCCGGCCGCGGTAGTCGCTTTCCGGCCAGGTCCACTTCAGACAAGGCCTGAAGTGCTGCAACCCGACGCTTCGCTTGAATGAGTTGACTTTGCGCATCCCGATTTTGGGATTCAAGCGCGTTCACCTGGCCAGCCACTTCTGCGAGTCGCGTGGTGACTTCGTCTTGCTGAGCTTTTGCGATATCGGAATCCGCCTGCAATTGCTGAATTTGCCGCTGCGCTTGCAACATTGAGCGCGCGGTCGCGGCGTTTGTCGCTTCCAGTTCAATCTGTCGGCGTTGTTCGCTCGAAAGCTGCACAGTGAGAGCGACGAACCTCGCGTACACCGCTTCGGCGCGTTGTTTACTCGGCGTCGCGATCACGCGCCAGTAGACATTATTCTGGGCAAGTGCGACATAGTAAGTCAGGCCTTCATTGAAGAATGACAGATCGGCGCGATAGTCTCCTGAGCTTGACGAACGAAGTTCAGTGATACTTCCATGCGCTTCAAGATCTTTAAGGATGGAGGCCGTTCCCGCAACAGGTTCAACTGGCGCATCTCCTATCGCTCGCACAGTTGCGGCCAACGATGACGGCACCGTGGCCATCGTTTGCTCCTTTTCTCCACCGTCGGACGCGCCAGGAAGCGTGTTCTGCGCGTGAGCGCCGGATGCAACCAAACTAGAAAAGATTATTATTGTTTTAAACATTCTCATATTCATGGACAAGCCTCTATGTGTATGTTCAGCTTCTGATGCAAATCATCTACCCACCCTGCCGCGCTTCCCAACGCGCTTCTCTCACTCAAAGAAATGGCTGGCAAGCGTATCCATTGCCATGCCCGTGCCGCGCACAACACAGGTCATCGGAGCATCCGCCACGACCACCGGTAAACCCGTTTCCTCGTGAAGCCTGCGATCAAGGTCATGCAAGAGGGCGCCCCCTCCCGTCAGGATGAGGCCCCGGTCGGCGATGTCGGAAGCCAACTCGGGAGGCGTGCTCTCCAGCGCACTTTTTAGCAAGGAGACGATCTTCGCTAGTGGATCGGTCAGCGCCTCCAGCACCTCGCGGCTGGATAGAAGTGAGGTCCGCGGCACCCCTTCCGACAAGTTACGGCCGGTGATTTTCACGTGACACTCCGTCTTCCTGGGCATTGCGCCTCCGATCGCCATCTTCACTTTTTGTGCTGTGTGCTCCCCAATAAGCAGTCCATGTGAACGTCGGACATAGTTGACGATTGCCTCATCGAAGGTATTGCCTCCCACACGTGCAGACACGCAATTCACCACGTTACCTAGCGCGATGACACCGATTTCCGTCGTTCCAGCGCCGACATCGACGACCATGCAGCCAATCGCATCGGAAATCGTGAGCCCGGCCCCCAGCGCCGCAGCGATGGGCCGAGCTAGAAGCGAGACGCGCGATGCACCGGCGCCATGCACCGCCTCTTTAAATGCGCGGCGCTCGACCGCAGTAGCGCCGCTTGGGACAGTGATCGTGATTCGAGGTGCCGCCGAAAGGCGCCGACCTTGATGCGCAAGACCGAAGAAATGCCGAATCATTTCCTGACTCGCCCCAAAGTGCGAAATGACGCCGCCCCGGATGGGACAGATGGCCTCGATATGCCGCGGTAAACGCTCAAGCATCTCTCTTGCCTTGGCTCCCACCGATTGCGTGGGTCTCGCTCCGGCGACTAGCGGATCAGGTTGGTGAATGCAAATGACGGATGCCTCATCCAGGACCAGACCTGTACCTCGTACATAAATGCGTGTATTCGCAGTACCCGCGTCGAGCGCAAGCTCTGCGGGGAAGAGACGAAACAAACGAGCGATGTTTGACATTAAGGCACCGAAGCCGATTGAAATGAGCACGCCCTCTGGGAGGGTGGAATTCGACTTTTCAAGTTTGCGCAGAATCAGCTTGCTTAACGAACGTTCATCGGCCACGGTGGCATCACGAATTGGCATCGGTTCGCGGACGGGCGCGGTCTCAAGTCGGTCTCGCGCCGCAAGCGCAACGACTTAACGACCGGGATTCCTAATTCTTTAGGGTTTGGAAGAGACGGTAAGCATTCGTCAACTCGCAAGGGCATTGATAGGCAAGTAGCCGGCCACGACGTCGCGGCGAGAGGCGCGGAGCTAGAGTCAGGGTCTGAGTGCGACACGTGCCGCCATCAGCCGTGCGGTGTGGGGGCGAGGCAAGTTCCGCATGCGTAACTTAATTGAACTGCCGCGTTAGGCCTCGTCCCGACTGAGAGGCCAAAGCGGCTGTTAGGTCCTACTCACTAAGACAAGCTCTCCGAACGATTCTCCTCATTCGTTGCGCCGTCCGCTGCCTTTATCTGGACCTGCTGATTGTCAACGGGCACTAGCGCTTGGCAAGCATCCTGGTAACCGCCGCTTTCCGTGCGAACCTCGGCGGTGCGAACCAGCGGTTTCCGCACGAGCCTCGTCGCAGTTTTTTGCGTTGCAGCCTGCCACTGCCCCGAATTGATCGGGTACAGTGTGCGGGAAGCGTTTCGATCTACCACCAACAAGAACTCGAATGGTCCGCACTACCTGCCGCAGCCTACTCACCATCAGCCTCGCATTGCTTGCCGTCACGACCGACGTATATGCCCGTCAGTCCAATCCTGCTGATCTCGCCCAGGCGCGGCGATTGGTCGGGCAGAGCCGCCAGCTAGTCAGAGACGCCCACCACCAGGATCCGCATGGATTCGGTGGTCACGAAGTAAAGGCCGCGGAACTGCTCAGGCGTGCCGCGCTCCAGCTCAATGAAGCGCGCGACTTCAGGATCTACAACGTTCCCAGACCACCGCGTCCGGCCCATCGGGCGACGCGATGGTCTGGCCGCCATCTCGCCTCCAAAGCCGTGCAGCAACGTATGTCGGGATGATCATTCGACGGCGCAATCCTTGCCTGGATGAAGCGATACACGGCGGCTGACTCTTGGTCCGTCAAGCCGGCGACAAGCGTGTACTCTATGCAGCGTCGATCTGGTTGAAGTAAGAATGGATAAGGCGACGCCAGCGGAAATCGAGGCAATCGCTCTTGCCAACAAATTAGCCCTGCGCTCTAATTGCATTGTCCCGGTGAATTGAATTTCAGTGCATTGGGACAAACACTTCCTCCGAAAGGCAGTAGTCGAAAGCCCGCGCAAGCGGGCTTTTGGCTTTCTGCGCTTCGCACAAAGCATGCACGGTTCTGAGGGGCCGCCGCGCAGTAATGCTGCGGCTACCCGACAGATGCATACGATCAAGAAGGGCAAGCTGAAAGACAGCAGAAGAGGCGAGACGTCCCCCGAGCCGTCTTATTCACCGGTCAAATAAGTTATCCCTATCATTCAAACTTTGTTCGCCCAGACATCCTTATTGCGACAGAGCCACATTAATGCCATTCGTTCCACTTCGCGTACGCAAACCTGGAAGCGCACGAGCAGGAATCGCTTTCTCCCATAGATAACCCTGCCCCATATCGCATCCCACACTTGTAAGCCAGTCCGCCAGTTCTTGATTTTCGATGCCCTCTGCCACCACCTTGAGCCCCACTCCGTGGGCCAGGGCCACGATAGACTCTAACAGCACCAAGTTTCTCGCTGAACAGATGGCGCTCTGCGTAAATGATCGATCGAGCTTCGGCGACCGCACGCCACAATAGGGACGGCTCGTTGTCGTGTTCGACTAGCCGAACGACACGCAGCTCAAAACGTCAGTTCGTCAGTAGTACCCAGGCATTTCGCGCAAACCCTCACCTGAAGAGCTTTGCGCCGATATTAAATTCCGGGCGTTTTGCGGCTCTCCGCGCTCAACTTGCTCCGAAGCAAGAAGAAGCTGGCCAAGCATGCCTCTGCGATCAAGGATAGCCATTTTGATTTCATCTGCCACAGCGAGCTCATCGAAAAACGACCGCTCATTCATACCGCAAGCGAGTGGAAGCAGGGACAACATACCGGTTAAGAATGCCCTGTCCTCCATTGAACGGTCAGCTCCACTCAATCCCGAGACCGCCTTGCCCATGAACATGGCCCGGCGCTCAGCAAGCAGTGCAAGGGGGTCTTCGTCAACCGGTAGCCCATCGGGGTTCGCGTAGAGCAACAGGCAGCACCATTGCAAGAGCTTCGTGCTGCCTGCCATCGCCAGAGCCTGGCTCACGGATGAAACCTTTGCAGCCTGAGCGTGCGGCTGGCTGCTGCTATTCGCGAGCCGCAGAAGTTGTGCGACCAGCAACGGCATATCGTTGAGCGCTAGCGCGATACGTGCTTGCGGAGCTTCGTGAGTTATCAAGTCGAATACTTTGAGCACCGCAGCAATGGGCGGCATTGATTTTCGCGCCGACATGATCTGCGGTGTCGCGAAATAATATCCCTGCAGCAGATCGCATCCCAATTCCAGCGCGACATCGCGCTCCGACCGATGCTCTATTTTCTCAGCAAGAATCATTTTTCCCGCGGCCTTGATCTCTGCAACAATTTCACCAATGCGATTGATATCGATGAAAGGCCAATCAAGCTTCACGATGTCGACGACAGGCAAAACCCCACGTATTTCAGGTGTGATCTCACGCACGTCGTCGAGCGCAACCCGAAACCCGGCTTGGCCAAGGGCAATGCATCTATCGGCGAGCCTGGGCGTGAGTGCACACGATTCGAGGACTTCCAGAACAAATCGTTTTGCGGGTAAGACATCCACGAAATGCGAGTAGAGGAAATCAGCAGAGCAGTTCAGAAATGCATCCTTCCCATCGAGCAGCCGTTCGATACCGATCGACCCCACGGTGCGCTCTACGACAGCTGAGGTACAAAGGAAATCGTCTTGAATTCGCGCGTTCCCAAAGCTTGGATCTCTGAACAGCAATTCGTAAGCTATGGCTCGCCCACGCCTATCGACAATGGGCTGACGCGCAACGAAAACATCGCGATAGTCAGCACCCTTTTCTATCTCGAGATTCGTAGCCATCTTCCTATACCTCTGCCACGAAGTCACTTAGGACGATAGGATTTTTCATTGGAGGCATAAAGTTAAAGGTGGAGGACCACTAAACCTGAAAGCTACATCGCTAAACGGTGATTTGCCTCAACCTTTACAGTGGGAATTCCCTGAAATTTGTGTAGGAAAATCCTTCTTCAATTAATTTGGCGAGACGCTGAGGCTGTTATCACATTAAATTATTCGGGTCGCAGTAGTGCGACGGACTGAGCGTCCCCTAAGATCCGGAAGGATTTTGGCTAAGCCCGGTGAAACGATGCCATCCGGCAAAGCGCTCGCCGAGTTGTTTGCGGTGGAGCGATGCACGCAGCAGGTGTCGCTTCAGTGCCAAGTGCTGCCGGATCGGTCTCGAACTCAACAACAACACTTGCGTGCGTTCATCATCGCGGAAACCCGCACGCCTTGGAGGAAGTCCCCCTTGGGGATGCGGCGCGCGGTTCATGCGTGGGTTGATGATTGTTTTCGCGTGTGCCAATGACCTGAAAGATAAAACAAACATGACCAAGCCGAAGTCTGAATCGAGAAAGACCCGTACACCTGGCCAAGAACATACCTCCTGCATCAACGACGCAAGCGTTGCGGCGACACACTTGCGCGGGATCCCTGCGGACACCGTCGAAGGAATATCGCGAAGGACCTTCCTCTTCAGTATGGGCGCACTTGCGCTTTCAGCGTGCGGGGGTGGCGAGAGCGACACTCAGGCTGGAACATCGGTCAACGCCGCATCCAGCAATTCGTCGTCGAGCGCCGCAACAAGCACACACGACGCTATCACCAGCACCGGGTTTGTCCATCCTGGTCTGCTGCACACGGCGGACGACTTCGCCCGGATGCAGCAGAAGGTGGTGAGACTTCAAGCGTCGCCGTGGGTCGATGGCTGGAAAATGATGCTGAGTTGCCTCAACACATACAACAATCTTTCGTGGCAACCGAATGCGCAGCAGTGGGTTTATCGAGGCAGCGATGGCGTACATGCCGAAAACTACTCGACGTTGATGGACGACATTGCGGTCGCGTATATGTGCGCGCTGCACTGGCAGGTGTCGAACGACACCGCCTGTGCAGACAAGGCGGTGCAGATCATGAACGCCTGGTCATCTACGTTGCAAGGCATTGGCGGCGATATCAGCGGGTTCCTGGTGTCGGGCCTTCAGGGCTATCAGTTCGCCAACGTCGGCGAGATCATGCGCACCTATTCGGGCTGGAAAGCAGCGGACGTCGCCGCCTTCCAGACAATGATGCTCACCATCTTCTACCCGCAGAACCATCAGGGCTTAAGCCAGAGCCTGGCTCCGCTTACTGTTTATTCCAGCTGGCAACTGTGCTGCATGGCGTCGATGATGGCCATCGGCGTGCTGTGCGACAGACAGGACCTGTTCGATGAAGCCGTCAACTATTTCAAGGGCGGCCTCGGCAACGGCGGCCTTGCTCAAACGGTCTACTACATTCACCCAGGGTATCTGGGACAAACGCAGGAGTCCGGCCGCGACCAGGGGCACAACACGCTCAGCATTTCGCTACTGGCGACCCTGTGCGAGATGGCCTGGAATCAGGGCGTCGATCTGTACGGGTTAGACAACAACCGGGTTCTGGCCGCCGCCGAATACGTCGCCAAGGGCAACCTGATCCAGTCCGGGTCGACCTACTACACGGTGCCGTTCGAGCCTTACAACATCTCGGTTTACGGCTCGGGAAACATCAACGACACCGTATTCTCGACCTGGGCGCAGGGCAATCAGCGGCCGGAATGGGCGATGATCTATAACCACTACGTCAACCGCAAGGGACTGGCGGCACCCTATAGTCAGGCGTTCGCCTTGCTGATGCAGCCCGAAGGCGGCGGTACAAACGGGCAAAACAGCGGCTCATTCGATCAGTTGGGCTACGGCACGCTGACCTTCACGCGCGATGCGCCGACCACCGTCGCTGCGCCGAGCGGCCTTACCGCTTCCGTCAGCGCCGGACAAGTCGTGCTGTCGTGGTGGGGCGTTGCGCAGGCGACCAGCTATACCGTGATGCGCAGCATGACCTCGGGAACCGGGTACGAGATCGCCCAAAGCGGCGTGACCGATCTGCTGACCTATACGGATAGCGGTCTTGCGGCAGGGATCTACTATTACGTCGTGACCGCGGAGACTCCATCCGGCACAACGGCTGCGTCGAACGAAGCGGTGGCGATCACGGCCCCGCAATTGCAGACCTATCTCGCATTCGACGACGGCAGCAGCACGAGTGCAGCCGATTCGAGCGGCAACGGGAATGCCAGCACGCTGGTGGGCGGCGTGACCTGGGTAACGGGCAAGGTGGGCAAAGCGGTGTCGCTCGACGGATCGAGTGGATACGTGAGCCTCCCCACGGGCCTCGTCGCCGGGCTCTCCGATTTCACCATCGCAGCATGGGTGTACTGGAATGCCGCGAGCAACTGGCAGCGCGTATTCGACTTCGGTACGGGGGTCGACCAGTACATGATGCTGACGCCTTGCTCCGGCAGCGGAACCGCGCGTTTTGCGATCACGCTCACCTCCGGCGGCGGCGAACAGGTCATCAACGCCGCGTCGGCGCTGCCGACCGGACAATGGACGCATGTCGCCGTGACCCTGTCGGGGAATGTCGGCACGTTATATGTGAACGGCAGCCCGGCCGGCACCAATACGGCAATGACGTTCGCGCCGTTCCAACTGGGGAACACCGGTCAGAACTGGATCGGTCGTTCCCAGTACTCCGATCCTTATTTCAACGGGTTGATCGATGAGTTCCGCATCTATCACAATGCGCTCAGCACGGCTCAGATTGCGGCATTGATGTAATTCTCAACGGGTGCGGTGCGTTTTGGCAAAGTGGCTCGACGAGCACCTCCGGCGTTAAGGCCGTAAATGCTTTAGGCGTTGTTCCCTGTCAGGCAATGCGCGACATGGAGCAACGCCCGCTTGCGAGGCGGAGCAAGGATACCGCTCAGCGTAATTTCGAAAAATCGATCCGGCAAAATCAAGCCATCTGCAGCCTGCCAATTTCTATGGGGTATCAAAACCAATACCGGCAATCTCTATTGCCTCTGGCGGCTGTAGATGCGAGGCCGTGCAAAACGATCCAAGTCGCGCATCGCTCAGCGTTATGGCGTTGATCGGGTCGCGATGACGCGTGCGCTGTCGCGCTTGTCCGAGGACGGTTTCATTGCGCGCAATAAGGACCACGGCTGGAGCTTTCAACCGTCGCTCGACTCCGCCCTCACACAGAACGCCGTGTTGCACCGCCTTCAAAACCCTCGCCTACACGATGATCAGTTGCGGCACGCCGTGATCTGACACGTCCGTTGTATGGCGAAAAGTCGCCCAATGAGCCTTTCTCTTGCCTGATCAGCGCGCTTCACGCGGACCAGCCGTCACTTTGATAAGAAATCCTAATTTAATGCGAAACCCGTTCTTCTGAAACCTGCAACCAGTTGTCAGTCAGCCAGCGAGAAAGTGCGCACCGGCTACAACGACCACGCCGGCAATGAGCGTCACGTACGGCCAGACGCCCGCCCTTTTCTGCACATCCGTATCGCCAAGCCCCATATCGTCTGTCATGGCGGAGGGAAATTGCCCCTTATCGGTGACGTAGTGCCGCCAGACAAATACCGGGACGATCAACGCAGCGAACACGATCCCTGAGGCCAGCGTGCCTTTTCCCCACGTATCGGCGCCCAGCCCCATAAGCGCGAGATTGACGAAAGACAGGATCGTGCCGGCCACGAGCAGCCATGTGGAAGCGCGGAACGGTCTCGACCAGCTTGCCCGATCGAAGCGATGAATCCACGTCGCGTTCAGATTGAGGAAATTGAAGATGATGTAACCGACGTTCGACATGGCGAGCACGAACACATAGTCGGACATCAACAAGAGGATCAGGTTGAATCCAAGGTCGGTCCACATGGCGCGGGTAGGTGCGCCATTGGCATTCACCTGCCCGAGATACTTGGGCAGCCAGCCATCCACGGAAGCCTGATAGAGGGTGCGCGAAGAACCCGCCATCGACGTCATGATCGCCAGCACGAGCGCGAGCACAAGCATGGCCATGAGAACGTGTTCAACGAGCGCACCGCCATGCACGATACTTCCCATTGCCTGCGCCACGCCCATGCCGCTATAGATGCCAGGCGAAAGGATCCCGTCGTAGACAGCAGCTTGCGTGACTGCGCCGGAAGCGTCCTTGACCTCGGGCGTCACGAGTTGACCCAGCCCCAGGGCGCCTTGAAATGCCAGCGGCACGAGTGTAAAGAACACAATGCACAGCAAGCCGGAATAGATGATCGCCTTGACCGTATCGCGTCGCGGATCGCGAAACTCCCGCGTGTAGCAAACCGCGGTTTCGAAACCGTAGGTCGACCGCATGACGGGCAGGTAACGAGATTGGTGCCCGTGTCACGGATCGTGTGGCGGCAGTGGATGCAGTAGACATTGCGCGACGGCTTGCCGGCGAGTTCGAGCTGTATCGCGTCGTTCGTCACTCCATGCCGGGTCGCGATTGCGCTCGCCTGCCACAGGAACGGTTCCGATCCGATCACATAAAGACGCAGGCCCATGCGCGCTTGCGACAGGAAGGCTTCCACCATAGCCCACAGGCTTTGGGTATCGTTGAAGCTGCGACATTCGTATTGCGCTGGCGTCGATGAGCGGACGATCGTGTTTCCGAGCACGTAGACGAACAATGCACTCGCTGAATCGCTTGGTGGGCTCAACTTCTCCGGCGCCAACCATTCAGCCCTTTCGACTATCAACAGATGCTGGTGGGCCGCCGCAATTTGTACCGAACAGTAGACTGGGGTGCTCGGAATGGCTTCGATCTGCATCATTCGGTTCCGACGTTAGGTGTCCGCACCTGCTGCGGCGCTTGGAACCACTATCGCCCGTCGGAATTCGATCCTCAATTCTCTTGAGGGAGTACCACCTTGGAGGGAGGGGTCCGACGTCCAGCGTGTAGGTAACAAACGAGGGAGAGCGTGCAAAAGTTGGGGAGGCTCCGAGGGCGGGCCGAGCTGGTTTCGAAACGGGTGGAGTGGTGGCTCTCGGGCCAGACCCATGGTCGGCGCTGCTGTGCGGCCTTGAGCCACAAGGACAGTCGCTCTGCTGTGGGTTGATCAGGACTTCATCAACTGCCGATCGGCTCCATTCTCGGTCTAGATAAACATAGGGAAAACACTAGATATGCGCGTCTTTGCACGCCCCAGGGACCGCCCAGCCTGCCTCTCGCGCCATGTGTGGCCCGTCACCAAGGTTTGTTCCATTTATCCGTCGTTGACAGCCTGTTCTTTTTTCGTTAAAAATGTCGTCAACTGATATGTCAGTTGACGACAATGAGGCGACATATGAAAAAAGCAGGAATCGACGTTCGTATAGTTGATGATATCCAGTGTGATGTCCTTGTGATCGGCGGAGGTGCTGCCGGCGTTGCCACTGCGGTCACCGCGCGGCGTCAGGGGCTCACGGTAGTGCTGCTGGAACGTTACGGCTTTTGTGGCGGGGGGGCGGTAGCCGGACTTTCAGGGACCGTATGCGGCATGTATCTGGCGACAGACCGCGTAGCCGCAAAGCCTGAGCCAGTCGTTTTCGGCTTTGCACAGGAGTTTTGCAAACTACTGGAAGAGCATGGAGGCCTTGGCCCGCCGCTGCGCTACGGCAAGACGTGGACGCGCGTCCACGACCCTCTGGTGTGGCGGGACGCGGCCGACGCGCTGCTGAGCGAATCTGGCGTCCAGGTCATCTATCACGCCGTCGCGACCGGCGTCCTGCTTGATGGCAACGAGCGCACCGAAGGCGTCACCGCGTGGACCAAGCAGGGACCGTTGACGATTCGCGCACACGTTACCGTCGACGCAAGCGGGGACGCCGATCTGGTTGCGATGGCCGGGTTGGATAGCTTCATAGGTGACGAGGGTCGTGTACAGAATCCGACCATGATTTTCCGGCTGCTAGGCGTGGATGTCGCACGCTTCACCGCGGCTTACGGCGAAGACACCATCATGGGCGCAGCGATCTCAGCACTCCTACATGAACGTCACCTCGCTGGCGACAATCTCCCCCGATCAAAAATCTGGCTTTTTCCGACGACCAGACCAGGGGAGCTGCTGTGCAATTGCACCCGAATTACCGGCACCGATGGGCGCGAACTCAATCCGCTTTTCCATGAAGATTTCACGGAGGCCGAAATGAACGGCCGGCGTCAGGTGCACGCATACGCCCGCTTCCTTAGAGAGTTTGTGGCCGGGTGCGAAAACGCTTTCATAAACGATACCGGCGTACAGGTGGGCGTGCGTCAGACACGTCAGGTCGAAGGCGTGTCGAAGCTGATGAACGCTGACGTCGTGAGTGCCCGGAAGTTTTCAGCCGGTATCGCACGCTCGCCCTGGCCGATTGAGCTGCACGCCGGCGCGAAACCCAAAGTGGAGTGGGTGCTGGACGACTACTACGAGGTGCCCTATGGCTGCTTCGTGCCATCCCGTGGCGAAGGGCTGCTCGTTGCCGGGCGATGTCTGTCTGCGGAACATGAGGCGGTTGCCTCCGCGCGGGTCACGGCTCAGTGCTTTTCATATGGTCACGCGATCGGTCATGCCGCGGTGCTCGCCGTCCGTGAAGGAATCGAGCCGCGCGCACTGGAACCACAGGCGATACGTGACGCGCTGGAGCGAGACGGCGCATGCCTGCAATGAAGGGGCTTAATCAATGAAGCATAAATGGAGAATGTATTGATGATTATTGAAAATATCGGTCATGTTCGTCAGTTAACCCTGAATAGACCCGAACGTCGCAACGCGCTCGACGGCACCTCAATCGAGCAACTGGGGCAGGCGCTGCAGCAGGCAGATCGAGATCCGACCGTGCGTGCGATTGTCGTGTCCGGTGCCTCCCCTGCTTTCTGTTCCGGTAGTGATCTGAAGGAACTCAGCACCATGTCGATCCAGGAGATGTGCGACTCCGAGTCGGAGACCGCTCGAGTTGCGCGATCTATTGCGGGGCTGTCCAAACCTGTGATCGCCGCAGTCGAAGGGTTTGCACTCGGCGGTGGCTTCGTTCTCGCAATCTCGTGTGATGTCGTGGTGACCGCGTCAAACACACGCTGGCATCTTCCTGAAGTACCAAACGGCTGGCTACCGCCCTGGGGACTTCAGGCTCTGCTTGCCCGTATGAGTCCCGTTCGCGCGCGACTTTTGACCTGGGCCGCTGACCCTATCGATGGCACTGAAGCGCACCGCCTCGGCGTCGCGGACTATGTGAGCCAACCCGGATTTGCCGACCAGGAGGCGCTGGCGCTCGCTAAGCGGCTTGCCGGGCTGCCGGCCGATGCGATCGCGTCGACAAAACGTTTTTTCGAACCCTTCGTCACGCTCGACGGCGAGCGACTCGACAATCTGGCCTCCCGTCATTTTGCAAGCAACTGTCAAGGCGGCGTGGCGCAGGCTATTTTTTCGAAATTCAAGGTGAAGTCATGACAAAGATTATCTCTGCAGCGGCGGCCGTCGCATCGATTCAGGACGGACAAACTGTAGCGTCGGTGGGGGTCATCGGATGGGTGGTGCCTGAGGCCACGCTTGAAGCGCTTGGCAAGCGCTTTCGCGAAACTGGCTCGCCGCGCAACCTCACGTTTTACTTTCCTTGCGGTACGGGAGACGCGGTCAACATCCGCGGTATGGACCACGTGGCGCAGGAAGGTCTGATGAAACGCATTGTCTCCGGGTCTTACATCAACCCGGTCGACCCGCGTACTGGTCAGCGCCCGGCTCTGATGAAACTGATCCAGGAGAACCGGATCGAAGCGTATTCGTGGCCAATCGGTGCCTCAATGCACTGGTTGCGCGAAGTCGCGCGCAAGAGCCCGGGCTATGTGACGCGTGTGGGGGTGGGAACCTACGCGGATCCGGATTTCGGCGGCGGAAAGTTCTCCGAGCGCTGCCAGGATGATCTGATCCAGAAGATCCGGCTGAACCAGGAGGAGGTGCTGTTCTACCCGACCTGGCCCATTGACGTAGCGATCATTCGCGCAAGCAGCGCCGACGAATTCGGGAATCTTTCGTTCGAAGACGAACCGTTGGTTTCGGCCGGTCTGGCCCTCGCTCTGGCGGCCAAGGCAAGTGGCGGCCGCGTCATCGCCCAGGTTCGGCGAATCGTACCGCGCGGCCAGCGGCCGGCTACGTCAGTTCGACTGCCAGGCATGCTGGTCGACGCGCTCGTGGTCGAACCCAACATGATGATGAGCACCGATACTCCGTATAACGAAGCGTATCTGCGCTCGGTCGGCACAAGTACAGCGTTGCCCGCGATTCCCTTTGGTCCCGACAAGGTGATCGCCCGGCGCGCGGCAATGGAAGTACGCAAGCATGAACTGTCGATTTTCGGTTTTGGCGCCGCAGCCGATGTACCCTTGGTGATGGCAGAACAGGGTCTTATCGACCCCGAAACCGGATCGGATGACTACTGGTTCACGACGGAACACGGTTCCTACGGCGGGATCGTGATGAACGGCTGGCAGTTCTCGGCGAACCTGTATCCGCAGGCCCTGCTGGATGGCGTCACGCAGTTCGACGTGATCGATGGTGGACTGTGTCGCTTTGCTGCGCTGGCATTCGCTGAATACGATTCGCACGGAACGGTCAATGTCAGCAAGTTCGGCAAGGTCAACCCAGGCGCGGGAGGCTTTATCGACATCGCAATGAATGCCCAACGGTTGGTGTTCACGGGGTCGTTTACTACAGGCGGACTCGACATCGGGTATGACGCGGGTCGCATGAAGATCCTTAAGGAAGGCAAGGTCAGCAAGTTTGTCGATACAGCGCAGAGCATTACCTATTCGGTGGCGAAGGGGGTGTCAACGGGGCAAAGCGCGTTGATCGTTACGGAACGTGCCGTTTTCGAGCAGACCGCTCAAGGCCTCGTGCTGACTGAAGTCGCTCCGGGCGTTGATGTACGTCGGGATGTTCTGGCGCATATGGCGTTCGCTCCGGCTCATATCCTCGATCCGTTACCGCTCATGGACGCGTCACTGTTCTCGGCCACTTCTGGTCTTTGCGTTGAAACGGCTGTCGAAAACTAGAAATTTATCGCGACGGCGTATTTTTCTGCAGTGTGAAGTCCTGTCCCGATGTCGCCAGTATGCATCGCGAGACGCGATCGCTCCATCAGCGATGGGCGAGTTTCACGTTCCAGAATACCGTACGCCCGTTCGCTCCCGTTGCAGGGGACAGGTTCACTGCGTGGACCTGTCCCGGCCAGCCTGACCATCTTGGTCGCTACGGCGACTATGGAGGAGACAACAATGAAGTATCGTTGGTTTATCGTTTTCATGCTGTTTCTCGCCTGCGCGATCAGCTACCTTGACCGGGCGGCGCTCTCGGTCGCAGCCCCGTTGATTGCTAAAGATCTGCATCTGGATCCGGCCCATCTCGGCATCGTCTTCAGCGCCTTTTTTGTGGGGTACTCGTTGTTCTGCTTCATTGGCGGCTATGCAGCTGACCGCTTTGGCGCCAAACGAGTGCTTGTCGTCGCGATCGGCCTCTGGTCAATTTTTTGCGGCTTGACCGCGGTTGCTTCGAGTCTCGCAATGCTGCTGGTCATCAGGGTTATCTTCGGTGCCGGAGAGGGACCGCTAGCCACCTGTACGAACAAGATAATAAGCGGCTGGTTCGAGCGAAAGGAGCAGACGACAGCGGTGGGATTCGCGAATTCCGGCCTGCAGTTAGGCGCGGCGCTTGCGGGGCCGGTCGTCGGCTTGATGGCGGTCCACTGGGGCTGGCGAATTCCCTTTATCTTGATCGGCATGCTCGGGGTACTGTGGGTGCTGATGTGGTCGATATTCTCTACCGATCGACCAGAAGGGAACCGCTGGGTTCGCGGCGCTATGCCACCCGGATCGGACGCAGGCGCAGAGCTTCCGGCAGGTGAGCCCGTTGCACACACGCCGTTGAGCTTCTATCTGAAAAGTCCAACCATCTGGGCAACCTCGCTTGCCTATTTTGGCTACGCCTACATCCTCTATTTCTTCCTATCGTGGTTCCCCAGCTACCTGATGATGGAACGACATCTGAGCCTGTCTTCGATGAGCATCGTCAACGTCATCCCATGGGTTCTCGGATTTATGGGGATCGCTTTGGGCGGTTTTATTTCCGATAGAATTTTCCGGCTGACAGGGAATGCGCTGAAGTCGCGCAAAATCGTAATCGTGGGTGGTCTGCTGGTTGCAGCTGTCTGTGTAGCGTGTGCGGGGACCGCGAATAGCGTCGGTGCAGCAGTCGCGCTGATGGGAATTACCGTGTTCTTCATGAACCTTACACTCAGCGTGTACTGGGCCATCATCCTTGATACGGTTGAACCCGCGAGGATGGGCGGCGTGGGCGGGTTCATGCACCTGCTGGCGAACACGGCCGGGATTCTCGCGCCGATCCTGACGGGTTTCCTCGTGCAATGGACCAAGGTGTTCACAAGCGCGTTTGTGCTGAGTGGAGGCGTTGCGTTAGCGGGTGCCATCGCAGTGGCCGTGTTCGTGCGTGCGCCACGAAACATTCCCGAAACTCACGGCAACCTGCGCGCGCAGGGTCCTCATCCGCTGACAGACTGACCCAGTTCGCACCGGGTTGACGGATGGGTTGGACTGCGTCGAGCAGCACGTGCGGTCGACCGACAACATACTGGCTGGTCTAGCGGGATGTATTCGACCGGCCAACATGATTGGTACCGCCCAATTAGCCGCAATGCATACTCACCCCCGACGAATCCCTGGCCGACGGCAGGACAGTTGAAGTGTGCGGTGCTGTCTGGGCCGGATAAAATGCAGGGATGCGGTTCGAGAACCGCATCCCTGCATAACGTAACCGCTAGAAAGTATCGAGCGCAGAGCGAGTAAACCGCTCGATGAACTGCATCAACCCGTTTGCGGCGGCGGCCGCCTGATCGCCATCGCCCTGAGCGATGGCATTCAGCACTTTGGCGTGCAGCTGCGCACCCTCCACATACGCGCGATTTTGCCCGATGTGCAAGTACCAGAATCTTCGCGACTGAGCGTGAATTGGCTGCATACTGGTAATCAGCATGCTGTTGTGGGTCGCGCGGACTTCTGCGTCGTGAATCACCCCACCGGCTCGAATCCAGTCCTCCATATTCCCACGTTCGGCTGCCGCGGCCATCACCTTGGAGAGCTTTCGGAGATTGCTTCGCTCCTCCGGTGTCGCACGCAGTGCGGCCATCCGGACGACGAGTTCCTCTAGCGGGCGTCTTACCTCCAGCAGTTCGAGTTGCTGGCGAATATCGACACCAGCAACCAGCGTACCGCGGCGTGGGAGCATTTCGACGAATCCGACCTGGCGTAACCGCTGGAGAGCCTCGCGGACCGGCGTTCTTCCCATTTCTAACTCAGCTGCAAGCTGCACCTCGGAGATCATAAAGCCGGGTGGCAGGCGACGCGTGATGATCATTTCTTCGATCTGCGCGAATGCGACATCAGCCAGCAACTGCTCGGGCGGACTTGCGACTTCGCGTTTGGGAGTATTTTTGTTGGAATTGCTTTTTCTCATTGGAGCTATTAGAAACGGTGGACTCGAGTGTACAAGGAGCGTGGTGACCTACACAGAGGCGCCGCCTATTATCGTCAGGATACACGCGGCCGGCGAGCGACACGCTTTCTGTCTTGATGAGCCTTCCATGGCGCTCCGCACCCAGGCGTTCGAGGCCTGGCAAAGCGCCACGCGCGTTCCGATGCTGGAGTGTCTTGCAGTTTAGGTAAGTTATCCTGACGTATTGCATATTCCGCCGAACAGCGGGCAACAAGTTGACAATACCTGCGCCGAGTCCGATGTCAATGCGATAGGTTCTTCGATTGTACCGGCGACACTTGAAGCGGCCAGCCAGTCCAGAGGAAGTGTGTTATTGCGACTCGATGGCGTCGAGTTGCGCTTGCGCAATCTCGCCCGGGTGTTGGTCGCGATACGCGTCGAACAACTGTGAGCATAACTGAGCAAGTGAAGCGAGGTTCACCGCCTGGTCTGCGTGCTCGACCTCTCCTGCGTTGAGTACGTCATCGAGAATCGGAGCGAGACGGCGCAATTGCCGGAAAGTGGCGTCGTCAAGTTTCATGTTGGACCTCCTGTCGTCGGCCGATAGAGCGCATGCTGAAAGGCCCTGCCCCCAACGGCTTTTGCTACGCCCGACTTGTTTCGCCAGTCAAGCCCGCTGGCCGGGCCGCAAGTAACTTTTTGATTTCTCTGCCTATGAGGGATGCATAACATCCGGGCAGGTCTAGGTAGATCCAGCGCTCGCATTCCAAAGTTCGCTGCTCGCACGCCAAAATGGGGACGGAATACCCAACTGGGCGCCCCTGGGCCTATATGTTCGGGCCCAACGCATTTCTTTGGCGGGCGCATGGCATTTGTGGTGCGGCTCGGACGCGCAAAATGGTTGCTGGACATCATAAAGCATCAGATGTGAGTCTGAATTTCGGTCCGCGTGTCAGTACAGTCACTGCAATGCACAATAAATCTGTGAAACCACGTGAGCATTCGACTGCGATTGCCCGCAACGTATGGGCTGGACCACATCGGACGATGCGGCCGATGCAAAACAGTGCTTGCCGGATGATAGCTAGCATAGTCGCAATTTGTGCAATGCACAAATACATAAGGATTGTCAGCCGCTAGCCGAGGGTTTACGCTGGTCCTACTTCCTCGTGAGACGACTATGGGCACACCTGCTCTTCTGGACCGCTGCGAACTGCTCGCCGCGTGGCATCACCTCATTCCGAAGGCGGAGCTGGCTGGGCGCTACCAGTATGAACTTGACGAACTTGGCGAAGCGATACTGAATCCCTCTCCGTCAGCCAGGCGCCAGATAGTGCTCACAGATGTCTACTGTGACCTAACCGAACACATTGGTCACCTTTGCGCCATGTCGGTGGCCGTTACGACCCCGTCATTTGGCATTAGGGTCCCAGACGTAGTCTGGATGTCGTGCGATAAGTGGGAAGCTTTCGACCGCGACGACCCTGTGCCGTTCGTGCCCGACCTTTGTGTTGAGGTGCTTCTCGATAGCGACAGGGCGAAGGACATTGACCGCAGGGTCGAGAGCTATCTGGAAGGTGGCGCCCGCGAAGTCATTGTCGTCGGCCAGTGCGGACAGGTTGAGTATTGGGGAACCAAGGGCCAGCGGCAAGCTTCAGAATTCGGCATGGCTCTATCGCTTGACCGCATGTATTTCGAGGAAGCGGGCGTGTCCAGATTGCGATAGCCCTGTCACGGCTTCATTTATATATCTTGCCGTATCCACGTCTTCAACATCTGGCGTCGGCATAGCACCCTACGTGACGAAGAGCGAGCCGCGACGAAGCATTGGCTGTGCGACATGCATGGTGGAGCGGACGCAAGGCGAAGGACACGGTGTGCCGGCTAGCGTCGTCGCGCCCGGAACAGGCTTATCGTTTAGGCCTGATTGGTTAGAAGGCGGCAGCAGTGCCACCAGCGAATCTCACGAGCGCTTCGCAAGCTTTAGCATATTGTCCGCCGGCAGCATTCCGGGCAAAGCCTCTACAAATAAATCAGCTTGTAATGCGGCCCCGGCCTGCACGTCATACTGAGCGAAGTCCCGGACACCCGCACCGAGCAGAACCTCGTCGTCGAGGAAAAAATTTCCCGAGCACTCCTTAGCGGGGCGCGTCAGGATAAAGTGGGCCGCGTCAGCGACTATTTCCGGCTTGCGACATGCCGCAACCATGCCCGCGCCGCCAATCTCGTTTCGCACAGCAGCAGTCGCGATGGCAGTTCTGGGCCATAGTGAATTGACTGCGACACCACGGTCCTTGAACTCACCGGCAAGCGCCAGCGTGAACAGGCTCATCGTGTATTTTGCGATGGTGTACGCCGGAAAATCTTTAAACCATTTCGCGTCGCTGACCAATGGCGGTGACAGTGTGAGGATGTGCGGGTTCGATGAATTGAGAAGGTGAGGCAGGCAGGCCTGTGCACACACAAACGTCCCTCTGCCATTGACTCCATGCATCAGGTCATATCGTTTAACAGGTGTGTCAAGTGTGCCAGTGAGTCGAATGGCGCTGGCATTGTTCACGAGTATATCGACGCCACCGAACAGCCCAACGGTCTCGGCAACTGCGGCTTTTACGCGTTCCTCGTCGCGAATGTCCACAACCAGCGGGAGTGCCCTGCCGCCAGCCGCTTCAATAGCGGCAGCCGCCGTATAAATCGTACCCTCGAGACGCGGGTCCGGATCGGCCGTCTTTGCGGCAATGACGACGTTCGCGCCGTCGCGTGCGGCTCTGAGTGCAATCGCAAGTCCGATGCCGCGACTACCACCGGAAATGAATAGTGTCTTGCCAGCAAGGCTCATGGTCGTCTCCTGAATACTTGCCAGAATACGCTTACCAGGGACGCGCGGCGGTGCTACCAGTCAAAACGTTCGGCCTGCAGGCTGGGATGCAAATCAACCATGCGGGAAGCAACGCGTGGGTTTGTCGCCAATCTAACCCGGACACAATGGACAGCGCAAGAGACCGCAGGCCGCGAAATATCTTGACCCCAAGACCGGAGCGACCGGGAGCGGACGTGCTCCGGCGCCTGCGTGGCTAGCTGCAGCCAAAGACCGGACGAGGTTTTCGATTGCCGGCGCTGACGCCGTCTTGCGCTTAAGGCAATCGACGAAGAAATGCGTGAAATGCCTGGTTCAATTGCGGCGAACCTGGAAGCGCGAGCAGCGGGATTTTCGAACCTTGAAATTGTGACGTGTCATGGCGATTGCCATGGCTGGAACACAATGATGAGCGATGCAACTGACGGAGGTCGCGTGGCTTCTTTTTTGATTTTGATGAACCTTCTCAAACTCGGCAGATAGGTGGGGACAAATTCGCGCTTACAATCAATCGGCAAATCTTGTGCGCCCGCCGCAGCCGTTACTGCCATGAAAAGCGCGGCAACCCCAGCTTTGCTTTGATTCCCCGCTTTGATTCAAAATAGTTAGCCGCAAGATTGAGTCACTGTTGAGTCACATTATTTAGCTACATCATGTATCACCATCAATAAGCACATTGATGAGCCGCCAGACATTCAGGAGCTGCGATGAGCCACACTGACGATCCCCGCGACGAACCACCCGCATCCGACCTGCCCCTCGATCCCGTGCGCCGCCGCCTGCTTGCGGCTGGTGTGGGTCTGGCTGGTTTGACCGGCTTGTCGCTGAGCGGCTGTAATCTGTTTGACTCGCGCCCGGCTACCCCGAAGACGGCCGCTGACATCGCGCTCGACCGAACGCTGCAAGCGCGGGTCCGTCATATTGTCGTGATCTACGCGGAAAATCGCAGCTTCAGCAATCTATGGGCTAACTATCCCGGCGTGCAATATCCGCTGGAAGCCGTGCCCGCGTCGCGCTACGTCCAGCTGGATCGCGACGGGCGCACGCCCATGCCTGTCCTGCCGAAAATCTGGGGCGGCCTCGTGCCGCAAGCGCAGGAAGTGGACGGCAAGCGCTACATGATTTCAGAAAAACAGATCGACGGCGTGCCGAACGGACCCTTCCATCTCGTCGACGCACAAGGGCAACCGCTGCCGAACGGCGTCATCACGCGCGACCTCGTGCACCGTTTCTATCAGAACCAGATGCAGATCAACGCGGGCCGCAACAACCAGTTCGCTGCATGGGGCGATTCCGGCGGCCTGGTCATGGGGCATTACCGCAATTCGGCCGACTCGCTGAAGCTCTGGAACATCGCCCGGCAAAACGTGCTGTGCGACAACTTCTTCATGGCTGCATTCGGCGGCTCCTGGCTCAATCATATTTATCTGATTTCGGCACAGGCCCCGTTTTATCCGGATGCGCATAACGGTCCCGCGAAAAAGCTCTTGTCTGTCGTGGACGGGGACGATCCGCTGGGCACGCGCCTGAAACTCGCGGCCGACTCTCCGGCATCGGCACTCGATGGCCCCCCGTCCTTCGTCAACGACGGCGCACTCACAGCCGACGGCTACGCCGTCAACACCATGGCGCCACCCTATCAGCCAAGCAATGTCCGACCGGCGGAAGGCGGTGATCCGGCGCTGGCGGACCCATCGAATTATCGGGTGCTGCCGCCGCAGAGTTACGCAACCATTGGCGACCGGTTATCGGATAAAGGCGTGGACTGGGCGTGGTATAGCGGCGGCTGGAACTATGCGCTCACGCACCTCGACACCGGCATGGTTCCCGATTTCCAGTATCACCATCAGCCATTCAATTACTTCCGCAGCTTTGCTCCCGGCACGCAGGCTCGCACGCAACACCTGCGCGACGCCGGTCTGGGCGACGATCCGTCGACGAACAAATTCATTGCGGATATTGACGCTGGGCGGCTGCCGGCTGTGACGTTCTACAAGCCGCAAGGCAATCTGAACATGCATGCGGGTTACGCCGATGTCGAATCGGGTGACCGCCATCTCGCCAACATCGTCGAGCGGATCCAGCGCGGACCGCAATGGGAAAGCACGGTCGTCATCATCACGCACGACGAGAACGGCGGCTGGTGGGATCACGTGCCGCCGCCCAAAGGGGATCGATGGGGGCCGGGGTCGCGCATTCCGGCCCTGATGATCGCGCCGTTCGCAAAGAAGGGCGTCGTCGACCATACGGTCTACGACACGAACTCCATCCTGCGCTTCATCACGCGCGTCCACGATCTGGTGCCGCTTGATGGCGTCGTCGCGCGGGACCGGGCATTCGCGGCAAATGGTGAAGCGCCGCTGGGGGACATGACGGCTACGCTCGATCTTGGGTGAGCCACGCATGGCAAGCGGCATGTCGCACGCCGCGATTCTCCCATCGAAGGTCGAAGGTCACCGGTCGCCGGTCGAAGGTCGCCGGTCGAAGGTCGAAGGTCGAAGGTCGCTAGTGCAGGTCGGGGTTGAAGGTGTCGAGTCTCAAGCCGCAAATCGTCAATCGCAAGCAGCGAATGGCTAGCGAACACGCGCCGCAGCCACTCCACCGAACGCTGCACCACGACGTCGCACACAACCTACGAAGCGCCCGAGCCGTCCATCCGGCCTGCACGGGCGTCGGCGGCATCGGATGCTTCCTGCCGCCATTCGCGCCGCGAGCGCAGCATCTTGCGCACCGCGAGCCGTGCCATCTTGAGATAGCCAAACGGCCGAGGATCGGCCAGCATGCTAAGCGCACGCGCATAGTCGAGCGTCAGGCCCGGGGTCCAGGCCATCGTGGCCGCGCGCTTGCGGATCTGCGCGGCGACCCACAGCTCCGGCGTGACGATCAGGCGCAGGAACGCGCGCCAACCGGTATCGCGGCCGTGAAAGGTGCCCACCGTCCCTTCGAGCGCTGCTTCCAGCGCCTTGGAAACCGTGCTGGAACAATTCCGGTAGGTCAGGTTATAGGTCTGATCCTGTTGATATTTGTCCCAAAACACCTTCAACCGATCCGGCCGGTAATTGCGAATACGCACGCGGGTCGTGGATTCGCACCAAGCCTTCGATTCCGTCGCGTAGTCCGGCTGGAACGTGCCCGGCACGTTGTTCTCGCGGGTCGCGCGCAAGATGCGTCCGAACTCATCCGGCGCACGATCGATTTCCACCCCCGGATACAGGCTGATGTAAATACCCTCGGGTGATTCAAGCGCCGCATGGCCCGTCGAGATGACGCCGTTGGCATCGACGGCGGCAATGTAGCGGTCCACGATCAGGCGCCGGTTGGCCTGCGCCCGCGCGGACCCGACCGGCGTCCACACATGCACCGTGAGCGCTTTTTCATCGGCGGCGGGAGGGCCGTCCCATTCGAACGGGCTGTCGGCCTCGGTCAACGAGGTGAGCGCCGCGGCCGCAGCGGCCTTCGTTGCAGCGGACTTTTCAGCGAGCGTGGGATCGGCAATGACGTCATCGGAAAGCGTCAGCGCCTTTTCGTTTTCAGGCGGCAAACTTTCCATGCGGCGTACGCGAAACGCGATCCACAGCATGTTCCAGCCGCCAAACGCGAGTCCAAGCCCTATCGCGTAAGGCGCCGTGCCAACGTAATGCGTGGGATACGGTTCAAAGAAAAATACAGCGAGCAGGATTTCAACGATAGCCAACGCCAGCACGATCCTCCATCGGCTATAACGCACCACAACGGCCGACACGCTCTGCAGCAAGCCATCGGCGAGAAAAAGCGTGCCGAAGATCATCGACAGGACGAAGTTGCCGTGATGATTGCCCAACATGATCAGCAGCGCGGCGAGCATGAACGCGCCGCCTTTCACGTAACGTAGCGTGCGCTGGCCGCCCACGCCAATACGCGCTATGGCGAGGGTCGCAATACCTTCGATGAGCAGCAGCCAGGCGAATACATGGATGGGGAAATACAGGACGCCGTCGAGGGCATCGATAAACACCGACACCCCGATCACCAGCCAGATGCCGCCCACCACCGCCAACGTAAGCGAACGGCGGCGCAGATAGTCCACGCCCAGCAGAAACAGCACGAGTTGGATCATGACGTCACCGGTAAGGACGCAACCTCGCCATGATAAAAGCGCTGCCGCGTCACGCCAACGTGAATCGAACGGTTGTACGCTCGGCCCGATTCCTGTCGGTACCGAACCGCCACGCAAACAAACAACAACTCAAGCCGGTTCCACCCAGGCCCGCGCCGCGATTTCCAGCAGGTAACCATAGTGCAGCGCGCCCACGGGAACGACTGCCCGTGCGGGTTTCCAGTCACCGAAATGACGCGCATAGATTTCGTTGAAGGTTTTCCAGTGATCCACGCCAACCAGGTAAACCGTCACTTCGATCACGTCCTTCAAGCCCGCTCCGGCCGCGGCCAGCACGGTGCTGACGTTTTTCAGCGCTTGCTGGGCCTGCTGTTCGAACGGCAAGTCGCCTGTATGCGTGCCGTCGGGGCGCATCGGCAATTGTCCAGACACGCAAACGAGATTACCCGCACGAGTCGCGTGGCTGTAGTGGCCGGCGGGAACCGGAAGACCCGGTGCGTTGATGAGTTCAATGGACATATAAATGTTAAAAAAGTAGAAAACGGAAGCATACGTCTGGCGCACTAGAGCACCAACCTTCCGGCGAGAAAATCGAGGAAAGCTTTCGCCCGTCCCGCCATCGATGCGCTCTGGTAAAACACCGCGCTGATCGGTTGGCGGACGTCGAGCAAAACGGGGTCCATCACGGTTTGCAGGCGTCCACTGGCTACGTCGGCGCTGGTCATGTACGCGGCGAGAGACACGATCCCGCCTCCCGCCAGCGCAAGTTGCCGCATGGTTTCGCCACTCGATGCCGCAACATCCGGCGCGATCCGAAAGCGCGCGCCGTCGTCATCGGTCAATGGCCAGTCGTTCAAACTCTCGGGCGCTGTAAAGCCGATCAGCCGATGCCGCCGCAATTCAGCCACCGTGCGCGGCTCTCCCCGTTCCGCGAGATACGCGGGGCTCGCCAGGACGCGCAGCCGGCTGCTGCCGAGCGAGCGCGCGTGCAGCGTGGAATCCTGCAGCGCGCCGATACGGATCGCGATATCCACACGCTGCTCCATCAAGTCGACAATCCGCTCATTGCTGCTCAGTTCCAGCATGATCTCCGGATACGCCGCGGCGAACGCCTGAACGTGCGGCACGATGCAATGCAGCATGAACGGCGACGCAGCATCCACCCGCAACCGCCCCGCCGGCCGCTGACGTTGGCGGGCGATCGACTCCTCGGCGTCCTCCATTGCAGCGAGGATCGCACGCGCGCGCACGAGGAAAAGCTCGCCTTCGTCGGTGAGTTGCAAGCGGCGGGTAGTCCGCCGCACCAGCGTGGCGTCGAGCTTGTGCTCCAGCCGCGTCAATGCCCGGCTTACGCCGGAAACGGTTTGCTGCAAGGCTTCGGCCGCCGCCGTGATCGAGCCGCTGTCGATCACGGTCACGAACGCCAGCAGTTCCTCAGTCGTCGTTTTCATCGATCCATTGTTGATCTTGAATCAAGATTGATTTGAGACTAACACTGTTTTTGCGAAAGTCGAAGGCGGGGATACTGCATGCATCGACTCAACCCAAAGAACTCACAGGAGAACGGACATGAAGATTTTTATCACTGGCGCGGGCGGTTTTATCGGCGGTTCGATTGCGGCGCGGCTGGTTCGCGACGGCCATCAGGTCAACGGCCTCATCCGCCGCCCGGAACAGGCGGACGAACTCAAGGCATTAGGAATTGAACCCGTGATCGGCAGCCTGGACGACCGGGCGTTGCTGATCGCGCAGGCGAAAGCAGCCGATGGCGTCATCAACGCGGCCAGCAGCGACCATCGCGGCGCGGTCGAAGCGTTGATCGAAGGGCTCGAGGGCTCGAACAAACCGCTGTTGCATACGAGCGGTTCGAGCATTGTCGGCGATGCGTCCGGCGGCGAAGGAACGGACACGATCTACTACGAGGACAAGCTGCCCGAACCGACGGCCGATAAAGCCGCGCGCGTGGCCATCGATAACCTCGTGCTCGACTCCGCCAAACGCGGCGTGCGTGCGTCCGTGCTGTGCAACACGCTGATCTACGGCCACGGCGCCATGACGAACGCGAAAAGCGTGCAGTTGCCGCGTTTGCTGGCTCAGGCGAAAAAGAGCGGCATCGTCCGGCACGTGGGCCCGGGCCGCAATATCTGGTCGAACGTGCATATCGACGATGTCGCCGACCTCTACGCTCGTGCGCTTGAAAAGTCGCCGGCCGGTACGTTCTATTTCGTCGAAAGCGGCGAAGCCGTTTTCCGCGATATGACAACGGCGATGGCTAAAGTCCTCGGTCTCGGCGCGCCGCAAGACTGGCCGCTCGAGGAAGCCAAGAAGGAATGGGGCTACGAAATGGCGTCGTACGGGCTGGGATCGAATAGCCGGGTGCGTGGCAAGCACGCGCGGGAACTGCTGGGCTGGGAACCGAAGCGGACATCGGTGACCGACTGGATCAGCAACGAGATGATGCAGACGAGCTGACCCGGATGCTCTGTCGGCTAGCAGGCTAGCCGACATGTTCACGCCGCGCGGACGGGGCTTAACCCTCCCCGCGCAGCGGCTCTAAAGCAACCCGTGCAAAAACCAGCCTCACTTCAACGCAAGCACAAACTCCTCGATCGCGCCCGCCGGCATGCCCGACTGCACAGCGGCGTGACGGATCTGCTGCCACGTGGTGGGATCGATGGGAATGCCGTTCGCGTTCAGATCGGCACGGCGCGCCTGCTCCGGCTCGCCCGGCACCATGATCTTGTCGGTACCGGCCGCGAGCGGCGACGCCTTCACCCACTCGACGAACGCATCGGCTTCGGCCTGCGCGTTGGGGGCGTCGAAGGCATTCGGGTCCACGATCACCGACGTCATGCAATTGATGATCGCGTTGGTCGTGCCCAGCGTGTCCGCATGCGTGGTGAAACCGCCCGACAGCGCGCCGCCGAAAATCTCGCACATGGCGGCGAGGCCATAGCCTTTGTGCGCGCCCATCGCCGTCAGCGAACCGAACGGTGCTTCGTGCATGACCTTCGGTTCGATGGTCGGCACGCCCGCGTGGTCGATCAGGTAACCCGGGGCGACCTTCACGCCCTTGTTATAGGCCACGCGCGTCTTGCCGTAGGCAATCCCCGCCGTCGCAAAGTCGAGCACGAGCGGCGTGTCGCCTTCGCGCGGAAACGCGGCGCAGAACGGGTTCGTGCCGAAGCGCCGGTCGATACCGCCAAACGGCGCAACCAGCGGGTCCCCCGCCACATTGACGAAGTGAAACGACACCAGACCGGCGGCCGCGCACTGCTCGGCCCAATGCCCGATCCGTCCAATGTGATGCGCATTGCGCAAGCCGACCGCGCACACGCCGAGCTTTTTCGCGCGCTCGATGCCATGCTCCATCGCTTCATACGCCACGACCTGGCCGAACCCCTTGCGACCGTCGATAGTCAGCACCGCGCCGACATCGCGTACAACTTCAGCGTGCGTGTTGAGCTGCAACTCGTTGTCCGCGAGCGACGCCATATAACGCGGAATCATGCCGACGCCGTGCGAATCGTGACCCGAGAGATTTGCCATCACCAGATGATCGGCGACAAGTAGCGCTTCACGCGGCGTACTGCCGGCGTGGGTCCATATCGCGCTGACAAAAGCGTGCAAGGTGTCCGGGGCGATGCGCGATTCGCGCGTGGTTTCAGTGCTCATGCGACTGCGTCTCCTGAATATAAGAACAACCGCGCTCCGAGTTAGCCGGCGCGTCGATTCATCACCATACCGTTCAAATCAAAACGGCGCGCAAAAGCTGCGCGCCGTCTGAAAGTCAAGGCCGGTCCTACGCCATCAAGGCGTCGCCGCGATCACCTCTGCAACCGTCGCCGTGAGTTTCTTCGCGAACGGCACATGCAGGAATTCATTCGGTCCGTGCGCGTTGGACCTCGGTCCCAACACGCCGCATACCATGAACTGCGAACGCGGAAAACCTTCCTGCAACGTGTTCATCAACGGAATGGTACCGCCTTGACCCAAGAACGCGACATCCGCGCCGAAGTGCCGGCGCGAGGCGTCGTTCAGCGCATCACCCAGCCATGTCGATAGTTCGGGCGCGCTCCAGCCGGTCGCCTCACCCCGCTCGGGCTTGAACGTGACCTTCGCGTTATAGGGCGGATCGGCTTCGAGCATCAACTTGAGCTCCGCAAGCGCCTTCGTGGCTTCGACCAGCGGCGGCAGGCGCAGCGACAACTTGAACGCGGTGCGCGGGCGCAGCACGTTGCCTGCATTGATCAGCGACGGCAACCCTTCCGCCCCCGTCACCGCCAGCGACGGCCGCCAAGTGGAGTCGAGCAGCGCTTCACGCGGGTCCGTTGTGACAGGCAGTACCGTGCCGCCATTCTGGCCGCAGGTCCACGGGAGCTTTTTCCACACGTCTTCGCCGAGAATGCGTGCCGTTGCTTCCGCTTCGCTTAAGCGGCGCGACGGGATATCGCAATGAAAACCCTTCGGCAGCAGGTTCCCCGTGCTCGAATCTTCCAGCCGCTCCAGCAGCTGGCGCATGATCCGGAACGTGGACGGCGCAATGCCGCCGTTCGTGCCCGAGTGAATGCCTTCGTCGAGCACCTGGACTTCCAGGTCGCCCGCCACCAGACCGCGCAGCGACGTTGTCAGCCAGAGCTGATCGTAGTTACCCGCACCGGAGTCGAGGCAGATCACGAGGCTCACGTTGCCGAGCCGGTCACGCAGCGCATCAATGTACGGCAGCAAGTCATAACTGCCCGATTCTTCACACGTTTCGATGATGCCGACACAGCGCGGCCGTTCGATGCCTTGCGCATCGAGCGCGGCAATCGCGCTGATCGATGAGTACGTGGCGTAACCGTCGTCCGCGCCGCCGCGTCCGTAGAGCTTGCCGTCTTCGTATTTGGGCGACCAGGGTCCGAGATCACGACGCCAGCCGTCGAACTCGGGCTGTTTGTCGAGATGGCCATAGAGGACGATGGTGTCGCTGCTGTTCGAGCGCGTAGCCGGTGCTTCGAAAAAGATGACGGGCGTGCGATTGGGCAAGCGGATGATCTCCACTTTCAGGCCGCGAACGGGTTGCCGTTCGGCCCATTGCGCAGCGTCCGTAATGACACGTTCGATGAATCCGTTGCGCGCCCAGTCGAGGTCGAACATCGGGCTTTTGGCGGGCACCGCGATGTAATCGGTAAGCGCGGGGAGAATTTCGTCATCCCATTTGCGGTCGATGAATTGGCGCAATGCATCACGGTCGATGCGCTGTATTTCTTGAGTAAGATCGTCTGAGATCATGACGGGCGTCCCGGCCGTAAAAATGTCCATGATAGCCGTGTTTAGCGGCAACTCGAATACACAGCGTCTCATTTGTGACGCGTCGGGCGTGCATCTTTTCGCCTTTGGCAGCAAGTGCTTAAGCCATTTCGCAAGCTCGAAATACGTCATGCAGGTGCGGAACGTACGCGGCGCTTGAACGGCGGAAAAAGCGCTATCTGCAACGTCCCGGTATGCTTGTGGCCCGATCAAAATCAGGAGCCTCAATATGTCCGTTTCAATGTATCGCGCGACCGTTCCAGTTTTCATCCGCAGCCTCGACGTGCTCGCTTCCCTGCTCGATAAAGCCGCCGCACACGCGAAAGAAAAGGGCTTGAGCGACACCGATGTAACGAGCGCACGGCTGGCCGACGACATGCTGCCATTCGCGGCTCAAATTCAGCGCGCGAGCGATACATCGAAGGCATCGGCGCAACGTCTGTCCGGCGTCGCCGCGCCCAGTTTCGAGGATACGGAAACGACCTTCGCTGAACTGCGGGAGCGCATCGTGAAGACGACGGCTTATCTGAAAGGTATCGATGCCGGGACGTTCGAAGGCGCAGATACGCGTGTGGTGACCATCAAGCAGAAGGACTTCGAGCTAAAATTCAGCGGCGCAGAGTATTTGTTCCAGTTCGGGCTTCCGAACTTCTATTTCCATATTGTCACGGCTTACGACATCCTCCGGCACCTCGGCGTGCCGGTGGGAAAGATGGACTTCATCGGGCCGCTCCAGCAGGCGTAATCCTCTCGCGACGGACGCTGAAAGACAACCGCCGCCAGCTTTCAGGTCCGCGCGGCGATCTGCTTCTGCCAGCTAGTCAGGATGCGTCGAGCGAGTTCGTTGTAATCGCCGCCGAAGTGGTGATCCCCGGTGGTTTTCACCACTTCTATCCCAGTCTGCGTCAGCGCGGGACACAGCGTATCTTTCTCGGCCGTGCCGTAGATGCACTGCACCATCGACGGCGGCAGTTTCGCGAGTTCGGGCCGCACTTGCAACGCATCCTTGCTCGCCGGCATGCCAAGCCAGCCCGTGACGCGAATCTGGAAATCGGCGTCGGGCGCAAAGCCCATCAACGATACAAACGATACCTTCGCGCGCACCGATTCCGGCAGGCGGTTATAGGCGAACGGCATCACGTCCGCGCCGAACGAATAACCGATCAGCGCAACGTGCTCCGAGTGCCAGCGCGCACTGTAAGCCTGGATCACGCGAGCAAGATCGTGGCTTGTCTGCTCGGGCGTCTTCGCGCTCCAGAAATAACGCAAGCTGTCGATACCGATCACCGACACCCCATCCTTCTGCAACGACTCCCCGACGGTTTTGTCGAGATCGCGCCAGCCGCCATCGCCGGAAATAACGATCGCAAGCAAGTTCGTCGGGCGCGAGGCGGGCAGTTCTATGAGCGGCAAATCCGATACGTCTTCGTCGCGGAGTTGCTCTGCCTTCAGGTGCGGCGCGGCGAGCGCGAGCAGCGCATCGGCTTGGGAGCCACTGGCGGGCTGCGTGGTTTTATCGAAGAAACCAGGCAGGCCCTTCGCGTGCGTGATGGTCGGATCGGGCGGGCACAGGTTGAAACGCGCGTCCAGTTCGGCATCGGGATTCAGTGCGAGTGCGCCCGCGACCGTATTGTCCGGCGCCTGGGCAAGGATTTTCGTGGCCAGCACGCCGCCCTGGCCCGTGCCGATCAGGATGGGCGCGAAATAACGGCTTGATTGCACTTCGCGTTCAAGTTGATGGCTCACTGACTCGGCATCGCCGACGAGTTTGTGGCACGTTTCATTCAGCAAGGGCAATTTCGCCGCGTAGCGCGCCGTGTCCACGCCAACTACCATTGCGCCGTGTTTGGCCAACGTATCGGCGGTCTGGGTGTCGGCAGGGGTCCAGTTTTTATCGGAGAAAAGCACAACGAAGCCGCGCATCGGGCCGGCGGGTTTCGTGAACGTCACGTCACCATAGCGACCGCCGGGCAAAGTGCCCGCACGGGCCATCGAAATCGACAACACAGACAACAGAGCAACAACTGCGAACTTCCTGAAAAATGTCATGAACGCCAGCCTCCCGCCAGCAACGAGAGATCTGCGAGCGTGAAAAACACGCCGACCGAGCCGGATGCCGCCAGATAACGCGGTTCCCAACGCGGCTGGAACTTGCTCTTGAAACCGCGCAAGCCCCGGAAATTATAGAAACGTCCGCCAAATCGCCAGACCAATCCAGCCAGCCGATGCCACGGCGAAGCAAGCGGTGTCGGCTGCATGCCGGACAAAGGCGCGATGCCCAGGCTCAAGGTCTGGAACCCGGCCTGCTTCAAATGCAGCGCGAGCTTGGTGAACAGGTATTCCATTGCGTACGGCGACGCGTCCGGCTGATGCCGCATCACGCCGACCGTGGCTTCGGTGTTCAGGTCGGTCGTCATGAATGTGACGAACGCCACCGGCTGGCCAGCCTGGCGCACCAGCAACACGGACTGCGCGGCGAGGTAATCGTCGGTGAAGGCCGCGACCGAAAAACTCTTTTCGCGCGCCTCGCGGCTTCCAAGCCATGCGTCGGAAATCTCGCGCAGGACTGGCATGCATTCGGGAACACGCGGGGAATCGATGACTTCCACGTCGAAACCGTCGCGTTCGCCGCGCTTGAGCGCATAGCGCAAATGGGCGCGGTGCGAGCCCTTGAGGTCGAAATCGTCCAGCACGATGTGCGCCTCTTCGCCGAGTTTCATCAGCGTGAGACCGGCATCGAGGTAAAGCGGCAGCGCGTCGGCGCGAACCTGGTAGAACGCGGCGCGGCCGCTGTGCGCGTGCGCCATTTCCACGAACCGGCGGATCAGTTCCGCCCATTCACGGCGCGGCCCGACCGGGTCATGCAACGCCGCCCAGGTGCGCCCGTGTTTCGCGTACATCAGGAACGCCTCGCGCGAGGTCGAGAACAGGAAACTCTTGTCGCCCATCATGGCGAGGCCGGCGTCGCTGCGCTCCTGCGCGCGGAAGATGCGCGCGGCATCGAGCAGATCCTGAGGCGCGGGTTTCTCGAACCGGCCGGCGGCCGGACGCAGCAACTGCCACACGGCGAACAGCGCAGCGGACAAGCCGGCCGCAAGCGTCGCGCGCAACGCGCGCGGCGCGCGTTCGTCGAAGGCGAATTGCCACCAGAGATCGCGGCTGTAATTGACATCGCGAAAAGCGAACATCATGATCCAGACCGCCAGCCCGATCACGATCGCGACCGACACCAGCCAGCTCGCCGTGAACCGTTCAGCCAGCAGCGACGAGCGCCGGCTAAAGCGGTCGCGGGTGGCGAGCAACAACACGATCAGCAGTGCGAGCACACCCGTTTCGACAAACGCCAGCCCCTTCGCCATCGACAGCGCCAGGTTGGCCACCGCGAGCGTGATGGCGAGCCACCATGCGGCGTCGAGTCGGCGCAGCAAACCGCGCGCAACGAACAGCAGAACTACGCCCAGCACGCTTCCGAGCAGTTGCGAGCTTTCGAGCACCCACAGCGGCAGCACGGCTTGCAGCACCGCGATGCGTTTGCCGAACGCGGGCGTGGCGCCTGAGATCACGAGCATGCCGCCGACCACGAAGGTCACCACGCTCAGGAAGACGGGCGCGAGCTGCGACACATTCGATGGATTCAGAAACGCGAAGCGCCCCTTGAGCGCCCGGCCTTCGAACGCCGCCAGCACGAACGCGGCCGCGATCAGCGGCAGGCCGAAATAGATCGCGCGATACGCCAGCAGCGCCGCCAGCATCTCGGGCGTTTTCACGCTGCCGCCGAGCGCGAATACCATCGCAGCCTCGAATACGCCGACGCCCCCCGGCGTGTGGCCGATCATGCCGAGCAGCATCGCGGCAGAAAACACCGTCAAGAATTCGCCGAAGCCCACCTGGGCGTGCGGCAGCACGGCCCACAGCGCAAGCGCGGCAGCCGATACGTCGAGCGCGGCAAGCAGGAGTTGCCCAACCAGGTCGCGCCGCGCCGGAATGGTGACGGCGAGCCAGCGCCAGCGCGTTTGCAGGGTTCGGGGGACGGCGCGGCACAGCACGATCATCACCGCGAACCCGATCAGGACCGCGCCGCCGCTGACGCGCAGGATATCCGGCGATGCGTGCAGCATGACGGCCAGGGTGTCGGCGGCGCAGACCATGCCGATCGCCGTCATCAACGCCAGCGCGAGCGCGAGCGTCACGCTCGTGAACACCGTCAGGCGGCCCACCTGCGCGGGCGTGACGCCCGCGACGCCATACACGCGGCAGCGCACGGC
Source organism: Caballeronia sordidicola (assembly GCF_000729995.1). Lineage (GTDB taxonomy): Bacteria > Pseudomonadota > Gammaproteobacteria > Burkholderiales > Burkholderiaceae > Caballeronia > Caballeronia sordidicola_A. The sequence continues at coordinate 9,936 of NZ_JNFG01000208.1, read as the reverse complement.
GCCGCCGGTCAGCGCGCCGAAACCGGTCGCGTTGCCGAGCGCGGAGGCGACCGTTGCCCCGACCCACAGCACGGAACGGGGCACTTTGGTGTCGAGGTAGCGCAGGCCGACGGCGTCACGCCCAACCAGCGCCGCGTAGCTCAGCACGGTGGCGGCAAGCGCCCCGGCCCACGCCTCGAAGCGAAGCGCGCGTAATTGATGAACGACCGTTTTATAGTCGACAGCGTGCGACAGATGCTCGAACACCATCAACAGCAACGCGCACACAATCAGCGCGAGAACTGGCGCGGTAAAACGCTGCAACCGCCACGCTTTCGGCAGGCGAAGCAGCGATTCCAACGAAAAGACTGAACTGACACTATTTCTGCGAGACATGCGGATTACCGGACTTGCTCCAACGCCTTTCAGCCTTGCGGCTTGTTGGCGTTTTGTTGGTTTTTGGTTCTGGCGGCCAAATGCCGGACCGTTGCGTGTCTATCCGGCGCTCATTCAGATTTCAAAAAGCTGAATAGAACGTTACGGTTAGCAACGGCTGTATAACGGCCTAGGTTGACGGGACTTAAGAAAAGTGTGGGAGTCTATGCCGTTCGGACGAGTCCGGGAGCGGTTTTGAGCCCGTTCCGGCCGTTTTCTTCACACCTGATCGGGCGAGCGGTTAGCATCTTGGCTCGGATGCCCGCATTCGGGTGCCGCATTCATCATCGATAAAAGGTTCTACCGTATGAAAACGCCACGCCTCGCCGCCGCTCTGACCGTCTCGCTCTCCGTCGCCGTCTTCGCCTTGAGCGCTTGCGTGACTCAGTACGATCAGTTGATCAAGACGGTGCCGGTCGGCTCGGGAACGTCGCAATTCAAGACGCTGCCGTTTGTGGCCTGCGTAAAGGCAAAATGGGCCACGCGGCCTCTGAAGATCGGCGAATACTCGCCGAACGCGGACGGCGCCGTGATCACCGTACACGGCGCGAACGGGCAAACCATCTTGCTGATTGACGCGGAACCGTCGGCGAACGGCACGGGATATACGATTTACGGCGATACCATCAGGGCGGCGACCTACGTGGCTGACGCCCACAAATGCGACTAAACGACGCGGCACACGATCAGCTCGCGCCGCCCTTGAGATCGGTGTAAGCCCGGTGCGTACCCACGATGCGCCCGATCAGATAACCATCCGACGCACACGCATTCACACGCTGGGCGCCGTTCCACACGATTTTGTACTGCTCGTCCTGCAAACGGATAGCTGACGGATCGAACTGGGGTTGCGGCGCCCCGGCGGTCTTGCCGCCTTCACGTGCCTGTTCCATCTCGAGGCGATTCCAGGTGTAGGCATAACCGTACTGGACACCGTCGGCGAAGGCGTCGAGATCGCACACCTGCTTGGGCGGCGTAATGGAGACTTCGGTCCGGTAGCCACTGGGACCGCCGACTTCAATGCGTTGTGGGGCGGGAGCGCCGGTGGAATCGACCTGCGCGGAACGTCTCGTGGGAAGTTGCGGTTTGGCGACGGCCACCGGAACGGCGCTCGACGCTGGCAGCGCGCTGCCGGCGCTGCCGTCAGTAGGCAGCGGCGCGCAGGCGCCAAGAACTAGAATCGATGCGGCGAGGGAAACGCCTAAAACCTTCAAATGGGTGCTGAAAATCACGCTTTTGCTGTCCGTCTCAAAATAAACCGAGCACTACCTTAACATTTTGAGACGGACGTGTAGATTGTGCCGCTTTTTGGAAACGGGACTCGGACGGAAAAAACGGGGGCGTGCCGGCGCTGAAATACGTCGCGGCCACGGTTTCGCACAAGAAAAAGGCCGCTTGCGCAATGCAAAGCGGCCTTCTTTGAAACAACCCGGTCATCGCTACCCAACTCCGACGATCAAGCCCCCTCCTCCAGCACCAGCAAATTCTCATGCGAGAACCCGAGCGCCACGGGTTGCCCGCGCTCCGGCAAGCGCCGATTCGGGTCGTTGAATATATCGAGGGAAATCACGGACTGATCCACGCGTGTCCTGATCCGCACTACGGCACCGAGGAAATTGACCTCCTCGACCGTCGCCGCAAGTGTATTACGCCCGTTGGCCGGCGCTTCCAGCACGATGGCCTCGGGCCTGACCGCGAGCATCCGCTGTTTGCCGGTATCGGCGGAACTGAGCGCGTGCGAGGTCCGCAATTCCTGGCCCCCGACCACGATCTTTCCGCTCGCCGGATCCACCACCTGTCCCGACAGCAGATTCAACGTTCCGACAAACGACGCCACGAAGCGCGTACGCGGAAAGTTATAGATCTCCGAGGGCGTGCCGATCTGCTCTACGCGCCCTTCGTTCATCACCACGATCCGGTCGGAAATCGACAGCGCTTCTTCCTGGTCGTGCGTCACGAAAATCGAGGTAATGCCGAGCTCACGCTGCAAGTTGCGAATGTCCTCGCGCAGGGAGACGCGAATCTTCGCATCGAGAGCGGAGAGCGGTTCGTCGAGCAGCAGCACCTGCGGTTTGTTGGCAAGCGCCCGCGCAAGCGCCACCCGTTGCTGCTGACCACCTGACATCTGCCACGGGTACCGGTCGGCCAGGTGAGGCAGCTTGATCAGCTCGAGCATTTCCTTCACCCGCGCCTTGATCTCCGTCTGCGGGCGCCCCATCACCTTCAGCCCGAAGCCGATGTTGTCCGCCACCGTCATGTTCGGAAACAGCGCATACGACTGGAACACCATGCCGACCTTGCGTTGGCGCGTGCGCACGTGGGTGACGTCGCGCCCGCCGAGCTTGATCGTGCCGCGCGTAGGCGTTTCGAAGCCGGCGATCATTCGCAGCACCGTCGTCTTGCCGCAACCCGACGGCCCGAGGAAGGTGATGAATTCGCCACGCTCGATTTGCATATCGAACTGATGCAGCACGGTGTTCGTGCCGAACGTCTTGGAGAGGTTTTCGATCTCGAGAAGTGCCATGACAAGCCTGCCCTTTAAATTTTTTGTCCGGCGAGAGCGCGCGCCGAGCCGAAGACCTGAATAAGCCCCATCGAGGCCCACGTAATGGCGAACGCGATGATCGCGAGCGCCGAAGGTTCATACGCCCGGTTCGCGCCGATCAACTGCAGATACGGCCCGAACGCCGGACGGTTGAGCAGGCTGGCCAGCGTGAATTCGCCGATCACCACCGCGAACGTCAGGAACGCGCCCGACAAGATCCCGGAACGCACGTTCGGAAAGATGATCTTGAAGAGAATGGTCGGCCAGTTCGCCCCCAGGCACTCGGCGGCTTCGGTGAGCGAGCGGACATCGACGGCGCGCAAGCCCGCATCCACCGAGCGGTACATATAGGGCAAACACAACGTGACATAGCCACAGATCAACAGGAAGTCAGTCGCGCGCTCGTTGCCGGTGAGCGGCAGGAACGAACTGCTGTTGTAGATATGCAGATAGCCGAACACGATCACGATGGCCGGGATCACCAGCGGCAGCAGCGTGATGAACTCGATCAGCGGACGCAGCTTCGGCAAGCGCAACTGCACCCAGTAGGCGGTCGGCACAACCAGCAGCACCCCAAGCACGATGGCGAACACGCCCATCATGATGGAGTAGCCGAACGACGCCTGGAAATGCGGATCGGCGAGCACGACACGGTAGGCGTCGAAGCTGTATTCGCCGCGACGCATCTTCAGGCTGAAATCCACGGTTGCCGCCAGCGGCAGCAGGAAGTACAGCGCGCCGATGACCATCGCGATCCACGCGCCCGCGCGCGTCTGGGCCCGGACCTTGTTATCAGGAACCGGAGTTGGAGTGACTGTGGTGACGGTGCTCATCGACGGCCCCTTTCAGCGCGTGAGCGCAACCAGATATAACCGCCGTTGGACAAGCCGGTGACGAGCACCATGCCGAGCGCGAGCGCATAACCAAGATTTTCGTTGTGCAGCACATCGCCGCGAATCTGCGCGTACAGCACGATCGGGACGATGTTGAGCGAACTGCCCGTGAGCGCATAGGCCGTTGCCACAGCGCCGAACGCATTGGCGAACAGCAGCAGCGTGGCGCCGAGCACGCTCGGCCAGAGAACAGGCAGCGCGACGAACATCCAGTAGTGGTAAGCGCTTCCGCCCAGACAATCGCACGCCTCACGCCATTCGCGCTTGAGACCGTCGAGCGCCGGCGTGATGATGAGAACCATCAGCGGAATCTGGAAGTACAGGTAGGTCAGCGTCAGCCCCGTGAAGCTCAGCACGCTGAAGCCCGTGGAATACAGGTTGATGCCGACATACTTCTTCAGCAGCACCGTGACGAGGCCGACGCGCCCGAGCGTGCAGATGAACGCGAACGCGAGCGGCACGCCCGCGAAGTTCGACGCGACGCCGGAGAACGTCATCAGGGTCGGGCGAATCCACACAGGCAGCTTGCCCTGCACGGCGGCCCAGGCCAGCAGCAGTCCGAGCACGCCGCCGCCCAGTGCCGATGCCGCGCTGACCTTGAAGCTGATCCAGTACGCGTCGAGCACGCTGGGCTGCAGCAACTGGCGGAAATTTTCAAGCGTGAAATTGCCCTGCGCGTCCTGGAACGCGCCGACCATCAGCCATGCGGTGGGCAGCAGCAGGAACAAGACCGCAAACGCGAAAAACGGTAAGACGCCGAGATAATTCCACGCGGGCGACACGCGTCGCGCCGCCTTCATGCCGGGGCCGAGCGAAGGGTTCGACTTCCCCTCGCGCTCCTCATGTCCGGACATGGGCGTGGCGATCTTCGATGAAGTGCTCATGATGTCGCTCTTGACTGACAGGCCGCGCTGGGGACCAGGCACAAAGCGCGAGCCGGAAGAGTAGCCGGACATCGAGTCCGGCTACCCGTGCACTACGTTACTGCATGCGACTACTGCATACGGCGCGTTTCAAGCAGTTACTTCACGTTGGCGCCGACTACCTGATCCCACTGCTTCGTGATGAGCGCCTTCGAAGCGTTTTGCTCGTCGAGCGTCGGGAACACCACGTTCTTGTAGGCCGACGGCGGCGGCAACTTGGCGAGCAGCGCTGCCGGGATCTTCTTGTTCGCTTCGAGGTCCTTGAAGCGGATCGGATGGCAGTAGCCCGTGAGCCAGCCAATCTGGCCTTCGTCCGAATACAGGTATTCCATCCACAGCTTGGCCGCGTTCGGATGCGGAGCGTAAGCACTGATGCCCTGTACGTAGACGCCGGCCACCACGCCCGTCTTCGGCACGACCACCGCCACCTTCGGATTGCCCTTCAGCGTATCGCGATCCGCCAGCGCGTTGTAGTCCCAGCGCACGACGATCGGCGTGGTGCCTTGCGCCAGTGACGCTGCCTTCCCGATCACCGGCACGAAGTTGCCGTTCTTGTTCAGCGTGCCGAAATAGCTCAGGCCCGCAGCGCCGGCCTTCGACGCATCGCCCTTGCTTTGCGACAACCCGGCCGCGTACACAGCCTGGATGGCCTGGTTAGCCGAGCGCGGGTCGCCCGCGAGTGCAACGGCATTCTTATAGTCGGACTTGAGCAGGTCGGGCCAGTCGGCCGGGACCTTGTCGATCATGTCGGTGTTCACTTCAAACGACAGCACGCCGTAGTAATCACCGTACCAATAGCCGTCCTTCTCCTTGGCCGAGTCGGGAATCGACGACCACGTCGACACCTTGTAAGGCTGCAGCAAGCCGGCGGCCTGTGCCGTCGGTCCAAACGACAAACCGACGTCGATCACGTCCGGCGCCTGCGGTCCGGTGTTGCCCTTGTTTGCCTTGATGGCTTCGACTTCGTCACCCGAACCAGCGTCCGGATTCAGTTCGTTCACCGTGATACCGTACTTCGCCTTGAAGCCTTCGATCAGCGCGCCATAACCGCACCAGTCGTGCGGCAAGGCGATCGTGGTCAGCTGGCCTTCCTTCTTCGCAGCATCGATAAGGGACGCCGGCGGCGCCGCCACAGCCTGCCCCGCCACCGCGGTCAGCGCAGCGATCGCTGCTGTAATGGACGCACGGCCGCCCAAGCGGCGAAATGTCGAATTCACTCGCAACCCGTCTTGATTCATGGTGATTCCATCCTCTGCCTGCGTGCTTACGTTTTTGGAAAGTTGCGTGCTGCGTACTTGCTGCATTGTCCGGAACTTGTTTTTTAATGCGCACTCACATTCGGCGCGCACGCGACTCTGGCGGCCAAATGTTTAAGAACGATGACGACGGTGAAAAAGACAGCAATCCAGGACTACTTTCAGGCACTGCGGACGGTCCAAGGGAACTATCTGCGAGTGTGACGGAGAGACTAAGTTCAAATACCCAAATTCGCAAGTATCCAAAAAAATGCAACATCAGCGGCGCCGGTTCTTGTTAATCTTTCAGCTGGAATTTCCGGTAACACGTGGCGCTTGGCAGCTTCGCTTGGAAGCTTCGATTGGCAGCCTATTAATATTGGCGACACACGGACGACACATAGTCCGTTCACAAGACTTGAGGCTGCCGAACTGGATCGGCAGCCACGCGGCTTTGCTTCGCCGTCTACTCGGCGTCTACTCGTTTTCACTAATACTCACTCGACTTCAACGCTCAGGAATACAGCATGTGGCAGGAAGATCGTCATCAGAGAATTCGCGCGCTGCTCGCCACGCTTGAACGCGTGTCGACCGAACGCATCATGGCCGAGCTCGGCGTGTCGCGTGAGACGGTCCGGCGCGATCTGGTGGATCTGGAAGCACTGGGTGAATTGCGGCGGGTGCATGGCGGCGTGACGCGCCCGGCTGACGAAGCGCCGATCGCCGAGCGCAGCCATACGCACGTCAAGTCGAAGAACGCCATTGCGCGGGCCGCTACGGCGCTCGTCAGCAGTGGACAAACCTTGTTCATCGATGCCGGCACGACCACCGCCATCCTGGCCGAAGAACTCGCCAAGCTGGCCAACCTGACCATCATCACGAACTCCATCGACGTCGCCCAGAAGATGCGCTCGAGCGGCGAAAAGACCGATTCGAGCAACGAGATCATCCTGCTCGGCGGCTCGATCAGCGACCGTGCATTCGCCACGGTGGGCGGCACGACCGTCGCCGAGATTCTCAGGTACCGCGCCGACGTGGCCTTGCTCTCGCCGGTCGCCATCGACCACCGGCATGGTGCGACGAACTTCGATCACGCTGAAACCGAGGTGGCCCGCGCGATGGTCGCGCACGCCGACCGGGTGGTGATCCTCGCCGACTACAGCAAGATCGGGCAGTGCAGCAGGATTGCGTTCTGCCCGATCAATCGCGTGGATACGCTGATCACCAACAAGAAAGGCGCCGAAGGTCCGGCGCTGCTGTCATTGCGCAAGAAGCTGCCGCAAGTGATTCTCGCCTAGCGTTTAAACGCTGTCGTTACCGTAGGTCGCATCGAGCACACGGCGGCGCAGCCGTGTGTCGCGCAGTGCGCCGGCTGCGTCGAGCACCGGGTAGGCCGTCGAGCAGAACAGCGAGTTGAGGCGCTTGAGGTCGCTGATGATGTCCAGATGCAACGCACTGGTCTCGATGCTGCGCGCGCTTTGCCCCGCCAGCCGGTCCAGGTGCGCGTATGAATAACTGCGCTCGAGATCGCGGAACCGCTCCTTCTCTGCCAGCAAGCGCTCGGCGCTGCGCAAGTCGCTGTTGAGAAATACGCTCAGGCCGAGTTGCAAGGTCAGGATCACGCGTGAATGCAGGTCCTCCAGCTCGCCCAGACCCTCGGGCGAAAACGCCAGCCGGTGCGTAATCTTTTTCTCCAGAATATTGGTCACCACGCGCTCGATGATGTCCCCCGCGTGCTCCAGGTTGATCGTCAACGTAATGATGTCGGTCCAGCGACGGCTGTCCGCCTCGTCAAGTTGCTCGCGGGAGATGCGCGCCAGATAGGTTTTTACAGCTGCATAGAGCTGATCGACATCGTCGTCCATGCGGATGGTCGAGCGTGCCTTGACCGGGTCGTTGGCCCGCATCAGGTCGAGCAGGTTGTCGAGCATCGTGCGGATGATGTCGCCGATCCGCAGCGCTTCGCGCGCGGCATTCGCCAGCGCGAGCGTGGGTGTGGAGAGCGCGACCGGGTCAAGATACAGCGGCCGCAGTTCCGGGTTTGCTTCGGGCCGGTCCGGCAGCAGCCGGTAACACAGGCGCGAAACCGGATCGATCAGCGGCATGCATGCGACACAGCGCACCATGTTGTAGACGAGATGGAATGTGATCACTGCCTCGCGCGGATACGGGATCAATGCGCCGATTCCCTGCGCGATCCATGGGGCGAACGGCAGCACGATCAACGCGCCGGCCAGCTTGAACAGCACATTGCCGAGCGCAAGACGCCGGCCAGCGGGGTTTTGTCCCAGCGTGCCGATCACCGCAAGCAGCCCGCTGCCCAGGTTTGCACCAATCACGAGGCACACGGCCACCTTCAGCGAAATCACGCCCGATGACGCCAGCGTCGCAGTCAGCAGGACTGCAGCAAGACTGGAGTAGGAAATCATGGCGAAGCCCGCGCCTACCAGCGTGTCGAGCATGGAATCGCCCGTCAGCGCGCCGAACATGACTTTCACGCCTTCGCCCTGCATCACGGGCTGAGCAGCTTCCACAATCAGATGCAGCGCCAGCAGGATCAGCCCCAGCCCGATGACCGTGCGCCCCACCTGGCCCGTGCGGGTCTGCTTGAATGACAGGAACGCGATCACGCCGCCAAGCAACAGGATGGGCGACAGCCACGAGAGATCGAGCGTGAGCACGCGTGACATCAGCGCCGTGCCAACGTCGGCGCCGAGCATGATGGCCAGTCCCGGCGCGAGCGGCAGCAGGCCTTGCGCCGCGAAAGACGAAGCCAGCACCGCCGTCGCGTTGCTGCTCTGGACCAGGCTCGTTACGCATAGGCCCGCGCCGAACGCCCGGAAACGGCTGTTCGCACTGCGTCCGAGCACGCGCCGCAACTCCGCGCCGAAGACCCGCAGGATGCCGGTCCGGACAATATGCGTGCCCCACACCAGCAGCGCCACGCCCGACAAAATATTCAAGAGAATCAACATGAGGCTGCGTCCGTTGTTCGTTCCGACTGTACTGCCTGAATGTACTTCGATACGCGCAATGATGCCACGCAAATGAGTTGTACAATTTTGCTTTGTTGTAGTTTTGGGTATTTAACGCTACGATCGAATCGTGTCGGGCGAGCTGCGCCGGACGGCGGTCTGGCGCGTTTTTTTGTCTGCTTTTTATCTACTTTTTACCCGTTTTTTACCGTTATTCAAGGGCTATACGGATGAGTCGTACTCTTGCGCTGTTCGATCTGGATCACACCTTGCTGCCGCTGGATAGCGATCAGTCGTGGGCACGCTTCTACGCCACGCTGGGTTTTGAGGGCAGTGCCGGCCATGCGGAGGAGATCGACGCCTACTATCAGCAATACGTCGCCGGTACGCTCGACATGGACGAGTATCTGGGCCTGACACTCGCGCCGCTCGCCCGTCATCCGCGAGCACAACTTGATGCGTGGCATGCGAGCTTCATGAGGACGGTGATCGAACCGGCCATCCGCCCTGAAGCGCTTGCGCTGCTGCGCCGTCATCTTGACGCGGGGCATTTGTGCTGCATCGTTACCGCGACCAATGTGTTCATCACCGCGCCGATTGCGAAGGCGCTTGGCGTTGAGCATTTGCTGGCGATCGACCTGGGCACTGAAGGCGATGATCCGTTTGGGCGTTACACGGGTCGCTCGGTGGGGGTGGTGACTTTCCGTGAAGGCAAGATTGTTCGCACCGAGCAATGGTTGGCTTCACGGGGATTGAAACTGGCGGATTTCGAAGCGAGCTATTTCTATAGCGATTCCATCAATGATGTACCGTTGATGGAGCGTGTTACTCATCCGGTTGCAACGAACCCCGATGCGAAATTGCGGGTGATTGCAGCCGAGCGCAAGTGGCCGGTCGTTGAGTTGTTCGCATAAGGGGGCGGGGGTCGTTCGCACTTGGGGTTGGACTGGG
>NZ_JNFG01000207.1 GCF_000729995.1 Caballeronia sordidicola | reverse complement strand
GTTTCCAATAGAGAAATGAATGAGGTTTTGTAGACACGTGCGGCGCTTAGGATTCCTATCCCAGTCGATGCCGACCGCGCAGTGCGAGTCACCTTTTTTTCATCGTCTGGATTCGTGTGAGAGGCGATGAACCGGTTCGTCTGCGAGTGAATGAATATTAAGACTGGGTGCCTCCGATGACTCTCGGAACGCTCTTAAAGAATTGAGACAAAACTAAGAATTCTTAATTGCGGAATGGTGCGGGAGCGCAGGTGAAGCGAGCGCGTTCATGAACGCCAAAAGGCGTCCGCGAGGACGCCTTTTGGCTTTTAGCCGGGTTTAGATAGGTGAGGGTTTTCGGGAGCAGTGGCTTCCGCGGGGTAGCGTAACGGTTATGAGGAACCGCTTGCGGCGCGCAAAGTGAGGTTACGCGTCTCGGGCGCCCATGCCATCGATACGATCATGCCAATCAGAAGCACAGCGGCCAGCACCATCATTGTGTAATGGAACCCGATCTCCGCGATGCCAACAGGCAAGAGGAACGTGCCAATCGCCGAACCGAGCCGACTGCATGCAATGGCTAGCCCGACACCCGACGCGCGCACTTCTGTCGGAAAGCATTCCGGAGGGAAGACACCAACGAGATTGCTGAATGCCGACATGGTCAACGTAAAGACCGCGAACGCAACAATCATGGCGAGCGTGGCGGACGATGGCAGCAAGCTCATGGTGACCAGCATTGCGCAGGTGACTGCGAACGATCCGATCAGGAAGTGTCGGCGCGGCAGCTTGATGGTCAGCCAAATTCCAAGCACAGCGCCAATCACCAGCACCGCATTCAGCAACAGATCTGCCCCGAAACCGTTGCTCAGGCCGATTACCTTCAGGATGCCCGGCAGGAAGGTGTAGATAGCGAAGTACGGAATTACCAGGCACACGAAGAACCCGCAGTTAAACAAAGTCCTCCGGATCAGGTCGGGTTGAAACAGACGTGCATAACCGTGTTTCGAGGTGACGCTCGCCATTGCATCTTCCACGTCAAGCGTTACGCCTGGCCCGAAATGCTTAAGCACGATGGCATTCGCCTCCTTGACGCGTCCCTTGCCAAGCAGCCAACGGGGCGATTCCGGCGTACCGATACGCAACACCAGCACAATAAGCGCTGGAAGACTCGCGGATGCGAGAAGCCAGCGCCACGCGTCGGCGCCGGCATCTCCGTACGACATGCCGAGCACGTTCGCCACGACGTAACCGATAGTCCACACCACGCTGAAAGAACCCAAAAGCGCGCCACGATGCTTTCGCGGTGAAAATTCGGCGAGGATGGCATGGCCGACTGTGAAGTCACCGCCCATACCGAAGCCAATCAATACCCGCAACGCGAACAACTCCATAGGTGACGTAGCGAAAAATTGCAGGAACGCCGCTATTGTGATGATGATGAAACTGCTGAGAAAGATGCTCTGGCGGCCCAGTCGATCCGACAGCCGGCCAAATACGAGGCTGCCGAGAAAAATCCCGATCAAGGCGGAACTGCCGATTGCCCCCATCCAGAATGAATCGAGTGGCATCTGCCGGTTCATCGATGCCAGCGCGTATCCCACCGTGCCGAGCGCATAACCCTCAGTGAAGTGCGCGCCAAATGTCAGGCCCGCAATTTTCATGTGAAACCGGTTTAACGGAATGTCGTCGAGTAAAACCGGCTTCGACGTCTGAGGTGCTGGCGCACGAACTGGCGTTGTGCCCGCATGAGGCGGCGGACTGATCGGGAATGCACTGCTTGACGTGTCCTGATGACTCACTGCGTCTCCTTACCTATATGTTCTTCAATTGCGTTGACGCTGGCTATGCGTGCACGGCAGAGCCGCTTGGCGCTAGCCAGCATCTTTCGGCGTTCAGTGGTCAATGCTCAATGCCCGTCAGGCCACTGATCATCATGTATTTCATTTCCATGTATTCATCGAGGCCATACTTCGATCCCTCGCGGCCAAGGCCTGATTGCTTGACCCCGCCAAAGGGCGCCACCTCCGTCGATATGATTCCTTCGTTGATACCCACCATACCTGTCTCGAGTGCGTCGGCTACCCGCCACGCGCGGCCCAGGTCACGCGTATAGAAATAGGCGGCTAGTCCGAACGGGGTGTCGTTGGCGAGCGTGATCGCTTCGGCCTCTGTTTCGAAGCGAAAACACGCAGCCACCGGTCCGAACGTTTCTTCCTGCGCGATCAACATGGTGCGGTTCGCATGAGCGAGCACCGTCGGTTCGTAGAACGTCCCGCCCAGCGGATGGGCACGCCCGCCGGTTAGAACGGTCGCTCCCTTGCTCAGTGCGTCCGCGACGTGATCGCCGACTTTCCTGAATGCGGCCTCGTTGATAAGCGGCCCCTGATCGACTTCCCGCTCGAGCGCATCCCCTACGCGAAGCTTGCGAACTGCCTCGGTCAAGCGTTGTGTGAATTCGGCATACACCCCCGCCTGCACGAAAAATCGATTCACGCATACGCAGGTCTGGCCGGTGTTGCGAAACTTCGATGCCATCGCGCCTTGCACCGCAGCGTCGAGATCAGCGTCGTCGAACACAATGAACGGTGCGTTCCCCCCAAGTTCCAGCGAGAGTTTCTTCAATGTGTCCGCGGATTGCGCGGCGAGCAGCTTGCCCACGCGCGTTGATCCGGTGAACGACAATTTGCGTACCACGGGTGATGCGGTCAACGTCGCGCCGATAGCAACAGCGTCTCCGGATACGACGTTGAACACGCCCGCCGGGATGCCGGCTTCCGCCGCGAGCACGGCGAGTGCCAGCGCGCTCAACGGCGTTTCCTCGGACGGCTTCAGCACCATCGTGCAACCGGCCGCCAACGCAGGGCCTGCTTTGCGCGTGATCATGGCAAGCGGGAAGTTCCAGGGCGTGATGGCCGCGACCACGCCGACCGGCTCGCGTGTCACGATGATCTTCGAACCGGGCTTCGAACTCGGAATCACATCTCCGTAGCTGCGTTTCGCTTCTTCGGCAAACCACTCGAGGAAACTTGCGGCATAGGCCACTTCGCCTTTTGCTTCCGCGAGAGGCTTGCCTTGCTCACGCGTCAGCAGTTCAGCGAGCGCGTCGCGGTGCTCGAGCATCAGTTCGCCCCAGCGGCGGACCCTCGCCCCGCGCTCTTTTGCAGTGAGCGAGCGCCAGACAGGAAACGCGATCTCCGCAGCGCGGATGGCTTGGTGCGTTTGCGTCGCACCGGCCTTCGCGACATCGGCGATCACGTCACCCGTAGCCGGATTACGGACGGCGTAAGTCTCGGCGCTTTTGTGCCAGGCGCCATCGATGTAATGCTCTTTGCGAAGCAGATTCATGCGGCGTCCTTCATTGGTTGAACAAAGTCGCCTTGTGGCGCGCGAGATTCGCGTGCGGTACGACGCCCGGACGTGTAGTCATTGATGACGTCGCACGGCGTGTAGTTACGGTCGAGTTCGTACAGTTCGTCCGCGTCCAGGCGCGTGCCGAGCGCACTGAGCGCGCTATCGAACTGGGCGGGCGAATCTGCACCCACCAGCATGCTGGCAACGCCATCGCGCTGGAGCACCCAGGCCTGCGCAATCTGCGCCGCGCTCACGCCACGCCGCGTCGCCACACGCGCCACCGATGCCGCGATCTCCCGCGACGCCGCGTCGCCATACATCTGCGCCGTGAAGAAGTCGGTCTGGTTACGCGTGGACGCCGGGTCGCACGTCAGGAGACCGCGCGCCAGCGGGCTAAAGACGGACACGCCCAGTCCCTGGTCGGCGCAATACGGCATCATTTCGCGTTCTTCCTCGCGGTAGGCGAGATTCAACTGCAATTGCATGTTGATAGGCTTGTGCCAGCCATGCCGCTCGCAGATCTGGACAATCTTCGCCAGTTGCCACGTGTACATGGTCGATACCCCGATATAACGCGCCTTGCCAGACCGGACGATGTCGTTCAGCGCCCCCATGGTTTCCTCCACGGACGTGGCGGTATCGAAGTAATGCAGCATGTAGATGTCGACATAGTCCATGCCCAGCCTGCGCAACGATGCGTCGATACCGTCAAGCACATGCTTGCGCGAATGACCGCCGGCGTTCTGATAAGCGCCCATGTCATAGCCGACCTTGGTCGTCACCACGATTTCCTCGCGCCGAGCAAGACGACCGAGAATGCGACCGACGACTTCTTCTCCGACGCCCGCCGAATAGAAATCCGCCAGGTCGATGAAGTTCACCCCTGCCTCCAGCGCGTGGCGGACGATGGGTTCACTCTTTTGTTCGTCAAAAATCCAGGGCTTCCATTGCGGGGTGCCCATATTCATGGTGCCGAGACACAGGCGCGATACTTTCAGGCCTGATTGGCCCAGACGGACGAATTCCATTCTTTGAGTCTCCATGATGCGCGGCGACGGTTGCCGGGCACGGCACCGGCGCGCTGATTTTTAGAGGGCTGCCTGCATTAAAGGGCTGACTGCGCAACGCTGGGTGTGTAGAAGGGATTCGATACTTCGCGCGCCGCGGCGAACACGTCTTCCTTTGACGGCAAGCCGATCATGGCTGCCTTGATGGCGTTTTTTGCCGCGCGGTAGTTGTTGCGAAACACGGCGTCGAGATCGTCTGCAGACGGGTTCACCCAGTTCGCCGTCACCACTACCCAATCGTTGTCCGCTTCGGGTGGCAACGTGCCGTCCTCGAGCGATTCGGCGACTGCCTTCGCTATTCCCGCCTGCGATGCGCCCCACGTTGCGTTGCCGTGGAATTCGCCGGCGATAGGCGCCTTGTTCACATAGAGCGTGAGCGGTTTGGTCGGCACGCCAGGTTGTGCAATGACGACAAACGGCGCGTGGCCGGCCGAAGGCGTAGCAAGTGCTGTGGCGAACGCCTGGCCCGCGGGGCCGTTGCGCGGGCCGACAAGCACGTTGATGTGAGCGAGATTGACGCCCGGACCTTCAAAGCCCTCGCCAATATTGAGGGTACGGCCGGTTTGGGGTGTTGGCATGCTGGCTTCCGTTCATGGAGTGGATCGATGAACAGATTGTGCGAGCGCGCGTCGATGAGGAGGAATCGACGATTCGTGCGGACGGGTATGAGCACCGCTCAGATCAGGGAATCCCCTGAGCCGGGGAGCAGGCCGTCGTTGGCCGACGGCCCTTAGGTCTACTAGCGTTTATCGCTCGGAAGGCGGAATCGCACTGTAGCGATCGAAAAATGCGCGATGCGCTTGCTCATTCACGCCGGCCGGATGCACGTCGGTTGAGGCCGGCCGGTGCTCGAGCATGGCTTTCGGTCGAATCGGGCGGAGCTGGAAGCCGCCACCGCAATTGGGGCACACGTTGCCGAGCCGCGACGACACGCAGTTTTCGCAGAACGTGCATTCGAAACTGCAGATCATCGCGTCGCGCGCGTTGGGCGGCAGCGCTTTGCCACAGCATTCACAAGAGGGGCGCAAGGCAAGCATGATCAATATCTCCTTTTCGCATTCTAGAATCGGAGCGCCCGCTAGCCTTGCCAATCTGCCCACGATTTACGTCAGCACGCCCCACATGACCAGCGTCAACGCGAGGCCGACTACCGAGACGATGGTTTGCAACACCGACCAGACGTAGACGGTCTGCTTCAACTGCAAGCCGAAGTACTCGCGGATCATCCAGAAGCCGGCGTCATTGACGTGGCAGAAAAACACCGAACCCGCGCCGATCGCCAGCGCCAGCAGCGAGTTGTGGGTCGCGCTCAACCCCGCCACGACCGGCGCGATGATCCCCGCGGTGGTCGTGGTCGCGACAGTCGCCGAGCCGGTCGCCTGCCGCAAGGCCACTGCGATCAGCCAGGCCAGCAGGATCAGCGGCATGTGCGAGCCGATGGCGATCTTGCCGATCGTCGTGCTGATGCCGGCGGCGACGAGCGTCTGCTTGAGACCGCCCCCCGCGCCGATGGTCAGCAGCAAAGCGCAGATCGGCGGCAGGCTTTTACGCAGAATGCCGCCCACCCGGTCACGTGGCATGCCGCGCGTCCAGCCAAGCACAACGATCGCGAAAAGAACGGTGAGTCCCAAGGCGATAAGTGGCTCACCGAGAAAATTGAGGGTATCGAAGAGAAGAGTTTCGGGCTGAATCGCCAGCTTCGCCACTGTTCGGCCAAGCATCAGGACAACGGGTAGAAGAATGGTCAGCAACGAGATGCCGAAGCTCGGCGCGTCGAGCGCGCCGTTTGCATCGACTTTCGATGAAAACAGCTTGCCCATCTCCTCCGGCTCCTCCACATGCATGCGGCGCGACAGCCACATGCCATAGACCGGCCCGGCAAGAATCACGGCAGGAATGGCGATGATGAAACCCAGCCCCATCGTGATCCCGAGGTCGGCGTGCAGCGCACTGACCGCGATCAGCGGACCCGGATGCGGCGGCAGCAGCGCGTGCAGCGTCGTCATGCCGGCGAGCGCGGGGATCGCGATACGCAGGATCGGCTGCTTCGAGCGGCGCGCCATCACAAAGATGATCGGCACCATCATGACAAGACCCACTTCAAAGAACAGCGGCAAGCCAATGATGATGGCCACCAGCGCCATCAGCCACGGCAACGTGCGCGGCGTGGAGTGATCGAGGATCGTTCCGACCAGCCGGTCCGCCGCGCCCGATTCCGCCATCAGCGCGCCGAGCATGGCCCCGAGCGCGATGATGATGCCGACATCCCCCAGGATTCCGCCCGCCCCTTTGCTGAACGCGCTCGCGACGGCTTCCAGCGGCAAGCTTGCCGTGAAACCCGCGACGAAAGTGCCGACGAGGATTGAGAGAAACGGCGCAAGTTTCAGCGCGCTGATGAGAACGATGATTGACGCCAGACCGAGCGCGCATGCGATGAGAAGACGCGTGTCGTGGGCGGACCACGCGGCGAGAGTCGATGTCAGATGCACTGAAATGCCCTTGGCTAAGTGGAGGGAGTGACTGGTTGGTCCGGTTGCCCGCGACGGCCGGTATTGGTAAGCAGCAGGCGCCGCACGGTCGCCGGATTTTACGAGCGAAGGCTTACAAAATACTTGGGGTGCTTTCAGACCGTAGGGGTTTGGAGGTAATTTTATGTGGTGAGGATGACGTTTGATTGGAGGTGTCGGATTGAGTGGAGGTAATCCTATTAGTCTCGCTGTTTATAGAGGATGCGCGGCGGATGCCGGGCAGACGCGAGTGCGCGCTTTTCGACTTCAGCACGTTGATTGGGTCGAGGGCTCACCTCGCGCCGTGTTCGATTCATTTCTGTGTTTCGCGTCTTGAAGTCTATGGTCGATTAAAAGCTTCATAGACACTCGCTTCCAAGGTTGAGGGGCGCCGCTAACCGAGCTGGCTGCCGCATATGACGTCTATTATGTCTAATAATTATAATTACTAAAATATGAATCTAAACGAGCGGTTGTGGTGCGCATTACGATCGCAGTGCCCTGCGCGGAGCGCTGCGCTTTCAACAAGCGGAAGCGCGCGACAATGAATTTCGATGTCATCGGGATGACGGTGAAGAACAAACGCCCGTAAATAGCGGTCGTGCCTTCCGATCATCCCGATATCTCGTCCCCAAACTGCGCAGCTAGAAGTACGCTCATCGGACGCCGCCTAGGCTGAATGATCGAGCGTTGTCTAATCTACGATGCGCGCACATTCGGTCCGTTGGACCAGCGGCCTCGAGAATCCCAGCTGAGAGACGGCGGACTTTATGCGCATAAAGCTCCGCCTCCGCGACGAGCTTCCTGAGTCGCATCCAGTTCGCAGTCGCTTTCTGCTAATCGAGGCACTCACTGCGACGGGGACGATCACGAACGAACGTCAGTTGCCACGCAGCAGGGTTGACCATCCGCCACATTGAACACGCCGTTCGCGGGCTCATTAATCGAGACCAATCGGCCTTCTGCAGCGAAGACATAAACCAAGCCCGCACCCTCGTTCAGCGCTCGAGCACGCCGGACCGCTGGCGAAATATCCAAAGAACGGACGAAGGGCCAGCAGCCGCAGCCGCAGCCGCAGCCGAGTTTTCCCGATTCAATCCGACTAGCGGAGAGCAGCGACCCGACTTGTTGCCGAATCGCGTTAATTCACTAGCACACAGACCAAGCATCAAAGCCAGACTGCGGAGCAAGAAACCTGCATCACGCCCTCAGCCCTCCGCACGATCCAGTAGATTTCTCCACGATAACGAGACAGGCGTGCAGCCAAGCAACCGCATGCACCAGACTTTATGCGCATAAACCCCACAGAAAATCGACCAAACGGCCAACTCGATGAGTTACTGCTAGAAAAATTGAGTTTTCAATGTAAAATTCGAAAAGCTAAATTTGGGAGCAAAACGTGGCAGCTGAAATCATTGCGATCACGCAGCAGAAGGGCGGAGTAGGGAAAAGCACGATAGCAATGCATCTAGGCGCGGCGTTTCACGAGAAAGGAAAGCGGGTGCTCGTCGTCGACGCGGACGGGCAAAATACCCTGGTCCATTGGGCTAGCGCTGCGTCCGACGAGGCCAGCGGCATCCCGTTCCCTATCGTGAACCTGTCCGAAGCAGGGGCCCAGATTCATCGAGAGATCAAGAAATTCGTCAACGACTACGACATCATCGTCGTCGATTGCCCGCCGTCAATTACGGAGAAGGTATCGGGCGTCGTTCTTCTCGCTGCGACGGTCGCCATTGTCCCGACATCGTCGTCACCCGCCGACTACTGGTCCAGCGTGGGTCTCGTCAAACTCATTCAGCAAGCGCAGGTCATGAATGAAGATCTGCGTGCAGTGTTTCTCCTCAACAAAACAGAGGAGAAACGCATGCTCACGCGCGAACTGAAGCGTGCGTTGGAAGAGTTGGGTTTCCCTTTGCTGAAAACACAGATTCCGACCCGCGAGTGCTACAAGCAAGCGATGGCGCTCGGCCAGACCGTACTTCAGATGAGCGACCGGGGCGCGCGACTGGCCGCGATTGAAATACGTGCGTGCGCAGACGAAGTTCTCGCCATGCTTCCCTGACTTTATGCGCATAAAGGATCCTGAATGAAACCTACCCAGTTCGCAAAAGGCTTTAAAGCCCGGCCGGATACGACCAGCAGCGAAAAGCGCACAGCCCTGGATCGCATCAACGCCATCGACGAAATCGTCAATCAAGAGGCAGGGAACGATAAGCAGGTCACTGGCCGCTCCAGCGCTTACTCTGAAGATCAGTTTCACGATGACCCAACGGCGCAGGAGTCGGAAAACTTCAAGGCGTGGCGCCGGAAAAACAGATACGTACACGGCCAGGTAGTTGAGTTGCCGCTAAAGGCCATCAAACCGAGCCCCTTCAATCCCAGGCATTTTTATCTGAAGGCGTCGATCGCAGAATTGGCCGTCAATCTGGCGAAGCAGGGCCAGCAGCAAGCGATTCACGTGATCCCCGATCACGAAAACGCGGGTACTTTCTTTGTTAGCGACGGCGGCCGGCGAGTAAGGGCGTTGAAGGAAGCCAACAAAGAAACCGTGAAGGCGATTGTCATCGACTTGCCTATTGGCATCGAAAGCTACAAGCTGGGTTATGACCTTAACGTCCAGCGGGACTCGCAAACCGTCTTCGATAATGCCATCGTCTGGAAGCGTTTCCTCGATGAAAAACACTTTCAGAGCCAGCGGGAACTCGCCGACCACCTGGGCCTCGACGAATCCACAATCGCGGTCGCTTTAGCTATCGCGAAGCTACCCGAGACCGTGATGCATGAAATGGTCGCCCGGCCGGATCGATTTGGTTCGAACATGGCTTACCAGGTCTCACGCTTTCATACGGCGCGCGGCGCGGACGCCACGCTGCGATTGATCAACAAGATTGCATCGGATGATCTGAGCACCCGGCAAGTGGCAGACATCGTCAAAGGTCGTGCGAGCGCACAAGAAACGCCGAAACCCGCAGGCCGTCAGCGCTATGCACAGCGGTTGGAGATCAAGCTGGACGGGCTTGCGGTGGGCGATCTCAAGACGTATGGAGACGACAGACTTGAATTGCGCTTACGTGGTTTATCGAAAGACAAACGCGATGAAATTCTGCAACAGATAGAGAAGATGCTGCAGGCTGAAACGGTAAAACGATGATGCAACCGAGCTAACGACACACGAGAAAACGAATAGAGGGACAAGGGAGACGCGCACAGGAGACACAAACGCGAACTCAGCAACCGTCCCTCTACGCGGTTCTTACGTGGTGCGGCTTTGATTCAACGTGAATGCCAGCAGGTCGCCGTCGGTCGGCTCGCCCCATGTCTTACGTGCAAGCCAGTCAAAAAACGAGGTTTCTCCCATTTTGGAATCGAGCCCCCGCTTGCGCCAATCGTCACGCATGTGGGTACCAAGCTCCGGCAACACATCTTCCTCAAAGGTTTGACGGGCCAGTTCCCGTTCAGACTCACCTTGTTCCTCGTATAACGAGCGCGCTTCCTTCCGGCGAAACACGGAATATTCGCTCAGCAAACGCGCCTTCAGGTCGTCCGCTGGCGCTCCGTTGGTTTTCGCTGGAGCCGCTACTGCCGGCAATGCTTCGACCTGGGGCGCATAACCCTTCTTCAACGCATCCTTGAAAAGCGCCGCCGCACTTCGGACCGGGGGCAGCGACGTGCTCCGCATTCTCTGCTCGGTCATTTGCAACGCCGAACGAATCCGGTTTTCCTCGCTGTCCGCGTAAAGCGTTTGCGCATCTTTCAGCGGAATCCCGATTTTCACCATGCGATCGACTAACGTACTGTCGAACACGTTCGGATGTTCGTCGAGTGCGAGCATGGGTTGCTTGCGCTCGGTCACGCGGAACTGAATTTCAGCAACCCGCCGGCCTTCCCGGTGCTCGATCAACTCGACAAAGATGTTGGTAACGGCATTGACTTCCGCTATTGCGGGCCGAAGATAGTCGCGCTTGAAATATTTGTACTCGCGCTTGGCTTCATCGCCCGCTTCGGTATCAGGCGTTCCTGAGAGAATCGGCCGCCACCATTCCCAAGTCTCGCGCATGGTGAGATGACTCGGATTCGTCAAATAGCGGACGCAGATTTCATACAGCGCGAGGCCAGCGCTGCTGCGGAGTTGACTTTGAAATTGCAAACTCAAGCGCGCGTATTGCACTGGATCGAGCAGCTTTTTCTTGATCTTCGGGGCAAAGGAAAACTCTACCCACACCCGGCGTGTGGCAGGGTCTTCGAGAATTTCGGCGTCGGCGATCAACGTCGATATGCCCCACTTGCGCCCAGGCTTCAGACTCGACGTGCCTGTGCTCCACTCAACCTGCACCGACACCATGCGGCGCAAATGCTCTTTCACCAAAGCGGTATCGTTGGAATCGAACGCCGCATTCGCGACAATGTCCGATAAAAGCGCGCGATAAGTGTCCCCGGATTCATCCGCCTGCTGAGCGACAGCCAGCAGCACGTTGAATAACTTGCGAGTCAAAAGCGTGATCTTGCCGCTTTTTGGCTGGATAGCGATAGCTTCGACGGCTTTTCGTAGCTCAGCCGAACTCGGACTCACTATATCGGTCTTCTTCGCGCGTTTGGTTGCCATGCTGGAGTCAGGAGATTTTGGGAAAGCATACTCATGACGGTGAAGCTCGTCTACAGGTGCGCACTCACCCTGTAGCGGTGAAGGAGATGTCACACGCAAAACTCACTGAGGTGCGCTCCTGAATACTCTCACCTTCACCGTCACGCCTCATCTCATTTATGCCCCGCGCCATGCGGGTAAACGGATTGGGCGCTTGCGGAATCAAATCAAACCACCTCAAACGTGGTCCCGTATCTTCTCACCTGAAATTTTTTTACGTGCACCTGTGGTTTTTACGAAATCTACCAGGGAAGGCAAAAACCCACGAAAGCGCCGAGAAATTGCTGGAATCGTCGAGTTTTCAAAGCTTTAACCCCCGATACACGCCGATTGCCGCGCAATTACTCCCGCAAAAGCTCACCTTTGACTCGCCGGAGAGCCCTATTCAGCCGCGTCGAGGACTCGAAACAGCCTTTCGGACCCCGGATACGAGGTCCCGCATAACCTCACCTTTGGACTTCTCCACGGTTCGCAGTATCGATACACGCTCCTCATCCGCCCCTGCAAACACTCACCTTTAGAGTCACAAACCGAAGATTTTCTAGAATTCAGCACCGAAGCAGCCCTTTCAGTACCCGAATTCAACCAAACTCAGTCCCGCAAAAGCTCACCTTTGCCTCTTTTTCAGGCTAGGAAGGTAGCATCAAACTGCAGACCATCACTCCCGAAAATACTCACCTTTGCGGCAATATGGGCTCAGCCAATCCATACGAAGTCTTTATAAATCATGTACTTAATGTGATATTGACCGGTCGGGTAACCGCCGAACCGGATTTTCGCGGCATAGATCGAGATCATGCGGTCCCGAAAAGCCTCACCTTTGAACAGAGCCAAAGCTGTCGGTGCGATCCTCGACGGACCACAATCGTCTCCCGAAAACCCTCACCTCTATCCTGGCTTCAGAGAAATACCCCTTAAAATCAGCAGGATTGTCGAAGTGGCCGGGTTCCAATACCGCAGCGAAGCTCTCCTGTATTCCCTCACCGTTGCGGTTTATACGTCCCGCAAACTGGGCCCTCCGAGCTGTCCACGCCCGCATAGTCTCACCCTGAAATCGGTTTGCCCCCTGCAAAGCCTCACCTATAGGTAATAATTACCTATTTTTCGTTGGAATTTTCTCATTTCCTTTATCCTGCAAACGCTCACTGCAGAGATTGGCATGTCGGAGTGCGCTATCCCCCTGCATATGGACGATAGCCGGGACGGCCCCTGTATTTCCTCACCTTCCCCAAACACCCGTCTCCCGAACTCGCTCACGCTTGCTCCCGTGACTCCTCACGCTAGTCCCCGAACCTATACACCGATGGCCCCCGTGTTGTCTCACCTTCTATCCCGCAGACCCTCACCGAGCTGCCCGGAAAGCCTTATCTGGTAAGGCTTTGTCGTGGCGTTAACGTCTTTAACTAGGTTTCAAAGGTGTTTACTTCTAATACTCTCAAGCAGCGGAGAGATCCAAGAAAGAGAACCGTGAAACAAAAACTCCGTGGAACATCTGCAGAAATGCTCACGTTGGAAAAAGATGCTAGTAATCAACGGCTTGACGGATTAACCTCGACATGTTTCACGGATGCCACTGCATTGACTGGGTGATATAGGCCATTTGGACAGAAAGAGTGTAGCGACAAGCACTCGCCGGTTCGTCCACCCTAAATATGTAGCGTTTGATACGTAAAGTATTATTATACGAACGAAATTGACTTGGAGCTTCGTATGAACGACGCAGAACGTCTTGCGCTGCGGGCTGAACTCGCGACGATGCGGACCAACGGTGCGCGCCGACAGGATCTGTCGCAGCACGCGTGCAAGCGGCTTTTCTTCGATTTTGGCATTCGCCCTTCAATGGCCACGGTCAGGGATCTCACGCAAACGGGAAGTGCAAGCGATATCCCTAAAGATATCGACACATTTTGGGCCCGGATCAGATCCGCGTCGCGCGTTCGTATCGACAGTGGAGCGATTCCGGAGGGACTGCAGGAGCGAGCCGGTGAATTGCTCGGGCAGCTTTTCCTTGAAGCGCAGGAATTTGCGATTCGATCGCTCGAAGACGAGCGCCACGCTGCAAAAGATGACGTCGATGCTGCGTTAAGCCGGCTTCGCGATGCAGAAGTACGCTATGCGACCGTCGACGAGGCGCTTCGCCGCAGCGAAGCACGCGCGGATTCCGCGTTAGCGCGCAATTCCGCACTGGAGATCGAATTAGGATCGCTGCGCGGACGCGAACTGGACGCGCAGAGCAGCTCGCAGGCATCGATTCAGCGGTTGGAGCGGGAACATGCCGCGCTGACTCAACGGCTCGAAACAGAGCAAACGGCTAACGCCGCGCTGCGCGATCGCGTAGATGTGTTGAATGGCGAACTACGACACAACACCGAGCATTACGCACAGCAGATCAAGGATGCAATCAGCGAGGCCGAACGACGCGTGAAGCCAATGCTCGTGGAACTTGATTCTTTGCGTGGCATGGCGGCAACCTACCAGGCTGGCGTGCGTCAGGCAAGCCAGAAGGAATTCGATTTTATTCAACAACTTAGCATCGCCAAGGCACGCACGGATCGGCTGGAACTGCGAATTCGCGAGCAATCGGACGAGATCGACGCACTGGCCTTTGAACGTGACGCGTTGCTCGGACAGAGCGGAATGAGCGAAGCCGTCGCGCGGCTAATCTGCACGATGGTCGAGGACGGACGGCTATCCGAGCAGGAAATGCAGACGTTGGGAACAGACATCGATGGTTTTGTCGCTGTGCCGGCCAGCTGTCCCACGTGCGTCACCGGCGAGCCTGAACTTGCGCAGCACGATGATGAGTTCGAGTTGTCCTGCCCCGATTGCGATCGGTCATCAGGGACTGCGTCTTCACGGCTGCTCGCCGTAGCCCGATTTCATTCCCCTGAGGTGGCTGACACGAGTGAACAGGCCGAGAGGTGAGACTTTTCGGGAGCCGAGCGCTATTCGAATCGGTGGCTTTCCTCGGCACCGCTTATTTGCGCCTCGGCCAGATCCCGCTCCCGTATTTCCTCACCTATCCAGTTTTGCCATGCTCGATGAAGCCGATGCGCCGAGATTTGTTGCTGGAAACCTAACCATTGCCCGACGCGTTCGGCCGCAGTGCCACTTTCAAACAAATCGGCGGCGAAGGTATTGCGCAAAGTTTGTGGACTGGCGCGTGCCGTTCGCGAACCGGCAATGCCGGCGGATTCGATCACGGCATCGATCGCGCGCAGCATGGTGGCCTTGTGCATTGGGCGCCCCGATGGCGCGGATGGGAACAGCAGGTTGCCGAGTAATCGCGCTGTTTTGCGCTCGCTGATCCAATGATCGAGCAACGCGATTGCGAAGGGTGCGAGCCGGGTTTCCCGATTCAATGCGGGGTTTGTAGCCTCGACAGCGAGCCACGGCTGATTCCACGAATAGTTACTAACGGTCAGCGCCGCTGCTTCACCCGTTTTCACCCCGCCGCCCAGGAATGCGCCGACTAGTGCACGATCGCGTCGCTCTCTCCAACGCTGCCCGGCCGGCAGATCGCCGATTGGAGAGAAAAGATAGCTGATCAAGGCCGCCCGTTCACCGTGGGCGAGAAATCCTGTTGGTTCGTTTTCGCGTGCATCTCGCCATGGAGCCTCGCCATCCTGGGCGATGAAACGAGCTGGGTTCGTCGATGCCATCTCGATCTCGCGCACATGGTCAAGCACCCGTTCGATAAGGCGCAGATAGCGAACGCGCTGTGGTTTTCGAATCTCTAATTGCGTGACGAACTGTTCGATCGCAAGTCGATCAACCGTTCGAAGATCGATTCGTTTAGAGGTCAGCCATTCCAGAAAGAGTCCCCATTGCGCTCGGTAGACGTCTGCGGACGACGCTTTGAACGCTTGATGCGCCATCCAGGAATCGAACGCGCTACGCGGATCGGCGTACCAATTGGCGCGCTCGTGATCGAAAATTTCGTGCGTTTTCGCGGGAGCGGTCATTGGCTGGATAATCCGTTAGTTGTAAAGCACGTGCACACAACAGGTTACGCGAAAGCTGACGGCGACGTCCGTTTCCACAGCTTTTTCGTGTATTTGAATAGCTCGATTATTGGAGGGCGTTGCAAGACATGTGATTTCAACGAGATTGTGAGGTTAGTTCTTATCCCAGTGCTGCCTAGAGCTGCCCGTAAGCTGAAAGCGACAGTGTCAGGCGCTCGTGGGTAAGGTCTTGGATGACGGCGTGTTGAACGGCGCCAGCAATGGGAGAAACGGCGTCGGGCGATTGCGGTCTGCCCAGCGCACGGCGGGCGATGCGACCCTAGCATGCTCGAGTCGGGCTACAAGCACGAATCGCGTTTGGAAGAGTAACGGCCGCCGGCTTCCCGGCGGCTACGGTCGAAAATGAGCGCAATTCGCACGATCGCGAGTTCAGATTTCAATGCGCCACGGGTACTGCCAGTTCAGGACGTCCAGCACGAGCTGCGCAATCGTAGGCATCGACGGCAAACACAAACACCGGCGGTAATGCATTCGACGCTCCGAAATCGACGAGATCATCGGTTTCAGGAAAGGCCATGTCGTCCGGGCGCTCAAACAATGCGCGGAGTGCTGACTCGTGTCGGCCTGCAAAACCGAGATCCGCGAGCGCTTCCGCCTCAATGGCGAGCAACAATCGCCAAGTCAAAGGCACACCTTGCACGATGTAGCGCGCGGCTATATCGCGCGTAATCCGCTCAAGGTCGCGCACTGTGCGTGCGAATTCGGGGCTATCCATACGATCTTCGTCGAAGTCCATTGTCTTCTCCTCCACTCATGCCATTGCGCCAAGATGTGTACTGTACAAACATACAGTACTTATCGCAATGTCCCTCTAGCGTCGCGCTGAGCGCTCGCCGCGTATGTGCGATTCCGCCTACGTGGGAATCAGACGTGTGCGGCTGTTCTGCGGCGTTCGAAATCGCCATCCTGATTACACGATCAGGGCGCTTTCCCTGACATGACGCCGCGAATCCCAGAAGACCGGGATTTCGCGCATCGATACGAAAGGAGATCAAGATGAACAAGGATCAGAAAGACGGTGTGGTAAATCAGGCCAAGGGCAAAGTCAACGAGGTGGTTGGCAAGGTAACCGGCGATAAGAGCCAGGAAGTAAAGGGCGATATGCAACAGGCAGCTGGTAAGGTGCAAAAAGGTGTCGGCGATGCGCGCGAAGATGTAAAGGACGCGCTCAAAAAACCTTGATCGATGACGCCGAGGCGCTGCGGTAGCGGTAGCTGACCACCCGCCGCTGCCACTCGCTGCACTAGCAATTGCCTTGCAAAGTGTTCGGCCGTTCCAAAGCGATTTGGAACGGCTTTTTACGTTTACTTCGACACGATAACCATTGCATGTGCCGGGACTGACCGGTTATCGACAAACGGGTTGCTGAATCCTTCATCGGCTTAAGGTTGCCCGGGCAGGTTTCGATGGCTTATCCACGTTCTTGTACCAATCGCGTTGGAATGCTGAATTTTCCGTGGTAGCGTTTCTAACCCCATTCGCCTACTTGCTCTCCCTCCTCGATGCGCAGCCGAAAAACTTTATGCGCATCAAGTTCCGGCCACCGATGGAAAGCTGCCGCGCCCAGCTCGGCGCGACGCGGATCGCTAAATGGAAACTACGCGCTTGCGTATCCCATCTGCCAACACTCCGCGAGCTATCTGGAGCAACGAATTACAAATCGCCAAACGAATACTGTCCAGCCACCAAGTATTCAAAAAGCCGGAAGACTTCGGCCAAATATCACATCCGCGCACAATTTTAATTCCTAACACTCGTTCCCCAATTTCACACAAATGCCCATGGCATTCATGTAAAGTTCCGCTCGAACTTTATATAAAAAGGCGTGGTCGGCGAGACCGCGACGGCAGAACGCACAGGTTTGAGCCGAATGAAAACGTCAGCAACTGTCTCAAAAAAAATCCGTGTTTCGCTAATGCTGGCGGCTTTGATGGCATTAGGTGCGATATCGAATGTCTCGGCGGCCGAGGTTTGCAGTGATGGCTTATGGGCGGACGCGATGATCGGTTCATATCACGTCCATCCCAAAAAACACTTTGATCAATTCAATCCAGGTATTGGCGTTGAATGCTGGATTGCGCCGCAATGGGCGCTGGCCGGCGGCTACTTCAGAAACTCGCTGACAGCGCCTTCGTTTTATGGCGGCGGCGTCTGGGCGCCGGAATTCGCACATTGGGGTTACATCCGGCTGGCCGCAATGGGCGGCTTGATATCGGGATACGACTATGGCAAATGGGGTTTCGGCCATGATCACAAAGTGGGCCCAGTCCTCGCGCCGCTCATCATGGCGGAGTACGGTCGTATTGGCGCAAACATCATCCTGATTCCGCCGATCCCGTCTAGCGACTTACCCTTCACGATAGGGTTTCAACTTCGAGTCAGATTCTGGTGACATCTCCCCTCGGGCGATGAGGCATTAGTCGTCCCTCACTGGAGATCGCACAGGAAGGCGAATCCCCGTAGACAAGATCGTGTGGTCGGGCTCGCGCGTTTCAAGTTCAGATGTTCCATGGACTCCTCTAATTTCGATCTGCCGACATTCACGTCTCGATTGCTCTCTTATATGGACTCCAGATTAAAAACTCCCACCGCAAAAGGCATCAACCTCCCTGGCGGATTGCGCTTCGAGCCGGCTCCCGTATCAGCTCACCCTGAGACCGAGAGTGTTTGGCATAGTGTCCAAAAACCGCTTGTGAGAAGTGCCGCTCTTGCAGCATGGACTGTCATCGGTGAGGCTTTTCGGGAGCTGGATCCGAACTCATAACCCTCAAGCGGCGTCGCCCCGAATCGAATCTGAATCGAGACATTCGCGCCTCGACCATCCTTATCTTCTCTTTTCAAGTCTTCCCACCGGCCTGTCACAAACGACCGGTATTCTCGGCGCCATCGTTTTGGTGCGTCGCTTTGAGCGGTATGCGCCGAGCGTATCCGTTCACTCCGATCCTTCCTGAGAAAGTCATGCAAACGTCGAAACTTCGACTCTGCGCGCTCATAGTCGCGTCGATACTTCCTGGACTATTGCTGTCCGCCTGCGGTAGTTCGGACTCACCGAATCAATCGGCATGCGGTGGCGCGTCGGTATCGGCCAAGATGAGCTGTCCCCCGCCCGCGACACCTGCTTCGTCATCCTGAACGTTTGAATGGAATCGACATAGTCCCCTGCAATCGGCTGCCGTACGCTTGACGGACGGCCAATCACTCCCCATAGAACACAAAAAAGGTAAGCGCATGGTCACGAAGAGCCGCCGCGATTTTCTTAAAATTTCCGCCAGCCTGGCCGGTGCCGGCGCTGCAGCGTCGCTCTTTCCGGACTCGATCCGCAAGGCGCTCGCGATCGAACCGAATTCCGTTACCGGCACGATCAACGATGTAGAGCATATCGTTGTGTTCATGCAGGAAAATCGCTCGTTCGATCACTACCTTGGGCATCTGAGCGGCGTGCGAGGGTATAACGACCGCTTCCCCGTGACGCTTCCAAATGGCTTGCCGGTATGGTTCCAGCCGCGTCAGGAGAATCAGGCCCAGACCATCGCCCCATTTCGTTACGACACGACCAACCCGGCCGTCAACGCGCAATGTATAGGCGGGCTGCCGCACACATGGGCGACCACGCATGGCGCGATCGACAACGGCCGTGCCGACAAATGGGCGGTGCAGAAGACCGACATGACGATGGGCTATCACGTGCGGGCGGACATTCCGTTTCACTACGCGCTCGCTGATGCATTTACCGTCTGCGATCATTACTTCTGCTCGATACCCGGCAACACGCATCCGAACCGGATGTACCTGATGACCGGGATGGTCGATCCGACCGGAGCAGGTGGCGGCCCGCTGCTCGACAACACTGACTATGTCGATAACCAGTTCGATGCGCTCAAGATGGCGCCGTTCAACTGGACGACCTATCCGGAGCGGCTGGAAGCGGCCGGCGTCTCATGGCAGATCTATCAGCAGGGAACGAGCTTCGATAACTACAACGGCAACTACGGCACCAACGTGCTGGCGAACTTTCAGAACTATGTGAACGCGCCGGCCGGTTCAGCGCTGAACACGAAAGCGATGACCGCGCGCACGCTCACGCAACTCAAGGCGGATGTGGTGGCTAACGCGTTGCCGCAGGTCTCCTGGCTGCTGCCGCCCGCCGCCTACTCCGAGCATCCGAAATTCACGCCGCTCTACGGCGCGGAATACATCTCTACGATCCTCGATGCCCTCACCGCGAACCCCGACGTGTGGAGCAAGACGGCGCTGTTCATCATGTATGACGAGAACGATGGTTTCTTCGATCACATGGTGCCGCCGCAAGCGCCTACGTTGCCGGGCTCGGGCTTGAGTACAGCGGACATTACGCTCGAACGCCATACCGTGGTGACTGCCGCGCAAGCCAGTACATACACCGCCGACAACCTGCCTTATGGTCTCGGACCTCGCGTGCCGATGACCGTTGTCTCACCGTGGAGCAAAGGTGGTTTTGTCTGCTCGCAGGTATTCGATCACACGTCGGTGCTGCAATTCATCGAAAAGCGTTTTGGGGTGATCGAAACGAACCTCACGCCGTGGCGTCGTGCCATATGCGGCGACTTGACCTCGGCGTTCGATTTCTCGAAGCCCGATGCCACTGTGCCAGCGCTGCCGAGCACGTCGGGATACATTGCTTCGGCCGATATGCAATGCGCGTTGCCGACCAACCAGACCGCGCCCGCTGCCACCGCCGCGCAGGTTATCGCGGCGCAGGAGCCGGGCACACGTCCCACGCGGCCGTTGCCCTATGAGCTGCATGTGAACGGCACGTTGCAAGTACAAAGCCAGACCTACACGCTGACCTTCGCGAATACCGGCACGGTGGGCGCGAATTTCTATGTGTACACCGCTGACCCAACGGCGATGCCCAAGCGTTATACCGTCGAAGCAGGCAAGCAGCTTTCCGATACTTGGGCCGCCGACAAGAACGGTCAATACTCGCTGAGCGTGTTTGGTCCGAACGGGTACTTCCGCCGCTTCACGGGCTCGGTTGCAGCCGACGCTGCCGTGCAACCCGAGACGGTGACGTGCTATGACGTGGCCAACGGCAACGTCTATCTGACACTCAGCAATCTGGGCTCCGCGCCGGTAGTCTTCACGGTCACCGATCTGGCCTACGGCCAGCCGCCGCGATCCATCACGGTGCCTGCGGTCAAAACCGCAGAGGACCATTGGGACCTGTCGTGCAACAGCAACTGGTACGACCTGCAGGTCACGATGCCGTCTAACCCGGCATTCCAGCGACGCCTGGCGGGGCACGTCGAAACCGGGCGGGTAGGAACGAGCGATCCTGCTGCTACGGCGCCGGTTACGAAAGCCGTCTGAGTCTGAAGAGCACCCACGGCAGAGCGCGCCGGCTTCGGCCGGCGCGCATTGAACTGATCACAGCAAGCATTTGCCAAATGAACCGCCGCGGCGAGCACGGTTTTTTCCGGGCGCGTGATTCACTTTAACCGACGCTTCCGTACTCACTGTACTCACTGACGGGCCGCGCTGGAAGACGAAGCTTGGTCCCAACTTCAAGCCCATCAACGCACTAATCCCCACGCTTTGAGCGCGTCTTGCGCACGACCCCATCGTCTACTATGATAGACGATATGACATTATCAATAGACGATACCGGACCTCGCATCGCCCGGCGTATTCGGCTTGAACGAAGTGCGCGCGGATGGTCATTAGCAGATCTGGCCGAATCCTCCGGGGTCGCCAAGGCGACGATCAGCAAGATTGAACGCGAGGAAATAAGCCCCACCGCGGTCACGCTGGTGCGACTGGCCGCGGCCTTCGACTTGACGCTCGCGGGCCTTTTGGTGAGGGCAGAAGGCAATGGAGACCGCTTGTCACGGGCAGTCGATCAGCCGCTCTGGCGCGATCCCAAGACAGGCTATCTCCGCAAGCAGGTATTCAACAATCCGGACCACCCGGTGGAGATCGTCCAGGTCGATCTGCCGACAGGACGACAGGTGGTGTTACCGCCGTCGTCGTATGCCCATATCCGTCAGGTTGTGTGGGTGTTAGTGGGCGATCTCGTGATCCTGGAAGGTGGCGAGCGATACGATCTGAGCGCGGGTGATTGCCTGGGGTTCGGTCCGCCTTCTGAGGTGACGCTGGCTAACGAAACCGCCTCGACCTGTACCTACCTCGTTGTTCTCGCCCGGACTTAGCCATCATGTCGAACATTGAAATCAGCGAACTGCGCGCTTCGTCGACGACGTGCGAAATGCTCAGCGGGCTCTTGATCGAGACGGTTGCGAATGGCGGTTCGGTCAGCTTCATGCATCCGCTGCAGCCTGAAGCGGCAGGAGCGTTCTGGTCCAATGCGCTGGCTGCCGCGACTCGCGGCGAACGAATGGTTATGGGTGCATGGGACGGTGAGAGACTGGTTGGAACTGTCACCCTTTTGCTTGACTGTCCGCCCAACCAGCCGCACCGGGCGGAAATCGCCAAACTGATGACCCGTCTTAGCCACCGCCGGCGAGGTGTGGCGGCGTCGCTTATGCAGACGGCGGAAAATCTGGCCGTGAAGCGCGGACGCACGCTGCTGGTCCTGGATACCGCGACCGACGGCGGAGCGTCGACGCTCTACGAGCGTCTCGGATTCACTCTTGCGGGTGAGATTCCGGACTATGCGTTTAAGCCACATGGAGGGCTGAGCGGGACCCGAATTTATTGGAAGCGAATTGGCGAGCACGTTCCGACCGAGGATTGATCAGTTCTTCGTGGCTTAACGGTCGACGAACCGGACCGCTGATTTCGACACTTACGGTTTCATGTTTGCCTGCTCGATCCGGTTATGTACTTCGCGCGTCAACGCCTCGATACGTTCGCTCATTTGCTTCGTGATCTCGGTCAATTTGGTATTTTGCTCGAGCAGGGCGACGAGCTGATCGGTCTGTCGAGCCGCTTGCAACTGGCGTTCCTCATTCGCTGAGGCGAGGTCTTCGCGATGCCGCGCATCGGCGTCGGCGTTGACCTTGTCGCGATCTGCTTGTCGCGTTTGCGCAAGCAGAATCAACGGCGCGGCGTAAGCGGCCTGGAGACTAAATGCAAGGTTTAGAAGAATGAAAGGATAAATGTCGAACTTTGTCAGGCCGGCGACGTTGATACCAATCCACACTGCAACAATAATCGTCTGCCCGACGAGGAAAGTCGGTGTTCCGAAGAAGCGTGCAAAACGCTCGGCTTTTAGCGCGAACCAGTCGTCACCGAATACTGACGAAAGGTGCACGTATGGCAGATGAAAACGCAAGTGATGATGTTTGTCCTTGTGCTGCTCGTCACGCGGAATGGGGCTGTTCATGGTGGGCTCTCTCGCTTGGCGATTAACGACAATGTGTCGATGTTATACACAGTCGGCGCAAGCGTTGCAGTCGTAAAAAAGACTTGCAGCCAGCGGGTCGCAGCCTTATCGACACTTAGGTGAGGTTATTCGGGAGCGTCGCGCATTGGGCGGATGAGGGCCGAGAAAGACGCGAAGACCGTTGCCATGAAGCGACGAAGCCAGCAAGCGTTAGTGCTGGCTTCGCGTCAGATGTGAGCGAAGAAAACCGTATGTTGATAAGTAGAGCGTACGGAAAGATTACTTTGGTCCACGCCTATGTCATCGAGTCAATGAAGTGCTAACTTACGGTCTTCGACACCTTGCGGATTTCAAAGTGGAAGTCGGCAATACCATCGACACCGCCAGCGACTTTATCGCCGGGCTTCAACGCCCCGACGCCCGCAGGCGTGCCGGTAAAAATCAGATCACCGGGCTTGATGACAACCGCTTGTGAAACCTGGCTGATGATGTCGGCAACCGGCCAGATCATATCGCCGAGATCGCCCGTTTGCCGTGTCTCGCCATTGACCGTCAGCCAAATGCGACCGCTGCCCGGATGACCGATTTCTGTCGCGGGCCGGATAGCTGTGACGGGCGCGGATTCGTCGAAGCCCTTAGCCCAGTCCCACGGCCGGCTCATCTTCTTCGCGACCGCTTGCAGGTCGCGCCGCGTGAGGTCCACGCCCACGCTGTAGCCGAATATGTACGACAACGCGTCCTTCGGCTCGATTTGTCGCCCCTCTTTTCCGATGGCAATCACCATTTCTATCTCGTGGTGCAGGTCCTCAGTAAGCATCGGGTACGCCAGTGTTCCCGTTGCGGGCACGACAGCGTCGGCAGGTTTCGTAAAGAAGAATGGCGGCTCGCGGTCGGGGTTAGCGCCCATCTCGCGCGCGTGATCGGCGTAATTGCGCCCTACGCAAAAGACGCGGCGCACCGCGAAAGAAGCGCTCGAGCCGGCGACGGGCACGGCGACAGTTTGAGGAGCGGGGAAGATGTATTCGGTCATATCGGCGAACTCGAAGGTAGAGGTTGTTTGGCGCGGACCACCGCGACACCCACAAACAATATGCTTCGGCCAACCTTCTGTGCAGGACAAATCCGCCCTACGTCCTGGATTAAATTGCTCTATTCAGGGCAGCAATAGCGAAACGCCGCGCAAGAGCCTATTGCTCGAATTGCGACACCCGGTATTGCGTCGGCGATGTCCCTACAGCCTGCCGAAAGCGTCGGGTGAAATAGGCCTCATCGCGAAAGCCGACCACGAACGCAATGTCTTTAACGCGGCGGGTATCGTCCGCAAGCAATGCTTTTGCGCGGCTGATTCTTTGATCCGTTACCCATTGCACGAACGTCCTGCCGGTTTCCTTTTTCATCAGGCGGGCTACATAACCGGGCGTCAACGCCGCTGCTTGTGCTGCGGACCCTAACGAAAGCGTATCGTCTTCCAGGTGCTCCAGAACGTGACGCATCACCTTGCTGAGGGAGTCGCGGCGGCTGACTGCGCGTTCGCTAAGCGCAGCCAGTTGCATAAGCGGGTCCGCATATCTTGCGCAAACGAGTCCGATCAATTGCAGGAGGTAACCGCGAAGCCGGCTGGCCGCACCAAAGCCGCGCGCACTGTCTATCTCCATCATGAGGCGAACGATGCGTTCTACTTCAACGAGGTCGGACTCTGTCAGCCTGAAATCGGTCTCGTCTTGAAAGCGAAAGGGCGCCAGCTCCGGAAACCGGATGATGGGAATACTGCCGAGGTCGATCCGGCCATCGACTGCATCGACATTCAGGTTAAGGAAATCCAGCGCAAAATTGATCACGATGAACCGCGAGTGTTCAGGGTGCGGAATCATGTGAACCCGGTGCGGCGCGATGAAGGCGACTGAACCTGTTGGGAACGCACGCGTTACGTCGCCGATCTGCTGCTTCGTGTCGCCACCCAGATTGATCTGGATCTGGAAGTAATCGTGCTTGTGCGGTTCCGTGATCGGCGAGCGCCGAGTCTCGTCGCGAATATAGAAGTCGAGGCGATCGCTGCGCTCGGGCATCGCATAGGTTCGGGACGACCGTTTGGCGAATGCGCTCATTGGCATGCACTCCTGTCCAGGTTCTGCGTAAAGGCTGACGCTCTCAATCGTTCATTGCCTGAGAGGCGAATGCCGCCGCTCATAAAGCGGTGCCACGAAGCAGCACAACTTACTCTTGTTCGCAATTCATGACTGAACGCCGCAATCGTGGGTAAGCAATACGCGTTGGCCTAAAGCGCACTGAGATCCGCGTCCAATACCAAAGCAACAAGCGTGAAGGATACCGCTTCGCCCGTCGACCTGCCTTTAGCGAACCCTTTAGCGACGTTTAGCCAGCAGATAACGTGATCGAAAGAATGTGTAAGCCCAAAGGCCCCATGGGCAGTAGGGTAGAAAATACGCATGCCCGGCAAGCGGTAACATCGTCTTGACGTTTGAAGCTTGGGCGTCGATTCGTCCGGCGTGAAACGAGCGCGACGAAATTGCGAATGTTACCCGGACACCACCTGCTGGGCGTATGAATGGCCCACGTCACTGACACATAAGCGTTCTATGACCTCTGTTCTTCTACTCGAAAATATCCACGACACCGCCGTCGCGCGTTTCAGCGAAGCGAAACTCGAGGTCGAGCGCCGCGCGGGCGCGCTCGCCGGCGCGGATTTAAAGACTGCACTCCAGGCACATAACCTCGTCGGCATTCGCTCGGCGACGCATCTCAAACGCGAAGAAATCGATGCCGCGCGCCATCTGCTCGCAATAGGCTGTTTCTGCATTGGAACGTCCCAGGTCGACCTGAACGCAGCTGCAAACGCGGGCATTCCTGTTTTCAACGCGCCATTTTCGAACACACGCTCGGTCGCTGAACTGGTGATCGCCGAAGCTATCCTGTTGCTGCGCCGCGTGCCCGAGAAGAGCGTGCTGGCGCATGCTGGAACGTGGGCCAAGGGCGCAAGCGGATCGTTCGAGACGCGCGGCAAGACCATTGCAATAGTAGGGTATGGCAACATCGGCTCGCAGGTCGGCGTGCTGGCCGAAGCCATGGGTATGCGCGTGGTGTATTACGACGTGCAGGCGCGGCTCTCGCTGGGTTCCGCCCGTGCGGCGCAATCGCTCGCCGACGCGGTCGCTCATGCCGACGTGGTGACGCTGCACGTGCCCGCCACGGCCCAGACGAACCGCATGATTGACGCTGCAACGCTGGCGTGTTTTAAAGCCGGTGCGATCCTGATCAATGCATCGCGCGGTTCGGTGGTCGATATCGATGCCCTCGCGCAAGCGCTGCAAGCGAAGCGGCTGGGTGGCGCTGCCATCGACGTATTCCCGGAGGAGCCCAAGACCAATGCAGATATCTTCAAGAGCGTGCTTCAGCATTTGCCCAACGTGATCCTGACACCCCATGTGGGCGGCAGCACGGAGGAAGCGCAGGAGAACATCGGGACCGAAGTCGCGACGAAACTCATTTCGTTTTTAACGACCGGCGACACAGTGGGATCGGTCAATTTTCCGCATGTCAATCCGGGACCGCTGGACGCGCCCGCGCGTCTACTCAACGTCCACGGCAATGCGCCTGGTGCGCTTGCGACGCTTAACACGCGGCTTGCCGGGGAGGGCGCCAACATCGTCGCTCAGCACCTGCAGACGCAGGGCGAAACCGGCTACGTAGTGACGGACCTGGATAGGACACCATCCAGCGAATTGATACAGGCCCTGGGCCGCGAACCTGGGTTCATTCGAACGCGCCTGCTGGTTAAATAATCCGGCGTCGCGCACGGGGGCCGGCGTTCTGCAGGACAGTCAACGCCGGTCCCCGTCCAGTGCAACAGCAAGGCCTAGGTCAGCCGCGTGAAAGTGGGTGACTGCGCTTCTCGTGCGGATAAGCGTCGGGGTGCTTAGCTTATTGCGCGGGGCTTGCATGGCACGACAAGGCCTCGGATCAGATTTTCCGCATCACGCCTACTAGTGCCAAGTACATCAGCGCGCTAACTCAATCTCTCATCAAAAAGCGAAAGCCGGCACACGTGGCTCGCAGTAGCATTGCCTGGCAATCAGCCACACGCGGGGGTATCGGTTCCACATTCCTCCCTGCATATTTCACTCCATGCACCAACGCCGGGCTTCGGCCAATATTCTCAAAATAATGGCGGATATGACCTGCGGTCGCGTTCTAGGATAGTAGAGCGTTAGCGCTTTCACGCAGAAAATGACGTGATGCATTCTGGTCCCTGCGCGGCTATGCGTGCCCGATGTTTCAAGGAGGGCTATGCTCGACGATTCGCTTCCGATCTGAAACGAGTTGATGGCTGCGCCGCCAGCGCTGGATGATCCTGCTCGTCAGCCTGCCTGGTCATTTGTGCTGGCGAGTATCGTCGTGGTGCCATGCGACGCTCGCATTCGTGATGTTTGTCGATGTGAAACATGCAAGCAGAGGCGGTGGCGCTTGATAGAGCACATATAAAAATCGATCTCGCTGGAGGGCACATGAATACGCACGCAGCCATCAGGATCGGGGACGTCGAGCTAGATGTAGAGCGCTACGAATTGCGCCGTGCAGGGCAGCGCATCCGACTGGAGCGCTTGCCCATGGAACTCCTGATTTTCATGGCATCGCGCGGGGGCGAACTCGTGACGCGCGCTGACATTGTCAGGCTGCTGTGGAGCGGCAGCGCGTTCCGGGACACGGACAACAGCATTAACACGGCGATCCGGAAAATCCGCATTGCGCTTGGCGAGAATCCCGACGATCCGCAGTATCTGCTTACTATCAAGGGCAAGGGTTATCGTCTGGACGGCGTGCGGATGTCGCCGGCACAACCGGAAGTCACCGCACCTGCCGCCGTTCGCGTGTTGGTGCTGCCCTTTGAAAACAAGAGCGGTGACCCGACCCAGGATGGCTTCTGCGACGCGCTCGCCGACGAGACTTCCGCAAATATCGGCATGCTGCATGCCGAGCAGATCTACCTCATTGCCAGGACAACCGCCGCAAGTTACCGGCGATCCAACAAGAGCATTGCGCAGATGGCGCACGAACTGGCGCTCGACTATGTGCTGGAAGGCTCGCTCACGCGGGAGGGCGGACGCGTCCGCGTTTTGGCGCAATTGATTCGCTGCACCGATCAGTCGCAGGTCTGGGGCCGCGCTTATGAACCGGCTACCAGCGGCTCGCTGGATATGCAGAAGGAAGTCGGGACCGCGCTGGCGCGGGACGTGTTGCCGACGCTCGCGGAGCAGCAGCGGGGCATGCTGGCAAGACGTCTGCCCGTCGATCCGGCGGCGCACGATGCATACCTGCACGGAAGATATTACTGGCTGCGCCGAGTTCATTTCCACCCGGGGTTCGCCGCGCATCATGGGCTGAGCGGCGAGGACTTTACGCGCGCGCTCGGCTACTTCGAGACCGCGATCGAGCGTGATCCGACCTACGCGCTCGGTTATGTCGGCGTGTCGAATATCTATGGATCGACCGTGACGCATGGCCTGTTTGCGCCGTCGCAAGGCTATCCGAAAGCCCGGGAAGCCGCGCTTCGCGCATTGGAACTGGACCCGGATCTGCCGGAAGCTCATCACGCACTGGCTGGCGTGCATTATTTCTATGACTGGGACTGGCGCAAGGCCGAGGCGGAATTTCTCGAAGCGCTGCGCCTGAATCCCAACCTCGCCGAAACCAGCCGCCTCTACGCGCGATTGTTGATGGCGCTCGGACGGGAGACGGAAGGTCGCGCGCAGTTCGAGCGGGCAGAGCGACTCGACCCGCTTACGTTCGACGGCTCACGAATATTCGGCCTGGTGTTATCAGGCCGGTACGAGGAGGTCACCCGGGAGTTCCTGACCGAGGGGCATGGCAACCGGTCGCCGTTGATCTATCAGGTGCTGTCGATCGCGTTCGAAGCGCAGGGCGCGTACAAGGAAGCGGTGGAAGCGACCGTCGATGCGTTGACGCGTTGCAACGACTTCGCCCGGGCCGAGGTGATCCGGACCGTATGGGAAGCGGGCGGCTACGACGCGGTTCTGCAGTGGTACTTGGAGGACTTGCTGGCGAGGCGGCAATCGGGCTATACGTCGCCGCTGCTGTTTGCGGAAATCTACGCCCGGCTGGGCAAGCAGGACGAGATGTTTCATTGGCTCGACGTTGCGCTGGCCGAACGATCGTCCCGGTTGAGCGAGCTGCGCACGAACACCTGGTTCGATCGCTATCGGTCGACAGGGCGATTTCACAACCTGGAAAAGAGGATCGGCGCTTGATGGATGGCGTTGCGTGGATGAGTCACAGATACCCGGCGCGCCGCGCGCCTTTGTCCGGACTCCGCGTGCGGGCTGCCCCCATCACGCGGAATACCAATACCCAATCATGCCGGGGTCACTGCCCGTGATAGAGCTCCTGCAACCGGCTTTGTTCTCCGGACCGCTCTGAATGAACGAGGTCCTGGTAGACCTGTTGCCGCGTCAAGCTCATAGGCGCGCCTGCATCGCTTCTGGATATATCTGTTACGCCTCCAACGTCCTGCGCGGGCTGTGCGGTCATGGTCGCGGTGGTTGCAGGCTGATCTTGCGCCCATGCCTGTCCAACGAGGAGGGCGGCCGCGCACGCCGCAACGATTCTAAGTGTCTTCATGTTGATTTCTCCCAAAAGCCGAGGTCGGACCGGTCAGCAAACTACTGGCCGAAAAAGGCGATGCCGGGCGGTTCATCGCTTGGGCGCTGAACAGTCCGGAAACGCGTGTGGTCATGTTGCGACGCCGCGTTAAGGAACTCCATGGACGCAAGCTGAAGAAATCGTTAACACGCGTCATGTATCGGCACAATGTGACTGGAATTGAAAGCGATGTAAAAGAGTTAGGGTCGCTAACGATCGCACGTCTGCCGGACGGCCAGGACCTGGCACGATTCCGTCAAGGATGGCTTTACACCGGCCAATGCATCAAGAGATGGAGCAATTGCCGCGGACGTTTCGAAAAATGAAATCGGCGACCCGGCAAACGGTTCGGCATGCTCTCACCAATAACTGTCAGAGGGCTTACACGTTGCAAGCCTGCCAACGATGGGCGTTGCAGTCCTCGATGCGTTGACGCAATCGCAGGCTGCGTAGCTCTGCATTAAAGAGCGCGGCCCGATGGGCTGATCCGATCGGTTATATTCGACGCCTAAGGCAGGCTTCGCCAAGCCCTAAGGTAACCTCAGGACAGCCGCTCATGAACCGCGTGAGTACAAGAAAATGCGATCGCTTATTCAACTCTTCGCCTGGTGTTCGCTGGTATCGATAGTGAGCCAGCCGGCGCTTGCCGACGACCTGCGCAGTAACCGCGGAAACGATCCGTTTTTCCAGATTTCCAAAGCTATCCCTGAGTGCCCCATTCCTTTGGGCCCGTTGGAGACGGAACAGGAATGGGTGAACGAAGCACATTACCGGATCGAGCGTGGTAATAGCTGCTGGGTGGAGGGGCGGTGCCGTTTATCCAATGCGTATCGTTACGATGCCGAGATAGCGGAAGCGGTTCAACGTCGGCTCAGCACGATCAATATCGCCACGCATTGGCGCGAACAATCATCGTTATGGCTGATGTTGCAGCGCAGGTTTATCTACGTGCAAGGCTGTGTATCGCCCGATTTCGATAAAAGTAAATTCCTCTCCGAGCTGGCGAAAACGGCAGATGTCGACAAGGTCATCGACAACATGACCACCGATCCCGCAGCGATGCCCTTACCGTATCCATCGAAGGCGCCGTAAGCTCGAAAGCCAGGAGATGAAGATGAAGGTCAAGCGAATAGTCGCCAACATAGGCACGCAAGATGTTGCCCACGCCCGGCTGTTCTATCAGGACGTACTGGGTCTGGACCTGCTGATGGATCAGGGCTGGATCCAGACCTTCGGTTCGGAGACGACCATGAGCGTCCAGGTCAGCGTGGCTTCGGAGGGCGGGTCCGGCACGCCGGTGCCGGACCTGTCGATCGAAGTGGACGACGTGGACGCTGCCTTCCATCGCATGAAAGATGCGGGTTTCCCGATTGAATACGGACCCGTCAATGAACCTTGGGGCGTAAGACGTTTCTACGTCCGCGATCCGTTCGGCAAACTCATCAATGTTCTTGCACATACATGAGCTGGCAGCCCGAGCGAAGGAACGCGGCCTGCAACATCGAACCGTAATACCTAGTACCCCTGCGGCACATTGGACTTGTTGCCTGCCAGCGGTGAGCCATAACCACCGCTTTGCGTGTTGTTGGGCAAGCCGTTGATCAACTGCGCACGCGGATCGGTCGGATTCAGGTTCATCTCGCCCGCTTGCTGGTTGCCGTGGGTCGGATATTCGCTGCCTAGCGGCGCATTCGGCATCAACTTCGTGCTGTTAGCCGGTGCGCGCATGTCGTCGTTGGGGCTCAAACCCATGCTCGTGGTTTGCGCATAGACCGCTTGATTAGCAAACGACGTAACGAGCACGGCTGCGGATATCGATAAAACGCGTTTCGACTTAACGATGATGGTCATGACTGAACTCCCAAAGTGAGGTGGGTTTTTCGTGTCCTTGCCGTCTTATCGCGTCACTCGAGCAACGTCACTCAAGCACGCGTTTTTGTAGTGTCAAAAGCCTGGCGAGCAATCGCGATTGCATCGGCATGCACGCGTCGCGTCATTTGTTCGCCTTCTTAAGCTTAGCCGCACGTTTGGGCCGATCGTCGATAATTTTTGTCCGGGTTTTGTTCTTCAGCTTCTTCCATTGTTTGCATTCGTCCTTGGTTCGCAAGCAACCAGTGCAAAGCCCGGTTGTGCCATCGAATTTGCAGATGTTGATACAGGGCGATTCCACGGCCATTACAAATCCATTGCGCGTAGGCTTTATTTCGACCCTTCAAATCTCGCACGATGCATGCCCGTAGACCTAAAACATAATCTGGATGGGGACAATAGGCGCGCCACGTGCTGTGCATAAAAGTGCAACCGTGGACGCGCGACACCGGGTGCTAGTATCTGCAACATTCATCTGCAACATTCATTTGGAACATTTCGCTCGTCGCACTGTGCCCGACATACCGGCTGTTGCTTGACTACCATGCAGAAACCCGTGTTGTTTTCCACCCTAAGCCAGCTCGAATTCGAGCGTGCCGTGCTCGGACGCGTCGTTGCAGGCATGCCGCTGCGCGAGGTGCTGGAGCACGTGGTTCATCGAGTGGAAAACCGCTCCGAGCAGCCGCTGCGTGCCTCCGTGCTGCTTGTTGATGCCACCGGGAAGCGCCTGATTCACGGCGCCGCGCCGAGTTTGCCTGATGATTACAACCGCATTGTGGACGGCCTCGAATTCGGGCCGCTCATGGGATCGTGCGGGGCGGCGGCGTTCCGCGGCGAGCCGGTGATTGTGGAAGATATCCAGACGGACCCGATTTGGGCCGCGTTCCGCGATATTGCCCGGCAGTACGACCTGCGCTCCTGCTGGTCCATGCCTATCCAGGCGGCCGACGGCCGTCTGCTCGGCACCTTCGCCAACTATTACTCGGTACCGAGAACGCCGTCGCGCGAGGAACTGGACGACATCGCGCAAGTGGCGAGCATCGCGGCGCTGGCCATCGAGCGCCATGCGAGCGACCGGGCATTGCGCGAAAGCGAGGAGCGTCTGCGCATCGCGCAGCAGGCGGGCGGAATTGGCACCTTCGAGATATTTCCGCATAACGGGCGCCTGGCCGTGTCAGAGGAATTGTGCTGGCAATGGGGTTTGACGCCGCGTCATGAATACCATCTCGACGACCTGCTGGAACTCGTTCATCCCGACGACCGCGACCGCGTGCGCGCCGGCCATCTC
Source organism: Caballeronia sordidicola (assembly GCF_000729995.1). Lineage (GTDB taxonomy): Bacteria > Pseudomonadota > Gammaproteobacteria > Burkholderiales > Burkholderiaceae > Caballeronia > Caballeronia sordidicola_A. Next base: position 20,806 of record NZ_JNFG01000207.1, on the reverse strand, counting down.
GACATGCCGGCCGGTGCGCTCGATTACCTGGAGTACCGCATCCGCCGCCCGGACAACGGCGAGGAGCGCTGGATGGCGCGCCGTGGCGAAGCGATCGAAGGCAGTGGGGGCGGCTTGCGTTATCTCGGCGTGACGTACGACATCACCGGGCATAAGCGCTTTGAAGAACGCCTGCGTGTCAGCGAGTCGCAATTGCGGCGCCTGAACAATTCGCTGGCGGCTGATGTCGATGCCCGCACTCGCGAGCGCAACAGCATCTGGCGCAATTCGCGCGACCTGTTCATCGTCGCGAGCAGCGCGGGCGTGTTGCGCGCCGTCAATCCGGCCTGGACCGACGTTCTCGGCTTCCGCGAGGACGAGCTGATCGGCAAGTCGTTCGCGGAGATCGTTCATCCCGACGACGTGGAAGCCACCGAAGCGGCGCTGCTGTCGGCGGCCCGGTCGGGGCTGGTGCGCTTCGAGAATCGCAACCGTCACAAGGACGGCTCGTATCGATGGGTGTCGTGGGTCGCCGCGCCGGAAGGCGACACGCTTTACGGCAACGGCCGCGACGTCACCAGCGAAAAGGAAACTCAGCGAGCGCTTCAACTCACCGAAGAAGCGCTGCGCCAGGCGCAGAAAATGGAGGCGCTCGGGCAACTGACGGGCGGGATTGCGCACGATTTCAACAATCTCCTGCAAGGCATCACCGGGCCGCTCGAACTGATCCGCCGATACACCCAGCTCGGCCGCACAAACGACATCGACCGGTTCATTTCGATGGCCACCGGTGCGGCTAACCGGGCGGCCTCGCTCACGCACCGGTTGCTGGCGTTTTCGCGGCGTCAGCCGCTCGACCCGAAGCCGGTGAACGCGGACGAGCTATTGCATTCCATCGATGATCTGCTCAAGCGCACGATGGGCGAAGCGATCGAGACGCGCGTGGTGCGCAACCCGCACCTTTGGCTCACGCGCTGCGACGCGAACCAGCTTGAAAACGCGCTGCTGAATTTCGCGATCAACGCGCGCGACGCCATGCCGGAAGGTGGCCGCCTGACGCTTGAAACCGGCAACGTGGAACTCGGCCACGACTTTGCCGCGCGCCATCCCGATGTGGCACCGGGGTCTTACGTGGTGGTGTCGGTGTCGGATACGGGCGCGGGCATGCCCGCCGACGTCAAGGCGCGCGCCTTCGACCCGTTCTACACGACCAAGCCGCTGGGTCAGGGTACGGGGCTGGGTTTATCGATGGCTTATGGGTTTGCGAAGCAGTCGGGCGGGATCGCGACTATCGAGAGCGCGCCCCACGCCGGCACGACGATCCGGCTGTATTTGCCGCGTTTTTCAGGCGATCCGGGCACGCAGGAAATCGCGGGCGAACTCAACGACGCGCATCGTGCAGCCGGGCGGCACGCGATCCTGGTGGTGGAAGACGACGCGTCCGTGCGTGAACTCGTGTGCGAGATCCTGCGCGATCTGGATTACCAGGTGCTTGAAGCTTTCGATGGCCCGTCGGGATTGACCATCCTTAATTCGCATGCGCGTATCGACTTGCTAGTGACCGACGTCGGGCTTCCCGGGCTGAACGGCCGGCAACTGGCGGACGCCGCGCGGGCGACGCGGCCGACGTTGAGGGTGCTTTTTATGACGGGTTATGCTGAAGCCGCGACCCGCGCGAATGGTTTCCTCGATACCGGTATGGAAATGATTACCAAGCCGTTTACGCTGGAATCCATGGCGAGCAGGATTCGCAGGATGGTCACGCTGGGCGTAACGGACGACTAGCCGTCAAGAGCGGGGAAGAGCGATGAAAGAGCGGTCAGCGGATCGCCCGCGCTCCCGTCAATACTCACCTTTGCGCTCCCGTATTGACTCACCTTTTGGCGCAAATGGCATGTCGCTTGCTCAAGATATGTCGACGTTCCTTCGACACCCGGGCCGCCGGACACCGGCTCGTGGTACTCCAGAATCGGAAAACGTGCGCCCGCACCGCAATCCTGCCCGGACTAGCGAGTGCGCTGCTGCCTTTGGTCCCACGCTGTCCTGTATGTCCTTACACGCCGCTTAATACCGTCATCAACGAAGAATGAGAACGATGTCATGAATCCAGATCCCGTGCCCCGTCGGCCGTCAACCACGGTTTTGCCGCCCGAAGGACCGGGTTTGCGGGCGCTGACATCGTTAATTACCGGTGTGGTCGTGATTTGCGTGTTGTATTTCGGCCGCGCGGTGCTGATTCCGATCATCCTCGCCGTGTTGTTGAGCTTCCTGGTCGCGCCGTTCGTGGACTTGTTGCGGCGGCTGAAGTTCGGGCAGGTGCCGTCGGTGATCGTGGCGGTGCTGGTCGCGTTGTCGGTGCTGACCGCGGTTGGCGCGCTGATCGGCGCCCAAGTGGCGCAACTCGCCGGTGACTTGCCGCAGTATCAGGTCGCGGTGGAACGCAAGATCGACGCCGTGCAGCAAAAAACCATCGGCCGGGCCGATGCGTTTCTGGGGCAAGCGGCGACAGCGCTCAAGCGCCTGTCGCCGAGTCGCCAGGATGAGATTCGCAAGAACGAAGAGAACCCCGCGGCCTCGCCTATCGATGCCCCCATGCCGGTTGAAGTGCACGAACCGGCGCCGTCGCCCGTGGAGCTGGCGCAGCGGTTTTTATCGCCGGTGATCAGCCCGCTGGAAACCACCGGCATTGTGCTTGTAGTCGCCATCTTCATCCTGCTGCAGCGGGAAGACCTGCGCGACCGGCTGATCCGGCTGTTTGGCTCGCGCGACCTGCACCGCGCGACTACCGCCATGGACGAGGCCGCCCGCCGGTTGTCCCGCTATTTCCTCGCGCAGCTTGGCATCAACATGGGCGTGGGCATCGTCATATCGATTGGGTTGGCGATCATCGGCGTACCCGGCGCGTTGCTGTTCGGCGTGCTCACCGGCTTGCTGCGCTTCGTGCCGTACGTGGGCACCTGGCTCGCGGCGTTGCTGGCCGTGGTGTTCGCGGCGGCCGTCGGACCCGGCTGGTCGATGATGATCTGGGCCATCGTCCTGTTCGGCGTGACCGACGTGGTCGCGGGGCAGGTGGTCGAACCGCTGTTGTATGGACACAGCACGGGCCTTTCGCCGTTCGCGGTGATTGTTGCGGCGATTTTCTGGAGCTGGATCTGGGGACCGATCGGGCTGGTTTTATCGACGCCGCTGACCTTGTGCCTGGTAATTCTCGGGCGGCATGTCGAACGGCTGGAATTCCTCGACGTACTGTTCGGCGACCGTCCAGCGCTGACGCCGGCGGAGAATTTCTATCAGCGGCTGCTCGCCAACGATCCCGATGAAGCGCTCGTGCAGGCCGAGTCGCTGCTCAAGGAGCGTTCGCTTAGCGCGTATTACGACGAAGTGGCGCTTGAGGGGTTGCGGATTGCGCACAACGACGTGTTGCGCGGGGTCGTGACCTCGGACCAGTTGAGACGCATCAACGAATCGGCGATGGACATTGTCGAAGGGCTCGAGGAAGTAGAGGACGTGGTGATGGCGGTCAGGCAGGAAGAGGACCCGCCGGCCAGTCTCGAGATGTCCGATCGTGAAGCCGGCATCGTGCACGAAGCGCCGCCGTCTCACTTCGACGCCGCCCGCGAAGGCCATACGGCGTCTGTGCTGTGCATCGCCGGGCGTGGTGTGCTTGATGACCTGGGGGCGGCTATCGCGGTGCAATTGTTCCGCAAGCATGGCCTCGGCGCGGATCTGGCGCCCTATGAGCGCTTTTCGCGCACGCGCTTCGACGAGGTCGACTTGACGGGGGTGTCGCTGATCTGCGTGATTTCGTTCGATGCCGCCGAATCGCCGCCGTATTTGCGCAATTTGCTGCGGCGTCTGCATCAGCGAACGGCCACAGCTGACCTGATCGTAGGATTGGTGCTGCCGAACAGTACGCTGGAAGGCGAGGAGGTGATTCGCAAGACCTCGGCGGCTACGTCGTTCAAGGAACTGGTTGAAGCATGTGTGGCGGCGGCACGGCGGCAGTCCACCGACGGTATCTCGTGGGAGGGGCTGAATCCGCCGGACGCGGTTGTTTCGGGTGAGACTGAGGGCGCCAAGGGGAAGGCGCCCGTGGTGCCGGTGTTGCGGGGGGCTTGAGAGTTTCGCTCGCGCCGTGGGTGGCGGCCACCGGCCGGTTACCCTTGGCGCGAACGAATCAAACCCTGCATCAAACCGTTTTAGCGGTTGCCGTCGAACAGGTCGTTCAACATGGTGTCGAACGCGGCTTGCGCTTCCTCCAGCTCCTGGAGCGCGGCGTCGAAAGTCTGCAATGCCATCTGCGACGGCCTGCCATCACCTTCCGGCGGAAAGTGGCCCTGCAACGCCGTGAACGCGGTCTGTACCTGCCGCGTGGCATTGACTATGCGCTCCATCGCCCGCGCTTCTTCTGTTCGATTGTGTTCGGCCGTCATCGGAGTCTCCGTTCTACGAACCCCGATAGTACCAACGGTTGCCACGTCAGGCACGCGCTCTCGCGCATCGTAAGCTTCACTGCGACGTCCACCCGCCATCGATCTGAAGCGCAGCACCGCGCATTTCATCGGCGCCTTCCGAGCACAGGAACACGGCCAGCTTGCCGATCTGTTCCGGCGTCACGAATTGCTCCGACGGCTGTTTCTCTCCCAGCAACTTCGAGCGCGCGGCGTCCGGAGAAATGCTGTCGCGTGTCGCAATATCGTCGATCTGCTTTTGCACCAACGGCGTCAGCACGAATCCCGGGCAGATTGCGTTGACCGTCACGCCCGTGCGCGCGTTTTCGAGTGCAGCCACTTTCGTCAGGCCGACAATGCCATGCTTGGCCGCCACGTAAGCCGATTTTCCCACCGAGCCCACCAGCCCATGCGCGGAAGCCACGTTGATCACGCGGCCCCAGCCGCTGTCGCGCATCTTCGGCAACGCCACGCGCATGGTATGAAACGCCGAGCTCAGGTTGATGGCGATAATCGCGTCCCACTTGTCGACGGGGAAGGTATCGATCGTCGCAACGTGCTGGATGCCGGCGTTGTTCACGAGCACATCGACGGTGCCGAATTGCTCGGTGGCGAAAGCGAACATGGCTTCAATCTCAGCGGACTTCGACATATCCGCGCCGTGATGCACGGCCTTCACGCCATGCTGTTCGATCTGCGCGATGGCGCCCTGGATGACAGCAGCGTCGCCGAAGCCGTTCAACACGAGATTCGCGCCGGCTTGCGCCAGGGCGGTAGCGATTCCAAGTCCGATGCCGCTCGTCGATCCGGTGACGAGCGCGGTTTTGCCGGCGAGCGGTGCTGCTGCGGATGAGGTCATGAGAGGAAGTCCTGTGGGAGAGCAATGGGGAGGCGGCAGCGGCCAAGTTTGCCAGATGCGGATGAGCGATGCTGGTTTGCATCGGCGGGAATCAACGTGCGCCGCCGATGCAAAGGCAAAATCAAAAGCCTTAAACCAGCCCGGTCGTGTAATACACCGCGATCACAAAGAACACGGCCAGCGTCTTGATGATCGTCACGGCGAAGATGTCCCGATACGACTCGCGGTGCGTCAACCCGGTCACGGCCAGCAACGTGATCACCGCGCCGTTATGCGGCAGCGTGTCCATGCCGCCACTGGCCATTGCGACCACGCGATGCAGCACTTCCAGCGGAATGTGCGCCGCCTGCGCGCCTTTGATGAACGTATCCGACATGGCCGCCAGCGCGATGCTCATGCCGCCCGACGCCGAGCCCGTGATGCCTGCCAGCGAACTCACTGAAACAGCCGCGTTCACGAGCGGATTCGGGATGCTCTTGAGCGCATCGCTGACCACGATAAACCCCGGCAACGCCGCGATCACGCCGCCAAACCCGTACTCGGACGCGGTGTTCAGCGAGGCGAGCAACGCCCCGCCAACCGCCGCTTTCGTTCCTACCGCAAATCGTTCGCGCACGCGTCCGAATGCCGTCAATACAACCAGCAGGATGCCGAGCAGCAGCGCACCCTCCACGGCCCAGATCGCGACAACCGATTTGATCGCTGTGACCACCGGCGCGTGAACGCCCGGCAACACGTTAGGGGCCACCGAATAGCTGTCGCCGTACCAGACCGGGATCAGCTTGGTCAGCGCGAAGTTCGCAACGCCCACCAGAATCAGCGGTGCAACCGCGAGCAACGGATTCGGCAAATGCGTGCTTTCCACGCGCTCCGGTTCGTTCACGAGCGACGTGCCGTAGCCTTCACCAGTCGCCATGACTGAACGGCGGCGCCACTCCAGGAAACTCAACCCGACCACGACGATAAACAGCGAACCAATCGTGCCAAGCCACGGCGCGGCCCAACCGGTGGTCTTGAAGAAGGTGGTGGGGATAATGTTCTGAATCTGCGGCGTACCCGGCAGCGAATCCATGGTGAAGGAGAACGCACCAAGCGCGATGGCGCCGGGCATCAGCCGCTTCGGGATATTGCTTTGCCGATACATTTCGGCCGCGAACGGATAGACCGCGAATACGACCACGAACAGCGACACGCCGCCATAGGTGAGCAACGCGCACACCGCGACAATCACCGCATTGACGCGCGTCTTGCCGATATATCGAATGGCGGCGGCCACGATTGATTCGGAGAATCCCGACAACTCCACCACTTTGCCGAATACGGCGCCGAGCAGGAACACGGGGAAGTAGAGCTTCACGAAGCCGACCATCTTTTCCATGAAGATGCCGGAGAACACCGGCGCGACGGCGGCGGGTTCGGTGAGCAGGACGGCGGCGAGCGCGGCGAGCGGCGCCACCAGGATCACGCTGTATCCGCGATACGCGGCGAGCATGAGGAACGCCAGGGCGCCGAGGACGATGATGAACGACATTAAGTCTCCGTTAGTTGTTGTGTGCCCGGGCGCAGTAGCAATAGCCGTCCGGAAATGGGTGCGCCCTCTATGCAGCATTCATGCCAAAGACCACGAAGCGTTGCCCAGCAAGGAGGTGCGGCTCCAGTGAGCCCCGAGCGCGTGGAATAATGTCTACCAATCGAGACAACGCCGTGTCGCCAGATTCACCCGAACGGCCGGTCACACAATGTTTCACAGCATTGTTGCCGTGTTTCCACGTTTCGAGATATTCTGTCTCGATATCGAGAAAACTTCACGAGACACCGGATGCATAACGACTGGACGCACGTCCCCGTCGATTACAGCGACGTTTTGCGTCGCGCGATGGATTCGCTTTTCAAGACCTTCGAGAATTTCAGCGAAGGCACATTTATCGTAGACAAAGAATCGCGGGTCGTCTGGATCAATAAACGCTACGCGGCGCGCTTCGGGTTTTCCGACCCGCAAGAGGCGATTGGCCGCGATTGCGAATCGGTGATTCCGAACAGCCTGATGCGCGAAGTCGTGACAACGGGCAAGCCGATCCTGCTAGATCTGCTGGAAACGGATCGCGAGCCGCTGGTCGTTACGCGCCTGCCGCTGAAGGACGATTTCGGCCAGACGGTCGGGGCCATTGGTTTCGCGCTCTTCGATGAAATGAAAGCGCTCACGCCGCTCTTTTCGCACTACTCGCGCGTGCAGCAGGAACTGATCGCGACACGGCAATCGCTCGCGCAGGCACGGCGCGCGAAGTACACGTTTGCGAGTTTCGTGGGGACGAGCGCCGCGAGCCTCGATGTCAAACGCCAGGCGCGCCGCGCCGCGCAGGTCGATTCGCCCGTGCTCCTGTCCGGCGAAACGGGTACGGGCAAGGAGCTGCTGGCGCACGCGATTCACGGCGCATCCACGCGCGCCGCGCGGCCGCTCGTGAGCGTGAACGTCGCGGCGATTCCGGACACCTTGCTGGAAGTGGAGTTTTTCGGTGCGGCGGCGGGCGCGTACACGGGCGCGGATCGCAAAGGCCGTGTAGGCAAGTTCGAACTGGCCGATGGCGGCACGCTCTTCCTCGATGAAATCGGCGATATGCCGCTCGTGCTGCAGGGCAAGTTGCTGCGCGTGTTGCAAGAGAAGGAGTTCGAGCCGCTGGGATCGAACCGGATCGTGCGCACCGATGTCCGGATCATCGCGGCGACATCGGCGGATTTGCCGGCGCTGGTCGCCAGCGGCCGGTTTCGCGCGGACTTGTTTTATCGGCTGAACGTGTTGTCCATTCACGCGCCGCCGTTGCGCGAGCGGGCGGGGGATATTGAAGCGCTGGTGTACGCCATGCTCGAGGAGCTTTCCGCCGATGCCCGCCCGCGTCACGCCGGCCAGTTCGTGCTTCATGACGACGCGTTGCGCCTGCTCTGCGGGTATTCGTGGCCGGGCAACGTGCGCGAGTTACGCAACGTGCTGGAGCGCGCGGTGATGTTGTCGGACAGTGAGCATATTGATGCCCGTGCGCTCGGCGCCTTCAGGGGTGCAGCGAGCGCGGGGGCATCGCCGGAACCCGCGGGCGCAGCGGAGCAAACCGATACGACGTCCTACACCGAAGCCATGGCGGGTTTCGAAAAGCGTTTCCTCTCAGAGGCCCTGCGCGCAAGCGGCGGCCGCGTGGCAGAGGCGGCGCAGCGGATTGGCATTGGCCGGGCGACGATGTACAAGAAGATCGTCGCACTGGGCATAGACGTTTGAACCATGAGCAAACAAACATGAGCAAAGACACGAACAAGACGGTGTTGTCCCGCGAGCTCGAGGCGCTTGCCATCGACCAGTTGCAGCGCCTGGCGCAAGAGCGCTTCGACACCCGGCTTGGGCAGTTCGAGGCGAAGGAATGGCTTGACGAGTTATCGAAGCTCATCGGCGCGCATTTCTACAACCAGGCGCTCGCCGATGTAAAAGCGAAGATCGACGCCCGCGTCGAGATGATCGACAGCGACATCTGGGGGCTTCAAAAGTAGCGCGAACGCACCAAAGAAGGTCCTGCTCTAGCGCACGATCCGTACGGCCAGGGAGGCAAGCCGAAAGCTCCGCATGGCATACTTGTGGGATCAATAAAAACAGCGTTAAAAGGGGTTCCGGATGAAGATTTCCAGCGTACGAGCATCGCGTTTTCTGGCGCTGTTGCCGCCTGCGGCTGCGGCGTTGATGTTGTCCGCGTGCAGTAGCGCGCCGCCGCTCTTTTCATCCGATGGCCGTCCGACCAGCATGATCCAGTGCCCGGCCAACGGCGGCTGGAGTAACTGCCAGGAAAATGCCCGTGCGTTGTGCGCAGGCAGTTACGACGTCCTCGATCAAAGCAGCGACAACGGCCAGAACAGCCTGTTGATCGCGTGTAAGGCGAAGTAACGCCAGGCCTTCGCGCAAACCAACGCTCTAATTCAGCGCCGGGTGCGCGGGCAGGTTGAGCAGCAGGCGAATCAGGTCGACCTGGCGATTCGTTGCCGTCTTTTGATAGATCGCCTGCAACTGTTTGCGCACCGTGTCGTGCTGCACGCCGGTCTGGCTGGCTATTTCCTTGGGCGTGCGCCCTTCCGCTATATGACAGGCCACGCGGCATTCCGCCGGCGTCAGGTCGAACGCGCTCGCGAGCAGATCCGGATCCACAATAGGCGGTGAATCCGGGTGATAAAACGTGAGCAGCGCTGCGTGCCCGCGGCTCACTGCGACCGGGTGATAAAACACGTATAGCGCGCCTTGAACCGCGGGCTCACCATGGTGCTCTTCCGTCAACCGAAGCATTCGATAAGCCGGCGTCACGTCTGCCGCCGCGAGACATTCGTCCAGAATCCGGCGCTGCACCGCGCCTTGCAATTCAAGCTTGCCGTCGATGACCTGAACCAACCTGGTTCGTCCCAGCATCTGCCTGGTTGCGTCGTTAAGGCGGAGCACCGCCCCATTCAGCGCGACGAGCATGGCCGGCTGGCGCCATTCGTTTAGAAATGGAACACGGGCGAAAAGCTCGGGCGTCGCGAAATAACGCACGTCCTGAAGTTGTGCAGCGCGTGAAAGATGCGGCATCAGGCGATCAAGCCAGCACGGCTCCGACGGAATAAGAGGCCCGCTTTCCGATACAAACTCGCAGGCCAGCGTGATCAGCAATTCGCGGGTATCGAGAATATGCCGGCTTGAAACATGTGCCGATGCCTTTATGTTCGCGGAATCAGCACCTTTCTGATCCGATTCGAAGCGCGCAAACGATTCAATTGGATTTTTAGGCGTTTCCGCAGCCTGATTACCCGGAGTCTTGTAATAATTTGTATTTTCTCGATTTCCGAAACTTTCGGAATTCATATTAGCAAGCTGCTTATTGCTGACGGTTATCCAGACTGCGCGGGCGCCAATCAAGCCCGCGATCGCAGCGCATACGGCATGCCACGCGCGAGGGTGCGTAAGCGTTTCATATATAACGTTCACAGCCTGATCGTATGGGTCGCTTTCAAGAAGCATCCATTTTCTCCTGTTATGCGGATAATTTGCCGATCCCGAACGCCGGCTTATTGCATTTTTACTGTTCCGCATTTGCGGAATATACAACACCCCGCACACTCCGATATTCTATAGGAATCCCTTCCAGAGCTTGTGCTGCCTTCTTCCGGCGGCGCGGGCCGCGCATTGTGCTAACTCAGAGCATCTAGTTTGTGACACCGGAAACGGTTATCTGTTCCGTGTGTTGCCTTACATTCGTTTCATAAAAGTAAAAATAACATCTACCTTGGAGTAGTGAATGAATCATCGGCAAATCGAAACGGATATTCTCCATCTGGAGCGGGTAATCGGAAGAATTTCCGCCGATGACCGTATCCCCTTGTCTTACTGGCGTAAAAGGATTGATTTGGTCGCATTGAATGCGCTTGTACCCGCGCAGCGATCGCGCATGCTGCGAATCAAAGACCGGCTCGAACAACTTGAGGCCAGCATCGGATTGAATTACTCGCTGGTTTAAAGAATGTGTAAGGATTTACTGGTTTAATTTCCCGTTTTTGTGTCACCGAGTTACAACCCGAGGTAAATCTTCCCTTGGAGTCCAATTGCTGGCGTGCTTAAATGATGTGCTGAGAATATGCGTATATAGAGGGATTGAATGTCCGACGCAGGATTCAGCACCACGCGCCTCCAGCGCACGCGTACCGCGATGCAGCAGTTCGTCGAGACCGGCGACGTTGCCGGTTGCGTCACCCTGGTCTGGCGGAACGGCGAAATAGCCCGAGTCGATACGCTGGGTCACAGCGACAGCGACGCCCTCACGCCCATGACGAGTGACACGCTGTTTCGCATTGCTTCCATGACGAAACCTGTGACCAGCGTCGCTGCGTTGATGCTGGTGGAAGAAGGCCGCATTGCGCTCGATCATCCGATTACGCGCTGGTTGCCCGAGCTGGCCAATCCCAAAGTGCTCACCGACCCCACCGCGCCGCTCGACAGTACGGAACCCGCTCGCGCACCCATCACCTTGCTCGATCTGCTGACGCATCGTGGCGGATTTGCGTATAACTTCACCGCGTTCGGCGCGCTAGCCGACGCCTACGGCAGCGTTTTCAACGGCGTCGAGGCATCGGTTGATCCAGGGGCATGGCTGAACCGCGTGGCCGAACTACCCCTGATGTTCCAGCCCGGCACGCGCTGGCACTACGGCATCTCCACCGATGTCCTCGGCGCGCTGATCCAGCGCATCAGCGGCATGTCGCTTGATGCGTTCTTCCGTACGCGTATCTTCGAGCCACTCGCAATGGCTGACACAAGCTTCGTGGTGCCCCCGGAAAAACTCGGACGCTTGTCGGTGGCTTATGCCATTGATCCTGCCACGCGACAACGCGTGGTGGAAGATCATCCGGTATCGAGCCGCTTTGCCAACCCGGCGCGTTTTCAAAATGGTGGAGGCGGCCTTGTTTCCACTGCCGACGACTATCTGCGTTTCGCGCGCCTGCTGCTCGGCCGCGGCCGTCTGCAAGGTGACGCCGATGAACGCGCGCGCGGTCCGCGTCTGCTGTCGCATCAGTCGGTCGATCTCATGCGCACGAATTTCCTGTCGCGTGATCAGCGCCGCATTCCCGCGTTCGGTCAGATTCTGTGGGCGGGCCAAGGGTTTGGATTGGGCTTGGCCATCGTGGACGATCCAGCGCAACAACGCACGCTCGGTTATCGTTCTGCCGGTTCGTTCGGCTGGCCCGGTGCGTACGGCACGAGCTGGTTCGCCGATCCGGTTGAAAACATGATCGGCATCATGCTGATCCAGCGACGCAGCATGGAACCCTTCCCGATGGCAGCCGTGTTCGAGCGCCATCTGTATGACGCCATCGACGACTAAGCAGTGACGAGTAAGAACCGATGACTGGCGTTATCACGCCATGTCCAATTCGGGCGCATGCCGAACCCAGAGAAAAGCTTATGGCCACCTACAAGCAACTGACCGCACAACTCGAAAAACTGCATAAGGAAGTTGCGATTGCACAGCAGAACGAAATCGCGGTTGTGATCGAGGATATCAAGCAAAAGATTGTCGATTACGACCTGACTGCCGAAGAGCTGGGCTTTTCTGCGAGGCGCGGCAGGCCGGCCACGAAGGCGCCGCTGCCGCCGAAGTACCGCAATCCAAAGACCGGCGAAACATGGAGCGGACGTGGACGTCCTCCAGCGTGGCTGGCTGGGCGCAACAAGGAACGTTTCCTGATTGGCGCTTGATTGGGGACTTGATTGGGACTTGAGCATCTCGCGCATGAGCTTGCAGCATGAGCTTCCCAAAGGTCCACGCGCGATGCCTTCAATGCAGTGTCTCCCGCAGCAATGTCACGTCGTAGCCGAGCGCGCGTGCGCGATTGACCAACGCCGTGCGTTGCTCCGCCGATGGTTTCGCTTCACGCGTCAGGATCCACAGGTACTTGCCGCTCGGTTCGCCGACGATGGACCATGTGTAGTCATCGGCGTGATCGAGTATCCAGTAATCGCCCACGTAGAACGGTCCGAAGAACGATACCTTGAGCTTGGCGTTGTTCGAATCCGGCACGATCTTCGCCTTTCCTCCGGCCGACCTGGATGCTCCGTTCACTCCACCGTTCCGGCTTGAATTGATGATCGATACAAGCCCGTCATCGCGCTTCGCATAGTTCGCCGTGACTGCTTCGCAGCCGCGTTCGAAGCGGTTTTCATAGCGCGCAAATTCGTACCAATGCCCCAGGTAACGATCGAGATCGACCGGCTTCGCAGGCTCGGGCACATGCGCGTTACCGCTCTTGTTGCTGCCGGCCATTGTGCATGCAGCCAGCAGGCCCAGTCCGCCGATCACCAGCAAAGCCGTCGTGCCGATGGTGACGGAACGTTTGAATTTCATGATGGTCCTCGTTGTGTTTAAGCGGTACGCGTCGCTTGTATGAGCAAGCTTCGTTCCGTTGCATCGAGTCCCGCATAGCCTCACCTATAGCGTGATCAAGTCATCGGAAAGCCCGGGCAGCAGGGACTTAAAGCTCACCTTCACCCGTATCAACTGTTTTAACAACAGGCCGCAACTCGTTGATAGAGAACGCTTTAACCTGACGCACGCAGCACGCCGCGAGACTTGTTCAACGCTCTTCATGTGCTTTCTCAACATCGCAGGATCACCCTCCCGGATAACCTCACCTATAGCGTCGCTCACCCGTCTCTCACTTCACGCTCACGCGAGCGGAGCATCGAGTTTGTGTCGCGTATCACCCGTAAGATCTCAATGACGATCTCAAAGCGATGAAGAACGAAAGTCGTGAAAGCCTTATAGATAAAGGCTCACAGCCGTATACCTCAAGCACTTGCTGAGGCCTGGTTACCTTTTCGATCTAGTTAGCGATACTTGCAAATTGCCTCAAGCGTGAGTTTTTGAGAGGTCATGCAACTCACCTCGCGCAGCTCCCGAAATCGCTCACCTTTATGAAGTTCACTCTGTGGCAAGCGGATTCGGCCGCTATGCTCTTGGCTCTTCTTTGCTGACGGTGCTGATTCGATTGAAGCAGTCGCGTGATCTCGCCGATGCCAGCCTCGACGGTCTCAACGCCGCGTATCCAAATGCGGGTTTTATCGGCTTGCCGTTATGCATGCTTGCGTTCGGTCATGCGAGTCTCGCGCCCGCGGTGATTGCAACGATCATGACGGTGTGCGTGCTGTTCGCCGTGGCGATTGTGTTGGTCGAACTGGGTCTGCAGAGGGAGAAGAAGCGGGTCGCCACGATGGGCAAAGTGGTCAGGTCGCTGGTCACCAATCCGTTGTTGTTTGCTCCGTTCGCGGGCTGGTTATGCAGCGGCACGGGACTCACACTCTCGGGCAGTGCTGACACGTTTCTCAAGTTGCGGGGCGCAGCGGCAAGTCCGTGCGCACTCGTTGCGCTCGGGCTGTTTCCTTGGCGAGAAGTCGGAAGGCGGCGCGGTGAAAACCACCACGATGCTGGTCTTGGCTAAGCTCGTTGCGTAACCGTTGCTCACGTGGTGGCTGGCGTTTCACGTGTTCGCGCTGCCGGCGTTGTGGGCGAAGACTGCCGTCATACTCAGCGCGTTACCCACGGGGACGGGGCCGTTCATGCTGGCGGAATTTTATAAGCGGGAAGCGGCGGTGACGTCCAGCACCATTCTGTTTTCCACGGTCATCTCGCTTGTCACGGTTACGGCGTGCCTTGCCGCGTTGAGGTGATTGACGTGATTGCGCGTATCGAAAGATCCGGCTCTGTTGCGATGGGAAGCATATGGGCATTCCATCGGCGGGAAATGCTGTTGCAACGGTCTTCGATCAGCCCGAAGAGGCTATCCGAGTGCCCCGGGTTGCGCCATTATGTTCAATATAAAGAACACAAACTACCAATCTGCACTTTACGTTTTTTATATTGAACATTAACCTGCATGGCGATAATATTTCGTATAGAATACATTAAGACGGAAATTGTGGTTAATGTAAGGTATATTGAACGTGAACCTTGCCGAGTTGGGCGAAGCCTTTAAACGGGCCAGAATCGAGGCGAATTTGACTCAGGAGGACGTCGCGCAGCGCAGCGGCGTTCAGCGTGCACGCATCAGCCTTTTTGAGACGGGTGCGTTGGCCGAGTTGGGCGCAGTCAAGATGCTGAGCCTGTTCAATGCGGTTGGACTTGAGACATTCGTGCGGCCGGCTGGGCATCGGCGGACGCTTGATGACGTACTGAACGAGCCGGACGAAGATCGTGCCTCCATCTCGAGGAAGCGGGTCCGGCTCGGCGCGAGCCAGCGCCTCATAAAAACCGGTACCGGCAAGGCTTCCAAATGAACGGCCCCGTCCTTGACGTCTACGTTGATTCGAAGCTCGTTGGCACCCTGACGGAAGAGGCGGGCAGTGGCGTGTTCACCTACCTGCCTGACGTCTCCGCGGAGAGCCTCGTTTCGCTGCTGATGCCGGTTCGCGCCGAGTCCTATGTCTGGAAAAAAGGACTTCACCCGTTTTTTCAGATGAACCTGCCTGAGGGCTACAAGAAAGACCGCATCCGCGAAACGCTGGGTCCCCATGCGGATGTGACCGATATGGGTCTGCTTGCACTGACGGGGGCAAACAGTATTGGGCGGGTTCAGGTCGTG
The DNA here is from genome assembly GCF_000729995.1 of Caballeronia sordidicola. Lineage (GTDB taxonomy): Bacteria > Pseudomonadota > Gammaproteobacteria > Burkholderiales > Burkholderiaceae > Caballeronia > Caballeronia sordidicola_A. Next base: position 5,386 of record NZ_JNFG01000207.1, on the reverse strand, counting down.
CCGCGCGGCACCTTGCCCGGAGCGGCCGGAGGCAATGTGAAGATGTCGGATCTGCTCGCATCCACTGACTCGCGCGAGAACCTCCTGCAGCTTATGGATGAGGGAGTCGCGCAGGGCATCTCGGGAGTCATGCCGAAGGCGCTGTCCAAGCCCGGCGAGAAGGCAACCGTCTGGACGGAAGAATTCATCCTGAAGACGGGTTTCGACGATATTCCTTGGCTATCCGTCAACGAATACCTTTGCCTTGAGGTCGCGCGCCAAGCTGGACTGGAGGTTCCGGAAACGAGGCTCTCGGATGACGGTCAGGTCCTCGCTATCGGCCGATTCGACCGCACGAAAGACGGGAAGTGGCTGGCTGTCGAAGACTATTGCGCGTTGAAGGGGTTGGATCCTCTCGAGAAGTATCGCAAGGGGACCCTCGAAGACCTGGCTAAACTGACACAGGAATTCAGCCCTGGCGACAACGTCAAGGACAGCGCCCGCAAGCTCTTTACGCTGCACCTCTTGAACATTGCGCTGAGAAATGCGGACGCACACCTGAAGAATTTCGCTGTGACGTACACGAGCGCAAAGGACGTTCGCCTGGCACCCGTCTATGACATCGTCACGGTAACGGTCTATCCGCGCTACAGGACGAATTTGCCGGCGCTGCCTCTGTACGGCAAGCGCGTATGGGCGTCGGGTAAAGCGCTTGTACGGTACGGCGGCGCGTGGCTGGGCCTGACTACGGCCGACATGACGGATAGCGTGGAGCGCGTTACTGCGGCAGTGCAGGGTGTCCTGCCCCTTGTACGAGAGTGTGCTGATCGTTTCCCGGGCTTTCAGGATGTGGCCAAACGAATGCTCGACGAGTGGGCGCAAGGTCTTGACGACATCAGGCCTGATGCCAAACCCGGCAAAAGTTCACCTTCGCCTACGCCCTTGCGCGACCAGGCGGGATTCTCAGACTCGAACGGGCCGGAACGCCGGAAGGAAACTAATCCCTATGCGAGCCCCGATGGGCCTTTCTCACACAAGACACGTTAGACGCGTACACCTTTCCGCCCGCGGTCGACCGCCTGCACTCTGAGCCAGTTTCCACAGATAACGCCGCATCAGCAATGCAATCCGCCGCGTTGCTCCATCCCGCGCTTATTGCGTGTTCACGCCCGTGCCGTTCGCTTGCGTCACGGTCGTATCCGTACCCGATGTGACACGTTCAAAGCGCGCGGTTTGATACGGCAACAACTGGGGATAACTTTCCGTGTGGATCGCGTCGAGTTCACCGCTCTTTTGCGCGGCGATCAGTTCGGCCTTCACCTCGGCCCGCGTTCTCGGCGCGTAAGCGCTTTGCTGAACGGCGTCAGTGGATTGTGCAAAGACGGGTGCCGATGAGACCAGCACGGCGACGAACAAACTTCCGATAAGCGCGCGTTTCATGATGAACCCTTGACTGTTTGGAGACGGCGCGTCCTACGCCATCGATGTGAAGCAGTCTATTCACGTCGCTATCGGAGACCAATGTCGATTGAGAAAACATATTGTTGTGGATCGTGCATGAATGTGACGTTTCTTTCAGCCGCACGAAAGTGAATGTTCCCCTTGGCCGTCCGCTCAGCACCGCCATCATTACGTTTCCGGTAAGGATCAATTCCTTACACCGGTATTTTCCTGTGTTTGCTTCATCGATATTCTCGGTTCACCGATCCGGTCCGATCGTTGCCAACTCACCGAGGTGTCTCATGAAACGCATGCTTTCCCTCTTCGCCGCTGTTGCTTTGTTCGCTGCGGCAGGCGCCGCCAACGCTGCTGCCGCCAACGCCAATTCACAGTCATCGACGTGCCAAGGCCCGCCGTCTCAATGCAACGTGTTTTTCGGTCAATAACTTCTGACCCGCCGCTGGCGATAACCGCGCTCTTGCCGCTCTTCGCCACACACCTAGGCCTATTCCGCCAAGCTTAGGGCGGTTTAGTGCTAATTATTAAACATCCACAAAGTTGTCCACAGTTTCTGTGGACAACTTTGTGGAAATCATCTCGAAAATGGCTTGCAGCGGGCCTGTCGCCCGGTATTCATCGAAACGCTCATCTCGAAGCAGGAAGCGACCAGAAACGTGCACCGCCAGATGCCGGTCAGCGCGTCAATCCACCCCATTTCGGATAGCTTTCATCCCGGTCGAGCGCCTATGATGCGTCGGCTGCTACACGGCATATTTCGCGGTGCAGTTCATTGCTCCGCTTCATTCGTCACCGGGACAAGCCATGACCTACAAGATTGCGGTTGTTGTCGGCAGCATTCGCCGAGAGTCGTTCAACAAGCAGCTTGCGCATGCGGTTGTGTCGCTTGCGCCGCCGGATTTTTCATTCGAGTTCCTGGATATCGCCGGCTTGCCGCTTTATAGCCAGGATTACGACGGCGACTTTCCCGAAGTTGCGCGAACCTTCAAGCAAAAGATAGAGGCGGCGAATGGCTTGCTATTCGTGACGCCGGAATACAACCGCTCGATTCCCGGCGTACTGAAGAATGCGCTGGACTGGGGGTCGCGGCCGTGGGGTCACAGCGTGTGGGGCAACAAGCCGGGCGCGGTGCTGGGCACGTCGCCGGGCGCGACCGGCACGGCGCTCGCGCAGGCGCATCTGCGAAATGTGCTCGCTTATCTCGATGTGCCGCTCATGGGTCAGCCGGAGAGGTTCGTCAAGCACGATATAAACCGCATTGATGCCAGCGGCACGATCGTGAGCGAAGATACGCGCAAGTTCCTGCAAAATTTCGTCGATAAATACGTCGCGTGGGTTCAGCGCCTTGCGACGGTTTAGGCTGCAAAACGCCAACGGCCCGCTAAAGCGGGCCGTTGGCGTTTCAACAACGAGAACTAAGAAGGGCTACAGGTGATGTTGATGCCCCGTCACACGCTCCCAGCCATGCCGCACCGCGAGCTTGAAGCGCTCCCACGTGTCATGGCCGCCAGAACTGCGGCCTTCCCAGTCGTGGCGTAATTCGGTTTCCATGGTGTCGTCCCAGTTGCGGCGGTGATAACGCTCGTCGCCGGCGGCTGAGGCGCCGTATCGATACGCTTCCTCATACTCTTCGTAACTCGTGCCCGACGCCGCGTACTTCGACTCGTAGTCCGTGCGGAACTCGTCTTCGTACTCCATATATTCGTCCGGCATCGTGCTTCGCGTGCCTGCATGTGTGCCTAGCGCCGAATCGCTGGTTTGGCTCAACGTACCGGGAACCGGTGCGCCCATGGAACCGGCAGCACCCACACGAGCCGACGTTTCGGTTTCATCGAGCGGATCGACAGCGCGCCAACCCTGCGCGGGAGTGGTTCCGGTCAATGGATCTTCCGCGCCCGCTGCACGCAGTGCTGTTGCTTGCGCGTTCCGCCAGACCGCGTCGCTGGTCGTCGGATCGCTGCTGCCGGCAGATACATCGCGGCCGACCGGACTGATCGGGTCGAGCGGCAGCACAGCCGGATCGTCTCGGTCCGCATGCGGATAAGCGCGCGCCCGGATGGCATCGGCGCGAACGGGGTCAAGCGGATCTGCCGGCGGATTGACCGGCGCACGTCCCGGCACGGCGCTGCCCGAGCCAAGACCGAGTTCGTCAAGCAGCGAGTGATCGCGTTGGTCAGCATCGGCCGCTACCGGGTTTGCCGAGCGTGAGTGATTCAGCGTGCCCCAGCTGGCCGCGCGTTCGTCTATATCGATTGCACCCTGTTCAGCGAGTGTCTGGCGCGCGGTGTCGGCGCGTGCTTCGGTGGCTGTATCGACGGCCACCAGCACCGCCCCGCGCCGCACCGCTTCGGAGTAATGCGCCACTTCGGGCGGTTGATCGCGGCCACCGAACAGCATCGAAAAGAAGCGTTCGATATTCGCGAGCACGCCGCCGGTTTCGGGCGGCTGGCTGGCGCCGGGCGCAAGCGCCGGGTCACCGGGCGAGGAAGGTTCGGGCGCGGCCTGGAGTTCGATGTCGGAACGAGCAAAACCCGACGCAACAAGTGCGCTACGCGCCACTTCGGCTTGGTCGTAGGTATCGAAGATACCAATAACTGTGTGACGCATGGCTGCCTCCTGGGTGGCCTGGATTGTTGCGACGCGTCAGACGGATTCGCCGCATTCCCACTTCAAGCTCGCAACTCGCGTGCCGGGTCGCACGCGTACGCGCGGCGACGCCGTCCACGGCCCAAGGCGATCCCGCCCGATGCCCATCGGCGAGCGGATATTTTTACAAACCATGTGGAAAAGGCGCCCGGTTCAATGCGGCGCTTCGCCGTGTTCGCGATTGACGGCGTGCGCGTTCAGGTTTTCGCGAATGGCTTGCAGAAGCGAATCGAGCAGGGCGATATCAAACGGTTTGGACAATACGCGCGCATCGACTTGACGCGCCCGGTCCAATTCTTCCGCATAACCCGTCACCAGGATCACCGGCATACGCGGCGTCCAGCTTTGCAGGATCTCGGCCAGGTCGATGCCGTTCAATTTGCCCGGCATGTGGATATCGGAGAGCACGACGTCGAATGGCAACGCACCGCCATTGGCGATGTCGCGACGGGCCGCCTCCAGCGCGGCGATCGCGCCGTCCGCGTTGAAGATATGCGTGACGTGGTGATTCATCATCGACAACAACGCTTCGGTGCCTGCCGCAACTTCTTCGTTATCTTCCACCAGCAGCACGCGCAGCCCGTGCGATTCGCCGGCCGCGGCTGTGTCGTGATTTGCGGCAGGGGATTCCGCCACGACAGCGCTCGCGCGCGGCAGATAGAGCCTGACCGATGTGCCTGCGCCGAGCGCGCTGTCGATGGTCGCCACGCCGCCCGCGCGCTCGCAGAACGCGAACACTTGCGGCAGGCCCAGCCCGGTGCCCATGCCTTTGGACTTGGTGGTGAACAGCGGTTCGAACGCGCGGCCGAGGACCTCCGGACCCATGCCCGCGCCCGTGTCCTCCAGTGTCAATTGCACGAATTCGCCGATGATCGGAAAACCGTCCTCGTGCCGAAAGCGCACGTTGTCGGCGCGTACCGAGAACGTGCCGCCGCTCGGCATGGCGTCACGCGCGTTCACGGCCACGTTGATCAGCGCAAGCTCGAGTTCGGCTGCATCGACGCGAACCGGCCACACGTCGTTACTCGTTTCCAGATTCAGCGCCAGCTTTGCGCCCAGCGACGCCTTCAGCAGTTCGCGGCAGGCCGGCAGCCACTTGCCGATCGCGATGGTCTCATTGCGCAACGGCTGCTTGCGGGCGACGCCCAGCAACTGGCGCGTCAGCGACTGGCCGCTTTTTAGCGCACGTTCCATGGCCGACAACTCGCGATCCAGCCCGGTCGCGCCGCGTCGCCGGGCAATCTGGACGTTGGTTGAGAGGATCATCAGCAGGTTGTTGAAATCATGTGCGACGCTGCCGACC
>NZ_JNFG01000206.1 GCF_000729995.1 Caballeronia sordidicola | reverse complement strand
TTGTAGGGGAGATAGCTGGTCGTCATCATTCAACAACGTTTACCCCATCCATTTGGATGACATATCGTTCTGCCGCGCAGACTCCTAGCTGATGAGGAGGTCGAAGGCTTGGCCAACGGCGGTGCCTTGTTCCACGCACATATTCAGCAGGATTGGTCCAATCTGGTCGCACGCTATGTCGAAATATTTCGTTTGCGAGGCGGTCAAGATTCGGAAGTGGACGCGGCCGAAGCAGGAGTCGCTTCAACCGGACTCGCGGTTTAGGCGTGGCCGCCAGTGCGGTATTGCCCCCATGCGCAAGTTTGCGGGTCAGCTTAGTCGGACCGACGTCATGTCGACAAATCGGTTACATCGGCCAAAACGGCATGCGTCAGAAGCTATGGACGGCTCCGCCGTCAAAGCACGGCTGCTTGAGCCTTTGAGCAGGTATTCGTTTGTGTTGTACCTGGACTTTGACCAATGGCTACACTCGTCCGACGCGTACTTGAGCACGGCGGGTAGCCGCCTTGAAAAAATGCTGGGGCCGCGAAGTTCCTCCGCCGCCGGGGCCTCGACTCCGGAGTTTCCAGCATGATGCCTAAGCGGCGGAGACGTCAGCCCCGCATCGGTGCCGAAACCTCCCGCGTTGTTGGCTACGCGCTATGCGGTCTTGCTAAGGAGTTGGCGCGCCTGCTGAAGCGACATTTGACGAAGCGCCGGAAAGCTTTGACACGCCGAGGCGAAACCGGGATTTCGAAACGCGACGTCTTTCGCCTTCTCTGTAGCGCATTTTCTAGGGCAATCCTGAACCCGCGCGACGACAGAGCGCGGGCGGCCAAGCAGCGAAGCGCGTTGGCATTTGTGCTGGCCGCCGCTGATGTCCCTTCGAGGGTATCTGCGTCGGGTATTCCAATGGAACTACGTCGCGTCCGCAAACAAAGGAGAGGACGATGATATGCGAGCAGCACGACACTTTGGTCTCGAATGCTCCGACACTCTACCTCAGCTACGGTGGTGTGCTAAATATCGGGCACGGCCTTGTTGATAACCACGGCGTCGTCACATTGGATTCGGGCCGACCGACCTTTGAGTATGCCCCCTATCTTGCGGACGTCCTTGTGCCATGGTCGCAAGTGCAAATCATTGTGACCACATCTTGGCTGCAGACGCTTGGCGCCGAAAAGACCATCGCTCTCTTACCTGACCACCTCCGCTGCAGGGTTGTCGGCACGACGCTCGGCACACCGCCGCGCTTAGGCGAAATCAAAGACGGAACGGCGAAGACCATGACCGTCATTCGCCATGCTGTGAAGCACGGCCTGACCAATTGGCTAGCTCTCGATGACGAGGCCTGGGGAGTGCCATCGGACTTTGAGCAGCATTTCTTGCACACAGATTCGGACACCGCACTAGGCGCGCCGAGAGCACGCCAACAGTTACGAGAGTGGCTTGCCGCGAATTGTTTCTGCGACTGATACAGCAGCCGCAGTGCAGCGGGCCGGTCCTTCCCGCTTTCATTGAACGCCCCGACAATGCGGCAATGGCCACGGTAAGAGACTTACTTCCAGAAGAAAACGTCGTGGCGCTCTCGAGAAAAGGTCTCACGATGAAAGTTGAGAACCGGGTCACGGCTTTCATTGCTGGATGTGAGGGGGTTGTCATTCTCCGCTCTGAGCTAGCAGGTCTGGGAAGTCCAGCTCAGTTGGGGCGCGTTCTACGTACATTCGTCAAGACGCGCAAGCTTGTCCGCGTAGGCTTGGGAATCTACGTGAAGACGCGCTTGAATCGGTACACCGGGCAACTCGCGCCCACTGCGACTTTTGAAGAAATCGCAGCGGAAGTCTTCCGAAAGCTGAAAATCGATGTTGAGCCCGGTGAGCTCGCCCGTGACTACAACGCAGGCCGAACAACGCAGGTGCCAATGCTTGCGGTAGTAGACACCGGGCGACGCCGCATAAGTCGAAAGATACAGGTTGGAAGCAGAAGCGTTTCTTACGAGCGCAAGCGGTCAGGAACATGAAAATACGGAAATCGCTTTGTCGTTTAACTCAGGAGCCTAAATGGCTAACAGCGGCTGGTCCCTTGCGATGCGGCGGATAGACGCGGAGTTCGATATCGCACAATTTGTGGCGTCAATGCTTGTACGCAAAATTGCCGCGAACAACTTCAGGCTAGCGGCGACGGACCGCATCAAGTTTGCACACTTGCCAGATGAGGTCATCGCGCGTATCGAGCACATCGTCCTGGAAGCTTACCTTGAGGCTGGCGAAGATGTCAGCGAGGATATCGTGCGCGAGGACCTTTGGCAGCAAGCTTTGACTTCCCGGCGCGAAATGATTGCGAACGGCGAGTTGATACCAAAATGCGAATTTCTCAAGCGGGGTGGCCTGACCGCGCGAAGGCTCGCCACGCTCCGGTCAGACGACGGTATTTTTACAATCGAGGTCGACGGAGTGGAGTATTTCCCAGCTCTCCTAGCCGTCCCGCCAAGTCAACGAAGGAGCGTCTACGAAATTTGCCGCATAATTGCGACCGCTCCCTCGGACGCGCGCCTAGACTTTCTAACATCACCCCGTGAAAGCCTCCGGGACCGTAGTCCGCTGGACACGCTCAGGACTGCGGATGGATTCAAAAAAATAAGTCGAATGGCTGAGGCCTGGGCGGCAGAGTGGTCCCGCACTTCCGTAACACTGTATGAGGGCTATCACGAAGCTGAACCAACAGGCGTTGACCCGCTTTACAAGGCTGCGACCGGCGTGGACCCGCGGAAGCGGTTGTGGGACCGAGCGTCTACGGCACTGCATGCGTATGGATATGAATGGCCCCTGGGACCATACCCCGACGTTCGCACATTCAGCCTTTTCGTTGAGCGACAAGCGGTCGGGGATGACCAAGCGACACCTGAAGCGTGCGTGCAAATCGCGGTCGTCGGTGAGTACGTTCAGATTCGAATTGTCGCTGCTCCGGGCACCGCTCTGCAATCAGAAACGGTCCCCGGCGGCAAACCCAAGAGCTTTCTCGAAGTTGCGAAGCGAGTTATCGCTCACCTCGTCGCGCAAAGCGCTGGCCACTAAAGAGCGGTGTCATGATAAGTCACATTCGACCGATAGCAACCAGAGCAAATGTGGAAGACGATAGTCTGAATGTCTTTCTGAAAGACGGGGGCACACTACGAATTCCTTTGCGGAGGTTTTCAAAACTTTGGGTGGCAACCCCTGAGCAGCGATGCGATTTCCGCATTTCTGCGTCGGGCACTGTACTGCGATGGGGTCAACTCGACGAAGACATCAGCGTCAGGGACTTGATGCGCGACGCTGAGAGGCGCCACCGCGATGAGCGATTAACCGCGTGCGTATCGCCCGACTTTCCGTGGGACCCCACGCCCGCCCTGCTTTCAGGAACGCAACCAAAAATTGCGGGGCGTTGGATTGACGGTAGGCTTATCGTCGGCTTGACTGCGGAAGAACGGTGGGTCCGCTGGGACATGTGCGAGGACCTCGCGCAGCAGCTCATCAAAAAGACCCTGCAAGATGCGGCCAAATTTCCCATGCATTCGCACGACGTTACCCTCAAACGTATGAGGAGAGGTATTGAACGCAAGGGGTGGCTGGCGCGCTTGGAGACCGATTGGCTTATGGAACGGTTGCGGGCCCTGCTGGCTTGGTAGCAGGTACCTGCACTAGGCCCAGCTATGCAAAGGCTCACGCAAGTTGGACCGCCGATGCCCGCTTTTCGTAACTGGATGCTGCTGCCTCGAGCGTCCAAGACGCGGCTTGAAGGATGACGAGATGATAAATCGCGTCCGACCGATTGCAATCGCAGTAATCGTGAAGGAGAACAGTTTCACTGTCCACCTGAAGGACGGCCGCACGCTGCGCGTCTCTTGGCGACCGTATCCGAACTTGCTGGCGGCGACGCCTCAGCAAAAAAAAACGGTCCGGATTTCCGCACCCGGCGGGGGATTGCATTGGGACCTATTAGACGAGAATATCAGCGTCAGCGGACTATTGCGTAACGCCGAGTGCCACCATATTGAGGAAAGGCTGAAATCAGTCGGGCTTGCGGTCAAGGTCGACATCGATAAGTTGTAGTTCGCGTGCGCCCGGTGCGAAATCTGGCGCCCCCAATCCGGGGTGTCGATTGCCAGTGTACGCAGTGGTCCGATGTGGCGAAAACGGCACCGCCTGGCCAAGCGCCGCGCTGCCAGCGAGATAGAATTGTGCGTTGACTCACGTAGAGAAAATACCAATGTGTGCCGCGTCTCGCCAGTCGCCGTTTACAGACATCATTACCCTCGACGAGGTCCAATCGCTCGCTGACCTGAAAACTTTCGCTCGGGGCAAAGCCTATTTCCACGACGGCGTGGTATCGCGCCTTGAGGAGCATGACGGTGTGCTTCGTGCCAGTGTGCGCGGCACGCATCGATACAGCGTCGAACTTGGCGTTGGCGATGACGGAGAGCTGACATACGAGTGCGACTGTCCAGTGGGCGGCGACGGCATTTTTTGCAAGCATACTGTTGCGGTCGCGCTTTCATGGCTCGAAAATTCGGGTGAGGAAGTGTTTCATGTCGACGAAACCGAGCCGGCAAAGCCGCGCAAGAAGCGAAAGACATACGAAGAGCAAATCCGCGAATACGTGGCGGCACTGAACAAGGAAAGTCTGCAGGAGTTGTTGCTTGAAGCGGTGGAGCGTGACATGACGCTGCGCGACAAGCTGCTCTTCGCTGCGCGTGCGGCAACCGCCAGCGACTTGCCTGGCATGAAGGCAGCGGTGCGTCAGGCAACGCGCATTTCGCGACCGCTTGACTGGCGGGAATCCGGAGCGTATGGGGACGGCCTGATGTCGCTCGCAGATATGCTGCGCCAACATCTCGCAGGGCCGAATGCGGCGCAGGTAGTCGAGCTCGCGGAACTGGCGATTGCCGGTGCGGAAAAGAGTCTCGAACAGATTGATGACTCTGGCGGTGACGTCATGCCGGCAATCATGGAGCTTGCATCTGTTCATCTAGCAGCCTGCCAGCAGACGCGGCCGGATGCGGTGAAACTCGCCGAGCGCCTGTTTCGCTACCAGACGGAAGGAGTATGGGACACGTTCTACGATGTGTTGCCAGCTTACACCGAACCGTTGGGCGACACCGGACTGCGCAGGTACCGCGAGCTTGTTGTGAATCGATGGGACGCGCTACCGTCACTCGCGCCGAGCAATGAATTTCGTAGGTCGTTCGACACGCTGCGGATGCGACTTGAGCGGGCGATGGAGAGGCTCGCGGAACTCGATGGTGACGTCGACGCACTGATTCGCATTCGTTCGAAGGACCTATCGAGTCCGTACCGTTTTTTGCTGGTCGCGGAGCTTTGTGCAAAGCATGGGCGGCCCGATGAAGGGCTGACCTGGGTGGAGCTCGGGCTTAGGGAGTCAGGAAAGAACACAGATGTGCGGCTACTTGATTTCTGTATAGCCGAGTACTTGCGGCGGAAGGATTTTGAGAAAGCCGATGCGTTCGCCTGGCGGCGCTTCGAGTCGCGTCCCGTTGCCGAAGCGTTCACAGCGCTAATGGATGTCGCCAAGGCTACCGGTCGGTACGATTTAACGCGCGAGCGCGCACTCAAGCATATGTGGGAGCTTGTCCGCACGGAAGAGGCTCCGTCCAAAGCGAAGCGCAGCCACTGGCAAACGCCGAGCCGTACCGAACTGGTCAAGGTTTTTCTCGCCGAGCACGAAAGTGAGGCCGCATGGGAGGCGTTCTGCGGAGGTCCAGTAGCGGTAAACATGTGGGCAACGGTGGCGGCGGTTCGCGCGAAGACCCATCCGCACGACGCCATTGCGCTGTACCACCGCTTACTGCCAATATCGGCGGAAAATGGCACACGGAACGCGCGATATGACGAGGCTGCTGGAATCGTACGGGCCATCGGCCGGTTGAGAGCAGAACTGAGCGAGCACGCGCTGTTCACCATAGAACTCGATGAAATCCGGAAGGCTTATCGTGCCAAGCGAAATTTCATCAAGACGCTGGCTGCGTTTCAATAGTTCTGCGGTCGCCCTTGCCGTCTTGTGGCCACCGATAGGGTCATGCTATTTTCGATGCGGCCCAGATGAGGAGGCTGCCCATGTACTCAGATATCAAAGAGTGGACCCGTATCCGAGCGCGGGTTCTCAAAAAGGGCGAATCCATCCGGTATGTCGCAAAAGTCGAGGCCATGAGCCGGAACACTGTCCGGAAAATGGTCCACTTCGAGTTGCCCCTAGGCTACTGCCGGGTCACCGACAATACGAGAGATGCCACCCGCCGCCGAAAACTGGCAGTGCCATGGTCAGCGGTCCAACGCATCGTACGTGCACTTCCGGAGCGCGGGGCAGCGCAGTTCCTGGCCCGCTTGTTTAGCGAGGACGACACGGAGGAACTCGAAGAGGCAGGCGGGCGTCGATTGCGCACATGGGGTGTTGTCGAATCTCCGAAGATAGGCTCTGCTGAGCGGAGCCGACAGCGATGGCAGAACTGGATGTATCAAGTCGAACAGGGACTCGTTTCTGTGCCAGCAGGTGAGGATGGCGGGCAACAGGACAGGCTGATGCGAATGCTGTTGCCGGTATCAAGGAACCAGCGCCATAAGTCGCTTACCGTGCTGGCACACGAAGCAGGTTTTTCCTTACGTGAAATCGCGACGCATCTCGCCATTAGCCGCGCATCCGTTCGCACGTACATCGGCGACTACAAGGCAGCTGGGTTGGAGTCACTGTTCGCAAAAACGAACCGCTCCCGCAGGGAGGACGACGAAGCGCTGAAGAGCGCGGTTTTCACCCTGTTGCACGAGCCACCGTCTGCATCAGGCATTAACAGGACCACATGGAAAATGGTCGACCTGCGGCGAGTGCTGGCGGTGCGTGGGCATCATGCGGGCATGGACGCTATCCGGTCGATAATGCGGCACGCCGGCTATCGCTGGAAATCGGCCAAGATTGTCCTCACAAGCACCGACCCCAATTATCGGGAAAAACTTGACATCATCCGGTCGGTTCTGGCCAACCTCCAGCCAGACGAACGGTTCTTCTCTATCGACGAGTTTGGGCCCTTCTCCGTCACTATGAAGCCGGGCCGCGTGCTGGCGGCCCCCGATGTTCAGCCGAATGTTCCGCAAAGGCAGAAATCGAAGGGGTGTCTGATTTGCACGGCCGCACTGGAGTTGTCGTCCAACCAGGTGACGCATTTCTATTCCACGGCCAAGAACACCGATGAGATGATTCGCATGGCAACTGCCTTGCTCGACGAGTACGGTGTGATGCGGAAGCTATACCTCTCGTGGGACGCAGCCTCCTGGCATCTTTCGAAGAAGCTGTTGGCGTTCATCTCCGACCACAATGAGTCAGCGCAATCGCGTCATCAGCCGATTCTGGAACTGGCGCCGCTGCCCGCAAGTGCGCAATTCCTGAATGTCATCGAGTCAGTCTTTAGCGGCATGGCGCGAGCCATCATCCACAATAGTGACTACGCGTCCGTGGATGCTGCAAAGGTGGCAATTGACCGCTATTTCGCAGAGCGCAATCAGCACTTCAAGGAACATCCGAAACGCGCGGGCAAAGCAATCTGGCGAAAGGAGCGGACGACGAGCGAGTTTTCGGCTGCGAACAATTGCAAGGACCCGGTATACAGATGAATCGTTCGGGACATCCTTATCGACACGGAGAGGCCGGCCGGCGTGCGGAGGCGACTGACGATGATGGCGCGTGGGCGGCGGTAGCAGGTTGCACCTGCGAACAAGATGTCGATGTACCCAAACGCGCCGGCATTCCATAGCCGGCGAGACCGTTCGGAAGTTACCGAAGGCACGGCACAGCGGTGCCTCCAGTTGGGCTGTTGCAATTTCAGAGTGTCCAACCCTAACCGTTTCTCTGGGCTATTGAAGACGCTTGCATTGCGCTCCGCAGGGCCAGAAAAAGTTGAAACTACCTGGCAGTTACTGAACCATCTTCGCCGGCACGTTGCCGTTATTGGGCTGCATGGTCGGCATATCCATACGCGCGCTGTCTCCCGTTTTGCTCATGTCGCCAGGAACCCTGTTCCACGGGCTCGATACCGGCTCGCTGTGGTACGTCATTCCGGCGGTTGCTGCACCGTGAGCGCCGCCGCTGCCATTGCCACCGTTGCCGTTTCCGCCAGCCTGCGCAAGCGTAGCGGCACACACGCAGAGTGACGCGACAGCGACACGCGCGACCAACGTTTTCATCGTCAACTTTTCCATGGTGTTTCTCCCGTGATGTCGGCTCATGCGTTAGCCGCGCCGAAGTCTCAAATACCGCTAAACACTGAGTGCTTGCGTAGCGGCGAGCGCAAGCAGCCACTCCCATCTGAACGGGGAAAACATGCCCTGTGTCCAGATGCGAGGTGTGTGGGTAAGTCGTGGCTCGACACCTAAAATGACAGGGCTGCGCTGAATTCAGACCCGAGACGGTGCGCGCCTGCCCGTTACTTCGGCATCAGAACCTTATCGACCACCATGATGACGCCGTTGCTCTGCGTCACGTCGTAAGTTGATATGTCGGCGGTGTGGCCGCCGGCATCCATGACTACGATGTTGTGCGGACCATTCTCGGTGAACGTCAGCGGCTCCCCATTGATTGTTTTCAGTTCCGCCTTGCCACCACCTGCCTTGATAGCCGCGTCGAGCTTACGGAAGTCGTAGCGACCGGGAATGACGTGGTAGGTCAGGATGCTTGTCAGCATCGCCTTGTTTTCAGGCTTGACGAGCGTGTCGACTGTGCCAGCCGGCAATGCAGCAAACGCTTCGTTTGTTGGTGCGAACACCGTGAATGGCCCTGCGCTCTTCAAGGTATCGACGAGACCAGCTGCTTTGACCGCAGCGACGAGCGTGGTGTGGTCAGCCGAGTTGACCGCGTTGTCCACGATGTCCTTGCTCGGATACATGGCTTGACCGCCGACCATGACTGTGTCGCTGGCGGCGAAGGCACCTGAAACAGCTGCCGACAATGTGACAGCTACGAACATAGTCTTGTAATTCGTCATGTACTCCCCCTGAGTTACCACGCGTGGTTGCGCGGTCTTGAGCTCATATACGGGGATTACTCGCGCCTGGATTCAAAAACGGACTGCATCGCGACGATGTAGCCTGATGCGGCCCTGTTGAACGACGAGCTGCAGGATTGTGCTCTCCGACAATCGAAATGCACCACATGTCAGCATCGGCCACAGAAGTGTTACGGCGCATACCGCTGAGCTTCCCTTGCTGCAACCGTCGTGTTCGAGGCAGGAGGGGGCTGTCGCATGTCACAGTCGAAGTGCAATCTTCACAGGCGGTGACCTGAGTCATCACAGTCAAGTCCCCCTGCATTGACGTGTGTGCTTTCAATGGCAAGACCCAACTGTGCGTCGGGTGTTTTCAAACGCTGGATGAAACTCGCGGTTGGAAGAAGATGGCCGACCACCGGCGCCATCAGGTGATTAACGAGCGCACGAGGCGACAGGCCAAAGTGCAGCGGGAGCCCTTGGGGTTGCCGGCGGAGCCTTCGTTTGCGGCCATTTGAATCGAAGCCGCAGAGGCGGCCGCCATCATTTCGCGAATAACACGGGGCCGCGATATCAAGCGTTGCACCTGTCTTGGACAAATTTGCGCGCCACTGGGTCTGTCCGAAGTTGGTCGGCATACCAAGCGAATTCAGTGGCGAAGGGCGATTGTTCGACAAGTGTCGCCATCTCATCCGCGTCCCAGACATAGAGGAAGAACGTTTGAAGCTGAAGCTCTCTATACGGACGTGCCCTATCCAAAAAGTGCTCTAGCCCGCTTGCCACCTGGAGACAAAACGCTCGGAATGCATTGATTGCATCGATATCACGGGAGTCGCGTCCGACGTGAGACAGGCCATAGAGAGTGGGGAATAGGTTGTCACTTTCAATAACGCTACCAGACATAATCGATTCTTCTGCCCGCTTGCGCCAAGAAGCAACGCAAGTTGACAAGATTTGTGCGTCATCGATGTACATGGGGGCATTTTCAATCCTATACCCGTCAACAAGTCGAATCTCCCCGTGGCGCGTGCCGGCAGTCACGAGAAAATCCAATCCGTACGTAAGAGGAACGCTGTTGACGAATTCGACGGCGATAGAGAATATCTGAGCCCCGCCCCGTTGAATGCAATTCGCGGCCAGGGTGGCGACGGCGCGACTAAATTCGCGCGTAGATGATGTGTGAAGTCCTTCCTCTGTGCACGACCGAATGAGCTCTCGGACGACTCCTCTGCAGTCGACGGATTTCGCAGTGTCGATATACGCAGTCATGTGATTGACCATCTCAGTCGCTCTTGCATAATCCAGGTCGTTTAGCATGTCTCCAAGCTGGCTTGGCTCAGCTAGCATTTCGTGGATATCAGCGACCTCCTGGACGCCGGTCACTGAGGTCAAAGTGAAGAATCGAATGAGCCGAGACAGTTCAGATATCCGGAGATGGCTACGGAGCGGCGAATTCGAACCGGTGCCGTTCGTAATTGGGAAGAGGAACTTGAGCGCAGCCGTCGCAACCGCCTTGTCAGCATTGTCTGGCGGCAAGTGCGCCTGCCACGCCGTTCGCCTCTCTTCTTTCGTGTTCGAAAAATACATTGACCAATCGGTGGAGCTGGCCTCTTCCTCCACTGACCAGAAGAACCCCGTGAACTGCTCGGGGTGCTGGACTACCGCGTCGCGGATTCCTGGAAATCGTTGGAAGAGCGCTTCGGCCACGATGACGTCTGACGCGTTGACTTCGTGGGTTGTGCTGGTCAGGCTAAGCGTGAGGCGATTCATGAGCCTCACGATATCCCGCGGATACCGACAGAGGCTGCACGTCAGCGTGGTGGCCCGCCCCAGCAGCTCGGACTCGAAGGGCTCGAGTTCGCGATGGATACGCTTCAGCAGGCTGGCAAGCTCGCCGGAAATGTGAGACTGCAACTGCCACGGAAATGCAGGTGAGATGGGGTACGCAACCTGCACGATTTTTTCGATGTAGGCGTTGCCCCCTGCGACCGGGCCACCGCCAAGACTTTCGCTAACTACGTTTCGGTCGTACGCGAGTAAATAAGCGACGCGTGGGAAGTCCGCGACTGCCTTGATTGTGCGGAACACTGCCTTGATTTCATCAGGCGTCAAGCGGTCAAGGTCGTCTACAATGACGACAATGCTGCGGTCAAGCTTGGCGAGCGCTTTGATAACCTCTCTTTTTCGTTCACTTAGCCCAGCTTTGACGGATACGAGCTTCTCAGCTTCTTCGACTATCTTCTTCGCGTTATCCGCATTCTCACCGGCCTTGTTCGCCAATTTACCTGCTTCGTGAAGCGCGGTACCGACAGTATCCGCAGCAACTCCCACGAGACTTACCCCGGGAACGTATTTGAGATATTTCAGGTGGCGTAGTAGCCCAGCGTATCCCAGTATTTTTCCTGCTGCGTCCAGCGATTTCTTCGCGCGCTTCTTGCCTGCGTTCATCCCGATGCCGGAAGCGAGCTCGGTCAAAAGGGCTTCAACCAGCGCGTCCGCACCTGCGAGCATCCATGGGTTGAACTCGACGACGATTGGTGCTCCGTCAGCAGCCGTCTTGAGCGACTCGATGATATAACGCACCACGGTTGTTTTACCTGAACCCCACGGCCCTTCAACACCTATGACAACCCCAGGGCTCTTTGGCGGTAGTACCAATAAGCTAGCGAGTTGCTCAGCAAAAGGCTTCCGACTGTAGAGGTCATTTGAAACTTGTGGTTGGTCATGCTGGAAAGCGGCAGATTGAGCGGCGGGCATTTGCGCAACTTCTCAGGAGAAGTTTAGTGTGAGGAAAGCATGATGCTATCGCCATTTCATCGCGAGAGGTATCTCGACCGTTTGGACCGTTGTCGATTGAACTCGGGCGGAAGGCATGGGCCAGGAATCGACGTCCACTTTCCTGAAGTTCGCGAAGGTGGGCTATGACAATCGAATCGTTAAGCTAAATTCCTGGAAGAATGACGACAGAGGTGGGTGCGTGGCATAGTGCGAGCAGTTCAACGGGAGAGAAAAAGATGGCAACTCTGGAATCACTGCAGGCAAAAATCAAGAAGCTGGAACAGCAAGCCGAAGCTCTCATCGCAAAGCAATCGTCGGGCGTCATCGAAAAGATTCGCGAGTTGATGGCAAAGCACGGCCTGACCGCTGCTGATATTGACGCACACGCTGGCGGCAAGCAGCGCGCGAATAAGGCAGTTGCTAAGACCATGAGCAAAGGCAGCGCTGCTGCGGTCAAATACCGGGACCCGAAGAGTGGTGCAACTTGGACCGGACACGGCCGGGCGCCAGGTTGGATTGCAAGCGCGAAGAACCGAGACAAGTTTCTGGTTGACGGAAGTACGGCGACAACGAAACCGGCTTCTGTTAGCAAAGCAAAGACTGCCGGAAATTACGTTCGCGACCCGCAGCCGGCGATGTATCGGGACCCAAAGTCCGGCGCGACGTGGAGCGGCCGCGGTCGCGCCCCGGTATGGATTGCTGAAGCCAAAGACCGCAGCAAATTTTTGATTGCAGGCGCTGCAGAAGTGGCTGTTGCGGCGACGGCGGGAGCTGTGAGTAAGGCGAAGGCTGCCGGCAAGAAGACATCTAAGGCAACCGGTGTATCTGCGGGCAAGGGACAGCCGAAAGGACCGCAGCCGGCGCTTTACCGTGACCCGAAGTCGGGCGCTACATGGAGCGGCCGTGGTCGCGCTCCGGCGTGGCTTGCTGGTGCCAAAGACCGGGCGGAGTTTTTAATTGACGCGTCGGCCACAGCTTCTGTCGCGCCGGCGACGACGAGGGCGCTGAAGATAAAAATATTGAACTGAGTTCGCCCGTTGACGTGATAGCTCGAGCTCCGGACGTTGCAAGGCATGCAAGCCGCAAGCCGGCGCTTGCATCGGTCCATATACGCTTCGGCGGGCGGTTGCGCGAGCGGCATCAATGGAGGCCGCTCCCCGTCGGTCATATCGAAGCAACTCGGAACGCGAATGTTGCGATGGGCGGGGAAGGCGGCTCGCGATGACTTACAGCTATTGCGTGAGGATTGAGTTCCCGGCAGCAGAGTTCATCTGTAGATAATTAACGCGCATCTGCGCGAGAACATCTGCCTTAAAGTTGCTTTCGACCATCTGACCGGACACCAGAGAGACAAGCTTCTCCAGTTGGGCCAAGTTCCGCGGCACTTTCGCCATCGCGAAAATTTTCACGAGGATTAGCGGGTCAATCTTCGCACTCAATGTTCCAGCCGGGTATGCGGGCTGTTTTCTCTCAACAATTGACCCATAGCTTGAGTTGGAGTCACCGCCAACTGGCATTAGCATAACCCAACTTTCAGGCAGACTCGCCAAACGTGCGCGATTGATAACATGGTCCGCATGGAGGCGCCGAAGAGCGGACAGAAGCTTCAATTTTCCGACCTTTGTCAGCTTTCCATTCTCGTCGCGCTCGCCAAATCCTTTTGTGAAATGGGCGTTCATTGCTCTGCGATATCGCTCAGATTTTGTATGAACCCAAATGGACTCATAGGTGAAGTTGTCGTACGAAGCGCGGACGAGTCTTGCTTCGTCAGGAGGAACTTTCCCGACACTCTCGGCGATGTAACCTTCCGATGCACACCATGCCTCGAGAAGTGTAAAGGATGAAAACATCGCGGGCGGAAATTCACCGTTGCGTTCGTTCAGATAGATGTCTATGTTCAGACGCGAAGTGACAATGAATAGTCCGGCGCCGTCTGGGACGCGAGATTGCGCGTCGTAATCGTCTTCGGGTGTGGTCTCAGGAGTCATAGTATTTGATGTCTATCAAGGAATTGGCCGGGCGGTTGCGCACATCTATACATAGCCTTTTCTGTGGGTTTTTGCAGCTTCGCCCGAAGTCGACATGCCGACACGTCCACAGAACAGAGGCGCTACCAAAGCAACGGTAGTTCTTCACTGTCGCCGGGCGAATTTCGGTACGACGTCGCCATGGGAGGGATATGGTGTAGCTAGGTCTTGCCGAGTTTGCGCTGGTACTCTGTCACGGCCGAGGCGGCCATCCCAAGAATTGCGTCGGTTTGTTGACGGTCTCGCGTGAAGATTCCAACCATTGCGTCCATCAGTCCTTCAGAAAACCATTGTGCTTCCTCAGTGCCGGGGGTAACACAATCTTGCAGCCTTTGAAGCATCGTTTGGCTGTTCGGCGTGCTCTGCGACTGTGCGAACTCGTTGGCGAAAGCCGCGAGGTGCCTTATGGCCTCTCTTTCATGAGCCTTTTCCATCCTGTTGCCGTGCTCGAGCTCCACCGTGAGCTTGTAACAAATCCAAGCTCTCTTCAGCAACTCGGACTCCGCGTGCACAGCGATAAAAAACATAGCTGCGGCACGGTTATCAAGTCGCGATAAACCTGCTTTTGCGAACTGTACCTTCATCAGCCATGCACTCCATACGGATGCAACAAGGTTCAAGGGAACACGGGCGTTCTGAAGCAACACGACGATTACGGCTCGGACATGATTCAGCAGTTGAAGGTAGTCCTTATCGGGCCACCAGACAGCGCGAGATAGGACGTCGAATGTTTCGACATGCGCAAGATTGAATGCGACCTGCTCAAGCGAATCCAAGGAAAATGGTTCCCTAAGAACGGGTTCTAGGAAGACTTGTAGCGGAATGACTATCGCAACGTTCCACCGGCATAGGAGGGAATACCTTCCGCTGACTTGCTGGAGGTCGAGAAACTTTCGCTCCGTTGCCCAGCGTAGGACGTCCAGCGTGCAAAATGAGTTCGCTAAACTTATAGAAGTCGAGGTAAATACGCGTACGAAAAAATCATCTGCGTAGAGCGAGAAACCTGATTCTCTTAGGGCTTCGGCCTCTTGTACCAGATGTATCGGCTGTATGTGTCCTGAGGCACCGCTGATGTGTGCCTTGGGTTGCTCAATCCGTGAAAGGTTATCCTGAATAAATGATATCAGACGCTTGGCGGTATCGTGGCCCCGGGCGGATTCGATTCGATTGCTCGAAAGCTGCGAAAGGTAAGCGACGGTCAGCCGTCCGATAGCGATGCTTGGCCACAAATGGAACACCGTGTCGAGCATATCCAAGTCGAGCAAAACCAATAGCGCGGTCAAATCGACCAACGGCGGTCGAGAGTAGGACTCGAAGAGCGCTTCGGGCATGTCTTCGGTTGCCATCGTCAGATGGAACTGGCGGAACTCCGCTCTTGAGATTTTTCCGATTTCCCAGAGTGTTAGCGGGTCACCCACGTAGTGCAAGGCATAGCCGGCGCGGACGATATACGGGATTGGCAGTCTGCCATCTTTGACTTCGCGTTCGCGGCGAAGATATTCACGACCCTTGGCACGCCAATCTCCAAGTATCGGCTCAAGGATTTTTAGAAGCCTGTCGCCGGAGTCTTCCGGAGGCGTGCTGAGGACGATGAAGTTACGTGAGTCGGGAAAACGGGATGAATATGCGTTTGACCTTGTATGAAAGTCACTGCACATATCGTCGGAAAGTTTCAGTCCGCGGATGAAGGTGAGGTTTGTGGCAATGCTGAGATACAAGGCTTCTTCCTCCGCGTCGTCTTGCGCGACGGTAAAGGAGAGGTCGCGAAGGAGCGCTTCCATTTCTTGGGGCGACGCGTTTACCTCAGCCTTGATAACGATAAGCAAGCGCTTCAACTCGACAATTTCATCATGCCCGCGAACGCGGGACAACAATCTTTCTATTGCGTTGATAGCTCGGTCGAAGTGGGAGAGTCGGATACATAGGCCCAGATATGCGCGCAGTAGCTCGAGGGCAGCGTCATCGGAGGAAAACCCTTGTTCGTATTCGTCCAGTGCGTCGGCGGTTTTGCCTGCGTTATCCAAGGCGATAGCGCGCATCGCTAGAAGACGCGCGGAATTGCCGAAGCGCTCGATAGCATGACTTGCCTCTACATCCACGTCACCCCAACGTTCGAGCGTGAAACAGGCTTTGATGACCTTCAGAGTGTCATTGAAGTTGAGCTGCTGCGTTTTGCGAAGGAATGAGGCCGTCTCCAGAACTGCCGGTGCATGTTCTGCGAGGTTTGCGTTGAGGCTGCCAAGAAGGTTCTGTGCGATGAATATCGAGTCAGGATGTTTTGTTCGAGCTAAGCGAAGAGCCTCCACCCACGTGGTCGCGTCGACGCCGCGACGTTGCGATTCGATTGCGGTCCTGAAGAACGTCGCGTACTCGCCCCAATCCTGTCTGCTATCGAGCACCGACAGGAGACGACTTGAAACGAGAGGTTTTGTGCATTGTGTTGCGGCAGTCGCTCCCATGCCGATGGCGACAGGTGCGACATTGGTCGACTCACTGAGAACGGTCAGCTTGTCGTCGGCAAGTGCCCAACACGCCGGAAGGTCCCCCGCCTGGTGAAACAATGTCACTCTACGGCCAATTACTGAAGGCGACTCTGGGAGCCGGGAGTTGGGGATGAGGGCCTCTTTGAAGCGACCAAGTGAAACGCACAAGGCCTCGAAAGCCTGCTGCAGTCCCACACTCCAAGGAAGAGCTTGGGCGGCGTCCTCAAGGTAAGGATAGAGCTCCGACCCTCGATTCAGCATCATGGCCGTGCTACCAGCAACGTCGGAGAGGAACTCAACATTTGCTGGCCAGCCAAGTTCCCGTAACAGAGGGAAGGCTTCCATGACATCTTCCCATACCATCTGTAATAGCGACAAATTCGCGTCGGCCGGCCCCGATAGTGGCAACTCAACTTCATCCGGCAATGGGCCTACTGCTTCATACCATCGACTTCTGGCACGCATAAGCAGCAACGTCGCGCGCTCGCGCGGAGATAACGTGGTGGTACGCAGGGATTCGGAGCAAATTTCTATAGCATTCGAGAAGCGCCGACGATGAACGTGCAACGATGCCAGCAGGATTGCACGGTCTGTTGCCGGCAGACTCGATATTCGGGAATCGGCTGCGGCCTCATCGCTTAACGCTATCAATAGTCGTGCAGCGAGAACTTTGGCGACAACCGAGTTTCTGCTATCCAGCTGAGTTAGGAGGTCGCGACATTCTGCGTCGTCGCAGGGGTGCATCCGAACGAAGCGCGTTTCGGCGGCCGCAACTATATATACGTCTCTGGTAGGGACAAGACGAGAAGCTGCCTCGTATTTCTCAATGGCCTGGCTAAACTTGCCGCTTCGGCTAAGCAGTTTACCATCCAGAAATGTATATTCAGCAAGCTCTAAGTTGTTTAAGGTTTCCGGCCTGATGCGACGGTGCATTTGTGTGGCCCTATCCCAGGAACCGTTGCGCATCGCTTCCGCGATTGCAAGCAAATCGCTGATGGCGGTGCCCTCAGGCGGTGCTGGCCATATGTCCGACTCTTCGATGAGGGCGGTTATAACGCTCGGACGTGTGGACAATGCCGTTTCGAGTGCCTGAATGGCTCCATATGGCGTCCCGAAGTCGGAACCAGTCGATGCAGTCACTAAATCGCTAATGTCGACTGCGGTCCGAAAGAGCCGATTGCGCGCGTCAAGATGAGTCGTTACATCATTCTCGTACGTGAGCAGGTTTGCTACCGGGAGGTGTATCGCATGGCTAGCCCGCGGTTCTGTTCCGAGGGCGGGTTTCACGAAGTCATCGGGCAACGCATCATCGACCCACACGTAATATGCCTCGCCGGCATACGGTCGCGGCAAATCCTCGGGGACGACACATACCACAAGGAGCGTTGGCTCTGGCGTCTGCACATACATGTTCAGCGCCTGCGTGGACAGTCGGAATGAAAGCACTTGCCCGTCGTTTATCCACCTTGGCTTGGTGGTCCCTTTTAGCTGAACTCGGAAGGTGTATTTGACCTGCCGGTTAACTTTGACCTGCACTTGATAGTCGAAACCGAAGTCAGAATCACCCGCGAGTTCGGTCTCAATCCAGTCAGAAGGCTTCGCGTTCATGAAGACGGACCGTGCATACCGCCCGATTTCTTGCGACTGGCCTTCTTCGGGAAAATCTTGGATGACATCGTCCATTGGGGCTTTTCCTTGGTTCGCGTCCAGCTCGATATTACGCTGATGCTCGTGTGTGCTGATTCTTACTCGCCTACCGAACTGCACTGCCCGGTGTGCGAACAAACTCATCCAGTACGGCGGAGTGCCTGCCAACATGCTGATTGAAAAGGTAACGTGATATCGAGCGACTCCGGCCGGCGCCTTACATGCGTCAATCGGTAAGTCGAGGAGGATGGTTCGGACTCGAATTCGTACCCACTGCAGCGACTTAAAGTTACTTCGCAAACCGGGACTGTCCAGGGCATCTTCGCTTCATACCTGCGCTTGGACGTCGTGGTATGAGTAACGAACGCGGGTGTAGTCAGATGGGGGCCGAATTTCTGGGGGCAGGAGTTCGGCATCTCCGTCAGCAAGCTTGCGTCCATGCACGACAAGCCGCAGGCGCGACAACAATCGGTTTCTTTCAGTGATGAGGTCGGTCGATGAATTGAACCATTGTTGTTCAATCGTATCTACGGCGAAGGTCAGCGCTGCCTCCAACTCATCGCGTTCGTGACTCGGCATCTGCGAGTAGTACATTGCCACCGGGTAATCAAACGCACAAGCCGTCGGAGCAAACAGGTAGACCTGGTGCTCGTTCTTGCCGTAGTTCCAGTCGGTCCATCGGTCGAAGCAGATTGACCACATTGCGCTAGCCGCGCTTTCTCCCACCTCTTGGGCGAACGCTGCCATGATGGCGGCCATCGGCGCTGCGGCCCTCTTTGAATAGCTTAAATGCGGCGCGGCGATGAAAGCGGTCCAATGATGCTCCTGCAAAGACGCGAGCACTTTGGGCAGCGCGATGCACATCAGGGACCCACCGTACGGCGCCCGCAGCAATGCGTCCATCCATCCGGACCAGGCGGACGTATCCGCCACTTGCAGAAGTAGCTGGCGCAAAAGGTCATCCCAGTTGTGAGCAGCGCTGCCGCGTCGATGGGCATTCTCCATGTCTTCAACGCTGGCATATTTCACCCACATAGTAGGTGCGAGGAGCGCAAATGCAGCAAAGTCGTCGTGAAGGGTGAAGCGAATCAGTTGGGTGAGAAAAAGGCTATCATTGATGGCCACTGCATCGGCGAGTTTTGCCGGGTCGAGTCGCCACAAAAGTCTTACCGCGGCCCAAAGCATTGGCCGCGGTTCAGGCATTGCATGCGGAAGAACATGACTGACCCCGAGGAAATTTCCCTGTTGCTCGAATAACTTTATTTGGTGCTCCGCGTCAGGGATACGGGGGTATCCGCGCGGGAAGGCACTGACCTCCGCTTCGCAAATGAGACGACGCAACCCGTCTGCCAGCGCGTCATTTCCTAACTGTGCCGCAACGTGCTTAACGTCGGCCGAGTCGAGACCGAGCATTTCGACTATGAGTAGCGCTGCGCAAAGCTCATTGAATGCGAGCGGATTGCATGGCGTCCAGCTGCGCAGACACGCTAAACCAGCGCGCACCGCAGCCTCCCATTTAGAGCGCGTTGCATCATCGCATTGCGCGTTGACGAGCGAGCGTTGATGCACGAACGGAAAATCCTCCGCGAGCAGTTGTCCGAGACCGTCCAATGAGTCGGATGGAGGCGTCGCACCGCCGTCAAGATTCCGGATGAATTGGGCCGTCTGTGCTGGCAACCTGGACGGTCCGGCACCGCAAGCAGCGGCAAATACCTCGCGCGCGAGACTGACGAAAGCTTCGTTCATGGGGTCTTCCAAACAAGGTATTTCGGGGCCTCGAGCAAATTCCACAGTTCAAGAAAGGCTTCGCGGATTAGCTCGCCGTCGGGGACCTTCTGAAGAATGTGGTGCTGCCGCCCTAGGCTGTTGACCGATGTTCCCAGCGACCACGCCATGGCGCCGCCGGACGCGCCCGGAAATATTAGAAACCGGTCGTGAAATGGCCAGCCGGCTCCGCCCGCACGAACGCGGAATTCAAGGTTGAGTCCCTGACAGTTGCCCTTAGACATCTCAAGTACGTTCCTTTGCTCCAGTTGCCATGACTGGCGACCTGAGCCCTTTTGGCCGCCGGCGCACTCGTGCGCGGCATTGCTGCGCGGGTCGTCGGGCCTCTTTCCGCAGTGCTTGCAAACCTTGGGCGTCTTTCCATCGCTTAATCCGCGCAGGTCGACGGCAGGCCACGGGGACATAAATAGAGTGCTTAGCACGTCGTTGGCAGCAAGGTATGGGTCCCACAGCCATACGCCGCTCTGGCCATGCGTATCCATTAGCCACCGTACATCGGCCAAAGCTTGGCTTCGGCCCGCGTCAGGCGCGCCCTTGTACTGAACAAATTCTTTGCGGCTCTGCAGCGCCGACAGGCTGTCTCGGAAAATCCGTTTGGAACGCCAAGGCTCGCGTGGATTCGGACCCGGTCCGCTCGCGGGGGGCTGAGGGTCATCCCGGAGGACCAGGGTGAATAGCTCAGCTTCGCCTCCTTCCACGGGTGGCGCGAGGAACTCGCGCGTTTTCGGATTAATGATGTGACTGGTCACACTGAACTGACCGCCGAAGAACGCGCTCTGGGCTGATGCGCCTAGGATAACGTCATTCACATCGTCCCAGACAATGTAGCGTGCCCCGGTTCGCTTCGCATGAATGGGAAGGCTCGCTGGGCCGGCAGTGACCGCCGTCGATGCAAAGTTCTCTATGGTCGAATCTTCATAAACCTCCCAGGAGACCCGAAGGGGACGCGCAGGTACGTCCGGGTGCCATGTAGGTTCGAAAACAAAGTTGTTGCCTTGATTTCCGCCAAACTTGATGGCAGCCACTGTTACCGGCAACTGGATGAGCACATTACCTATGCGGTCAGAGAGACCATCGATTCCCATTGGCACATAGGCCCGTACGAGCTCCGCAAGTTTTCTGAGCAAGTAGGGCTCATCGAGCAGAAAGCGATGTTCGGACTTCTTTCGGTCGAACAGTTCAAGAACGTGTGAACCATCGAAGAAGTTGTTTTTTAGGATGCCATTCCACGGATGTGGCTGGTACGAGTCTGCGGGCACGAACTGCGGAGGAACGGCAGTCAGCTTCCCGACTTTTAGGGGTGACGATGCGGGCTTCCATTCTCCAGTGGAGTCCAGCCTGTGAAGTCCCTCGACAACCTGCTCGGGGCTGACCCGAAACCGTGAGACGCCAAAGTCCCAACCCGTTGCCGGCAGCCGGATGCGTGTGTCGTTGAGGAAAGGCCGCTTGGAAATCGGCCCCGGGGCCTCGGGCTCCGCTACTAGCAGACTGAGAAAGTTGGTAGCGGGTCCCTTCTTGTAGAACCCAACAATCTCGGTGACCTCAAAGCTACGATACGTCCCAATAAGGCCTGACTCCAGCAGCTTCTTAAGGTGCGCTATTTGTTCTTTCATTTCCCAAGACATGGCCCTTCCCGTTGCGTTGTAATTCGAATTCGCTACGATGTCCCCTTTGCTCGACCACGGCACCTCGAATGCCGAACTGCGCACGGAAGTGTACATTTTCGGCGACGTACTCGCACCATCTCGGGTATTGGCTTCGTCGGCCATGTATTTCCGCCGCCCATGCGCACCAGTGCGCGGCCGGCAGGTGCGAATGCAACTGAGCATCGGTCAAACGCAGGCACGAGGGTAGCGCGACTTGGGTCAATTTTCTCATAGCAACCAACGGCTTTCCGCATTGGCAACCGAGGCTTCGTCGAAGCTCAAGTCTGTGGGCGTGTTGCCGTTATTGCGAGAAGCTGCTCAAAATAAAGAACGACACAAACAATGTCGCGCTCGACACCGTATGACACCAGCGCGCTCCAATACTTAGAGAGGGGGCCGCAGGCTGCGACCTCAGATGAAAAACATCAAACCAATTTTTCGCGAACGCTTCAATGTCTATGTGGACTGGGCGAGGTCCGGCCATATAGCAAGGACCGGAACTCTCGACGGTAGCTAACGGGCGCACCGCCTGCGAGGTGCATCTGAAAATCTACAGCCAACGCAAGGCGGCTGGGACAACCGAACTGCGGGGGCCAGCGCTAGTTGGCCGTCTCGCCGCACGGCACATCCACGTCGTCCCAGCGTCGCACGACCGTCGGGTCCAACCAGTCTGCCGCGCGACGAATCCAGTCCGCGTCAATCACTCCGTCGCTTGAAGACAGCTTTTCGGTTCGGAACTTCGGCAAGGCTCCTCAACCGATTTGCCCGCTCGAGCTTGGACGCCAACTCTTCAACTTGCTTGAGACGTTCGAGTGCTTTCCTCCGTATTTCAGCTAGGCGCCGCTCCTCCGCGGCCTTGGCTTCCGCGATAACTTGGCGCTTGGCATCAATTTCGGCTTTCACGCGCCGGCGTATCGACAGTTCACGAAGTCGGCCGACGAAAGCCACGATTTTGGTTTCAACGGACGCGCTCCGACTGTCGTCAGTTTTCGCTAACTCATCGCTGCTATTTGGCTCGGTCACCGTAATATCGAACTCACCCGTTGGATGATATTCGTACTGCTGGGTGTGGAAGTTGAGTCCAACTTCTTCGTTCTTATATCGTTGTTCGCGCATCAGAGGCATTGGCTCCCGCCGGCTACGTTCGCGGACATTGAACGAAAGGTTCAGGCCGAGTATGGCGAGGAATGCGGGGCTGTCACTCTTAGCGCTACCGGAAAGCCAGTAGCCAGCAGCCAACAGTAATTCGAGCACGAGATTGAGAAGCAGCGCCGCACGGAAGCTGTTCGTCTGTGACGCGGCAACACACACGAGTTCGGGTCCGTCGCAGAGCTGCCAGCCCCTTGCGTCGCAAACGCTTGCCTTCGAGCTTCTTCGCGACTCGCTTGGCTAGCGGCAAACAGTCCTCTAAGGAGGTCCGCAGGGGTAGGTTTGGAATCGCAGGGCGATGCGGCAAGTCCTCGTCAAGACTTTCACGATATCGGACATCGAATACATCGTCCAACGGCCCAACGTACCTAGAACGCCGATAAGTCGTTGGTCCCTTCGTCGTGCCAAGCGGTGGCCTCCCACGGGCCGGCCTGCAGCCAGTTTTGCCCGGTAGCCGACCGGTGGGAGCGGCACTTCGAGGTCCAGGCATATTTTCCGCAGTCCAACGTCGGAAGCGCATAGCGTTTCGCAACCTTCGTAACCGGCTCCGCCAACACTTCCTCGTAGAGCTCCTCGCGTCGAGTGTCGGTGTGTTTCCAGCCCATCTCTGTGCCTCCGCGAACTAGAAAAACAAAAACGACGGTCTACGTGGGCGATTAGGTCCCGCCTAGACCGTCGCTGCTATATCAAGCGACACATCGGACTCGCTCAATTCCCAGATGGAGGACGACGCGCCATGCATAAATAAGCGGCTACATTCCGCGTGGAACGCTCAATCGGAAACACGGTGGTATCAGCCCAGGTCCCGGCGATGCACTCGCATGCGACGCAACGCTCAGCGGAACATGGCGGTCCGCAGCTGACCCGCAATGGAATTGCGGCAGGCAGTGAACGCAGTCCCGGTCGCCAGTGCCGGCAACATTTCGAGCACAGCAAGATGCCGTTCGAGTGAATGCCTTTATAACAAGGCCGTTCGCAGTTACAGTTAATATTTCCGAGCTCAATATCATCCCGTGACTACCGTCGATTTCCATCATATTCGAGCCGAGCCGAGAAGCAAGCGCGACTCATTTGAATCTCTATGCGTACTGTTGTTCCAGCTGACGACGGACACGACATCCAGTGACAAATTCGTGTCGCTCCGAGGCGATGGTGGCGATGGAGGTGTGGAGGCGTATTTTGAGGGCGTGTCGGGCGACGTTCTAGGATTACAGGCGAAGTACTTCTTTCAGTTGGGTTCTAGCGAATTCTCACAAATAAAGAGTTCATACCGCACGGCGTTAGAGAACTACCCGACGCTTACGGAATACCACGTCTACATTCCGTTCGACCTCACCGGAACCCGTTCGGGCGGACGACACGGAACTAGTGAGACCTCGCGGTTCAATGCGTGGAAAGCTGAGGAGGAGGCCGCGTCGGCGGCGAAGGGGCGACCAACCCAAATCATTCTTGTCGCTGGTGCCGAGGTTTTGCGTAAGCTGTTATCAATCGACAGCAACGGCGGGGTCCGCAGATATTGGTTCAATGATTCCGTGTTACCGGAGCATCAGATTGCGAATGGCATCGAACAAGCAAAGGCATTTGCCGGTCCTCGGTTCTCCTCGCTTCTGGATGTAGAAACCGAAGCACACTTGGCGCTGGATTTCTTCGGACGCATTGCATCCCCGGATGAATGGGTGCGCAGCAACGTGTCTCGGTTTCGCTCGGACTTCGCCGGCCTGCTAAGGCGCGGGAAAGATGTGTTTTCGTGCTTGAGCGCTGACGATTGCACGTCAGCAATTGCGACGCTCTCTGTCGTCGTCGACTTGCTCACCGAGAGCCGCACTCCCGGATTTGTAAGTCATCTTGTGGACAAACTACAAGACGGTCTTCGCACACTGTTGCCGCTGACCGAAGAGGCTGAGCGGCGGCAGTATCAGGAATTCTGCGACAAGCATGGGCCGGAAAAAGACACGCCAAGTTTCCGACAGTTTCAAGCTGAATACATGGTTGCTTTCCCTGCGGGCAATCTTGACGCGAGCCGCGATGCGGTTAAGGACATCACTGACCTGAGTAGGCTGTTGGAGACTCCCGCGGTGCGAGCGTCGACAGCAAGGTCTCTGCTGCTGGAAGGGCCTCCAGGTGTCGGGAAAACACACGCGCTCGTAAGCGCGGCGCAGCGGAGACTCGACTCAGGTGGTTATTCGCTAGTGGTTTTCGGAGATGACTTCTCGGGCGGTGAGCCTTGGGAGGTTATCCGAACCAAACTGGGCTTCGGTGGGGGAATCAGTCGAGATGAATTGTTCGAATGCCTTTCTGCTTGCGCGTACTCGACAGGTCTGCCGTTCGTCATTTTTATCGACGCGCTCAACGAGAGTCCCAATGCGGCCCGCTGGAAGGACAAGCTTCCTGAGTTCTTGACACAGCTGGACCCGTACCCCCAACTTCTCGTCTGTGTTTCCACACGAGACACATATCGCGACTTGGTTGTGGACGCCCGCTTTCCGGGGTTCGCCTTCAAACACCGCGGATTTGACGGTCGGCAGGTCGAAGCGTTAGAGGCGTTTTGCGCAGCGTACGGACTGAAAAGGGAAATCACACCGTTGTTTTCCGACGAGGTAAGCAACCCACTGCTGCTCCACCTTGCATGCAAAACCGTCAAGGCGAATGGCGGCGAATCCTTGGATTTGTCAGCGCCGGGTTTCACGGACCTGTTCGAAGGGTACATGGCCCTCTGTACCTCTGCGATTCGGGCCCGGCTAGGATTTTCGAATCCGGCCAATCAAATTCGGCGCTGCATGCTTGCGATATCGCAAGCGTGGAAATCAGACTCCGCAGAAAGCGTCGATTATGCGGCGGCCGCCGCGTCGCTAATCCCAATCCTAGCCGGCGAGATAACACCCGGGGTGATGCTAGACGAAATGCGCCGGGAGGGTCTGCTGATACTGACTGAGGATGGCCGCGACAACTGGTCTGTCCGTTTCGGCTACCAAAAGTATGGTGACTATCTCAAAGCAATAAACCTTCTTGAACGCTGCACGGCGGACGG
Source organism: Caballeronia sordidicola (assembly GCF_000729995.1). Classification (GTDB taxonomy): domain Bacteria; phylum Pseudomonadota; class Gammaproteobacteria; order Burkholderiales; family Burkholderiaceae; genus Caballeronia; species Caballeronia sordidicola_A. The sequence continues at coordinate 40,304 of NZ_JNFG01000206.1, read as the reverse complement.
TTCGCTTGATGTCTCCCAGCTTCGGGATGAACTGGGCCGTCTTCTTCCCCGAGACGCGGGGCTACTGGAGGCTGTCGCGGCAATCCTTCCCGAGTGCGCAGGCATTGAGATAACCGACGCCTCGCTTGCGGTCAACGAAGAATCCGCTAGCGCCGCGTTGGTTGAGAGCATCGTCTGGCGTTCGCGTAACAGCGTTTCGCATGCGACCACGGAAGCGTTTCGCCGTTGTCTGTTTTCGCATGGCCTTTGGGAGAAAGTGTATGAGACCGCATTCAAAGTGTCACTGCTGCCAAGCTACGGCTTGAACGCGGATTGGTTGCATCGGCTCTTTGGCAATCAGACTCTGGTCTCACGCGATGTTTACTTGTCCAGAACGCTTTATCGTTCATATGACGGTAAAGGTGTCGTCAGGTCGATACTGGAGGCCGCCCTCCGGGCCGATATCGCTCGGTGGCCGGAGGAGAGCCGGCGACTGCTATGCATTGTTCTCATGTGGGCGACGAGTTGCGCCGACCGCCGTGTGCGCGACCACGCTACGAAGGGCCTAACACGTGTTTTTAGCCTCTACCCTTTCCTCGCCGGGCAAACCGCGAACCTCGTGGAAGAGTCTGACGACGACTACATAATTGAATCGTTCACACTGGCTGTCTACAGCGCGTGCCTCTTGGCCGGAGAACGGCAAGCTGACTTCGTGGGCCTGCTGGATGAACTGGCGGCGCCTGCCTTCGGTATTGCAAACATAATGGTGCGCGAGACAGTGAGGATGCTTGCCGCCCAGCTTGCAATGACCACACAGCTTCCGCCCGATGTCATGACCCGCGTCGACGCATTTCGCGTTCCGCTCGAAATGCCGGAGCGCTGGCCTAGTTACGTTGATGCAGAGGCGATGACCAAGATTGCACATCTGCCTAGCAATATGAAGCTTGGCGGTGACATGGGAACTGATTTCTGGCGGTACGTCGTTTTGTCGAAGCTCCGAAGGTTTGACCTGACCGCAGCGGGACTATCTGCAGAGAACGTCGCCTCATGGATGATGCTCGAGGCAATCAAGCTGGGATACCCAGGAGAAAACAACCTTGCGGTGAGCTATGACCGTGAGATTCAGAATGTTTACGGCTTTGGTCGCGCACGCGCGGGTCACGTGGAACGGCTAGGAAAGAAATACTACTGGATAGCTTTACACCGTCTCGTCGGTATCTTGGCAAGAAACGTCCCGCTGAAACCCACATACGGGTCCGAGCCGCCACTTGCTGCCGAAGATTTCTGGTCCATCGAATTGCGGAAGGTTGACGTAACCGATGTCCGCGATATCTCTGAGCCCCAATCTTATCCAGAGACCGTTTTGGGAAATGCCCGCTATCCGTTTCCCGACGCCTCGGCGATAGGCGATATCGCTTGGCTCGACCATGGCGACCTCACGTCCCACGAGCACTGTCTGCAACGTACATCCCCAGACGGTCGGGAATGGGTGTGTATCTCTTTTTACGCAACTGACAACGAGCGGGATGACGATGCTGATTTCGGTGCAAGCAAGCATCGGTACGTGACGGTGGATTACGCGTGCGTAATAATTTCGGCGGAGCGGAGTGTCAGCAAGCGTTTTTTGACCGAGACACATGCGTTCAACTCTCAAGGAAATCACTGTTACAGGGCGTTCTTCGCTGAATACCCTCGGTCGGTACCGTTTAAGCAGTGTGTGGCTCAGGAGCATGTATATCTCGGGTCGAACGGTCTTCTGGCCGCTGAAGTCGAATTGATGAGAGGGAGAGAGTGGGACTACGACTACGCTTCCGATGAGCGCCAGACGAACCTCCATGTTCCCGCGCCAGCATTCATCGAGCATCTCGACTTGACTTGGGACAAACAGTCCGGCTGGGTAGACCGCAGCGGAGAGCTTGCCGCGTTCTATCTAAATGCGGAGCGACGTTATGGACTTTATCTGCGGCGCGACCTGCTATGCCGGTTTCTGTCGGATACGCAACAGCATCTCTTATATGCGCGCTTTCACAACCGGGGCAGAATGGACGGCGCGAGCGTTGACGCGTGGTCATATCTCCGCTACGACGGCGAAACATTGAGCTTACTGCATGAATCGTTTGACCGTTACCGCCCCTAATCGTCATTATGAGCAGGGCGGTAAAGAGACGTGCGACAGGCCACGCCACGATGTCTGGTGTGGACTATCGCGCATAATTCGCGTGACCATCGGGACCACCTCATACGGGAAGGCGCGGCATGGCACTCTTAAAAAATCTCCTGGGGTTCTTTGGACTGATATCTCGGACCGCTCCTGCGCCGGCGCCCCGGCCGGTGGCAAGCGTACCGACCGCCGAAGCGATGGACAAAGAGCCTGTTGAGCTGAGCCGGAAGCCTATCCGGCTTCCATCCAAAATCGACGACATGATGGACTTCGGACTGGCGCAACACTCGCCCAACAAGCACTGGTCTGTCGGGTACTGGGACCCGGGGCCGGATGCTTCGCAGAAGCGCCAAAGAGGTGTCCGGCTTCGCGACAACTCGACCGGCCGGATTGTGGCCACGGTCCGCAACCTAGAGCGCCCTTTCTCTGTCGACGTTTCGGACACGGGCGTTTTCGGGGTGAACGATGCCGGGCAGGCCGCGGAACTTTCCGCCAACCTAGTCATTTTCGATACGACGGGCACGCAGGTGTATTGGCGCGCGTACAAGGCGAATCTGGCCGGCTTTAGTATCTCGCCGTGCGGCCGGTACGTCGCAAGCCAGACCTGCAATTCGGGCAACGAGGACAGCTTCATCCTCGAGATACATGACGTCGCACAGAAGCGGGTGTTGGCCTCATGCACGCCTGTCGCAGGCTGGAGTTCGGAATACACGTTTGAAACCGACGACGGTAAGCTCAAACGTGTTTTTGCGAAAATTAATTCTCTTGGGAAGTTTGCGTACTCTCCGACCGGAGAGTTTCTCGACGCGAAGAAATTCATGACCACGCGCCTTACCAAAGGCGACCCATGGACACGCATTCGTGCCGCAGGGGAACTCGTCCAGACGGACGAGTCCGACAAGGCACTTCAGCGCGCGTTCGGTGTTGTCGAAGCAACGATTGCCGCTTTCCAACCGGGGCAGGACGACAGGTGGCTGGCGGGCGGCTATCGCCTCAAGGGCGAGTTGCTGGAAAAGATGAACAGGCCAGCCGAAGCAATTGAGGCCTACCGTGCCGCACTCGGCCGCGATTCAAAGATTGGCGTCAAGAAGCGGCTGGCCGCGATGGAAAAAGCAGCCTCGCAGAAGTTGTTGCTCGATACCGGAGTCGAGCAAAACGCGGAGAGCGAACCGCGGTCGGATGGCCTCCAACCCTGAAAAATCTGTCACCGTACTACCGTCGCAAGTAATGACGAAAATGTTCCTGATATTCCACCTTGCCGTGCTTGTCCCATCGACTCAAGGTGTTACGCAGTCGGTATCCAACGGGGATGCGTACATTCACGACGGACGATTCGTCAACGCAGCTGACTAGGAAGCAGTGATTCTATAAGGCCGATGCTAGCATTGGGGCCGATGAAAATTGAATATAGTGCGGGAGAGGGCGATGGAGCAGTATGAAGGCATGCGATGGCTGAAATGCGATTTCCAGGTTCAGACGCCGGAGGACAACGCAAATTGGTCCGACGATGCAACTAGACTGGGCGACCCTCGCCGCCCTCTGACACCACCACCTCCGGATGCTAGCGGGAACATTGGCCCTAGCAGACCTGACGAGAAACGACTACAGGAAATAGCCTGCCTTTTTCTGCGACGTTGCCATGACCTGGAACTGGAGCTTATCGGGGTTACGGACCATAACTTCTCCCAAAAAGTCGAGCCGCGGGATTGGTTTCTGACTCATCTTGTTGAGCAGAATCGGTCTGTCGCGAAAGCACTCGGACGGCGACCGCTTCATATCCTTCCTGGATTTGAAGTCGACATCGGATATCACGTCCTCTGCCTGTTTGCTCCAGCCATAAAGATGTCGCACGTTCGTCGAGTGAATATGATTCTCGCAAAACTTGGGCTTGTGGAGACTCAGCGGTTCAGAGCCGGCCAACCGCAACCCTTGCGAATGGCGGGCCAGAATGTCAGTCTGAAAACGTTAATAGAGATTGTTCAGGATGAGCACGGCGGCATCGTTATAGCCGCGCATGCGGACCAAACTGACGGGATTCTTTCTCAGCCTCGCAATCTGGAGGACTACAAGAACCCTGAGCTATATGCGGTCGAAGTTACATCCAACCCTCCGGCAACCCACTATCAGGACATTATTGGAGGAAGAAACCGTGAGTGGTCCCGGGAGGACCGTCATCCCGCCTGCGTAATGTCATCGGATGCCAAGTCGTTGGCAACCGATGAAGACGGGAACCCACGTGCCAACTCACTAGGATATCGGCATACTTGGGTAAAGATGTCACGGCCCTCGATAGAGGCGCTGCGGCAAGCATTTCTAGACTCGACGTCGCGGGTGCGATTGCTTGGCCGCAAGCCGAGTGACGAGCAGGCCCATCCCAGATTCAAATCCATTGAAGTCAAGGGTGCCACGTTCATCGCGGACCAACGACTTGAGTTTTCGGAAAATTTAAATTGCGTCATCGGTGGGCGTGGTAGTGGAAAGTCGACGCTGCTTGAGTATCTGCGATTTGCCTTCACGACAGACGAGCGTGCCATTGGCGATTCAAATACGCAGTTGGGCCGGAAGCAGGCGCAGTTACTCTCTACTATTGCGGTGCCGGGCGGAGAGGTCCGCGTAGAGTTTCAAACACAGCCGGGCGTGACTGATGTATTGGTCTACACGCCGTCCAACCGAGCGGAGCCCAGACGAATAGACGGCCGAGATGTGGATGATTTACCGACTGTCTTGCACCAACTTCATGTGCAATTTTTCGGTCAAGGCGAGCTGAGCACTATGACCGACGGCAGTGGGGGGCAAACCCAGATAGTGGCCCTTCTGGACGCCGCCTGCGGCCCGGAACTCGAAGCCTTGGCTGCCAAAGAACGAGACTTGCGCACAGAGGTTCTTCAGCGCCTGCAAGCGAGCCGGCAGGCAGCCGAGATTTCAAGCCAACTCAAGGTCGCCGTGCAAGAGGTGACTGAACTTACTAGGCAACTCACAGCGCGACAGTCGGTTCAGGGCTGGTTGGGCCGCAGTCAGGCAGCGAGCACCGCCGGTCGTTTTCTGGACGGGCTTGTGGACGGTAGTCGTTCTCTAGTCGATGGCCTGACGAGTGAAGCAGCAGACTTATCCACTACCGCTCCTGCATTACCTGATGACCTGAGTGACTGGCCACATCCCGACTGGTTTAAGAGCGCAGTGGCCCAGGTTGACGTCGCCCGACTAAAACTCGCGGAGGAAATGCACCAAGCTATTGCTCGCTACGAGGCGGCAGTATTGATTGCCGTTGGTGAAGCAGCGGCTGCGGATATCAGAAAGTCCATTCTTGAAGCTGCCGAACAGTTCAAAATCGCGTGTACAGCGAACGGTGTCTCTCCGGAAGAAGCCGCTCGGATAAAGGAGCTTGACGAACGAAAGTTGGATAAGCTCACCCTCGTGGACGAGCTTCGAACAAAGCTGGACAGCATCAGTGTGATTGCAAGCGAGCTCGACGCGGCAATCGGCAAGCTACATGCTGTCTGGCGGGAACAATTCAAACTTCGTGAGCGCGTTGCGGATTCGCTGCAGTCCGCTATCACGTCGCAGCGGCTTAAAGTCCACGTATCCTATATGGCGGACTCCAGCGAATTTATGCGCTTCTGGCGGGACATGGGCCCCAAAGACGGTAGAGGGAAGCTCGCACGCAAATGGGATGAGATTGGCGAAGACATACTTGAGCTGTGGTCTCGCAGCGACAAAACGACGTCCCCTTGGGAACTGGTCGAGAGATGCAAGGATGACCCTAGAGCTCTCCCGTTTTTCTACGGCGAGATGATGGATGATTTGCAGCCGGCGCTCGAAAGACATATGTTTGGTGAGGGTAACTTGCCGTTGTGGGAGAGCGCGCGCGTTACACGCATCAATGACGTAGTGGACGTCGAATTAATGAGGGATGATGGTACTTCTGCAGGTACCACGAATGGCACCTTGTCGGAGGGGCAGCGAAACACCGTACTGCTGAATCTGCTTCTGGCCAGAGGAGAAGGGCCTGTGGTTGTAGACCAGCCGGAAGATGAATTGGATTCGAATTTCATCTATCGTGCGCTGGTGACAGACTTGCGGGCAGCAAAAGAGAAGCGGCAGATTATTGTCGCGACACACAATGCAAATATCCCAGTGAATGCGGATGCGGAACTGATTTATGCGCTTGAGGCTCATGATGGCCGCGGGGCATGTCTGACGAGCGGGGGCCTGGACCGGTCGGCAGTATCGAAGGCTGTGCTTGACATCATGGAGGGGTCAGCAGAGGCGTTCCGACGTCGTGGCGACAAATACCATTTCTAGAAGATGACGTCGTGTATGTCCTTTCAACACGAGTTCGGTCGATGCGTTCTCGCTGTCTGTCATCAAGATGGGGGGCAGCTTCGGAAGTTGTTCACCTATCTTGTTTTTCAAAGCGATGCCATTCTCCGCGCACAACGTAGTTGCCCTGAGGGAGACGCTTGGCCGAAGTGCTAGAACATATGTCGGGGGCTTCGAGAAAGGGATAAATGCGCTAGTGCCGGTCACAGTCGAAGCGATGACTGGTACGGAATACACCAACCTTCGCCTAGGAGTCGACGATGCTACCGCTGTTCGCAACAAGGTGTTTCACAGTCAATTCGCAAACAGATGTTTGCAGCGTGAGGGCCTGAGGGACGCGCTGGAAGTTGTGTGCGAATGGTGCAAGCCATCGTCGTGGGCGCAGAGCGAATGGTGTTCTTTGATGTATTTACCAGACCGACCTTCGTCAGAAGGGCGAAGGGATTGTCCCAGGAGTTCAAGCTTAAACTGGCCAGCTTAGAAGCGTACCGTGACTTCCTTAGGAAAAATTTCGAACGTTACTCAGGACATCGTCAAGGCATGTCATAGGCGCCTATAGATTCCACGCACATCGAGTACCCATTCCCTTCCGCCTATATTTAAGCTTTTTAAAGGCCTGAAGAAAAACGAATTAAAAAAGGATTACTCAATGTCGTTTGTTTCATCTACACGGTGTATGTTCGAATATAGCAACTGTATAAATCTGCTTCGGGTCGGGCGAACGGCATGCTGAGCTTACCACGATAGCCATCCAACTGGCGGATTCCCCTATATGAACGTATAGGGGAGTGCATGGAGAATTCGTCGCAGAAGGTCAGCGCACCAGTAGGAGCGCGAGCGTTTCGCGGTGAGTTAGGCGTGACCGAGTGCGGTGTGCAGCCAGCTGCTCGTCAATCATCATCGGTGTCTTCTGTCTGGTTAACTTAGTGACCGTTAGCGGGGAGTCGGTGAAAACAACCATGAAAGGCGAGGTGTATTGAAGCGAGAAACTCTGCGGTTGATGATAAGGCAGGTGACATCCGCCCTTAAAGTGCGATGCCATGATGCGGTGTTGTTCACTCGAATTCAGTGAGTCTCGAAGTCGCAGGCTCCTCTCAAATGAGGGGAGGTTGACCCGCTTTTCATCTGTGCACACGGCCCAGCTTACGCCTCGGAGGCTTGAGTGTGCGTGAGAATCAGCGATGACATCGCGCACATTTCGCGCACGTTTTCTTCATAGAAGGTTGGCAATGAGTCTCCGAGCACGCGCCCCCAGATATCGTATCAAAGAGGAATGGCATAATCATCAGCACTCCATAGTTTATTCGATTGATTGGCAGGTGGAATATCCGTTCGAGTATCTTAGCGATAAAGCCCGTGCGCGCTTGGGTCGTATTGGAGTTGAGGTTTGCAATCAATTTGACGCCCGCAAAAATAAGTTGCTCTTTCGCTTGCTTGAGGCCTATCTGGCACTGACTGGACAGAGGCTGGATTTGCGAAACGGCAAGTTCACCTCTCGGAACGCGATGGTTGAGTTTCTGGGAGTCTTGTATTCCGAGCGTTTCATGGTTGCAAGCTATGCAAATCGAAACTCGCATGCACGCGCTTGGAGGCGAATACTCAAGCGGGCGATACCAGAATCAGAAATCGATATCCCGGCACTCCGCTCGGCTGAATATGTGATGTGGCGCACGAAAACGAGTGAACGGTTCGAAACCGCATCGCTAGACCCAGTTCAAATCGACCTCTGGCGCGGCTGGGGTATCACGAATGTCGGTGGGTCGACAGCGTGGTACAACTTCCGAGAGTTGTATCTACGTTTCGGAAGAAATTTTGTTGTTGCATTGGTCGACGGATGTCGCCGCTTTAGGCGAAACCGAACGGACGGCGCAGTGCCTCTAGCGCAAGAGTTCAGCGATTTTCTGGTCAATCTGCCGGAAGGATGGGTTGTCGAGTCATTTAGCGACATCACGCAAGCCACTATTCTTCTTGGTAGGTTCCTGCGACATGTGGCTATGGAAGCCGATAAGCAAGATAAGGAGTATGAGTGGCTAAGAGTCTCGTGGAGTCGCTTTGGACACCTGTTCCGTAGCTATTTGAGTCGAGACGGATTGTTCGCGAAAAGAGCCAAGCCCCCCGGCTTGCCATCGTCAGGTTCAGACCGTTCAAACACGCATCGTCGAAGTAAATCCGACGGGACCACTGTCATCGCCAAACTGCTGACAGACGTTCCATTGCAAATAAGCAATCAAGAGGCCACAGACCTCATTTTTCGACGGATTGGCGCTGACATCGAACTTATTCGCCGATGGGCGGAAATGGAGGTGCGCGATATATGGGTACGCTTCCAACGACGAAAGGAACTCGCCAAACTTGGAACTGCGGCGGTACTTAACGGACTAGGGGTAAAAAGGACGCCCCCGCCTGGCCGAGACGACGTTAATTGGGAGGCGAACGCATGTGCCACTTTGGAACAGTACGGCTTCAAACCCAGTAGAGATACTCCATTGTACAAGTACTTTCCGATGCCGCTGGGCGACATCGCGGATGACCTGCTGGCGCTGCCCACAAAAGGAGCTCTTATTCCTTACATGACGCTGCTAGTCATGACACATCCGAGGCTGACGGCCGGCTTCTTCCACGAGCTTAAACTTTTTGATTCCACTAACCAATCGTCTGGGATTGTAGAAACCGATGCTGGATGGTTGCTTGACGGAGATAAACTTCGAAAGGGGCCCGAGAAGGCGCAACAACAAATACACCTTTCTGATGTAGATGCTGAATTGATGGCCCAGGTCATTGAATTGACGCACCCAGTTCGGCAATACCTTAAGGGGAAAAATAATCCCATTTGGCGATACCTGTTTCTACATTGCGGCGCAGGATTCGCATACCCCCAGACCGTGTCTCCATCGAATGAGGTTGCATACGCCCGTGCCGACGATAAGCTGAAGGAGCGATTCATGGCTAACGACTGTATGTCGCAAGGTGATGCGCAGCGCTTGAGCTCTCGTTTCTCGCTAACCACGCTTCGCGCGAGTGTTGGTATCCACGGGTACATAAAAGAGCCGAACATTCGGAAACTTGCCGAGAACCTAGGTCACGAAAAATTTGACATCAGTCTCATTCGGAGATACATACCAGCCCCCCTTCTAAACTTCTTTGAAAATAGGTGGATTCGATTGTTTCAGTGTGGCTTGCTTGTGCAGGCGTTGGGCGATGATAGTTCATACGTACTGCCAGCGACAGGCTTTACGACCCTTGATGAATTGTCAGAGTTCATTGACAACCATGCGCTTAAGTGGCGCCCGAGGGAACATTCTGCGCAACGGTCCACCGGACGCTTCGAGCATCTCGACGATGAGGTAGTACTATCGATAAGCGTTCCGACGCTAACGATACTTGAAAGCTTGCGCCTTGCTATGAAGGAAGTTTCCGATGTGGAGACAAGTAGTCTGGCTACGATGTGGCACGGCTATGCGGAGTCGGTGGCTGAGTACATCGAAAACTGCCAGCCTCCCCGAGACGACTTCTTGGCTATGCTCCGGTCGGCTCGACAAAAAGCGTCTTCTTGTTTGATAGAAAAGGAGGCCTTGTATGCTTAAAGGTATGCCGCAAGATTTCTACGAGACGCTAGAGCGGATAACGGATGTTACTGGCTTGTATCGGGACGCATGGTGGTTGCTGAGCCAATTCGAAGACCCTGTCTGGAAATTGCTGTTTCCGGACGGTCACGGAGGGAACACATATATCGACTGGGCTGTTCGCTTTGGAAGCGGGCTGCTCACCGATTCCAAGTACGCAGATACGTTGAAGATTTTTAAGACATATCTCATTGTGCTAACTCACCCAGTGACAGTGGGAGGAAAGCCGATAGGTGATGCCGCAGCACGCAATACGGTAAGAAAAGGTTGTCGAATCATCGACTACTTTCTATTGAACCAAGGCGAACTTAAGCTCGCGACCTACGGATTTGGCGTGCTTACCGAAAACGATATAGCGAATCTGCTCTATCGGTTCGAGCGGGGACCAGACGACTCGGAAGCTATTTACGACTGGACGAGCAGACTCAGCGGATGGTTGAACCAGCGACTGCACGAGCTTGAGCCTCTCGCAGGCAAGTTAGTCGCGAGGCATGTCGCTTTCAGAGAGCACGCGATACCAGCGGAGGACTGGACACTGAAAGTCGAGTCAGACCGTTTGGCCCTTTGGAAGGCCGTGTTGTGGATTGAAGGCTGTTACAAGCATGGAGACGAGAGTGGCTTTCGCTTCGTACCCCATACGGTAAGTATTTCGTCGAAGATATACCCGGAAACTTTAGTCGGAGGAGGGAGGAAACCAAGGTTCGAAGAACTATGCCTCTATCCGATTGACGATTACGAGAGAGAGTACGGGGGAATCAACGTTCGAACTGGAGAAGGCGAGGGCCCTAGCGCCAAGTATCTTCGGACCGGATGTCGAACTGTACAGGCAATGCTGAATCTCGAGCTTGCTGGATTTTCATTGCCTAATGATGCTTTTCAAATTGCGCAGGACTATAAGCCTGTTGCACCTGAGCGTATGGCAAGTGTGGGGAGATTTCGGAATCCACCATTCTGGCAAGTCTTGGACGGAATCAAGCAAGCAACAGCCTTTTGTGCCGAACATGGTGACGACTTGCTGGACAGTTATTTCAATATTCTCGTGGCGGCTAGAGACGAAAATCGCACTTGCTATGCCCTTTTGTTGCGTCACGACATCCGCGATTTCCTGACACCGGGAGCCGTCGCGATGGGGGTGAAGCACTGGTGCTTGCGGATGAGGTCTGGCGGCGCCTATGCTGGCAAGAACTACAAGCGTGCTCGGGATATGAACGCGTGGGAGCGGGAACGGTTCTTTGCAGAGTTTAGGCATGGACGCGGACTGCTGCAAAACATTCGTGTTTTCTATGGTGCGATGTCTCATGTGATGGGGCCGATGACAGCACGGAGGCAGTCTGAGTTGCTGCGATTGCGCTTGAAGACATGTTTAGACGAATCCCGCCAGTCCATTCTTTTCGAGAATGCTAAGTCGGGAGCGCTTGGTGTTAGAGAGAAAGAAACCCGCCCGATACCACCTGTTGTAGCAGTGCACATTACGCAGGTCGAGCGATTTCACGACAAGCTTGTGGAGGCAAGATTGCTGGATGCAAATGGCAATCTATTTGCACTGCCGGCTGCGCGGGGAATGTGTATACCCACCAGCCGTTCGTTCAATGGGTGCTTGGACGCTTTCTGCGACTTTTTTGAGACCCCACTCGACGACAAAGGCTTGCGTCACTACCTTCGTGAGCATCAGTTCCGTCGATTCTTCATCATCGCATTTTTCTTCAGTGCTCGAACGCGCAACCTGGATACCCTGCGATGGTTTGTTGCGCACGTTGACGCCGAGCACCTGTGGTACTACCTGACGAACAACGTGGCGGGAGATATGTATCGAGAAGTTGCTGCGTATTTTCTGACCGAAGAGCTTCGACTTCCCGAGGAGGCCCGCGTAGTTGAGATTCATGAAGCGGCCTACGAGCACTTGGCTTCGCATCTGGGCATGCAGTTCGGAACGCGCAAATTCTCGCTAATCGACTATGACACCCTAGAAGCGTATCTCGAGAGCGAGCTTGATAGCGGCGTTATGGTCGAACCGGAATTTTTCCCGTTCGTTGCAGATTTCCCTTACAAGATTGTGGTCAAGCTACGGAGGGCCGCATGAGCGCCGAAGACGAACGGTCGGAGTTGAAACTGAAGCGCGAGCCTTCGACAGGCAACGAACGGAGTGTGGTGGCGTTAGCAAAGCTGCTAACTGCAATAGCTCAAAGACCGGAAAAGTTTGTAGGGGATGAACCGCTGATGTTCGCCTTGAAGCGGCAGAGCCGCCTCGCATCGTATTCTCGGCCAGAGGCAGAGGTCGTAGCCACATCGCGGTGCACGGTCCAGCGGATGTCGGAGCGATTATTCGACCGCGGATTCGAGTGGTTTGATGAGAAACGTCGGAAGGCGTTGAGCAGGTTGCAGGCAGTGGAAGCAAAAAAAATCAAGCCAGACCGTAGAACGAAACAAGGGCTGGAGGGCCAGTTGCAGACCGCAGAGCTAAGCCGGGTGCAAAGCTTAGTCGACTGTTGGCAAATTACGAACGCATTCCACGCCGCGCTTAAGAAGGCTCGAGCTCTCGCGAATCTTAGCCGCGACCCAGCCTTGGTCGAACGATGGAACAAGGACGAAGCGACGTTGCTCGCAATGTTCAGTATGGCCACGCGACCTGTCGTCAAGAAAGGGAGCGAAGCGGAAAGATGGCTAAAACAACTGCGCGCGTAGACTTTGACCCGCGCGCGATGCGAAAGCAAGCGTTCGTACTGGCACCGAAGGGAACGAAACTCTTTCGCTCCGCAACGGCTTCCGGCGAAGTGGTTGGCCAAGAAGTGGGAGGTTTGCCCCTACCTTGCTGGCCTGACGGTTCTTGGTGCATCGAACTAGCGGGATATATGCAGACTCTCGCGCGCAAAGGCCTGTCACTCGCTGACAACGGGGGGACGCCGGGAGCTTATGCTTCACAGCTCTCCCACGTCGTCCGTGAGTGCTATGCATTGGGCGTTGACTTTCACGAGCTTTCTAACGCTCAATTTGAAGACTTTATCAAGAGTCTTACGGATGAGATGAACGGCTCAGAGCCTGCCCGCTCTACGCGCAGAGTCGGTGATATCGGGCGGAGGACCCTTGATTTTCTTAGTTATATCGGAACGCGCTGCAATATTCCTGACTTGGTGTCGTTAGACGGGCCGTATATCAACGGTGAAAGGCGAAGCTACGAAGTCATGTTGAAAAATGGTGGAAAAACCACCCGATATTATTGGCATCACAATTGCTTTCCGCCTAAAAGTCCTGCGCACGTGCGTTATCCGGTGCCTGAGGACTATATCGCTCAGATGCGAAGAACAGCAGGCGAAATTAAATCTAGTCACTTTTTGAAACGCCGGCGTCTAACTCTTTTGCGAATTCTGGAGGTTACCGGCGCGAGACGCATTGAGGTCGCAAACATGCTCGTCAAAGATATACTGAACGCGAAAGAGATGACAGAGCCGTTCTTGAGAATGCCGACCTTCAAGCGCGGAGGAGGCGAGCCGGAATGGCGGGTAATCCCAGTTAAGCATTCCGACTTGGATTTCATAATTGAGTATATTAAATTTTATAGAAAAACGATTGTGTCTAAGAAGTTTTTAAAAGGGGACCACGGTGTTTTGTTTGTCAGCGAAAAAACAGGGAAACCGATTAGACCCAACACAATTACCTTGGAACTTCATCTGCTTAGAAAGGCGGCCGGGTTCGTAGGTAGAGCTCACCCCCATCTCTTCAGACATCGATATATTACGATGGCAGTTTTTCGCTTAATTCGAGCGTATCGGTTGCGCGACGCAGACCATTTTGCCGATTTAATGATAACGGGGAAAGAGTTCGCGCACGAAGTAATGCAACGAACTGGGCATAAAGATATTAAGTCTCTCCAACGTTATGTCGATTGGGCCTTCGCGCTTTCCGGCGCTGCAGAAGGGAAGCTCGACGAAGTCAATATTAGTGAGCTGGCGAGGAGCGGACGCGCCACGGTGACGGAACTAGAAGCGATGAAGGAAAGTATGAGCCCGGAGGAGTTCGCCAAAGCTGCTATGGCTGGCATGATTGGATTGGTGGATGAGATGTCGAAGGTCGACGGTGAAAAACGTTCTCCCGATGCATTGGCCCGGCTACGGAGCGTTATGAGAGAGTGACTTGTAGAAGCTCCCGCTGTTGTCCAGCGGGAGTGGGCGGCTATCTTTTTCCAATATTTGGTCGAACTTGGGTTGCTCACAATGGTTTGCTCATGTTTTCAAGCAACGCATTGAAAACATTGTATTTTTGTTGTGAGCAACTTTGTGTCGAAAAGCGAAACATGGTGTTCATCGAGGAACAGCACGCCGAGATGCGCGAGCGTGATCTCGCCGGGTTGCGGCGGATTGCGCCCGCCTACCAGCGCGACGGAGCTCGATGAATGATGTGGCGCGCGAAACGGTCGCTGGCGCCATTGCGAGGGCGAAAACCCGAGCATGCTGGCGGAGAGTATGGCCGCCGACGACAACGCTTCGTCATCGGTCATGGGCGGAAGAAGGCTGGGTAGCCGGGCGGCGAGCATTGACTTGCCCGCACCGGGCGGCCCCACCATCAATAGATGATGTCCGCCTGCTGCCGCAACCTCGAGCGCGCGGCGTGCGCCCGGATGGCCGATCACATCGACGAGATCGGGCAACGGCGCGCGCCTGCGCAGCGGAGAATCGGGCGCCGCTCCGCGGATAGGCGTTAGACGGCCGTCGGCCGAACCGCTGAGGTGTGCGCACAAAGCGGGCAGATCAGCAGCCCCGAATACATCGATACCCGGCACCAGCGCCGCTTCCGCCGCGCTCCCAAGAGGCAGATAGATTTCGGGCATGCGGGGATCGGTATCGCGGATTGACGCGCCCTCGAGCGCCAACCCGGCGCGCGCATATTGACGCGCAGCCCCACACGCCATGGCGAACGCGCCACGCATGGGGCGCAGCGCACCGGTCAGCGACAACTCTCCGGCGAACTCTCGATGCAGCAGCGCATCGGCCGGAATCTGGCCGCTCGCCGCCAGAATGCCCAATGCGATCGGCAAGTCGAAGCGGCCGGATTCCTTCGGCAGGTCGGCGGGGGCGAGATTGACGGTAATGCGGCGAACGGGGAAATCGAAACCGCAATTCTGGAGTGCTGCGCGTACCCGCTCGCGGCTTTCACGAACTTCGAGATCGGGCAAGCCGACGATTGAAAACGAAGGTAATCCATTGGCGAGATGAACCTCTACGGTCACCTCAGGCGCGCGCCCAGAGGCGGGCGCGCGGCTGCGCACCACGGCAAGCGACATGATTTTTTCCCCGCTGCCGTTGCCTCGCTAAGCAGAGGCAACGGTTTAATGACCCAACATCACGGCTCGCTTAGCCGATGACACGCTTTAGAACATCTGCACTTCAGTCCTGGGCACTGGAAGAACCAGACGCCGTCGGTCCGCCGCCCAGCTTCGCTTCCAGTTGCGCGACGCGTTGTTCCAGCTCCTCGAGCCGGGCGCGTGTACGCACGAGCACTTGTGTCTGGGTATCAAATTCGTCGCGTGTCACCAGGTCCAGCTTCGAAAAACCCTGCGACAGCATGGCTTTCATATTCTTTTCAATGTCCTTGGCCGGCGAATTCTTCAGCAGTTCGCTCATCTTGGCCTGGAAATCATTGAATACGTCGTTGGGTTGTTTCATACGATTTTCCTCTTGCGCACCATAAAAGTGCATTCATTGTTAGCTCAGTGCTCCGGCAAACCGGATGATCCATTTTGGTGCGTACTCTTGCGCTCCACGAGAACTTCGAGGCGCCTGCGCGGCAAAATTTTGCGCTTTGGAACACGTCCGTTTGCCTGGACCTTGCGAGCACTCTAGCAACGATCCACGGTGCGCGCCAGCGAACGCAAGCGGCGCTGGCCATCCGGTCTACCCCACGCATTACAGGCCTTGCGAGCCAGACAGCAGGCCGCGGACGCGCGCATGGCATACGAGTTGCATATGTGCCCCGGGCCTTGTCCGTGCGCGCTTTTCCGGGCGGTTGACAATGCGGCGTGGCGCATCAGACGCCGCTCGCGACGGACATGAGGCAGCGAGGGATCAGGCATGGGACCAGATTAAGGCGCGATAGCGCCAACTCTGTTCGACACCACAGCGAGGGATAAATGAAGCTCATTACCGCAATCATCAAGCCGTTCAAGCTCGACGAAGCACGCGAAGCGTTGTCGGCTATTGGCGTCTCGGGCATCACCGTGACCGAGGTAAAAGGCTTCGGCCGCCAGAAAGGCCACACGGAGCTGTATCGCGGCGCCGAGTACGTGGTCGATTTCCTGCCGAAAGTGAAGATCGAAGCAGCGGTCTCCGACGACATCGTCGACCAAGCGATCGAAGCGGTCGAGCGTGCGGCCCGCACGGGCAAGATCGGCGACGGCAAGATTTTCGTCACCCCGATTGAACAAGTCATTCGCATTCGCACCGGTGAGACCGGCGCGGACGCTCTCTAATAAAAGACACGGCGATAAGAGGAAACAGCAGAATGCGTAAATTATTGATGTCCTTGTTGATGGCGGGGTCGCTGCTGGGAGTCAGCGCCGGCACCGTGATGGCGCAGGATGCGTCCGCCCCGGCGGCTGCATCGGCCGCGGCTTCAGACACGACCGCGGCAGCGCCTGCAAGCGCGCCAGATACAGCCAGTGCGGCCACCGCAGCATCGGCGGCCGCTCCGGCTTCCGGCGCATCCGATGCCGCAGCGGCGCCCGCCGCACCGACGGAACCGTTCTCTGTTGATTCGTCGAAGATCAACTCCGGCGACACCGCCTGGATGCTGACCTCCACCGCCCTCGTGCTGTTCATGACGATCCCGGGCCTCGCGCTCTTCTACGCGGGCATGGTCCGCAAGAAGAACGTGCTCGCGACCGTGATGCAGAGCTTCGCGATCTGCTGCCTGGTCACGATCCTATGGACCGTGGTGGGCTACAGCCTTGCGTTCACGCCGGGTAACGCGTTCATCGGCGGCTTCTCGCGGGTGTTTCTGCACGGCATGAACTACATCCACGGCGACAAGGCGACCACTCTGACCGTCAGCCACCTGGCTCCGACGATTCCTGAGACGGTCTACTTCGTCTACCAGATGACGTTCGCGATCATCACACCGGCGCTGATTGCCGGCGCGTTCGCCGACCGGATGAAGTTCTCCGCGATGCTCGTGTTCATGGGACTGTGGACGATCATCGTCTACTCGCCGATCGCTCACATGGTCTGGGAACCGACGGGCTGGTTGTCGGCCGCTGGCATCCTGGACTTCGCAGGCGGCACGGTGGTTCACATCAACGCCGGTATCGCAGGTCTGGTTTGCTGTCTGGTGCTCGGCAAGCGAGTCGGATATGGCCGCGAAGTCATGGCGCCGCACAACCTCGTGCTCTCGCTGATCGGTGCTTCGATGCTGTGGGTCGGCTGGTTCGGCTTCAACGCGGGTTCGGCAGTGGCGGCTGACGGCCGTGCCGGTTTCGCGATGCTCACGACGCAAGTCGCTACCGCATTCGCCGCGTTCGGCTGGATGTTCGCGGAGTGGCTCGCCAAGGGCAAGCCTTCGGTGCTCGGCATCATCTCGGGTGCTGTGGCCGGCCTGGTGGCCATTACGCCGGCTTCGGGTTATGTCGGCGTGACGGGTGCCATCGTGATCGGTATTGCGGCTGGCGTGGTCTGCTTCTGGTCGGCGACGTGGCTCAAGACGAAGCTCGGCTACGACGATTCGCTCGACGCGTTCGGCGTCCACGGCGTGGGCGGTATTCTCGGCGCGCTCCTGACCGGCATCTTCGCGGTCAAGGACATTGGCGGCGCGGACGGCAGCATCCTGCTGCAAGCCAAGGGCGTACTCACCACGCTGGTCTACAGCGGTGTGGTCAGCTTTGTCCTGTTGAAGGTTATCGACATGGTCATGGGTCTGCGTGTCACAGAAGAAGAGGAACGTGAAGGCCTCGACGTGACACTGCATGGCGAGCACGTCGAATAAGAAGTTTTTTGGATGGGGTGATGCCCGGCGCGAGAGGCCGCGGCGTCATCCCCATGATCGAGCGCAAGCTACAGCAATGCGGCTCCGAGACAAGCGCAGCGATTTTTGCCCGCCCATTACCGGCGGGTATTTTTTTGCCCTGGTTTTTGTCTTGGTTTTTGCCTTGGTTTTTGTCCCGATTTTGTACGAGGTAACGGTTTCTGGCGGACGGCATTGGTGCAAACAGCGGCACGAACCGTGCGAATAGGCTTGGGAAAAGGGAGTTCATACCCAAATACGTGGGGCGTTTGTTCTACAATCTTTCCTCTTAAGTCCGCGAGTCATCAATGGTTCCGCACCTCGTTACGGCTTTAAACGGCCCTTTGCTCGATCTCGAGCGAAAGATACTCGACGCGACGCCGTCCATCGAACGCTGGTTTCGGCTGGAGTGGCAGGAACATACCCCGCCGTTCTACTGCTCGGTAGACCTGCGCAACGCCGGTTTCAAGCTCGCTCCCGTCGATACCAACCTGTTCCCCGGCGGCTTCAATAACCTGCCGGTGGAAGTGTTGCCGCTTGCCGTGCAAGCCGCCATGGCGTCCATCGAAAAGATCTGCCCCGACGCGAAGAACCTGCTCGTAATCCCCGAGCGCCACACCCGCAACGCGTTTTATCTCGAGAACGTGGCGCGGCTCGCGACCATCATGCGTCAGGCCGGGCTGAACATCCGCTTCGGCACGCTCGATGAAAACATTCACGGTCCGGTCACCATCGCGCTCGCCGACGGGCAGAAGATCGTCCTGGAACCGCTCGAACGCACGCCGCGCCGGCTGGGCCTGAAAAACTTCGATCCCTGTTCGATCCTGCTGAACAACGACCTGTCGGGCGGCATTCCGCCGGTGCTGGAAAATCTCCACGAGCAGTTCCTGCTGCCGCCGTTGCACGCCGGCTGGGCCGTGCGCCGCAAATCGAATCACTTTGCTTGCTACGACGACGTCGCGAAGAAATTCTCGAAGCTTGTCGAGATCGATCCGTGGATGATCAACCCGTATTTCGCGCACGTGGAAGGCGTGGATTACGAGGCGCGTACCGGCGAGGAAGCGCTGGCTGATGCAATCGATGGCGTGTTAAAGAAGATTGCGAAGAAGTACCGGGAGTATGGGATCAGTGAAAAGCCGTACGTCGTGATCAAAGCCGATGCCGGCACCTACGGCAAAGGCGTGATGACGGTGCACGATGCGTCCGAAGTCGCCGCGCTGACCAAGCGCGAACGCGTGAAGATGAACGACGCGAAGGATGGCCTCGAAGTCCACGACGTGATCGTGCAGGAAGGCGTGCATACGTTCGAGCGCGTGGAAAATGCGGTCGCCGAGCCGGTGGTTTACATGATCGACCGGTATGTGGTCGGCGGGTTTTATCGTGTGCATGATTCGCGTGACCGCGACCAGAACCTCAACGCACCGGGCATGCATTTCGTGCCCCTCGGCTTCGAGCACACGGCCTTGCCCGACGCCCACGCGAAGCCCGGCGCCGCGCCGCCGAACCGCTTCTATATGTATGGCGTGGTGGCGAGGTTGGGGTTGCTCGCGGCATCGGTGGAGCTGGAAAAGACCGATCCCGAAGCCATTCAGGTCTAAGCTTCACCCCATCACGACGGCCGCACAAAGTTGCGGCCGTTTTGCACTTCAGGCGCGAAGGCGCGCGACGTGTTAGAAATCGCGTATTGCAGGACTGACGGCAACGCGTATTTACATCGATCAAATCAAGGCCGAACGGCCGCTCTGGACGCTTATGGACATCCTTTTTATCGCCGATCCGCTCGATCACTTCAAGATCTACAAAGACACGACCTACGCGATGATGGCCGAAGCCGCGCGTCGCGGACACACGATTTATGTGTGCGAGCCGCAGCATCTGGCCTGGGTCGGCACGAAAGTGGAAGCGGCAGTGCAGCGCGTGACCATAGTCGGCGACGAAGCCGATTCCGCGCGCTCGCCGTGGTACGAAGCTGCTGCGCCGGAGATCCTCGACCTCAAGCATTTCGGCGCGGTCCTGATGCGCAAAGACCCGCCGTTCGACATGGAATATGTGACATCCACATGGCTCCTGGAACTGGCCGAACGGACCGGCGCACGCGTCTTCAACAAGCCGAGCGCGATCCGCGATCACTCCGAGAAACTGGCGATCGGCGAGTGGCCGGAGTTCGTCGTGCCCACGCTGGTTACCCGCGATGCCGCGCGCCTGCGTTCTTTCCATGCCGAACACGGCGACGTGATCCTGAAACCGCTCGACGGCATGGGCGGTATGGGGGTGTTTCGCGTGAAGGCCGATGGCATGAACCTCGGCACGATCGTGGAAATGCTCAGCGATAACGGCGCGCGCAGCGTCATGGCGCAAAAGTTCATCCCGCAGATCACCGATGGCGACAAACGCATCCTGCTGATCGGCGGACAACCCGTGCCGTATTCGCTTGCGCGGATTCCGCAAGGCAACGAAGTACGCGGCAACCTGGCAGCGGGCGGATTGGGTCGCGCACAACCGCTCACGGAAAACGATCGCAAGATTGCGGAAACGCTGGGACAGACGCTCTTCGCGCGCGGCTTGCTGCTGGTCGGGCTCGATGCTATTGGCGACTATCTGACCGAAGTGAACGTGACCAGCCCGACGTGCTTCCGCGAAATCATGGACCAGACAGGTTTCGATGTCGCCGGCATGTTCATCGATGCATTGGAACGAGCGGCGGCTTAGTCGTGTGAGCAGGGACAAGAAGCGAGAAATTAGAGGCGACTGTCGAAGAGGGCAGTCCGCCCGTTGATTTCTCCCAGACTGTTACAATCTCCCCCTCATGAGATTCGTTTCGTGGCGCGATCCGGCCCCGAAATTGAAAGTGGAAACTTGCTGCAGCGCGTTGCGCTGCAGCATAGCGTGCAAAATCCGACTAAGCTTACGTATAGGCGATTGTTGAGATTTCTGCACCCGGATCGATGTTGCAGTCGCGTTTTGCAGTATTTGGCATCGCAATTGGCATATATAACGCAAGTTCCCACGATTTCCGACGCATCTCGTCGTTTTGGGGCAGCACACTCTGACATGGCTGGCATTCTAATTATTGCGCACGCTCCGTTCGCTTCGGCGTTACGTGAGTGCATTACCCACATCTACGGCGGTTTGCCCGCTCGCATCGGTGCGATCGATGTGAAGCCGGATTGCGATCCCGTCGAAGTCCGCGCGTTTGCACGCTCCGAAATCGACCGTCTGAAGGAAGAAAACGGTGCGATCGTCCTCACGGACGTGTTCGGCGCAACGCCTGCGAATATCGCGCAAAGCCTGGCAAGCGGTAGCGTTCGCGTGCTCGCCGGCGTTAATCTGCCAATGCTGGTGCGCGCGGTCTGCTACAGGACCACGCCGCTCGACACGCTGGCTGAAAAGTCGCTGCAGGGGGGATCGAAGGGCATTCAGGAACTCGATGCCTCGACGCCCGTCAACCCTTGCGCAATCGCCAGTGCGGCAGCCGCCGCTGCTGCTGCCGTTACCAGTTGCGCTGTGGGTGCTGCCGCGACCAGTTGCATGCCCGCCAAGGTGGCAAGTCACTGAGTCGCGTCCGGCTGAGTTGAGTTGCCCTGCTGGCAGCACACTGGCAGCACGTTGAAAAGTCCGTTAAAAAAGCATTGACCCAGCTGCATCGTGTCAGCCCTCTCACTTAGCGCCCGGAGCATCATGCTGCAACAGGAAACAACCATCGTGAACAAGCTGGGGCTGCACGCGCGTGCTTCGGCCAAGCTCACACAACTGGCAGGAAATTTTCAATGCGAAATCTGGATGAGCCGCAATGGCCGCCGGATCAATGCGAAAAGCATCATGGGCGTGATGATGCTCGCAGCGGGAATCGGCAGCACGGTGACAATTGAAACCGAAGGCTCCGACGAAGCCGAAGCAATGAAGGGCATCCTTGCGCTCATCGCAGATAAATTTGGCGAAGGACAATGACGTTGTCCTGCCTGCAGCACTGAAAAAAGCCGCGCATCGACGCGGCTTTTTTGTGTCCGTAGACACTGCACCGACATGACCGACGCGGACATGAGTGACCCTGACACAGCGTGCAATAAAAAACGTCATTTTGTGACAGAAACTTGCTGCACCGCAAAGGGTGCCGAATCGCGTTCGAATTTATAATGGTGCGCGGACTCGCATCGCCAGCCGGTGGTCGACAAACCGTGAGACACCCATAACTAGAGAGAGGTGCGCGTGTCGTTCACGCTGCATGGAATTCCCGTTTCGCGCGGTATCGCCATCGGCCGCGCGTATTTGATCGCGGCGGCTGCACTCGATGTCGATCACTATCTGGTCGAACCGGATCGCATCGACAGTGAAATTGAACGCTTTCACGCAGCGCAGGCGCAAGTGCACGCGGAGCTGGACGCTCTGCGCGACGATCTGGCTGCGGATGCCCCCAGTGAGATGGGCGCGTTTATCAACGTCCACTCCATGATCCTGAACGACGCCATGCTCGTTCACGAAACCATCGATCTCGTGCGTACGCGCCGCTACAACGTGGAATGGGCGCTGACCGAGCAGCTTGAAATCCTCAGCCGCCATTTCGACGATATCGAAGACGAATATTTGCGCGAGCGCAAAGCCGATATTCAACAAGTCGTGGAACGCGTGCTGAAGGCACTGGCCGGTGCGCCCTCCACGGCTACGCTGGTAGTGGATGGGGCGGCGACCAACGGCCACAACGACATGATCGTGGTCGCCCACGACATAGCGCCCGCCGACATGCTGCAGTTCAAGACCCAGGCGTTCAAGGGTTTCGTGACGGACCTTGGCGGCCGCACGTCGCACACGGCTATCGTCGCCCGCAGTCTCGGCATTCCCGCATCGGTCGGCGTGCAGCAGGCCAGCACGCTGATCCGGCAGAACGACTTGATCATTGTCGATGGGGATCACGGCATTGTGATCGTCGATCCGGCGCCGATCGTGCTGGAAGAGTATTCGTATCGGCAGAGCGAAAAGGTGTTGGAGCAGCGCAAGCTGCAGCGCCTCAAGTTTTCGCCAACGCAAACGTTGGACGGCACGAAGATCGACTTGTGTGCGAACATCGAATTACCCGACGACGCCAAGACCGCGCTCGATGCGGGCGCAATGGGCGTGGGCCTGTTCCGCAGCGAATTCCTGTTCATGAATCACAAGGACGAGCTGCCGGAAGAGGAAGAGCAATTCGCGGCTTACCGGCGTGCGATCGAGTTGATGAAGGGCCGGCCGGTCACCATTCGCACGATCGACGTGGGCGCGGACAAGCCGCTCGAATCCATGAGCGGCGGCGACGGTTACGAGACCGCGCAAAACCCGGCGCTGGGTTTGCGGGCGATCCGCTGGAGCCTGTCCGAGCCGCAGATGTTCATGACGCAATTGCGGGCAATCTTGCGGGCATCGGCGTTTGGCCGCGCGAAGATCTTGATCCCTATGCTTGCGCATGCGCAGGAAATTGACCAGACGCTCGACCTGATCCACGAAGCGAAGCGTCAGCTTGACGACGCGGGTATTGAGTACGATCGCAACATTCAGGTCGGCGCGATGATCGAGATTCCGGCGGCCGCGATTGCCGTGCGGCTGTTCCTGAAGCGGCTGGATTTCCTGTCGATCGGAACCAACGACCTGATCCAGTACACGCTGGCCATCGATCGTGCCGATAACGCCGTCGCGCATCTTTACGACCCGCTGCATCCCGCGGTCTTGCACCTGATCGCGTTCACGCTGCGTGAAGCGAAGGTCGCGGGCGTCCCGGTGTCCGTGTGCGGTGAAATGGCTGGGGACCCTGCCGTGACGCGCCTGCTGCTCGGCATGGGCCTCACCGAGTTTTCGATGCACCCAAGCCAGTTGCTCGTGGTCAAGCAGGAGATCCTGCGGGCGGATCTGAAGGCGCTGCAAAAGCCGGTAGCGGACGTGCTCGCCGCGTATGAACCCGCGGAGTTGCTCGCCGCTTTGGCGTTGCTTCAGAAGGTCTGAGCGAGGCTGCGCTCGTCGATGAGTTTATCGACGACGCGCATCACGAACTCAGGCGTGATGATGGACGTACATTGAAACGGCTGCGGCTTGTCGAAGCGGCGCGGGCACCACGCGAAATTCTCGGCATCGAACTCGGCGGTCGTATCGTTGAAGCAGCTATTGCAGCTGTGAAAATTGATCACGCGATACGGCGTGTGGAACTCGGTCGACGGATGCGAGAAACCGCTGATCATGACGACGGGCGTGCCTGCCGCCCAGGCGAGCCACGACAGCCCACTCCCCAATCCGATAAAAAAATCCGCGTGATGCAGCAGACTTACGCGTTCCTGCAATGGCCGGTTGCCGGTGAAGTCTTCGGCGCCTTCCGGCATGGCGTTCACGTGCTGCGCGTTGCCGTACCGCTTGTCACGGTCGATGCATAACACCCGATAACCCCGCGCTTTCAAATGCTCGATCAACGTTGCCCAGCCTCGCGGGTTGTTCCAGTACTTGCATTGCGCGGTGGCCTGCGTCGCGATGCATACGTAACGGTCGGCAATCTTGCGCGTCTTATCCGCGATGACCAGATTCGGCTTGCGTTCCTGGCACGGCACACCGAGCAGATACGCGGCGATGTCCTGCAGATTGCTTACTCGCGGATCGGTGGGTTGATGATCGCGTTCCGAGAACGGCTTGAACAGACCGACGTAATACGTCGCGTAGAAGCTGTTTGGGTTGCGATCTGGTTCGGCTTCTGTAGCAATGTGAAAGTGGGGATAGCTGTTGCGATAAAGCGCTTCCAAATGCGGCGGCAACGGCACGTGGATTTCGCATTGATGCTGCTCACGGAATGCATCGATGACCGGCAACCATGCGAGCGAATCGCCTAAGGCCAGCGAGCGCATGTGGATACGCACTTTTTGGTTGGTTGCATCGAACAAATGGCGGAACACGAGTCGCTTGCCATCGAATACTTCCAGCAGGAAACGCACGAAATATTTGCGCCTGCTTGTGATCACCGCATTGGCTTCCGCGGTTTCGTCGAGAAGGACATTGAACGTGTCGAGGTCGATCATCCGGACGCGCCATCCGTCTACAGGCACTTGCACGCGGCAGCCGTAATTGAAATCGTAAAGGATGCCTTCGGGTCCGGTCTGGGACGGAACACCAGGCTGAGCGAATTCAGTTTCGGTCCTGCCGCGTTGAGTGTGCCGGGTTTCAGTCTCGTTCATGTGTTCTCCAATTGCGTCAAAAGCGTCGTGACCAAGATAGGCTGGCTCGGCGCTTAGGAAAATTGGAGAACTCTTAAATTTGAGACGGCAGAGAGAATAGACGTTCGCGTGGCGGGTAGATGGGGCTTTGGCATGGTGCTGTCGTCGCCCTTGAACAGACTATTTCTGTGCGTGCGTTCCACATACCGGGCAGCTTGCCTGCCGCGCAATGCGCATCGTGTTCCATTCCATACGCAGTGAATCGAGCATCATCAGGCGGCCTTCGAGCGTCGTGCCGAACCCGCCTATCACGCGCAACGCCTCGGCCGCCTGCATGGCGCCAATGATCCCGACCGTCGGCGAGAAGACGCCCATGGTCGAGCACGCGACTTCCTCGAACGCATCGTCCGGCGGAAACACGCATGCGTAGCAGGGCGATTGCGCCGACCGAAAGTCAAAGGTGCTGATCTGGCCGTCGAAGCGAAGTGCTGCACCGGAGACGAGCGGCACGCCGTGGGCGAAACAGGCTGCGTTGATCGCGTGGCGGGTGGCGAAGTTATCGGTGCAATCGAGCACCACGATGGCGTTCGGGACGTGGGCGTCGAGCCACGCCGTATCGGCGCGAACTGCGACTGTGGTCACCTTCACCCCGGGGTTGAGCGCGGCGAGCGTAGCGCGGGCCGACTCCACCTTCGGTTCACCGACCGATGCACTTGTGTGCAGGATCTGGCGCTGGAGATTGGTGAGGTCGACGGAATCGGCATCGACCAGCGTGATCTCGCCGACACCCGCCGCCGCCAGATACATCGCAGCCGGAGACCCGAGCCCACCCGCACCGATGATGATGGCGTG
Source organism: Caballeronia sordidicola (assembly GCF_000729995.1). Classification (GTDB taxonomy): domain Bacteria; phylum Pseudomonadota; class Gammaproteobacteria; order Burkholderiales; family Burkholderiaceae; genus Caballeronia; species Caballeronia sordidicola_A. Next base: position 14,226 of record NZ_JNFG01000206.1, on the reverse strand, counting down.
TGCATCGAGAAAGCGTTGTTGCGCTTCAATGCCGATTTCGTCGACGAGGATGTGCCGGGAATAGCGGAGAAGCTGATCGTCGTTCATCGAGCGCTCAAGTGGGCTACGACCGGAACGCTGGCTGCAGGAAACGGGCGCAGGCGCGCGGTCGCGAAACCGCTATTTTAATCGTGTGTCGAGGTGAGTTGGTGCGGAGTACTTGCTCCGGTCCCATGCAATCACAAGATGCTGGGGACGGACGCGGGGGCAATGGGAGGCGGAGGAGTGCGACTGGCGCGGCGCGATGTTTTGCCGGAAAGCGGTGAGGTGAATTCGCTGCTGGTTGCGGCTGAATCAGTCGGCGCGGATATCAAGCCCGCGCCGACTGAAACCGAGACAAAACTTACTGTGTAGCCGAAGCGGGCGCCGGTGCAGATGCGGGCACCGGCGTAGCGTTGGCACCCGGCACACCTGACGCAGGCGTGTCCGCCCCTGGTGTAGCCGGCAACGCTGGTTTGACAGCGATGGGAGCCGAAGCCGACGGAGCCGGCTTATCCTGCGCGAGCTTGCGTTCGGAATAAGACTTCGATTCCTGCACCGGCTTGCCTTCAAGCTTGTTCAGCGCTTGCGTGAGCATGAAGTCATCGGACGTGCCAAAGTCGACGGGCTTGCGCTCGCGATCCTTGCGGCGCTGCTCCGGCGTCTTCTTGTCGTTTTGCTCTTCAAGAATCCGCAGTTGCTCGAGCCGGTCCGCTTCGCGCGCTTCCTGTTCCTTCTTCTCGTCCGGGTCCTGCGTATTGGCCAGGTGGTTCGAATAATCCACTTCGCGCGTGACGAGCGCGTCGTCCGGATCACCCTCGGCGTATTGATCGACTGGAACGTCCGGGCGGATGCCCTTGTTCTGGATCGACCTGCCGCTCGGCGTGTAGTAATACGCTGTGGTCAGGCGCAGCGCTGTGTCGGCGGTCATCGGCCGGACGGTTTGCACCGAGCCCTTGCCGAATGTGGTCTTGCCGACGATCAACGCGCGATGATGATCCTGCAGCGCGCCCGCGACGATCTCGGAGGCCGACGCCGAGTACGCATTGGTCAACACGACCATGGGCACCTTCTTGAAGATTTCCGGAAGATTCTTCAGCGGATCAGAGTCGAAGGAGGGCAGGCGATAGTTGTCGTACGTATCGCGGAAAGTTTGCTTCGCGTCCGCGATTTGTCCATTCGTCGACACCACCACGGCGTTATCCGGCAGGAACGCACCGGCTACGCCGACCGCGCTCTGCAGCAAACCGCCGCCATTGTTACGCAGGTCAAGCACGAGGCCCTTCAGGTCCGGCTGCTGGCGCGCGAGATCCTGCAGCTTCGCGGCGAGATCCGGCACGGTGCGTTCCTGGAAGCTCGTGATCCGGATGTAGCCGTAACCCGGCGCCGGAACCTTCATCTTCACGCTCTGCACGCGGATGATTGCGCGCGTGACCGTGACCGGGAAGGTCCGGTCGTCGGTCTTGCGGAAGATGGTCAGCGTGACCTTCGTGCCCGGATCGCCGCGCATTTGCTTGACGGCGTTATCCAGCGTCATGCCGCGTACCGGCTTGTCGTTGATGCGCGTGATCAGGTCGCCCGGACGAATGCCGGCGTGGAACGCCGGCGTATCTTCAATAGGCGAAATCACCTTGATCAAGCCATCTTCCGACGAAATCTCGATACCCAGGCCCGCGAAGCGACCCTTGGTCTGCTCCTGAAGCTCTTCGTAATCGGTTTTATCTAAATATGACGAATGCGGATCGAGGCTCGACACCATGCCCTTGATAGCCGCGGTGAGAAGTTTTTTATCGTCGACCGGCTCGACGTATTCATGCTTGATCTGCCCGAATACTTCGGCAAACAACCGCAATTGATCTAGCGGGAGAGGCGCGGTAGCGGCTTGCTGGGCGGATGCGGACAGTTGCAGCGTTGCAAATACGCCGGTAGCAAGGCCCGCGGCGATCAGGCCGATGTTTTTCAGGTTCTTTCGCATAGAGTCTGTTGCGGTCGGAAGCGGATTAGGCTGCGTCGTGGTTGACTGGGCAGTATAACTGCAAGCCTCGGACCACGACTTAAACGCAGCTTAAAGGGCTTCGCCGGAAATTGAATGGGCGGGTTCTTTTTGTGTGCGGCGGTTTCCAAACCATTATCCGACCGCAAATGTCGGGCCCGGTTTAAAGAGGATCCGCGAAGGGAGAATTTGGGCCGCTTATTTTCGCCCATTCGGACGATAAACGCTGGTGAGCCGATGGAATGAAGCGTCCGTGCGCTTGCCCGGATGCTGGCCAAATCTGGACTGTGCCGGCATAAAGCGTGCAGGCAAGAGGTGGCGTCGCGTTAAAGCCGCGCCGCGAGGCCGATGGATCACGGGTGCCGAGTGCGAGCACGCACGCGACCCCGCACGGCAGATTCCTCTGTGCTTAGCGCCTCGAGCGATTTGCGCAGCGAGGAAAACCCCCGACGATGCTTCAAGCCAACGGTCACGAGTGCCGGATCAAAGCACCCGCGACTGCCGGTCAATCTTGGAACAGAGGCCGTTAACCCGCTTTTCCTTGTTTCGCAACCGCCGCTTGCGCCTTGGCAATCGCCTCCGGGTCGCCGAGATAGTAATGCTTGATCGGCTTCAGGTTCTCGTCGAGTTCATATACCAGCGGCACGCCATTCGGGACGTTCAGGCCAACGATGTCATCGTCGGAAATGCCGTCCAGATACTTGATCAGCGCGCGCATGGAATTGCCATGCGCGGCAATCAGCACGCGCTTGCCCGACTTGATGGCCGGCGCGATTGACTCGTTCCAGATTGGCATGACGCGGGCAACCGTGTCCTTCAGGCACTCGGTCAATGGCAACTGCTCGTGCGGCACTTTCGCATAACGAGGGTCGTTGAATGCGGTGCGCTCGTCGGACGGATCGAGTGCAGGCGGAGGCGTGTCGTAACTCCTGCGCCAGATCAGCACTTGCTCGTCGCCGTATTTTTTGGCGGTCTCAGCCTTGTTCAGGCCGGAGAGCGCACCGTAATGTCGCTCGTTCAGCCGCCATGAATGGACGACGGGCAAATACATTTCGTCCATCTGGTCCTGCACGTGCCAGAGCGTGCGGACCGCGCGCTTGAGCACCGAGGTGTAAGCCAGATCAAAGCTGAAGCCGGCTTCCTTCAGCAGCAGACCGGCCTGCTGGGCTTCACGATTGCCTTGTTCTGTCAGGTCGACGTCGACCCAGCCTGTGAATCGGTTTTCCTTGTTCCACGTGGATTCGCCGTGGCGGATGAGCACTAGCTTGTACATGATGTCCGTTGAGAGGTCGGTTAGTTAGGAAGCGGCAAAAAAGCTGGAAACTGGCATCGATTCTGTGCGGCAATGCGTTCCGGCGCAACTCGGCCGATCGGTCGAGTCCATCGCGGAGGATGGTTATTTTATAATGGCTGGATTGTCCCGATTTTTTTCGACCTTTCATTTTTCCACACTCCCAATCCGGCGGTCCCGACGTGAAGTTTTTCACCGATTACACCAACCTTGTTCTTATCGCCGTCGCCCTCATTTCTGGTGGGTTGCTGCTTTGGCCGACGTTTGCCCGGCGTGGCCGCGGGAGTGTTACCGCTCCCGAGGCAGTTCAACTGATCAATCGCCGCAACGCTTCCGTGATCGACGTTCGGCCGGCCGCCGAGTATTCGAAAGGGCATCTGCCGGCGGCGCGAAACTTCGATATTTCGGAGCTTCAAGCAAAAAGTGGCCAAATCGCGAAGAATAAGAGCAATCCGGTCTTGCTCGTGTGTCAGACCGGCCAACAGTCCCAGAAGGCGAGCCAGATCGTGAGCAATGCCGGCTACGCCGAAGTCCACGTATTGCAGGGCGGGCTGGATGCCTGGCAGAAAGCCGGCATGCCGGTCGTGAAACAAGGAGCGGTAAAGTGAATAAAGTGATCATGTACAGCACGCAGGTGTGCCCGTATTGCCAGATGGCCGAACGTCTACTAAAGTCGCGCGGCGTGGAAAACGTCGAGAAGGTGCTGATCGACCGTGATCCGGCGCGGCGTGACGAAATGATGACGCGTACGGGGCGCAGAACGGTGCCCCAGGTGTTTATCGGCGAGACGCATGTTGGCGGTTACGACGATCTGTCCGCGCTCGATCGCAAAGGCGGCCTGGTGCCGCTGCTCGAAGCCGCCTGAACAAGCAGCGGATCGCCCAGGCCGGGCGCGTCGGCGTGAATGCGTTCGCTGCGCAATTAAGCTGCCCGCGGTTTTCAGCCGGAAAAAACCGGAAAAATCGCGAGCGGCACATTAAATAATCAAGGGAATCAACCATGTCTGACGACAACAACCAGCCGTTCTTCAACATCCAGCGCATCTATTTGAAGGATATGTCGCTCGAGCAGCCCAATTCGCCGGGCATTTTCCTCGAGCAGGAAATGCCGTCGGTGGAAGTGGAAGTAGACGTAAAGGCCGAGCGCCTGGCGGAAAGCGTGTTCGAAGTGCTGGTAACGGGCACCGTGACCGCGAAGGTTTCGGAAAAGGTCGCGTTCCTGATCGAAGCGAAGCAAGCCGGTATTTTCGATATCCGCAACATTCCCGCCGATCAAATCGATCCGCTGGTCGGCATTGCGTGCCCGACCATTCTGTTCCCGTACCTGCGCTCGAACATTGCCGACGCCATCACCCGCGCCGGTTTCCCGCCGATCCACCTCGCCGAGATCAATTTCCAGGCGCTGTACGAACAACGTATTTCGCAGTTGTCGGCAGCTCAGGAAGGCGTGGCCAACGGCGCGACGCTGAACTAAATTACGCACTTTCCGGAGCCGGGCATGCAAGTAGCCGTTCTCGGCGCCGGTGCGTGGGGCACCGCACTGGCTGGCCATCTGGCCACTCGCCACCCCACGGTGCTCTGGGCGCGCGATCGCGCGCTCATCGAGTCCCTGTCCCAAACGCACGAAAACGAGCGCTACCTGCGCGGCATACTGCTGCCCGCAGCGCTTCAGTACGACCCCGATCTCGCTTCAGCGCTGGCCCACGGTGCGGCCGAAGAGGCTCTGTGCGTGGTTGCAGCACCGGTCGCGGGTTTGCGCGCGATGTGCCGCAACATGCGGGAACTGGGCATTGTTCCGGCGCATATCGTCTGGTTGTGCAAAGGCTTCGAAGCCGATACGCAATGCCTGCCGAACGAGGTGGTGGCGGCCGAATTGCCGCAGCAGATAAGCAACGGCACCCTTTCGGGCCCAAGCTTCGCGCGCGAAGTCGGGCTGGGTTTGCCAGTGGCGCTGACGATCGCAAGCGCGTCGGCCACGCTTGGCGAGCGGACCGTTGCCGCGTTTCATCACGGCGCCATGCGCATTTATACAGGCGACGACGTGATTGGCGTGGAAGTGGGCGGCGCGGTGAAGAACGTGCTGGCCATTGCAACCGGCATTGCCGATGGACTCGGCCTGGGCCTGAACGCCCGGGCCGCGCTGATTACGCGCGGACTGGCCGAGATGTCGCGGCTCGGTGTGGCGCTTGGCGGCCGCGCGGAAACCTTCACCGGACTGACCGGGCTCGGCGATCTGATTCTCACTGCCACCGGAGATTTGTCGCGTAATCGCACGGTTGGCATTCAGTTGGCAAGCGGCGGGTCGCTCACCGACATTCTCGCGGCGCTCGGTCATGTGGCCGAGGGCGTGCGATGCGCTCGTGCCGTGCAGGCGCTGGCGGAGTCTCATGGCATCGAGATGCCGATCACGCACGCGGTGTGTCGCGTGTTGTTCGAAAACGTCGCTCCACGTGACGCGGTTCACGCGTTGTTAAGCCGTGACGCAAAAGCGGAGTGAGGGGGGCGAAAAGACTATTCGCCACCCTCGAAGCCTGTTTGACGCCAGGCTTCGAACGTCACGATCGCCACCGTATTCGATAAATTCAAACTCCTGTTCCCCGGGCGCATCGGCAAACGCACGCGCCGGTCGTTCGTGAACTGCGTGAGCACCGCGTCTGACAGACCCCGGGTCTCGGCACCGAAGACAAACCAGTCGCCCGCCTGGAACGTGTGCCCGAAAAATGGCGTTGAGCCGCGCGTGGTGAACGCAAACATGCGGCTCACGTCGGGCGCTTCCGTTTGGAGGAACGCGTCCCAGTTGGCGTGCACATGCATCTGCGCGTACTCGTGGTAATCGAGGCCGGCGCGGCGCATCTTGGCGTCGTCGAGAGGGAAACCGAGCGGTTCGATCAAATGCAGGCAGGCGCCCGTGTTGGCGCACAGCCGGATCACATTACCGGTGTTCGGCGGAATTTCAGGTTCGACCAGTACGACGTTGAACATAAGCGATAACTCTTGAAGTTAGTCTTGCGGCGTGCGCAGCGCGACAAAGTTGGTGACACGCCGCGCACCGGCGGCTTTCAGCGTAAAGGCCAGCGCGTCTAGCGTGGCGCCGGAGGTCATGACGTCGTCGACGATCGCCACGTGAAGGTTGCGTATCTCACGTAGCACCGTGAACGCATTGCCGACGTTTTTGCGCCGCGTATCGAGATCGAGCTTTGCTTGCGGCGCCGTATCTCTAGTGCGCTCGATCAGCGTTGCATCAGCCAACGCGCCGAGCCGGCGCGCAAGCGGTTTCCCGATCGACCACGCCTGGTTGTAACCACGCGTCCTCAGGCGCCTTGGCGACAGCGGCACAGGTGCGACGATATCCGGCGCCCCCACGTTGGTGTTCTCGAATGCGGCTTGCAACTGACGCGCGAACTCGTCGGCCGTTGCGAGCCGCGAGTGAAACTTGAGATCGAGCGCGAGTGTATCGAGTGGCGCGTGATAGTCGGCCAGCGCAATGGTCGCGTCGAAATGCGGGGGCTCCGCAATACACCGCCTGCAAGGCAGATGCGCTCCACTTTTAACGCCAGCGGATGCGGCCGATGCCGCAGCACGCACCGGCACGGGTAATGCACAAACCGGGCATCGTGTGCGTGTCTGGTTCCAATACTGTTCATCGCAGCCGGCACACAACACCTTCTGCGACAAATTGCCACACAATGCGCACTGATTGGGTAAGGCGATGTCGCGCATCTGGCCGAGCCGCCGCAGCGCCGTGGCAGAAGCCGCGCGCAGCGAGCCTGGACCGCACGATGCGACACCAAACCGTAGCTTCATACGTCCGATCCAAATAATGTGCGGCAGCGCGAAAATCCGGCCCGAGTGAACGAGCGACCGCGCCGGAGAACTGGCGGGAACCGTTGCACTGCCTGGTTTGGCTGAACGTTTCAGGAATCGACCGAGTATACTTCGCACTCTTAGAAAGTAGGTTGTCATGTCCCCAACTCCTGCCAACGCTGGCCGTCCAGCCTACGATTCGCGCCGTTTGCAGCGCATTTTCGACCGTCGTGCCGCGACGTTCGATGACGTCGCGTTCCTGCCGCGCGAGATCGCGCAGCGCATGCGCGAGCGGCTCGACTACATCAAGGTAACGCCCGTGCGCGTGCTCGACGCGGGCTGCGGCATGGGCGCCGACCTGCCGGGCCTGCGCGAGCGTTTCGCCGATGCATCGGTCCTCGGCATGGATTTGTCGGCGGCCATGCTGGCCCGGGCGAATCAGGCTGAGATGGCCGAATCCGAAGCCAATGCCGGCTGGCGGCGGTTTCTTCCCGCCACGCTGGGCAAGGCATTCGGCGCGCGCGGCCCGCAACTGGCGCAGGGCGACTTCGCTCACCTGCCATTTGTTGCAAGCGCGTTCGAGATGCTCTGGTCGAATCTCGCGCTGCACTGGCACGCACGGCCCGACCTCGTATTTCCCGAGTGGGCCCGTGTGCTCAAGGTGAACGGCCTGCTGATGTTCAGCACGCTCGGTCCCGACACACTGAAAGAGCTCAGCGGCGCGTACGCGCAGGCAGAAAAATCACTGGGCCTGGCGCCACAGCGGCACACCATCGAATTCGTCGATATGCACGATCTCGGCGACATGCTGGTCGAGAGCGGTTTCGAGATTCCGGTGATGGATCAGGAGGTGCTGACGATCACGTACAAGTCGCCGGAATCGCTGCTGAAGGACGTGCGCCGCTGGGGTGCTTATCCGCGTGACGCTGCGCCGCAAACGCATGCCCGCGCGTTGCGTGACGCGCTTCACGCGGCGCTTGAAGCGCGCCGCCGCGAAGACGGCACGATCCCGCTGACGTTTGAAGTGATCTATGGACACGCATGGAAGGCGGTGCCGCGAATGACGGCCGAAGGGCACGGTATCGTAAGGCTTGAAGACATAGGACGAGGCCCAAAACGGAGCAAGTAAACCAGTCAAAAAGGCCATTCCCACCCCTCGAATACGCGCGTTGACAAGCATCCAAAAGGATGCGGCAAAAGGGCGCAGAGGCTTGTGCGGCTTGGCTTTGCGGCGTGCACCACCTTGCTTGTGGATGCTGGGCAACGCGCCTATAATGCGTCAGTTTGTCGCCTGGCTGGCATGATTTTGGGCGTATTCCGAGTAGATTGTCGGCGGCTAACAGGTGAGCGCGGGTGAGCAATACGCAGGTAAGCAATAGTTAGGCAGCAGATAAGCAACACGCAGCGCGGGTGAGACAAATCTGACGCGGGAGACGGCGATGCAAGCAACTGATCTGCCGAAGGACGCTGAACCGGTCGTAAAAGATTGGTTGATCAAGCGAAACTGTTCTGCCTCACCGCGGCAATTCGTGGCCTTCTACGTGTCGCTTGCGCTGTTTTCGTTGCTGATCGCGAGTTTGCTGATGTGGGCGGGCGCTTGGCTGGTGCTGCCTTTTACGGGTATCGAGTTATTGGCGGTTGGTGTCGCGTTCGTCATTTATGCGCGGCATGCTGTCGACTATGAGCGGATTCTGCTGTTTCACAACCGGCTTCTGATTGAACGGATGGATGCTGAAACGCTTACACAGATGGAGTTCAATCCGCGCTGGGTGAGAGTCGAGCCAGGGGCAACGCCGAGAGATCCGGTGAAGCTGGTGTCGCGTGGTGAGTCGGTGCCGGTCGGGATATATCTGGCGCAGCATCGTCGCAAGCAGTTTGCCGTCGAGTTACGGATGTGGCTGACGCGCTGCGGCTGATGGTCTGAAATGCGCCGGCTGGGCGCATTCAGGGTGTCCGAATGGCAGCGCGCCGCAAAAAGGCAAGAAGCATGGAAGGACGTAGCAAGCGGCACACGCATCGACACGCGCCGCCGAGTAGATCGTTTCCAGGGGAGGCGATGCATGAGTCGGACGGGTGCCTACGGGGGTCGAGGGTCTGAATGGAAATTTTGGGTAAGGAAGCTATGAAAACAATCAAGCGAGCCCTCTCGGGCGTGCTGGCGTTAAGCGGACTCCTGTTCGCCGGCGCAGCCCTGGCGGTCACTGACGTTCCCGGCGGTCCTGGAGTGAATGAACTCAACTTCCAGACGCCGGTGACGAAGATCGCCGAGGAGCTCTACAGCCTCCATACGTTCATGCTGATCATCTGCACGGTGATTTTCCTCGGCGTGTTCGGCGTGATGTTCTATTCGGTCCTGATGCACCGCAAGTCGAAGGGACACAAGGCATCCAACTTCCACGAAAGCACCACCGTCGAAATCATCTGGACGATCGTCCCGTTCGTGATCGTCGTGCTGATGGCGCTGCCGGCCACGAAGACCGTGGTCGCGATGAAAGACACCACGAACGCTGACCTGACCGTGAAAGTGACCGGCTATCAGTGGAAGTGGGGCTACGACTATGTGAAGGGGCCGGGCGAAGGCATCAACTTCCTGTCCACGCTGTCCACGCCGCGTAGCCAGACGAACGGCCAGGCACCGATTGGCGAACTTTATCTGCAGGAAGTCGACAACCCGCTCGTGGTTCCGGTCGACAAGAAAATTCGCATCATCACCACGGCCAACGACGTCGTGCACTCGTGGTACGTGCCGGCATTCGGCGTGAAACAGGATGCCATCCCCGGCTTCGTGCGCGACACGTGGTTCAAGGCTGAGAAGGTCGGCACGTATCGCGGCTTCTGCACCGAGTTGTGCGGCAAGGAACACGCGTTCATGCCGGTCGTGGTCGAAGTTTTGTCGGCTGACGACTACGCGGCATGGGTCGATGGCCAGAAGAAGAAAATGGCGGCCAGCGCGGACGATCCGAACAAGACTTACACGATGGACGAGCTGAAGGCGCGCGGCGCGCAGGTCTACTCGTCAAATTGCGCGGTCTGCCACCAGCCAACCGGCAAGGGCGCAGGTCAGTTTCCGGCGCTCGATGGCAGCAAGATCGCCAATGGCCCGATCGCGGACCACGTGAGCATTGTGCTCAAGGGCAAGGGCGCGATGCCGAACTGGGGCGCGACGCTTAACGACGTTGAGATCGCTTCGGTGATCACGTACGAACGCAATACCTGGGGCAACCACACGGGCGACATCCTGCAACCCTTGCAAGTTACCGACGCACGTAACGGCAAGATGCCGGCCGGCGGCGATCATCTGGCGGGCGCGGGTGCTGCGGCAGCCGGTTCGGACGCAGCTGCGAGCGGTGCAGCGGCGGGTTCGGACGCAGCCAGTGCGGCTCCGGCTGCATCTGCTGCGGCGTCGGACGCATCGGCTCCTGCGGCTTCGTTGCCGGCGAGTGTGTACTTCGAGACGGGCAAGGATGCATTGCCTGCCGATGCCGCCAGCGCGGTGCAGGCTGCAGCTGACTACGCAAAGGCGCATCCGGACGCAAAGCTGACGCTGTCAGGTTTCACCGACGCAACCGGCTCCGCCACGAAGAACGCCGAACTGGCGAAGACGCGTGCACAGGCTGTTCGCGACGCGCTGAAGGCTGCGGGCGTGGCGGAAGACCGCATCATTTTGAAGAAGCCGGAAACGATCACGGGCGGTACCGACGCGAGAGAAGCACGGCGTGTAGAGATCAGTCCGGCTGCCTGACGGTCGTACCCAAACGGCTAGCTTCTTTCTGAAAGGAAGCTGGCGTAGCGTAACGCCCAAGTGCCGCAGAATTCGCTTTAGGAGATTGTCATGTCTAGCATCGGACACGATGTAACCGCGGGCCACGAACATGGCCACGCTCATGATCACGGTCATGACCACGAAGAGCACGCGCACGAACTGCCGTACGGCTGGCGTCGCTGGCTGTTCGCGACCAACCACAAGGACATCGGTACGTTGTACCTGTTGTTCTCGTTCATCATGTTCCTGTCAGGGGGCGTGATGGCGCTCATGATCCGCGCCGAGCTCTTCGAGCCGGGTCTGCAGATCATGCGTCCCGAGTTCTTCAACCAGTTGACCACCATGCACGGCCTGATCATGGTGTTCGGCGCGATCATGCCGGCGTTCGTCGGTTTCGCGAACTGGCAGATTCCGCTGCAGATTGGCGCGTCGGACATGGCCTTCGCACGGATGAACAACTTCAGCTTCTGGCTGCTGCCGGTGGCCGCCATCCTGCTGATCACGTCGTTCTTCGTTCCCGGCGGCGCAACCGCTGCCGGCTGGACGCTGTACGCGCCGCTCTCCACGCAGATGGGCCCGGGCATGGACTTCGCGATTTTCGCGATCCACTTGATGGGTGCATCGTCGATCATGGGCGGTATCAATATCGTCGTGACGATTTTGAACATGCGCGCGCCCGGCATGACGCTGATGAAGATGCCCATGTTCTGCTGGACCTGGCTGATCACCGCTTACTTGCTGATTGCCGTGATGCCGGTGCTGGCAGGCGCGATCACCATGGTGCTGTTCGATCGCCACTTTGGCACGTCGTTCTTCAACGCAGCGGGTGGCGGCGATCCGGTGATGTACCAGCATATCTTCTGGTTCTTCGGGCATCCCGAGGTGTACATCATGATCTTGCCGGCGTTCGGGATTGTGTCGCAGGTGATCCCTGCGTTCTCGCGCAAGCCGCTGTTCGGTTATAGCTCGATGGTGTACGCCACGTCGTCCATCGCGATTCTCTCGTTCATGGTCTGGGCGCACCACATGTTCGCCACCGGCATGCCGGTGACGGGTCAGCTCTTCTTCATGTACGCGACCATGCTGATCGCGGTGCCGACGGGCGTTAAGGTGTTCAACTGGGTCGCCACCATGTGGCGCGGTTCGTTGAGCTTCGAATCCCCCATGTTGTTCGCCATCGGCTTCCTGTTCGTGTTCACCATGGGCGGTTTCACGGGCCTGATCCTCTCCATGGCGCCGCTTGATATCCAGATGCACGGGACTTATTACGTGGTGGCGCACTTCCACTACGTGCTGGTGGCAGGGTCGCTGTTCGCGCTCTTCTCCGGGTGGTATTACTGGTCGCCGAAATGGACCGGCTGGATGTACAACGAGACGCGCGGCAAGATCCACTTCTGGGCGTCGATGATCTTCTTCAACATCACCTTCTTCCCGATGCACTTCCTGGGCCTCGCCGGCATGCCGCGTCGTTACGCGGATTACCCGGCGCAGTTCACGGACTTCAACCAGGTTGCGACTATCGGCGCATTTGGTTTCGGTCTGGCGCAGGTGTACTTCCTGTTTGCGGTGGCATTGCCGGCGTATCGGGGCGGTGGCGATCTGGAGAAAGCCGGCGACAAGCCGTGGGACGGCGCGGAAGGTCTGGAATGGACCGTGCCGAGCCCGGCTCCGTTCCACACGTTCGAGCAACCGCCGCACGTGGAATAAAGCCACGCAGCGCGTTCCGGATTTTGCGAAACGGGACGCGCGCCAAGCAGGACAATGACAGCGAAGCGCATGACTAGCGGAATAAAGCCTGAACGGATGACCCGGAATTCACAGAAGCAACGCACGCCCGCACAAGTTCGCGCGGGCAACAAGCGGCTTGGCCTGATCCTGCTGGCAGTAGCCGCGGTGTTTTTCGCGGCGGTAGTTGTCGATCAGTACGTGCGTTCCAGAGGGTAGGGAACGTGTCGACGCCTGAGGAGATCAAGGAAGATCGCGCGTTCAACCGCTCGATGCTGGTCAAGCTGATCGTGGTGGCGGCGGCCATGTTCGGTTTTGGTTTTGCGCTGGTGCCCATGTATCGCGCGATCTGCTCGATTACCGGCATCAACAATCTTGTGCAGCGCGACGTGGGCGCACGGGAAGCGAAGAATACGCAGGTCGACATGAGCCGCAAGATTTCCATCGAATTCGATGCAAACGCGCGCGGCCCATTGCAGTTCAAGCCGGAACAGAACACGCTGGACGTGCATCCGGGCGAAGTCATGACGGTGATGTACGAGGTGACCAACCAGCAAGCCCGAACGGTTCAGGCGCAAGCCATTCCGAGCTACGCGCCCATGCAGGCCACCGAGTACTTCAAGAAAATTGAGTGCTTTTGTTTCACGCAGCAAACGCTGAAGCCGAACGAGACCCGGCGCATGCCTGTGGTGTTCGTAGTGGACCCGAAGCTGCCCAAGGATGTGAAAACGATCACGTTGTCGTACACATTCTTTGAACTGACCGCGCCTGAGTCGGTGTCGCGAAGCGGTACTTAGTTAGCCACTGCGCTTTCGGCAAGCACGCGCGGCGAGGTAGGAGATAAGCCGTGCAAGCGGTGGAGACGTGAGATGGTTGAAACACAAAAGCCGGCGCCGAAGAACAGCTTTCTCCGGTTGCTGAAGGCGGTTTTCTGGTCGTTCTTCGGCGTGCGCCGTCGCAGCGACCTGGAGAGCGATGCCTCGCTGAACCCGCTGCATCTGATCGCGGCGGCGGTTATCGGAGCGGCGTTGTTTATCGTCGTGTTGCTGTTGGTGGTGCGGGCGGTGGTGAGATAACGCCAGTGGCGTTGCTGGGGAAGAATCAGGCGGCGGCAGTGGCAGCAAAAAATTCAAGCAACTGGATCGAAGTGGAGAATCAATAATGAGCGGTCACAACGAAAGCCCGTACTATTTCGTCCCGCAGCCGTCGAGACATCCGATCATGGCCGCCACCGGGCTGCTGATCTCGATGGCTTCGCTGGCGTCGTGGGTCAATGGTGAACCATGGGCGCCGATCACATTTGTCGTCGGCCTGCTTTGGCTGCTGTACACGTTGTGGCACTGGTTTGGAGACTCCATCGGGGAATCCGAAGGCGGGATGTACGGCAAGAATGTCGATTTGTCGTACCGATGGAGCATGAGCTGGTTCATCTTCTCCGAAGTCATGTTCTTCGGGGCATTCTTCGGCGCGCTGTTCTACGCGCGCCAGATTGCGCTGCACGAACTGGGCAGCCTCGATTACAAGCTGATCTGGCCGGATTTCAGCGCCGTATGGCCGAATAACGGTCCTGCCGGGCTGGTGTCGCACTTCCGTTCTATGACGCCGTGGCCGCTGCCGTCGATCAACACGGCAC
>NZ_JNFG01000205.1 GCF_000729995.1 Caballeronia sordidicola | reverse complement strand
GCAATATGGAAATGCCTGTCCATGCGGTAGTTGACGCGTATTGCCGGCAATGTGCGATCTCGATGAGTTGCGTCGAACTGGCGAAGGCCGCCCTGTTCCTGAGTAATGGCGGCGTCGTACCATCGACCGGGGAGCGCATCCTCGACAGCAGTTCGACCAAGCGTCTGTCGGCGCTGATGTTGACCTGCGGCACTTACGACGCTGCAGGCGACTTCGTCTTTCGCGTCGGCTTGCCAGCTAAGAGTGGCGTCGGCGGCGGCATCGTCGCGGTGCTGCCGGGCGAAATGGCGGTCTGCGTGTGGTCGCCCGGCCTCGACGCGAACGGCAACTCACTTGCCGGCGCGAAGTCACTGGAAACTTTGACCACACTTACCGGGCAGTCCATCTTTTAATACCGCCGTGACGGATAGCCTTCGCGGTTTATCTTCACATAGCGCTGAAGCGAGCAGTGCCGAATATTTTCTCCGGCTGGAGTCGACCCTGAGCTGCCATTCGACTGGTCGCTACAGTAATGTCTGCTGCTGAAGTTCAGCGGACATATGTCCTTGGAGTGAGGAAGATACTCCGCTTGCGTGATTTCCTCCAGGTGGGTCGATACCGCGCGCTCCTGCTGCTCGATGAACGGATCCTCCTCTCCAGTTACCACACCTGAGCGGCCATGGGCGAGCTGTTCGAGCGTCTCACGGGTCCAGTTGGTCATAAGTAGGCCGTCGCTCAGTTCCAGCGCATGAACGATCGCGGTTGGCTCGCCGAGTGTCGATTTGCATCGGAATTAACCCGCTTGCGCGCATCGGTATTCCGTGCCAAAACGCGATAGGCGTCGGACCCCTCCAGCGTGTGTGGCAAACCGTACAGACGCGCGCTCACAATCAGGCGAGTCTCTCCAACCAGCAAGGCGAGCGAGCGTATCTCGGGGCAATGGACACGTAGTCCCGGTTCATGTGACTCGACCACGAAGCCAGAGCACTCAGCACCAGGTACATGGCTGGAGCACTTAGATTGCCTGCGCGGGAAAACGTTTGCGAGAGCGCCGTGGCCCGCTGGGAGCTGGAAAAGAGCATCAATACCGTTGGGCCGCAGAAGACGAACATAGGGGAAGACACCATGGCCGGCTTGCTTTCGCTCCTTTTCAGGCGACGCGCGACGCGCGCCATCCAAGTGCCGCGCCTTGCCCGACAAAACGAGGCCACTGAAGACCAAACCGCCTCGATGCTGCCCGAGGAGTTCCTGAAGATCGAGCTTGCGCAGATCGAGCGTAACCGCCGCGCGCTGAACCTCAGCATGCCAGCGACGGCCACGCAGATTCCCGCGCTCGCGATCTCCGGCGGCGGCATCCGCAGCGCCGTGTTTTCGCTCGGCGTGCTTCAGGCGCTCGCAGACCGGAGTGCACTGGATCATTTCGCCTATATATCCACCGTCTCGGGCGGAAGCTACCTGGGCGCCTTCCATGGCAGTCTCTTCGTGCCCGACGCCTTGCGGGCTGGCGATCAGGACACGCACGCCGATGTCTTCGCCGCACAGGCCCGCACCGTCTCCGGCAGGCTGCGGCCGAAGGCGACCCCGCCCGCGCCAAACTGCGTCACGCCGGTTTCCTATTTGCGCGACAACTGCAACTACCTCGTACCGAACGGCATCGACGACGCCTTGCAGTCCGTTGCATTCTCCATGCGCAACTGGTTCGCACTGCAGTACGTCCTGGGTGTGACCCTGCTGACCATCCTGCTCTGGCTAAACTTGATCGAGACGGTGGGAGCCTACCGGTGCCAGCGCATCTTCACCTATGTCGACATGTGCCACTCCTTGCCCCTCGTGCTCTCGCTGGGTGTCGCCGTGCTGGTCCTTTCGCCGCTCAGCCGAGCCTACTGGCTGACCCAAAACCTCGCACAGGAAACGCGCACGGTCTACAAGCTGCTGCCGTTCGTGTCGCTGGTGATCCTGACCATAGTCGCGCTCGCCGCGTTCCTGTCGAACGAATGGTGGCTTTCCGTCAGCTGGCCCACGCCACAGAGCACGGACTCCCACACGTTTCACCTGATCACGTTTGGCTCGGTCTATGTGATCGCCACCGAAGTGTTCGCCGTCCTCGCGTTCGCGCTAGCTTGGGGGTATGCCGGTCGCACCGCGACAGCAGGAAAGTCGTGGTTCCCCACCTCCACGCTCGGCGCCGCCAAACGATCAGATAGCCGGGCTTTCGTCGACCGGTTGCGCAATGCCCTCACCAACGCCTACACCACGCCGCTTCGCATCGGTAACCTGAGTTTCTTCTCCGGTCCTATCCAAGTGATGCTGTGGGGAATAGCCGTCTGGGTAATCGACCAGCTCGGCAAGGCCGGCTACCAGTACTGCCTCGTGCTGAGCGACAGGCTGTTCAACGGCGCATCAGGGGCCGTGCCCTCGCTGGCGGTGCTCGCCGGATCGGGCGCCGGGATCTGGGGGGTATCGAAGTTCCTGCTCTCGAAGGACTCGACCATCTCGAGCCTGCTCATCAGCACCCCGCGCATCGTTCTCGCCACCGTGACGGCCGGGCTCGCCGCCCTGCTGACGCTGACGTTCTGGTCGATCGCCGCGCAAGCCGTCATTGCCACGCTCGACGCCTATGTCACCGTTGGCGCCTTTGCCCGCTTCATGCCTGACATCTGGCCATTCAACCAGATGCCGCGGGTCGCGATGCACCTGATCATCTGCGTCGTGCTGCTGGTCCTGGCGATTATCGACGGGCTGTGTATCCAGTTCCTCAATCTCTCGACCTATCAGCGGCTCTACAGCACGCGCCTCACGCGCACGTTCCTCGGCGCGACCAATTGCAACCGGCTCGACAACGCGGACCAGCGCGATGTCACCTCGCTCGTCCCTGGCGACAGCGTGGCGATGAATGAGTATTACCACTCACGCAGCTGCGCGCCGGTCCATCTCATCAACTCGACCGTCAACAAGACCGTGGACTGGAATTCCTCGCTGGTGCAGCGCGGCGCGCGCGGCCTGTCTCTTAGCGTGGGACCGGCCGGACTCACGATAGGCGCCAAGATGGGCGTGCTCAAATGCGACTGGCAATATGCCAACGACATCTCCACGCCCGCCACGCACATCCGCTCCGGCACCCCAACCTTCAATATCTGGCTGGAATCGCTCACCGTGGGCGATTGGATCGCCATTTCGGGCGCGGCGGTCAGTACCGGACTCGGTCAGGACACCCGCCCCGGTTACTCGCTGCTGCTGGGCATCGCGAACATTCGGCTCGGCTACTGGTGGGACACCTACTCTGCACCGTTCCGTCGTGGTGCCCTGAACTTCGAGCGCGCGCGGGTGCCGCTTCCGCCGAACCAGAATCCGCATCGCTTCGTATCGGAGAAATTGTTCGGCACGCAGTTTTGCCTGCTCAGCGAACTGATCGGCCGCTTCGACGGCCCGCGTGCTCGAAGGTGGTATCTCACCGATGGCGGCCACTTCGAAAACACCGCCGCCTATGAACTGCTGCGCCGGAACCTCGAATTCATCGTCGTGATCGACAACGGCTGCGACGAGCATTACGGCTTCGGCGACATTGCCAATCTGATGCGGCGTGTGCGTGTGGATTTCGGTATCGAGATGGAGGAGAACTGTGCGTGCTCGTCTGCCTCGTGCGGCGTGCGGCTTAAGGAGAAGCTGATCGCCAGCTCCTTCGACGAATTCAAAAAACGTCCTGAATGCCTCGCCGTGCGCCTTGTCACGCGATTTCCGACCCGGCGTTCGGGCCAGTTGTTGATCATCAAGCCACGCCTGACGGACTGCGCACCGCATGACGTGCGCCAGTTCGTCGCTACGCAAAAAACCTTTCCGCACGAGTCCACAGCAAACCAGTTCTTCGACGACGTACAGTGGGAATCGCACCGGGCGCTCGGTTATTCCCAGGCGGACGCGCTGTTTGCGTGAGTGGCACGTCTTCCATCAACTCCGCCTGCACCGCGAGAATCGTCCGCCGCCGCCTTACGCGAAGCAGACACGCCCACACGCCGCACCGGTTTTAGCGAAAGACGGTTTCTGGAATCCTGACGCGCACGAGAGGCCCTTATAACGCCGTAGAAAACGCTTTCAGCCACATCGGGCTTGCCGTGATCAAGGCGGCTTCTATACGGCTTGTGTTGGCTGCTCGACTCGGTCAGTTGTTTAGTTGTCTCGCCAATGCGCCCGACAAACGTTAAGTGACTGCTCCAGTACAGCGCGATGACGACCAGGATGATTGACGGCGAGTTTCATCAAAAAAACACTGACTGTCCCTGCGACCCATAGGCACCAACTTTAAGAACGACTAGTGCGGCGATGCTGAAAAGAAAAGGGCCGACCAAAGTCGACAGCACATTCCGGGCAACGCTGTCCTGAATCAGCAAAATAGTGGCGTGGGAGTAACGGTATTTGTCGCGGATCCATAGGCCGAGGTCATGATGCTCAGGGAGAAAGTTGTCACTGTCAGCATGCTCGACGACATGATTGAGAGGATGCGGTCAACGGCATTCGCGCTGATGCCTCCGGAAAACCGCCACGGAATGTAGCGTTCGGCGGCAGCGGCCGTCACGGCCGCTAATACACGCAGCGCACCGATAAGCGTTGCCCTCACCCGCTGCGAAAACCCGGGTGTCCGGTACTGAATGCGGAAAAGACGCTTGTACGTCGCGAGTCGAGCGAACGTCAACGACGGCTAATGGCCGACTACAACCCGATGCAGTTGGTCGAGAACGACCCCGCAACGCCCCTTCAACTTGATCGACAGCGGACACTCATTAGATGGCCGCACACGCACGTTCGGCTGCACTGACGGTTTGGGCGATAAGCGTTGAAATTGTCATCGGCCCTACCCCTCCCGGAACCGGCGTCACCGCCTCGCATCTGCCCATCAGACCATCGGGATGGATGTCGCCTATGCCTCCGGGATGGTAGCCGGCATCGATAACAATTGCTCCGGCGCTGACGCATTCGCCACGAATGAAGTTTGGCTTTCCTACTGCGCCAACAATGATATCGGCACGCCGAATTTCCGCTTCAAGATTTGATGTCTTCGAATGGCATAGCGTGACCGTCGCGTTCGCATTCGACAACATGAACGCCATCGGTTTCCCAAGAATGCGACTGCGACCTACGACCACGGCCCGCTCAAACGCCTTACTGCAACAGAACCGAAGTCCATGCTTGCTTATCCCGCTTTCAGATGTCAAGCCGCGTGCAAGGCCGGAGCTTCAGGAATCGCACGAATCAACTCGCGCGTGTAATCGCTGGTCGGGTGATGAAACACCTCCGTCGTGCCGCCGTAATCCACTTGCCGCCCGGCATGCAGAACCGACACCGTATGTGCAAGCTTGCGGACCGTATCCAGATCGTGCGTGATGAACAGATAGGTCAGTCCCAACTCCTGCTGCAATTGAAACAGGAGACTCAGGATCTGCGCCTGTACGGTCACGTCGAGGGCCGATGTGGCCTCATCGAGAACCAGGACGGCCGGACTCAGTATCAGGGCGCGGGCAATCGCGACCCGTTGACGCTGACCTCCGGACAAGGCCCGAGGTTTGCGTTGCAGCACTGAAAGCGGCAGCGCGACCCGCTCGGTCACGGCTTCCACCTGGCGTTGCCGTTCCGCCTTTGGCAGTCGATCGAAGTTGAGCAAAGGTTCTTCGATTAGTTGAAACACCGTCTGGCTCGGGTCAAGCGAGGTGAACGGATTCTGATACACCAGCTGGATCTTTCGGCGAAATTGCCGCAATGACTCACCACGCAGCGCGCTGACATCGACACCCTCCACCAAAATCGTTCCGGCGTCAGGCTTCTGGAAACCCAACAGCATCCGCGCCAGTGTCGTTTTTCCGGACCCCGACTCCCCCACGAGTGCATGCGTGGAAGCGCGCGCAACCGAGAAAGAAACGTTATCGACGGCCCGCAATGGTGCACTCCCCTTGCCGATCGAGAACACCTTGCTCAAACCCGTGATCTCGATAGCCGGCACGCCCCTGGACGCGCCTTGATTGGAAATATTGGAAATGGCCGGCGTTGCAGGAAGGAATGACGTCCGGCTGTCCTCGAAAAGCTTACGGGTATAGGGGTGCTTGGGCGATTGGATGAAGGTTTTCGTGTCGCCTTGCTCGACAATTTCGCCTTGCCGGAAGACCACGATCCTGTCGGATCGCGCGGCCGCCACCGACAGATCATGCGTCACGAACAACACGGCGGTTCCGGTAGCAACACGCAGTTGATCCACCAGGTCAAGAATGCGTTTTTGCACGGTCACGTCAAGCGCGCTGGTCGGCTCGTCGGCAATGATCAGTTCGGGCTGGAGCGCCACGGCAATCGCAATCAAGACACGTTGCTTCATGCCACCCGACAATTCGTGCGGATATTGTCTGGCCCTGCGCTCCGGGTGATTCAGCCCGACCCGGGTCAATAAGGCCAGGACCTGCGCATTGCGCTCCTTTCTCGACAAACGCCCATGCAATTGCAGGATTTCTCCGACCTGCTCGCCGATGGTTTGCACCGGATTGAGCGAACTGCCCGGATCCTGAGGAATCAGGCTGACGTGTTTTCCGCGAAGACCATCCAGGCGCTTTTGTGACCACTGCGTAATATCGACACCATTGATGATGATCCTGCCCGTTTCACGTTCCCCGTTTTCCGCTAACAGCCCGATGATGGCTTGCGCCGTGGTCGTCTTGCCGGACCCCGACTCCCCCACCAATGCGACCACTTCGCCCCGGTTCACCGTCAGTGAAACGTCGTGTACCACGCGCTTTTTCGAGTTGCCGTCGCGATAGGCAATGCTGAGGTTTTCAAGCGCGAGGACCGGTATGGATAAAGCGCTCATCGGCGGTCTCCCGAAAATGCATGACTGATTCGATTCGCGGCAAGCACCACGGCAATGACGGTGACGCCCGGAAAAATGGTCAGCCACCAGGCCGTCGAGATGTAGTTACGCCCTTCCGCGATCATCAGCCCCCACTCTGGCGTAGGCGGGGGTGCACCGTATCCCAGGAAGCTCAACGTCGAAATTGCAAGAATGGCATTGCCGAACTGGATGGCGGAAAAGGCGAGCACGGGCGTCAATGAGTTGGGCAGGATGTGCCGCCATAGAACCGACAGAAAGGTCCCACCACTTCCGTAGGCGGCTTCTACATAGTCGCTATAGCGGACCCTTGCCACTTCAGATCGGGAAAGACGCGCGAAGTTGGCGACCGACGTGATGCCTACCGCGACGGCCGCATGGATCGTGCCGAAACCGAGCAGGATAATGATGCTCAATGCCAGAAGCAGGCCGGGGATCGACAACAGGACATCCACGATACGCATGACGATGCCGTCGGCGCGTCCGCCCAACGCCCCTGCAACCAGCCCTAGTGACGTCCCCACGACCAGACCGAGGGCAACGGCCACAAAGGCGCTGCTGAGCGAATACGAAGCCCCCCAGACGATGCGCGCGTAGACGTCACGTCCGAGTTGATCCGTTCCCAGCCAATGTCCCGCTTGAGGTGATAAGCGCTGCGCTCCGGCGATGCCTTCAGTACCGCTATATTGTGTAAACGCACTGGGAAACAGCGCCCAGAGAATCACCGCCGCCATCACCAGGCAGGCCAGTATCAACCCTGGCGACCACGTGTTCGAGCCAAAGAAGCGCTTGGCGGGCGATGAAGGCTCACGAGAAATGTCGAGATCGACGATGCTCATGGGACAGCCCTCTGAACGGCCTTTAATCGCGGATCCAAAGCCAGGGAAATCAGGTCGACGAAGAGATTGATGAAAACAAACGCGGTTGCGGACAAAATGACGATGGACTGCAATACCGCCACATCCTGATTATTGACGGCCTGTTGCGTCAGCGCGCCAAGACCACTCAAACCGAAGACGGTTTCGGTGATCAACGCGCCGGCGAGTACTTCGCCGAACAGCAGACCAGCGATCGTCAGCGTAGGCAGTGCGGCGTTTCGCGCCACGTGATGGAAGAGCACACGACGGTAGCTCGCTCCTTTCGAGCGTGCGACGGCGACGAACGGTTGCAGTGCCACCTGATCCAGGCTGCGTATTAAAATTTGCGCAAGCGGCGCTGAGATGGGCACGGATAGTGTGATGACGGGCAGGATCATGCCAACCCATTTACCAGGATCGATCACGGGGATCCATCCCAACCGGAAAGAAAATATCTGGATCAAGGCGATGCCCAGCCAGAAGGTCGGGATCGAGACAAACAGTGACGGCAGCGTCTGCAGTGCGTTGCGTAGCCAACGCAGGCCGACCAGGTTTGATGCGAAAGCGATGAGCACTGCCCATATCACGGCAAGTAAAAATCCCGGCAACGCCAGACGCAGTGTCGCGGGAAGGTTTTCCGCCAGTAACTCACTGACGGGCACGCCTGCTTGTACCGAATAACCGAAATCGCCCCGCAGTATCGCGCCCAATGTATGGACGTACTGCTCCCACAAGGGTGTTGCCGCGCCATACGCTTCACGCATCGCCTGGATTTGCTGAGGGCTCAACCCCAGGTCCGGGTTCTGAAACTTGATAAGAATTGCGTCGCCCGGAAGGACCTGCAGCAATACGAACGAAACCGTGAATGCCGCCCATAGCACCAGCAATGCCTGACCGAGTCGGTGGGTAAAATAGCGCATCGTGCCAGCCGCCCTTTAACGTTTCGCGATCCACGCACCGTAGAAGCTTGGGCGGCCAACGGCCTCGAAACTCACCCCCTTCAACCAAGGCGCACCGGCGAAGACTTGAGGCTCCTCGAAAATAGGAATGACGTATGCCTGATCAATCAGATAACGTTGGGCATCGCCAGTAAGCGCAAGGCGCTTTTTCGGGTCCGTTTCCGCGGAGATACTCTCCAGCAAGGCATTGAGTTTATCGTCACGAAAGTTCTTCACCTTGCTGCTTGATCCGCCCTTTTGCAGCAATGCGTCGCGGTTGGTGGGATAGAACTGGCTCTTGACCACGTCAGGGTCTGCTCGGCCCACTTCGGACACAACAAGCGCCGTTTTCAGCGGATCAAGATTGTCGACCGTCTTGCTGCCCGCATCGCCGGCAAGCACGTTCAAACTGACACCGACCTGCTTCCACTGTTGCGCGACCAGTTGCAGCACTTCCTTGTTTTGCGGCTGGGGAGTCGATTCGAAAACGGTCAACGACAACCGCTGGCCATCCTTTTGCCGGATGCCGTCACTTGCCGGTTTCCAGCCGGCTTCGTCGAGAAGCTTCCGGGACAGTACCGGGTCGAACTTCAATTTATCTGACAGATCCACGAACCCGGCGGCAGATCGCGCCAGGACCGACGACGCCCGCGGATAGTGAGGCGAAAACAGCGTGTCCACGATCTGCTTGGTATCCGTGGCATGCAACAGTGCTTCCCTGACTTTCAGATCGGCCGCCAGCGGATTATCGGGGCGAAAACTGATGCTGTCGTTCACGCCACGCGTGGCGGCCGCATAGATCAAGAAGTGTTTCTGGGTCGCCTGGCTCTCGTCGTAGGCCTGGACCTGACGAACGGCTCCCGCCTGCCCTGCAAGCAACGCACCAATACGAATGCTGTCTTCCGGCGTGACGATGATCTTGATCTCGTCCAGGTTCGCCCGGCCTTGCTGACCGAGGTTTTTGGGTCCCCACTTATAGTCCTTGCGCGCCGTCAGATCCACTTCACGCCCAAGCTTTTCATCGCTTACAACAAACGGACCTGAGCCAATGATGTGGCGGGCGTCACCCAATGCCTCGAAATTTCGCGTCAACGTGCTGAGCGAAACCAGCCCGGACCCGATCGTCGCGGTACCTTGCAGGAACCCCGGCGACGGCTTCTTGAAGTAGAACTTGACGGTCAGCGAATCGATGACTTCACTATGATCATAGTTGTTGATGACCTCTGACACCGGCAGATGGTGTTCCTTGTCACCCAGGCCGTACGTATCGAAATTTTTCGCCACCGCATTGGCATCCAGTGGTGTGCCGTCGGAAAAGGTCACGCCCGGGCGCAGCTTGAATGTGTATTCCGTCTTGCTGGCATTGCTGCTCCAACTCTCGGCGATCCATGGCTCCACTTCCAATGTGGCCGGATTCTGCCACGTCAGCTTATCGGTGATCTGATTCACGATCCCGCCGTTGGGATAGAAGCCGGCTGCCGGTGGGTAAAGGTTTGTGTGAGGCTGTTGTTCCAGATAAACCAGCGTGCCGCCCTGTACCGGTGTTGCCGCCTCAGTGGCGGCCACAGCGGTCCCCGTCCCCGTGAGAAGAACAAACGAGGTACCGAGAGCCAGTCCACGCGCCACGGCATTCAGGCGAAAAAACGACTGCATGTTGAATCCCTTTATTGACTATTGGGCAAGGTGCCGGTTTCAGTGCGGTGCACTGGTGAATTGCAATGCCACGCCTACCGCATCGGTCGCACGAACCACGACCGTGCCGTCCCCCGGCTCAACGAACGAAACGTGATTACGCACCAGCACCGCGCGAAGGGCGTCGAGTGAACGTGTCTCAAGGGTGAGTGCGACGTTGCGTTCACTGCCGTCATGTGTGGTTTCTAGCGGACCGAAGCGAGCCTCTGCCGTTGCCGGTGTGATGAACTGCACGCGGGCGCGCCCCGCTTGAAAAGCGACGCCGCCATCGATCGTTTCAAGCACCCGTTGCGGACCGAAAAGCTGCTGGTAGAGCTCAGCCGTATGCAAGGGCTGCGCGGACGTGATGATGAAGCCAGTCAGATCCGTGACGCCGTTGGCATGCGTCTGCCACTCGTCCCGCCAAACCAGTTCCGGGGTGAGATGCTCACAGAAGTACGTGCGGCCATTCCTGACCAGCTCTGCACCCAGGTGTACCGTGCGAAAGCGCGCCTCTTGCACGCCCGTCGAAATGCGGACCGGGCGCTGTAACGCTCTCGGCTCCTCGGCACGCAAACCTGCCGCCTGAATGTCGTCGAACAGCTTTTCAGCGTTCGTAGTCTTGAAGACCAGGCCATTCAAGCCTTTCGGTGCGTTGACGAGATCCTGACCAGAGTGCGCGTTATTGGGCTCGAAACCCAATAACTCCAGATAGTTTTCCTGGAAGACGGAAAGATGGTTACTGGTCCCCCGCGAGTGATGGCCGCGCTCGGTCAGCGTAAAGCCAAGCTTTTGCCATTGAGCGCTTGCTTCATCGAGTTCACCGCGGACATTGATAACCACATGATCGAGTGTGGGAGCGGATGTGCCGCTCACGGACGTCGACCCTCGAAACGGCTGGCGCGGGCTGTGCACGGCGATCGCGGATGGCGATTGAATCGTAAGAACGTGGGCATCGATCTGGCTCCTCCAATAGCGTTGGCGTAGGGCATCATAGT
Source organism: Caballeronia sordidicola (assembly GCF_000729995.1). Lineage (GTDB taxonomy): Bacteria > Pseudomonadota > Gammaproteobacteria > Burkholderiales > Burkholderiaceae > Caballeronia > Caballeronia sordidicola_A. Next base: position 57,455 of record NZ_JNFG01000205.1, on the reverse strand, counting down.
CGTGCGCCTTGAGGCGGAGAACCGATGTTTTGTAATATCGTTATCCCGGTTCAGGGGTTCCGAAAGCGACGCCCACTTCACGTCACTGCCGGACGTTGCGATGCGCTAGCCGCTGCAAGGGATGCTTCCTGCCGCGCGCGTTCGGATTGATGTTGGGGACCATGCCGCGATTGAAGATGGGTGGGGCGTCAGCGAACGAACGTCGGCGCTTCAGCCGTCGTTCGCCGCGTGCCGCCATGCCGCCATGCCGCCCTTCGTCGGACGCAGCGGTCTACAGCGGCGTCAGTTCGAGATTCGACCGTAGATCGCCGCCGCGATATTCGGTGTCGATCAGGCCGCGCCGGCGCAATTCCGGCAACAGCCCGTTTAGCAGCAGATCTTCCTGGTCCAACTGACCAAGGCCATGCAGCGACACTATATCGACCAGCCCCGTCGACCGATACCGAGCCCGCAGCCGCTGGATCGTTCGCATCGAACAGCGCGTTGACGACCTCGACGAACTCTGTCGCGCGCGCATAGCGGCACTCCGGATCGGGCAGCGCGCCTTCGCCGAAGTTCTCCTCGCCGACCGACGACCGAGCGCCGTTGTGAGCAAAGGCTCGTATAACATTGCACCGCCCACTGCCCACTACCCAACAGTTCCACACGACCATTTACTATGTAATCCATCACATATTGTCTTTGATCGTCCCTCTCGTCTTACTGCAACACAACGGTGGCAACGGCGCCGCATCAACCGCTCGCTCGAGCCCGGTGTGCCCGGTTTAATTTTTCGCCCACAAAGCTTGTTTATGGTTGTCGCCACCAGCATGGCGGGCCATCTTGTTGCGACAACCCGTAAGGAAATCCCGACAGAAAAATCAGTCAAGCCGTATAGCAATATCGGGTTTTGCCGATCGAAAGAATGGCTTGGCCTGCGTACGATAAAAATTGATGGCATTGCTAAAACAGCCCGGGACTCCATTTCGTCCATGGCCCTCGTGTAGACGGTACCCGTGATCTTTCAATGAATTTGCCTCGCGCCCTGCATCGTACGATCGCTGTACGGGCATCGGCGTGTTGCGCAAGCACGACGTCATCACCGCCCGCTGCCGCGTCACTACGACTTCCTCTCAGGAAGCGGCTGGCGCACGCGGAGCTATCTGCATAGTCAGAACCGGATTTGCCGGTGCACGTTTGGGTGCACGTTTGGGTGCAGTTAATGGGTGCAGTTAAAGGGTGCTGTGGCTCTGTCACAACGGGGCGCCAGCGACTCGACCCGTGAATCGGGAAACCGATGGACGGTCTGAATTCAACTCCGCCCGGAGTCGGCACGTACTTGCAGTCTCCGTTCGATGCAGCGTCGATCGGTGTAGAGCGCGACAGGGCCTATCGGCCGCGTCTTCGTCATATGTTTCATGTGCAGATTCTTCCTCGCACGGGTGAGTTCACGTTTCTTGCTTCGACCTGGTGGATGTGTTCAGTCGTCACGTGCGACGTTCTTCAAGTTGTCGAGAAGGACGAGCTTAGGCGCAATTGAGGATATCGAGAGGATCGGAAGTCACGAATCCGTGGAAGTGCGAAGGCTGAAGCCTGGCCACGCTGTGTGGAGGGAACCATGTATTTTGATGAGCTAAGCAATGAAGAATGGGAAGTCCTCGAGCCCATACTTGCCGATAAGCCTGCTACCCGTCTGAGTCGACGCGGCAGGCCCCGCGCGGACCCGCGCATCGTGGCAAATGCAATCCTGTGGATTCTGTCAACCGCCGAGCCGTGGTCGAGCCTGCCAGGCCGGTACCCGTCCGGGCCCACATGCCGGTGCCGGCTCGAAGACTGGCAGTTGAACGGCACGCTCGCGAAGATCATTCAGCTGTTGACGCAAATGGGCCGCACGTTCGCCTATCTCCCTAGCTCTTCTTCTGCGATGACCAGGCCCACACTACGACGTGATGGGCGCGGCCAGTGCAACGACGGCCTGCGTAGCGTGCTTTGGAAAAGTCCCGAGTCTTGGCAGGCGCCGCCCCACAAGATCGACGGCCCGCATTTGATCGATCCATTTGACGAAATCACGCGGCAACTTTCCGGTCGCGCGGCCGGTACACCCATCCGGACGCAGTCGAGCGCAGTGATGGCCGCAAGCTCGCCCCGGCAGTTGGAACGATGGTGCGGGTCACCGTGGACGGCCGCGCAGGTTGCCAACCACGACGGTTACGTCATCCGTGCATCTGCGGATCCGGTGTCGAACGAATGGTTTCGCGCGCGGGCGGAGATCATGAGGCACGGAAGACGCATTGAGCGGTCCGGTCTTATCGGGCCGCGTTTCAAAGAGTTCGAGGCGGCGCAGAAGTATGCGCTGGACTGGGCGCGCAAATGGATCGATCAACAAAGCACCGGGCAGATTGTCTCGCAGACAGCGGCGGCAATTGACGCAGCGAGGCGGCCTGTCGTGCGCAGGATTCCTGAGCCCGTCATGGAGGAAGCGTATGACGAAGCGGCATACGAAGATGATTCATTCGGCTCGTCATTGAGTGCGGCAATGGTCAAATAATCTGGATCTACGCAGGTCATGGGAGTTCGTGCCAGGAACGCATCCCCATAACAGGTGCGGCCTCCAGTTCCGCCACCGTGCATTCGCGCGCCAGAAAGTGACCGTATGCCATTCGCCGCTCGACTTTCTCAATGTAGTCATCGCCGACCACCATGGGCACGTAAAGCAGATTGGGGGCAATCTTGTCAGGCCACCCGCCGGCCACCGCCCCAAGACGCTCGGGCTCGTTCCACGCAACGGCCAATGTGGACCATAAGGTTACATCCAGGATTTCCCCCGTCGGCAGCGTCCACCATGCATGCATGTTGATACCCGATCTCTCTTCGATATTCCGTGCGTCGAGACCATGGTAATACCATCGTTCCAGATCGTCGAAGCTGGGGTCGAAGAACGTGCGCGTTGGCGTGCGAACCTGCCCGATCGTTAGCAGCGCCTGCACACCCAGAACCTCTTCTACAACAGGTCGAAGCGCATGACTCCACTTGATGCATTGTCCTGCGGCTTTGATGAATGATCGAATACCGAGATCCTGGAGCGCAGCGTATAACTCCTCGCCAAGTTCCGGTGTAAAGAGGCTGCCATGCTGCACTGGAAGCCGGCCAAACGACGCGTCGAGTTTTGTGGTGAAAGCGTATGCAGAGTCTAGTTCTTGCAGATAGTTTTTCTTCATTGCGTTCGAGCGAATCGTATGGGCGTTTATCGTGTGCGGAGCGCTACGTACCCAAGCGGCATAACGGCAGATATTTTGGCTTTCTTTAGCGTGTCTTGAGACCGGCACTCAGGCGATGTCCACTTGGAAAATTCTGGGCGTCATGGTGATCGTTGACGACGTACCGGCCAACCGGGCCGTCGCAGTCGACATGCCCGCCTCGCTGGGCTTCGAAACGTTCGAGGCCGCGGATGGCCATGCGGGAATTGAAGAGGCTGAACGGTTGCATCCGGACGTGATCCTGATGGATATATTCATGCCCGGGCTCAACGGTCAGGACAGTATCCGGGAACTACGCGCGAAAGCGGGTAGCCTGGGCAAGGTGCTGGTTATTGCAACGTCGGCGAGTGCGGCCGGCAGTGACAAGATCCGCAGCTTGACAGCCGGTGCCGATGCTTTCCTGAGCAAGCCGATTGACCAGAACCGGTTGCTTGAGCAGATTGCGACACTGTTAAAGCTTCAATGGACGTACAAACCCGATGCGACGCTCGTCGCGGACCATGATACGGACGGACCGGTCGTGGCTCCATCCGCGGCGGACATGGAGGCGCTTCTCTATCTGGCACGAATGGGCGATATGCTCGAAATCCAGTTGTGGGCGCAGCGGATCGGCGAACTCGACAAGCGCCATCGTCCTTTTGCGCATCAGTTGAGTCAGCTGGCCCAGAGCTACCAGTCTCAGGAGATCCTGCGACTGACAGAGAAGTACATGGGCCCGGTCTAATTCCACCGTACCGGGCATTCGTGAGGGGGCTGTCAGTCGGGCTGAGCGGCCGGGAAATCGGAGTCTGGATCAAGGCGCCGGTTCACCATCCAGCGGAATGTGAATTGAAACCGCCGTACCCGTGCCGAGTGCACTGTCTATTAACAGCGATCCGCCGATTAGCCGGGCGCGTTCGGTCATGCCGAGCAAACCATAGGACTCGCCTTTGAGCGCCGCTTCCTGATCGAATCCGCAACCGTCATCGCTAACGTGGAGTTCGAGTGCGCTCGCGGAGCGTGTCAGCGTCACGTCGGCCCTCGTTGCGCCGGCATGGCGTGTCACGTTGGTCAGCGAGGCCTGCACGATACGGAACACGGCGGTGGCATGCGCGTCTGACAGCACCGGCTCGCTGCCATTGATCCGGAACTGGCAGGGAATTCCGTTACGGCGCCCGAAATCTTCGGCCAGCCATTCCAGTGCCGACACAATCCCGAAGTTGAGCGCGGCTGGCCTCAGATGGCTTACGACATTGCGTACCATCCAGATCGTCTTTTCGACCAGCTCGCGCATGTCGTCGGTTTTTCTGGCAGCGCTCGAGTCGTTGGCGAGGTGCATCTTGAGCAACGACACGTCCATCTTCAATGCAGTCAGCAACTGGCCCAGCTCATCGTGAATCTCCATCGCGATGCGCTTTCTTTCCTCTTCGCGAATCGCTTCCATGTAGGCCGATAACTCGCGTAGCTGCTCGCGCGACTCGAACAGTTCCTGCTCGATGCGCTTGCGTTCCGTAATGTCATTAAGGCCGGCATAGACGGCAGGCTCATCGCCGTAGGTAGCAACCCGGGCAGTCGCGATTGCCCAGAATACGGTGCCATCCGATCGCCTGAACTGGACTTCGGCATTGCGGAAGTTCCCCTCCGCGCACAGGTGCTGGACGAGTTGGTCCTGCTCCGCCGGATTCGTATAGAAATCTTTGATATTGGCGGACACCTCTTCACCCGCGTCAAGGCCGAACAGTTGGCGCAACGGCTCATTCGCATAGAGGAGTTGTCCGCCGTTCAACGAAGCAATGCACAGCGGCACGGGACTCGTCTCGACGATGGTGCGAAAGCGTGCTTCGCTCGAAAGCAGTTTAGCCTCGACGCGCCTGCGTTCATCGATCTCCGATGTGAGGTTCGCATTCGTGCGCGCCAGTTCTTCAGTACGTTGCGCGACGCGTACTTCGAGTTCGTCGCGCACGTGAGACAGGGCCGCCTCGGCCTTCTGACGAATGGCCACTTCGTCCATCAACTGGCGGTTCTGCGCCACGAGTTGCTTGTGCATTGCGCCCAGTGCCAGATGGGTGCCCACGCGCGCCATCATTTCATCGATCCGCACCGGTTTGGTGATGTAATCGACACCGCCCGCGGAAAATCCCTCAACCATGTCCTCGCTGCCGGCGAGCGAAGTCATGAAGATCACCGCAATTTCGCGCGTGCGCTCGTCCATCTTCAGGCGCCGGCAGGTCTCGAAACCGTCGATGCCGGGCATTTTTACATCGAGCAGGATCAGATCCGGTTTTGAGAATTGCGCACGCTCGATGGCCTCAGTGCCGTCGAGGGCCACGAGTACACGAAAGCCCCGGTTCGTAAAACTCTCGACGACCACGCCGAGGTTGGCGGGCGTGTCGTCCGCGATGAGGATGACGGGCGCTTCGCGGGCGTCGGCCGCTGCATGATTCATGGTGACGACCTCCGTGATGGACAGTAATCGACCCGTTGGGTTTTCTGCCAGGCAATGTCCTGATTATCTGCCTTACCACGGCGGTAGTGAGGACGCAATCATGTCTCGGCAAATTTAATCCGAGCTAAGGATTAACCTACATTCAGCGTAGGAAAATCCTTAATCAATATTCAGATTTCAATAAATTCGTTGTCCGAATTCAAAAAAAATGCGCTATCCCTTCAGAAGAATTTGCAGTGGCCGTATACATACGTAATGAACGTTCCTGCAAATGAATCCTGATCCGGACAGAGTCGATAATACGCGGTTACTGAATAGCATGGAGCTTGTCGGAATTCTTAAGTTTGTGCACAACGGCAACGGCCTGCCAGAAGTCATGACGACCACTCCAGGAGAAAGCAGCCCGGATTATTGACTTATTGACCGGGACGGGAGAGACCCTGGCACTTTTTGAAGCCGAGTTCCGGGAGGTCTTGTTTTACCCGGCGTCCACGCCGTGAATCGCCGGCCAACACATGCAAAAGCCGCTCTGCCGCTGGAGCGGAGCGGGCCAAACCAAGGACTCCCCCTCAAGGATGTAACGTAGTCATGGTCGACCAAATTCACCGCATGGGGCTTCCCCGCTGGCGAGGCGCCTTTAGCGCATGTATATCGATGTTCCGCGTGTCAGGGGAAAACGCCGCGCTGGCACGCTCGCAGTTCATCGCGCTTTCTCGACAGATACCGCTGTTGTACTTCATCCTGGCCACGAACTCTGCAGGACTGGCAATCACCCACGTCCACTCGACTCCAGCCCTGCTGTCCATATGGGTGCCGGCCTGCCTCTGCCTGGTTTGCGTTGTCCGCTTCGCCTGGTGGCTGCGCACTCGCCATCATGACGTCGATGCGGCTACGGCTGAAAGACGCTTGCGCCGGACGGTCCGTCTCGCAGCGGTACTGGCCGTGTTTTTTACGGCGTGGGGTCTGAGCCTATATCCGTACGGAGATGCATATCAGCAAAGTCACGTCGCTTTTTACATGGCGATTACTGTCATCGGGTGCATTTTTTGTTTGATGCATCTGCGTGCGGCGGCGCTATCGCTGACTGTGATTGTGATCATACCGTTCGTGATTTTCTTTTCGCTGACCGGGAAACTTGTATTCGTCTCGATCGCGGTCAACCTGTTTCTCGTATCGGTTGCGATGGTCGTCATCTTGCTGACCTATTACCGGGACTTTGCCCGATTGATAGAATCGCGAGAGGAGTTGCGTTTGAGGCAGATTGAGACTCAGCGTCTCAGTGACGACAACTTCCGGTTGGCCAATCTCGACTCGTTGACGGGACTGCCGAATCGACGCGCATTCTTTGCCTGTCTGGATGGCGCTGGTCCATCCATGTTTCAGGATTGCCACGGTGCGGTGATCGGTCTGGTGGATCTTGACGGCTTCAAGCTGGTGAACGACGCCTATGGTCATGCCATGGGCGATTGGGTGCTGGCGGAAGTAGGACGCAGATTGCAGCAATTCGAGGATGCGTCCGCCTTTCTGGCGCGACTCGGAGGTGATGAGTTCGGTGTGTTGCTGCGCGGGGACCTTTCCGACGGTGACATTACCCAGCGCGGAACGGAGATTTGCCGTGTACTGCGGCTGCCTTACCATTTGCCGGATATGACTGCCCGGCTGTCTGCCTCGATCGGATTCGCGGTATCGCGAGGTAGCGTCGAACGCGTCGACGTGCTGTTTGAACGAGCCGACTACGCGTTATATAACGCCAAGCAGAATTCGAGGGGCAAGCCGGTCATATTCTCGACAGATCACGAAATTGAGTGGCGGAGATCGGGGCTTATTGAGCAAGCGCTGGCGCAAGCTGATCTTGAGCGCGAATTGTCGTTGGATTTTCAACCTATTATTGAGTTACCTGGAAAGCATATTGCGGGCTTCGAGGCGCTGGCGCGTTGGACTAACAGTACGCTCGGCATGGTTCCGCCAGCGGAGTTTATAAGGCGCGCGGAGCGATCGAATCGCATCCTGTTGATCAGCGATATTTTGCTGGAAAGAGCGCTTGAAAGTGCGAAGCGCTGGCCGGATCACGTGCGAATTTCGTTTAATCTGTCAACTCGCGATATCGCGTCTCCCGAAGCGACCCGGAGGATCGTCGAAATCATCTCGGCGAGCCGCGTGCCTGCGCACCGAATCGAACTGGAAATTACAGAAACAGCGCTGGTGAGTGATTTCGACGTGGCGAGCGACTCACTTCGACGCCTGAAGCAACTCGGTGTCCATATTTCGCTTGACGACTTCGGCACAGGATTTTCGAGCCTGAGCTATGTGCATAGGCTCCCACTGGACAAGATCAAGATTGATAGAAGTTTTGTCGCCGATATTGCGACGAACACCACGAGTCAAAAAGTGGTGAAATCGGTCGTTGATCTATGTCGAAACCTGAATCTGGATTGCGTTGTTGAGGGCGTCGAGACAGAAGATCAAGTCCGTATCCTGGGTGACCTGGGTTGCCGGAAGATGCAAGGCTACTTGTTTGGCAGGCCGATGTCAGCCGATGAAGCATTGTCGCTCCTTACCGAGGAGTCGGAAACTTCAACCCTTTTGCCCGCCTTAAGGGGCAACGCGGGGGTCAACGCGGGGGTCAACGCGGTAAGCGACGCGATCCACGTCGAGCAGTCACGGTGATGTGATGCAGAAGCGTCACGGCTCATCCCGCCAGCCGCTCAACGGAATTCCAGGGATAAAACCGAGCGGATCGGCGACGTAGCCCACATCAAAGTAACCGGCACGTGCATACACGGTAATGCACTCCAGCCGCTTCCCCTCAAGGCCTCACACGGCAACGTCCGCATCAGCCTTCAGGCGGGGAAGCCGCGCGCGCGGGCATAGCATGCGCCATTGCGTCCGAACCGAAGCTATAGATTCTCGACGAGCCCACCGAGGCGCTCGATGTCTCCGTTCAGGCAAGCGTTCTCCTGATGCAGGATCGCCAGCGCCCCGGTACTCATGCAATGCCGGCGCGGCCAACCCTTCAGGCGCCGCCGCCAATCAGCGTCATCAAGAATATCCATAGCAGAGCCCTTCACATAACCGCATCTTAAATAAATTGATTCATATAACGAAATAATATTGACCGGTCATCGGAATAATTAAGAGAATGACATGTCAGGCAATGCGTTCACACCTGTTCCTGATTGAATCAAAAGCCCCTCAAAGCACCAAAATCCTCGCGGCAGACTGTGCGTCTCTTATAGAGCCGCTCGGTCAGTCATGGCCAATTCATTAACTATTTCGGATTACTATGAAAAAATTGATTTTTGCTTTCAGTATTTCTTCTATCCTGGCGGGAACCGCGAGTGCCCAAAGCAGTGTCACTCTATATGGCATCGTAACCGGCAACATCACATACGCAAATAATGTGCAGACCGCGGCGACATCCGGTTCAGGCAAACCACTCGGTGGAGCACAGGTTGCTCAGTTCGATAGCGGCTCGTCGGGACTAGCCTCAAGCCGTTGGGGTCTGACGGGCGCCGAAGACCTGGGCGGCGGATTGAAAGCAATCTTCAAGATCGAGAACGGCTTTAGCGTCAACAACGGCACGCTCGGACAAGGCGGTACCGAGTTCGGCCGCCAGGCTTGGGTCGGCTTGACTGCGAACCGCTACGGCACAGTCACATTGGGACGTCAGGGCGACACCTCTGTCGAATTCGTGTCCCCGTTACTCTACGCATGGTATTGGGGCAACCTCGCGATCCATCCCAGCGACTACGACAACCTGAACTTTACGCACCGCATCAACAATTCGATCAAGTATCTGTCGGACCCGTACAACGGCTTCCGGTTTGGCGCGCTGTACAGCTTAGGCGGCGTCGCCGGCAACGTCACGCAGAACCAGTTCTGGTCGACGGGCGCCAGCTATACCGGTGCCGCTTTTTCGTTTGCAGCATCAATCATAAACGCCAGGAATCCGAACAACTCGCTGTATGGCACCAACGCGAATGCCAGCGCCACAGGCAATAACCTTGGTTCAGCGGGGTCGGCGACGGCGGCCGAATCCAACCCGGCAATCGCCGGATTCGCATCTGCCCACACACAGCAGACTATCTCGGTCGCGACGACCTACACGGCCGGCCCGGTGATTGTCGGCGCCAACTACTCGAACACCCAGTTCCGCGGACTTGGCTCCACGGCCGCGCTTAACACGTCAGGCTACAGCGGATCGACAACGCTCAGCACTGTCGGCGTCAACTTGCGCTACCAGGCCACCCCGTTCCTACGCTTTGGTACATCGTTCGACTTCACGGATGGCGGAAGCGTCGGCGACAAGAGCAGCGCCAAGTACGAACAGTTGAATCTGGGTGCGGCCTATTCGTTGTCGAAGGCAACCGAACTATATTTGACCAGTGCGTTCCAGCACGCGAGCGGCACTGACTCATTGGGACGGCCGGCGGTCGCTCAAATCGGTTATCTGTCGCCCTCGGCGACGAATAAACAGGTGGCAGTATCCGCCGGCATCAAGCACTTGTTCTGAGCGCTTTGTCACGTTGATTTTCGACGACGCAACAGCTCAAAGAGTACGGCCTTGGCTCAGAATGTGGACGGATTCTGGGTGAGTTCAGTGAATCGATGCCACGCATCGAAACGTACGGCGAGCTGTTTGCGATAGAGCGAGGCGCGCAGCAGGTGTCGCTTGAGCGCGAAGTGCTGCCGAATCGGGCCGAAGCACGATAGGAAAGCTAGCGTGCGTTCAGGATCGCGAAAGCCACGCATGCCCCGAAGGAAGTCCCCTTGAGGGATGTAGCGCTCGCGTTCTCGCTGGACGCTTTCTTATAAGCGTCGGAGGGCGGAACAAACCCGAATCCCGTCCATGTTTTCGAGCGAGGTTTGATCGCCAGGCTTGCAGGCGAAAACAGCCGCTCGTTGAGCAATGTGCAGAAACTGAAAAGCAAAGCATAAAAAACTGTTTGTCATCGTGGCACAAGACAGCCTCTAATAACAGGCTCGCTGCCAAGGTACCGGCATTACCGAAACGCGCCCTATACCCGGATGTTGCCCGAGCGGCATTCGTTTTATCAGGGGCTCATGGTTCGCCCGGTTCGCCCGCGCCAAAGCGACGTCCCCGGGTGAACCTGATCCTGACAATGGCGTGACGCATTGATACGGCCATGTACTCGGATGCGCCCATTTCCTGCCTTGAGTAGATCGGATTAAGAAGCCGAGAAGCCGAGTTTTGAGGGCGAAACTCGGCCGCACCAAGGGGTACCGACTCGTAACAGCTCCCTCTCGGAGCAGTTTTTTCATGGTTAATCTGGAACCGACATGGCTGACGTACCTTCTTCTCGCAACAGCTATGTCTCGTCGAGACGGATGCGCCCAGGTATTTCAAAAGGTGCGCTCTACAGGTGGCTTTCCTGGCTCGTCCCCGTTCTGGCGCTGGTGCTTTGGGAGGTTGCCGCGCGCATTGGACTGATCTCCCCGCAGGTACTCCCGGCCCCAAGCAACGTCGCCGAAACCGCGTTGGATCTGGCCAGGAACGGCGATCTTTTCGTTCATCTCGGCGTGTCGCTTCTGCGAGCCTCCGCGGGCTTCGTCATTGGCGGCGCGATCGGCCTCGTACTTGGCATCGCGGTCGGATTCTCGCCGCTGGCACAAGCGCTTTTCGACCGCTCGATCCAGATGGTGCGCGCGGTTCCTTTCCTCGCCATGCTCCCGCTCGTCATCGTCTGGTTCGGCGTGGGCGAGGTTGCGAAAATTTTCCTGGTTGCGCTCGCGGTCCTGTTCCCCATCTATATCAACACCATGCTTGGCATCCGCCAGATCGATCCAAAGCTGATGGAGCTTGCCAAGGTAGTCGGGCTGGACTGGACCGCGATCGTACGACGAATCATCCTGCCGGGAGCGATGCCATCGATCCTCACAGGCGTACGTTATGCCCTCGCTCACGCGTGGCTCGCGCTGGTCATCGCCGAGACGCTTGCAACGACAAAGGGGATCGGTTTCCTCGCAATGGATGCACGCGAATTCCTGCAGACCAATGTCATTCTGCTGACCATGATCATCTACGCGATCATCGGCGTCGCGGCAGATGCGCTGGTGCGCTTCCTTGAATCTCATCTCCTCTCATGGCACGCGAACTACGCCAAAGGAGAGCAGAAATGACATCAAGCACTGTCCTGTCCCGGGATTCCGACGTTTCAGCGCTGATCGAAGATCGCGTCAGCCAGTCCCCGCTGGCTGTATCGGTACGTGGCCTGCAACGCCGCTATGGCTCGCGTGTTGTCATCGACGCGCTCGATCTTGACATCCACGAAGGTGAATTTGTCGCGCTCCTGGGTGAAAGCGGGTGTGGAAAGACCACGTTGCTGCGCGCGCTGGCCGGGCTCGATCTGCCTGATGCAGGGCGGATCCGCGCGCCCGCGCGCCCTTCCGTCGTGTTCCAGGAGCCTCGCCTGCTGCCTTGGGCGACGTTGTCCGCGAACGTCGCGCTCGGTCATGAAACCACGGTCGGTCGGGCCGGTGCGGCGCAAGCTCTCGCCGAAGTCGGGCTGACTGGTCGCGAGGAGGACTGGCCGCGCAACCTGTCGGGCGGGCAGGCGCAGCGCGTCGCGTTGGCGCGGGCCCTCGTTCCCGAACCCGCGCTCCTGTTGCTGGACGAACCGTTCGCGGCGCTCGACGCGCTCACGCGGATCAAGATGCACGGACTCGTGAAGGAACTCGTGGCGCGTCATCACCCGGGCGTGCTGCTTGTGACGCATGACGTCGACGAAGCGCTCACGCTCGCCGACAGGATTCTCGTCATGCGCTCGGGACGCATTGCTGCCTCCTTCCAACCCAAAAACCATACGCCGCAGGAACTGCGGTCCACATTGCTCGAAGAGCTTGGCGTTCAGTCTCACTGAGCGCTTTTCTGCATGACTCCAAGGACCTGACAAGGATGAACGATTCTTCACTGAGCCGCCGCCAACTGTTGCGCGCGGCGGGTGGACTGCTGGCCGGCGTCGCCGCAAGCAGCCTGCTTCCAGCCCAAGCGGCTCAAGCATCTCAAGCAGCCGAACCGCGCAAGCTGACGCGCAACACCGATACGGTTCGCATCGGCTGGGGATACGGCAGCCTTCCGGACATTGCCAAGCAACGCGGCGTGTTCGACAAGACGCTCGGCGCGAAAGGCATCAAGGTCGAATGGGTCGGACCGTTTCCGAACCACGCGCCGTCGATTCAGGCAGTGGTGGGCGGCAGCGCGGACTTCGGTTTCTGGGGGTCGACCACGCCCGCATTGGCGGCGATGCTGGCCGGTTCACCGATCGTCTTCAATGCGTTCGACGTCTATTCGCCTCGCTCGACTGCGATCATCGTGAAGAAATCGAGCGGCATCAATTCGGTCGCCGATCTGGCGGGGCGCAAGGTCGCCGTCAACCGCTCGGGACTTGGCGAATTCCTGCTGATCGCCGCACTGGAAAAGAACCACGTCGACCGTAGCAAGGTCGAGTTCGTCTACCTGAATCCTCCCGATGCCGCACCTGCCTTTGCGCAAGGCGTAGTCGATGCGTGGTCGATGTGGTCGCCGGCAGTCGACATCTCGCGCTATTCGAACGACGCAAAGGATATCTTCAACGAGGGACGCGACCTCGATTTCCTGATCGACTACAGCTCGCTGGTGACACGCCGGAAATTCACCGAGGAGAATTCCGAGCTGATTCGCGCGGTGATCGACGCGTACTACGTCGAAGGCGCATGGCAATCGGCGCACTCCGCCGAATCTGAGCAGCTCGCACAGAAGGAAGCCAAATACCCGGATCAGGTACGCGACTATTTGACCAACCTGAAACGCGTGAATCAATTCCACGAACCCGACGACGCCGCTTTCATTGCGCAACTCCAACGCGCCGCCGACTGGCTCGCGGAACGCAAGATCATCCACTCGCGAATCAACGTCGCGGATTACAGCATCAAGGTTTGACGGGCAATGGACGATCCCACCCACTTCCAGAGGCGGCATGAGCATGTCTGAGACGACGACTAACCACGGCGGCGGACCCAAGCTCGTCTCGCCATTGTCCGCATCGCTCGGTTTCTCCGAAGCCATCGCGGATATCGCGTCGAGTGCGGCCGCGCGGGAACGGGAACATCGTCTGCCGCACGAAGAGATCGCGCGACTCAAGGCCCTCGGGTTCGGCGCGTTGCGCCTGCCGTCCGATGCGGGCGGCCAAGGTCTTTCGTTAAGCGAACTTCTCGTCGTAGCGCGCGATATTGCCGCGGCGGATTCAAACATCGCCCATGCTTTTCGCAATCATCTGTGGCAGGTCGAAGCGTCTCTCAGACGGCGCGATCATCCCTTCCATGCGCACGTCCTCGATCTGACGAGGCAGAAGAAAACGGTTGGACTCAGTTTTGTCGAAACCGATGCGGTGGCGGCCGGCGCCCGTCCAAGCCAGGTGCTGAGCAAGCTCGAATGGGACGAAAACCGGCATGTCTACGTCGGATCAGGCGTGAAGGTTTATGCGACCGGCAACCTCTATAACGACGCATTCGTTGGTGTCACCGTGGAAAGCCGAGAAGGCCGGGCCGTGCAATATGTGCTCGATCGCGGCGAAGGCGTCGGCAACGATGACGACTGGCAGGGATTCGGCCAGCGCCTGACAGGCTCGGGTACAGCGAAATTTCATGCGGTGAGTGTGCCCGCCGCGCAGGTCTATCCGGTTGATCCACCGAGGACGGAGGAAGCCGCGCCTTGGGGATTCACCTTTCATCAGGTCTACCTGAGCAACTGCATTGCAGGCATCGCGCGGCGCGTGACGTTGGACGCCGTCGAGGTTTTGCGTACACGCGGGCGCAATTTCTATCATGGCGAAGCCGCGCATCCCACCGACGAGCCTGTGTTGCAGGCGTTGCTTGGCCGAATCCGCGCTTACGCGGCCAGCGTCGAAGCGACGGCAGATCGTGCGATCGAAGCGCTGCAACGTGCGTGGGACAGCTACGGAACAAGCGATGAGTACGAGACCACGCTTGCTGCCACGCTCTCGGCGGCGGAAGCGAAGGTCGTGATCGACGATCTCGCTCCGCAGATCGCCACCTGGCTGATCGATCTTGGATCAGGCACGGTCGTTTCGCGCGTGGGCGCGCTGGACCGGCACTGGCGCAACATCAAGGTGATTGCCTCGCACAATCCACGCCTTTACAAGGAGCGCCTGCTTGGGCAGAACCTGCTGACCGGACAGCTTCCGCCGACAGGCGCGTTCTTCTGATCGAGGCCCGCATAACCACCCTGCGCGATGGGTTTTGGTGGCTGCCGCTGGTACTTTGGTCCTGCTGAAAAATACTTGCGCTGCTGGCACATCGCGTTGAATGCAGTGGCGTCGGGCTTCACTTGCGTAGTTTCAGGTCTGACGCAGACCACAATGAAGTTGTCACCCATTCCGAATCAATAGCGTCAATCCGTCAAGGTGGCATCAGAAAACCGTTTGCAACCCATGCAAGATCATGGATAACAACGTGTTATTTTGAGCCCCATGAAACCATCAGATCGGCACGCGCCCGACGGGTCACATTCGAGAACAACTCAAGCTGTCGAGAGTACATCGACGGGTAACGTCTGGGTATTGATCGCCGCGATACTTGGCTCCAGCCTGGCGTTTATCGACGGAACGGTCGTCAACATCGCGCTGCCTGCAATACAGAGTGGGCTTCACGCGACCTCGAAAGACCTCCAGTGGGTGGTTGAGGCTTATGCGTTGTCGCTGGCGTCGCTGCTGCTCGTCGGAGGTTCGTTCGGCGATAGCTACGGCAGGAAAATGGTCTTCCTGTTCGGTACGGTTTTATTCGCAATCGGATCGGCGTGGTGCGCGTTCGCTGGGTCTATCGGAGGACTGATAGCTGCCCGGACAGTTCAGGGAATCGGCGCCGCTTTCCTTGTGCCCGGCAGCCTGTCTCTCATCAGCTCCGCCTACCCGCCCAGCACGCGCGGGCGCGCGATCGGCACCTGGTCGGGATTCACCGCGATGATGGGCGCAGGAGGCCCCGTGCTTGGCGGCTGGATGGTCGAACACTTTTCGTGGCGATCGGTATTCGTGCTCAATCTGCCATTGGCGGCGGTCGTTGTGGGCATCACGCTATGGCGGGTCAACGAGAGCAAAAACGAAAAACTCGATGCAGCGCTGGACTGGACAGGAGCGTTATTAGCATCGATAGGACTCGGCGGAATTACATACGCACTCATCGAGGCTTCTGAAAAAGCGTCGGGCGTTCTGGTAGCGGCGTCGGTCGGCGTGATAGCACTCATCGCCTTTCTGATTCGCGAGGCTCGATGCCCCGCTCCGATGGTGCCATTGGCGCTCTTCAGATCGCACACATTTGCGGGTGCAAACCTGATTACGTTCTTTCTCTATTCTGGCCTCGGGGGAATACTTTATTTCCTGCCGTTCACGCTTATTCAGATCCATCATTATTCAGCGGCTGAGGCCGGAGCCGCACTATTGCCGTTGATCCTGATTATCTTCGTGCTTTCACGATGGACGGGCGGACTGGTCGCAACCTATGGCGCGAGGGCGCCACTCACCGTGGGCTCCATCATTGTCGCTGCGGGATTTGCGCTTTTGGCATGGCCCGGAGTGGGCGGTTCGTACCTAAAGACCTTCTTCGCGCCAGTCGTCGTGCTTGGCCTGGGCATGGCGATTTGCGTTGCCCCGCTCACCACGTCGGTCATGAACGCCGTTCCGGAGAATCAGTCGGGAGTCGCATCCGGGGTGAACAACGCTATATCTCGCGTCGCCGGACTTCTCGCCGTAGCGGTCTTCGGCCTTGTCCTATCGGTGTTATTCAATAAATCGCTCGACGCGCACCTTTTGCCACTCGGCCTCTCTCAAGCCATGCAACAGCAAGTGAATGAGCAGCGCGCGCTTCTCGGTGCCGCGGTCAATCCCGACGCCCGCGTCATGGAGGCCACGCGCGAGTCATTTGTTTTGGGGTTCCGCGTGATCGTGCTAATTGCATCGGGTCTTGCGCTTGCGAGCGCCATCAGCGCATGGCTTATGCTTGACCATGACAGGAAGCGTCGCAAATCTTGAAGAGCTCTCGAGCAAGCGGGTTTCGCACGATCGTGCCGAGGCAAGAAAGCGCCCGCTGCGATATAGCGGTGAGCTATCACTGGCATTGCACGAATCTAATTCTGCTGATGGTCACACAAGCCTATATTCAACTGGAGTAGGCTTGCCAACGCAAGCAGCGCTCGTTCAATGTAGGCTACGACAGTGTTTGCCCGAGTAACAGGTTGGCGCTTCCGGTGATCAACAGTAAAAGTCCACCACGGCATTTCCTGGCAGACCACCGGGCACGGCGTCATCAATTCCGCACGATGAAGGCTAGACGTCCTTAAAACAAGTAGTGGGTCCGTCCTCTCAAGGAGACAACGCATGTCAAATGACGCAAAGTGCCCGTTCAATCACGCCGCCGGCGGCGGCACGACGAACCGAGACTGGTGGCCGAAACAACTGCGGGTGGACCTGCTCAGCCAGCACTCCGGCAAATCCAACCCGCTGGGCAACAGCTTCAATTACGCCGAGGCTTTCAAGAGCCTTGACCTGGCTGCAGTCAAGAAGGACCTCGCGGCGCTGATGACCGATTCGCAAGACTGGTGGCCGGCGGACTTCGGCCACTATGGCCCGCTCTTTATCCGCATGGCCTGGCACAGTGCCGGCACATACCGTATCGCTGACGGCCGCGGGGGCGGCGGGCGCGGCCAGCAACGTTTCGCGCCGCTCAACAGCTGGCCGGACAATGTCAGCCTGGATAAAGCCCGCCGCCTGCTCTGGCCGATCAAGCAGAAGTATGGCCAGAAGATTTCCTGGGCCGACCTGCTGATCCTCACCGGTAATGTCGCGCTAGAGACCATGGGCTTCAAGACCTTCGGGTTCGCCGGTGGCCGCGAGGACACATGGGAGCCGGATCAGGATGTGTACTGGGGCAACGAAAAGACCTGGCTGGGCGGCGACGTCCGTTACGGCAAGGGTGCCGCCGGCAAGGACAACGACGGTGGCGTGATCGTAGCCGACGAAGAAAAGCACGGCGAAGAGGCCAGCCGTACCGATAACGGACGCAACCTGGAAAATCCGCTGGGCGCCGTGCAGATGGGCCTGATCTACGTGAATCCGGAAGGTCCCGACGGCAATCCGGACCCGCTTGCTGCGGCGCACGATATCCGGGAAACGTTCGCGCGCATGGCCATGAACGACGAGGAAACCGTCGCACTGATCGCCGGTGGCCACACGTTTGGTAAAACGCACGGAGCCGGTCCCGCCGACAATGTGGGTCCCGAGCCCGAGTCGGCCGATCTCGAGAACCAGGGGCTGGGCTGGAAGAACAGTTTCGGCAGCGGCAAGGGCGGCGATACGATCACGAGCGGCCTGGAAGTCACCTGGACCAGCACGCCGACGCAATGGAGCAACGGCTTCTTTGAGAACCTGTTCGGCCACGAATGGGAACTCACCAAGAGCCCCGCCGGCGCCAACCAGTGGGTCGCCAAGGACAGCGCCGAAACGATCCCGCACGCTTACGATGCGTCGAAGAAGCAGCGGCCGACAATGCTCACCACCGACCTGTCGCTGCGCCTCGACCCCGCCTACGAGAAGATCTCGCGGCGCTTCTGGGAGCATCCTGATCAGTTAGCCGACGCCTTCGCCCGCGCCTGGTTCAAGCTGACGCACCGCGACATGGGACCGCGCGTGCGCTACCTCGGCACGGAAGTGCCGGCTGAAGAGCTGCTGTGGCAGGATCCCATCCCGGCGGTCGACCATCCTCTGGTCGCAGAAGCGGACGTCGCTTCGCTCAAGGAGAAGGTCCTGGCGTCAGGGCTGTCCGTCTCGGAGCTGGTATCGACCGCCTGGGCGTCGGCGTCTAGCTTCCGTGGCTCCGACAAGCGCGGCGGTGCAAACGGCGCGCGCATTCGTCTGGCGCCCCAGAAGGATTGGGAGGTCAACCAGCCTGCGCAACTGTCGAAGGTGCTCAAGGCTCTCGAAGGCGTTCAGGGCGAGTTCAACGGCGCGCAGTCCGGCGGCAAGAAGATTTCGCTGGCCGACCTGATTGTGCTGGCTGGCAGCGCCGGCATCGAGCTGGCGGCGAAAAACGCCGGCCATCAGGTCACCGTGCCGTTCACGCCGGGTCGCGCGGACGCCTCGCAGGAACAGACCGACGTGGAATCCGTCGCGGCGCTGGAACCGGTTGCCGATGGCTTCCGCAATTACCTGTCGGGCAAGGTCAAGGCTCGGCCGGAGGCTTTGCTGATCGACAAGGCGCAGTTGCTGACCTTGACCGCCCCGGAGCTGACGGTGCTGATCGGTGGCTTGCGTGCCTTGAACGTCAATGCGGGGAAAAGTCCGCATGGTGTATTCACTCACCAACCGGAAACGCTGACCAACGACTTCTTCCGCAACTTGCTCGACATGGAAACGGAATGGCTGCCGCTTTCGTCCGCTCGGGACGCGTTCGAAGGGCGTAACCGCAAGACCGGCGAGAGGAAGTGGACCGGCACCGCTGTCGATCTGATCTTCGGTGCACATTCCCAGCTCCGGGCGCTGAGTGAAGTCTATGCAACCGAGGACGCGCAGGAAAAATTCGTCCAGGACTTCGTCGCAGCCTGGGTGAAGGTGATGAATCTCGACAGATTCGACCTCGCCTAAGGGGTCGCATCGCCCCCGTCAGGGCTGTCGTCCTGACGGGGATTTCATTGCATTGAAGCCACGACTTCGTCGGTATTGACCACGCCGTGCGCGAGAAACGCGTAGTTGATCATCGCCGCCTTGTACCCGTCGCCCCAGACCGGATGACGCGGGCCGGCAGTGGCATCGCTGACAACAAAAACCTCGAATCCCTGTTCGAGCAAATCACGCAGATGTGACTCCACGCACATGTTCGCAAGCATGCCTCCCAGTACCACCCTCCTCACTCCGCGCTTGCGCAGTTGAAGAACGAGATCGTTGGTCTGCGGTCCGAACACCTTGTGTGGACTGACAACGATTGTCTCGCCGTCGTTGATGTAGGGCTTGAAGACGTCGAGCCAGTCCGCACCAGAGCCTTCGAAGCCATCCAGACTCAACCCACCGCTGCGCGCAAACGTACCGGTGGCGAATTCATCCGTCTCCAACGGGCCATTGAATTTCCAGGCGCGATCCGTCGGAAAAAAGTAGTGCGGCGATATAAAGACTGCGAGCCTCGCGGACTTTGCCGCCTTGAAGATCCGCAGCATGTTTTCCACCGTCTTATTCTCTGTCACGCTTGCTCCGACCGCGCCCCAGTTCTTGCCTTCCTTACTTAAGACATCGACTTGCGGGTCGATGAAAACCACGGCTGTCTCGGTTCGATCAAAGATCATTCGGACCCCCAATAAAGTACATGAAGGCTCACCGGCTTTCCTCGACCCGAGCCTCTTCGATCAGATTAGGAGATGGAGGCCCCGAAAGCAACGACGGACCGAGGGTTCTCGATGCCGCATGACGGCTACGCATGCGATGTTCGACTTTATTAACAAGCCAATGATTAAAAAGCCAACTCGACCGATGGGATCAGACTGCAAACCGGGTCGCGCGCGAGACGTTCCCAAGGTCGGCGTCACCCGGAGGTTCTATTGAGAGCACCGTTCGTGAGTGCGGGATTCAATTGGCAGAGTCCCGCGTGATAACCGTTAGTTATCCTCGCGAGTTGAGTTCCTTCGCATCAGATAGCTATCCATGATCCAGCCGTTTTCCTTCCGCGCTTCCGCGCGAATCCGTTCGATATCTCCGACTACATCCTTCAGTTTTCCGGACACCAGAATCTCGTCCGGCGTGCCGATATAAGCACCCCAGTAAATGTCGATGTCCTGATCGGCGAAACGTTTGTAGGCGCCTTCGGCATCCAGCATCACCACCACGCTGTCGACGTTGTTCGGAAAACCCTCGGCTATGCGCCTCCCCGTGGTTATCCCGATCGACTCTCCAATGCGATTCAACGGTATCTTGTGCTGTGCGGCCAAAGCCTGGATGCTGCTTATCCCCGGGATCACTTCAAACACGAGATCGTGACCGCCCTTCCTGATGATCGAGTCAATGATCCGGATGGTGCTGTCGTAAAGCGTAGGGTCGCCCCATGTCAGGAACGCCCCGCACTCACCATCGGACAACTCTTCGGAGATAAGCCGCTCGAAGACGACCTGCTTGTCTTCATTGAGATCCTCGACGCTCGCCCGATAATCGGCAGCGTCTCGTGCTCGCTCGGGACTGCTTGCTTCGGCAAAGCGATAGTCACTGCGCTTGATGAAACGCCGGCAAATTTCCTTACGCAACGCAACCAGCTTTTCCTTGGCGATGCCCTTGTCCATCACGAAGAAGACATCGACTTCGTTAAGCGCGTTGACCGCCTGAATCGTCACATAGTCGGGGTTGCCGGCGCCAATACCAATGATCAGGATTCGCTTCATAAATGGGCTCGCAAGGTCATGGCGACAAGTGACTAGAAAGTGTAAGCGACCTTGCCGAATGCCGTGCGGCCCAACGTGTTGTAACCGTAGGCGGTGACGTACTGCCGGTTAAAGAGGTTCGACAGATTGGCGGACACCGTGAGATGCGAATTGACCTTGTACGCGGCCCTCAGCGCAACGGTTGTGTACGACGGCAGGTACGTTGCGTTGAACTGGTCATCGTAGGTCGATCCGCCGTATAGCAGCGAGACGCCCGTGCTCAGCGCATGCAGGTGGAACTCGTCCCACGTGTGATCGATGTTCAGGCTGACGGTCTGGCGCGGACGGCGGTTAAGCCACGTCTGGTCGGTCACATCCTGCGGATTCAAAATGCCGATCGCGAGACTGACGGGTGTCGAGTTGCCAAGCGTGCCCTTGTACGACAGGTCGATCCCCTGGATGTGCGCGCGGCCTACATTCACCGGGAGAAAGGTCAGCGAGTCGTAAGTGATGAGGTCATGCACGCGGGTGTCATATACCGCGGCCGTAAAGGTGCCGAAGGACGTGGCGGCATCAAGTGCTGCCTCGACCGTATCGCTGCGCTCAGGCTGCAGGTTCGGGTTCGCGAAACCCGGGTAGTACAGGTCGTTGAAAGTCGGCAGACGGAATGCGTTGCCATACGAAATGCGTGCCGTATAAACGGGCGTAATTGCATAAGCAACTGCAACATTGCCCGTATTAACCGACTGGCCCTGAATGATCTCGTGGCGGCCTGCAAGAAACACCGTCAACGCACCCAGCGTGACCGACTGATGGAGCGATACGGCTGAATCGTTGCGCGTCGGCACGCCCATGGGGATATCGACCGGGAGGAAGGCTTGCTCGCGGGTGAAGTCGTAGGCGAGCTTGCTTTCGCCGGACAGCGGCAGACTGAAGAGCGCGAGCCCGCGTTCCTGGTGGGTCAGCGATGTCGACGTGCTGAAGCGCGTGGAGTCGATTTCATCGGTCGGGATGGCCGGGTTGTTCGCATAGAGGAACTGGCGGTCCGTCGCGTAGCCGACAGACTGGTCGAACTGCGTGAACGGCGTGATGTCCAGATGAAACGCAACGCCCGTCGTCAACTGATGATCGAGCTGCTGGTTATCGCCGCCGGCATTGTCGTAGGACAGGTCGGACCGGTGATAAAGAGCGAATGTGGAGATCGACCAGTTGTCATGCGCATAGCCAAGACGCGCATCCACGTCCTGAGCATGGTACGGATTGCGGCCATCCTCGTGCCCGTAGGCCCCGGGCTGGGTCGCATCGATGCCCGCGGTATTGTAGTCGTGCAGACCCAGCGAATAGGTCAGTCCGGCCAGAGCCGAGAGCGGACCCGTGGACGAAATACTGCCTGAAGTGCGGACCTGCGTATCGAACGTTTTGTTCGAACCGCCGCCTGTTGAGATCGTGGTTTGGTTAGGCTGATTTGCCGCACGGTTCGTGAAGAGTTGCACAACGCCACCCACTGCATCCGCGCCGAACGAGGCAGCCGCCGGTCCTGAGATAACCTCGACGCGGTCAAAGGCAGAGGTCGGTAGATCGGCCCACGCGGCTTGGCCCGTGGTCGCCGAACCAACGCGGATACCGTCGATGAACACCGCGACCTGACTGCCCGATGAACCGCGGATGCTGACGGCGGCTGAGGAGCCGGGGCCGCCGTTCTGTGAAATGGTGACGCCCGGCAGGGTTGCGAGGGCTTGCGTGATGCTCGGTTCAATAGGCGACAGACGGTCGAGATCCGCGCGGGTGAGTACCTGTGTCGACGCGTAGCGTTGATCGAACGATTGCGGCAGATGCTGCGTATCGCCGGTGACGAGAATATTCGGCAGCGTGGCGGCGGACGGAAGCTGCTCCGGCTGCGGCAACGATGAGTCATCCGCGGCCTGTGCAACCTGCCATGCCGAAACCGTCAGCGCAGAGGTGAGGATGAAATGACGGAACTTCATACTGGAAATGCCTTGTTATTGGTAGATTGGATGACAGGCTGCGAGCGTGGACGCAGCGTGTCGATGTCGGACTTTGTGGAGATGCCGCCGCGCTAAGGCTCGTTCCGACAGGCAAGATCAACCCGCGAACGCACGCAGCGGCCAAGCCGCTTTTGCGTTGCGATGAGTTCTCGCGCCTTGCAGATGCAGCCCATGCCGCGGATGCTGGTCTTGGCAAACGGCGGACGGCCCACCTCGCCTGCACAATCGATCACGCCGCAAGGGGGCGGCCGAATTCACTTATGCGGGGTCTTGTACACCGACGCCGGCCAAGCCGTCTACTCGAGGGGATGCGGCTCTGGCAGTGAGCCGGGATGGCGGGCAGTATCGGCTATCGGTCATGTGGATGTCTCCCGGGGAGTGCGCGCCCCAAAGTCAGAAAAGAGGTATACGACGCCGAGGTCTGACTTCCGGTTCGTGCTGAACCGATCACAGTGGCGCGACCGTGCTGGATTTGCACCAGCTTCCACGTGTCGTATGCGCGCATTTTACTTCCGAATCCCCGTCCGACACTATCAAGTCGGTGCTTCCGATGATCTGTCGGCACGCTGCGGCAGCGTGAGAGCATGTGCCTTGCTTATCGTGCCCTCCTTCATTTCGCTTACCGTTCCCGCAATTGGAGAAAGCAGTGTCAGCTTCCCGAGATCGGCCGGAAACGATGCGGGGAAGACCCCGCTGACCATTTCCGTTTTCTACGCGCCCAGATTGTTCAAACGCTTGTTCATTGGAGCGCCCTCGATCGAGGCGACCTTACCGTCCTAAGCGTAGGCAGGAAGAAAATAATTTTTAGCGAACATGTATGAACATGTTTCGTACGTGTCACGCCGAAATGAAATTAGAATTTATGGAACATGCCTATCGAGACGCCGTGCGGATTCGCGCCCGGGTAAGCCAGCGGCAAGCCTGAATTCGCCGATCCTGCCAGCGTATACGACGCCTGATTATGATTGGTCAGATAAGAAACGGTGCCGTATACACTGGTATTTTTAGAGAGATCGTATTGAGCCATAGCGGCAATCTGATTCGCATTATCGGCAGCGGCGGTTTTATCATGCAACGCGGTATAGCCTAACGCGACAAAGACTGCGGGCGTGAATTGATATTTTCCGGAAATACCATAAACGTTGACATTCAAATTAATGTCGGTCCATCTGCTGGCGGCCCAGCCGGCATAAATCGTGGCTTTCTGGATGGTGTAGGAGGCTCCAGCCTCAACGGCGGTATCGGTTGAGGAATTGGTGGCGTTCTTCACGGCCTGCCATGCCACGGTAGCGGCGATCGGCCCGCTGTTGTATTGGAGATCAGCCTGATAGCTCGAACCCGCCGAGCGCAATCCGCCAGTATCGCCAAACCCGGCATAGACCCCCGCCTGCAGGCCTGCCATGACCGGCGACTGGTACGACACGGTATTGCTCGTGCGCACAACGTAGGTCATCAAGTTGCTGAATCCGGACGCCTGGGTCGCTGCTCCAAATGCATCCAGATAACCCTGGTCGTAAAAGACTGGCGAATTTTGGCGCCCCAATCTCACTTCACCCCAGTTACCCGACAAACCCACCCACGCTTGCCGGTTGAACATCTGGCCCGTGGAAGCGAAAGTGCCATCGTTTGGATTAAAGCCATTCTCGATTTGAAAATTGACTTTATTGCCGCCGCCAATATCCTCGGAGCCTTTTAATCCAAAACGACTGGCCCATTCGGAACTTGATCCGATGGCCGCGGTATAGCGATTGCCAGTATTAACATACTGAAAGAACTCATCCACGATACCGTAAAGCGTTACACCAGAATCCGCGTGAGCATAACTGCACGACAACAACGCCGCACACGCAGCGTATCGGCCCAGCTTCATAGACCCCCCGGTAGTAAAAATAGCGGACGTGCTGCGGCAGTGAACAAGCCGTCCTACCTATGCGTTATAAAAAGTACATGTATGAACAGGCTCAAAATGTAGATTGCCATTTTTTCGCAGTCAAGCGATTTGCACGTAGGGGAAAATGCTTAGATGACGGAGAGGATCCGCGTGTGCAGCGCCTTCGAGATTGCAAACTGAGCCCGGAAATCGGCATGCTCTGGAGATCCGGCAAAGGCGATTCGCCGCTGCGCGCCCGAACCGGTCCTCTGGTAACGTATCCGACCGAAGCGCCTCCGCTGATGAGCCCACCGCATGAAGACGATTCCCCTGTCGGCCGCCCGTACCCTGCATCTGATAGCCCAAGGCCTGCTTACGCCGCCGCGCCGCAAGGCGACAAAAGCGGATGTGCTTGGCGCAATTCGCCGCATGGCGCAGTTGCAGATCGATACCATCCACGTGGTCGCTCGCAGTCCTTACCTTGTGTTATTCAGCCGCGTTGGCGACTATCAGCCGCAATGGCTCGACGAGCATCTGGCCGAAGGCTCCCTGTTCGAATACTGGTCGCATGAGGCCTGCCTCGTGCCGATAGAAGACTACGGACTGTTGCGTCACCGGATGCTTGATCCTGTCGGGATGGGCTGGAAATATGCGGCGGACTGGCATGCAAAATATCGCGACGACATCGAGCAGCTGCTCGAGCGTATTCGTGCGACCGGTCCGATTCGTTCAGCGGACTTCGCTCGCGAAGGCGGTAATGGCGCCGGCTGGTGGGATTGGAAACCCGAGAAACGTCACCTGGAAGTGCTGTTCGCGACCGGTGAACTGATGGTCGCGGAACGACGCAATTTTCATCGGATCTACGATGTGACCGAGCGCGTGCTGCCGGACTGGAATGACGCGCGCGACCTGCCTCCCGCCGAAGCGGTCCCGCAGGAACTGCTCAAGCGCGCCTGCCGCGCGCTCGGCGTCGTCCGTGCCGACTGGGTAGCGGATTATTACCGCATGCCGCGCCGTCCGTACACCTCGGCGCTACATGAACTGGCCGATGCCGGTGAGTTGATACCCGTGCGAGTCGATGACTGGAAGGCAGACGCGTTCGTGCACCGCGATCTCGCGGACAAGCTGGACGATGTAGCCGCCGGCCGCCTTGTTTCCACGGTGACCACGGTGCTGTCGCCGTTCGATCCGGTTGTATGGGACCGCAAGCGCGCGAGCACGTTATTCGGGTTCGACTACGTGATCGAGTGTTATACGCCGGCCGCAAAACGCAAGTACGGTTACTTCGTACTCCCCATCTTGCATCGTGGGCGTCTGATCGGACGGGTCGATGCAAAAGCCCACCGTACGCAAGGTATTTTCGAACTCAAGTCGCTGTATATAGAGCCGGGCGTGCGGGTGGGAACAGGCTTGACCACCGACCTGCGCCGCGCGCTGCAGCGTTGTGCGGACTGGCATAAAACGCCGCAACTAGCGGCCGGCGCGGGCGTTCCCGCAGCGCTCGCTGTTGCATTGACAGGCGCATCCTGAACGGCGCGACCACGTGTTCCGTTTCATGAAAACTAGATCGCGTCCAGTGGGCGATTCGCGTCGGCATCGACGCAACATACCAGCACTTCCGCGTCGTCCTTGCTGGTGGTCACATACACGTGTCCGACCGCGCTATCGAAGTAAAGACTGTCGCCGGATTCAAGCGTGAACGCCTTGCCATCCTCGAAACGCAACTCCACCGAGCCGCCGAGCACAAACACAAACTCTTCGCCCGCATGGCGGATATATTCGGGGAAATCCGACACATCCCTGGCACGGATGTGCGCGCGCATCGGCACCATGCGCTTGCCGGTCAGGTCGCTCGCCAGCATGCCGTACTCGTAGTTCGGCGTGTCGTAGATCACCTGCTTGCCCGACGCCGTGAAAGAAGGTGTCATCGGTCGTGCGGTAAGCTTGGGCAACGGCCGCGTGCGCCCGAAAATGGCGTCGAACTCAAGCTGCAGGGAATGTGCGAGCGCGGCGAACTTGTCGTAGGTCAACGCAATGTCCCCGCGTTCGGCCTTCGAAATAGTCGACACGGCAATCCCCGATCGCTCCGATAACTCCATCAGCGTCAGCCCTTTCGCCTTGCGAGCTTCACGGATGCACGCGCCGACCGTCTTGTGATCCAAGGCCGGCGGCCCATCGCGTTTCACTGTCCTTGCCCTCACAACACCCGCTTTCGCCATCGGTTTGCCTTTGTAGCTGCGCTCGATATTTTTGTCGGATACGAGAATTTTATTTTTTCTCGTATATGATAACTCACGTCGTTTTCGCCAATATTCAAGGACGCTGATCGTGTCAACACTCGCACTGGGCAAGGCCGGTTTGTCGAAGACGCACGTCATTGCCGCGACGACGCTCGGCACGGCGCTCGAGTTCTACGACTTCACCATCTACAGCTATTTCGCGATCCAGATCGGCCAGCTTTTCTTCCCGGGCGCATCGCCGGTCAACCAGTTCCTGTTATCGATAGGCGTGTTCGGCGTCGGTTTTGTCGTGCGGCCGCTGGGCGGGATCGTAATTGGCGCGTATGCGGATCGCGTGGGCCGCAAGAAGGCAATGGTCCTGACCATCATGATGATGGCGCTGAGCTGCGCGATGATCGCTTGCGCCCCGCCCTACGCCGTCGCGGGCATGGCGGCGCCGTTGATCGTGCTCGCCGCACGGCTGATCCAGGGCTTCGCGGCGGGCGGGGAGTTCGGGCCGGGCACGACGTTGCTGGTCGAGTATGCGACCGACCAAACCCGCGCCTTCTTCGCGAGCTGGAACTTTGCGGCAACGGCGCTTGGCCTCGCACTCGGCGCGCTGGTCGCCACGATCGTGAACGTCGCGTTGCCAAAGCAGGCCGTGCTCGAGTGGGGCTGGCGCCTGCCGTTCCTGCTTGGGATTATCGCGGCGCCGGCCGGCATGCTGATACGCCGGCGCCTGGAAGAAACGCTGGTGACTAGCACAACCCGCACACCTCGCGCCCCCGGTGCGCCTCGTCCTCAAAGCGCGTTGAGAGCTGCGCTGACCACGCACCTGAAGCTGACGATACTCGGCACCTTCGCCGAACTCGGCGGTTCCGTGTCGGTGTACATCACGGCGTTTTTCCTGCCGAGCCATGCAGTTCGCGCGCTGCATCTTTCGCCGACGGCAGCGGTGGCATCGGGCGTCGTCAGTTCGCTGGTCCTGTTCGTGGCCGCGCCGCTGGCCGGCAAGCTCGCCGACCGCTTCACCCGCAAGCGCGTGCTCGTGATCTCGCGTGTCATCATGTTGCTGGCCGTGTACCCAGCGTTTGCGTTCCTCGGCAGCCACCCTTCGATGACCGCTCTATGCATCGTGTCGGGCTTGCTCGCGGTGTTCGTCGCCGGCCAGATCGTGCCGGTCCTCGTGATGATCCCCGAGCTGTTTCCGAAGCATGTAAGGGCGACGGGCATTGCGTTGACCTACGTGGTGAGCGCATCGTTTTTCGGCGGCTTCTCGCCGTTCATCGCGAGTTGGCTGGTGGCGCGAACCGGCAATCCGCTCGCGCCGGCATGGTATGTCGCCGCGGCCTGCGCGATCTCGCTCGTGCCGGTAATCTGGCTGAAGGACCGCACCGGCCAGTCGCTTACGTGAGCTTACGTGAGCCTGGGAAGGACTTGAATAAGGAGACTTCATGAGTCACAACACTGAACTGATCACCCGATCCGCTGTTGAACTGCGCCGCATGATCGGCTCGAAAGAGATATCGCCGGTCGAATTGCTCGAAGCCTGCATCGAACGGATCGAAGCCATCAATCCGGCGGTGAACGCGGTCACGGCCACGTGCTACCCCGAAGCGCGCATCGCGGCTAAAGCCGCCGAGCGCCAGGTCTTGAACGGCGAGCCACTCGGCTTGCTGCATGGCTTGCCGCTCGGCGTGAAGGACCTGGAAGATACAGCAGGCCTTCTCACGACCTACGGCTCGCCGATGTCCCGCGGCAATGTCCCGGCACGCGATGTCCTGCTCGTCGAACGCCTGCGCGCAGCGGGCGCGATCCTGGTCGCCAAGACCAACGTACCGGAGCTCGGCGCGGGCGCGAACACGCGCAACCCGGTGTGGGGCGCGACCGGCAACCCGTTCAATCCCGAGCTGAATGCAGGCGGTTCGTCCGGTGGCGCAGCGGCCGCGCTGGCCTGCGACATGCTGCCGGTCTGCACCGGGTCCGACACCGGCGGCTCGCTTCGCATACCCGCATCGAAATGCGGCGTGGTCGGCTTCCGGCCGTCGCCCGGACTCGTGCCGAACTCACGCAAGCTGCTGGGCTGGACACCCATATCCGTCGTCGGCCCCATGGGCAGGACCGTTGCCGAAGCCTGCCTGCAACTCGCTGCGACCGCGGGCATGTCGGCGACTGATCCGCTTGGCTACGAGTCCGACAGCTTGAGTTTCGCCACGCCGCAAGCGCTTGACCTGAGCACGTTGCGCATCGGCTGGACAGAGGATTTCGACAGTTGCGATGTCGATGACAACATCCGCCAGATTTTTCGCAAGCGCATGGCCGCGCTCAAGCCGATGGTCCATACCTGCGAGCCGTTAAGCTTCGATCTCGGCGATGTCCACCGTTGCTTCGACGTAATCCGCGCGGAAAGTTTCGTCGCGGGGTTACGTGACGCTTATGCGCGCGACCCGAACTCGCTCGGACCCAACACCCGGGCGAACTACGAACTGGGTGCAAGCATGACGCTTGCCGACAGCGCCTGGGCGCAAGCCGAGCAGACCCGCATCTTCAAGCGTTTCCAATCTGCATTCGCCGAGTACGACGTGATCCTCTCGCCGACCACACCGGTCTCGCCGTTCCCGTGGCAGGAGTTGTATGCAGCGCAGATCGGCGGACGGGCGCAGGAGAATTACTATCGATGGCTTGCCCTCACCTACGTGGTCACGCTGACCACGCATCCTGCTATCTCCATACCATGCGGCGTCGATCACGCCAACATGCCGTTCGGATTGCAGATCGTCGGGCCGTTTCATGGCGATCACAAGACGCTCGCCGTCGCTCATGCGCTTGAGCAAGCGTTCGAAACTTCGCCGGTTCTACGCCGCCCGCGGCCCGATTTATCGAAGCTGACGCAACCGACGGTATCGCTGAAATCGATTGTCACTGCGCCACCCATATTCAATCCCGCCGGTGAAAGCACGACCGGCACTTCGGCCGTCTAAATCATGTCAAACGAAATCAAACGTCTTCAAACCAACGCGCGCATGAGTCAGGTAGTGATCGCGAATGGTTATGTCCATCTTGCGGGCCAGGTCCCGGACAACGCCAACGAATCGATCACTGAGCAGGCGAGCAATATCCTCGCGCGAATCGATACGTTGCTGGCGTCTGCCGGTGTCGACAAGACCCGGCTGATATCGGCCAGTATCTGGCTGAGCGACCCGAAGCACTTCGCAGAATTCAATGCCGTGTGGGACGCATGGATTCCCGAAGGTCATGCTCCCACTCGCGCCTGCGTCCAGGCGTTGCTGATGAAGCCCGGCTGCGACGTTGAAGTCGCCGTGACCGCGCTTGCCTGAACTCACCAGGAAACGCGTATGAAGTTCGATACTGTCGTGCTCGGCGGCGGCATAGTCGGTGTGTCGATCGCGGTGCATCTGCAAAAACGTGGCCGCTCGGTCGCGCTCGTGGATCGCAAGCCTCCGGGCAACGAGACCTCGTTTGGCAACGCGGGACTGATCCAGCGCGAAGGGGTTTATCCGTACGCGTTTCCGCGTGCGTTGAGCGCTCTACTGAAGTATTCGCGCAACACTGCGCTCGATGTCCGTTATCACCCCAACGCCATCCTCAAGCTCGCGCCGTTTCTATGGCGATACTGGCGCAATTCACATCCGTCGCGGCACGCTGTGATCGCGCGCTGGTACGCGACGTTGATCGAGCATTGCGTGACGGAGCATCGGATGCTCGCGGCCGAAGCGGGTGCGAGCGCGTTGCTGCGGCCGAGTGGCTGGATCAAGGTGTTCAGGACGAGTGCAAAACAAGATTCGGAAATGGCCGTCGTGCAGCGTTGGCAGCGCGAGTTCGGCGTGAGCTTCGACGCCCTCGATCCAGCGCGTCTCCGTCAGACTGAACCTGATCTCGACGCGTCGTTGAAAGGCGGCCTTCGCTACACCGCGGCCGATTCCGTCAGCGATCCGAACGCGCTGGTCACCGCTTACGCGCAGTATTTCGATCGGCTGGGCGGGCGGTTTTTTATCGGCGATGCAACCACGCTCAGGGACCATTGGACCGTCGATACGCAGGCGGGTCTGGTGAGCGCGAGAACGGCCGTGATCGCGATGGGACCCTGGTCGGGCGATGTCACCAGGCAGCTCGGCTACAACCTGCCGCTCGCGGTCAAGCGCGGTTACCACATGCACTACGCGGCGAGGTCGGACGCGCACCTGAACCATCCGGTACTCGATGTTGAAAACGGTTACCTGATCGCGCCGATGTCACGCGGTATCCGCCTGACGACGGGCGCGGAACTCGCACTTCGCGACGCACCCAGGACGCCCGTGCAACTGGATGCGGTTGAACCGATCGCACGCACTTTGTTCCCGCTGGAACGACGTCTCGACGATGCACCCTGGATGGGCAACCGTCCCTGCACGCCTGACATGATGCCGATCATTGGCGCCGCGCCCAAGCATGACGACCTGTGGTTTGCATTCGGGCACGCGCATCATGGGCTGACGCTCGGTGCGATTACGGGGCGGCTTATCGCGGAATTGGTGACGGGCGAAAAACCCCTCGTCGATCTGCACCCATTCAGGGCCGACCGATTCTGAGCGCGACGCTTTAACGCGTTTAGCCTAACGAACTCGATGGTCCCAATGGCGATCGCACTGATGGTCGGCGCGAGAAGAGCAAGCGGCATCACGGCGACGCTCATTCGATGCTTCGAAGTTCGCATGTGCCAGCGCTTTGCTCTTTCTGAAGAACCCCGCGAAAGGCAGGAGATTCTTCAGTCAGAATCAACAATCCTGCAATCACGCCACGCGTCGCCCTTCAAGGTATGTCGCGCGCGGCACCGGCAAGCGACCTGCCATTGCGACGCGCACGAAATCAGCCCTGAGGCCAAGGCCGATCGCGCCGCGATCCGTCAGCCCGGCTGCCTTGGCCGGAGCCGACGATATCGTGCGCATAGCCTGCGGTAGCGACCAGCCGGCCTTATCGACGAGATCGAACGTCGCGGTCAGCAAACTCGAAGGCACGTAGTCCGACGACAGGATGTCGAGCAATCCCGCCCGTGCCATCTCTAGCGCCGATACATTGCCCGAGTGCGAGCCGCCGCGCACGACATTCGGCGCTCCCATGATCGTCGCAATGCCATGATCCCTTGCCGCTTGCGCCGCGGCCAGCGTCGTCGGAAATTCGGCGAGGACAATACCGTCACCCACCGCTTCCAGCACATGCTCGACAGACGTGTCGTCATGACTCGCAAGTGGCAGACCGAGCGTCTTGCAGCGCGCAACGATCTCGCTGCGATGAACCCGCGCGTACCGATGCTGGTCGTCAGTCAGTTCATTGAGCACCGTGCTCGCGTGGTCATCGGTCCATTTGCCGTGACGCTCCTGGTACTTCCGCCATTGCACCGGATCGTGCCACTGGCGTTGACCGGGCGTATGGTCCATCACGGAGACGAGGCGCAATAAAGGATGCGATACCAGCCCCTCGAATACCTCGAGCACGTCCGCTGCCGCCACTTCGCATCGCAGATGCAGGAAGTGATCGACACGCAGCATGCCGGTCTCCGCCAGCCGCTCGATCGAGCGCGCGCAGTTGGTCTGTATCTCCTTGCCTCGTACGCCTACGCCGCCACGCGAGCCGATGCCGAGTGCATCGAAGACCGTCGTGATGCCGGCCGTAGCCACCTGGGCGTCGTGCACAAGGATGGCTGCGTCGTGATTCCACAACACGCCGGGGCGCGGCGCAATATGCTTTTCGATGTTGTCGGTATGCAGCTCGACAAGTCCGGGCAACAGATAATCGCCGCCCCAGTCCTCGGCTTCGGTAACTGACGTGGTGCCGGGCGCTATCTCGGTGATGCGGCCGTCGGCTACTCGTACTACGCCTGTGAACTCTTCATCGCGAGTGACGATGCGCGCGTTTTTGATCAGCATGTCTGCAAGGTTTCCGTAATCGTTGGCGCCGTTGGCGCCGTTGACGCCGTTGCCGCCTGCCCGGCGGGAGCGTTGAGTTGAATCAGTCGAGTCGCAACACGTTCACGCGTGTCCTCGTCATGAAAAATACCGACGATTGCCGCGCCCCGCTCGCGTGCCTCCACGATCAGATCCGCCACCACCTGCCGGTTCTCGGCATCGAGCGACGCCGTGGGTTCGTCAAGCAGCAACAGCGGCTGCTCAGCGATCAGCCCGCGCGCGATATTGATGCGTTGTTGTTCACCGCCGGAGAACGTAGCCGGTGCAAGCGTCCACAGACGCCGCGCCACGTTGAGGCGTTCAAGCAGCGCGCCGGCACGTGCCCGTGCGTCTTCCTCATCCATGCCGCGGGAGATCAGCGGCTCGCTGACGAGGTCGAGCGACGACACCCGCGGAATAGCGCGCAAGAACTGGCTTACATAGCCCATGGTAGTACGGCGCAAGCGAATCACGTCATGCGGCAGCGCATCGGACAGCGACAGGTATCGCGATGTCCGACTGTCGTCGCGGATGGCAACCGTGCCACGCGTGAGCAGGTAATTGCCGTACATGCAGCGCAGCAACGTGCTCTTGCCGGCACCCGAAGGCCCCGACAACACGACACACTCGCCTCGTTCTACATCGAGCGACACACCGCTCAGCGCAGCAATGCGCACGCCACCCTGCTGGTGCAGCGTAAAGGTCTTCTCGACCCCTCGCGCACGCAGCATCAGCGCCGCGCGTTCAGCAAACGCAAGCTCATTGGAAAGATCGGCATTGGCATTCATTCTCGTACCTCAAACTGGCAGCACGGACGCAACCAACGTCTGTGTATAGGGATGTTGCGGGTCATCGAGCACCTGGTCGGTCAGTCCACTCTCCACCACGCGCCCGTCCTTCATCACCATCAGGCGATGCGCAAGCAAACGCG
This sequence comes from Caballeronia sordidicola, assembly GCF_000729995.1. GTDB lineage: Bacteria > Pseudomonadota > Gammaproteobacteria > Burkholderiales > Burkholderiaceae > Caballeronia > Caballeronia sordidicola_A. The sequence goes on along the minus strand of NZ_JNFG01000205.1, from coordinate 23,423 downwards.
CAACACCAATATCATGCGTGACAATCAGGGCAGCGAGATGAAGCTTGGCGGTCAGCGTACGCAGCAAGTCCAGCAGCCGCGCCTGCACCGAAACATCCAGCCCCGCTGTGGGCTCGTCCATGAACACAAGGCGCGGCTTCGTCACAAGATTGCGCGCAATCTGAAGCCGCTGTTGCATGCCGCCTGAAAACGCGGAAGGCAACTCGTCGATACGCGCGGCATCGAGTTCGACCTGGTTCATCCAGTCCGAAGCTGTTTCGCGAAGACGTCCATAGTGGCGCGCCCCGTTCGCCATCAACGGCTCGCCGATATTCGCGCCGGCCGACACGCCGTGACGCAGTCCGTCCCGTGCATTCTGATGCACAAAACCCCAGTCGGTACGTGCGAGCATTCTGCGGCGCGGCATGGGCAACGTGAACAGATCGAGCAGTTCATGCTCCACGGTTCGATAGTGCAACGCGCCGTCGTTCACGGGCGTACGCAGCGCAAGCGCGTTCAGCAACGTGGATTTGCCGGAACCGGATTCACCGACGATGCAAAGCACTTCGCCCGGGTAGATATCGATGTCCACATCGACACAACCGCCGCGGCCGTCATAGCGTTTCGTCAGTCCGCGGCCGGTGAGCAGAGGGAGTGCGGGTGTCGAGAGATTCATGCGTCCTCCTGTGCTGCTCGACGTTCCTGGCAGTAGTCGCTGTCCGAACACACGAACATGCGCGCGCCCGCGTCGTCGACAATCATTTCGTCGAGGAAACTCTCACGCGAACCGCATAACGCGCACTCATGATCCCAGCGCTGAATGGTGAACGGATGATCTTCGAAGTCGAGACTCCGTACCTTCGTGTAAGGCGGGATCGCGTAGATGCGGCGTTCGCGGCCCGCGCCGAACAGTTGCAGCGCAGGGTTCATGTGCATCTTCGGGTTATCGAACTTGGGGATAGGCGACGGTGAAGTGAGATAGCGGTCGTTGACGAGCACCGGGTAATCGTAGGTCGTCGCAATGCTGCCGTGCTGCACGATGTCCTCGTAATACTTCACGTTGATCAGCCCATAGTCCGCCAGCGCATGGAGCTTCCGGGACTCAGTGACGCGAGGTTCGAGACGGAACAGCGGCTCGGGCATCGGCACCTGGTACACGAGAATCTGCGCTTCAGTCAGCGGCGTTTCCGGAATCCGGTGGCGAGTCTGGATAATGGACGCCTCCACCGTACGTGTGGTGGTCGCAACACCAGCCGTGCGCGCGAAGAAGCGGCGGATATTCACGGCGTTGGTGGTTTCGTCCGACCCCTGGTCGATCACCTTCAGCGTGTCGCTGCGTCCGATGATCGCGGACGTCACCTGCAAGCCACCCGTTCCCCAGCCATACGGCAAGGGCATTTCCCGCGATGCAAACGGCACTTGATGACCCGGCACGGCCACGGCTTTCAGCAGCGCGCGACGAATCATGCGTTTGGTTTGTTCATCGAGGTAGGCGAAGTTATAGCCTTCAGCCATGGCAGTTTCTTCGATACGCGCATTCATGCGGCGTTCTCCTCGCTGGGCTCGGGTTGCGCTTCAAGATCTTCCTGAGCAGCATGTTCACGTTGCGCATCTTTCTCGATGCCCGCACGCAGGCGTCGCAGCAACTCGAGCTCAGACTGAAAGTCGACGTAGTGCGGCAATTTCAAATGCTGCACAAAGCCCGATGCTTCCACATTGTCGCTGTGATAGAGCACGAATTCCGGGTCCTGCGTCGGCGACGAAACCGTCTCGCCCAGTTCTTGCGCACGCAGTGCACGGTCGACCAACGCCATCGCCATGGCCTTGCGTTCCGAGTGGCCAAACGCGAGGCCGTATCCTTGCGTGAACGTGGGCGGCACGTCGCCGCTGCCCGCGAACTGGTTGATCATCTGGCACTCGGTGATGTCGATATCGCCGATCTCCACCGCGAATCCCAACTCTTCGAGTTCCAGTTCGACGGCGACTTCGCCGTAACGAATCTCGCCGGCGAATGGATGCGAGTTTGCATAACCGCGCTGCGTGGCGTAGCCGATAGCCAGCAGGAAGCCCTCATCGGCACGGGCGAGATTCTGCAAACGGACCGGGCGCTGGACCGGAAACATCAGCGGCTCACGCGAGAGATCACCGGGTTCGGGCGCGTCCGCGTGCACCTTCTCCTGCTCGATCAACCCTTCCTTGTCGAGCAGGGCGAGCACGCGCGGCATCGCTTCCTGCTGCGGGGCGATCGTGCCTGGGATGCCGACGTTGGACGTGCGCGGGCCGCCTTCTGCGAGCAAGCTGAAATCAAGGAGACGCTGGGTGTAATCGTACGTTCCGCCGAGCATCTGCCCGCCCGGAATATCTTTGAACGCAGCAGAAATGCGTCGTTCCGCCAGCATCGCTTCGGTATTGAGCGGCACGGTATAACCGAAGCGAGGCAGCGTCGTGCGATACGCCCGCAGCAGAAAAATTGCTTCCACCAGATCCCCCGCTGCCTGCTTGATCGCCAGTGCAGCAAGCTCTTCGTCGTAGACTGAACCTTCGGTCATCACCCGTGCGACCGCCAGCCCAAGCTGCTCGCGGATCTGGTCCACACTGAGCTCCGCGAATGCTTCATCGCCGCGCCGGTTGGTTGCGAGCAGGTCCCATGAACGTTCGATCGCGCGTTCTCCGCCTTTGACTGCAACGTACATCAGGCCACCTCCACGCGAGTAGTACGCGGCAGGCCAATCACCGATCCGCCGTGCACAAAATAACAGTCGATACCGCAAGGAAACTGGCTCGCCAACAACGCGCGCTCATGCCAGAACGAAGCCGGTACGCCGGTGATGTGGACAGATTGCGTATCCCGGATACCGGGGCCGCGCCAGGTCATCGGCGTGCCATCCGTGAGAGAGTCCACGCGGATGAACAGCATGGCGGCGTTCTCGGGCGTCTCAGGGTCACCGAGCGAGAATGCATCGAGCGCTGGCATCGATTGCGCATCGTGCAGGTAGGCGAAAACCGCTTGCGCGTGATCGTGCGTCAGCGGTGCGCCGGTGTGAAAACGCAGCGCGTCGCTCAAGCCGCGATGCTCGTGCTGCAGCAGCACGGGCGTCGAGTAGTCGGCGAGTGCGAGCAGTGCGGCGAACGCGGCCATGGGCACATGGGTCGCCGCTGTGCCGCCCTCCTGATCCAGGCCAGGTAACACGGCATCGATTGAAACGACCTTGCCGGGCCGGGACAGCGCGTCGAGCAATGCACGGAACACGCCCTGCGAATCATGGACGGTGTCGTTGAAGCCGGGAGTCAGGGTGGCAAGGTCGATGCTCGTAACATCCGCACTACGAAAGTTGCTTGAAAGCTTGTCAGGTAACATCAGTCGCCCCTTACCATCGTAAAGAATTCCACCTTGGTGCCCGCGGCGCGGGCCTGTTTTTGCGCCCGGTTTTCAACGATGCGCGCAGCGAGCGGAGCCAGCAAATGCTCCTGCATCCGGGCTTCGAAAGCAGGTGTCTGCAGCAGCGCGTCGGCGAGCGCGGCGAGCGTCGCTCGCTCCTTGTCCCGCCCCATGTGAACCGCGATACCCACCGCGGCGCGCCCCTCGCGAACCCGCAAGCGCAGCGTCGCACGCGTCACAGTCACTTCACCCAGGTTGAACGCATCCCCGCTGCCGCCAACCCGTCCGCGCACCATGGCGAGACCGATATCGGGGGCACGCAGCCAGTCGAACTCAGGCGCCGGTGCGCCGTCCAGTGCGGTATCAAGCGCGTCCTTCATCCTGGCCCGCGGCGTGCGCGCCAGGATGGCCAGCCATTCCCGCCGCGTCGCGGGACCGGACGGCGCGGGCGTCTGCGCAGATGTACTCATTGGTCAATCCTCGTTTATAAAGGGCGCATTTGAAGCCCAAGCCGCGTCCGTGATTTCATCGTCCTGTCGAGCCTGAACGGTACTAGAATAGTCATCCGGTCGTCTAGACGTTTGTGCAACCGGATAAGAATTCCTTCTTAGTACCCCGCTTTCACATTTTCGCCATCGGCGGCACACTACAATGCCGAAAACGATATTCAAACCGACAGGAATGACAGCGACATGACATCCAACGAAACTGGCGCAACTGGCACACCGGGCCTGGCCGTGGAGCGCGGCGCGGGCGTTGCGGTATGGCGTCAGATCGAACAGATTCTTTCGGCGGAGATCACGGCCAAAAGCTTTGGCGAAGATGGCCGCCTGCCCAGCGAGGCTGAACTTGCCCGGCGTTTCGACGTCAACCGGCACACTGTCCGCCGGGCAATGCTACGGCTGGCCGCCACGGGGCTGGTGAGCGTCGAACAGGGCCGCGGCACGTTTGTGCAACCGGGTGCGATCGACTATCAGATTGGGCGTCGTACGCGCTTTACGGAGAACCTGCGGCGCAACAACCAGGCATCCGTGGGCGTGGTTCTTTCAAGCGCGAAAGTGAAGGCCGATCCCGTCACCGCGAAAGCACTTTCCATCCGTGCAGGGACGTTCGTGTACGAGATCGAGACGCGGCATGATTCCGACGATGTACCGTTGACCTATGCGCGCAGCTGGTTCCCCGCCATGCGCTTCACCGACCTGCCTGGCGTGCTTGCCGGCGTGCAAGGAGTCAGCGCGGCGTTGGTGGAATTCGGCGTGGTCGACTACACGCGTAAATGGAGCCGTATCGGCTGTATCCTGCCTAGCTCGGACGTCGCGCGGCGCTTGCAGATCAATCGTGCGCAACCGGTGATGTGGGTTGAAAGCGTGGACGTAGACGAAGCCGGCGTGCCTATCAAATACGGCATTACCCACTTCGCCGCCGACCGAGTGCAATTGCTGGTCGAGGACGGTATATGAGCGGCGATGCGAACGACAGCGTCTTGAACACCTGGACGCCTGCTTCGCGCATTGCGCTCTACTACGCACCCCCTGCGTCTTCGGCGTGGTGGCGCGCGGGGTGCGAATGGCTTGGCCGCGATGCCGAGACCGGACGCTCGATCGAGACGCCCGAGGAAACCGCCATTACCGCACTCGGGCAGACCGTTGCCGCGCTGACCGGCTCACCGCGCCGCTATGGTTGGCACGGAACACTCGTCGCGCCGTTTCATACTGGCGACGGTGTTACGCCCCAGCAGGTTTTGTCCGAGGCTCGCGAGTGGGCTAGCCACATCAATCGATTCAATGCCTCCCTCTCCGTCGTCGAGATGGGCCGCTTTGTCGCGTTGAAGGCTGCGCGTCCGGACGACGACGCATCCATCCGCCAGGTTGCTGCCAGCGCGTTGCATGCGCTCACCTCGCTGCGTGCGCGTCCTTCGGCAGAAGACACCGAACGACGTCTGGCGTCAAGCTTGAGCGCGCGGCAGCAAGCCTTGTTGCACGAATGGGGCTACCCGTATGTGCTCGATGAATTCCGCTTCCACATGACCCTCTCCAATGCACTTGATTCGCCTTCGGTGCGTGCGGCAATTGTCTCGCTGTGGCAAACCCGCGCTGAGACGCTCGGACCGCTGCCCTTCCACGGAGCGGCGCTTTTTGTTCAACCGCAGCCAGATGCGCCTTTCACTCTATGGCAGCGCCTGCCCTTCGCGAATGCCCGCTCGGAGGCCCTCGAATGAGCATGGAAACCGGTCGACTGATCTACGTGATGGGGCCGTCGGGCGCCGGCAAGGACTCCTTGCTTGGCTTCGTTCGTGAACGCATTGGCGCGCAGGTGATGTTCGCGCATCGCTACATCACGCGCCCCGTTTCCGATGGCGAGAACCATGTCGCATTGAGCCATGAGGAATTCCTCGCGCGTTTGGCCAACGGCGTTTTCTCGATGCATTGGGAAAGTCTCGGACTGCACTATGGCATCGGCGTCGAGATTGATACGTGGCTCACGCGCGGCTTGCCGGTCGTGGTCAACGGTTCGCGCCAACATGCACCGGCTGCGCTCGAACGTTATCCGTTCACGCAGTTCGTCCACATTCACGCAAACCCCACGGTCCTGGCTGCCCGGCTTGAGCGGCGCGGCCGGGAAGATTCCCGGCAGATGGAAGCGCGGCTTGCGCGTCGTCCCGCCTTGTCGCTTCCCGACGAGGCACGGCTCATCACCATCGACAATTCGGGTCTGCTTTCCGAAGCAGGCCAGCAACTGCTGGCCGCAATCAGTCAGCAGCAGCTTTGATGAACGATAGGCCGGCTGGAGCCGGCCCATGGTTCAGATCACGCGTTCACGAAGCCACGCGGATGCCAGGTCAATCAGTGTCACAATCACGATCACCATCAGCAGCACGGCTGAGGTCTGGGCATAGTTGAACGAGCGGATCGCTTCGTACAACACAACACCAATCCCGCCCGCGCCGACCATGCCGACCACCATCGCCGAGCGTACGTTCGACTCGAACCGGTATAACGCGTACGAGATCCACAACGGCAGGACCTGCGGCAGCACGCCGTAGAGGACCTCATCAAGGCTGCTTGCGCCCGTTGCACGCACGCCTTCTGCCGGCCGTGCATCGATCGCTTCAACCGCTTCCGCGAACAGCTTCGCCAGCACGCCGGTGGTATGCACCCAAAGCGCGAGCACGCCCGAGAACGGCCCGAGGCCCACCGCGACAATAAACAGCATCGCGAAGACCATCTCGTTGATCGCACGGCATGAATCCATCAGGCGACGCACGGGCTGCGCGATCCACATTGGCGCAATGTTGGAGGCCGACAGCAGCCCGCACGGCACGGCGCACACCAGCGCGAGCGCTGTGCCCCATACGGCAACCGCCAGCGTGACGATCATCTCGTGAACGTAGGTACGCCAGTCGGAGAAATCCGGCGGGAAGAAATCCCTGCCGAACTGCAGCATGTTGCCGGAATCACTGAAGAGATCGAGTGGGCGCATGTCCGCGCTGTGCCAGGACAGCCCAAGCACAGCCACTACCACCAGCCATCCAAACATGGACAACCAGCTTCGCTTGGGCTGCCGCAGTTCGAGCTTCAGCGGCAACGAACCGCCTCGCGCACTGTCGAGGGAAAAGGCGTCGGCGTTGTGCTTCACTTCGCGGCCACGCTATCCAGTTGGGCGAGCTTTTGATCAAGCGCCGCGATTTGCGTTTTCTTGTCCGAGTCGGACATATGCGCGTCGTTCTGGACCTGCTGCTTCTTTTGGAACAAGGCCATTTGACGGATCGGTACGAGCTGGGCATCGCTGGACTCCGTGAAGCCCGACAAGCCCGTGATCCCCGCCATGATCGCCTGCTCGCGCGGATCGCTCTGCGCGTAGTGATCGAAGAAGTTGCGCAGCTTGTCCTTCGTCGCCTGCGGCAGGTCACGACGCCATACCAGCGGGTCAGACGGAATCAGCGGCGACTTCCACAATATGCGGACCTGCTTGAGCAGGTCGGGGTGATTTTGCCTCAGCGTTTCGACCATGTCGGTGTTGTTGGTCGCCACGTCCACACGGTTGTTCACCACAGCCAGCATGTTCGCTTCATGGCTCGACGGAAGCACGCTCTTGAAGTCGCTGCGCACCGAGATGCCGTTCTTCGCAAACAGGTAATACGACGGCACCAGGGTGCCCGAGGTCGAGTTCGGATCGCCGAAACCGAGGTTGATATCGTGCGTGTTCTTCAGCACCTGATCGACTGTCTTCCATTTGCTGTTCACGTTCGTGATGAGCAGCGAGTAGTACCCTGCTTCGCCGCTCTTGTACTTCACCTTTGCGAACACTTCGCCATTGCCGCGGTCGACCGCTTCGATCGCGGATGCATTGCCGAAGTAGCCGATCTGCACCTTGTTAAAGCGCATGCCTTCGATAATGCCGGCATAGTCGGTCGCGAAGAACGGCTGGACGTCGAGACCGGTCTGCTTGTTGAGGTCATCGATCAGCGGCTGCCAGCGCTGCTTGAGCGCCGACGAGTTGTCGGTCGAGATAATGCCAAAGCTGAGCGTTTCGGCTCGCGCCACCTGCGTGACAAAACAGGCGGCAAGCGCTACGCCGGCCAGAAGAAGACGGGCTGATTTCATCGAATAAGTCCAGGTTTGAGAGAGGTCAAAGCAGGTGTTCAAAGCGGGATGTACAAGACGCAATGAGCGCACACGTTCAGGAGCTGGCGGCGGACGCAGACGCGAATGCAGCGGAGCGTGCCGACGCACCTTCGGGCCTCGCAGCGGCACGGTCCACGGCACGTTCGGCTTGCTTCTCCACGTCGCGCAGTGCGCTCTCCGTGTCGGTCAGCAGCTCTTCGGCTGCCGCACCATAGAGGTCACGCAACAGGGCCGGCGTGAGGCTGGCGGACGGCCCGTCGTAGACCACGCGACCGTCGCGCAAAGCCACGGTGCGCGCGCAGTATTTCATCGCTACGTCGATCTGATGCAAGGACACCACCACAGTCAGGCCGTGATCCTCATTCAGCGACTGAAGCAGTTCCATGACACGCCGCGACGACTCGGGGTCCAGCGATGCAATGGGTTCGTCGGCGAGGACAATGCGGGCTCGCTGCACAAGCGCGCGCGCCAGCGCGGCGCGCTGTTGCTGACCGCCGGACAGCGTGCTGGCGCGCTCGTTGATGTGGTCGCCAATGCCCATGGCGTTGAGCGACGCCATCGCAAGCTCATGCTCCACCCGCGGAAACCGCCCGATAAGACGCCGCCACAACGGCACCCGCGACAACGCGCCGAGCAGCACATTAGTGCGCACGGTGAGACGCCCTACGAGATTGAACTGTTGAAAGACAAACGCGACATCGCGGCGGATTCGACGAACCTCGCGCGCGACCTTGCCGTTTTGCTGGATGGGCCGGCCGAGCAGCGTGACATGCGAGGGCGCGGGGTCGGATGCCGTAAAGCCGGCAATGTGCCGCAACAGCGTGGACTTCCCTGAACCCGATGCACCAATCAGCGCGATCATTTCTCCTTCACCGACTTTCAGGTCGATGGAGTCGAGCGCCTTGCGGCCGTTATTGAACGTCTTGCAGAGACGTTCAATATGAATTGCATCCATGGTGTCCTCACAATCGCGTGTCAAAGCTTTGCAGCGTCGAGACGGATTCTAGGAACCCAACATGACGTCGCGGTGACGCTTGCAAGACGTCTAGATGAATACACGAATTTGAACCGTCGAAAAGGCAACAATGCTGCGGTGTATGTGAATGATCGTGCACCTGCCAAAGATCCTGAACACGTCCGCCAAGGCGGGTGAAAATTAAGGGTGCGAACCTCTCGATCTGGCGCCCATGCATATGAAGAAACGCAGATAGCGTTCAGTGCGCAATCGGTGGGTCCATCCACAATCATCCACTTATTGCGTCCCACTTAATAAAGATGACCAACCGTCGCAGATGCCATCACAAGCATCCCTACAATTGTGTCAGCCACCCCTTCCCTACGAAAGCAAATCGAAATTTTTCTCCCGCATTCCGTCCGTATAGCGCGACAAATTCAGTTGATGACTCGATTCAGTGCACGATATATTTACGGGCGACAGCGTCTACCACTGGAACCCACGCTGACACCCATCTAGGCTCGAACATCGACCGAAGGAGGACGTGATCCTCGAATGCAAAAGCTCGGTCCACTATCCCGCTAACCGGCTCGTCTCGTCTGAGCGAGACAGGCCACCGATAGATGCAGGGGAACAGCATGACCTGGACGCCGCTACCCGTTACCGAATGGATGCTGATTGGTCTTTGCTGCCTCTCATCCGTCTACATAACGGTCGCGGCGCTCATGCGTCACGGTTCACGGCCCTGGAGCATGACACGCCCGGGCAGCCATGGAACGAGGCCTGCCACCATCAGCGTGCTCAAGCCCTTGTGCGGCCTTGAGCCACGTCTTTACGCCAACCTCGAAACCTTCTGCCGGCAGACGCATCCGAGCTTTCAATTGCTCTTTGGCGTGTCGTCGGCCACCGACCCCGCGGTCGGGGTCGTGAACCGGCTGCGTGAGGCGTATCCCGACCTGGACATCACGCTGGTCGTCAACGACGCCGTGCACGGCGTCAACCTCAAGGTCAGCAACTTGATCAACCTTGCGCAGCACGCGCGCCACGAAGTCATCGTGATTGCGGACAGCGACATCGCGGTCCCGCCGGATTACCTGCACACCGTGTCTGACCCGCTTAGCTCCGGTCACATCGGCGTGGTCACCTGTCTTTATCGCGCGCGGCGAGTGGGTGAACTGTGGGCGCGGCTTGGCGCGCTTTTCATTGACGAATGGTTCGTGCCTTCGGTGCATGTCGCGCGAGCGGCCGGCGGGCGCCGTTTCGGTTTCGGCGCAACACTCGCGCTGCGTCGCGAGACGCTTGACGCAATCGGCGGTTTTCACGAACTGAAGGATTGTGTTGCGGATGATTTCTGGCTGGCCGAATACGTGCGTGGGCTTGGGCTTCGCACGCATGTGTCCGAGCTCACTGTCGTAACCGATGTGACCGAACGCGACCTGGTCTCGCTCTGGCTGCGCGAGACCCGCTGGCTGCGCACTATCCGCTCGATCAACCCGCTGGGTTTCGCGTTTCTCTTCATCACGTTCACGTCGCCGTGGCTGATGGCGAGCTGGTTGCTGGGCCTCGGTTTCGACTGGAGCGGCGGCGCGATCGCCGACTCTACCGCCGACATGATCGTCGACCTGAGCACTTCGTTCGGCCTCAGCGCGCGGCTGCTGCTGCACTGGAGAACCACGCGCGGCTGGCGCTCGTTCTGGCGCGACCTGCCGCTGATTCCGCTACGCGACCTGCTGTTGTCCGCCGAATGGATCGCGGCGGCGTTTGGCTCGCACGTGATCTGGCGGGGCGTGCGCATCCCTATTGTGCCGCAGGCCGTCACGCCGGAGGTCAATCTGACGGACGTGTCCGACGAGCGCTACGACGCCGCATCCGGACCCGCGCGCGTCGCGAATCACGAAGCAAATCCATGAAGCCATTCCACACGGCAAGTTCCGAGTCTCAGGAGCCACCCATGAAAACGCTGTTCTTGCAGGCCCCTTCGTTCGACGGCTTCGACGGCGGCGCGGGTTCGCGCTACCAGGCGAAGCGCGAGATCCGTTCGTTCTGGTACCCGACCTGGCTCGCCCAGCCCGCGGCGCTCGTCCCGGGCAGCCGGGTGCTCGATGCCCCCGCCGACGGCTTGTCGGTCGACGCGACGCTCCAGATTGCCGAGGCTTACGAACTCGTGATCATTCATACGAGCACCCCTTCGTTCCCAAGCGATGCGTTGTTCGCCGAGAAGCTGAAGGAGCGCAAGCCGTCGCTGCTGATCGGCATGGTGGGAGCGAAAGTCGCTGTAGATCCGCTCAATTCACTGCTCGCAAGCGATGCAATCGATTTCGTCTGCCGCGAAGAATTCGACTTCACCTGCCTGGAAGTATCCGAAGGCATACCCTTCGTGCGGATCAAGGGTCTGAGCTACCGGCTTGCCGACGGCTCGATCGAACACAACGAAGCGCGTCCCATTCTTGAGGACATGGATGCGTTGCCCTTTGTTGCACCGGTCTACAAGCGCGATCTGAAGATCGACAATTATTTTATCGGCTACCTGTCACACCCTTATGTGTCGATCTATACGGGCCGCGGTTGCCGCTCACGCTGCACCTTCTGCCTGTGGCCGCAGACGGTTGGAGGTCACCGCTATCGCACCCGTTCTGTGGAAAACGTGCTGGAAGAAGTGAAGTGGATTCGCGACAACATGCCTGAAGTCAAGGAGATCATGTTCGATGACGACACCTTCACCGACTTCAAGCCGCGTGTGGAAGAGATCGCACGGGGACTGGGCAAGCTTGGCGTCACGTGGTCCTGCAATGCAAAGGCCAACGTGCCGTATTCAACGCTCAAGATCATGAAGGAGAACGGCCTGCGGCTGCTGCTGGTAGGTTACGAATCGGGCGACGACCAGATCCTGCTGAACATCAAGAAAGGACTGCGCACGGACATGGCGCGGCGCTTCAGCGTTGATTGCCACAAGCTCGGCATCAAGGTTCACGGCACCTTTATCCTGGGCCTGCCCGGCGAAACGCGCGAGACAATCGAAAATACCATTCGGTATGCGAAGGAAATCAATCCGCATACCATCCAGGTGTCGCTCGCCGCCCCCTATCCGGGTACCACGCTCTACAAGCAAGCGGTCGACAACGGCTGGCTGGAAGAAAACAAGGTCATCAACCTGGTCAGTGCGGAAGGTGTGCAACTGGCGGCTATCGGCTATCCGCATTTGTCGCGTGAAGAGATCTATCACGGGTTGGAAAGGTTCTACAAACAGTTCTATTTCCGGCCATCGAAGATCTGGGAGATCGTGCGCGAAATGCTGATGAGCTGGGAAATGATGAAGCGGCGCCTGCGTGAAGGCGTCGAGTTCTTCCATTTCCTGCGCGCGCACGAAGCATGATCCGACCGCAAGCAGCGGCCCGTCCGGCACGGCGCGCATTGATTGTGAACGCGGACGATTTCGGGCTGCACACACGCGTGAACGACGCGGTCGAGCGTGCCCATCGCAACGGCGTGCTGACCTCTGCCAGCCTGATGGTCGCGGGCGACGCCGCTGCGGATGCCGTCGAGCGCGCGCGGCGTCTGCCGACTTTGCGGGTGGGTTTGCATATCGTCCTGGCAGACGGCCGGGCGAGCTCGCCACGTAGCGACATTCCACAGCTAGTCGATGACCAGGGCCGTTTTGGCAACGCGATGGTGCGCGACGGCGTGCGCTTTTTCTTTCTTCCCCGCGTACGGGCCCAACTCGCCCACGAAATTCGCGCGCAGTTCGAGGCTTTTGCCGCGACCGGTCTGCCGCTCGATCACGTCAATACGCACAAGCATTTCCATCTTCACCCGACGGTGCTGTCGCTCTTGATCGAGATAGGAAGCGAGTACGGTATGCGGGCGATGCGCCTGCCGTGCGAGGCGCCCGGCACGCTTCTGTTGCGTCCGTGGATTGCGCTGGTGCGAGCGCGGCTGGACCGTTATGGGATCGCGCATAACGATCACGTCGCGGGTCTCGCGCAGAGTGGACAGATGGATGAAGCGGCCTTTATCAAGGCGCTCGCCACCCTCCCCGACGGCGTGAGCGAAATCTACTGCCACCCCGCCATGCCGGGCGACAGTCCGCTCGCGCCGTCCATGTCGGACTATCGTCACGCCGATGAGCTCGCGGCACTGCTCTCCCCGCGTGTGGCTGCGGCGATGGATACCACGGGCCTCCTTCGCGGCGGTTTCAGCGACGTCTTCCCGGCCGCTGCGTCAGCCGTCGAACCGGCGTTGCGTTCTCTATGACCGCAGCACTGCGCTGGCTTGCCTGGGCGCGCTGGCCGGCGGCGTTCGGCTTGCTGACCATTTTCGCCGTCCACGAGGGTCTCGCCGACGTGCTGCGAGGGTTTCCGCAAGCCGGTGTCACCATGCTCTGGCTCGTCCCGTTCCACGCGCTGCCCTTGTTGCTCGATGCATGCGGATGGCGAGTTCTCCTTGGCCGGCTCGCGCCTCTGCACGTCTTGTGGTGGATAGCAATCGTGCGCGAGTCGGTCAGCCGTCTGCTGCCGGCGGCGGGCGTAGGTGGTGAGCTGGTTGGGATCCGGCTCGCGCACTGGTATGTCGCCGATATCAACCGCGTCAGCGCATCGGTCATCGTGGAAGTGCTGGTGACGGTAGTCGTCCAATATGCGTTCTCAGCGCTCGGCTTGTTGTTGATGGCGAGCACCTCTCACGCGTTCGCGGGCGTGCGGCTGATCGGTCTTGCGTTGTTGCTGTCATTGCCCGTTCCCGTTGTGTTTTTTATTCTGGTCAGGCGCGGCGGCTTGTTCCAGGCGCTCGAAAAACTGGCGGCGCGCTGGCTCGGATCGTCGCGCGGGTTTTTGTCGAAGCTGGATGGTGTCCGGCTCGACCGGGAAATAGACACGCTGATGCGGCGCCCGGGCTTACTAGCCTCCGCGTTCGCGTGGCAGTTAAGCGGATATATGCTCGGTGCGCTCGAGGTGTACTGGGCGCTCGCGTTCTTCGGTCATCCGGTGTCGATTGCCAGCGCGCTTGCCGTGGAAGCGCTCACCCAGGCGGTTCGGCATGCTGCGTTTTTCTTGCCGGCAGGGTTGGGTGTGCAGGAGGCCGCGATCATGGTGCTGGCGCAGATGGCCGGCGCGGACCGGCAAGCAGCTATTGCGCTCGCGCTGGTCAAGCGGATGCGTGAAGTGCTGTTTGGCTGCATCGCGCTTGCTGGTTGGCAACTCGCTGAAATGCGCCGCAACTCTCGCTCCCGGCTGACGCGCGGCTGAATTTATCGAAGCTGCCGCGAGCCTCTACACGTGAACAGCCGCGGCAACCCCTTGCCGCAAAAAACTGCATTGCGCTCGAATCGCCCGCTCTCCCTCCCGCACAATCCGGCGCCGCCCAAAAGCACTCCCGGCCTTATTTACTAAACGATACGGTCAAGCAAACATTCACTTGAGCCGAATCGCGCCTAGTAAGACAATCCATTTCATCCGACGATACACGGATCATGTGATTTCAGAACCTGCGGTAATTCAAACAACTCGGCCCGGCACAGCCGACAGTCATCATGAATTAATGAGGCTGCTAAAACTTACCCGAAAACATGCTCACCTCCTTGCTCCCGCCAACGATCACGCCCGAGCTTCGACTCGCTTTCCACCGCCGTTCGATGGATCAGCAACGGCCGCTGTCAACGGTCACCATGGCTTTTACCGTGGTGGCGTTCCTGATCTTCGTCATCGCCCGTTCCCATGTAATGGGAACCGATCTACCGCTCTGGCCGCGCCTGACCTGTGCTCTTGCCATGCTGCTGCTGGTCTCGGCCATCCCCAAGGCGCCGTCTACTTTCTTGTTCGGCCTGATCGGCGTGCTGTATGTGGTCGTTCTGCAGATCGGCATTGTGATCAACGTCGAGGGCGTGGAAAAACCGCTCTTCTGGATGCTGCCGGCCGGCATGGTCATCCCTATCTGTGCGGCGCCACTGTGGCTGACGCCGCGGCATTTCATCCTGGGGACGATTGCGTTCTACCTGGCCGGGCTGCCCTTCGTGATGGCCGTGCCCTTCACGCACGACGACTATGTCTTGTGCGCAATGTGGGTAGCTATTGGCATCCCGACAGCAACTACATTTCATTTCTGCTTCTATTGGTTCCGGCTCAACCACTTCCTGCTCGAAGAGAAACTACGGGCGCTCGCCGCAACCGATCCCTTGACCCAGCTCCTGAACCGGCGCGCTTTTCTCGAGCAAGCGGAGCAGATGTTGAGCGAGACGAAAGGTCCCGGTGAAGTCGTCAGTGCAATCTTCCTGGACATCGATCGCTTCAAGTCCCTGAACGACCAGTACGGCCACGCGCGCGGCGATGAAGCGCTGATGGACGTCACCAAGGTCCTGAACGACGCCGTGCCCGCGCACGCGGTGGTCGGACGGCTGGGAGGCGAGGAGTTCGCGGTCCTTATCAATTTGCCTGGTCCTGACCGCGCAATCAGCCTTGCCGACACGCTGCGCATCCTCGTTGCATCGATACTCCGGCCCGACGGCTTTCTCACCGCCAGCTTCGGCGTGGCGCATCGCAGGCCTGACGAGACCGCCATCGAATTGCTCGACCGTGCCGATGAAGCGCTATTGCGCGCGAAACACGCGGGCCATAACCGGGTGTTCGTCGAGCAGGCGCGACGGGTCGAGCGTGTGCGCGCCACCGCTCTTGATGAAGACAACGACACGCGGGTCGACGAAGAGCCGGTCGTTGTCACCCGCTGGGGTGCGTTCGACCTGTTCACCCACTACCAGCCGGTCTACAGCTTGTCGCATCAAAAGCAGGTTGGTTTCGAAGCCCTGCTCCGCGGCTTCGACCAGCATGGCACGCCGGTGCGGCCTGACAGGCTGTTCGCCCCGCAGTCGAACCCCGGCATCAGCGACCTGGATTCACTGACCCACCATCTCCATCTCGCGAACGCCCGCAAGCGCCTGCCGCTCGACTCCTGGCTGTTCCTGAACGTCGCCCCGTCCACCTTCATCCAGCCGGGTTACGAGCAGACGCTGGCGGCCATCGTCTTCGAAGCGGGACTCGATCCTCGCGGCGTCGTGCTGGAGATTCTCGAGTCCGAGGGGGTGGACGTCGAGGAGCTTGCGCTGGCCGCGTGGCGGTATCGCGGCTGCGGTTTCCTGATCGCTGTCGATGACTTCGGCACCGGCCATTCCAACCTCGACCGCCTGCTGCGCATCCAGCCCGACTTCGTCAAGCTCGATGGCGCGTTGATCCGCGCGAAGAGCCGTGCCTCGGATCAGCCTCTCCTTCCGACCATTGTGTCGCTGCTGCATCGGGCGGACATGATGGTGGTGGTGGAAGGGATCGAGACGACCGAGGAGCTCATCCTGGCGGTGGAATCGAACGTCGATTTCGCGCAAGGGTTCTTGCTGGGCAGACCGAGCGCCACGCTGCCCCCGGCGGTGGCTGTGACGCGACGCATCGATCATGCATTCGATGTGATTGCCGAAGGCCGCGCCGTGCGCACCGCGCGCTTCGAAGCGCAGTTGGCGCCGTATCTCGCCATGCTCGACACGGCGGCGGCGGCGTTGACGAACGGTGTCAGTGTAGAAGAGGCCATCGCGCCCATGGCGACGCTGGAACTATGCAAACGCTGCTTTGTTCTCGACGAAACCGGGCGCGTTTTGGGGCAGGAAATTACGGGCCGCGCGCGCTCGGGTGCGGGCTTCCGGCTCGGGCCGTTATTTGCTGCGCAATCGGGGCGATGGGACCATCGGCCGTATTACTGGAAGGCGGTGGCGAACATGGGAACGGCGGTGTTCTGCCAACCGTATTTATCGCTGACCAGCGGACGCGCGTCGGTCGGCGTGACCATGGCGTTCACGAGCGACGAACGGGTGATGGTTGTCGGCAGTGAACTGGACTGGACGTCGCCGCATCTGGCATGGCCCACGGTGGAGTGATAGCGATGAGCGACACATGGCTGTTCCAGATCAGAATCACCGTCTCACCCGAGGCGGCCGCGACCTTGCGCGGAGATCCACAGTGCATGCCCCCTGCGCTACGTGATTTGCTGCGTCGGCATGACGCCTCGTTGACATGCCAGTTCGACGCGTTTTCGGACTACGTCAATGAAGCGGAAAGACTCGGCCCGGAAAAGTATTCGCTTTATCAATGGACAAAAGAAACGATCGGGAATCCTGATAAAAAAGCGAAGTATCTACGGTCTTTCACTGTCTATGTAAATAGTAACGAGGTCTACCCCGGAGAAATCGCCGATCTGCTGCAAGCAGAACTATCAGCTCTGGCAGGTGCCCCCGGAATAGAGCGGGTAGTCAAGATTGACACCAACCCGGCAAACAACCCGCAACCGCCCAAGCGCGAGCAATAGCGCAGAGATGAACACCCCTCCTCAACAGCATCCGGTACGAGACCTCCTCACTTCCTATTTCTGGAGTGGCGACGCCATCCGCAGCCGGTGCGTGAGCGACATCGTGCTGACAGGCACAGTCGACGTGCCCATGCCCTCCGCACGTCTGCTTGCAGATTGGGAACGCGAGACAACATCGCGCATGGTCCTTGAGCCCGGAGACGTCGAGGTCATGCCTTTGGCGCGAGCGAGAATGCGCTGGCCGGACTACAAGCGCTGCGTGCAAGCTATGTCCGATTGGACCCGCACGCTTGGACTGCCTGACGTGCTGGCCTCCAGTGACGTAGCGCTCATGGCCTGCCGTGGCGCGAAGTACCATCATGACGGCTCGCAATATGGGGGCGCCGCGTTTTGCAATCTCTTCATGAGCGAGGACAAGGGTCTGGATTTGCATTTCCCCTCCATGGATTATCGAATCCCGCTGACCCGGGGTACGGCCGTGATATTCGATACCGGCCAGCCTCATGGCGTCATACAACGCGGCAGCCGCGGTTTTAATGTGGCTGACTTCGCACCCGACCAGGATTGCACCCAAATCTTTCTGACCTGGGAGCTTCCCATCGAGGATGCCCATGTTGGCGACGCGCTTGGGGTTACCTTCGACGTCGACCCTTCGACCTCGCTGCAACTCGATGAAGAGCAAGTCCTGCAGAACGGCGCACGGGTCATTGTGTGCCCGGATTCTGGCCGGTGGTGTCCGGTCGACTAATCGTCGGGGCCACACCCTGGTGTTGGAGTCACCAGGCAGCAACCCAGGCGGCTGCATCGCATTTCGACTCGCATCAATTCATGTCGAAATATGTCACGGTGCGCTTCGTCCGCTCGCAAACCCCCGTCTGGCGGGCTTCCGCCGCGGTGACACCGCGTGACATATCTTCGCTAATGATTAAATTCGCGCGCACTCCTATAGTCCGCTCATCGCCACGCCGCAGTGCGCTGGAAGTGGCCCAGGACTACCAAGGAGATAGTGTGAATACCCGCTCGTTCGCCCCCTCGATCACCACCGCTTTCGCCACGACCACGGCATCCGCACTTGGCGCCCTGCGCAAGTGCGTGCTCGCAGCAACCATCGCCATGCTTGCCCTCAGCAGCGCCTCCGCTTTCGCCTGGTCGCAACACGGCACCGCATACACGTCACGCGGCACCTATAACGGCGCTCGATACGGCTCGTGCGGCGGCGGCAGCTGTTCGCATGCAGGCGGCGTCGCTGGCCCTTACGGCGGCTTCGCGACCAACACGGGTACGGTAACCCGCAACGCACCGGGCGAGTTTTCGAATTCGGGCACCGCAACCGGACGCTATGGCAATTCGGTGCAGCATGCCGGCGATACCAACTGCGCAGGCGGCACCTGCTCACACACCGGCACCCTCACCGGACCGGACGGCAAGACGGCCTCCACCTCCGGCGACGTGACCAGAACCGCACCGGGCCAGTATTCATCATCGGGATCGATCACTGGCTCGAACGGCAACACGGTCGATCATTCGGCATCGACGAATTGTGCAGGGGCTTCGTGCTCCCGTTCGGGCACGGTGACCGGTTCGGACGGCGGGTCCGTCTATCACTCTGGTACGGCGACAAGAGTCGCTCCGGGCGTTGTCACGACCTCGACCAGCGCGACAGGCACCTATGGCCACACCGTGACGACAAGTGGTCTGGTCACGACCAGCGGCGTTGTCACGACGGGCGGCACAACGGTCGTCGTTGCACCGAAGCCGGTGGTTGTCGCTGCACCTGTGGTCTATGTTCCGCCGCCTCCGGTAGTGTATGTGCCGCCTCCCCCGGTTGCGTATGTGCCGCCGCCTCCGGTTGTCTATGCACCGCCCCCGCCGCCGGCCGTTTATGTTGCTCCGCGCGTCGTCTACATGACGCCTGTGCCGCGCCCCGTAGTGTGGGTACCAGGTCACTGGGTCGGGAACGTCTGGGTAGCGGCGCACTGGTCATGAACGATGACTTGCAGAGCATGACCAGCAGCATGGTCACGCGAATCAGCCGGAAAATGACGGAAGGGCAAGACGGCGTGACGCTCGTATATCCAGGTCTTAAATCGCAGTGCAAACTATTATGCAAAACGGGCGTATCGGCAATGCTGATCGTTGCGACGATAGTGGCACTGGCTGTCGGCAGCCGCATGATAAACGTCGGAACTTCGGCGATGCATCGACAGATCGGAGCATCGCAGCAGTGTGCAAAGAAGGTTGGGGAGTTGTTCGATATCGCCCGTCTGGCACGACGCGATGGGAAATCGTCCGACGTCATGGTCCGGGAGCTCACCGTGATGTCCGGGCGCCTCGATGCGTGTCTGTTGACGGCTCCTGATCACACCGCGTTTCTTCCCCTATAACCGCTGCACCAGGTGGCAATGCGCGCAATGCAGCCGGCTCTATCTTCGATACACGGGATCCGCGCGGGTGCATTCGGCTCTGATCCACGACATCCCTTGGTGACCGCCTGACGGGACAATGCAACGCACCGGCAGACGCCCCACTACTTTGCTGAAGACGCCGGCTGAGCAGGCAGAATCAAATGCGCAGGCGCAACATGTGCCTTGTGGCGGGCCGCAAAGTAATACAGCAGCGCCGGCACCACGAGCCCGACGATCCACGAAATGTCAGCACCGTCGAGCTTGTCCACCAGTGGGCCGGTATAGAACGCGCTCGAAATGAAGGGGAATTGCACGAGCACCCCGATTGCATACACCGCGATACCGGTCATGCTCCAGCGACCATAGCGGCCATCCGGATCGTAAAGTGCGGGAACGTCGTAACGATCCTTGGTAATGAAGTAATAGTCGACTAGGTTGATCGCGCTCCACGGCGTAAAGAACGCGAGCAGGAACAGGATGAACGACGAGAACTCTTTCAGGAACGCGTGACGGCCGGCGAGCGCGAGGCCCATCGCAAGTCCGACCATCGCGACAATGTAGATCGCGCGATTGCGCGTTGACAGACGCTGCTCACCGCGAAAACCGCTGACCACCGTCGCGATCGACATCACGCTGCCGTATGCGTTCAGCGTCGTGATCGTGATCTTGCCGAACGCAATGGCGAAGTAAAGCAGCGCGGCAATCGCCCCGCTCCCGCCCAGGCTGACGACGAACGACACCTCGTGATGCGAGAACTGCTTGCCGGCAAGCGCGGCGGCGAACACGCCGAAGACCATCGCCACCTGTGCGCCGATCACCGAGCCCAGTCCGATGGCCCAGAACGTCTTGCGCGGCGACGTGGAAGAAGGCAAATAGCGGGAATAGTCGGCAACG
Source organism: Caballeronia sordidicola (assembly GCF_000729995.1). GTDB lineage: Bacteria > Pseudomonadota > Gammaproteobacteria > Burkholderiales > Burkholderiaceae > Caballeronia > Caballeronia sordidicola_A. The sequence continues at coordinate 2,852 of NZ_JNFG01000205.1, read as the reverse complement.
TAGGGCCCAAATGCAATCTGCCACGATGCGGATAGCGACATCGACAGCAGGAAGCTGCTCAACGTGAAGTGACGGTTCGCGAGCAGGGAGCCAATATCATGCCCCGTCAGCAACCGCGCAAACATGTACACGAACGCCAGCACGCCGATCACGCTGGCGACGCGGCCGATCGCGTGAATCACGCGGTATCCGAACACGGTAAAGCCGACGATCACCGCCGTGAACACGACAATGCCGACCGCGTCGTCCACGTGCAGGAGCTGCGCGACCGCCTGCCCCGCGAGCACCGAACCGCTCGCCGAGAAGCCGACGTACATCAGGCACACCAGCGCGATGGGGATCACCGCACCGTACACACCGAACTGCACGCGACTCGATATCATTTGCGGCAGTCCGAGTTGCGGCCCCTGGGCTCCGTGCAACGCCATCACACCACCACCCAACAGCTGGCCGACCATCAGGCCGATCAGTGACCAAAACACATCGCCGCCGAGCACGACCGCAAGCGCGCCAGTGACAATAGCGGTGATCTGCAGGTTGGCGGCCAGCCATAGCGTGAACTGGCTCGCAAGGCCGCCATGACGTTCAGCTTCGGGGATGTAGTCGATGGTGCGGCGTTCGGCGATGACGCCGCTCTGTGCGCCGGTCTGTGAAGCGGACATGGATACCCTCGAGTAAGTGGCGTCGCGTGAAGCGTGTGTCGCCAGCTTCTTTCAATACGTCATCGCGCAAATACGCCTGCGCGACAGCCCGAAACGCAATCGCCGCCAAGCGGAAATTCGCGATTCAGTGCGACTGTATGGGAACCGATATGTATATACAAGTCCGCTATTATCGATGTTTACCCCTAACCGATATTGATCAAAACTCAGGTGATATCGGCTTGAATGCCTTTAAATCAACGCGTTAATCTTAATTTTGTTGCGAGGCATGTGTTTCGTATCGGCGGCCATTTTTTATATATGTATAGACAAGATGCAAGATTACATTTTGGCTAGCTGGCGCTCCCTCATCGCTTAGCGCGAACGCTGAAAACCGGATTTTCACGCAATGGCTTTCAGCCGGAACAGCGCAACTGCATCGTTCAACTGCTTGCTCTGTTCTTCCAGCGACACCGCGGCAGCCGACGCCTCTTCCACCAGCGCCGAGTTCTGCTGCGTCATCTCTTCCATTTGCGCCACCGTCACGTTGACCTGCTCGATCCCCGTGGTCTGCTCGCCTGAAGCCAGGCTGATCTCCGCCATGATCGCGCTCACACGCCTGACCGCTTCCACGACTTCCACCATGGTTGCGCCCGCATGAGCCACGAGCTGGCTGCCGTCCTTCACGCTCAATGTCGACGTACCGATCAATTCCTTGATCTCCTTCGCCGCCGATGCCGAGCGTTGCGCCAAGCTTCGCACTTCGCTTGCAACGACCGCGAAACCCCGCCCCTGCTCGCCTGCCCTGGCGGCTTCCACGGCCGCATTCAGCGCGAGGATGTTGGTCTGGAACGCAATCCCTTCAATCACGCTGACAATGCCCACGATCTTGTCGGAGCTGCCCGAGATCGCGTCCATGGTCGCGACCACGCGGTTCACCACATCCCCGCCGCGCAGCGCGATGTCGGATGCGCCGGCCGCGAGTTCGCTGGCGTTGCGCGCATTGTCGGCGTTATGCCTAACGGTGGCGGTCAACTGCTCCATGCTGGATGCAGCTTCCTGAAGCGACGCCGCCTGCTGCTCCGTGCGCGCCGACAGATCGAGATTGCCGCCCGAGATCGCCTGGGCGTCACGCACGATTGTCTCCGCGCTCAAACGCACTTTGCGCACCGTCTGCGCGAGCCCCTCCTGCATGCCCTTCAACGCATTGAGCATGTAGCCCATCTCGTTGTTGCGCTGGACCGTCACGGTGCTGGTCAGGTCACCGGCCGAGATCCGGCCGAAATAATCGACGGCCATGTCGATCGGCCGCACGATCGCCCGGGTCAGGATCCTCTGCGCGAAGAAGCCGATGACGAGGGCGAATACCGCAGCGGCGCCGAGCGTCCATAGCATGGCTTCGAAACGGGCATCGGTGGTATCGAAGCGGGCTTTCTGGCGTTCGACCTGAAAGTTTTCCAGCGCGCTCAGCGCGCTTTGATAATCGGAGAACAGCGCGGGCGGCGCTTCCCGTTGGGTGGTCAGGAAATCCACCAGATTGTCCTGATCGAGCTCAGTCAGCGCCTTCTGGAACACCTGGGCCAGCAGTTGCTCGCGCCGAGCCTGCATTGCGTCGATAAGCGCCTTCTCCGCCAGCGCCGGCTCGTGAAGCTTCCGAAAAGCTTCCAGTTCCTTGTTGCTCTCGTCGAGAAGCGCATGCTGCCGGGCGATTTCGCGCTGGGCGGGCTTGCCGGCGCTGATCAGCTGCTCGACTTCGCCAAACCCGGCACGCAGCAACAGCAAGCGCTCCGAGCTGGTTTTAAGGTGCAGCACGGAAGCGGTATCGTCGCGATACATCTCTCTGAGCGCCGAATTGCTGCCGTACAAACCCAGGACACCCACCGCGATGACCGCAATGAGCAAGACGGTATATACGGCGATCGTCGCGACCAGGCCGCCGCGAATAGTCATGTGTTTGCGCATAAGGGCTAGTCCCCACTGCGTCGCTGTAGTACGCGGCGCAACAGGTCTGTATCCTCCGGATATCTGGGGCGAACCGTGAAGGGAACCACTGGAATCAAGCGTCGATTGATCAGATAACGGCAGCGCGCGATGCGAAGATTTATCGGAAGGCGACGCGGATGTGGCGTTTAGCGACATTCGGGTGGGGTTTTCGTTCGCACTCGGGGTTTGGGTTTGGGTTGCCGGTATGGATGGGGATCAGGGCGGGGG
>NZ_JNFG01000204.1 GCF_000729995.1 Caballeronia sordidicola | reverse complement strand
CCGGGTGAAAATCGGCGGCGCTCACACATATGCATTCGATGTCAGTCGCTCACCACCCCAATTTCTATCTGCCGCGCAGACTCCTAGCCCAAACCTGCGCTTCAGCCTTGCTATCGAACCTCTGCGTCCGGGTCGGAAAACCCTTGCGACGAGCCTTGCACTTCCACGTCACCTTGCCGGATTTATGCGTGTGTTTTACGAACGTCGCCATCTCTCGCGTCCCTTTTGAGTCCCACGGAACAAGAAAGGCAAGAATTGAGAACTATTGGAACTTGCAAGCAACTGATTTAACTCAGTATTTTGGTGCGCCCGGCTGGGATCGAACCAGCAACCCCTGCCTTCGGAGGGCAGTACTCTATCCATTGAGCTACGGGCGCGTATGACCGAGGGCACCGCGTTCCATATACAAAACAATGGAGGCAGGGCCGCTGCGAGTCCGAAACAATACCTGTTTTCCGTCGATCCGTCCACCGCAAGGACCAGGCCAACCGACATCCGGGCCCACGAACACCCTCGCCAACAGCACCGAAATCCGGGTTAACACGCGCGGCTACTGGCCTCTGCGGGCGCGCCGCCACGTAAACGTTCCGTCTATAATCGACCGTGCTGGTGAAAACGATCACGAACGCCCCAGAAAGTCGTTGTTGCTGTCACGCTGTTGCTGAACCGACTCACAAATAAAAGGGAGACGAGACGAGCATGAGTGAAGCACCCCACGGAGTCCCGATCAAAACGCCTGGCCAACTCATTGCGGCAATAGTCGCCGGGTTCGCCGTCCCGATCGTCGTGATCATCCTGCTGGCCGTCTACGTCAATAACACGACGCGCACCGGCGCCGGCACCGATTCCCTCTCCGAAGCAGCCGTGGCCGCGCGCATCTCCCCCGTGGCGCAGGTCGATATACGCGACGCCAACGCCCCCCACGTCTACAAATCCGGCGAAGAAGTCTTCAAGGCCGTCTGCACGACCTGCCACACGGCCGGCGTAGCGGGCGCACCCAAGTTCGGCAACGCCGGCGACTGGGCGCCCCGCATTGCGGAAGGCTACGACACCCTGCTCCACAACGCGCTCAACGGCAAAGGCGGCATGCCCGCACGCGGCGGCACCAGCCCCGACGACTATAGCGACTTCGAAATCGCCCGGGCAGTCGTCTATATGGCTAACGACGGCGGCGCAAAATTCGCTGAACCCGCGCAACCGGCGCCGGGCGCGGCAGCGGGTGCATCGGCACCGGCGGCAGCACCGGCGAGCGAAGCCGCAGCAGGCGCGGCCTCGACCGACAACGCCCAGGCCGCCGCCGCAGTCGCAGCGCTGGCGAACGTGCCGCAAGCAAGCTCGGGCGCAGCGGCAGGCACAGAAAGCGCGGATGCATCGCAGGCTGGCAAGACGCTCTACACGCAGGTCTGCCAGGCCTGTCACGCGGCCGGCGTGCTCAACGCGCCGAAATTTGGCGATAAGGACGCATGGGCCCCGCGCCTGAAAGAACCGATCGACACCGTCTACAACTACGCGCTGCACGGCAAGGGCGCGATGCCGCCCAAGGGTGGATCGAATGCATCCGATGCCGACGTGAAAGCTGCCGTCGATTACATGGTCGCAGCCGTCAAATAGCTGCGGTCCTTTACGCGACGCAAATAAAATGGCCTGCGCAAAACGCTATCCCTCCACAAATGTGTTGGTAATCGGGCAGGCCTAGTGATTACTGCGAGCCTCTTTGGAGGCTCGCTTTTTTACGGGCATTGAAAGCCCGTGCGAGTCTTGGCCAAGCGGTGTCGAGCGCTGCTGTGCTCGCGATGGCGAAGCTGCGCGGCGTTGACGATAGAACGGTCGTGCAGGGCTGCACGCGCAACAGCGCAAAGCTCTTTGCGCCTGTCACAAATGGCTTGACGTCCTTCTTGTCCGTGCGACGGCTAAGAAGTACTTCGCACGAAGACTAGGAGCAAACTGTAGTCACCTTTATCGGCCGCACGCAAGGCGGTTAAGTAATCCGACCGGGCGTTATCCGCTTCAACCAATGTCCCGCCGCCGCCCCACGAAAACGGCTCTTGTTTCATGCTGCGCAAGAGCACATCAGCCATCATTCGTGAGTGTCGGCCATTGCCGTTTGGAAAGGGATGAATCCACACCAGTTCGCGGTGAAATCGTGCGGCAATCTCATCGGGCGGGAATGTACCGTTGTCGACCCACCACCGCGTGTTATCGAAAAGGTTTCTTAGTTTGACGCTGACCTGCGTCCAGTCACATCCGATGTTTTTGTCGGATTTGCGGAACGTGCCTGCCCACGACCAGGTCTGGTCGAACATTTTCTTGTGAAGGTTGCGACAGAAGTCATCACCGAGGACATCGACCTTGCGTTGACGGCGAGCCCATCGCACGGCCTGCATGATGTTCTCCTGCTCCCAGTCATTCAGGTCGCCCTTGGTGGCCAGGTGCGTCGGTATCAGCCCCGCAAGCTCGTCAGGGTCGAGCGGTGTCTGGCCGTCCTGTTCGTCTAAATCTATCGCCATAGGTCGGACCAGCGGCCCCGGAGCAGTTCTGCCGTTCTCTGCTCAACCTGTTTGCGAAGTCGGTCGGTTGCCGGACGTTGGTCTTCCAGACTCATGGTGTGCGCAACTCCACTCACTTCCTGCAGGGCGATTGAGCGCGCCCGGTCTTCGACCACTTGAGTCAGTGGCCTTCTGGGCACCAGAGCATAGACCAGCTCGCAGTCCAGCCCCTCAGCCAACTTGCGCAGTTGTCCGAGGGTGATTCGCTCCTCCGCTTCCGCCGATTCCGATTTGTGCAGGGTCGAACCGGTGATACCTAATCTGTCGGCTTGTTGTCGCTCAGTAAGCCCTAACGACTCTCGGATGGCCTTCAGCCATCCACGCGCCGGGGGCCGACGGTTGGTCAAATCCGAGTACGCTGCGACCGACGCTTGGACCTGCTCAAGCCGGAGCTGCCTCATTCTGGAATCCATTTTGCTGGCCTATAGGATATCAAAAACTAAAATAATGATAGCCTATAGTGAAGTAACTCGCAATTTTTTGCTTCACCCAAACGAAACATATACGTGCATGCTGCGTCAATATAGCGATGCAAAATCGAATGTTTTGCTTCATCATAGAGAAGCAATAAACACTGACATACTTCACTATGCAGCATCGAATTTCACAAACTGCTTCATTTTTAAGAAGCAAGTTTCTCTGATTTGCTGCACTGCAAGCCAGCGGTTGCGAGGCAGTTTGCTCGAACGTCGATCGCCCGGTCCAATAAAGAACGCCCGAACATTGACGCTTTGCGCATGTAGCACCCGGTCGTTAGCTCTGTATTTCCGCCAAAAATTCTTCCAGTCTCGGCCGGTTTGCCTTGTATTTCGGAAGCAAGTCTCTGAACTGGTCCCGAAGCTCTTTTTTCCGGGCCTCTACCCGCCAAGCTCGGACTCAACGTCGAGAAATCTTGCGCCCACCATCTCTTGGAAATATCTCCGGCAAAAAAAGACCCGCAATCCCCTTTTGGAACGCGCGTCTCAGCGCTAATTAGCTCAAAAACCAACACCTTTGTGGTACGGGTAGCGCAAAACGCAGGGTTTTTCAATTGAGCCGCCGAGCCGCCGATCCACCAACAATCAAGCCGGCTTCTGCAGCAACTCTTTGAGCCGCGCCATCCGGTCCTTCGGCGACATCGGCGCTTCTTCCTCCGTCGGCGGAGGTGCATCGTCGAGAAGCATTTCCGGGATAAATCGCGACGCTTCGCACACCACCGTCTCGCGCGCCCGCTTGCGCTTCTTGCACCAGTTCACATGGAGGCTGCGCTGCGCCCGCGTAATCGCGACGTACATCAGCCGCCGCTCTTCCTCGATCCGGCCGGTATCGACCGGCGCGTCCGCGTCCGCATCGGGATTGCCACGGTGCGGCATGATCCCCTCCTCCACGCCGACCAAAAACACGTGCGGATACTCAAGCCCCTTCGATGCATGCACCGTCGTCAGCCGCACGGCATCGGGGTTTTCATCTTTGCCTTCGAGCATCGACATCAGCGCAACGGTCTGAATCAGGCCGAGCAGGTTCTTGCCTTCATCGCCGAAACCATCGGCGTTGTCATAACCCGTGGCCTCCGAGTCTTCAGACGGCTCCGCCTCGGGCTTCGTGCCCTTTTTCTTCAGCCACTCGCAGAATTCCAGCACGTTCTGCCACTTCGATTGCGCCTGTCGTTCGTCGTGAGCATCGTAGAGATACGCCTCGTAATGGATTGCCTCCATCATGTCGTCGAGCACTTGGGTTGCTGGATCGCGCCCCGCCCGATCGGCCAGGCGCTGCATCCATTCGCAAAACGCGCGCAACGGCTCGACCTGCCGCGCGGACAACCGCGCTTCAATGCCGCCCATGAACACGGCTTCGAACAGCGACACCTTCGCCTGTCCCGCGAACGAACCCAGCGCCTCAAGCGTGGTATTGCCGACACCCCGCCGCGGCGTGGTGATCGCGCGGATAAACGCTGGATCGTCATCGGGATTCGCGATCAGCCGCAAATAAGCGACGATGTCCTTGATCTCGGCTTTATCGAAGAATGACTGGCCGCCCGACAGCACGTACGGAATCCGCTCCCGACGCAGCACCTGTTCGAAGATCCGCGCCTGAAAATTCCCACGATACAAAATGGCGTAATCGCGAAACGCCGCGCGCCGCTCGAACTTATGCGCCGACAGCCGGAACACCACCGATTCCGCTTCGTGCTCTTCGTCGTTGCAAGCGGTCACGGTGATCGAGTCGCCCATCCCGTGTTCGGACCACAGCTTCTTTTCGAACAACTTCGGGTTGTTCGCAATCACGTTGTTGGCAGCCGTCAGGATGCGCACGGTCGACCGATAGTTCTGCTCGAGCTTCACCACATGCAGCTTCGGAAAGTCCTTGCCCAACTGCGCAAGGTTCTCAAGCGTCGCGCCGCGCCAGCCGTAGATGGCCTGATCGTCATCGCCCACCGCCGTGAACGCCGCACGCGGACCGGCCAGCAGTTTCAGCAGTTCGTACTGGCAGGTGTTCGTGTCCTGATATTCGTCGATCAGCAGATAACGCAGCCGGTTCTGCCACTTTTCGCGAACCTGCTCGTTTTCCGCGAAAAGCTGTGCGGGCTTCAGGATCAGATCGTCGAAATCGAGCGCCTGGTACGCGTGCAGCGTCGCCACGTAACTGCGAAACACAATGGCCGCCTGCATCTCGTCCTCGTTCGACGCGCTCGCCGACGCCTGATCCGGCGACATCATGCCGTTCTTCCACAGCGAGATAATCGACTGGACCTTGCGGATCAGGCCCTTATCGGTGGTCCCTAACTGTTCCTGAACGAGGCCGAAACAATCGCTGGAATCCATGATCGAGAACTGCGGTTTCAGGCCGACGTGCTCAGCCTCCTGCCGCATGATCTGCACGCCGAGCGAGTGAAACGTGGAAATGGTCAACTGGTTCACCGGCACCCGGCGGCCTTCCTTGCCGGGCGTGGTGAGGGCCTTCCCTTCAAGCAGCTTTGCCGTGCGCTCGCGCATTTCAAGCGCGGCCTTGTTCGTGAAGGTCAGCGCGGCAATGTGCTTCGGCTCGAAGCCCTTGCCTTCGATCAGATGGGCAATCTTCTGGGTGATCACGCGCGTCTTGCCGCTGCCGGCGCCGGCAAGCACAAGACATGGGCCATCGAGATAGCGCACCGCTTCGGATTGCGCGGCGTTCATACCTGCTGCGGACATCGTTCGGACACTTTGAGATGCGTAAATCGGGCGGACGTTTCGGCTGCCGGAAGTACGCGATGGTGAGCAAGAAGGTGAACAAAATTGCGCCACCCCGAAGCGGGCGCGATTTGGAGAGCGGATGTTAACACGGAAGAAACCATCGCTCGAAAGCGATGGTTCTGGCCCTTTCGGCAGTCCGCGCTCAAGCACCGTGCGAAGTTTCAATCCCGTTTCAACCGTTTCAACCCGATCCGCCATTTCAGGCCCGTGCCACAATATCGGCATCGCCAACCAACAGGATGCCCGCATGACAGCACTTCTAAAAGTAGGCCTGATGGGCTATGGCTTTGCCGGCGAAACGTTTCACGCGCCCGTCATCGATCATTGCGGCCGCGCGACCGTATCCGCCATTGCCACCGGCAAACCCGAGCGCGCGCAGGCCGATTACCCGAACGCGACGATCGTCGAAGATTTCGATGCGCTGCTCGCCATCGATGAACTTGATTGCATCGTCATCGCAACACCCAACGACACCCATTTCGAACTCGCCAGGAAAGCCCTGGAAGCGGGCAGGAACGTCGTGGTCGACAAGCCGGTCACCCTCTCCGGCGCCGATGCAAAAACCCTCGCCGAGTTGGCCGAAAAGCGCGGATTGCTATTCGCGCCGTTCCACAACCGTCGCTGGGATGGCGATTTCATGACGGTGCGCGCGTTGATCGAAAGCGGCCGGCTTGGGCGCGTGACGCACTATGAATCGCATTTCGATCGCTTCCGGCCGAAAGTGCCGCAGCGCTGGCGCGAGGAAGCGTCGCGGGGCGGCGGCTTGTTGTTCGATCTGGGGCCGCATCTCATCGATCAGGCGTTGACGTTGTTCGGCCGGCCGCAAACCATTTTTGCTAGCGTCCACGCGCACCGCGATCACGCGAGCGCACCGGATTACGTGCATTTGTTGCTGGGCTACGAAGACAAAGAAATCGTGCTGCACGCCACGGCGCTAGCCGCGCTGGAACCGCCGCGCTTCGCCATTCACGGCACACGCGGCAGCTATGTGAAAACGGGTCTCGATGTGCAGGAAGACCAGCTCAAAGCCGGTTTGCGCCCCGGCAATCCCGAGTTCGGCCATAACCCGCCCGGCCTGCTTCGCGAAGTCGATGGCGATCACGACTTGCGTCAGGAATTCGCCACCCGCGACGGCGCTTATGCAGAGTTTTATCGTGCGCTGGCGGCATCGGTGCTTGACGGCAAGCCGTTCCCAGTCTCGTCGCAAGATGCCGTCGATGTCATGACCATCATCGACATAGCCATCCGCAGCAACGCAGAAGGTCGCCGCCTGGATTTCGCGCCGCTCTGACAAAGCAGCGATAACAAACGGCCCACGCAAGACTGTCAAACACACAGCGTTACATTTGCGCACCGCCCCGGCGTCAGCCGGCGCGGTGCGCGAACCGTTCTTCTCCAGTCGTCTTATCGTCTTATCTTAAAAATCAAAAGAGGAACTTCAATGCTGACGCTTAAAGCAGGTTTTACCCGTGCGCTGATTGGCGTGGCGCTAGCGGGATCGCTGGCGGCGTGTGTCGTCCAGCCGACGCGCCAGGTCGATGTCGTCCAGGAAGCACCGGCGCGCCCCGATCCGCATATGGAAGCGGTGCATCGAATGGATCAGGTCAACGGGCGCATCAACTCGCTTTGGCATCATGTGGATCAGCGCGTGAGCCAGGGCTTTTACCCGCCGCCACAAGGCGACGCGTTCCATCATCGGCTGGATGTAGTGCGTCAGGAATCGCGCGACATGGCTTCCCAGCATGGCGGCGGTTTGTCGGGTGACGAACAGCACACCCTGAACGGCGAGCTGGACGGGTTGCAACGCGCGATTCAGTAAGCACTTTTCTGCGCCGGACGACAGGCTGTCGTTCGGTTCATCGTTCTAGAGCGTTGAGCTCAAAACTCAGCACCATCTCCGCAATTTCCACGACCTCGTCCAGCGCCGCTTCGACAGCCTCAACCGACGGCTGCAGCAACAGATCATCGGCGTAACCCATGGCCAGCGCGAAGAGTTGCCGTGCAGCGCGTTCCGGCGATGCACACCGAAACACCTTCGCCTCCACGCCCTTTTCGATAATTCCACGCAGCATGCCCTGCCAGCGACTGATCTCGCTTAAATAAGCCCGCGCGAGTTCTGCGTCGTGCATGGCTTCGTCCCAGGCATCGAGCCACAGCCCCCAACCATCATTTTTGCTCTCTGGCAGGCAATCGCGGACAAAACCAAGCAACGCGTCGACCGGCGGTTTATCGATCAGACGCGCGCCGGCTTCTTCGAGTTGCTCGTCGGCGAAGTGCACGAACGCCTCGCGGCGCAACTCGTTCCAGTCGCCGAAGTAGTGATAAATGTGACTGCGCGACAACCCCGCGTGCTCGGCGAGGTCACGCGTGGAAACGTCCGCGAAACCTTTCTCGCGGAACAACTCAAGGGCGGCCGCAATGATCTGACCTTTGCGTTCGGGGGACGACCGCGACATGTTCGATTCCTTTCTTTCAAGCGTGACCGGATTAGCTGAGCTTGCACTTTGAGCGACTGCTCAAGTATAATTTGAGCAGTCGCTCAAATTATAGCTGCGATTTTACTCAAGGTACGATCATGTCATTCATCACACCAGAAATCCGGATGGTCGAGAGCGAAAAGCAGTCCGCCACGTCCACGCTGAAAGCTATTGCCCGGGCTTATCCGGGCAAGCTGTTCTGCACGCTGTCGCTCGTCGCGCTTGAGAACGCGCTATTGCTCGCGTATCCGTTGTTCGCCGGATTCGCCGTCGACTCGATCATTCGAGGCGACGCTCACAGCGCGTTGTTCTACGCAGTGATCGTATTGGCGTTCTGGACGGTCGGCGCTGCGCGCCGCGCCGTGGATACGCGCACCTTCACGCGGATATACGCCGATCTGGCGGTGCCGGTGATCCTCAATCAGCGGTTGCAGAACCAAAGTACGTCGACGGCTGCGGCGCGCGTGGTGTTGGCCCGGGAGTTTGTCGACTTCTTCGAAAAACACGTGCCGACCATGGTCACCGCGTTGGTATCCATAGTGGGCGCCGTGGCGATGCTGCTGGCGATCGAGCCGTGGATCGGCGTTGCGAGCCTGGGCGGATTGCTACTGTGCCTGGCCTTGTTGCCGCGCTTCGCACGGCGCAACCAGGGCTTGCATCAGCGCCTGAATGACCGGCTGGAGAAGGAAATCGGCCTGGTCGCGAAAGTGGGGACGGTCACTTTGAAACGGCACTATCGCGTGCTTTCCAAGCTCCGGGTTCACCTGTCGAACCGTGAAGCCGCGGCGTTTCTCTTCGTCGGCTCGGTCGCGGCCGTGCTGTTTGTGATTGCCATCAGCCAGTTGGCGTTGGCGCCATCGGTGAAGGCCGGACATGTCTATGCCGTGATGACATATCTCTGGACCTTTGTCAGCAGCCTGGACGAAGCGCCGTCGATGGTCGATCAACTCGCGCGCTTGCGGGATATCGGTAGACGCGTCAATCCTGGGCTGGCGAAGGATTAAGGCCCCTCGCCGTTTGACAAGCTGAATTCGGTCGCGTAAATTCGCCGCACGCGTCGGGAGAGCGCGCTGGCTTTTGTCGTTTGCATCGAAAACGACACGAAACAAAGCAAGCGCCGCCGAAGGGGCACACCCACAAACTCTCAGGCAAAAGGACCGGCCGCGTCGAAGTTCCGTCTATGAATTGCGCCTTTAATCGGGCGCCAAAAACGGAAAGTCGAACTCTGGAGAGCGGCATCGGCTGAAAAAGAAGCACCAGCCAGATGCCCACCGAAGGGGCGCGCGTTGAACGTCGGATGGTAGGCGCACAGCGTGCAATCTCTCAGGTACCGAGGACAGAGGGGTCATGTACCGGATCGCTGCGCGGTTTGGGCTTTGCAGGTTGCATTGGCGTTATCCAAGCAACCAAAAAAAGCCGAAACCCCGAGCGGGTTCGACGCATGGCCTTTTTTTGTTTTCGCGCACGCCCGAGGCCCGCTCCATGTCTGATCTTCAACACACGCCTTTGCACGCCGCTCACCTTGCGCTCAACGCACGCATGGTCGATTTCGGCGGCTGGGACATGCCCGTCAATTACGGTTCGCAGATCGACGAACACCACGCGGTGCGCACCGACGCGGGCATGTTCGATGTGTCGCATATGCGCGTCGTCGATTTCACCGGCGACAAAGCGCGCGAATTCTTCAAGTACGCGATCGCCAACAGCGTCGACAAACTCACCGTTCCCGGCAAGGCGCTGTATTCGTGCCTGCTGAACCCGGAAGGCGGCGTGATCGATGACCTGATCGTCTATTACTTCGCCGATGACAACTACCGGGTTGTAGTGAACGCCGGCACGGCGGAGAAAGACATCGCGTGGTTCGGCCATCTGAATGCCGAAGGCGGTTTTGGTCTGACGATCACGCCGCGCCGCGATTTCGCGATCGTCGCCGTGCAAGGTCCGAACGCACGCGAAAAAGTCTGGCAAGTGCTGCCGGAAACGCGCAACGCCACCGCTGAACTCAAACCCTTCAACGCCGTGCAATTCCCGGCCAGCTCGTTCGGCGAAGTGATGCTCGCGCGCACCGGTTACACGGGCGAGGACGGTTTCGAAATCGTGGTTCCGGCTACGCAAGTCGTAGCGTTCTGGAACGCATTGATCGCGCAAGGCGTGAAGCCCGCCGGCCTCGGCGCACGCGACACGCTGCGTCTGGAAGCCGGCATGAACCTCTACGGCCAGGACATGGACGACACGGTGTCGCCGCTCGACGCCGGCCTCGCGTGGACCGTCGACCTCACCAACCCGAACCGCGCGTTCGTCGGCCGCGCCGCGCTGGAAAAGAATGGATCGAAGGCGCGCTTTGTCGGCTTGATTCTGCAGAAGGAAAACGGCCGCGCCGGTGGCGTGCTTCGTGCTCACCAAAAAGTCGTCACGGCCGACGGCGAAGGCGAGATCACGAGCGGCACTTTCTCGCCATCGATGCAGGAATCCATCGCGTTCGCCCGGGTGCCGGCGAGCGTGAAACCGGGCGACAAAGTGCACGTCGTGATACGCGACAAACAACTGCCGGTAAGCGTGGTAAAACTGCCTTTCGTGCGCAACGGCAAGGTGTTGGCGGCGCTTTAAACAGCCCGCAAGCAACGGCCGCAAAAGCCACGCACGTCCACCCTCAATGACAACTGGAGCATCCGCATGAGCATCCCGGCCGAACTCAAATACACCGAATCGCACGAATGGGTACGCACCGAATCCGACGGCACCCTGACCATCGGTATTACGGATCACGCGCAGGAAGCACTGGGCGATGTCGTGTTCATCGAATTGCCGCCGGTAGGTAAGACCGTTGCCGCCGGCGACGCCATCGCGGTGATCGAATCGGTGAAAGCAGCATCCGATATCTACGCGCCCGTGGCCGGCGAAATCGTCGCCGCGAACGATGCGCTGACCGGCACGCCGGATCAGATCAACGGCACGCCGTACGAAAGCTGGCTCTTCAAGATCAAGCCCGCCGCCGACGCCAAGACGGATCGGTTGATCGATGCCGCTGCATACGGCAGCGCGATCGGCGAGTAAAACTTTTCAACGACCGTGCGGCGTGCTTAAAGCGCAATAGCGAACCACGCCGCACCAGCAGGAATTCTCATGAAGCTCGAACACCCGGACCGTCTGATGAACCGCTCATCCCTGTCTCTCGCCGCGCTCGAATGCCACGATGCATTCGCCCACCGGCACATTGGCCCGGATGCGGCCGACCAGCATGCCATGCTCGAAGCGCTCGGTTTCGCATCGCGCGCGGCGTTCATCGACGCGGTGATTCCCGAAGCCATCCGGCGTAAAGAAACGCTGCCGCTCGGCGCGTTCACGCAGCCGAAAAGCGAAGCGGAAGCGCTGGCATCGCTGAGGAAACTCGCGGATCAGAACCTGGTGTTCAGGAACTACATTGGTCAGGGTTATTACGGCACGCACACGCCCGCCGTGATCCTGCGTAACGTGCTTGAAAACCCGGCGTGGTACACGGCTTACACGCCGTATCAGCCGGAGATTTCGCAAGGCCGCCTGGAAGCGCTGCTCAACTTCCAACAGATGATTATCGACCTGACGGGTCTCGCGATTTCGAATGCGTCGCTACTCGATGAAGCCACCGCCGCCGCCGAAGCCATGACGCTGCTGCAACGCGCGGGCAAGCCGAAATCGAACCTGTTTTATGTCGCCGACGACGTGCTGCCGCAGACCATCGAAGTCGTGCGAACGCGTGCAAAACCGGCGGGTATCGAAGTCAAAGTTGGTCCCGCCGCCGATGCCGCCACCGCAAACGCCTTCGGCGTGTTGCTGCAATACCCGGGGGCGAATGGCGACGTGCATGACTATCGCGCGTTGACTCAAGCTATTCATGCGGCCGGTGGTTTTGTAATCGCCGCCGCTGACTTACTCGCGCTCACGCTGCTCACGCCTCCGGGCGAATGGGGCGCGGATGTGGCTATCGGTAATACGCAGCGCTTTGGCGTGCCGATTGGATTTGGCGGTCCGCACGCCGCGTATATGGCCGTACGCGATGACTTCAAACGGCAAATGCCGGGCCGTCTTGTCGGCGTGACCGTCGACGCCCAAGGCAAGCACGCGCTGCGTCTCGCGCTGCAAACCCGCGAGCAACATATCCGCCGCGAAAAGGCGACATCGAATGTATGTACGGCGCAAGCATTGCTCGCGATCATGGCCAGCATGTACGCGGTGTATCACGGGCCGCAGGGTTTGAAGACCATCGCGTTGCGCGTGAATCGCGTGGCGTCGATCTTCGCTGCCGGCGCGTGCAAACTCGGCTACACGCTCGCTAACGAAACGTTCTTCGATACCGTCACCATCGTTAGCGGCACGAATACCACGGCGCTGCATCAGGCGGCATCGGCGGTGCACGTGAACCTGCGCCATATCGATGCAACGCACGTAGGCGTTTCCGTCGATGAAACCACCACGCGCGACGACTTGCTCAAGCTCTTCGCGTTGTTCGCGGAAGTGGCGGGCAAGACGGAAACGTTCGATATTGACGCGCTCGATGCGGACGCAAAAGTCTCGCTGCCGAAAGCACTGGAACGCACGAGCGCCTACCTCACGCATCCGGTGTTCAACCGTCATCATTCCGAGCATGAAATGCTGCGCTACCTGCGCAGTCTGGCGGATAAGGATCTCGCGCTCGATCGCACAATGATCCCGCTCGGTTCCTGCACGATGAAGCTGAACGCAACGTCCGAAATGTTGCCCGTGACGTGGCCCGAATTCGCGCAGATCCATCCGTTTGCGCCGGGTGAGCAAACGGTCGGTTATCGCACGATGATCGATCAGCTCGAGCAAATGCTCGTTGCGTGTACCGGTTACGCGGCTGTATCGCTGCAACCGAATGCCGGCTCGCAGGGCGAATATGCCGGTTTGCTGATCATCCACGCGTATCACGAATCGCGTGGCGAAGGGCATCGGAACATCTGCCTGATTCCATCGTCCGCGCATGGTACGAACCCGGCATCGGCGCAAATGGCCGGCATGCAGGTCGTGGTGGTTGCGTGCGATGAACAGGGCAACGTCGATATCGCCGACTTGCAGGCCAAGGCCGACAAGCACGCCGACAAACTCGCCGCGATCATGATCACGTATCCGTCCACGCACGGCGTGTTCGAAGTGAACGTGCGCGAGATCTGCGAGATCGTGCATGCGCATGGCGGCCAGGTATACGTCGATGGCGCGAACATGAACGCGATGGTCGGCCTGACCGCGCCGGGCCAGTTCGGCGGCGATGTCTCGCACTTGAACCTGCATAAAACCTTCTGCATTCCGCATGGCGGCGGCGGACCGGGCGTGGGTCCGGTCGCGGTCGGCGCGCATCTCGCCAAGTTCCTGCCGAACCAGCATTCCACCGGGTATCAACGCGATGCAGCCGGGATTGGCGCGGTATCGGCGGCGCCTTATGGCTCGGCCGCCATTCTGCCGATCTCGTGGATGTACATCGCGATGATGGGCGCGCAAGGTCTGACCAACGCCACGGAAAGCGCGATCCTCGCGGCAAACTATGTGGCGAAGCAGCTCGCGCCGCATTACCCCGTGCTGTACAGCGGCGCGGGCGGTCTGGTCGCGCACGAGTGCATTCTCGATCTGCGGCCGTTGAAAGAGACCAGTGGTATTTCAGTCGATGACGTGGCGAAGCGCCTGATCGATTACGGTTTTCATGCGCCGACCATGAGCTTCCCGGTGCCGGGCACGCTGATGGTCGAGCCGACGGAATCGGAATCGAAAGAGGAACTGGATCGGTTTATCGATGCAATGATCGCCATTCGTGACGAAATTCGCGCGGTGGAAGATGGCAAATCGGATCGCGAAGACAATCCGCTGAAGAACGCGCCGCATACGGCAGCGGTTGTTGTCGCCGATGGCTGGAGTCACGCCTACTCGCGGGAGACGGCGGCGTATCCGCTGACTTCGTTGATCGCGCGCAAGTACTGGCCGCCGGTCGGCCGCGCCGACAACGCTTACGGCGACCGCAACCTGTTCTGTTCGTGCATTCCGTTGTCCGAGTACGGCGAATAGCATGGGTTTCAACTGTCCGGCTTCTTCTCAGAGCCGGACAGTTTTGCCGGAGTCACGCAACACCAGATACCATCTCTCCCGAACCAAGCCAATCAGGGAGTTTTGCATGGCGCGACAGGTGCGAGTGGTGAGTAAAACGTGGCGTGTTCCGGCGATGATCGCGGCCCTTGCAGCAACGGCATTGACGACGCAAAGCGCGTTTGCAGCAATGAATTTTTGCGCAGCGCCCGCGATGCAAACGAGTGAGCGCACGAATGCCGATCCGGGCGTGAAAGCACTGGTGCAAATGGTGCAGTCGCGGCTGAACGACCAGCCGAAAGCGCGGGCAACGCTGCATACGGAAGGCACGTTGCCGCATCAGGGTATTCGTGACGAGAGCGAAGAAGCGGAGAAGGATCTGGGATTGATGCGCGACGCTGCGCTGGCGTGGCGCGCGACCGGCAACGAAGCGTATTTGCGTCTCGTCGACCGGTTTTTATTCGCGTGGGTCACGACGTATCAGCCGAGTTTCAATCCTATCGATGAAACGAATTTCGAGTCGCTGATCCTCGCCTACGACCTGACCGCGAGCGCATTGCCGGTGAAGACGCGCAATGCGTCGAACGCGTTCATCACGAAGATGGTGACGGGATATATCGCGGATATTGATAAGCAAAAGCGACCGCTGACGGGCACGTATCGGAACAACTGGCAAAGTCACCGGATCAAGTTGATTTCGATGGGCGCGTTCACTACTGATGACCGCAAGCTGATTAACGCGGCGCAGCGTCTGTATGTGGAGCATATTGGAGACAACATTGCGCCGGACGGCTCGACCGTCGATTTCGGCGAGCGCGACGCGCTGCATTACGTCACTTACGATTTGCAGCCGCTGGTCACGGCCGCGCTGGCTGCGCGCCGTCACAACCGCAATTGGTTGAGCGAACGCGCGCCGTCGGGCGCGACGCTCGCCGCCGCGCTGAACTGGCTCACGCCGTACGCGCTCGGCACGCGCACCCACGAGGAATTTGTTCATTCGAGCGTGCCCTTCGACGCCACCCGCCGCGAGGCTGGTCTGCCTGGTTATTCGGGCGCGTGGGATCCGAAACACGCGGCCGAGTTGTTCCATCTATCGGCGCGGCTCGACGGGCGGTACACGCCCATTGCGCTGCGCCTGGCGCCCACGCCGCCGGCCTGGCTCGCGGTTTGTTTGCCGTTGCCGGCGCGCTGATTTTTTAGCACGACCTTTGCAGGAGCAGTCATGGCAGTCAGCGTTTTCGATCTTTTCAAAATCGGCATCGGTCCGTCGAGTTCGCATACGGTCGGGCCGATGCGCGCCGCCCTGATGTTCGTGCAAGGGCTCGAACGCGACGGTCTGCTGGACGCCACGGCTACGGTGAAATGCGAGTTGTACGGCTCGCTCGGCGCAACCGGCAAGGGTCACGGTACGGATCGCGGCGTGATGCTCGGCCTGATGGGCGATGCCCCGGATACCGTCGATGCAGGGACGATCAGCACGCGTCTCGAGACCGTGCGCGCAATGAAAAAGCTGCCGCTGCTGGGGCGTCACGAGATTCCGTTTGTGCTGAAGGAACACATCGTGTTTCTGCGGCAGGCGCTGGCTGAGCATCCGAACGGCATGAAGCTCCATGCCTTCGATGCCGACGGCGTGTCATTGCGCGACTCGACCTATCTCTCGGTGGGCGGCGGTTTTGTGGTGACGGCGGGGGCATCGAATGTGAAGGTGTTGACCGCGATAGAACAGTTGCCGTACGCGTTCCACTCCGGCGATGAATTGCTCGCGTTGTGCCGTGAAACGGGCAAATCCGTGGCGCAATTGATGTGGGAAAACGAGCGTACGTGGCGCAGCGAAGACGAGATTCGTTCGGGCTTGCTGCGCATTTGGGACGTGATGCAGTCGTGCGTGAAGCGCGGTTGCGGAATCGATAACCCCGACGCCGATGGTTGCCTGCCCGGTCCTTTCCAGGTTAAACGGCGCGCGCCGGTGTTGTATCGGGCGCTGGTCGACAAACCCGAGCAGGCGTTACGCGATCCGCTTTCCATGATCGACTGGATCAACCTTTACGCCATTGCCGTGAATGAGGAAAACGCGGTGGGTGGTCGGGTGGTAACGGCGCCGACCAACGGCGCGGCCGGGATCATTCCTGCAGTGCTGCATTACTACGACCGGTTCCTACCGGGATCGAATGCGCAGGGCGTGATCGACTTTTTGCTGACGGCGGCGGCTATCGGGATTCTGTACAAGATGAACGCTTCCATTTCCGGCGCTGAGGTCGGGTGTCAGGGGGAAGTGGGAGTCGCGTGTTCGATGGCAGCGGCCGGGTTGGCGGCGGTCATGGGCGGGACGCCGGCGCAGGTCGAGAACGCTGCCGAGATCGGGATGGAACATAACCTCGGGCTGACTTGCGATCCGGTTGGCGGGATGGTGCAGATTCCGTGCATCGAACGTAATGCGATGGGGTCGATGAAAGCGGTGAATGCTGCGCGCATGGCGATGCGAGGCGACGGCAGTCATTACGTATCGCTCGATTCCGTGATCAAGACGATGATGCAAACCGGCGCCGATATGAAGACCAAATACAAGGAAACATCGCGGGGTGGGTTGGCGGTGAATATTGTTGAGTGTTGAGGTTGATCTTCTTGGGAAGCCTTTAGAACATCGCTTCCAAGCCCTTACGGTCAACCAGATCGAGCAACTTCAACGATGGGCCGTTCGGGCGCTTCTGGCCCTGTTCCCATTTCTGCACGGTCGATGCGCTGGTGTTCAGGCACGCCGCAAACACCGCTTGACTCGCATTGCTGCGCTGGCGCAGCCGCTTGATCTGCGCCGCGCTACAGTCCTTGATCGGCGGCAAGCACAGCGCATCGAACTCCCGCAACGTCACCGCGTCCATTGTTCCAGCCTGGTGTAGCCCTTGCGCCGTTTCGTGTAGCGCCTTCAACAGTTTGTCACTCATCGCTCTTTACCTCATGTAACTCGCCAGTAAGCAGCGCCTGAGACAGTGTGCGCGCGTCATAACGGAAGGCCCCATTCACTCGGTCCTTCCGGTAGCAACGGGGCTTATTTCGTTGGTCAAGCCGGGGTTTTATCAATCAGGTCAGCCAGCGCCACAAAGTGCCATTGCTTTCCTTCCAGGTCATAGACAGCGATTTGGTTAATGTCAGGGGCAGAAGCTTCGCACGTTGCGGGCACGTTTTGCATGGCTAATGACACTTCCTGGTCGAGACGTTGGTCGTCCCATTTCATGCTTGATTCAAGCGTTTCCGCGTAGGCGAACAACCCTGCCTTCTCGTGAAAGAGATCGACACTCTTCCGATTTTCTGCGCTAAGAGTGAACACGATATCTTCCGCGTCGAAAGGCGCGACTTTGAGGGTTTGCAGCATCATATAACCAACTAACTCGCCATTCTTTTTCGCAAGCAACTTGCCGTCGCAAGCAGCCCACCCCATGTGAAGACCGGCATTTAGTTGGTCGCTGGAGTTCGCTATCAACTCACTAGGATCGAATGTGGTCGCGTCGATGACGCGATACAACTTTCCTGGCTTTGATGAATAGATGGCTTCGATCCACGCATCGAAAGGCGACAGGAAAGTAAGCATCGCGTCTCCTGGTGGGGTCGGGTAACAGAGTACCTGCACGTAGTTCGGTACACCCGGTTTTGGCTTATATGTCACCAGCACGAACATAGCCGGGTCAGTATGGAAAACATGGCCGCACGAACGGCGAGGGGTTTTGTTTTTCATTTCAGAGTCGGAGTGTTGCAAAGAAAGCCGCATCCGCCAGTTGGACAAATCGGCGCAAATTGTATGTCGACCTGTTCGGATGGGTCGCGTTTGCTATTCGACGCAACTATGCTGCTCTCAACGTGTATCAGGTCTGCAGCGACGCCCATTTGAGTAAGAAATTGCGCAACGGTCTGCGCCCTTTGGCTTGCTAGCGAGGCGGGGGCATGCTCTCCCGCGAAGGCATAGCCATAGATGATTGCATCGCTGCGCATTGGCAGGGTGCGTACGTTAATAGTTAGGTTTGCCAAACGTATGCGATCCGCATTCGTCATTTCGGCAGAGTTCCTGGGCATCTTTGCTGACATCTGCAAACCTAAGCTGCACGCCACGGCATAACTCGACGTGTAGCACAGCACTGCGCTAGTCAGCGCGTAGCACATACCACGCGAGGCTCTCCGCATTAAAAGCACATACCCGCCAGTCGCACAATGGCGCGAGGATTCGTGCGTCCGCCGGTTCGGATACAAGCTTGCATAATCGCTAACGTGTCATTTGGGGTAGACCTGATGTCTCACCATTAGGTGCAGTGATGCCGTCGCAGCAGTCATTCGGACAACCGGGATTCATGTCGATTAGAACTACTGCCCCGTGGTCGCCGCTCATATCCGCCTCATGACGCGAGTTGACGTAGCTTTTGACCTCCGAGGCGGTTGTGCCCATACCAAATAGATCGGCCATGTCCTTAACGTTGGCAGCTCGTTGTTCGGCCACGCTGTTGGCATTCTTTTCATCCGGCGCAGCCATCCCCACGACACTAAGCCACAGACGAATCGGATACTTGATTTTCATCTCAGCAGACCAGTTTGCTAAGCGAAGTATCGAATCCGACCGTAACGTCGAAGAGTTTCGTTCAAAGTGAACGGTAAATTGTTCCGTGCGCTGATTTTGTGGGCCGGTACAAGCAATCGCGGGAAGTATCGACGTGCCCAAGACGAGCGCCACGAGTGCCTTACTTGATATCTTCACCATAAACTATGTACCCCGCAATGTTGTCAGCGTTATTGATGGCCCGGTCTGAATGCTCTTTTGCCCATATCTTTTGATAGCTGGTCATCGTGTAAATAATGTCTTCACTGGAGAACGTGTCGTGAAAGTGCGACGCCTCATGCACGATCGTTGCAAGCTGCGAGTCACCGTACATATCGTATTCACGCGTGGTGCAGAATTTCGGCGCAATGCAGATCGTATGCGTTGCCGTGTTAGGGCCGCAGACGCTCGCAAGCTCATCGTTAACGTTCTTGTTGCTTGGCGTGCAGCCAAGATGCCTAATCAAATCTTCGCTCACACGCACGAAATTCCTTGGCCCCAGATCGTCCAGGACTTTGCGCAATCGAGGAAGGCAAGTGATCAGACGCTGACGCACCGATTCGTCCTTCGTGCCGAAGTGATCGTAGACTCGCTCTTGCGCCCTGGCGTCCCAACCACCTACCTCCATTATTCTTTTTTCGACTAGCAAGACCGCCTTTTTTGTCAACACGAGCACGCTCTTTCGAAACTCAACGTCCGTCATGTTCGGGCAGATGGGCGGTGCGTCGAGGTCAAGAAAAATGTCGACGTTCGAATCGGGAATGCGGTTCGTCGTTGCCGTTCCTACTTCGACCCAATTTTCTTCTGGCATGTGCATCTCTCAATGTCGAATTTTCGGATTAATGTGAGGGAACAATTTCGATGGTGAGGTGTTGCGATATATCCGTCGCGATTCGTTCAGTCCGTCCGTTCACATCTGTCCTCCCGCTTGCGATCACGCTGGAACTGTCTTTCAATCGATACTGGACATTCGCCAACACTCGCCGCGTGCTACGGTCGCGCAACGTAATTTGTTCGTCGTGGTGGCGCAAGAACGGAACGCCCATTGCCGTATATCCCTGCGCAGCGAGCGTTTTCTCATCAAGGCTTTGGGACATGGTCGATTGAGATGCGATCAATCGGGGCGCGGGGCGACACTTGCACATGCCAAGATCGTTTTCCAAAGCTGCCTGTTTGCCTCTGAATGACACCGACAAACGCGGCCCCGACGCGACGATAACTCCCGCCGATTTGCACGTCGGGCAATAAATTGCAGCGCCGATAAACGCCAGAGGAGTTCCGTGATGTGTCGCTGTTGGCTCACCCTCGGTGACGAACGCGCCACTCGTCGTTTTGTCGTGCAACTTGATGTTGTATCGTCTCATCGTCTCGATTCCTTTTTTGACCGTTCAAGATGGTTTTATCGAGAACAGCGATTAAGAGTCAATTGGACGAGTCTCAAGTTGAAAATTGAATGACTAGGAATTCGAACGACGGTGCGGACGAGGGCGCCTGGATTTGACGAATCGTTTTTTGCGCCACGAATGCGGCGGCGGGTGCGCAACTGCGTAATCGTTCAAATCCCATCGACCTCAGGCGGGATAGAAAAAAGGTGGGGCAATGGGTTTTTCTCGCCTCACTGCCAGTGACGGAAACAAACCCACGGACACGCCGCGCTACGCGCGAAAACAATCGCCAATAATCGGCACCGGCCCGTCGACATCCCTCAAAAAACCAGTAGACCAATCAGAACCAGCAAAACCCCTCCCTAGCGCCATCTCCCCGCCCAAGCGTAAGCTATGAAATCCCCTGCCCGTTGCGGCTAGCGCGAAACCTTCTGGGAGATTTCATCGCATGACATCTGCTGTCCCGTCCTCCAACACCCTTTCGACCACGGGCGCACGCCTGGTCGTCGATGCACTCCTCACTCACGGCGTCGAACGCGTCTTCTGCGTACCCGGCGAAAGCTTCCTCGCCATCCTGGATTCCCTCCACGATGAAACCAGCCGCATCCAGACCATCGTGTGCCGCCACGAAGCCGCCGCGGCAAACATGGCCGAAGCGGTAGGCAAACTGACCGGCCGCCCCGGTGTGGCGCTTGTTACGCGCGGCCCGGGCGCGACCCACGCATCGATTGGCGTCCATACGGCATTCCAGGATTCCACGCCGATGATCCTGCTCATCGGCCAGTGCGCACGCGAACACATGGACCGCGAGGCATTTCAGGAAATCGACTATCGCCGCATGTTCGGGCAAATGGCAAAGTGGGTCGCCCAAATCGACGATCCGCGACGCATCCCCGAATATCTGAGCCACGCATTCCACATTGCAACCTCTGGCCGGCCGGGACCGGTCGTGCTCGCCTTGCCGGAAGACGTGCTGAGCGACGCATGCGAAGCCGTGCCGGGCGCGCCGCGCTATCAGCGTGTGGCAGCATCGCCAGCGCCCGCGCAGATTGCCCGGTTGACCGAGATGCTCGCCGCATCGAAGAAACCGTTTGTGATTGCTGGAGGCAGCGGCTGGACGCCGGAAGCCACGGCAGATTTCGCGCGCTTCGTGGAAGCATGGCAGTTGCCGGTCGGCTGCGCATTCCGCTTTCAGGACACGCTGGACAACAACCATCCGAACTACGCCGGCGATGTCGGCCTCGGGATCAATCCCGCCCTCGCCGCACGCATTCGCGAAGCCGACTTGCTGCTGATCCTCGGCCCCCGCATGGGTGAGTCGACAACCGGCGGTTACACGTTGCTCGATATCCCCAAGACGAAACAAACGCTGATCCACGTGCACCAAGGCGCGGAAGAACTAGGGCGCGTGTATTCGGCGGATCTGCCGATTGTTTCCGGCATGCCGGAGATGGTGTCGGCGTTGGTAGCACTCAAGCCACCCGTAGCCATTACATGGAGCGGGGCTATTGAAGCAGCCCATGAAGCGTATCTCGCGTGGCGCAAACCGCGTCCCATGCTCGGCGATGTCCAGCTCGGCGAAATCATGGAGCAACTCAGCGAACATCTTCCCGCCGATGCCATCGTGACGAATGGTGCCGGGAATTATGCGACCTGGTTGCATCGGCACTATGCATATCGGCATTTCCGGTCGCAGGTTGCGCCGACAAGCGGCGCGATGGGTTACGGCGTACCCGCAGCGATCGCGGCGAAGTCGCTGTATCCGGACCGGGTCGTGGTGGCATTTGCAGGCGATGGATGCTTCATGATGTCGAGCCAGGAGCTGGCCACGGCAATGCAGTACCAGCTCGCGGTGATTTTCGTGGTGGTGAACAACCAGCAATACGGCACGATCCGTATGCATCAAGAGCGCCACTATCCAAACCGTGTACATGGCACCGCGCTGACGAACCCCGACTTCGCGGCCTACGCGCGCGCATTTGGAGCGCACGGCGAACTCGTGGAATCGACCGCGCAATTCATGCCCGCATTCGAGCGCGCGGTGAAAACGGGATTGCCATCGGTGATAGAAATAAGGATTCCGCAAGATGCGAGCACCCCGGCGGCAACGTTGGATCAGGTGAGGCAGCAAGGGGAGAAGTTGCGGCAGAAGTGAACGCCGGCCACGCACCGTGGCGGCCACAGACATTCGTGCACAAGCGGGTTTTACAAAGACCCGCGAGCAAAAGCCAGATCAAGGCTCACGCATAAGCGAACAAAACCCAGGAGACGCAAGACCATGGCATCGCAAGCATTCCTGCAGGCAAGAGATTTCCTGCTACGTCATCGCGACGACTACGACACCGCGTACAGAGACTTCGCGTGGCCCGAACTGATGGAGTTCAACTGGGCGCTCGACTGGTTCGATGAATACGCACGCAGCAATCTTGCACCGGCGCTCTGGATAGTCGAGGAGAACGGAGACGAAACGAAGCTCTCGTTCGCGGAGTTATCGGCGAGATCGAATCAGTTGGCCAACTGGTTGAAGCAGCAAGGCGTCCAGCGAGGCGACCGGATCTTGCTGATGCTGCCGAACCAGCCGGCGCTCTGGGAAACCATGCTCGCCGCGATGAAACTCGGCGCCGTCACCATTCCGGCGACCATGTTGCTGACGCCGGCGGACATAGCCGACCGCATGACGCGCGGTGAAGTGAAGCATGTGATCGTGGCATCGAGTGAAACGGCGAAGTTCGATGCCATCGATAAAGACAAAACCCGCATTGCCGTAGCTATCCCGCAGAGCGCTTCGTTATCCGAAGGCTGGCTAAACTTCGCCGATGCGTTTAACGAAAGCCCCTCGTTCGAGCCCGAAGGCAGGACCCTTGCGACCGATCCGCTGCTGCTGTATTTCACGAGCGGCACGACAAGTCGCCCAAAGCTCGTGCTGCACAGCCATCAGAGTTATCCGGTGGGACATCTATCGACCATGTACTGGATCGGGTTGAAGCCCGGCGATGTCCATCTCAACATCAGCTCGCCCGGCTGGGCAAAACACGCATGGAGTTGTGTCTTCGCCCCGTGGAACGCGGGCGCGACCGTGTTCATCCATAACACGTCGCGCTTCAGCGCAAAGGCCACGCTGGAGACGCTCGTCAAGCATCAGATCACCACGCTGTGCGCGCCGCCGACCGTCTGGCGCATGATGATCCAGGAGGATTTATCGGCCTATGAGGTGCACTTGCGCGAAGTCGTGGGCGCGGGCGAACCGTTGAATCCCGAGATTATCGAACGCGTGAAAAAGGCCTGGAACCTCACGTTACGCGATGGTTTCGGCCAGACCGAAACCACGGCGCTGATCGCGAATTCGCCGAGCCAACCGATGAAGCCTGGATCGATGGGCAGGCCACTCCCCGGTTACCGCATCACGCTGCTCGATCACGACGATAACCCCGCGAAGGAAGGTGAACTCGCGCTGATCCTCGACCCGAAACCGCTGGGTTTGATGGACGGATACGTGGACGATCCGTCGAAGACGCAGGATGCCATGCGCGGCGGCCACTATCGTACGGGCGACGTAGCATCCATCGACGACGACGGTTACTTCACCTACGTAGGCCGCTCCGACGATGTCTTCAAGGCAGCCGATTACCGCATCAGCCCGTTCGAATTGGAAAGCGTGCTGATCGAACATCCGGCGGTGGGCGAAGCGGCCATTGTTCCGAGTCCGGATGCGCTGCGTTTATCAGTGCCGAAGGCGTTCGTCGCGTTGCGCAAGGGTTATGAACCGACGAAGGAAACCGCCGGCGAAATCCTCAAGTTCGCCGCGCAGAAACTGGCTGCGTACAAGCGCATTCGACGCATCGAGTTTTATGAATTGCCGAAGACCATCTCGGGCAAGATTCGTCGCGTGGAGCTAAGGAAAACTGAAGAAGCGCGAGGCGGCGATGCGCGCCGGGAGAATGAATACTGGGAAGAGGATTTCGCGGAATAAATATGGCCTGGCGGAAGTTGTGTCTGGCGACTTCCGCCCGAAGCGATATCACCGTCCCCGTGTAAAGCGTTCCTTTGCGCCGCCGCGATGACACCAATGCGTGTGAAGGCGCCTCACCGCTTTACCCTGAATACCGGCCGACCTGTGCAACGCAGGCGCTCCAGTCCTCACACAGTTTTCTGAAAGAGCGGCTTTGCATCTGAGCAAACTCCATGTCGAAGGCACTAGCGAACTTGGGCTGGTCCAGCGTTTCGTGATAACCCTGACCGCCCATCCGCTCAGCGAGCCATCCCTTGGCGTTTCTCAAGGTTTCGCTGTTAGCCGGTGCTGGGTCGGGCGAATCCCAGTGGAAGTTCCGACATCCGATTAACGAGCGCGCTGCAGCCATGAACCATGCTTCGAATTCCCGATTTGCGAGGACGACGCTGATGGATCGGTGAGGTATGACCTCGCGTGCTCTCCGTCGAATCTCCTCTGCCATCTCAACGGGGCAATCGTCGTCGGCATCGAGCAGAATCAGGATCCAGCCGTTGTCCGTGCACTTTTTTGCCGCGAGCAAGAGGATTCGATTGAACTCATCGACACGTCGAATGAATTTATCCCGATGAACCCGGATGGGCGGCTCAATGGTGGCGAAAGCCTCCGGTGTGAGCCAACCATTTAGTCGGCGCAGAAGAATCGGTAATGCTTGTACTTCCCCATCCCCTTCGACGATCGAGACCACACGCATCATGTTCAATTGCCTTCGCCGAAAAGATCAGGTTGCCGTTGTTTCGATGCCTGATTTTCGACGATGGTCGGATCGGGGCTTAGCTGATTGAGGCGTAATAATTCGCCCGCAGAGAAAAGGTGCTCTCTTATGGTCTCTCTCGATGCTACGTCGAGAGGGGTGATGTACGTCTGCCCAGCAGTGGACGCGACTGCAAGAATGGCATCCTCAGCAATTTCGAAATCGTCGAGCAGATCCGGGCTATGGCTCGTGACAATGATCTGGCTCTCTCCAGAAGCACGCTTTAGTGCTTCGCGAAGAGCCGCTGCGGCAGCAGGATGTAAAGCGGTTTCCGGCTCTTCAATGCCGATAAGCGATGGCGCGTAGTCGACGTTCCTCTGGAACAACGCCGTCAGCACGCCAAGGGCTCGCAGCGTTCCGTCGGACATGTTGTGTGCGCGAAATTGCCACGACCGTTTTCCTCCTCCCATGTCTTGCTGAAATGCTAAAGACTCCATCGGATCGATCGCAAGGCGTTCAACTCCGTGAACCGAGGGAACCACTGCCGTGAAATACTCTTGTATCAACTGCATCGAAGCAGGAGATGTTCGCTCCAGATGGCCAATCACGCTTGCGATGTTTTCGCCGGACGACTTGAGCAAGCGTCCGTCTTGCGGTTTTTGCAGCTCACGAATAACCTTCGGGTTCAGGTTATAAAAACCCATGGAGGCTAATGCTTCGTGCACCGGACGAAATACCTCCAGACCGGATGCACTGACCAAGGCCAATCGATCACTAGTCACGGCAGGGAAAGCCGCTTCGCTCGTGTGGGTAAGCTTGCCTCGCTCAAGACGGAAGAAAGCCTTCTTGCCATTCACATCAAGAACACACTCCTCTCTTCGTACTTCAAGAGCCCCATTCGTCAATGCCCCCACTTCAAACGCATACCTGCCTTTCTGTCCCGACCGCAACGTGAACTCGAGTCGAATTCCAAAGTGCGTTGGATGGCCGGCGGAACGCCGCCTGACTTCGTTCAGTCCGCCGCGCTCGCTGATTGCGTTGTCCAGAGAGCCGGTCAGCGCATCGCGAACTAAATGCAGCGCGTCCAGGAAGTTGCTTTTGCCGGAGCCATTCGCGCCCACCAGAAACGTCAACGGACCCAAAGCCACATCGCATGCAGCAATGCTCTTGTAGTTCCGCAGTACAACGCGACTCAGGAAAATTGTGGATGACATCTGGTGATTGATCCGGTTCGCACGACGATGGCGACAGTGTATTCGCATGTGACGTTGAAAGTCCTGCAGACATTCTAGCGTTCGAACGCTCCTCCACTATGAAAAAGCCCCGCAGCGCGGAGCGCATGCGGGGCTTGCAACACCTTCACAACGTCAAACCAAACCTTACTTCCCACCCACGCTTTGCAGCGTCGCCCACTTACCATCAACAACCTTGTACAGCGTGATGCCGCCGTTCTTCAGATCGCCCTTCGAGTCATACGCGAGTTGCTTCGACGTCACGCCCGGCATGTCGGTCTTAGCGAGCAACGGCAAGTACTTCGCCGGATCGGTCGAGTTCGCGGTCTTCATCGCGGTGAACATGGCCATTGCGCCGTCGTACGCGTACGGCGAGTACGTTTGCACGTCTTCGTTGAAGCGCGCCTTGTACTTCGCGACGTAAGCCGCGCCGCCCGGCATTTCATCGAGCGGCAAACCAGCCAGCGATGCCACCGTGCCGTCGGCCGCAGTGCCGGCGATCTTCAGGAACGTGTCGGTCTTGACCATTTCGCCCGCCATCAACGGCGCGCGCAGGCCCAGCGTCTTCATCTGCTTGACCATCGGCCCAGCTTGCGAATCGGCGCCGCCGTAGTACACGAGGTCCGGATTCATCGACTTGAGCTTGGTCAGGATTGCCTTGAAGTCGACAGCCTTGTCGTTGGCGTATTCCCGATCCACGATCGTCGCGCCCGATGCCTTCGCGGCCTTCTCGAACTGGTCGGCGAGACCTTGGCCATAAGCCGTGCGGTCATCGACAATCGCAATCTTCTTCATCTTCAACGTCTTCACCGCGAACTCGCCGGCCACCGAACCTTGCTGCGTATCGGAGGTCATCATGCGGAATGCGGTCTTGTAACCTTGTGTCGTGTATTCCGGCGCGGTTGCCATCGCGATTTCGGGAATGCCGGCGTTCGCGTAGATGCGCGAAGCGGGGATCGTCGTGCCCGAATTGAAGTGACCGAGCATGCCCTTGACGTTGTCATCGACAAGTTTTTGAGCGACGGTCGTGCCGGTGCGCGGGTCGGCCTGGTCATCAGCGGAATCGAGCACGATGCGAATCGGCTTGCCGCCGATCACGGGCTTGGTCGCGTTGAAATCTTCAACCGCGAGCACCACGCCGTTCTGGAAATCCTTGCCGTAGTGCGCTTGCGCGCCGGTCATCGGGCCGGCGAATCCTACCTTCACGTCTTCAGCGGTTTGAGCCTGAGCTGTTGCAGCAACCGACAGACCGGCGACCAGCATTGCTGCTGCCAGCTTCTTCATCGTGTAATCCATAAACTCTCCTGATTCCCATGTAAGTGGCAGCGTGTGCCGGGATCGCCGTGCTTGCTGCCGTTTGTTTGAGCCAATCCGCCGTGCTGAATACAGCTCAGCCGATCGTCATCAAATTCGCATTGCCGCCCGCGGCCGCCGTGTTCACGCTCACCGAGCGTTCCGTCAGCAACCGTTCGAGCGCGTATTCCTGCTCGCCGTCGTGAGCGTCGTCGGCGAATGCTCCCGCCGGCACACCTTGCACCGAAACGATCGGTCCCGGGCGTTTCGCGACATCCTTCACCAACGCCATCAATTCGTCGCTGTCGCCTTCGAACAAGACCGCATCGAAGGCCGCATCCGTGCTCTTGCGCGTCGATGCATACGGCTTGATCGACGCCGGCAACGCCGCCACGAGTTGTTCACCCGCCGCGCCGGAAAACAGCGCTTTGTTGCCTGTGGCGAGCGCTGCGGCGAGTTGCGCGCGAGCGCCGCTTGCCGTCGATGCCACGCACAGCACCGTGCCGCGTGCGCCGAGCGTGTAGGTGTTGCGCTCGCCGGTCGGACCGGCCAGCACGGCGGTCGCGCCGGCCATCACGTGCTGCAAATGGCCGTCGCAACGCGCAGCCGTTTGCGGATCACGCTCGGCAATCGCCCAGTCGCGCAACGCCGTCAGCGCGGCCGGCGTTTCGTTCGCAGCCGTTTGATCCACGATCAGCGCGCTTTCCAGCGATTTGGGCAAGCCCGTGGGCCGCTTGGCAAGCAGCCGCTGCAAATACAGCGCGCCGCCGGCTTTCGGTCCCGTGCCCGACAAACCTTCGCCGCCGAACGGCTGCACGCCGACCACCGCGCCAATCACGTTCCGGTTCACATAGATGTTCCCCACGTGCGCCCGGCTGACCACATGCGCGATGGTTTCATCGATACGCGTATGGATCCCGAGCGTAAGCCCGTAACCCGTCGCCTTGATTTGGTCGAGCAGTTTATCAAGATGCGCCCGGCGATACCGCACTACGTGAAGTACCGGGCCGAAGACCTCGCGTTTCAACTCGTCGATGGAATCCAGTTCGATCAGCGTCGGCGGGACGAATGTGCCTTGTGCGCAGCCATCGGGCATGGGCAATTGCACGACGTTGCGGCCCTTCTCGCGCATCGATGCAATGTGCGCGTCGATGCTTTGCTTCGCTTCGGCATCGATCACGGGACCGACATCAGTGGAAAGGCGGTCGGGATTGCCCATCGCGAGTTGCCGCATCGCGCCCGTGAGCATTTCGAGCGTGCGATCCGCGACGTCGTCCTGCAGGCACAACACACGCAGCGCCGAACAGCGTTGGCCGGCGGAATCGAAGGACGATTGCAGCACGTCCGCGACTACTTGCTCAGCCAACGCCGATGAATCGACGATCATCGAGTTTTGCCCACCCGTCTCCGCGATCAGCGGAATCGGCCGGCCATCCGGGTCGAGGCGTTCGGACAAAGTCTTGTTGATCAGGCGGGCGACTTCCGTCGAACCGGTGAACATCACGGCACGCGTGCGCGGATCGGCAACCAGCGCCGCGCCCACGGTTTCACCAGTGCCCGGCAGCACTTGCACCGCGCCCGGCGGCACGCCGGCTTCGCGCAGAATGCGCACGGCTTGCGCGGCGATCAGCGGCGTCTGTTCGGCCGGCTTTGCGAGCACCGTATTGCCCGCAGCGAGCGCGGCCGCAACTTGTCCAATGAAGATCGCGAGCGGGAAGTTCCATGGGCTGATGCAAACCACGGGGCCGAGCGGACGGTGCGTATCATTGGAAAACTCGCTGCGGATCTGCGCCGAGTAATAACGCAGGAAATCGATAGCCTCACGAATCTCCGACACCGCATTCGCCAGCGATTTACCCGCTTCGCGCACGACGAGACCCATCAGCGTATGCATCTGCGCTTCGAGCAGATCGGCTGCGCGGGCGAGGCAATCGGCGCGTTCATCGACGGGCGTTGATTGCCAGATCGGCGCGGCGGCGACGGCGTTTGATATAGCCAATGCCACTTGTTCCGATGTCGCTTCAACCACTGTTCCCACGAGGTCGCGCAAGTCGGCGGGGTTGCGAACATCGCGCGCAACGCCTTCCACTACGTCAGCGGCCTCAAGCATCGGAGCCGCGCGCCAAGGATGATTCGCGCTCGCAAGCAATGCCGACGACAACGACGCCAGCCGATGCTCATTCGACAGATCGAAGCCCATCGAATTGAGGCGCTCGCTGCCGAACAACTGACGCGGCAGCGCGATCTTCGCGTGCGGCAGACCGAGCGGCGTGAGCTTGGACGCTTCGTCGATAGGATCCTGTACAAGCTCGCTGACCGGAATCGTTTTATCGGCGATACGGTTCACGAACGACGTATTCGCGCCGTTCTCAAGCAAGCGCCGCACGAGATACGCGAGCAGCGTTTCGTGCGTACCAACCGGCGCATACACGCGACACGGCCGGTTGAGCTTGTCGCGCCCGGTGACTTCTTCGTACAGCGGTTCGCCCATGCCGTGCAGGCACTGGAACTCGTACTGCCCGGGGTAATAATTCCCCCCGGCAAGGTGATAGATCGCCGACAGCGTGAACGCGTTGTGCGTGGCGAATTGCGGGTACACGGCATCGGGCGCGCCGAGCAATTTCTTCGCGCAGGCCACGTACGAGATGTCCGTATAAATCTTGCGCGTATAGACCGGATAACCTTCGAGGCCATCCACTTGCGCGCGCTTGATTTCCGAATCCCAGTACGCGCCTTTAACCAGTCGAACCATAATCCGATGACGGCTGCGACGTGCCAGATCGATCAAATAATCGATAACAAACGGGCAGCGCTTTTGATAAGCCTGCACCACGAAACCGATGCCGTTCCAGCCGGCCAATTCCGGATCGAAGCACAGCGCTTCGAGCAGATCGAGCGAAATTTCCAGCCGGTCGGCTTCTTCCGCATCGATGTTCAGGCCAATGTCGTAACGCCTCGCGAGCAGCGCCAGCGCTTTCACGCGCGGCAGCAACTCGGTCATCGTGCGTTCCTGCTGCGAGCGCGAGTAACGCGGATGCAGCGCGGACAACTTGATGGAAATCCCCGGGCCTTCATAAATGCCGCGCGATCCGGCAGCCTTGCCGATCGCGTGAATCGCCTGTTCGTACGACGCGTAATAGCGAACCGCATCTTCTTCGGTCGTCGCCGCTTCGCCGAGCATGTCGTAGGAATAGCGGAAGCCGCGCGCTTCGAACTTGCGGCTGTTAGCCAGCGCTTCCGAAATCGTCTCGCCCGTGACGAATTGCTCGCCCATCAGGCGCATGGCCATATCGACGCCCTTGCGGATCAGCGGTTCACCGCCGCGGCCAATCAGGCGCGTCAACGCCGATGACAACCCGGCTTCGCTATTCGTCGTCACCAGCTTGCCGGTGATCATCAGGCCCCACGTCGCCGCGTTCACGAACAGCGACGGCGCCTGGCCCATGTGCGAGCGCCAGTCGCCCTTGCTGACTTTGTCGCGGATCAGCGCGTCGCGCGTGGCGCGGTCGGGAATGCGCAGCAAGGCTTCCGCGAGACACATCAGCGCGACGCCTTCCTGGCTGGACAGCGAAAACTCGTGGATCAGGCCTTCGACACCGCCGCCCGTCTGTTTCTTGCGCAGCGCTTCGACGAGTTTCGTCGCCATGGAATTCGTTTCGCTGGCGACGCTGCCGGACAGCCGCGCCTGGCCGATCAGGAACGGCACGCACTCCGGTTCCGGACGCCGGTACGCAGCCGTGATCGCGGCGCGCAGTACCGATTGCGGTTGCACGTTCTGGGCGAAATCGAGGAAGGGATGCGGCGCGCCGTCTTCTTCGGAGTCGGCGTGCACCGAGGATTCCAGCGTATCGCCCGAACCGATTGCACCGGACAGTTCCGGCGGCAACTGTCCATGTTCGATGCGTTCGAGATACGCGAAGATGGCTTGCTTGATGAGCCAGTGCGGGGTCCGCTCGAGCCGCGTAGCGGCGTCTCTCAGGCGGGTGCGCAGCAGATCGTCGACTTTAACGCCCAAGGTGGTGCTAGCCATATATCCGTCCTTGCCGGAATCGGAACCGGCGATAGCTTGAAAAGTGGCCGAATCGTAACCCGCTCATAAAAAAGGTGCAACCTACTTTTCAAGATGGGTTGCACCTTTCAAAAATCCTTTGAGAACAAGGCATTAGGGGTAATTGTGGATGGCGGTTTGGGTCGAGAACGCTCTAGGATTTCTCGTCTGACAAATATTCTTGTGTCAGCCCTATTGAATCGCTGCCTGCTGCCGATAAGAACTAGTACGGCCAATTCAGCGATGAAACTCTGCGGCCGTCTTACAATTCAGCCGCGCGGTTTCGGGGAGAAGAGAACATGAGCACCTGGATGATTTTTTGCAGTATTTGGGCGATGACTGCGCTGTGCGTGGTGTTTTTCATCCGCGGCGCGCATCCGCACGTCGAGCGTCCGGAGAGCGACAGCCGAGACAATGGGAGTGACTTGAGCGTTGGCGGGATGACGGTTGCGCGCGTGCGAAGCTCAGACCCCCGCAATAGCTAAACGGGTCAATCAGCGCGTTCGGCCTTAAATATCCAGCGGATCGACCTCGACGTTCCATCGAATCACGCCTTTTACCTTGAGACTGCGCAATGCCGGCTGCCAGGCCCGCAGCGCATTCTGCAACACGGCCCGCGACGCACATTCCAGCAACAACTGCGCGCGGTGCACGTTAAACACCTTCACGATAGTCAACGGCACCGCGTCGTAGACGGTCACGCGTTCCGCGCCGGCCAGCGCGGCGAACTCTGCTGCCGCAGCGCCCAGAAAGTCTAGCGCAGCCTCGAGCGTGCGCCCTTCGGCGCGAAGCATTGCTTGGTAGACGAACGGCGGCAAATGCGCGTCGCGGCGCTCGGCCAGCGTGGAATTGGCAAACCCAACGTAGTCGTGCCGTGCCAGCGCGTGATAAAGCGCGTGCCGCGCATAGCGCGTCTGGATCATCACTTCACCCGGCAATCCTGCGCGCCCCGCCCGACCGCTAACCTGCATCAACTGGGCAAACAGCCGCTCGCTCGCCCGGAAATCGTGGGAAAAAAGCGCCGTATCGGCGTTGAGCACGCCGACCAGCGTCACGCGCTGAAAGTCGTGCCCCTTTGCGATCATCTGCGTGCCAACGAGGATATCGACCTCGCCGGCGTGGACATCGGAGAAAAGGGCTTGTGCGCTGCCCTTGCGCCGCGTGCTGTCGGCATCGATACGTAAAACCCTCGCCCCGGGCACAGCCGTCGCCAGCGTTTCTTCCACGCGCTGCGTGCCGCGGCCCATCGGCGCGATATCCACGTTGCCGCAGTCCGGGCAGGACTTGGGAATTCGCGATTCCCAGCCGCAATGGTGGCAACGCAACGCGCGCTCGGGCTTATGAAGCACTACGTACGCGCTGCATCGCGGGCAGCCGGCGACCCAGCCGCACGCGTCACACGAAAGGATGGGGGCGTATCCGCGGCGGTTGAGGAATACGAGGCTTTGCTCGCCGCGTTCGAGGCGCGTTTTCATCGCGGCGATGAGCGGTCCCGACAACCCCTCCACCGACGCCCGTCCGCGCTGCCGTTCCTCTTCCAGGTCGATCAGCCGGACGCTCGGCAAAACCGCGGTCGCCACGGCCCGACGAGTGAGTGTGAGCTTGGTGTATCGCCCCTGCTCAGCCTGCCACCAGCTTTCGAGCGATGGCGTCGCCGACCCGAGCACCACAGGAATCTCCAGTTTGTTCGCGCGATAAACCGCGAGATCACGCGCCGAATAGCGCAAGCCTTCCTGCTGCTTGTAGGCGGGATCGTGTTCTTCATCGACAACAATCAGCGCCAGCTTCGGCAACGACGCCAGGATCGCCAGCCGCGTCCCCAGCACGAGCCGCGCACGGCCCGTGTGCGCCGCGAGCCAGTTGCGAGCGCGTTCGCCTTCGGCCAGCCCGCTATGCATCGTCACGATGGCGCCCTCCGGGAGCGCCGCGAAACGCGTGCGGAACGCGGCTTCGAATTGTGGCGTGAGATTGATTTCCGGGACGAGCACGAGCGCTTGCGCGTCGGGGCGCGAACCGAGCAAATCGGCCAGTGCGTGGAGATAGACCTCTGTTTTGCCGCTCCCGGTCACGCCGTGCAGCAGGAACGCAGCGAAACCGTCCGCGCCGGTTATCGCATCGACGGCATCGGATTGCTCGGCGGTCAATTGCGGCAAAAGCGCGTCATGCGCGTGCAGCGCGGCCTTTTCGACCGCGGGCGCGAGCGCGATGTCCGGCTCCGGCACATCGCCGGTTTCCAGCGCTACCCATCCACGCGTTTGCCACTCATCGAGCGTTGCACGCGCTTTCGGATGCAGCGCGCGAGCCTCGGCGGCGGGCAACGTGGGATTGGCGGCGAGGGCATCGGCGAGACGGCGCAGCGCGGTGGCGCGTGGCGGCAACGCATCGGGCAAACTCGCGCGCCCTTCCGGCATCAGCCGATACCGCTCCTCCGGCGCCAGCAATTTCGCCCAGCGCGAGGCGTCGCGCAGCACCTGCGGCAGCGCGGGCA
Source organism: Caballeronia sordidicola (assembly GCF_000729995.1). Taxonomy (GTDB): domain Bacteria; phylum Pseudomonadota; class Gammaproteobacteria; order Burkholderiales; family Burkholderiaceae; genus Caballeronia; species Caballeronia sordidicola_A. The sequence continues at coordinate 32,560 of NZ_JNFG01000204.1, read as the reverse complement.
ACGCCACTTCGCCCAGACCTCGCTGGTAATACTCGGCCGCGAACAGCGTCAGCGCGCGCCATTCATCGGCGAGTGGCGCGAGTGTGCTGCAAATCGCGGCCACGTCGCGCAACTTGTCCGGCGGCACGTCGGTGTGACCCGTCACTTCGCAAATCAGGCCGACCGCGTCGCGTCTTCCGAATGGAATTCGTACCAGCATGCCGGGCAGCGGCGTGGGAGCCAGGTCGTATCGATAGTCGAAAAGCGTCGGCAGAGGATGGTCCAGCGCGACCCGGACGAAGACGCTCAATTGACGCACCCGCCGCAAGCCACGCCGGCGCGACCGTTCCACCGGAACATGCGGCTGCGCGGGACAGAGTTAAAGTAAAACATCACAATCGCCGCTAAGCTGTGGATTAATTTTGAGATTTCGAAGCTTTCCACAGGCCTGTGGATAACTTTGTTGAGAACTTTGATTGACAGGGACAAAAAGTGGCGATCTCACTCGTTGTGTGCGGTAGCCCACATTTCGGGTTGCTCTCAAATTTCTCTTATTAATCATGTATTTGAGGACACACAACATGCCTTCTGAGTAGCGCTTAGGTCTGATTTGAACATGGCGCGCCGCAACGAACAAAATGTGCATAAGTCAACTCTTGACATTGGCCGAACGGCCAAGCTGCGGGCATTTCGAGGCGCTTTTGTCTGACCACGAAAACGTTTGACGTGAGCTTTTCATGACGCAGCGCAGCAATCTTTTTTGACCAAACTTCAGTTCTTTGCGCGAATGGCGCGGCTGTGACGATGCACTTCATCGACCAGTTCCGCCACGTTCTCCGGACGCGTGAACTGCGAAATGCCGTGGCCGAGGTTGAAGACATGGCCGGGGAAATTTCCGAAGCTGTCGAGCACGGCGCGCGCTTCGGTACGAATCACGGCCGGCGACGCAAACAGCACCGCCGGATCGATGTTGCCCTGGAGCGCCACCCGATCGCCCACTTTTTCGCGCGCCTGTCGCAGGTTCACGGTCCAGTCGAGGCCGACCGCGTCCACGCCGATTGCCGCGATCTGTTCCAGCCACAAGCCGCCGCCCTTCGTGAACGTGATGACCGGGACCTTGACGCCGTCGTGTTCGCGCTTCAATCCCGCGACCACCTTCGCGATGTAGTCGAGCGAGAAGCGTTGATAGGCGCCGTCGGCCAGCGCACCGCCCCAGGTATCGAAGATCATCACGGCTTGCGCGCCCGCTTCGATCTGCGCGTTCAGATAAGCGACGACCGCCTGCGCGTTGATATCGAGGATTCGATGCATCAGGTCCGGCCGCGTGTAGGCCATGGCCTTGACCGTATGGTGATCGGGCGACCCGCCACCTTCGACCATGTAGCACGCGAGCGTCCAGGGGCTGCCTGAGAAGCCGATCAGCGGCACTTTCTGGCGGCCTTGCGCATCGGTCAGCGCCCGGCGGATTTGCGATACCGCGTCGGTCACATAGCGCAGCGTGGCGTCGATATCCGGCACGTGCAGCTTCGCGACGTCCTCTTCCGTGCGGACCGTGCGCTCGAATCGCGGCCCTTCGCCCTGGACGAAATTCAGGCCGAGGCCCATGGCGTCGGGGATGGTCAGGATGTCCGAGAACAGGATAGCGGCATCGAGCGGGAAGCGCTCCAGCGGCTGAAGCGTGACTTCCGTAGCATAGTCAGGATTCGTGGCAAGCCCCAGGAAGCTACCGGCGCGCGAACGCGTGGCGTTGTACTCGGGCAGGTAGCGGCCCGCCTGACGCATCAGCCAGATCGGCGTGTAGTCGGTGGGCTGGCGCTGCAGCGCGCGCAGGAAAGTGTCGTTCAGGAGTGTGGAAGGCACGGGGATTGGAGCGTAGGGCAAAGGGGCATTCTACCGGACGAGGGTTTGCGTTCGCATTCAAGGAAGGGGGATTTTGGCGTTGTGGCCAAGGGTCGGTGCGCCTTTAAAACCGGATGCCAACGACGCCCCGCTTCGATATCATCGGCGGCTGAAATAATCTTTCCAGGAGTGTCGATGAAAGTTCTTGCCTCTGGTTGCACGTTGCTTCGCGGTGTCTTTCGCACGGGCGCTTGCGCGCTGCTGCTCGGCTTCGCCATCGGCGCGCAGGCGCAAACCGTACAAGGCGGCAGCATCATCGCCGCTCCCGGCGCAACGCTACCGGCCAGCGCGGCGGCCGCTCCATCGAGACTCGACGAAATCCTCGCGCGCGGCACGCTGCGCGTTTGCACAACGGGCGACTACAAGCCGTACTCGTTCCTGAGGCCGGACGGCCAGTTCGAAGGCATCGACATCGACGCCGCGCAAAACCTCGCCCAGTCAATGAACGTCAAAGCCGAGTTCATCAAGACATCGTGGTCGAGCCTGATGAACGATTTCGTCGCGAAGTGCGACATTGCGGTCGGCGGGGTTTCAACCTCGCTCGAACGCCAGAAACGCGCATTCTTCACCCAGCCCTACATGGTCGACGGCAAGACACCCATCGTCCGCTGCGCCGACGTCGATAAATACCAGACCGTCGCGCAAATCGATCAAGCGGGCGTACGCACCATCGTCAATCCGGGCGGTACGAACGAGAAGTTCGCGAAGCAGTTCTTCACGCACTCGCAACTGATCGAGTACCCCGACAACGTGACCATCTTCAAGCAAATCCTCGACGGTCAAGCCGACGTGATGGTCACCGATGCTTCCGAAACGCTACTCCAGCAAAAGCTGAATCCCGGCTTGTGCTCGGTCCATCCGGACAAGCCGTTCCAGTTCGGAGAAAAAGCGTATCTGCTGCCGCGCGGCGATGTGGTGTTCCAGCAATATGTCGATCAGTGGCTGCACCTGTCACGCTCGACAGGCGAGTTTCAGGCAGTTCTCGATAAATGGCTGAAATGAGAGCGAAGGCGGCCGGAGTCGGGCCGCCTTTTTTGCACGTCGGCTAGCGCTCATGGCAAGTTCAGAAAATTGATAGCTTTACGTAAGTATCGCGTAAGCTGATGTCGCTCGGCATCGAAAAGTCAACGCACCGCATGTAACAATTCACCGAAGCGTTCCGACGTTTTTTTCATCCAGACCGCCGCCGATTTTGAATGCGCCTGGATCCGGCCGAAGCCATGCGTCATGTCGTGCGCGTCAATTACCTCGGTACGGCCGCCGTTCGCTTCCAGAAAACGTGCGAATTCATGGGCGTCGTCATACAGCGGATCGTAAGCTGCAGCAACAATCAACGCCTGCGCCGGCGTCCGATCGCAGGACTGCGCGAGCGGAAACGCCCGCACGTCGTCATCGGCAGGCGGTTCGGCCGTCAGGAATTGGGCCCAGTAAAAGCGCATTTCTTCGGTGGTCAAGCCCGGCCCTTCCGCATTCGCCGTAAAGCTGCCGCCCTCGAAACGGCAGCGCGCCACCGGATAGATCAGCAACTGCGCCGTGACCAGACCAGCCACACGATCGTTCGCAGCACGCGCAGTCACGGCCGCGAGATGAGCGCCGGCGCTGTCGCCGGCCACGCCCAGCCGGCTGGTCGCAAAACCCAGACGCGAACGATGCTCGGCGAGCCACAGCAGCGCATCGAGCGCGTCGTCAACGGGCGCGGGGAACGGGTGCTCCGGTGCCATTCGGTAATCGACGCTCACGACCGCGCAATGCGAATCCTGAGCGAATCGCGCGACCATCAGGTCGTGCGTCTCCAGGTCCCCGACCACCCACCCGCCGCCATGAAAGTAGACCACGAGAGGCAATGGCTTCCTGGCCCCTGCCGGCCGGTAAACCCGCGCCCGCAGCGTACGTCCATTGAGCGGCACGGCTGTGTCTTCAACATCGACGCCAAGCGGACGCGGCGCCGCAAACTCACGCGCGACATCCTGAAATTGGCGTCGAATGGCTAAAGGATCGGCATCGGGCGGAAGTTCGGGGAACGCTGCCGCAACCTTGGCGTAATAGGCGAGAAGGTCTGCGTCGATGGTCATGCGCTTGTCTCCAGTGCAATTCGCCGCCCGGTCGGGCGACGGTTTTTGATTGTCCTTAAAATCTACATATCGCGCTTGGCAGCGCAAGCATTTCTAAAACGCGCCGAAATATCGACTTGTAAATCACCATAATCGACAAAATTTGGACAGATTAATCGCCGAGCCTTGTTCGTCAGGGGTTACAACCTGAAACACTTTGTTACGGTGATGCCTGGATTATTCGCCCACAATCACTTCAACGGTCTCAACACGGATGTGATCGAGTGCAGCGTTGGTGAATTACAACGTTGAGTTGCATTCGATGGTCGGCATAGTGCCGAATCCCAGCTTCAGGGACATGTTTGTTGGGGTCGTTGGCTGATGAAATCATATCGGCCGGTCCCACCCTTGGTCTCCTCGCGCTAACCCCGTAGCGTGTGGTTTTTAGCGGGCTCCAGGCCCGCTTTTTTTTGTCCTGTACAAACGTTTGCGTAAGAACTTAAATGGCCGCCGCGATTATTCCGGCGGCCATTTTTAATTGTAGATATCAAGAGATCACTTGTAGTTACGCGGTTTTAGCTTCCGATAGCTTCAATTCCTCGATCATCTTTGCTCGCATGATGAACTTCTGGACCTTGCCGGTGACCGTCATCGGCAACTCATCGACAAAGCGGATATGCTTCGGAATCTTGTAGTGCGCGATCTGTCCTTGGCAAAATTCGCGAATGTCTTCTGTCGTCGCGTACTCTCCCTGGCGGAGAACAATCCACGCGCATACTTCCTCGCCGTATTTACTATCCGGAACACCGAATACCTGGGCTGATTGAATCTTCGGGTGCCGGAACAGGAATTCTTCAATCTCGCGCGGATAAATGTTTTCGCCACCGCGAATCAACATGTCCTTTAATCGTCCGACGATATTGCAATATCCCTCTGCGTCGACGGTGGCCAGATCGCCGGTATGCATCCAGCCATCGATAATCGCTTCGCGCGTTTTTTCTTCGTCGCCCCAATATCCTTTCATCACCGAATAACCGCGCGTGCAGAGTTCGCCGGTCTCACCAACCGGGACGATTTCGCCTAGCGGATCAACCAGCTTCACCTCCAGATGCGGCTGGATCTGACCGACGGTCGTTGTGCGTTTATCGAGGGGATCGGTGGTCGAGCTTTGAAACGACACCGGGCTCGTCTCGGTCATTCCGTATGCGATCGTGATTTCGCGCAGGTGCATCCGCGAGACGACCTTTTTCATCGTTTCGATGGGGCACGGCGAACCCGCCATGATCCCGGTACGCAAACGGCTCAGGTCGTATTTATCGAAGTTCGGGAGATCGAGTTCCGCGATAAACATCGTCGGCACACCGTGCAGTGCCGTGCACCGTTCTTCATCGACAGCTGCGAGGGTGGCGGCGGGATCAAAGGCTTCGCCTGGAAATACCATCGCTGCGCCCACGGATACACACGCAAGCACCGCCAGCACCATGCCGAAGCAGTGATACAGCGGCACGGGGATGCACAGCGAATCCTGTTCGGTGAGCAACATCGAGTGTGCGATGTAACGGCCGTTGTTCACCACGTTGTGATGCGTGAGCGTGGCGCCCTTGGGGTTGCCGGTGGTGCCGCTCGTGAACTGGATGTTGATAGGATCGTGGTCTGTGAGCGTCGATTCCAGCGCGTCGAGTTGCACCGTGTCGAGCCCATCCCGGCCGCGCGACATGACGTCGGGAAAACGCAGCATGCCGGGGGTGGCGCCCTCGCCCATTCGGATCACGGCTTTTAAATCAGGGAAACGCGCTGCGTTGAGCGCGCCAGGTTTGGCGGTGGCGAGTTCCGGCGCTAACGCTTGCAGCATCTCCAGATACTTCGATGTCTTGAATTGTTCCGCCGCGATCAGCGCTTTGCAGCCGACCTTGTTCAGCGCGTACTCGAGCTCCGCCAGCCGATACGCCGGGTTGATATTCACGAGGATCGCGCCCATCCGCGCGGTGGCGAATTGCGTCAGCAGCCATTCGGCGCGGTTCGGCGACCAGATGCCAACGCGGTCGCCCGCTTCAACGCCAAGCTTGAGCAAACCCGACGCGAGGACATCGACTTCATCGGCGAATTCGCGCCAGGTCCAACGGATGTTTTGCTCGCGGAAAATCACCGCAGGACGGTCGGGATATTTCGCGGCCGTACCGCGCAGGAAGCGGGAAACGGTGGCGTCGCTCAGCGGAATGTCAGTCGAGCCGCGAACGTACGACAAACCGTCGCGTGGTTCGATCTGCGGCCCGGCGTGCGTTGGTTGGGTAGGCATATCGACGGTCTCCTCCGTGGGATGGCGCTATAAGACAAAGACGAAGCGCCATGAAAGCGATTCGGAAGGCCAATTGTGCATCGCGAGGGAGAGCTAGGGCATTGAGTGTTACCCGCAAAAAGGCCCGGATCAACGCATGTTCGTTGTGCAGTTTTGCGCGGAAGTGCGCGGGCCTGGACGTATGTGTTGGCGCACGCATCGCCGTTTTGAGCGGCAATAAAAAAGCAGCCCGAAGGCTGCTTTTTCCTGAAACCAAAACTCGCGAAACGCTTAGTGATTACCGCGCAGTTTCCGCAGCCGCTGAATCGCCGCGATCTGAGCCGTCGCGTACGCCAATTCCGCTTGCGCGGTCGCGTACTCGAGGTTCGAACCCGTGTTCTGCAGCGCTTCCTCAGCGCGCTTCTTCGCTTCCAGCGCCTTCGCTTCATCGAGATCCTGACCACGGATCGCGGTATCGGCCAGAACCGTCACCACGCCCGGCTGGATCTCGAGAATTCCGCCTGCAACGAACACGAACTCTTCGTCACCGTTCTCCGCTTCGATACGCACAGCACCCGGACGAATCCGCGTGATGAGCGGCGTGTGGCCCGGCAGAATGCCGAGTTCACCCGCTTCGCCCGGCAGTGCGACGAACTTCGCCCGGCCCGAGAAGATCTGCTCTTCCGCGCTGACGACGTCTACTTGAATTGTTGCCATATCGACTCCCATGCAAGGCTGGATGAGCGTATTAAAGAGGCGCGGGTTTTCGTCCGAAAACCCGCGCCCGCCCGATCCTTACTGGATCTTCTTAGCCTTTTCGAAGGCTTCGTCGATCGTGCCGACCATGTAGAACGCCTGCTCCGGCAGATGATCACATTCACCTTCCACGATCATCTTGAAGCCGCGGATGGTTTCCTTCAGCGGCACGTACTTGCCCGGCGAGCCCGTGAAGACTTCCGCGACGTGGAACGGCTGCGACAGGAAACGCTGGATCTTACGAGCGCGCGCAACGGCGAGCTTGTCTTCCGGCGCGAGTTCGTCCATGCCCAGAATCGCGATAATGTCGCGCAATTCCTTGTAGCGCTGCAGCGTTTGCTGCACGCCACGCGTGATCGCGTAGTGCTCTTCGCCAATCACGTTCGGGTCGATCTGGCGCGAGGTCGAATCGAGCGGATCCACAGCCGGATAAATACCCAGCGAAGCGATATCACGCGACAACACAACCGTTGCGTCCAAGTGACCAAACGTGGTCGCCGGCGACGGGTCGGTCAAGTCATCGGCGGGAACGTACACGGCTTGCACCGAGGTGATCGAGCCGGTTTTCGTCGACGTGATCCGTTCTTGCAGACGGCCCATTTCTTCAGCCAGCGTAGGCTGATAGCCCACTGCCGACGGCATACGTCCCAGCAGAGCCGACACTTCCGTACCAGCCAGCGTGAAACGGTAGATGTTGTCCACGAAGAACAGCACGTCCAGACCTTCGTCACGGAAATGCTCGGCCATCGTCAGGCCGGTCAGCGCCACGCGCAGACGGTTGCCCGGCGGCTCGTTCATCTGGCCGTACACCAGCGCGACCTTGTCCAGAACGTTCGAATCCTTCATTTCATGATAGAAGTCGTTCCCTTCGCGGGTACGCTCGCCAACACCGGCGAACACGGAATAACCACCGTGTTCCTTAGCGATGTTGTTGATCAGTTCCATCATGTTCACGGTCTTGCCCACACCGGCGCCACCGAACAAACCAACCTTACCGCCCTTCGCAAACGGACAGATCAAGTCAATCACCTTGATGCCCGTTTCGAGCAGTTCAGTCGATGGCGACAGATCTTCGAACTTCGGCGCTTTCTGGTGAATCCCGCGCGTCACGTCCGAGTTGATCGGGCCGGCTTCGTCGATCGGACGACCCAACACGTCCATGATCCGGCCAAGCGTCGGTTTGCCGACCGGCACGCTGATCGGCTTACCGGTGTTCTTCACCACCGTGCCGCGGCGCAATCCATCCGATGCACCCAGGCAAATGGTACGGACCACGCCGTCGCCCAGCTGTTGCTGGACTTCAAGCGTCAGTTCCGAGCCTTCCAAAACGAGCGCGTCGTAGATTTTCGGCATGTCGGAACGCGGGAATTCCACGTCGATAACCGCGCCGATGCACTGTACGATCTTGCCTTCTACCAAAGCAGTAGTACTCATCGCATTTCCTTTAGATACTTGATTCTTCACTCGCGCGACAGGCGCAGTTCGATTCGACGCTCACGATCAACCGACCGCTGCAGCGCCACCGACGATTTCTGACAATTCCTTCGTAATCGATGCTTGCCGGCTCTTGTTGTACACGAGCTGCAATTCGCCGATCACGGTCTTCGCGTTATCCGAAGCGGCCTTCATGGCGACCATGCGAGCCGATTGCTCCGATGCCATGTTTTCCGCCACTGCCTGATACACGAGCGCTTCGACATAACGCACGAGCAGTTCGTCGACCACCGTCTGCGCATCCGGTTCGTAGATGTAATCCCACGAAGTCTTCGGCGTAACCGGTTCGCTGTTTTTATCGAGGCCGTCCTTGCGTGCGAAATCGCTTGCCGACAAAGGCAGCAATTGTTCGATCACGGCTTCCTGCTTCATCGTGTTGACGAAGCGGGTGAACGCCAGATAAACCGCGCTGATCTTGCCTTCCGAATACAGGTCGAGCTGAACCTTGATCGCGCCGATCAGCTTTTCCAGATGCGGCGTGTCGCCCAGATGCGTGACTTGCGACACGGTCTTGGCCTTCAACCGGTTCAGGAAGCCCAGACCTTTGCTGCCGATCGCCGATGCTTCGATCGTCTGACCTTTCTGCTCGAGCTCCTTGAACTTCAGGAGCGCTGCGCGCAGCACGTTCGTGTTCATGCCGCCGCACAGACCTTTATCGGTCGTGACGAGGATCATGCCGGCCGCTTTCGCGCCCTTGTTCTCAACCATGAACGGATGGCGATACTCAGGCGTGGCAGCGCTCATGTGAGCCGCGACGTCGCGGATCTTGTCGGCATACGGGCGAGCAGCGCGCATGCGCTCCTGCGCGCGGCGCATTTTCGACGCAGCCACCATTTCCATCGCCTTGGTGATCTTGCGCGTGTTTTGCACGCTCTTGATCTTGCCGCGGATTTCCTTCATTCCAGCCATTGCTTACTCCATTGTCGGCCAGAGTTTGCGCTTTAGCGCTTACTCGGGACCCATGCAAAGCTATCGAAGTGGCGCGGGATGCTTCGTTGCTTCTGAAAGCGGCCCGCGCCGCTTCAAAGTTCGACCAATACGAGGATCAGTAAGCGCCCGACTTCTTGAAGTCCTTCAGCGCGGCATGCAATGCGCCTTCGTCGTCCTTCGACAAGTCTTTGTTCTGTTCGATGCGATTGATCAAGTCCGTGTGCTTCGTCTTCAAATAGTCGCGAAGACCCTTTTCGAACGGCAGCACCTGAGCAACTTCGAGATCGTCGAGGTAACCGTTGTTCGCGGCAAACAGCGCGATCGCCAGTTCCCACACTTGCAGCGGCTGATATTGCGGCTGCTTCAGCAATTCCGTCACGCGCCGACCGCGTTCCAGTTGCTTACGCGTCGCTTCGTCCAGGTCCGATGCGAACTGCGAGAACGCGGCCAATTCACGATACTGCGCCAAGTCGGTACGAATACCGCCGGACAGCTTCTTGATTACCTTGGTCTGCGCTGCACCGCCGACTCGCGACACGGACACGCCTGCGTTAATAGCAGGACGAATACCGGCGTTGAACAAGTCGGTTTCCAGGAAGATCTGGCCGTCGGTAATCGAGATCACGTTCGTCGGAACGAATGCGGTCACGTCGCCGGCTTGCGTTTCGATGACCGGCAGTGCCGTCAGCGAACCGCTCTTGCCCTTCACTTCGCCCTTCGTGAACTTCTCAACGTAGTCTTCCGACACGCGAGCAGCACGCTCCAGCAAACGCGAGTGCAGGTAGAACACGTCGCCCGGATATGCTTCACGACCCGGCGGACGGCGCAGCAGCAGCGAAATCTGACGATACGCCCATGCTTGCTTGGTCAAATCGTCATACACGATCAGCGCGTCTTGACCGCGATCGCGGAAGTATTCGCCCATCGTGCAGCCGGCGTACGGTGCGAGGTATTGCATCGCAGCCGATTCCGAAGCCGAAGCCGCGACCACGACCGTGTATTCCATTGCGCCGCTTTCTTCCAGCTTGCGCACCACGTTCATGATCGACGAAGCTTTCTGCCCGATTGCAACGTAGATACAGAAGAGGTTCTTGCCCTTCTGGTTGATGATCGCGTCAATGGCCACGGCCGTCTTGCCGCACTGGCGGTCGCCAATGATCAGCTCGCGCTGGCCACGGCCAACCGGCACCATTGCGTCGATGGACTTCAAACCCGTTTGAACCGGCTCCGACACGCCCTTACGCCAGATCACGCCCGGTGCAATCTTTTCGACAGCGTCGGTCAGCTTTGCGTTGACCGGACCCTTACCGTCGATAGGCACGCCCAGTGCGTCGACCACACGGCCGAGCAGTTCCGGACCCACCGGCACTTCAAGAATGCGGCCCGTCGTCTTGACGATGTCGCCTTCCGAAATGTGTTCGTATTCGCCCAAAATCACGGCGCCAACCGAATCGCGCTCGAGGTTCAGCGCGAGGCCGAAGGTATTGCCCGTGAATTCGAGCATTTCGCCCTGCATCACGTCCGACAAACCGTGAATACGCACGATACCGTCGGTCACGGAAATCACAGTGCCTTGGTTGCGAACATCGGCGCTCGCTTCCAGACCCTGGATCCGGCTCTTGATCAGCTCGCTGATCTCAGAGGGATTGAGTTGCATTAGTCACTCCTGATAGTCAATTCTTAACCGCGCCGGCGCAAAAGCGCGTCAGGCGGACAGCGCCGTCTGCATGCTCGCAAGGCGCGCGCGGACCGAGGTATCCAGTACTTCGTCGCCTACCGTCACGCGAACACCGCCAATCAGCGACTTATCGACTTCAACAGTAGGTTTCAGCTTGCAGTGGAACTTGCGTTCGAGATTCGCGACAAGGTCGGTCAACTGTGCGCCTTCCAGCGGGAATGCGCTGACAATTAGCGCATCGGCCGCACCTTCGCGGGAATTCTTCAGCTCGTCGAACTGCACGGCAATTTCAGGCATCAGCGTCAGCCGATGGTTGTCCACCAGCATCCGCACCAGGTTCTTCGCCTCCGGCTGCTTCGCGATCGGCGATTTCACCGCCGCCAACAACAGGTCGCTGACCTGGTCGCGGCTCACTTTCGGGCTCGTCGCGATGGACAGCACTTCAGGCAGACGCGCAACCTGAGCCAGCTCCTCGACGAAGTCAGACCAGGCGGCGAGCTCACCCGCTTCGGCCACGCGGAATACGGCTTCTGCGTACGGTCGGGCGATGGTTGCAAGTTCGGCCATGATCAGAGCTCGGTTTTGAGTTGATTCAGCATCTCGGCGTGAACCGATTGATCGACTTCGCGCTTCAGGATCTGCTCGGCGCCCTTCACGGCCAGCGCCGCGACTTCGCCGCGCAATGCTTCGCGCGCTTTGACGACTTGCTGGTCTGCGTCGGCTTTCGCTTGCGCAATGATGCGCGCCGCTTCGGCCTGGGCGTTAGCCTTGATTTCGTCGGCGACTACGACTGCGCGCTTTTCAGCATCCGCAATACGCTGCTGGCCGTCGTTGCGGGCTTGCGCGAGTTCCTGGTCGACGCGCTTATGTGCGGCTTCGAGTTCGGCCTTGCCCTTTTCGGCGGCTGACAAGCCGTCGGCGATCTTCTTCGAGCGCTCATCCAGGGCGTTGATCAACGGCGGCCACACGAACTTCATCGTGAACCACGCGAGGATCAGAAACACGACCATTTGCGCAAACAGGGTTGCGTTGAGATTCACGGTGTTTCCTTAAACGTTGCTAATCCGGAGAGTGAAACGGCAAGGCGCCTGATCGAAGCTTGCATCGATTAAGCGCCGTTGCACGTTCCGTCCTGCGCCCGTAGCTTGAAAGCCCGAGCGCACACTTCCGAGGAACCTCAGCCTGCGACGAGCTTCGACAGCAGCGGGTTCGCGAACGCAAACAGCATTGCCACACCAACGCCAATCAGGAACGCCGCGTCGATCAGACCAGCCAAGAGGAACATCTTGGTTTGCAGCGGGTTCATCAGTTCCGGCTGGCGAGCGCACGCTTCAATGTACTTGCCGCCCATCAGGCCGATACCGATACAGGCGCCGATTGCACCCAGGCCGATGATGATGCCGATACCGATGGCGGTCAGACCCTGGATGTTGGCGATGAAAGCGTTCATGACTACTCCTATGTGAAAAAGACTTTGGAACTTAGATTTATAAAATTGAAACTCGATACGATTCTGCTGATTTTTGGTTCGCCGCTGCAATGTTCCGCAGCGTTTTACCGAACTACTGTGAGCCTTCCCTGCTTAGTGCGTGTCATGCGCCTGGCCGAGGTACACCAGCGTCAGCATCATGAAAATAAACGCCTGCAGCAGCACGATCAGAATGTGGAAGATCGCCCAAACCGTCCCTGCCACTACGTGACCCAAAAAGCCGAGCACAGAGGCGTCCGCGCCGAAGTGCCACATGCTGCCGAGCAACGCGATCAGCAGGAACAACAGTTCGCCTGCGTACATGTTGCCGAACAGCCGCATGCCGAGGGAAACCGTCTTGGCGACGAACTCGATGATGTTGAGTGCAAGGTTCGGGATCCACAGCAGCGGATGCGCGCCGAACGGAGCGGACAGCAGTTCGTGCACGAAGCCGCCAACGCCCTTGATCTTGAAGTTGTAGTAAATCATCAGCACGAACACGCCGATAGCAATGCCGAGCGTGCCGTTCAGGTCAGCCGTCGGGACGATGCGCATATGCGGGAACGTCTCCGACAGACCCAGCCAGCCGATCACGCGCGTGGGCAGATCAACCGGGATGAAGTCGAGCGCGTTCATGAGCGCAACCCACACGAACACCGTGAGGGCGAGCGGGGCGATGAAACGGCGGCTGCCGTGGACCATCGACTTCGACTGGTCTTCCACCATCTCGACCAGCATCTCGATTGCGCACTGGAAGCGGCCGGGCACGCCGGACGTTGCTTTGCGAGCCGCGAGGCCGAGGATCACGATGGTCGCGATGCCGCAAAGAATCGACCAGAACAACGTGTCGAGATTCCAGACGTGGATGTCGAAAATCGACGTCTGCGGCGACGTGGAAAGATTCTGCAAGTGGTGCGCGATGTACTCCGACGGATCCATCGCGTGCGTTCCTTCGCTAGCTGCCATAACTTTAAAGCCACCCAAATTGTCGAAAATCTTCCGCCGCCCGTGTGGTCCTCGAGTCGCCATTCCATGGGCGATTCGCAGGGCACGGGCCCGCATGCAGGAGAAGCACTCCGCACGTATTAATTTGCTCTGATACCGTTGGACCGTCACTTACCTGGCACGTCATGCCTGCGAGGTACGCTTGTGTCGTGCGACTTATTTCCAAGCCATCGCGATCCAGTACGTCTTCAACGCGATGAGGTACGTCACCAGCAACGGCACCCACAGTACGCCTTTGAAACCGTACGCGATCGCCACGAACATGGCGATGGTCGCGCCCATCTTGATTGCTTCGCCGATCACCCAGCTTGCGACGGTTTGAACGCCGCTCTTCGCTTTCAGACGTGCTGCGAACAATCCGCTCGGCACCCAGCAAATCGCTCCCCCGAGGAACGCCGATAGCGCTACGGCGCTCGGCGCGGAGGCACCCGGTGGACTGTAGAACAGCCACCATGCCAACGTCGCACACAGGGACAAAACCATTTGCGCCGCCACGACCTTGAACGGCGTGACACGCGATGGACGACTCACTCTGGGACCAAACAGCGTCTCCGCCTCTGCCCGCGTAAGCGGAACAGTCTTGTTATCTTGTGCTTCAGCGTCCCACGAATCGTCGAATGGATGATCCGGCGCGTGGCGCGACTGACCAGAAGAAGACGGGGTGTTGGGCGTTGAACCGGACGGCTTGTGTCCGGTCAAATCAGCGGCATGGCGTGAATCGCGCCCATCTTGCCCGCCTTCCGGCGCTCGATCCTGCTCTCGCACCGCCATCACACATCTCACTAAAGTCAGTTACAGCCAACGCATTTACCGCTCGTTCATGGCTGGATTCAACCACATACTTACGTTGCGCTTTCGGGGTCGCCAAGCTGATAAATCCGGGGGATTGTAAGCGATTGTTGTCACAGATTCAATAGCTTAGGCCCATCAAAAAACAAGCGGACGAGCCTTAAAAACACGTCTCCGAAAGGAGATTTCGCTTGTATGGACAACGAGTTTGATTAACGCCGGATGAGCGATGGTTTCACGTCGCTTTTCAGCAGGATACGAATCACATTGCGTGCGCCGCACCATTTTCATTTGATTAAACCAGCCAAGCTCCAACAGCCGCTGCGACGATCCAGAATGGAATCGAGATGAGGTGAAACGGACCCCACATGCCGCGCTCACCCGAAAGCCGGACGGCGATCAGATTGGCAAGCGAACCAATCGCTATACCGAATCCACCCACGCTCACGCCGAATGCCAGCGCTCTCCAGTCTTTCGAAAACTCCGCGAGCATGATCGCTGCAGGAACGTTGCTGATTCCCTGGGACAACACGGCGCCCGCCGCGTATGCCTTGAATGGCGTATCGAGGCCCAGGCTTGCTATTGCGTGATGCACCGACGGCAACGCGGCCACGCTGCGCAGCACGATGAACATCAGCACGAAGATGAGTAGCAGCAACCAGTCGATCTTGAGCACGACTTGACGTCGCCACAACAGGAAACCCACTGCGACCGCGGCCAGTCCGATGCCGGCGTAATGCGCGTCGGCGAGAACCACGAACGCGATGAACGCAATGCCCGCGACCGTACAAAGCGGGATATCGACGGAATGGGATTCTGTGTCGCCGGAAAGATCGAGCGGCTTGTTGTGGAACATGACGGCGGCCAGTGCGTAAAGCATCGCCATGAGCGCCGCGCACAACGGCAGCAACGCCCACACGAACCGGCCGAAGGACACGCCGCTCGTCTGCCAGAGAAACAGGTTTTGAGGGTTGCCGAGCGGCGTCAGGACCGACCCGGCATTCACCGCGATGGCAATGAAGTTCACCAGCCGTTTGATGGGAAGCGGCGCGAGTTTGTGCAGCGACAAGGTCAAAGGCACGACGGCGAACAGCGCGACGTCGTTGGTGAGCAAGGTCGAGAGAACCGCTGCGAGACCGATCAGCAGAAACGCCAGGCCGCGTTCACCGTGAATCCGATGCACAACGCGGTGCGCCATCCACATCAGAAAGCCCGACAGCTCCACCGCCTTGGTCAACATCAGCAAGCCGGCAAGCGTCAACACCGTCTGCCAGTCGATCAACGCCGGCAACGACGCCCACGGCTTGGGATACAGGATTTGCAGCGCGATAAGCGCCACAACCAGGATCGCCAGCACGGGTTCTTTAGTGACAAGCGTCCAGGCTTTGGACACCAGACTCTGTTGGGCGGGCTGCGCTTCCGCGGGCGACTGCATCGCGGCTTATGCCTGCACTGCGGAAGCGTTGTCCGGGGTCATCGCCTTGCCATTGACGGCGCCCGTGCGCAGCCGTCCCAAAATGCCCTCAAGCGCATCGAGATCGCCGAAATCGATCTGCAACTTGCCGCGCCCTCGCCCGCCCATCTTGATCTTCACGTTGGCCGACAGCAGGTCGGACAATTCTTCTTCCAGCCGACGGGTATCGCGGCCGCCATCGTTCGCGGCGCGCGCTTTCGTAGCAGGCGCTTCCTTCGTCGTCGATGAAACCAGCTTCTCGGTCTCACGCACCGACATGCGCCTGTTGACCACTTGGTTGGCCAACTGGATCTGCGTGGCGGCATCGACGGCGAGCAGCGCGCGGGCATGGCCCATATCGAGATCGCCCGCGAGCAGCATGGTTTGAACCGGTGTAGCGAGGTTCAGCAGGCGCAGCAAATTCGATACTGCACTGCGCGAACGCCCGACCGATTCGGCCGCCTGCTCGTGCGTGAAATCGAATTCATCGAGCAGACGCTGAATGCCCTGCGCTTCTTCCAGCGGATTCAGGTCCTCACGCTGGATGTTTTCGATCAGCGCCATGGCCGCAGCGGCCTGATCCGGCACGTTCTTCACAAGCACCGGCACTTCATCAAGGCCAGCCAATTTCGCCGCCCGGAAGCGCCGCTCGCCGGCAATGATCTCGTACCGGTCATCGCCAATCGAACGCACGAGGATCGGCTGCATCACACCCTGCGCACGGATGCTGGCTGCCAGTTCCTGCAGCGCGCCTTCGTCCATTCGGGTACGCGGCTGATACTTGCCGGCTTGCATGACGTCGAGGCGTAGAACGCTCGGCAGGCCTTCGCTGCGCACAGCCTCGGTGATATCCGAGCTTCCACCCAGAAGGGCTTCCAGACCGCGCCCAAGGCCCTTCTTCTTCATCGTTGCGTTCATCTTGCTTCCTCGTTCTGCCATCTTGACGCTGTGTCCGTTAAAGCGCGCGTACGCGCTCGATCATTTCCGTACCGAACTGGATATACGCCTGCGCGCCACGCGATGCCCGGTCAAACACAACACCCGGCAAACCGTAGCTGGGCGCTTCCGCCAGACGGACGTTGCGGGGAATGACGACGTCGAAGAGCTTGTCGCCGAAATGCTGTTTCAGTTGATCCGAGACCTGTTGCTGCAACGTAATGCGCGGATCGAACATGACGCGCAATAATCCGATCACCTTCAGGTCGCGGTTGAGATTCGCGTGAACCTGCTTGATCGTGTTGACCAGGTCGGACAGTCCTTCGAGCGCGAAATACTCGCACTGCATGGGGATGACTACGCCGTGGGCGGCGCACAAACCGTTCAGCGTGAGCAGCGACAAAGCCGGCGGGCAATCGATGAGGATGAAATCGTATTCGGCTTCTACTTCCGTCAAAGCCTTGCGTAGCACGCGTTCGCGGTGTTCCACGCCGACCAGTTCCACCTCAGCACCCGCCAGTTCGCGGTTAGCCGGCAAGACGTCGTAGCCAACCGCATCCGTACGGGTACGCGCTTCGAGCACCGATACCCCGTTGACCAGCACGTCGTACACGGTGTTTTCGACGGCGGCTTTGTCGACGCCGCTTCCCATGGTGGCGTTGCCCTGCGGGTCCAGGTCGATCAGCAAGACGCGTTGGTCGAGCGCCGCCAGACTCGCTGCGAGGTTGACTGCTGTCGTCGTCTTTCCGACGCCGCCCTTCTGGTTCGCGACGCAGAAGATTTTTGCCATCGTGATGTGTCCCTTCTTTCCTGACTGGATTTCAGGTGCGCGTGAGATGTCGACTGCAGTGTTCAATGTGGGGCCGCTCCGATTTCAATTTCGATCAGGTGGCGCTCGGCGTCGAGCATGGGCACGCGGAGACGTTCGATACAGCAGACTTTCGCGTCGGCGGGAAGGCGAGCAATCTCGGCGTCCGGCCTGATTCCTTTCATCGCCCAGATACGGCCGTTGCCGGCAACGAGATGACGCGCAAGTGTAACGAAGTCAGAGAGCTCTGCGAATGCGCGCGAGACGATTACATCGAAAAGACCTGGGACTTCTGCACCTGCATGCAGATTCTCCACACGCCCTGTTACAACCGACAGATTGGTCAATCCGAGTTGCAACTTTGCCTGCGACTGAAAAGCCGTTTTCTTGTGAACAATGTCGTTCACCGTGACTTGCCAGTCGGGCAGAACGATCGCCATGACGATCCCCGGTAGACCACCGCCGGAGCCGACATCGAGCGCGGACTGAGGCCCGGTGCGGCGAGTGAGAAACGGGATGATCGCGAGAGAATCAAGAATGTGCTGGATCAGCATCTGGCGCGGATCGCGAATCGCGGTCAGGTTGTAGACCGCGTTCCACTTACCTAGCAGGGCCACGTAGTCGAGCAGCTTCTGGCGCTGCGCGTCGGTGACGGCAATGCCGAGTTGCTCGATCCCTTCGTTTAGAAGCTTTTGTAGTCCGGCGTCCCCGGCTTCACGCTGCATCACGAGACGGAGCGAGCGCTGCCACGCCCGGATCTGCTATTTCCCGTTGCTGTCTGATTTGTAGCGCCGTCGCGCCGGCCCATGGCCCGCTTGAGGTGCACCATCAGCAAGGAAATGGTGGCCGGCGTGATGCCGGAGATACGCGACGCCTGGCCAATCGTTTCCGGTCGATGCTGGATCAGTTTTTGACAAGCCTCGAAGGAAAGCCCACGTACTTCCGCGTAGTCGAATGTTTCCGGCAAGCGCGTATTTTCGTGCGCGCCGTTACGCTCGATCTCGCCAGCCTGACGATCAATGTAGCCCTGATACTTCACCGCGATCTCAATCTGCTCTTCAATTTGGCCGAGCAAGACTGGATCTTGAGCCAATGGCGTTTCCGGGCCGGAAGTGTGATTCCGCAGTGCACAAACGTCTGCATACGTGATGTTGGGTCGACGCAGCAAATCCGCCAAGCTGTATTCGTGATCGATCGGTTTGCCCAACAACGCAATGGCTTCTTCAGCCGGCAATGTTTTAGGGTTAACCCAAGTCGATTTCAGGCGCTGTGTTTCACGTGAAACAGCGTCACGCTTTTCGTTGAATACGTTCCAGCGCGTGTCATCTACTACGCCAAGCGCCCTACCCGCTTCGGTCAAGCGCATATCCGCATTGTCTTCACGCAATGAAAGACGATATTCTGCACGGCTCGTGAACATCCGGTATGGCTCCGACACCCCTTGCGTGACCAGATCATCCACCAGAACGCCCAAATAGGCTTCGTCGCGACGCGGACACCACGCGTCCTTGCCGCTCACCTGCAGCGCCGCGTTCAGACCTGCGAGCAAACCCTGCGCAGCAGCTTCCTCGTAGCCGGTTGTGCCATTGATCTGCCCCGCGAAGAACAGGCCACCGATCGCTTTTGTTTCTAACGACGCCTTCAACGCCCGCGGATCGAAGTAATCGTATTCAATCGCGTAGCCCGGTCGCAGGATGTGCGCGTGTTCCAATCCCTTCATGGAGCGAACTAGCTCGAGCTGAACATCGAACGGCAAACTTGTGGAAATGCCGTTGGGATAGAACTCGTTCGTTGTCAGGCCTTCGGGTTCCAGGAAGATTTGATGCGAATCCTTGGACGCAAACCGGTGAATTTTGTCTTCAATCGACGGGCAATAGCGCGGTCCGACGCCTTCGATAACGCCTGTGTACATCGGCGAGCGATCAAGGCCGGCCCGAATGATGTCGTGCGTGCGCTCGTTGGTATGCGTGACCCAGCAAGGCACTTGTCGCGGATGCTGCTCAACACGACCGAGGAAGGAGAACACGGGGACCGGATCGAGGTCGCCCGGTTGTTCTTCAAGCTTCGAATAGTCGATGGTGCGGCCATCGATTCGCGGTGGCGTGCCCGTTTTGAGCCGCCCCTGCGGGAGTTGAAGCTCCTTAAGCCGCGCCGACAACGACACCGCAGCCGGATCACCTGCCCTGCCGCCCACGTAGTTGTTCAAGCCCACGTGAATCTTTCCGTCGAGGAAGGTACCCGCGGTCAGCACGACCGCTTTCGCGCGAAATTTCACGCCAACCTGGGTCACGGCGCCTACAACTCGGTCGCCTTCGACGATCAAATCGTCCACGGCCTGCTGGAATAACCAGAGATTTGGCTGATTTTCGAGCCGATGCCGGATCGCTTGCTTGTACAAAACGCGATCCGCTTGCGCCCGCGTGGCACGGACCGCCGGCCCCTTCGATGAGTTCAGAATCCGAAACTGGATACCCGCCTCATCGGTTGCCGCGGCCATTGCGCCGCCCAGAGCATCGATTTCCTTGACCAAATGGCCCTTCCCAATCCCGCCAATCGAGGGATTGCAGCTCATTTGGCCGAGCGTTTCGATGTTATGAGTCAGCAAAAGCGTGGCCACGCCCGTTCGAGCGGCGGCCAAAGCGGCTTCAGTTCCAGCGTGACCGCCACCTACAACGATCACATCGAATTCAGTTGGATAAAGCATGGGTTCCCGCGCGCCGTGGCGGACCTTCGAAAGAGATATCGAAGAATTATAACGGGTAAGCTTTTGTCACGATCCAAGCCAGATGGCTAACGCGAAAAAATTGGCATGTTCCACGTGAAACATGCCGTTGAGATCTACCAAGGTCGCGATGAAATCCGTTAGCGACAACGTAGCGCGAAAAAAATGGCGTGTTTCACGTGAAACACGCCATCGGGATTCTCTCGGCCATAAGGTCGTTATGCGACTTTCTTCGCCAGCCCCAAGTACGTCTCAATAACCTTCGGATCGTGAGCCAGTTCGCTAGCAACCCCTTCCATAGCGAATTCGCCGGTCTCGAGCACATAGCCGTAATCCGATATCTGCAGCGCAGCACGTGCATTCTGTTCGATCAGCAGTGTAGCGACGCCCGTTTGGCGCAACGCACTGATGATATGGAATATCTCCTTCACGATTAACGGTGCGAGGCCGAGGCTCGGTTCATCCAGCATCAGCAAATCGGGCTTACCCATCAGTGCACGACCAACCGCTAACATCTGCCGTTCGCCACCCGACAACGTTCCCGCCGCTTGCTGTCTGCGCTCCTTTAGACGCGGAAACAAGTCGAACACGTGAACGAGTTGATCGAGGAAATTGCGCTCGCCGGCGCGCTTCCGTCGATACGCACCCAGAACCAGGTTGTCTTCCACGGTCATGCTCGCAAACAGCTCACGTTTCTCCGGAACAAGGCACATTCCACGTGAAACCCGCTTCTCGATTGCCAGCGTAGAAACATCCTCGTCCCGATACAGCACCGTTCCCTTCGCAAAGCCCGTAGAAGGAAGCGCACCCATGATCGCGTTGAGCAACGTAGATTTGCCCGCGCCGTTAGGCCCAATAACCGAAACGATCTGCCCCGCACCAACGGTAAGCTTTCCGTCGTGGAGCGCCTCGACCTTGCCGTAGCGAACGGACAAGCCGGCGACTTGAAGAATTGCATCGGCCATCAGTCCACTCCACCTAGATAAGCTTCCAACACCGCCGGATCTTTCTGGACATCCTCTGGCAACCCTTCAGCGATCCGAGTTCCAAACTCCATCACTACCAGTCGGTCAGTGAGATTCATCACGAAATCCATGTCATGTTCCACCAGCAGGATGCTCATGCCCTCGCCTTTCAAGCGCCGCAGCAACTCCGCTAACTGCAATTTCTCCTGATAGCGCAAACCAGCAGCAGGCTCGTCTAGTAATAGCAAAGTCGGATCGCAGCATAGAGCGCGGGCAATTTCCAGAATCCGCTGTTGGCCCAGCGCCAAACTGCCGGCTTCATCGTAAAGATGCTTTTCCAGGCCTACGCGTTTGATCTGCTTCGCCGCTTCCGCCATCAAACGCCCTTCTTCCGCTGCGTTCAGGCGAGCGACGCTGCGCCAGACGCCCGTCTTTCCCCGCAGGTGCGCACCAATCGCCACATTCTCCAGAACCGTCATTCCCGCTAACAACCGTACGTGCTGGAACGTCCGCCCAATGCCGCGTTTGACGATTTCACGTGAAGTCAGCGCATCGATACGTTCGCCCTGGAAGGTGATCGAACCGCTTGTGGCTTGCAGCACACCGGTGACCAGGTTAAACGTCGTCGATTTTCCCGCGCCGTTCGGTCCAATCAATCCGATGATCTCGCCCGCTTTCACCTGGAAACTGACGTCGTTGACGGCGACCAGGCCGCCGAACTCCTTCCGAGCTTTATCGACGATCAGCAAAGGCTCGCCGATGACTGGCTTTGGGCGTTGCGGCAGCGCTTCCGCCTGCTCAGGAGCGCGAGCGCGAGGCCCGCTGGGAAAGAGCCGGGCGACGAACGGCCAGACCCCTTGCCGTGCGTACTGGAGCAGCAAGACCATCAAAATCCCGAACACGATGATCTCGAAATTGCCATTCGATCCAAGCAACTTGGGCAGCAACGTCTGCAAATAATCCTGCAGAACGGTGAGGATCGTCGCCCCTAAAACCGCACCCCAGACATGCGACACACCTCCCACGACCGCCATGAACAGGAACTCGATGCCGTGGTTCAAACCGAACGGCGTCGGATTCACCGCACGCTGCAAATGCGCGTACAAGAAGCCTGAAATCGCGGCCAGCACGGCGGCATAAACGAAAATCACCACGCGCATCCAAGCGGTGTTCACGCCCATCGCTTCCGCCATCGTGCCGCCGCCGCGCAGCGCCCGAATCGCCCGCCCCGGCCGACTATTAAGCAGATTCTGAACAGATATGACCGCGAGCAACACGACGACCCAGATCAGGTAATAAATCGACCGCCCGGATTCCAGATGCCATCCCAATAGGTTGAGCACTGGAATGCCGTTGATACCGTCGTACTTCCCCAAAAACTCAAGATTCCCGAACAGGAAGAACAGCGACAGCCCCCAAGCAATCGTCCCAAGCGGCAGGAAGTGGCCGGAGAGGCGCATGGTGACCATGCCCAGCAGCAGCGCGATCAGCGCCGTCAGCACCACGCCCACGATCAACGCAAGCCACGGCGACACGCCGAACTGCGTCGTGAGATACGCCGTTGAATAAGCGCCCACACCCACGAACGCCGCTTGCCCGAAGCTCGTCATCCCCCCGATACCCGTCAGCAGCACGAGACCGATAGCGACAATGGAATACAAACCGATGTAGTTCAGCAGCGTGATCCAGTACTCGGGCGTGCGGATCGGATTCGGCAGCACCGGCAACGCGAACACGACCAGCAGGAATACCCAGAAAAACTTGTTTCGCAGGACGAATTTCATCGCGTCACTCCTCGTCTTCGTCTGAATGCGGGCTCGCCAGGCTCCGCCACAGCAGCACCGGAATGATCAGCGTGAAGACGATCACCTCTTTGTACGCGCTCGCCCAGAACGACGAATACGATTCAAGCAACCCAACCAGCAGCGAACCCGCCGCGGCCAGCGGATAACTCACCAAACCGCCCACGATCGCCCCCACAAACCCCTTCAGGCCGATCAGGAAGCCCGAGTCGTAGTAGATGGTCGTGATTGGCGCCACCAGGACGCCGCAGAGCGCGCCCAGGCCGGCCGCGAGCGTGAAGGCAAGCCGTCCAGCCTGCGTTGTGCCGATGCCCACCAGACGCGCGCCAAGCCGGTTCACCGAGGTCGCACGCAGGGCCTTCCCGGAGATCGTGCGGTCGAAGTACAGATACAGCGCGACGATCAGCACCACGGCCGTCCCGACCACCCAGAGACTCTGTCCGGAGATCGACACGCTGCCGAGATTGAACGTCGCATCGGAGAACGCGGTCGTGCGCGAGCCTTCCGCGCCGAACATCACCAGGCCGAGGCCGACCATCGCGAAATGCACGGCGACGGCCACGATCAACAGCAGCAGCGTGCTGGCTTCGGCGATCGGCTCGTAGGCTAACCGGTAGACGAACGGTCCCATCGGAATCACGATCAGCAGTGCGAGCGCGACTTGCAGGATCATTGGCAGCGGCTGCGTCAGCACGCTTTGCGTCAGCGCATAGACCGCCACCGGGAACAGCAGGTATTTGCCTGCCAGCACGGCGAGCGTGCGCCCTATCCGCCTGTATCGGGACGGATGCCGCGCGATGCCCGCACTCTCCGCGACAAAGCACCCCACGCCCATGGCGATCAGCAGCCAGCACGTTGCCGGCAGCTTCTGCGTTTGCAGTGCGGCCAACGTAAGCGCACCGTACGCGACGAACTCGCCCTGCGGGATGAAGATGACGCGCGTCACCGAAAACACGAGGACCAGCGCGAGCGCAAGCAATGCGTAGATCGCGCCCGTGGTGATGCCGTCTTGCGCGAGAATCGCCGCAATCGATAAGTCCATACTGCCTCTTTAGGAGCATCCTGCAACTGGGGCTGCCGGGTCAGCCCATCGAAACATGGCCTGGTGCTGCGGGAGAAATGCAGCGTCAGGCCATGGTTGATACCCCGGCACGCTAACGCGCCAAATTCACGACGCGCAAGCGCGGTCCACGCCACAAACTAGTCGTTCTGCAGCTTCCACTTGCCGTCGACAATTTGCACCATCACACGGGCGCGCTTATCGAGGCCGTTGTGATCGGTCGGCGTGGTGTTCATCACGCCGTGCGCGAGCGGCAGGTCCTTTACGTTCTCCAGCGCAGTGCGCAGCGCTGCACGAAACGCTTCGGTGCCCGGCTGAGCCGTTTTGAGCGCTTCGGGAATGGCTTGTTCCAGCATATGCCCGGCGTCCCACGCATGGCCGCCAAACGTCGATACCGACCCTACGCCGTACGCCTTCTCATAGGCCGCCTTATAAGCCTGCGACGATTTCTTCACCGGGTTGCTGTCCGGCAATTGATCCGTGACCAGGATCGGGCCCGCCGGCAACAATTCGCCATCGCAATCCTTGCCGCATACGCGCAGGAAGTCGTTGTTCGCGACCCCATGCGTTTGATAGACCTTGCCCTTGTAACCGCGCTCCTTCAGTGCCTTGGCCGGCAACGCCGAGGGCGTTCCTGCACCCGCGATCAACACGGCATCCGGATTTGCGCTCATGGTCTTCAGCACCTGACCGGTGACCGAAGTATCGGTGCGGGCAAAACGCTCGTTCGCGACAATCTTGAGGTTGTGCGCGGCCGCGGCGGTGTTGAACACGCTATACCAGCCGTCGCCGTATGCATCCGCAAAGCCGATGAAGCCAACCGTCTTCACACCATGCTTCTCCATATATTCCGCTATCGCGTCGGCCATCAGGCTGTCGTTCTGTGGCGTCTTGAACGCCCACGAACGCTTGGCGTCCATCGGCGAGATGATTGCGGCGGATGCGGCCATCGAGATCATCGGCGTCTTGCCCTGGCTCGCGGCGTCGAGCATCGCAAGCGAGTTCGGCGTGACGGTCGAGCCCACGATAGCGTCGACGTGATCTTCATCGATCAGCTTGCGCGTGTTCTGCACGGCGCGGCTGGTGTCGGAACCGTCGTCGAGCACGATGTACTCCACCGTCTTCCCGCCGATCTCCTTCGGCAACAACGCGATCGTATTTTTCTCGGGAATCCCAAGCGATGCCGCCGGCCCTGTTGCCGATAACGTCACGCCAATCTTCACCTGCGCGAACACCGCGCCGGCACCGAAGGCGAGCGTTACGCCAAGCGCCGCGCTCGTCAGCCGTCCTTGCCACTTCCACGAGTGAGTCTTTTTCATTGCATCGTCTCCAGACGCTATGCCATCGCGCACGCCTTGTACGCTACTGCGAGTTGTTATGAATCTGTGTTGCGCGGTCCTGGCTTAATCGCCGCTCAATCTATTTTCGGTCATTGCATGTGCCTAGACTCGTTTTCCCTCAGCGTTGGCCATGAGGCCTATACAGCCGAGCCCATCTAAAACATCGTCTCGATAACGCTCAGAAAAAAAGGCGCGTTCGAAGCAACGCGCCTTTAGTCGGTTCATATATTTGTGTGGATTCCCGTCAGTCTTTGGCGAGCTTCCACTGCCCGCCGACGATCTCCACCATCACGCGCGCCCGCTGATCGAGTCCTGAGTGATCATTCGCGCTCATGTTGAAGATCCCGTGCGAGCCGGGCAAATCCTGGGTGCTCTCGATAGCCGCGCGCAACGCTTCACGAAACGCCTGCGAGCCCGGCTGCCCCTTCTTCAATGCGATCGGAATCGCCCGTTGCAGCAACAGGCCGGCGTCCCACGCATGACCGCCGAACGTGGACACCGAACCCGCGCCATACGCATTTTCATAAGCCTGCTTATAAGTCAGCGCCGACTTCTTCACCGGATTCGAATCGGGCAACTGCGCGGCCACCAGCAACGGCCCGGCCGGCAGGAACGTGCCTTCGCAATCCTTGCCGCACACGCGCAGGAAGTCGTTGTTCGCCACGCCATGCGTCTGATAGATCGTGCCCTTGTAGCCCCGCTCTTTCAGCGTCTTTTGCGGCAACGCGGCCGGCGTGCCCGCGCCCGCGATCAGCACGGCATCGGGATTCTGCGACATGGCCTTGAGAACCTGCCCTGTCACCGATGTATCGTTGCGCGCGAACCGTTCGTTAGCGACCACCTTGATCTTCGCGAGATCCGCTGCCTTGGTGAATTCCTTGAACCAGCTCTCGCCGTAAGCATCGCTGAAACCGATAAACGCCACCGACTTCACGCCATGATTCGACATATGCTGCGCGATCGCGGTCGCCATCAGGATGTCGTTCTGCGGCGTCTTGAATACCCACGCGCGCTTGGCGTCCATCGGTTCGACGATCGTGGCCGCTGCAGCCAGGGAGATCATGGGTGTGGAGGTCTCGGACGCCACGTCGATCATCGCCAGTGAATTCGGCACCACCGTGGAACCAATCAGGGCGTCGACGTGATCTTCACTCGTCAACTTGCGCGCGTTCTTGATCGCTTGGGTGGAATCGGTCGCATCGTCGAGGACGATGTATTCCATCTTCTGCCCCGCGATCTCCTTCGGCAACAACGCAATGGTGTTCTTTTCCGGAATTCCCAGCGATGCAGCCGGGCCGGTTGCCGATAACGTCACGCCAATCTTTACGTCTGCAAAAGCCTGCGTACTTACCACTGCGGACACGCTCGCGACGAATGCCGCCGTCGAGATCCAGCGTAAAGCCAACTTCATTGATATGCCCCGTAAATGTGTTTTGTTCACTGGCGCGATTTTACGATTTTTATATCCCGACCACGCGGTCGGTGAATCGCGAGTGTAGCGGACGAGAACCAGGTGGGGCAAGCGTTTTGAAGGCATTCGAGCGCGCGAATGCGCGCCAACGCACGCATTGGAAAATGCTCGGGAAAACCCGTACGAAAATGATTAAGTTAATGTAAATCGCGGGCGTTCGAAGGCCGTTTCAGGCCCTTTAATCCCGGCTGAAGAAATTGGTTTGGATGTGAAAATCCGAGAGTGAGCAAAAGCTCGGAGCACAAATAAAAAGCGCTGTTGGAATCATCCAACAGCGCTTTCGGTCGGGCACTTGATGCCTCGTTGTCTCCTCGTTCTCCACCTCAAAATTCGGGTGCAACAGAACTGAAACGGATATTAGATTGCGCAACGAATACCGACAACCTAGCATTTACCCTAGTGGTGCACGTTAGCACCTTTATTGGGCGTCCGTTTATCGAGGTGCTGTCAAATGCCGCAGGAAACCGCGGGAAAACCACTGCTCCTCACGACATATAGTTCGGATCGCCAACTAAATTACATTGCTTCCGTTCCTGTCGTTCTAGCCGCGCAGCGGCCTCACCCGTGCGACGATTTCCCCCACAATACCGCGCCGGAACAGCAGCACGCATGCAATGAAAATCAGGCCCGTCACGATCGTCACTGACTCTCCGAGCGAGTTGAACCAATCTATACCGGTGAGCGAAGACAGCGCACTCCCGATATCGCCGAGACGATTTTCCAGAGCCACAATAATGAATGCACCGACCAAGGGTCCGAACATGGTGCTCATGCCGCCCACCAGGGTCATCAGCACGACGAGGCCGGACATGGTCCAGTACGCATCGCCGAGCGTTTCAAAACCGAGCACCAGCGTTTGAAGCGCGCCGGCCAGTCCCGCCAATCCCGCC
Source organism: Caballeronia sordidicola (assembly GCF_000729995.1). Classification (GTDB taxonomy): domain Bacteria; phylum Pseudomonadota; class Gammaproteobacteria; order Burkholderiales; family Burkholderiaceae; genus Caballeronia; species Caballeronia sordidicola_A. The sequence goes on along the minus strand of NZ_JNFG01000204.1, from coordinate 4,789 downwards.
GACAACACAAACGCCAGCAGCTTGAAACGCGACGTGTCGTAACCCAGCGAGATCGCGCGTGGCTCATTTTCCTTGATCGCGATCAGCACTTGCCCAAACGGCGAATGCACCACGCGCACGATAAATCCAAACGCCAGCACCATCACCAGCAGCACGACGTAATAAAGCGTCAGGTCGGAACTGAGGCTGATTGCGCCGAACAGCTTGCCGCGCGGCACGCCTTGCATGCCATCTTCGCCATGCGTGAACGGCGCCTGCAGGAACACGAAATAGACCATCTGCGCGAGCGCCAGCGTGACCATCGCGAAGTAGATGCCTTGGCGCCGGATCGCGAACAAGCCAACGACGAGACCCAGCAATGTCGCCACTGCCGTGCCTGCAAGCACGCCGAGTTCCGGCGTAAAGCCGAGCGTCTGGATAGCGTAACCGGCGGAATAACCCGCGCTGGCGAGGAACATCGCGTGGCCGAACGAAAGCAGTCCCGTATAGCCGATCAACAAATTGAAGGCTGCGGCCAACAGCGCGAAACACAGCACTTTCATCATGAACACGGGGTACACGCCGAGGAACGGCGCCGCGATCAGGCCGGCAAGCAACACGCCGTAGAGCACTTTCCTAACCATCATTTTTCCTTGCCGAAAAGTCCTGCCGGGCGCACGAGCAGCACCAGCGCCATGATCACGAACACGACCGTCGCGGACGCTTCCGGATAGAACACGCGTGTCAGCCCTTCAATCACGCCAAGCCCGAGGCCGGTCAGGATCGATCCCATGATCGACCCCATTCCGCCGATAACGACCACCGCGAAGACGGTGATGATCATCGACTGTCCCATCAGCGGCGACACCTGGATCACCGGCGCGGCAAGCACGCCCGCGAATGCCGCGAGCGCCACGCCGAAACCGTAAGTGAGCGTGACCATCAATGGCACGTTGATGCCGAACGCCTCGACCATCTTCGGGTTCTCGGTACCCGCGCGAAGATACGCACCCAGCCGCGTTTTCTCGATCACGAACCACGTTGCGAAACACACGACCAGCGATGCCAGCACCACCCACGCGCGATAATTCGGCAGGTACATGAAGCCGAGATTCGTCGCGCCGGACAGCAGTTCGGGGACGTCGTAAGGCTGGCCCGATGAACCGTAGATCGCGCGGAACACGCCTTCGATCACCAGCGTCAGGCCGAACGTCAGCAGCAAGCCATACAGATGATCGAGCTTATAGAGCCAGCGCAGCATCGTCCGTTCGATGATGATGCCGAACACGCCCACTACCAAAGGCGCGAGCACGAGCATGGCCCAGTACGGCACATTGAAATACGAGAACCCCATCCATGTGAGCATGGCGCCCAGCATGAACAACGCGCCGTGGGCGAAGTTGATCACGTTGAGCAGGCCGAAAATCACCGCGAGGCCGAGGCTCAGGATGGCGTAGAACGATCCGTTCACCAGCCCAAGCAGCAACTGGCTCATCATCGCCGCGAGCGGAATGCCGAAAATTTCCATTGAATCTGCCGTGAGAGTAGTTTCGACGCATGCCGCCTGGCTCAAGATGAGCAAGCCGTCATGCGTCGATCGATCATGCGGAACGTGTCGCGACGATTCAAACCCTCGGCGTTACACATGAATCCGCAGTGCCGCTATAAACCGGCCGCTTATTTCCACAACGCGCAGCGCGACTCCGCCTTGGTGTCGAAAGCCTGGTCGCCCGGGATGGTCGCCGTGATTTTGTAGTAATCCCAAGGTTCCTTCGATTCCGCCGGCGTCTTCACTTGCATCAGGTACATGTCGTGGATCATGCTTCCGTCCGCACGGATGTAGCCGTTCTGCGTGTAGAAGTCGTTGATCTTGATCTTGTGCAACTGGTCCATCACCTTGTCGCTATCCGTCGTGCCCGCCGCTTGTACTGCCTTCAGATACGTGGTGACGGCGGAGTAATCGGCTGCGTGAAGACTCGTCGGCATCTTCTTCATCTTGGCGAAGTAACGCTGTGCCCAGGCGCGGGTCGTTGCGTCCTTGTTCCAGTACCAGCTGTCGGTTGCAACCAAACCTTGCGCGGTTTCGAGGCCGAGACTATGGATGTCCGACAGGAAGATCAGCAGCGCAGCGACCTTCATCGTCTTGGTGATGCCGAATTCCTTCGCGGCCTTGATCGAGTTGATCGTGTCGCCGCCGGCGTTCGCCAGACCCAGCACCTGCGCTTTCGACGATTGCGCCTGCAACAGGAACGATGAGAAGTCAGAGGCCGACAACGGATGGCGCACCGCGCCGAGCACCTGCCCGCCATTCGCCTTCACCACGTCCGACGTATTCTTTTCCAGCGCCTTGCCGAATGCGTAGTCGGCTGTCAGGAAGAACCACGTCTTGCCACCCTGCTTCGTCACGGCCGATCCCGTGCCCTTGGCGAGCGCCATGGTGTCGTACGCGTAGTGAACCGTGTACGGCGTGCATTGCTCGTTGGTCAGGTTGTCCGCGCCAGCACCAATGTTGATGTACGGGATCTTCTTCTCACCGGCGACCTGGTTCGTCGACAGCGCGGTTGCCGAATTCGTGCCCCCGATGATCACGTTCACGCCGTCGCGGTCAATCCATTCACGCGCCCGCGATGCGGCAATGTCCGCCTTGTTTTGGTGATCCGCGTAGACGAGTTCGATCGGCTTGCCGTTCACCTTGCCGCCGAAATCCGCGATTGCCATACGGATGGCCTCGAGGCCACCCGGCCCATCGATGTCCGCATACAGGCCGGACAGGTCCGTGATATAGCCGATCTTCACCGTGTCGCCGGGGGCTGCCTGGACATTGCCGGCCACCAGCGAAGCTGTGGCCGCGGCAACCGCGAGGCAGAGTCCCGACAGGCGCGCGAGGGTCTTCTTCTTCATTACAGTCTCCGTTGAGTTGTTGTTCTTGCGGTGAGCCGCATGTTGATGCGTTGAACTTGCGTTGAGCGCGCGTTTAACGTCCTAAACCCCGAGCAGCTCGTGCAGCACCGGCATTTTCGTTTCGAGTTCGCTGGAATTGAAATGCTCGACGATCTTCCCGTGCTCCATGACATAGAAGCGATCGGCGAGCGGCGCGGCAAAACGAAAATTCTGTTCGACCATCACGATGGTGTAGCCACGCGCCTTCAGCATGATGATCATTCGCGCGAGCGTCTGCACGATGACAGGCGCGAGCCCTTCTGATATTTCATCGAGCAGCAGCAGATTCGCGCCGGTGCGCAATATGCGCGCAACGGCCAGCATCTGCTGTTCGCCGCCGGACAAACGCGTGCCCTGGCTGACGCGGCGTTCCTTCAGATTGGGGAACATCGAATAGATTTCATCGATCGACATGGCGTCTTTCGCTGGGCCCACGAGCGGCGGCAGCATCAGGTTCTCTTCGCACGAGAGGCTTGAAAAGATGCCGCGTTCTTCCGGGCAATATCCCACGCCGTAGTGCGCGATCTTGTGCGTCGACATGCCGATGGTTTCATGTCCGCCGATACGAATCGACCCCGTGCGACGCCCCGTAAGACCCATGATGGCGCGCAGCGTTGTGGTGCGGCCGGCTCCGTTGCGTCCGAGCAGCGTCACCACTTCGCCTCGATGCACGGTCAGGTCCACGCCATGAAGAATGTGCGATTCACCGTACCATGCTTGTGCACCAACAAGCTCGAGCGCAGGCTCCTGAGTCGACGCCTCACGCAACTGTTCCGCGCGGCGCTCTTCCACGATCGTGCTCATGCGTGCGCTCCCGCAAGTGAGGCGTCGGCGCTGCCCATGTAGGCTTCCATCACCAGCGCGTTTTTCGATACCTCTGCATAGCTGCCCTCGGCGAGCACTTCGCCGCGTTGCAGGACGGTGATGGTGTCGGAGATACCCGCGATCACGTTCATGTTGTGTTCAACCATCAGGATCGTACGCCCTGCCGATACTTTCTTGATCAGTGCAGTCACACGGTCGACGTCTTCATGACCCATGCCTTGCGTGGGCTCATCGAGGAGCATGAGTTCGGGTTCCATCGACAGCGTGGTTGCTATTTCGAGCGCGCGCTTGCGGCCATAGGAAAGTTCGACCGTTGTGGTATCCGCGAAATCGGTCAACCCGACCTGAGTGAGCAGGTCCATGGCGCGATCATCAAGTTCATGGAGAACCCGTTCGCTTTTCCAGAACTTGAACGACGTGCCAAGCGAGCGTTGCAAGCCGATGCGCACGTTCTGCATCACTGTCAAATGCGGGAATACAGCGGAAATCTGAAACGAGCGGATGACACCACGACGGGCGATTTGCGCGGGACGTTCGCCGGTGATGTCGATGCCGTTGAAGACGATTTGTCCTGCGGTGGGTTCCAGGAACTTGGTGAGCAGGTTGAAGCAGGTCGTTTTGCCTGCGCCGTTGGGGCCGATCAATGCGTGGATGGAGCCGCGACGCACGCGCAGGTTCACGCCGTTGACGGCGGTGAAGCCTTTGAACTCTTTTGTCAGGCCGCGGGTTTCCAGAATCGTATCGCCGAGAATCATGTCCCCTTCCGTGCTTTGTTTGAGCTTTTGTTTCAGCTTCAGCTCGGTGCGCTTTTGGCGCATTCCCCGTGATTTGGCCGGCGGTGTTTGTGTTGGGTACGCGCCGTTGCCGTTGCGATTTTGCTGTGGTGCTGTTGCATTTCTTGCGTGCTGCACAATGGTGATGCAGACCTGCGGTGCAACACGCGCGCAGGCCCTATTGTCGCGCCAATGATGCAGCGCAATCATCGGGATTTGCACTTAGTTTTAGGCCTGGTTTTTTGTTCGCACCGGTGGACGGGATTTGGGGG